>CABHOY010000001.1 GCA_902168105.1 uncultured Flavihumibacter sp.
AAAGTGATCTCATCATGGCTACGTCTGCCTCTGCTTATAATATTGCGTTCCATATTGCCAGTTTGATAGCTACAATATTATTCAGCCGTTTCCATTCGGGCAAGACGCTCTATCTCGGGTGTTTACGCACAACACGCATTTCTTGTATCAGAACTTCTATCATCAAGCTTGTATATTAACCCTAAATAGCAAACTCCATCTCTAATATTCGCGAGTTTCCAAGGCCTACCTCCTGTTTTATAAAAAGCAGCAGTCGAAATAGTCCATGCCAAATGACCTTGTATTTTTGAAAAGTCTCTTTTAGGAACTCCAAAGCCATTGAGGTATTCATTTGGTGCAATTGTACTTTCTCTTAATATCTGGGTTGGAATTGAGTAATGCAATAACCTAGCTTTTAGTTGATTATGGAAATTTGCCTCGTATTTATAGGGTTCTGCCTCTTGGTTAATATTTTCAAAAAAGGAAGGTTGAGTAATGAATTTTTTGGCTGAAGCCTTTGTTGTTGTTTTTTTCTCTACTATCAATTCTTTTTTAATGTAGAGTTTGGTCTGCAATATTGAAAAACTTCGTCTGGTATTATGATAAACCAAAGATCAGCACTAGCATCTTCATCTTTTGCAGCAATTATTTTGTCTGCAAATAGAGTTACAGTATTGTAAGTTCTATTATGTGTGTCTTCGTGATATAGAACCCTTCCTATTTCTGAGTCGCTTATTTCAATATGTAATATTCCTTTCTCATCCCACGGCATCCCGAATATAGCCTCGAATCCAGGAAAAAATGGTCGGGTTATGGGGTTACCGTGATAACTTTAAAAACTACTCCACCGCTCAAGCTGAAGAGCTGATAAACACGATCAAGGCATTTACAACAATAGGGTTGACCATATTAAGCCAGCGGGGTTCTTCCGCCAAAATAATTGACTTACCCAATATTGAATACGAAAAGAAAATAGCATGAACCCAGGATTATCCCTTTTTGATTCTTTCGCTAAAGGAAAGAAAGCGCAGACTGCGCGTAATAATAACTGTGTTATTTATACCCGTGTTTCGACCAAGGAGCAGGCTGACAACAATATGAGTTTAGGTACCCAACGTAAGGCATGTGAACAATATGCAACGAAAGGCGGCTTGAATATCAAAGGGTATTTTGGCGGAACCTATGAAAGTGCCAGGACAGACGAACGCCGTGAATTTAATAAGATGCTGGCTTTCGTGAAGAAGAGCAAAGAGAAGATAGCCCATATTATCGTATATAGTGTTGACCGGTTCAGCCGTTCGGGTACGAACGCCATGTATATTGCCGATCAGCTTAAAAAGCAAGGTATAATCGTTTATGCCGTCACGCAGCCTACAGATGCATCAACAGCCAGTGGTGCATTGCAACAAAATATCCAATTCATATTTAGTGAATATGATAATCAGCTGAGACGTGAAAAATGTATGGCAGGAGTGAGGGAGAAGTTATTCATGGGTATCTGGTGCGCTCCGCCGCCTATGGGATATGATATCGTCAGACGGGAGGGAAAGAAGACTTACGCATTAAATAAAACCGGTAAGTTGATAGGGATGGGGTTTCATTGGAAGGCTACCGGAGTTACTAATGAGGAAGTCAGGCTGCGATTGTCGGCTTTAGGCTTGCATCTTACCAAACAGCGGTTGTCCGACATATTGAGGAATCCTTTTTATTGTGGGTTAGTCGTTCATAAGGCATTAGAGGGAGCTGTAATTGAGGGTATTCAGGAGAAAGCCGTATCCAGGGAATTGTTTTTGAAGGTCAATGGCATCCTCTCTAGTCATCATCAGGGATATACAGTACAATCTGAGAATGACGTTATCCCATTAAAACGCTTTCTGAAATGCGATGAGTGTGGCAGCTACCTGAGAGGGTATAAGGCATACAAGAATCAGAAATACTATTATAAGTGTAATACGCCCGGCTGCAAATGCAATAAGCGGGTAGATAGTCTTCATGAAACATTCAGGAAATTACTGGCAGCTTTTTCCCTGGGTGTAAATGAGGATTACCGGCAGCTTATAAAAATGCAGGTGATCGCCACTTATAATCAACACACCCAAGAAAGCCGGGAGCAGGAAAAAATGTTCGTAGAGAAAATAGCAGAGATCGACAAAAAGATAAAACGTCTTAGAGAGCGTCACGCTAATGAGGAGATAGACCGGGATTTATATGAGGAGTTCACTACAAAACTTATTAAAGAACGTAAGGCAATCGCAGATGAATTGGCAAAAACAGGAAATGAGGTGTCGAACCTAGACAAATGTGTCGATGCGATTATAAACTACGCCTCCAACCTCGCCATCACATGGGATTTAGCAGCCTACGCCGAAAAACAGCAACTTCAATTTTTACTCTTTCCTGAAGGAATGTCCTACAACCGGAAAAACGACCAGTGTCGAACCTCCCGCGTAAATGAAGTCTTCCTTGGCATCGCCCGCCACGCCCACGAATTGCCCCAAATAAAAACGGAGATAATACTTTCGTACTATCTCCGTCCGTGTTGGTACCGCGTACGGGAGTCGAACCCGTCATTCCTCCGTGAAAGGGAGGCGTCTTAGCCGATTGACCAACGCGGCTAATCCCCTCTTTGACATGCTCTCCATGTTTAGAGGACTGCAAAGGTAATCGCTATTTTGAAATTTTCAAAAAAAAGTTGCTTAACTTAAATTTATATTGCTTTATCCCGCTATAGCTTGTAAATTCGCTACTCAATTTTTTTCAATCTCAACAAACTCAGTGTAAAATGGGAACTACTCTTAAAATCGGTATTAATGGTTTTGGTCGTATTGGCCGCTTAGTATACCGTCAGATCTACAAGATGCCAGGTATAGACGTGGTAGCTATTAATGACCTTACAAGTCCCGCTGTATTAGCTCACCTGCTGAAGTACGATTCTGCACAAGGTCGTTTCGATTCAGAAGTTAAACATTCTGATAACGCCATCACCGTTGACGGTAATGAAGTAAAAATATACGCACAGAGAGATCCTTCACAAATTCCCTGGAAAGAGCATGGTATTGATGTGGTAATTGAGTCTACAGGTTTCTTTGCAGACAAAGATAAAGCAGCCGCTCACCTGACTGCAGGCGCTAAGAGAGTAGTAATCTCTGCTCCTGCTACCGGCGATCTGAAAACAGTAGTTTTCAACGTAAACCATGACATCCTGGATGGTAGCGAAACTATCATTTCCTGCGCTTCATGTACTACAAACTGTCTGGCGCCAATGGCCAAAGTACTGAACGATACTTACGGTATCGAAATGGGTACTATGACAACTATCCACGCTTACACCAACGACCAGAATACCCTGGACGCTCCTCACCCGAAAGGTGACCTGCGCCGTGCACGTGCAGCTGCCGCTAACATCGTTCCTAACAGCACTGGTGCTGCTAAAGCGATCGGTCTGGTACTGCCTGCCCTGAAAGGTAAACTGGATGGTTCCGCACAGCGTGTTCCAACCATCACAGGTTCTTTGACTGAACTGGTTACCGTTCTGAATAAGAAAACAAGTGTTGAAGAAATCAACGCTGCTATGAAAGCCGCTTCCAACGAATCTTTCGGTTATACTGAAGATGAAATCGTAAGCAGCGACATTATCGGTATCTCTTACGGATCCCTGTTTGATGCTACACAGACCAAGATCGTTGCTGTGGGCGACAAACAACTGGTTAAAACCGTATCCTGGTACGATAACGAAATGAGCTATGTATCCCAGCTGGTACGTACTGTTAAGTACTTCGCCGGTCTGATCAGCAAATAAGCTTATTGCTATACTGTAAGTGGTGAATGGTAAATGGTGATAACACGCACCGTTCACTGTTCACCATTTATATTTTATTCTCAGATCACTTCTCCCATCTTTTAAAATATTACAAAATGAGTCAATTCTCCGACTTCAATTTTAACGGCCATAAAGCTGTTGTGCGCGTAGATTTCAACGTGCCTCTGAACGATAAATATGAGATCACTGACGATACCCGTATGACGGCTGCCGTGCCTACTATCAAGAAGATCCTGAAAGATGGCGGCAGCGTGATACTGATGTCTCACCTGGGGCGTCCGAAAGATGGTCCTACCGAGAAGTATTCCCTGAAACACCTGGTTTACCACCTGGTGAAACTGCTGGACGGTATTACCGTGAAATTTGCTGAAGACTGTATCGGTCCCGTAGCAGAAGAAGCAGCAGCTAACCTGCAGGCTGGAGAAGTGCTCCTGCTGGAAAACCTGCGTTTCTATAAAGAAGAAGAGAAAGGTGACAAAGCCTTTGCTGAAAAACTGTCTAAGCTGGGTGATGTATATGTGAACGATGCCTTTGGTACCGCTCACCGTGCACACGCTTCTACAGCTGTTATCGCTCAGTTCTATGCTGCCGGCAAACGTATGTTCGGTTTACTGATGGAAGCTGAAGTTGGTAACGCTGAAAAAGTATTGAACGGCTCATCAAAACCTTTCACTGCTATCCTGGGTGGTGCTAAAGTGAGCGATAAGATCCTGATCATTGAAAACCTGATGGAAAAAGCTAACAACATCATCGTTGGTGGCGGTATGGCATATACCTTCCTGAAAGCACAGGGTAAAGAGATCGGTAACTCCCTCTGCGAGAACGAAAAACTGGACCTGGCGCTGGAACTGCTGGCAAAAGCAAAAGCAAAAGGCGTGCAGCTGATCCTGCCCGTGGATTCAGTTGCTGCAGATAAATTTGCAGCCGATGCCAATACCCAGATCGTTAGCAATGACAACATCCCAGCAGGATGGATGGGACTGGACATAGGCGAAAAATCAGTAGCCCTGTTCAGCGAAACGATCCAGCAGTCAAAAACTATCCTGTGGAATGGTCCAATGGGTGTTTTTGAAATGAAGGCTTTCCAGAATGGTACCAAAGCAGTAGCTGACGCTATCGTAGCTGCAACTGCACAAGGCGCATTCTCCCTGGTAGGCGGTGGCGACTCCGTGGCTGCTGTAAACCAGTTTGGCCTGGCTGAAAAAGTTAGTTATGTATCTACCGGCGGTGGTGCTATGCTGGAATTCTTTGAAGGTAAAGACCTTCCTGGTATTTCCGCTATAAAAGGATAATCACTGCATAACATATTAAAGAACGCTTGGCGTTGTGTGCAAATAGCACTCAGCGTTAAGCGTTTTTTTGTATCTTGACTTTATGAGTAAACTTTTCAGGCATCTATACTTCCAGGTTATCGTTGCCATTATCCTTGGCATACTCGCCGGAGCCCTATTCCCTTCTGTAGCCGCCACCGGCAAATTAATGAGCGAAATGTTCATTAACCTCATCAAAATGTTGATAGCTCCCATCATCTTCCTGACCATCGTACTGGGTATCGCCCGCATGGGTGACATGAAAAAAGTTGGACGGGTAGGAGGGAAGGCCATCCTGTACTTTGAGATCGTTACTACACTTGCCATCGTTATCGGGCTGTTCGTGGCCAACGTGTTAAAGCCAGGTGTGGGAAGAGCTTTTCAGAATATTAATACCGCTGCTGTAGCGAAGTACCAGGAACAGGCAGCAGAATTTAAATGGTCGGAGTTCCTCATGCATATCGTTCCTTCCAATGTGATAGACTCCTTCGCAAAAGGAGACATCCTGCAAGTATTGATCTTCGCCATATTATTTGGTTACGGACTGACCAAAATGAAAAGCGCAGGTGCCTCATTGCTCATCACTTTCGAGAAATTGTCAGAAGTATTTTTCAATATCCTGAAATTTATCATGCGCCTGGCCCCACTGGGTGCTTTCGGCGGAATGGCCTATACTGTCGGCAGTTTCGGACTGGAGTCTTTATACCCTATGCTGAAACTAATGGGCTGCGTATACCTCACCATGTTCTTGTTCATAGGAGTAGTACTGGCAGGAATTGCACGCATCTATAATTTCAGTCTGTGGCATTACCTTAAATTTATCCGTAATGAAATATTGATCGTACTGGGCACCTCCTCTTCTGAGTCGGCGCTACCGGGACTAATGGCACGACTGGAGGAACTGGGATGCGCCAGGGAAGTAGTGGGGCTGGTGGTGCCCGCAGGTTATTCCTTCAACCTGGATGGCACAAGTATCTATCTTTCTATGGCTGTAATATTTCTGGCTCAAGTCTATGGTGTAAATTTGGACATCTGGCAGGAGCTGACCATCATAGGTATATTGATGATAACCTCAAAAGGAGCTGCCGGTATTACCGGTAGCGGATTTATTGTACTGGCATCAACACTTACTGCTATTAAGGTAATTCCTGTAGAGGGATTAGGCATCCTGATCGGCGTAGACCGTTTTATGTCTGAGGCCCGCGCTATTACTAATCTTATTGGAAATGGCGTGGCTACGATCGTGATGGCTAAAAGTGAGAATGCTTTTGACGAAGGGAAATACCAGGCTGTTGCCGGTGTCAGCAAAAGGTATAAAATAATTTAACGCTTTCACCACTTAATGAAACTGCATTTGTCGAAACGTTTATCTGTCTCAGTCCTGCTGTTATGGCTGATGGCATGGTATTGTTCACCTGTGCAGGCACAGGGCACCGCTTATACTTTTTCGCACCTGGACCGTAAAGATGGTCTGGCGAGTAATCACGTCTCCGCCATATTGCAGGATAGCAAGGGCTTTATATGGATAGCCAGTACTGCCCTGCAACGTTATGACGGGATCAACCTGGTAACTATCGCCAGTTTTGATAAGGTGCCGGGATCTATCTATTACGATGATATCTGTCTTTGTGAAGACAATAAAGGACGCATCTGGATGGGCGCTCCCGATAATATCAGGTACTACGATCCGGCAACATCAGGTGTAGCTGTACTGAAGATCGACATTCTGCCATCTATACATGGAAACCTCAATTGCAGCCGTATCATCCAGGACCATGCAGGTGTGATATGGGCCACCACACAGGAAGGGCTGCTGAAATACGATGAGGAAAACCGCCTTTTTATCAAACCTCCCAATATTCCCGAAGCCATACGGGGAGACCTGTACAGCACGATCATTGAAGATGCGAAGGGAAACCTGTGGATCAGTGGCCGCAGTGGTATCTACATGCTTGAGCCTTCCCGTAAACATCTTTATTACTGGCAGGATAATCCTGGGAATCATCCGCTGCTCTCCATCAGGAGCAGTGTCAGGAAATTTCATATAGACCGCAAGCAACGTATGTGGGTAGCCGCCAGGGGAGGTGATACGCTTTACCAATATCAACCGGAAACCCGTCAGCTGAGGGCCTTCTCTTTTTCATTGCCCTCCGGTGATGGAAATATGGTGACCGATATTATCGCCGACAGGGAAATGAATATCTGGGTAGCTACAGCAAACGGCGGCATCTATCGATTCAATGAACATACCGGCAAATTTGATACGAACATCCGGGCGAATAACGGAGATGATCAAAGCCTGCATTATGATTTCGAGGTGAATTGTTTCCTCAATGACCGTAATGGCCGCCTTTGGGTGGGAACGGATCTTGGCATTAATATCCTCAACATGCCGGACAACTCCTTCCGGATCATGGATCACCGCACTATCTTCAAGGGAACTGAAGACCGCTTGCCCAGAGCAGAAGTGACAGGTTTATTCCAGGATAGCTGGGGGAATATCTATGCCGGTTACTGGGGGAAAGGTTTCAGCTGGTTTGATCCTTCACTGCGTTTTAAAGCACATTTCCTGCATGATGCCAAAAGCCCTGCTTATCAGTTACCGGAGGAACGTAGCCTGGTTTGGAGTTTTGCCCAGATGCCCGACGGAAAGGTGCTGGTAGGACAGGAAAATGGCCGGTTGTCAGTATTTGATCCGGAGAAAGGCAGATTCGTGAACCACTATCATTCTCCTGCATTTGGAGACCAAACCCTAATGACCATGCTGCCGGAAAAGGATACTGCGGTATGGATAGGTTTGTATAAAAGAGGATTGGTGCGATGGGACACACGTACCAACGATTTCGTGCGTTACCCCGGATTACTGGAATATGTAAATCGGCCGATAACTATCATGGACGTAGCCCGTCAGCATGATTCGCTACTGTGGATGGCTTCGAGTGACGCAGGACTGATCCGCTTCAATATAAAAACAGGCAAAGTAAGCAGTTCCAGGATCTTCCTGCAGGATAAGCTATCAGTCAGTAATATTACCTGTATTGAATTTCTGGACGACAGTACCCTGATAGCAGGAACTGATCATGGCCTCTGGATCTATAACACCAGCCAGGGAACGGGACGGCCTTTAATGATCAACGGCGCGCTCTTCGATGAGTGGGTGCTGAACCTGCAGGTGATAGGCTCGACAGGGGTATGGTTCACTACCCAGTATGGTTTTTACAGGTTCAACAAACCACAGGGAACACTTGAAACATTTGTTCAGACAGGAGATATAATTGACAATAACCGGAAGGTGCGCCGTTCGGTAAGCCAGTTACGGGATGGCCGTTTGATGGTAGGGGCTTCAGATCATTTTGTGATCTTCGACCCTGCAGCGCTTCAGGTGGCGCCACCACCGCCCGATGTGACCATTCTGGGTCTCAGGGCAATGGACAGTGTGGTAAACATCGGAGCGGAACGCGGCCGCTATACGCCTGTTACACTATCGCACCGGCAGAACTTTATCAGCATAGAATTCAAAAGTCTGCAATATCATCATGAGTCAGTAGGGTACCTGTACCAGATGGAAGGAGTAGATGAAGAGTGGGTAAAGGCAGAAGGATTACTGATAGCCAGGTATACCAATCTTGCGCCAGGCAGCTACAGGTTTAAGGTACGCAGTGTGAATGCCGCCGGAACATTTTCATCGGGTGTGACTACGCTTACGATCAACATATTGCCGGCATTCTGGCAAACAGCCTGGTTCCGTATTTTATGTGCGCTGCTGATCATTGTGCTGATCTATATCTATTTTAAGCTGCGGGTGAACGCTGTTAAGAAGGAAGCACGCCGCCGGGCAGTGATACAGCAACAGATCGCCCAGCTGGAGATGAAAGCGCTCCGCGCACAGATGAACCCTCACTTTATTTTCAATGCCCTGAATTCTATCCAGACGTTCATGATGAAACGGGAAACAGAGCAGGCATTGTCCTATCTGAGCCGTTTTGCAAGGCTGATCAGGAATGTACTGGACAATTCGCAGTTAAACAGTATTCCTATTTCAAAGGAGCTGAAGATGCTGGAGAACTATCTTGAACTTGAAAAGCTGCGCTTTGGAGACCAGTTCACTTATAATATCACGGTAGACGATACACTGGATCCCGATTTCACGGATATTCCAACTATGATCCTGCAGCCGTTTGTAGAGAATGCTATCTGGCACGGGTTATTGCATAAAAAAGATGACGGGCGGCTGTCCATTACTTTCTATGAACGGAAGGGGAGCCTGCTGTGTGTGATAGAAGATAATGGCATTGGCAGGGAGAAGTCGGCAGCACAGCGGCAGCCGGGGAACGAGCATCATTCCCGCGGCCTGCAGATCACCAGGGACAGGCTTGCGCTATATAACAGGCGCTTTAACCTGGACGCGACATTTGATATTGAAGACCTTTACGATGAAACCGGGCAAGCGGCAGGAACAAGGGTATGTGTCTGGTTCCCGCTCACAGAAGTATAAAAAAAAAGCAGGCTGCTCAGAGATGAACAGCCTGCTTTTTTATATACGGTATTTTGTGAGTTACCAGTTTCCGCTGGCGCCGCCTCCACCTCCGGAGCCGCCACCAAATCCACCGAAACCACCACCACTGCCACCACCGCCCCAGCCTCCGCCGGAGGAACCTCCACCGAAGCCGCCAAAGCCTCCGAGACCGCCAAGGCCACCTATAGGGCCCATCCAGCCACCGGAACCTCTTCTGCTGATGGTGGTGCCGCCACCGCCACCGCGGTTTCTCATGATGAGCACAATGATGATAATGACGAATATTGCCATGAACAGGGCGTTACTGCCTTTTCCTTTGCTTCCACGGCCGGGAGTAGCTTTATATTCCCCTGCCGCTGCAGCAATGATCTTGTCAGTCGCCTCATCTAAGCCCTGATAATAATGCTGCTCACGGAAATTAGGCTTGAGGTTCTCGTCTATGATACGATTGGCGATAGCGTCTGGCACTACACCTTCCAAACCGTAACCAACCTCAATGCGTACTTTTCTATCCTGTATAACAGCCAGTATCAGGATACCGTTGTTCTTATCTTTAGTACCGATGCCCCAGTCACGAAGGATCTTCAGGGCCACATCACTGCTTTCATAATCGCCGATGGTATTCATCGTTACGATCGCGATCTGTGTGGAGGTACTATCGTTATAAGCGCGGAGCTTGTGCTCCAGCATATCGGCTTCGTTACCTAACAATACGCCTGCCAGGTCGTTTACCAGCCGGGGAGGATTAGGCCGGGCAGGAATATCCTGAGCCTGTGCTTTCCATCCGGTGAATAACAGTATAACCAGCCATAACCAGCATATTTTCCTCATCATATATAATTTTACGCTGCGGAGGGATCATCACCGCTGCCTATCTACCGAACACTATATCGTCGGGTAATTCATTTTCGTCGTTCCCTTCAAAAGGAAAGTGTACGCAAAGCGATTCTCCTATTTCCCTGATGCAGGCATCAATACCGCCAACGTAGTCATTCTTTGAAAAATAGCTGACCAGCAGTTCTCCTTCTTTTACC
The DNA here is from genome assembly GCA_902168105.1 of uncultured Flavihumibacter sp. Classification (GTDB taxonomy): domain Bacteria; phylum Bacteroidota; class Bacteroidia; order Chitinophagales; family Chitinophagaceae; genus Chitinophaga. Next base: position 10,660 of record CABHOY010000001.1, read on the forward strand.
CAGAACCCGGAGCCTACTTTTTCATGAATGCCACGGTCTCCCAGGATAGCAAACTGGCGGTCTTTCAGTGCGATATAGAGGATTACGCCGTTACTGCGTTTAGTCTTGTCCATGCCCAGCTGCAGGAATACTTCCTGTGCACGGTCCATAGGGTTGACATAGGCGCAATGGCTTTCCACATACAGTCTGATCTCTCCGCTCGTGAGCCTCTCCGAATCACGTATAGCCTGTACCAGTTGTTGCTTTTCAGCTTCTGTGAAGAGCTCCTTTTTTTTGAATGGGAATATGCTCATACAGGATTGCTTTTAGAATTGCACTTTAGGAGCATTTTCAGCGCCCGCCTGTGCTTCGAAATAAGGTCTTTGCTGGAAGCCGCCGAAGCCTGCCACGATGTTGTTAGGGAAGGTGCGGATAGCACTGTTATATGTTCTGGCAACGTCATTGAAATCTTTACGGGCAACGCTGATACGATTTTCAGTACCTTCTATCTGTGCCTGCAGGTCACGGAAGTTCTGGTTAGCTTGCAGGGTAGGATAGTTTTCAGTCACCATCAGTAATCTTCCCAATGCTTGGCTCAGCTGGCCTTGCGCCTGCTGGAACTGCTGCATTTTTTCAGGAGTAAGATCGTCAGGGTTTACGTTGATAGAAGTTGCTTTTGCACGTGCTTCTACTACTTTGGTCAGTGTTTCCTGCTCAAAGTTAGCAGCGCCTTTCACAGTTGCAACAAGATTCGGGATCAGGTCAGTTCTGCGCTGGTACTGGCTCTGTACGGTACCCCAGGAATTTTTAACAGCTTCATCCAGTCCAACCATTTTGTTATATTTCTGAACACCACAGCCTCCAAGTATTACGACTACGGCTAGAATAATAATCAGAACAAGTGTGTTTTTTTTCATTTTAATAAGGATTTAAGTTTAATCTATGGTTTGCAGTTTGGAAATACAACAGTACTATTATCACTTTGGTTTATCGTAACTTAGAATGCGGTTTTGGGGGCATCCGGTCATCAAACCTCCCTGAAATAAACTGGATAGCAGTAGCAAACATAGTGGCTTTTTTTTAATCTGCAAGGAAGGGTTGCGTAAACGATAAAACGGCGTTATTTTACTTTCACAGAAAAGATATCATCATTGTCAAAAAAAACGGCCCCCGTATGTACGTTTCTCTATAATTTTACTAATATTTCACGGTGGCAAGGTACGGAACAGCTTGTATCTAAAGAAGTTATCCATGAATAAGCGCTTGTTTTTCAGTGTCTATCCTTCTTTCATTCGTTTGTAACGCTTTTTTTATAATAATTTGAATCTAAGGCAGCGTCAATGAGTGCACAACACATCCATATCCTGTATGTTGATGATGAAATACACAACTTAAATGCTTTTAAGGCATCTTTCCGTAGACTTTATACAGTATATACGGCTACTTCGGCAGAGGAGGCGGAAGAGGTGCTGGCAAAGCAGGAAGTGAACATCATTATTTCTGATCAGAGGATGCCCAAAATGACAGGAATTGAATTCTTTGAGTCCATCCTTGATAAATATCCGGAACCGATCCGGATGCTGTTAACCGGTTATGCTGATATCAATGCTGTAATAGACGCCATTAATAAGGGACAGGTGTACAAGTATTTTTCCAAACCCTGGAACGATGATGAGCTGAAGCAGAACATAGATAAGGCATACGAAGTATATTCCCTCCGGAAGGAGAATAAAGAATTAACAGCCAAGCTGCTGGATGTGAATGAGAAGCTTGAATTCCTGCTACGGCAGAAACTGATCTCCTGATTACTTCTGACTATTTTTATGTGCGGTAAAGTGAATGGTGCCGTCATAGATCTTAAAGTCAAGACCTTTTTCCCAGCAAAGCTCGTTCAGAAAGTCAGCAACGGGTTTATCCTTATCAAGATCGCCGGAAATAAGAATGGCAGCCATACCGGCTGATGCGAATGATACCTTCAGTCCGAACCAGCGGTTCATTACCGGGATTATATCTTCCAGCGGTTTATCGTGAAAACGGAAGATCCCGTCTCTCCAGCCCAGGGTAACGTTCTCGTCAAAACGTTTTACTTTGAAACGTTCGCCCGGCTTGTAAATAGCCTCGTAACCCGGTTTCAGGGTCACATCCAGACTATCACCTACATCTGTAACTACACTGCCTGTAACAAGGGAAGTTGTGATGATATTATTATCATAGGAATTAATGTTGAAGGCCGTGCCTAATGCAATCACGGAAGTCGTGCCCGTATGCACGATAAAAGGTTGTTTCGGATTATGCGCCACAGTGAAAAAAGCTTCCCCTTCCAGGTAAACCTCCCTGGTCTTGCCAGGGAATATGAACGGGAACCGTAGGGTGGAACTTGCATTCAGGTGCACTTCCGTCCCGTCGGACAGTTCAATCCTGTAATCTGTTCTGGGCGGTACTGTCAGTGTATTCCACTCGATAGTATTGCTCTGATAGATGCTGTCGTGCGTGATCCGCTTTCCGGTTATAAGCACGCCTTCTTTCTGCATGGCCGTATCTTTCGGAAGAGGAGCATTATCCGCTATAAGCTGCGGGTCAGGAGCGGTGTGTGTGGTTGTATCTACCGGTAACGCGGGCGTGAAAACAGGTGTTTTCACCAGCCGGGGGGCCTGATGACGCGGCATTGGCGTACGGGCCCTGCCTGGTATAGACGCTTTGAAATAACCATTTTCATAAAGTATCCAGCCGGCTGCCAGTGTAACAGCCGTAGCAAAAACCGCTGCTGCTGCGTTACGCTGTATTACAAACTGGAAGATCCTGGTATGTAAGGGTTTGGGGGCAAGGATAGCTGCTACTTTGCACCAGTCATGTTCTACCCGCAGATCGTCAAGGAACGCATTATCAGTATATAATTTCGCTTCTTCCTGTTCATAGAAACATTTACGAACCTGTTCATCGGTATGCATGACCTTTTGCAGCAACTTATCTTCCACTTCACTTAATTCGCCCAGTTGCTTACGCAGGAGTAATGTGTATATATACTCTTGGTCGTATTTCATCTTGTGCTGAGAAGATTATTGAGGGTGATGTGTATGTTGTGTATGTGATGATCGGGTCACGAATCTAGTAATACTGCCAATTGAGGCGACAATGCCTGTTGCGGAACGAGAGCGCCTGTCTGACAGGGCGGGCAGGTACTGACCTGCAGCAGATGTAAACATCGCTCATATAAAAGCTGATAAAAGAACCCCCCGGGGGAGTGTGAAATGTTCCTATACGTCTGATCTTTCCATACTTCAATAAACAATTGCTGCACTACCTCCATCGCGCGATCCTGGTTCCCCAACATCTGGCAGGCTTTGAAGCAAAGGGGCTTGTAGTATTTCATAAAGAAGTATTGATAAGCCTCAAGTCTGTTATCTTTCTGGAGGGCCGATAACATTGTGATGTCCTCGCTGGTTTGCATACTATTTTGGGATTGGTGTAGTGTATACCGGTTTGGATGATCAATTTCGAACAAAAGTTCAACAATAATGTTAATGCCATGTTAATGTGATCAAAATGATTTTTTGCGTTGCTTTTTTCTAGCGTTTATACGCCAGTCATTATGTCAATCGCCAAACAGCATTCCCGGGCCACAAATACGGGGCCGCCGCCACGAGATCATTGTTTTCTAATGCCCTGTATGCACTACGCTTTATACACGACGTATACATGCTTCATACACGACGCATCCCCGACGCATAGTTGGACTTAAGCCAGACTTTCCAGCCCCGGTAGACCTACGACCGGCTGATCGCAGGCGGTTGTTAGCCTGATCAGCTGAAACAGACAAATCATTATTTCTGACTTTCCCTTAAATTGCACCTTTCTAAAAAGTCAAATACACTGAAACATGCAAGTTTGGAAAGATTATCAGTTACAACATAAAGATCGTTTCCTCGAAGAACTGCTGGAATTGCTGCGTATCCCTTCAGTTAGCGCTGACTCAAACTTCAGCAAGGATGTAACGGCCTGTGCCGAAGCCGTAAAGCTGCGCCTGGAAGAAGCTGGCGCCGATAAAGTGGAAGTTTGTCCTACTGCCGGCCACCCTATCGTATATGGAGAAAAGATCATAGACCCCGCACTGCCTACCGTGCTGGTATATGGTCACTATGACGTACAACCTGCAGATCCGCTGGAGCTCTGGCATAGCGGTCCTTTTGAGCCTGTTATTAAAGAAGAAAAAATATATGCACGCGGTAGCGCGGACGATAAAGGACAGTTTTACATGCATGTGAAGGCATTTGAAACTCTGGCTAAAACCAATACCCTGCCCTGCAACATCAAATTCATGATAGAAGGGGAGGAAGAAGTTGGTTCCGCTAACCTTGGCATCTTCATCCAGGAGAATAAAGAAAGACTGAAAGCAGATGTAGTACTGATCTCCGACACCGCCATGATCAGCCTGGAAAATCCTTCACTGGATACCGGCCTGCGTGGCCTTTCCTATATGGAAGTAGAAGTGACCGGTCCTAACCGTGACCTGCATAGTGGCGTTTACGGCGGTGCAGTAGCCAACCCGGCTACCATCCTTTGTAAGATGATCGCTTCCATGCATGATGAAAATAATCATATTACCATTCCCGGCTTCTACGATAAAGTGCAGGAACTGACAAAGGAAGAACGTGCAGCTTTAAACGCCGCTCCGTTTGACGAAGCGGAATATAAGGCAGACCTGGGGGTGGATGAACTGTGGGGTGAGAAAGGGTTCTCTACCATCGAGCGTACCGGTATCCGTCCTACCCTGGAAGTGAACGGTATCTGGGGTGGTTATACGGGTGAAGGCTCCAAAACAGTACTGCCTTCCAAGGCTTTTGCCAAGATCTCCATGCGCCTGGTGCCTAACCAGGACTGGAAAGAGATCTCCGCCATGTTCCAGGCCCACTTTGAAAAGATCGCTCCGAAAAGCGTGAAAATAAAGGTAACTACCCACCACGGTGGCAGCCCTTATGTAACGCCAACTGACCATGTAGCTTTCAAAGCAGCCAGCGAAGCTGTTAAGGCCACTTTTGGCAAAGGTCCCATCCCTACACGCGGCGGTGGAAGTATTCCTATCGTAGCACTGTTCGAAAAAGAACTGGGCCTGAAAACCATCCTTATGGGCTTTGGTCTGGATAGCGACAACCTGCACTCACCCAATGAAAAGTACGGACTGGCCAATTTCTACAAAGGAATTGAGACGATCCCTTACTTCCACAAGTATTTCGCAGAAATGAGCAAATAGCCCGATAACGCTATTTATTAATAAATTTGAAGGCCGGCTCGTTACTAACGGGCCGGCCTTATACATATAGTCAAGATGAAAGAAGTAGAAAAAGTACGTATCGACAAGTACCTCTGGTCTATCAGGATCTTTAAGACCCGCTCCCTGGCTACTGACGGCTGTGATTCCGGAAGGGTGAAACTGAATGGTGTAAACGTCAAACCCGCCCGTCCCGTAGCTGTTAATGACGTTTACGAGGTCAGGACAGAAGGCCGTAAATGGGTGATCCAGGTGGTCGCCCTGCTGGCTAACCGTGTGCAGTTCACAGAAGCCATAAAATATTATAATGATATCACCCCCGAAGAGGACAAGCAACAGCAACGTGAGGCCTCTGTGTTCCAGACAGGTAAACGTCCCAGCAAGATTGGCCGTCCAACCAAAAAGGAACGCCGGGAACTGGACGGTTTCATGGAGGGAGAAGAAGAAGATCTGTAAAATCTCCGGTTTCAGTAGTAAATTCGCAGACTTTTCAGGCGGCCTTTACAAAAACAGGCTTCCTGTGTGTGAAAATTTGTAAATCATTATCCATAAATGTCTAAGCAAAGCGATCTTCTCCCAGCCGATTTCCTTGTAAAGGTGGCTGAAGAATTTGGAACACCGGTGTATGTATATCATGCTGAAAAAATAAAGATCCAGTACGAAAAGCTGCAATCGGCTTTCCAGAAGACGGATGCACGCTTTTTCTACGCCTGTAAAGCACTTACCAATATCAATATCCTGAAGTACATCAATTCCCTGGGTTGCGGGCTAGATACCGTATCCATTCAGGAAGTACTTCTGGGCCTTAAAGCCGGTTTTACTCCTAACAATATCATCTTCACCCCTAACTGTGTGGACCTGGAGGAGATTATCGCTGCCAAGGAACTGGGCGTTAATATCAACATCGACAATATTTCCATCCTCGAACAGTTCGGAAACCGCTTCGGCGACTCCTACCCTATCTGTATCCGCCTGAACCCGCACATCATGGCTGGTGGAAACTATAAGATCTCCACAGGTCACGTAGACAGCAAGTTCGGTATCTCTATTCATCAGCTGCGCCACATTGAGCGTATCGTGAAAAGCACCAAACTGAAAGTGACCGGTCTGCATATGCATACAGGCTCTGAGATCAAAGACGTGGACGTGTTCCTGCGTGGAGTAGAGATCATGTTCGAACAGGCAGTACATTTCCCTGACCTGGAGTTCATTGACCTCGGCAGCGGCTTTAAAGTAGCTTACCAGGCAGGAGATCCTGAAACAGATATCAACCTGCTTGGCAGAAAATTGTCAGAAGCCTTCAATAAATTCAGCAAAACATATAACCGTCCTTTACAGGTATGGTTTGAGCCGGGCAAATTCCTGGTAAGCCAGTGCGGTTACCTCGTTGTAAAAGCAAATGTGATCAAACAGACCACCGCTACTGTGTTTGTTGGTGTGAACTCTGGTTTCAATCACCTGATCAGACCTATGTTCTACGATGCTTTCCACCTGATCCGCAATATTTCCAATCCTAAAGGAACTGAGCGTATCTATACCGTTGTGGGAAATATCTGTGAAACAGATACCTTCGGCTGGGACCGTAAGATTAACGAGGTTAAAGAAGGCGATTACCTGGTGTTTTACAATGCCGGCGCTTATGGTTTCGAAATGGCCTCCAATTTTAACTCCCGTCTGAAACCAGCTGAAGTACTGGTAAAAGAGGGCAAAGCACAACTGATCCGCAGGCGCGACACAATAGAAGATCTGCTGCGCAACCAGATCGAGTTATAATAGTTAAATAGTTAATACTTAAAATATTAATGCAGATTTGTATAAGCAAATCTGCATTTTTTTTGAAGTGTTGTAACCAGTTTTAACATATCTTTGCAGGTAATTTTCGATGATCCTGCTTTTACCTGCACGCTGTATATACTGGAAGCCATAAAATATTTTATTATCCCATTCGTCTGTTATAGTATACGATGAGTATTTTTTACACATTATAGTTTATGAAAGTTTTATCTGCTAACTCCGAGGTGTTTAGAGAAGAGGAAGTACTGATAGACAGCCATATCTCATTTGGACCTTACGTTAAGTTTCTGAAAGAAAAGGCTGCTAAGACATCGGACGCGCGTGCTGCATACTACCATAAGATAGTTAAACAGTTTGAAGGTAACCCCGCCTTATTGGGGCCAATAGCCGGTGCGGACGATCTGTCTGCCTACCAGGAATATCTCGATCTGATCATTGCAACTATTTTCCCTGTCACGGTCGACATGGATAAAGATATCTATGGCATAGGTGTTCCGCACAAATTTGCCATCTTTTATTACTCCGATCTGTTTAAAAAGCTTTTTGCCGCTAATGGCGATAAGCTGCTGGCAGTACCGGACGGGATCTCTGTTGAGAAAGTAAAAAGGGACAAACTGGAATGGTTGTACAAACTGTTACTTGAAAAAGTATATGGTTTCCCGGTAGACTACCAGAACGAGATCATCCATCATGTGACCTTGCCGGAAAGCAATGGCCTGAAGAAGTATGTGAAGTTGCATATCGACGCCCGCTTCGTGGATGTAAAAGTAAAAGGCGAACTGCCTGATCTGCGATATGACAATATCTGCCAGCAGCATTTCTCTCTTGAAACTTTACAGGAATTACTGCCGCTGCGCAATTTCGCACTGGAAGGATTTGTGATCTGGACCATACAGGATGTTACAAAGGATGAGGTGCAGAACACCATGAAGAACCTGATCCTGAACATGCACGATGGTAATGAGCAACAAACTTACCGCCGGATGGAAGAGGAAGTAGAGTCACTGATGCAGCAGGAAGATTCCAGCGTGCATATTGTGCCTATTCCCAAGATCAACGGGCAGTATGTGCTGGAATGTGAGCTCTGTGAAAGTGGCGTTATGCTGGGTGTCATCAATAACGGTAAACAGCAGCAGCAATTATTCCAACAGCTGCTGGAACACCTAATGAAGCATAGAGATCCCCTGCTGATCCCTGAAGTGACAGATGCTACCTTGTTGTCTTATCCTTTCCTGCGCTATCTGCCATTGAAAGGTATCAAGAGTTACCTGATGGCTCCTGTGTGGTATGAAGATCAGCTGCTGGGTATTGTTGAAATAGCTTCTTCCCATGTGAACAGGATCACTGCGGAAACATTAGGCCGTGCGTATCCCGCTCATCCGCTGATAATGATGCTACTGACAAGAGGAACTGATATCGTGAATAACCGTATTATCCAGGTTATCAAAGAGCAGTTCACTGCCCTTCAGCCTGCGGTAGAATGGAAATTTACGGATGCTGCATGGCATTATCTGCATACGCCGAAAGAAGACCGCAAAGACATCGGAAACATTTCTTTTGAAGATGTTTATCCTTTGTACGGCGCTGTCGATATCAGGAACTCTTCCACAGAACGCAGCAATGCGATCCATGAAGACCTGCGTGAACAGTTATTACTGATCAGAGAGACGCTTGATTATATTGGTAACGCGATCTATCTGCCACTGCTGGAAGAACTGAAGTTTAAGAATGATGAGCTGATCACCGGTATTACCAGTGGCATGCTGTCAGAAGATGAACTGAAGACGAATAACTACCTGGATGAGGAGATCGGGCCATTGTTCCGTCACCTGCATGATAGTCATCCGTCCCTGCAGCCGGTACTGGAACGCTACTTCTCGCTCGTAGATACTTCAGAAGGCCACATCCTCCATCACCGTCAGGAGTACGAAGAAAGCCTTGCGAAGATCAATAAGGAGATCAACAAATACCTGGATAAAGAGAAAGAGAACATTCAGCATTCTTTCCCCTGCTATTTTGAGAAGTACCGTACCGATGGTGTTGAGTACAATATCTATATCGGTCAGGCTATCGCACAGAACCGCAAGTTCGATCTGTTGTACCTGCGTAATCTTCGCCTGTGGCAGCTGAGCTCCATGGCAGAGATCGCGAAGATGACAAACAAGCTGAAAGATTCTCTGAAAGTACCTCTACAGACTACACAGCTGATACTTGTACACAGTAATCCGATCGATATCAGTTTCCGCCAGGACGAACGCCGCTTTGATGTGGAAGGCGCTTATAATATCCGTTACGAGATCATGAAGAAACGGATAGATAAAGTGCACATCCGTCAGACAGGCAAACGCCTTACACAACCGGGTACTATCTCCATCGTATATGCTTACGCCAGAGAGATGGAAGAATACCTGAAATATGTCACCTTCCTGCAGAATAAAGGATTACTGTCATCTGAAGTGGAAATGCTTGACCTCGAAGACCTGCAAGGGGTAAGTGGTCTTAGAGCATTACGTGTGAAGGTGAATATGGATTAGGACTGTAGGATTTAATATAAAACAAAAGGCCCGCTCTTGTAATGAGAGCGGGCCTTTTATTTATCCGGATATCAGATCAGAACCTGAACCCGAAAGTAATATATGGTAATACGCCTTCTTCAGAACGGCCTACTACAGCAGAAAGTACTACAAGATTAGCAGGTGTGAAATATAGTCCACCGCCATAACCATCATGCCATCTGGCTGACTCTTGGTTAGGATACCATACCCGGCCCACGTCATTGAATGCCAGTAAACCTACGCTGGCTGGGAAGAGGTAGGAACGGAAGTCAAACAGTTTGATACGCAACTCTACGTTATTGTACACAGCTGCATTACCGGTAAAACGGTAGTTGCGGTAACCTCTGAGATTCTGAACGCCACCGATAGATGCTGCCTGGAAATATTCATAGTCGCCCCAGATCTTATTAGCGCCGAAACGGGCCACCAATACAACACTGGTAGGTACATGGAAGTTGGTGTAAATACTCAGGTCTGTCTGTGCCTGCAGGTATTCGCGTTTCCCTTCATTCAATCCCTTGCTGCCATATACAGAGCTATTCCAGATAATACCCCTTGTAGGAGTAAGGGGATTATCACGCGTATCTATCTTCAGTCCCAGGCGCAGACCGGCATATGTTTTAGACTGGAACACTGACAGGGAGTCCAGGCCGTTATGTGGGAAATCGGAAATGATACGTCCTGCAGTCTGGTCCTTGTCAAGCGTATAATAAGTTAACGAAGGACCGTAGTACAGCTCTACATTTTGCGACAGCTTTGTGTTCAGTAAAGGTTCGATGTTGTAAAGGCTGAAACGTGTACGGTAGTAACGGATCATCAGTGATTTATCGAAAACGGTTTCATTACCGAAACCAAAGAAGTTGATCGTATTGTTGGGTGCTTTTACATTGGCAGCAATGGTCAGATCGGAGTTTCCAATTGCGTCCGTGAATTCTCCCAGATAACGGAACTGCCAAGCATTGGTCCCGAGGGAATGTCCGGCTAACAGGGTATGTCTTGTTGCGAAAGGGCGTTTGCGGAAGCCCTGTGTGGTGTACTGGAAGCCTGCGCCGAGAGACAAACCGTCATCCTGGTTGAACGCAGCAGTAGCCAGTGGCATCAGCTTGTTGTAATTGTATCGGAAGAAGACACGTTCGTACCTGATCACGTCCGGATTGGAGGATAAGATACGCCTGTCATTGCCATTCATAGCGAAACTGTCTTTCTTGTTGGCCAGGTCATAGATGCGGATACGTTTGCCTGCATGACTACCGGTGCTATCAATATAAGTGTCTATATCCTTTCCACCGATAATGCGGACCTTGATAGGAGAGTTGTTGTCTCCCTTCACTATGTACTTGTCTTCACCACCGAGGCCGAACAGGCGTACTTCCCGGGTATCTTTGGGATCGAAAGTACGGTGGTAGATTACCTGTTCCAGTTCCCCCTGTTTATTGATCTTGGTAACGGTTACGTCTAACAGCCCATCAGCGAGACGTTCTACGGTGAATAACTCTGTTTTCTTACTGCCGGTCACTTCCACATTTTTAGCCAGGAAGCGGTAGAATACCAGTGCTTCTTTTTCGAGTATGTCACGACGGGCCTTCAGCGTATTATAAGTACGCTCACCTACTTCCGATCTGATCGAATCAGGGAAATTGTTTACCGCATTCCTGATAGTTTCATCAGTGATCTTCTGTACAAATGCTTTAGAAATGTCTTTCCACTGTTGCTCGCTCAACTCGTTCATAAAGGAACGGTCAAATGGTTGTGCAGTAGGGTTCTGACCTTCTATATACCTGATCTTCGGACGGAAGCCCTGAATGTTAGGCAGCGCCCAGCGTCTGGATGCGATGCGTGGCAGCAGACCTTCATTCACAAAGAATGCCTGGTCACGGTCACGGGGAATAGGGAAGTATTTTTGCGTCTTCTCTTTTTTATTCTTTTCTTCAGCCCATCTCCACTGGTCGTCATGACGGTCCCAGTCAGCGATCAGCCAGTCCAGCAGGCGTGCATTCAGCACGGTAGGCTGATCGACGGTATTGTCATTATCGCCCTGCAGTTGTTCCAGCAGTTTCGGCGTGCTCAGTGTCTTTTTCTTTACATCCGGTTCTCTCTCTTCAAACAGGTATACATCATCGCCAAAGGTGTTGGCATAAATGCCGAGGACAGTGTCTTTCGGCAGGTATACAAAAGTAGGATTGGTATGATGTACGCCGGCGGCATCTGCTAACGGTACTATTGCTACTGGTGCGTATGGGTTGGCGGCAGATATCTGGTCCTGTACTACATCTTTCGCTACTGTTTCACGCAAGGCTTCAGGAACGGCCTTCTCAGGATATTTCTTCAGCGAGCGCAATACCCACTCCTTGCCATCTTTATCTTCCAGTCGAAGGGAGAGAGTTTGCATACCACCACCGCGTTTCAGTATTTTAAGCCCGCCTTTTTCCTTGTTCAGGTCTAATACGGGGAAGCTGAGCGGAGTAGACCAGACGTTACGATAGTTTTCCCCCATCAGCCAGTGATGGAAGCCGCTTTTACCGTCATACTTTGCATCAGCAGGCATGGACAGCGTAGCGGGTAATTGACTGGCAGAAGGACTGGCGTTAGCAATCGCGCTGGAACGGACATCCTGCAGGCTGAATAATTGTTGTGCATATGCAGGGGCGTCAGTCTTATCTACTGTGTAGTATTTCACTTCTACGTGACCGCTTTTGGATATTTCCAGTACAGTGTACCCGTTCTCATTGCTGGCAAAAAGTGATTTGCTGCCTTTTTTGACACGGGTTTCTTTAGAGCCGGAGCCACTTACGACATAAAAGTTTTGTTCGTCTTTGATCAGCTGGAGGGTATGGTCATGACCTGACACAAAGATAGCCGGGCCATGAGGTTTGATAGCTGCTTCCACTCCTCTGATCATTGACTGATAGATCGGGTTCGGAATATCTTCAGGCGTACCGAATACACCACGTGTGATCGGGTAAATGGAGCCGATCAGTGGCAAAGGAATGTACAGTCCTTTTTTAAGGTCGGTGAACGGGAAAATGTGTTGCTTAATAGTATAGTATCCGCCGTGTATACCGTAGCTCCTGAAAGGGTGGTGCCCGGCGAAGATGATCAGTTTATTCCTGTTGCGGCTTACAATGTCGTTCAGCTCTGTTAGGACCTCTTCCCTTGTTTTAGTATCGCAGGAAGACTCTGATCCGGGTTTCTGATAAGGGAACAACCACCATTCCGTATCCATAATGATAAGGGTGGTGTTGTTGTCCAGTTGTACCTCTTCAGGGCCTGGGCAGCCATCTTTGGGCAGGAAGTTAACGTTGGGCAATCCCAATGAATCCACATACAATTGCTGATTGATCACTGTTTGCCAGCCGTCTGGTTTAGAGCGTTTCCAGTCATGATTACCGGGAATGAAGATGGCTTGTGTATTGGTATTCCTCACCAGGTTCACCTGGTAGTCGAGTATTTGTTTGGCATCATCGTATCTGCCGGCGCCGGGGTCGGGCAGGCCAAGAGGGTATATATTATCGCCCAGGAATAATACGGTGTTCCTGGGATCTTGCAGGTTGATACGCTGTTTTACTGCATCTATAACAACGTTGTGTCCGTCTTTGTGCAGTTCTCCGGCATCCCCTATGAGGATAACCCTGCGCGCCAGACTGTCGTCTGTCATCTGGGCCTGCGTAAGCAGAGGCAGGAAAAGAAGGGGTAGAATGTGTCTCGCTTTCGGTAAAATGCTAATCATCGTGATGAGTTCAATGGTACTTAAATTTCAGTATGCTGGCTTGTGATTCGTCAACTGCTTCATTTGATATGTACATATCGCCGTTTGCACTGAAGGATATACCCTCGGGTTGTGGAAACCTGCGATGGCGTAGATTATAAGCTTCCTGTACTTTACCGTCAAGGTCGGTAATGACGAGCAGGCGGTTGATGGCTGACACGATATATAACCTGTGTTCTATGGGATGGACGGCGGCGGCAGAAGGCCTGAAATGTCCCACATCTCCGCCTGTTAGCCTGGCAATATCAGCTACGTTGATACGGTATGCGGGTGTGGTGTCGTACTCCATCGTATTCAGCTGGAAACGGTAAGCGGTAGCAAAACCTTCTCTTTTGTCTTCTTCACAATTTTTGCAAACCGCTACCAGGCTGTTATTCCGGGCATCGAAATACAGGCTTTCAAATTCTCTTTTGCCCGGAAGCGCCAGTTTGTAATGAACTGCGTCTACTGTGTCAGTAAACATGGCGATAACATGATACAGGTTGCCGTTACTTTTCAGCACAAACCAATCGGGACCGGTAGTTGCGAGGTCTTCGTAGTCACCGCTTTTGTCAAATTTAGAAGTGGGATAAGGCTTATCCGTATTCACATCAATTGAATGGATCTTCCCTTCTTCGTCATTAATAGCCAGGATATGATGTTCATCAGGAGCCAGGACAATACCTGATATCTCCTGCATGGACTGCCTGACACGGTAACGGGTAGCCTCTGCAAGATTATAACCTTTAGGGGAACCATATTGTTTATCCTCGCGGTCGAAAGCATTGCAGGACAGAAACAGGAAAAAAAACGCAATATATCTTACTTGCATAGATGAGTGGTTAATATTCAATGCAAAAACACAACGAGCAGCTTGCCCGTTGTATTTTGCATTGCGTATTCATAGAATAAAATTAACTTAAAAATGCAGTAACTTGCTGATCTCAGTTTTGCTTTTTTAACTAAGGCTTATGCAAACAGGATTAATCATAGAAGCAGCAGAAACATATGTTGCGAAGCAATACCAGGAACGTTCTCACCCTAACCTGGTGTATCATAATTTAGAACACACACAGCTGGTGGTTGCAGCAGCACAGCAGATTGCAGCGCATTACAGGCTGGAGGACAATGAACTGCTGGTGGTATACGTTGCATGCTGGTTCCATGACCTTGGCTACCTGATGGGGGAAACGAAAATGCACGAGGAGAAAGGTGCAGAGATGGCAAGGGAGTTCTTAAATATACAACAGATTCCAGAAAATGTACAACAACAGGTAACAGGCTGTATCATGGCTACAAAAATGCCACAGAACCCCCAAAACCTGCTTGAGCAGATCGTGTGTGACGCTGACCTGTTCCATCTGGGTACAAAGGAATTTAAAGAACGCTCCCGTTTATTAAGGCAGGAAATGGAACTGACCACAGGTCATGAAATTTCCGGTGCTGCCTGGAACGCAGGTTCATTAAGGCTGCAGGAATCTCATCATTACTTTACAGCTTACTGCAAGGCTTTATTGCAACAACAGAAAGAAGAAAACATCGAAAGGTTGAAAAGTAAATTAGAAAAACAGGAAGAAAAGGCACAGAAGAAAGAAAAAAAGGCCGCAAAGAAGGAGGCAGCAGCAACGGCCGATGATGTTATTATCGCATCTGATGAAATCATTGCAGCGCCTTCAGAAATTAAAGCGACGCCTGTTGTTGTAGCTGCCGTAAACGGTGATCCTTACGCAGCCCTGAAGGATGAGAGGGAAGAGAAGGAAGAGAAAAGCGGAAAGAAAAAGAAAGAAAAGGAAAAGGAGAAAGAACCTAAAATAGGAAGGGGTGTGGAAACAATGTTCCGTACCACCTCTACCAACCATATCCGCCTCAGCTCTATGGCCGATAGTAAGGCACATATCATGATCTCGGTGAACTCTATCATTATTTCCGTAATACTCGGTGTATTGTTCCGGAGACTGGAAGATTACCCGAACCTGATCATACCTGCATTCATCTTTCTGCTGACAGGTGTGCTCACTATCATCTTCTCTGTACTGGCCACCCGTCCTAATGTTAATGTAGGAAGATTCACGAAAGATGATATCGACAGCAGAAAAACCAACCTGCTCTTCTTCGGTAATTTCTTTGGAATGTCACTGGATGAGTATACCTGGGGTATGACGGAAATGATGAAGGATAATGACTACGTATACGGTAGCATGATACAGGATATTTATCATCTTGGCGTGGTGCTGGGTAAGAAGTATAGACAATTACGCATTGCATATAACATCTTTATGTTCGGATTGATCATTTCCGTACTGGCATTCCTGATAGCTGCCCTATTTTTTCCGGTGAAGAACTAAGCATGAGTAATAAGACTATTTCAACAAGTGTTCCGCTGTATGACCGTGATCTTAGCTGGTTGTCGTTTAACTACAGGGTACTTTGCATGGCAAATGATGATCAGGTGCCTTTATATGAAAGGATCAAATTCCTTTCTATCTTCTCTTCCAATTTAGATGAGTTTTTTCGTGTACGTATGCCCGCTATCCTGACGGTGAACAAACTGTTGCACCGTGATCCGGATGTTGCAGGCGAGGACATCCTATCTCAGGATACCCTGCCGGCAATACAGACAGAGATCAACAGACAGCTAACAGCGTTCGGACGTATATTAACAGGAGAGTTATTGCCTGCCCTGCGCGCCAACAATATACACCTGTACTACAACGAGCCATTACATGCATTACATATCGGGCATCTGCGGGAATATTTCCTGACACGGGTGCTCAGCTTCCTGCAGCCATTGTGGTTAAGGAAGAAGAAACCGGAAGAGGTGTTCCTGGAAAATAACCAGTTGTACCTTGTGATCTCCCTTTCGGAAGGTGGAGCTCCGGATATGCAGCAATATGCCCTGGTGAACATCCCCAGCGCGTCATTGCCCCGTTTTATAGAATTGCCTCCGCTGGATAATGTGTCTTACATTGCTATGCTGGACGATGTGATCAGGGAGAATATAGGGTTCCTGTTCCCTGGGTTTACCGTGAACGGTTGCTATAGTATCAAGATCACCCGGGATGCGGAAACAGATATGAACGAACTGGCCAGCGACATCCTTGAGCAGGTAGAGACGATGATCCAGAAAAGAGAACTGGGCATACCTACCCGCTTCCTGTACGATGCGGCTATGCCGGTGGTGTTACAGAAACTGTTGTCAGTTTACTTCCACATCCTGCCGGAAGAAATGGTAGAAGGTGGCCGTTATCATAACCTGAAGGATCTGAACGATCTGCCTATGCCGTTTAAATCGCCGGCCTTCACTTATCCGAAACAGCCTTCCATAGAGGTACCTGCGCTGGAAAAGGCGCCCCGTTTGCTGGACGAAGTACTGAAGAGGGATATCCTGCTGCATGCACCTTACCAGCGTTATGATTACATCCTGCGTTTCTTTAACGAAGCAGCAGTAGATCCGGCAGTACAGGAGATCTACATCACTCTGTACCGTATCGCTTCCAGTTCACAGATCGCAAATGCTTTGATCAGCGCCGCCCGGAATGGTAAACAGGTAACGGTGTTCGTAGAGCTGAAAGCCCGTTTTGATGAAGCCAACAACATCCGCTGGGCTAAGAAAATGAAGGCCGCCGGCGTAAAGATCATATATAGTATTCCTGGTTTGAAAGTACACGCCAAGATCGCATTGGTAAAACGCCGTATAGGCTATCATTGGGATTACATGGGCCTGATGGCTACCGGTAACTTCAATGAAACGACCGCACGGTTCTATACAGATCATGTACTAATGACCGCCCACCCGGGTATCACGCAGGAACTTGAATTGTTGTTCCTGTACCTGCAGGCCAGGGAGCAACCGGGCAAATATAAGTTCCTTACCTTCCGGCACCTGCTGGTAGCGCAGTTTAACCTGACGGACCGCTTTAAGGAACTAATAAAGCGTGAGATTGAAAATGCCCGCGCAGGTAAACCCGCAAAGATCACCATCAAGCTGAATAACCTGCAGGAGAAAGAGATGATCGCCAGTTTGTATGCCGCCAGCCAGGAAGGTGTACAGATCGATCTGATCGCCCGCAGTATCTGCTGTCTTGTGCCGGAACAACCGGAGAGCAGTAATATAAGGGTACGAAGAATAGTTGACCGTTACCTGGAACATGCCAGGGTCTTTATTTTCCATAACAACGGCAATGAAGAGGTCTATATGGGATCGGCGGACTGGATGAACCGTAACCTGCACAGGCGTATCGAAGTTTGCTTTCCGGTATATGATCCGCAGTTACAGGAGCAGCTGAAAGAGATCATCAGGCTCCAGCTGGCAGATAATACGAACGCTGTAAAACTGGATGCCGATATACAGAACATCGAAATTGTTCCGGAAGAAGGCGCCGCTATCGTAAATGCGCAGCAGTCCATCTACCGGTATATACAGTCTTTGTAGACAGATAAATTAACGTATGCAGAAATATTTATGGTTACCCATTGTGGTAATGATGTGTGCAATAGGATCATTACATGCACAGGAAAAGCCCTACCTGGACCTCCAGCATATCTATGATCCCGGCGCCGATGCGGCTGCCGACCTGCTGAAGGCAGAACAACAGGCAGCTGCCAGTAATAAACATGTGCTGGTACAGATCGGTGGGAACTGGTGTATCTGGTGCAAGCGCTATTATAAGTTCGTTCGTGAAGATTCCACGCTGAACGCATTGACAGAGAAAAATTATGTGGTCTATCACCTGAATTATAGCAAAGAGAACAAGAACCTGCCGTTATTGAAACAACTCGGATATCCGCAGCGTTTTGGTTTTCCTGTAATGGTGATCCTGGATGCAAAAGGCAACAGGTTGCACACACAGAATTCCGCCCTGCTTGAATCGGCTGATACGTATGATAAGGAGAAGGTAGGCGATATGCTGCAGCAGTGGTCACCACAGGCACTGAATCCCGCTCATTACACAAATCAATAAAGCCACTATGGAGCATCCCAACTTTCATCCAGCCGTCCGGTCATTCATTCGTTTTGCCAGACACCCGTTTAAGTTCTCCCTTTATCTTTTATGGAAATTGCCCATTGCCTGGCTGTCGGGTGTTAGATTGAAACAATTAGAAGAAGGGCAGTGTATTACAGTGGTGCCCTTTAAATGGTTATCACAGAATCCTTTCCGGTCTACTTATTTCGCCTGCCTGTCTATGGCCGCAGAGATGAGCACCGGATTACTGGCGATGATGTATGTACGTGCAGCCGCCCCTAAACGTGTATCCATGCTGGTAACAGGCATGGAAGCGTCTTTTGTGAAAAAGGCAGTTGGCAAAACATGGTTCACCTGCCAGGAAGGAGCAGCCATACAAGCGGCAATAGCCCGTACAGCGGAGACGGGCGAGCCTGAAACAATCACAGTGAACAGTATCGGGAAGAGCCTTGATGGCACAGTAATTGCCTCCTTCGCCATCACCTGGTCCTTCAAAGGAAAAGTATAGACAGGATTAATTTTTACAGATCATCTTTCAAAAACACCACATGAAAATAGCATTTCACGGAGCGGCACGTACGGTTACAGGGTCTAAACACCTTATCTCGTTAAAGAATGGCAAAAAGGTCCTGCTGGATTGCGGGATGTTTCAGGGAATGGGTAGAGAAACTGATGCTATGAATGAAGACTTCGGTTTTGATGCAGCTTCAGTTACACACCTGATCCTCTCTCACGCGCATATTGATCACTCGGGACTGATACCATTACTTGTTAAAAGAGGGTTTAAGGGAAATATCTATTGTACGCCGGCTACCCGTGATCTGACAGAGATCCTGTTGCTCGATTCGGCCAAGATCCAGGAAGATGATGCGAAGTTCACCAATAAGAAGATGAGGAAGGAGGGGAAACCGGAAATAAGCCCCTTATATACCATTAGTGACGCGGAACGCAGTATCGGCGCTCTAAAGAAGGTAAACTATAAAAGCTGGTTCCGGATAGATGATGATGTGGAGGTATATTTCACGGATGCCGGGCACATTATAGGAAGTGCAGCAGTGCATGTGCGCATCACCGAAGGCGGAAAGACCACACAGATCTCCTTCAGTGGAGATATCGGAAGGTATAATGACGCTATACTACGATCCCCCGATATTTTTCCTCAGGCAGATTACATTCTGCTGGAATCTACCTATGGCAGCACCTTGCATGCGGAGGCCGTTCCTTCAGACGATATGCTGATCAAATATATTCATGACACCTGTAAGGTGAAGAAAGGGAAACTGATCATTCCCGCCTTTAGTGTGGGCCGTACCCAGGAACTCCTGTATTCTCTGAACCGGGCGAGCCTGGACGGTAAACTGCCGAAGGTGGACATCTTTGTGGACAGTCCTTTATCCCGTGAAGCGACTGACGTAGTAAGGCATCATCCGGAGGTATTTAATAAAACGGTGGCGAAGCTGCTGGAAATCGATGATGATCCTTTTGACTTCCCGGGTTTACATTACATACAGACCGTGGATGAATCAAAGGCGCTGAACTTCCGGGAAGAGCCCTGTGTGATCATTTCAGCTTCAGGTATGGCGGAAGCGGGCAGGGTGAAGCACCATATTGCCAATAACATTGCCGATAGCCGGAATACGATCCTGATAGTGGGATATTGTGAGCCACAATCGTTAGGTGGTCGCCTGATGAGAGGAGCGAAGGAAGTATCTATCTACGGTACGCATTACGAGGTGAGGGCCGACGTTGGCGTCATCCGTTCTATGAGCGCTCATGGCGATTATGAGGACCTCAGTCAGTGGCTTTCCTGCCAGGACCCGAAAGAAGTGAAGAAGTTATTCCTGGTACACGGAGAGTACGACGTACAGCAGATATTCCGTAACTGGTTGTTAAAGAAGGGATTTCAGGATATTGAGATACCGGAACGTCATTGGGAAGTTGGACTGGGATAATTTGTTCTGAATCCTGATACATCCTCTACTAAATGTCAATTAAATCAGGACTATACAAGGTTTATACAAGGCTTATCTTACGTTCATCTTACGTCTTTGAACGTAAGATGAACGTAAGATAAGCCTTGTATAAACCTTGTATAGTCCTGGTATGATGCAGGTTTGGTAGAATTCAATTTACTGCTTATTAATAAAGTTAAAAAGAAAAGGGGCTCGTCTCAGACGAACCCCTTTTTCTTTTAATTCTTCAGCTCAGTGGCTACTTTCTTCATATAATCACTTTGCTTTAGCAAACCCGTTTTTTTATCGGGGCTGGCTAGAGCCGCTTTTTCTTCTTTGTTCCGGGCGATAGGCTGCAGGAGGCTTACCAGGTAATTGTTGACCATCTTGTTATTGAACAGGAGGGCCATCTGTTTGATGTCTTCCACGCCTTTCAGCACTTCGTCAGTATCATCTACGATACCCAGGATACCCAGGTATTGGATAGCAGCGTCCAGTTTATCCTGACCGCTGGCTTCATTAAAGGTTTTGGCAAAGAAAGCGATATCTTCTTCATTACCTTTCTGGGCGTAAATAGATACGATCGCGTTGCTCAATGCACCTTTGGAGTCCTTTTCCATCTGTTTGGCCAGTGTATAGCCTTTTTCCAGGTCAAGGGCGCCCAGGCTTTCCAGGGCGGCGCCGGCAGCAGCATAAGAGCGGTCTTTTGCAGCAGCTTCAAAGATCGGCGTCAGTTTAACATCTTTCAGAGAACCCAGCTGGGTCAGTGCAGCAGCACGTACGGTAGCATTATCGTCCTTTTTCGCCAATTCCTGCAGGGTGGTCAGTGTAGCTGTTTTAACCGCAGGATCGGTCATTTTCAGGCCGTTGATGGCCAGGGCACGCAGGCCGTAGAATTTATCTTTCAGCGCGGCAGTTATTACTTTCAGCGCAGCCGGATTGGTGCTCTGTTCTTTCAGACAGGCTTCGATAGCCTCCCGGCTGTGCAGGTATTCCGGAGCGTGGGTATACTGGAAGATATATGAGTTGATGTCCCGGTTTTCTTTCTTAACGGCCAGCAGTACTTTATCACCGTCGAAGTTAACCAGGTCAGGTTTTACTTCGGACGGCAGGGTGAAGGTGCTTACTTTATCAAAGATGGTTACCTGGTGGCGTACTTTTTTGCCGCCGGCATAAATGTCGATAGCTACAGGCAGTTGGAAGATCTTATCGCCCTGCTGTTGTTCTACTGTAACCGTCACCGTTTTAGCGGCTTCATTATAGCTGGATTTGATATCCAGAACAGGGTAGCCCTGTCCGAAGTACCATTGGTTAAAGAACCAGTTCAGGTCCTGACCACTTACCTCTTCAAAAGCGAGACGCAGCTGATGCGCTTCAGCAGCCTTGAAGGCGTTTGTTTTCAAGTACAGGTTCAGTGATTTGAAGAAGGCGCTGTCGCCAACTACGTTACGCAGCATGTTCAGGATACGGCCACCTTTCTGGTAGCTGATCGCGTCGAACATATCTTCTTTATCATGATAGTGGAAACGCACCAGGTCTCTGTCGCCGGAGTACTGGGCAAATTTCTGGTAGCTCTGCATCGCTTTATACGAGTGATCGTCAGCCGCGTCTTTACCATATTTGTGCGCCATCCAGAGATATTCGCTGTAGTCGGCAAAAGACTCGTTCAGCGTCAGGTTGCTCCATGATTCAGCTGTTACGAGGTCGCCGAACCAGTGGTGGAACAGCTCGTGCGCAACAACCGCTTCGTTATAGTTATTATTATCCAGCAGTTCACGGTCAGTTTTCTGAAGGAAGTCGCCGTGAATAGTAGCGGTGGTATTCTCCATTGCACCAGACACATAATCCCTTACAACTACCTGTGAGTATTTTGCCCATGGATAATCGTATCCGAGAATATTGGAGTAGAAGGTGAGCATTTCGGGCGTATTACCGAAAATAGCCTTTGCATAAGGCGCGTATGCCTTTTCCACATAATAGTTCACCTCTTTTCCTTTCCATTGGTCTTTAACGATAGCAAAGTCGCCTACTGCCATCATGAACAGGTAAGGAGAGTGGGGGAGGTCCATCTTCCAGTAGTCGGTACGGGTGCCGTCTGTATTGTTCTTCTGGCTCATCAGCTTACCGTTGGAGAGCGTAACGTATTTCTTATCTACTGTTATGCTGATCTCTTCTGTGGTTTTCTGAGCAGTACGATCGATGGTAGGGAACCAGGCGGAGGCGGATTCTGTTTCGCCCTGTGTCCAGATCTGTACCGGTTTATTCTTTACGCTGCTGTCGGGATTGATGAAGTACAGGCCTTTAGCATCTGTAATGGCAGCGCTGCCGGCTGATTTCACCTCGTCGGGACGGGCGACGTAGTCTATATATACAACGAAAGACTCTGTTCTCTGATAGGGCTTGTCCAGGGCGATGTGGAGCTGCAGGCTATCGTACTGGAATTTGAGGGGAATGTTCTTTCCACCTTTAACAATAGCTACCTGTTTGATGTCCATTGCTTTAGCATCCAGTGTGAGGGAGTCGGTCTTATAAAAATGAGGTTTGAGGGTGAGCCAGGCTTTACCTATTAGATACCTTTTAGCGTAATCAAAGCGAACATCCAGTTTGGTATGTACCAGGTCATGCACTTTTGTTGAGGTGGCGCGATAGATTTTAAGGGAGGGATCTTCCTGCTGTGAGGGGGCTTGCTGAGCCGCAACAGGGGTAACATAAATTATCCCCGTAAGACTTGCGAACAGTACACTTTTGAGCGTGTGCTTCAAAGGTTTGAACATGATGATAATCTGATTTTGATACGAAATAACAGGTTTTATCAGATATAATTGTGATCAGAGCTGTTAATGTTAACTAAATCATGATAATTGGCTATAAATCGGGATCATTCGCAAGGCCCGCGTCCGGTAAGTGTTTAAAAGTGTTATTTTTGTCGCAGTCCAGTTAAAACCATGTTATGATAAAAGCAATTGTGAATGGAGAGCAGTCGTTTGTAGTCGATACCGATAAGTTCCCTTTTACCTGTAATGACCAGCCAGTGATGTGGTCGGGAGTAGCACTTCCCAATGGTAATCATAGTGTTATACTGGACGGCAAAAGTTATGTCGCCCAGGTGATAAAGGTGGACAGGGATACGAAAACGGTCACTATTATGATAGATCAGCAGGAATATGCGGTGGTTATAGAAGAGCCGATCGATCAGTTACTGGCGGAGATGGGCATGAAAGATGCCTTGAGCCGGAAGGTAAATGACCTGAAGGCGCCTATGCCCGGACTGGTGTTGAAAGTGTTGGTAGAACCGGGGCAGGCAATTAAGAAGGGGGATCCGGTATTGATACTGGAGGCCATGAAAATGGAAAATGTGTTCAAGGCGGCGGCAGATGCCGTGGTGAAAGAAGTGAAGGTAAAAGAGCGTACGGCGGTGGAGAAAGGGGAGGTCCTGGTTATCTTGGAATAGATTTTGTAATTATAATTAGTTAATCAATCAATCATAAGCGATCTGGAATGACGGGGTTGTCCGTCATTCGCAGTTATTTAAGAAATGGGTATGCTGCAATTTTTAAAGAGATCTTTGTTCACACTGTTTTTTCTGGGGATGGCGTTCCGCATGTCAGCCCAGGACCAGCAGTATTTTGTATATATACAAAGCGAGAGATCCCAACCTTTTTATGTAAGATATGATGGGAGGCTGATGCCGTCGTCAGACAGGGGATATATTATCCTCTCCAAAATGCCGGCGGGTACCGCGTCCTTGCGGATAGGCTTCGCGAAAAGCGATGCGCCTGAGCGCCAGTACCTTGTAAAGGTAACAGGTCCGGGCGATCAGGGATACCTGTTGAAACAGGACGGTGACCGCGGATATGCATTATTTAATCTGCAGACGTTTGCGGTGATCAGGCCTGGAGAAGAAAAGAAGAAAGAGCCTGTAGCGGTGGCGGAAACGCCGGCAGCTGAAGTGGCGCCAGCCCCTGAAACGGTAGCGCCGGCAGTAGCGGCAAGTGAAACCGAAACTGCACCCGCACCTGCTCCGGTAGCTGCGGATAGTCCGGTTGTACCAGCGCCTCCGGTACCAGTTTCGGAGGAGGAGCAGAAGCAGGCTATGATGGCATCTTTAAAGAAAGATCTTGATTCTACTTTCCCTACAAAAAGTGGAGTGGCGGTAGGACCGGGTACGCGTCCGGTGAAACAATCCAACAAATTCTCTCAGGCATTGGATAAAGTGGTGAGTGACGATCGTCCGGACGATATACAGCTGGAAGAGCCTAAAGCGCCGGTAGCGGCAACACCGGTTGCGGACACGCCTAAAGCAGCACCGGCTAGTGAAGCGCCGACCGAGAAGAGACGGAGAAGGAGAAGAGAGCGTGATCCTCTGACGGAAGAAGAAAAAGCACTGGCCAGTGCAGTACTGGCTGAAGAAAATAAAGCCGCAGCTCCGGCATCCGAACAGCCTATCACGGAAGCGACACCGGCAGCGGTGCCGGTAACTGAAGGAGCTCCGGCAACAACAGTACCGGTGGGTGAAACGGCTAAATCATCCGAAGAAACAGTACCCGCAGCACCGGTAAAGGAAGAGACGCCAGCGGTGATGAAGAAGGATAAGAAACAGCGGAAGAAAAAGGGTGATGACCCGGCGTTCATTGATTTTGTGGATACCGGCGGCCATCAGGCACCGCCAGCAGGTAGTGTAGCTGCACCGGCGCCGACGACTACAGAAAGTACTCCGGCTGAAACAACCGTTATCCCGGCGGAAGAACCGGCAAGTGCTAAGAAGAAAAGACGCAGCAGGGTTGCTGAGAAAATTGATACGATAGACGCGTCTGAGCGTCCTAATAACGTTGTGAGTGATCCAACAGGATATGAGGTGAGCGATCTTTCTATTGATCATCCGAAAGAGAGCAAAAAAGACAAAAAGAAGAAGAAGGCGGCAGAAGGAGAGGGCGTGGACGTAGCTGCTCCGGTAGTGGCAGAACCAGCTCCGGAAACGAAATCATCTTCTCTAAAAATGATCAACTCTGATT
This sequence comes from uncultured Flavihumibacter sp., assembly GCA_902168105.1. Lineage (GTDB taxonomy): Bacteria > Bacteroidota > Bacteroidia > Chitinophagales > Chitinophagaceae > Chitinophaga. The sequence continues at coordinate 35,927 of CABHOY010000001.1, forward strand.
GCGGAAAAGTGATGGATGATGAGACATTCCGTAAGATGCTGCGGAAGTTCGTCGCCGGAAAAGACGATGATGCAATGGTGGAAGCGTTCCGTAAGCAGACCAAAGGGTATTGCCTGGAATCTTCACAGATAAAGACATTGGTACAGTTAATGGGAACAGATGAATCCCGGTATCGTTTACTGGACCAGGCCTATCCGAAAGCCTATCATTCAGATGAATTTGCCGGTTTGGAGAGCCTGTTATCTGACAGTTATTACAAAAAGCGTTTCAGGGCCATGTTGCACAAGTAGCAGGTATGAAGATAATTACGGAGGTCACAAGGTTGTATGACAGCAACTTTGTGACCTTTTTGTTTTTGCGCCTTACCTTTGCGTTTCGCAATCGGGAATTATGAGATATTTTATTGAGGTAGGATATAAGGGGGCTGGTTTTGCCGGTTTCCAGGTACAGGATAATGCAAACACGGTGCAATCGGCTATAGATCATGCTATTAGTACGCTGATGCGGACGAAGATAGTTACGACAGGGTCGAGCCGTACGGATGCGGGGGTGCATGCGTTACAGAACTTCCTGCATTTTGATACGGACCTGCCGTTGCATCCTCAATTCCTGTATAAGGTGAATGCGATCCTGCCGCCGGATGTGGTGATGAAGAATGTGTACAGGGTGGGGGATGAGGACCATTCGCGTTTTGCGGCGTTGAGCAGGTCTTATGAATATACTTTGTATATGCACAAAGACCCGTTCCTGCATGACAGGGGGTACTTTTTCCCGTACCGGCTGGATGTAGAGCTGTTGCAGGAGGCTGCGGGCGTATTGATGGAGTACCAGGACTTTATGACGTTTTCGAAGCGTAATACGCAGGTGAGGACATATATCTGCAATATTATGTCGTCGGCATGGACGGAGAAGGAAGACCGGTTGGTGTATAATGTAACGGCCAACAGATTTTTGCGTGGGATGGTGAGGGGAATGGTAGGAACAATGTTGCGGGTAGGTCGGGGGAAGCTGTCGATGGAGGGATTCCGGGAAGCGATAGAGAGCCGGAATTGTGTGAATGCTGATTTTGCGGTACCGCCGCAGGGATTGTTCCTGATGAAGGTTGCGTATCCGGAAGGGCTGTTGGCTGACAGGATGCAGTAAAAATATCAGTACTTAATATGTTGATATATAGTGCTTTAGTGTAATCGTTTCAGTTATCTTTCAAAATTTATTTGGTAGTAACGAAAAAACTCCTAATTTTGCATCCCGCTTTGATAGAAAGCAACACACACAAAAAGCTCTTCCCAAGTATAGAATTTCTCCTTTTTTGATATAGCGCAGCTGGCTGAAAGTGGCTGTTCTATTGGATTTAGAAGGATCGTTGCTAAAATGATCGCTAAAATAAAATTTCAAAAAAGATTTGGTGATAACGAAAATTTAATACATCTTTGCAACCCCAACGCAAACGATGCGAACGGGATGAAAACGAGAGAGTTCTTAAAGTATAGAAAAGATGTCCGGCAGTAAGTGCCACGCAGATCAGATCTGAGACATTTACAAGGTTAAGCGAACGGCTTAACTAAGTTCTTTGAAAGAATGGAAACAACAGCAAATTTTAAACAGGTAATGTTAAGCGAAAACATTAGATAAATGACGTCTAATTTCGAGAGAAATTACACAGTCAGTATCAAAACTTCTTTACAATGGAGAGTTTGATCCTGGCTCAGGATGAACGCTAGCGGCAGGCCTAATACATGCAAGTCGAGGGGCAGCGCAGGTAGCAATACTGGGCGGCGACCGGCAAACGGGTGCGGAACACGTACGTAACCTTCCTTTAAGTGGGAGATAGCCCGAAGAAATTCGGATTAATACCCCATAAGATTGTAGAGTGGCATCACTAAGCAATTAAAGAACTTCGCTTAAAGATGGGCGTGCGGCTGATTAGGTAGTTGGTGAGGTAACGGCTCACCAAGCCAACGATCAGTAACTGGCGTGAGAGCGCGACCAGTCACACGGGCACTGAGACACGGGCCCGACTCCTACGGGAGGCAGCAGTAAGGAATA
>CABHOY010000002.1 GCA_902168105.1 uncultured Flavihumibacter sp.
GGAGAAATGTACCTTTGCCCTCCCAAATTCCCATTCTGGGTGATTTGGATGTCATTGTAAACCGACAGAAAAAAAACTTAGGTAGAATGCCTACTATACAACAATTAGTAAGAAAAGGAAGAGAAATTATCCGGGCTAAATCCAAGTCCAGGGCTTTAGATAGCTGTCCTCAGCGTCGTGGTGTTTGTACCCGTGTGTACACAACCACGCCTAAAAAGCCTAACTCTGCGCTGCGCAAGGTTGCAAAGGTGCGTTTGACCAATAAAGTAGAGGTGATCGCTTACATCCCTGGTGAAGGACACAACCTGCAGGAACACTCCATCGTGCTGATCCGTGGTGGTAGGGTAAAAGATCTGCCAGGTGTTCGTTACCATATCGTACGTGGTTCCCTGGATACCGCTGGTGTGAAAGACAGAAAGCAGAGCCGTTCCAAGTATGGTACCAAAAAGGAAAAGGCTAAGAAATAATACATTTACAAATAGTTGAAATTTTTCAATAAATGAGAAAGCAAGCTGCAAAAAAGATGCCTTTGGCTCCGGATCCGCGCTTTAACGACAAACTGGTTACCAGATTTGTTAACAACGTGATGGAACAGGGTAAAAAGAGCATTGCCTATAGGATATTCTACGATTCAATTGACAGAGTTAGCCAAATAACCGGCGATAACGGTTACGAGGTTTGGAAAAAAGCGCTGACAAACGTAACTCCTTCCGTAGAAGTTAGAAGCCGTCGTATCGGTGGTGCTACCTTCCAGATCCCTGCTGAGGTTCGTCCTGACAGGAAGATCTCCCTGTGTATGAAATGGTTGATCCGTTACGCTGGTGAGAGAAATGGTAAGAGCATGGCTGAGAAACTGGCTAGTGAAATCGTAGCTGCAAGCAAAGGTGAAGGTGCTGCTTTCAAAAAGAAAGAAGATACTCACCGTATGGCTGAAGCTAACAAGGCATTCTCCCACTTCAGGATCTAACAATCTACTACCGCTTAAGGTAGATGGTTTATAAAGATATAAGGGAAACATCCTCCGGGCTATACCGGGGGATGTTCTCTTTTTTTGTACCCGGTA
>CABHOY010000003.1 GCA_902168105.1 uncultured Flavihumibacter sp.
TCAACGTACTTATAGTCCACGGTCCTTTAATAGCTTCAACTGCCAACGGCGGAATAACAAAACGAAGATTACCCAGGTCATCATACACATAATAGGTACATAACCAACCAATATGTCCGGTACCAGGGGTATTCGAGATCTGTACCTTTTTTAATATGACCTGGTCTTGCTTGTCTTTATATTCTATGACCTGGTTGCCTTGCTCATCGATAACAACGTTTTTCTGCAACTGTCCAGTTGAATAAATGCCAGTGCTAGTTGGCATTCCCGTTCCGATAGTCCATAACCTAACCGAATCCGCAATGTCATTCACTTGGTACTGCATTTCTACAGGTCGCGTAGCCCAGCTGTTACCAGCTGAATAAGCTTTAAGCGGCCTGTTAAGTGGAGAAGACTCAAATTGCTGCTTACCATAATAAATGCTTTCTCCAACAATTCCCGGATTAAGCAATCCATTCTGGTAAAAAACTTTTTGCGCAGTAAATGGGTCGGTCTTAAATTTACCATCGCTTGATGTTTGCTGTACATAAGGAAGATATTTAAATTCTTCTCTACCATATTCATCGTATATCACAGGCGCTATCAGGTCTCGCCCTCCTCCGCTGATGCCTTTTGACACGGTCTGCACAGGGCGGCCAAGTCCATCCACATACTGTGTGGTTTGCTTGACCTCTCTTATATTTCTGACAGCGGAAGTAACATCAGCAGTGTCCGTTAGCGGTCTGCTGGGCTCCCATGTACGCACATAATTAATCTGCGTATTACTATATGCGGCCGGAAGCGCTATCTCCGTTGCCGTAGGCTTTGTGCCGCCTGGTTTATTCTGAGCTGATAAAAAGCCAGGAGCTATAAAAACTGCTCCCAATGCCACAGCATGTGTGATGTATTTCATAAAAATCATTAGGGATCAGTAATTATTTTGTGATAGGTGCCTGGTACTGATAACTAATCTGTTTCAATATCTTTCCATGCTGGTCCTTTACAATAGCCACACGGCCATCACTGTCATACATATAGTAATTTGTTTTATTCCCTTCATTACAAATACTGGTCACACCTACCAGCGGATCAAAACTATAAGTAACTGCAGTTGCATTTACAGGATACAGACGTAACTCATCAATGAAACCTGTACCACTTACAGTAACCACCGACTGACCACTTATCTTATGTTCGAAATAAGTCCAACCGTTGGTTGTCATTCCTTTTAGGGGATAACCAGATACTGTGCCTGTTATCGTATATGGAGTCGCATTTTTAGTCCAATAAGATACCGTGTAACTAATTGTCGTTGTCAGGCCACTCTTACTTATTGTACCGGATGATAGGTTATAACTGTTCCTGCCTGTTATCGCATTAGCGTCAGCCATATTGGCACCAGTATAGCTCCAGTTGCCTTTTCCATCAGCCTCGAAGCTGGAAAATGCAACATCTGCCAGTCTTGCATTTCTAAACTGTGCCACCATGTAATTGTGATTATAGTCCCATAGGTAAGCACTGACATCTCCTCCGCGTTTTTCTACCTCGGTAATATTATTGGCTGCATCATATTTGGTGGCCGTCGCCTCAAGAAAATAAGCACTATTCTTTGTTATACCATTATCTGACACTACAGACGGAGTAAATGTTCCGGAAGGAAAACTAACTTCAGCAGTATACTGTTTGTCGAATAACACAACAGGTCCCTGGGTTGAGACTACTGGCTTATATGCCATGTAAGTCGCGCTTTGCGTCTGAAGAGCTCCTGACGCTAGTTTCTTTTGCTTGTAGGATTCGACTATTGAATGCATATTAATAGCCTGCATATCCTTAATGGCCTGCGCCTCCTGTGTAAGCGTTCCCAGTGGCAGCTTGTAGTCCTGTGGATAGCGGAAAGAGGTAATCAACTCCAGATTTTCAGAATTCCTTTCGGAGATGCTACTTGCCTGCAGATGTTTGACATTGCTATAGGAAAATGCTGTGGATGTTGTGAGCACTCTGGATGGAACATCCTGATCATATACTTCCGCAATAGTCGAATCTAGATGAAACCATTCGGAAGGGTAGATCCATTCTTTACCACCCCCAAAGGCGGGGTAGTACGTACCTGCGAGAGAACAAGGATGTTGAACAAAGTAATCTACTGTACTGCAGACAAAGGCTGTATCACCCCTGGTATCAGTAGTATATACACTCCTTTCCTTATTCACCAATTGGGATTGGGCATTATAGGTAGTCTTTGATTTTAAATAACCGACCTTCCATGTAGGATTAAACTCATTTTCACTATCCATGTTGGCATAATTATATATGATATATCCATTTGCTCCTCCAATACCAATATTTTCTTTTACATAGCTATATCCCACATGGCTACCAGTGCCAAGACTTGTCAAACTGTTCGACGTTAAGCGGATACCAAATCGTTCGAAGTAGGCACATCCATCTCCTTGCTGCTCAAATCTCATAATGTTCCTGTCATACTTAGGAATTTTACTGATTCTTCCACTAGAATGAATAGTATCGCCCGGGACTCTGTATTCGTAGGTTTTTATGATAGATTTCCCTCCAACAGGATCCTGGAATATCACCCTTTTTATACGACATCCTCCAACTACTTTGTTTGGTACCGTAACAATTGTTTCTACACTGGACAACATATTTGCATTTACTGAAAAACCGGTGTGTCTAACTCTTGTAACGACGAAGTAACTTTGACCAACCTCCATATTAAAATTAGCTGAAAGGTTATACTCATACGACGGTGAAAAATTAAAATTTAATACAGCAACGGGGATACGTCCGTCCCGCTTGTACACAATTGCACTTCCGGATGCGTGTGTGATCAATGCGTCGTCATCTAGTGATTCCGACGGCACTTCCATCGCTCCGGATATGCTTCCACATATTCCTTGGGGGTAAGTGGCGGGATTAATATAATAATCCGCCGAGCTGTCTACTACAAACGCGGTGCCCACAGGATGTGAATCCGCACTACCCACGTCCTTCTGGCTAAAGCTTGAAGTAGGTGCGTCGTAGTTCAGCACTTCATGAGGCTCCCATTCAAACGCAGTATATCCGCCGGTAGGGTATATAATTCGCTCCAACGTCCCCGCAGCTGCAAACTGTCCATGTGTTTCTCTATCAGCACCAGCAAACGTAAGTGTACTGGGTTGCCCCAGGCAACTATAGCAGTTTGGGGGCGCGGGACTGTTAACGCAGGTAGTGTAGGAAGGAAGCAGTGTATTATTGTTCACCCCATTATAATACCCCCAGTGATCCATTGAAAAAGAGCTTTTGGATGGTAATTCTATTCCATTGTAGAATAAATTGTATCGCTGCGCCTTTAATGTGTCAGTGCTATTTCCTCCATTGATGTACACGCCTGATAACTTCAGCCGTTTATCATCCGGGGTGGTTCTCCCATTGGTAAAATAATCATATCTAAAGCTGATAGTGCGTAAAGCCGCACCGCTTTTATTCCTGACAATCATGGAACTAACCAATGGAACGGAAAAATCGGTACCACTTGCAATGTCTTCCCTTGTGTTCCATAAAATATTAAACTCAACACTACCTTGATTAAATTCTATACGGGTAAGTTGTTTCCCAAAAACTTGGTTAGTAAATGAACTTTCTGAATAAGCACCAAGCCCACCCCAGCCATTTCCGTTTGCCTGGTAGAACTCTCTGGTAAAGCTCTTGCCACTACCATTAACGTAGCGTGTATTGGCGTATGCGAAAACAACCGAGTCCGAACGATCTGCAGATAAGATCTTTGTCAGGTACCAGCCTACGGTATTGGTAGTTGCAGCCCCTTCTGACCTGTTCCTACTTGTTTCCTCAGCATCGAACACATATTTACATCCATCAGAGGCAATAATATCAAATTCACTTTCACTCAACTTAATGATCTGCAAATTTGTTAGCGGCAATTGCCTTATTTGATCTGCAATAATAAACTTGCCAGTGTATCCAGGAAACGTATAGGAATAAAGGTCCGGTACACCATCTATTGAATTATTGAATAGATACGGTGCCTGGCTATAGTCAATCGAGTCGTTTACATTAAATGAACTCTGCCTGTTCATTCTATACATCTGCCAGGTACCGTCGTCGGCTCTTCCGAATACAGATCGTGACACAACTCCGCCAGCACTCAGTGACCAACCCAGACCAACATTAGTTGCCTCCTGATCTACAGTAATACCTGCAGACTGATAACTAAGCGAAATTGGAAGTTTAATGAACGAAGTACTGATCTCATAGAGGGGAATATTGACATTAGGACTGCCTGTAAAACCGCTGACTGGAACTTCTGTAAATTTTGCCAATGCTGCCGTCGTTGGTGATGGTGCGGACAAATTAGCAAAAGGATTAGGAATCGCTCCCTGTTGACCCGATGCGGTTTTCACAATCAATATTATTCCCAACAGTGTGTTAACTATAATCCACTTATAATATTTCATAAGAGTATTTTTGTTCTAAATCTTACTTATTGCTTTTCTAGAAGCTGATTAATCTGCATTTGTTGCTCGGCATTTTTCTTCTCCTGCTCTATCAAATGCAATGTCAACTCCTCAATCTTTTGCAACAAGATCTTATTCATTTCTCCCAGATCAAGTTTTTCCGTTGCAACTTCTTCTGCAGAAGGAACACCCGGCAAATGTTTATATAATTTTATATAAGCTTCCAGCTCTTGCAATGACGGTAGCTTATAATCCGGCTCAAACACAAAATCAGCCCATGTTTCCTGATCAACCTTAACCCTTCTTGCGCGAATTGGTCCTTCAACTGCCAGCTTAAATGCTCCAGCATTAGCGGTGGGGGTACCTATCGCCAGACCGCCAGCAATATAATTGGTTCCAGTTCCGGTATAATATGCGGTATTACCTGAACTGGTTCCATAAGTATTAACATAGGAATCTACCGCACTTTTTAAGGTAAAGAGGGTACCACCGGGCTGATAATCAATAGGAGCTGCCACACCATCATGAACTACAGGGGACACATCATAATTAGCCCTGAAATGGTATGAGGTATTGCCCCTTAACCAAATAATGATGTTTTTTGAACCGTTATCATATGAAACGTCTTTCCATCCGGCAACAAAGGTGTTGCTAAAGGGACTTTTCTGTCTTACATCCCCATCAATAAAACTCGAACCGTGTCCAACGTTATCTGCGTGATACCTGAACTTTGCTATAACAGTACCCCTCCAGCTGCTGTCTTCATGAACATTGGTCCGGCTTAGTTCTAGTTCTGAAGCCCTATGATCTGCTTGGGCCCCGTCTTTAAATGTGACGATATAATACTTGTTAATATCTCCCTTAATTTTAAAATATCCTGTATCCTGTGCTTTAAGCGGTTTGATACCTAAAAATGCCAGTATACCCAATAAGACTGTGACTGATCTAACCATGTGTTTCATACCTGTTATATTAAATGCTTTAAAAAATTTGGATTATTGTTAATGCCATACATAACCTAATCTCACCTTAACTGGACTCGTTGACGGCGTATTCCGCTTCGCCAGAAAATCATACAACAGCATAATATTCCCTTTCAGCTTCGCACTCACTTTATACTTCTTGCTGATCCCCAGCAAGGCACTCCCTTGCCAGCCGCTCCAGCTCTTTAGCTGATCAACACGAGAGATTGTAGACACATGGTTCTGTTCAAAGCCGCCATTCACAAAAAATGTCCCTTTCAGCTTCCAGTCCACAAAAGACCGTAGCCCTACGCCCTGATGACTGATGGCGATATGATCCCAGCCGGTGCCCAGACCTAACTTGTAAGATGCTCCGAAACCTGCCGTCCCATTCTTATGAAACTTATAGCCAACCTGACCAGCTATATCTGAAGTAGTAGGAAAATAGCGGCTGGATTTCTGAAACTGGATGTTGCCGCCAAACTCTAAACGTTGCAGGAAACTCTTAGTCTTCATCGGATTAGGTTTAAAGTCTGGCATATCACCGGCATTATCCAGGTCTGGGAATTTGCTCTTCAGTTCATTCAACTGAGAACGTGCCTGATCCATCTGCTGACTGACAGCCGGCCTCGCACCAGGATCATTACCCAACCTTTGCTGTATCAGCTGTTCCACCTGGCTGCGGGTTTGAAGCCCCTCCAAACTTTGTGCTGTTGCAGTTCCTGATGATCCAAGATTGAAAAGACTTGCCAATTGTGAATTCCGGCGGATAAAATCATTATAAGCAGGCATTTTCTTCAATAACTCCATAGCTTTCGCTTCTGCCTTCTTTTTATCTTTCAACAGAGTTTTGTACTCGCTGATCTGCTGACCGTAGTAATAAGCTTCTTTATTGATTTTCTGAAGATCTTTGGTAAAGCCTGTATATTGCGACAACTGATCTTTCAGCTGCTTTTTGTGCTCCCTTATATAAGCCTTTATCTGGTCAGCCTGCTGCAGTTTCCCCTGAAGAGATTCAATACTGCCAGTAACTTCAGCCAGTTTACCTTTGGAAGCTCCCAGCAGGTCTCCTTTCCCCTCCAGAAATTTCAGGGAATTCCCCAGTGTGTCAAGATAACCGCCTGCGCTGCTCAAAGGCAGTTTGCCAGTCACTTTATTTTTAAGTCCGGCCTTCAGGCTACCCAAACTGTCTATCGATTTTGAGAAAATATTACCAGCTGCCACAGAGTCAACCTTCCACAGCCGGGTCTTCATTTTCTTTTCCTGTTTAAGCAAACGGCTCAATGCTTTGTCAGTACGTCTATTTACCTGCCGCTGTACACACATAGATTTATGCTTTACCTGCGAGAGGTATTTCGCAGGCAGCTGTGGCGCTTTCATAATACTGCTATCCTGGACTGGAACCATGGTATCTTTACGCTGGGAGTCAACAGAACTGTGCAGATTTATCATAAGAAGACTTACAATAATCCAACTACTCATATGTATAGGCTAAGATCTAAACTGAAAATGCTGATTTGATACGAACAAAGTATAGGTAACCACAACGGCTATTGGGCAACATAAAACTTTAACTGGGGCCAAAGGTCATGAAACGATACGAAAAAACACATAACACATTCGTTGTATGTTAGTTGCGACACATCCGTATGCCATTTTTCACAAAGAAAACATACAGGAGCGCACTGTATTTGCGCAGGTAGAATAGCGTGTTTTAACGGTAGATGAAATTTAAAATTGTAACCTAACTTTGCCACTCGTCATGCTGGGTTCATCTCAGCATCCCGGATGAAGGGCATTTTGCAGATTAGTCATGCTGACCTGTAGCGCAGCGGAAAGCTACGCAGTAAATTCATTTTAGCATCCCCCAGGCGGTAAGCCGCTTTTCAGGTGCGAGATCCTGAGACAAACTCAGGATGACGACCCTGTTACCAGTCTGCTTAAAAAGCATCCGATAATATTGAATTGCCATTGCGAAATTATCCGATATTTTTTCAATACCACTGAAGAATTATCAGATATTATTGCAATTCAAATTATAAATACCGTAATTAGGCGTTAGTTTTATTAACCCAGAAAATGAAGAGATCAGAAGCCCTGCAGACATTAACCCAACACTTGGACAAGCCCCAGCACAGCATTTTAATAGGGCCGCGTCAGGTGGGAAAAACCACATTGGTAAAGCAGTTGGCCGATATCCTGAAGCAAAGAGGGGAAATGTTTTATTTCCTGACTTTCGAAGATCCATCCATCCTAGAAGCCATCGACCAGCATCCTGAAAACATATTTAACTTTACTGCACTGCCCTCCGATGTCGCCCAGGGAAGGAAGCTTTATATCATTATTGATGAAGTGCAATATGCACAGAACCCCAGCAATTTTTTGAAACTCGTCTATGATAAGTATAAGGACCAGGTAAAAGTAATAGCCACTGGCAGCAGTGCTTTTTATATAGACAAAAGCTTTAAAGACAGCCTTGCCGGCCGTAAAAAAGTATTTGAACTTTATCCACTGTCATTTGATGAAATGCTTCATTTTAGGGATCAAAACGAACTCATACCAGAATGGCGGGAAATGCAAGTGCGAAAAGCTTACCGAAGCCCTAACGTGGCATTGATCAATACGCTCTTTGATGAATACCTGGTTTACGGCGGTTACCCTGAAGTGGTATTGGCCAACACGGAAAAAGATAAGCAGGACGTTTTGAAAGAGCTGGTGAACAGCTACATGAAAAAAGATGCCCTCGAAGCAGGGATTAGGGAAGAGCAAAAGTTCTTTCAATTGACCAGACTATTATCAGATCAGGCAGGCAGCGCAGTAAATAATAATGAACTTGGGAATACCCTTCAAATGAGTGGTAATACTGTAGACAATTACCTCTACATCTTACAAAAGAGTTTATAGTAAACCTGTTAACACCGTTTTTCGGGAACCTTAGAAAAGAGATCACAAAAATGCCGAAGATCTATTTTAACGACAATGGGCTGAGAAATATGCTGATCAATAACTTCAGCAAGTTTACCCTACGTTCAGATAAAGGAGAATTACTTGAGAATTACGTTTATAACCGTCTTAAGAAACTATACGATGCCGATAACCTGCATTACTGGCGTACAGCTGATGATAATGAAGTAGATTTTGTTGTGGAGCAAGGTATCAGGCAAGGCCATGCATTTGAGGTAAAATACAACGATCTTAAATTCAGTCCCCTCAAATACAAGAAGTTTACCGAAACTTATCCCAATTTCAGTTTGAGCTGCATAAGCAGAGAAGTGTCAAAGGAAGAAACACTTGACGTGGTCCGGCTGTAGGTATTTTATTCATCTTCTTTGAGGAAGTACGACACATCCCCCGTAGTCCGCTCGGCCAGCTTATAGATGCTGACCAGTCTCAAATCTTTTTTGCCTTGCTCTACCTTTGATAGCCAGGAATGGTCTAACCCCGTATCAGCCGCCAGTTGTCGCAAGGAGAGATTATTCTCTTTGCGGTACTTTATCAATCTGAGCGCGACACGATCTAAAATATACTGATAGTCTTGATCTTCCTTGTTCTTCATCAAAATGAAGGTGAAAAGTTTTTTTAAAAAAAGTGTAGTCCGATCTTACACCACATTGTAATTTCCCTTAACTTGCAGTTATTAAAATGAGTAGCTGCTGTTTGTGATAAGCGCAGCAAATAGATATTTTATATAGCTTTGCGATCTTCATAAAGATTTTCGCATCGAAATTGTCTTGGTTCCCGAAACTGCCCATTTCTACAGACCACAAGACAACGTCGAGTAGCGCCATGCACTAGCGTGGGCGCTCGCGTTGTTTGGTCTGGGCGCTGGGCAGTGCCAGGGAACATCAACGTAGAGGCCCACGTTTCTTTTATACGTTGGTTTCTGCATTCATGTGCCTTGTTAAAAAATGCAAAATCAATGAAAACAATTAAAAAATCAGTTCGGAATGTCTCCCTCTTCCTGCAACTCCTGTATTGTATTTTTCTTGACCTGCCCGGAAAGTTTAAAGACCGTGTTTGTGAAGAATGCGGCATCAGTATCCCCACGTTTTATCGACGTTTACGGGCAGAAAACCCTAAATGCAGCAACGCCGATAAAGATAAAATAGCTCAAATAGCCATTGAA
>CABHOY010000004.1 GCA_902168105.1 uncultured Flavihumibacter sp.
GCAGAAATCAATACGATTAATACCTTTTTAGATGGGAAAAAACCCGATTGATCTATTCGGACGTTTGATTGTTTTTTAGTTGTGTTAAAGAAAAGTCCTCCGGTTCCCCGGGGGACTTTTTTTGTGCTGTTACGCACTCTCTATCAGATAAACGATCAGCAATACACTCACAAGGAATATAAACGCCGTCAATAACGTAATAAGCAAAGATGAATGATTATAAGTCCCCTCCTTCAACTGCTTCTCAGTACGCTTATACCGTACATATGAAAACACTGTAGTAGCTGCACCTACCGCCACAAGTAATATACCTACAAGCGCAGAAATACCCCTGGAATGGATCGCATACTCCTTTCCAAGCACTAATGAGATCTGCTTTACAAACAGCGAAAATTTGACCACTACAAAGCCGAATGCCATTATGCCGATACTTGTTCTTGTCCAGGCAAGCAGCGTACGTTCGTTTGCAAGATGATCGCTAGGGCTTCCTTTCTTTTCGGGTTCCACCATGATAACTTATTTGTATAAAAGATAAGGTAAAATCAACTACCAGTACTCACACTCAGCATAAAACAGCCTTGCCTGTTCATTCTGACATGCAATCTTTTTATAAAAGATACGATGAAATCAAATTAATAATTATTAAAAATCAGCGATTTATTAAGCATATTGCTACGGCATCATTTTCATTTTTTCGGTAGCTTTAAATTTCTAACAAACTAAATTCTACTGTCACATCATTGTAGGTTAACATTCAAAAATCATACACCATATGAAAAGCGACCAAATAGCCATTCTCATTCAAAAATTTGAAGGAATTCGTTATGATTACGAAGGAATTGAATGCTGGAGTGCAAGAGAAATGCAATCACTATTAGGATACAGCAAATGGGAGAACTTTGAAAAAGTGCTGCTTAAAGCTAAAGAAGCATGCAAAAATGCAGGCAGTGATATTAATGATCACTTTCCTGACGTCAGGAAGGTGATCGAGGCAGGAAAAGGTGCTCAACAAGAAATATCAGATATAGCCCTGACTCGTTATGCATGCTATCTGGTAGCTCAAAATGGGGATGCCCGTAAACAGGAAATAGCATTTGCTCAAACCTACTTTGCAGTACAAACCAGACGAGCCGAAATTATTGAAGAGCGATTACTTCAATACGAAAGAATAAAAGCCAGGGAAAAATTGAGTCAAACTGAGAAACAATTGTCCGGCATCTTGTACGAGAGAGGAGTGGACGATAAGGGATTTGCCATTGTAAGATCTAAAGGAGACCAGGCTCTATTCCTCTTATCAACACAGCTGTTGAAAAAGAAAATGGGCATCCCGGATTCCAGGCCAATCGCTGATTTTCTTCCGACAATAAGCATAAAGGCCAAAGACCTGGCTGCCGAAATGACGAGCTTAAACGTACAAACCAAAGATCTAAGAGGACAAACACCTATAGAGCGTGAGCACGTAGATAACAGTTCAGCTGTAAGAAATATGTTGCTGGATCGTGGTATACAGCCAGAAAATCTTCCTCCGGCTGAAGATGTAAAGAAACTGCAACGTAAGTTAAATAGCGACGAGAAGAAGGTATTAAAGAATACAAAATAGAACATTTGTTATCAGCTTAACCCCTTCCTTAGGATAAATCTTCCTAGCTTGTTCTAAGGAAGGGGTAAAATCAATAGGCAATAGGGCTCAAATTGGAAATGTGTAGTAGTTCTCTGCTTCTTGCTTCTGTAAATATTACCGTGTAAAAATCTATCCACCCTTTGCACCAATCTATCCATTCTTTACCCGCCCCTTCCTTCGTAAATTTGGGTATGCAAAAGACAGTAAATAAGGTTGTAAACAACCATCCGGTAACAGGCTCTCTGAGTGATTATTACTTCTATAGTCCTTTGCCTTATCAGGACGGCAAGGCAACGGACCCATTCCTGTTATTACATCACCATGGCCCCATGACATTACCGCCCTTGAACAGCGGAATGCCCTTTGGCCCTCACCCGCATAGGGGATTTGAAACCGTCACCTGGATCATCAGCGGGCACGTAGTACATAAAGACTCTCACGGTTATCACAGCAGGATCGATGCAGGTGGCGTACAATGGATGTCGGCGGCAAGAGGATTGATCCATAATGAATATGTGGAAAAGTCCTTTAAGGAAGAAGGCGGCGATCTGGAGCTCCTGCAATTGTGGATCAACCTGCCGGCTAAATGGAAGATGAACCCGGCTAAATATACCGGTTTACAGAAAGAGGATATTCCTGTGGTAAAAGCAGACGATGATAAGGTGCAGATAGCCATCGCAGGAGGCAATTGGAATGGCCATAAAGGCGCTATTAACTCCCTCACAGGGGTGAATGCCCTTCTGATAAAAATGGAGCCGGATAGCAAGGCAGATATCTCTGTAGCTGCGGGCAGAAATGTATTGTTCTATGTGTTGCGTGGAAATGTAACGGTGAATGGATCAACTGCCGGAGACAGGTCCCTCGTACTCTTCGATAACGGAGGCGATACCATCAATATTTCAGCTGGCAGCGATGCTATTATCCTTTATTGTGATGGAGAACCGTTAAACGAGCCGGTCGCCTGGCACGGTCCGTATGTAATGAATACACAGACAGAAATTATGGAGGCGATGAGAGATGAACGAATGGGTAAATTCGGATTCTATATAGACTAAAAAAACAGAAAGGCCAGCTTTAAAGCTGGCCTTTCTGTTAAGAATGTATGATCCGTCGCAATTGCAGGTTCGTGACCGGCGACACTACCAACGGATATTTTTCGATTGTTACGTAGCTCGAATCCAGTCCGAAACCACGCTCTTCGGATAAGCTGATCTTCTTCAGGAAGAAATACATACGCATCACCAAACGCTCATAGAGAGGCAGGTCATTATCGTGCGAGAGGAATTTCTCCATCACGATGAACTGAAAATCGCCTACCACATTGTTCTTGCTCAGTGATTCATAACGGCTGGTAATGTTCACCTCTTTGTTGCGCACCATATCTTCCACCACCATACGGAACATCAGATTAATACGCTGCTCCACTTTAAAACCAAGCCTGAATTCAACCCTGATCACTTCATTCGGAATGATCGTCTGCACGGAATATTCACTCAGATAAGGCTCATCCACAACGTCCACATGTACGAACCAATAGATGTCAGCTCTTTTAGGCTTCTTGTTCAGGATGGAATAGATGATCTTATGTTCGATCTCCTTCGGATTATCGGCACTACTCATATACACCAGGTGAGTGGCATATTTAGGGATAGTACTGTCATTACTCAACTCCTGGATCACCGGAAGATGATCTTCAAGTCGTACGAATTCCACGTACCGGTTCTTGATCTTCCTGGATTTAAACCATACCATCATGATCAGGAAAAGGACCCCTGCCACTATCACGGTCACATAACCGCCGTGCATGAACTTTACGAGGTTCGCAAAGAGGAAGGAGAATTCAAGTGTGAAAAAAGTCACCAGGTAGATCAGGATCAGGCTTAGCCGGACCCTCCGTGTATATAAATAGAAGGCGAACAGGCAGGATGTCATCAGCATAGTGATGGTGATCGATAACCCATAGGCGGCCTCCATCGCGGTCGACTCTTTAAAGATCAGGACGATGGCGACACAACCTATAAACAACATGGTATTGATACCTGGTATGTACAGCTGCCCACGCTCTTCTGTAGGATAATTGATCTTTAATTTAGGCCAGAGGTTCAGTCGCATTGCTTCTGAAATGAGAGTAAAAGACCCGGATATCAGTGCCTGGCTTGCGATGATGGAAGCCAGAGTAGCAATCAGTACGCCGAAGATGACAAACCATTCAGGCATGATAGCAAAGAATGGGTTTTGGTCTTTCGGTATGATCTGTCCTTTCTGTGTCAGAAGCCATGCGCCTTGTCCCAGGTAGTTAAGGATCAGACAGGCTTTAACGAATGTCCAGGAAACCCTGATATTACCTTTACCGCAATGCCCCAGGTCGGAGTACAGGGCTTCAGCCCCGGTGGTACAGAGGAACACCGCCCCTAATATCATAAACCCGCGAGGGTAGGTAGTCAACAGTTCGATGGCATAATGTGGGCTGAAGGCCTTGAATACCGCCACGTCATCAACAATGTGAGACAGGCCCAGTATTCCCAGCATTGAAAACCAGATCACCATGATAGGGCCAAACAGTTTACCGATAGATACGGTACCAAACTGTTGTACTACGAACATTAAGGTGATGATGGTAAGAACGATCTTTACAATTGTCCACTGACTAAGGTCTTTGAATACTTCGAGTGTGCGTAAACCTTCAATGGCAGATGTAACAGTAATAGGTGGAGTGATGATCCCATCGGCCAGTAGGGCGGCCCCTCCTATCATCCCAAAGATAACGGCCCATTTGGCATGCCGTCTCACCAGGGCATATAAAGAGAAGATCCCACCTTCCCCTTTGTTATCGGCCCGAAGGGTCAGGATCACATATTTAATAGTCGTTTGTAAAGTCAGGGTCCAGATGATACAGGATATACCACCGATTATCAGGAGGTCGCTTACGGGGTTATTACCTACAATTGCCTTGAAAACGTATAACGGAGAGGTCCCAATGTCACCGTAGATAATACCTAAAGCTACTACTAAACCGGCCAGGCTTACCTTGTTAAAGTCTTTTCTCACGAAATATGTATTTAATAAAAAAGCCACCAAAGTTAGGTGGAATTGCGGATATGTACAAATATCAAAAATCCGCGCATTAAAAAACCCCGTCTCGGTTTGCACGAGACGGGGCCTTATATCTTCTTAGTGAGACACTATTAGTTAGCTGGAGCTAAATCAACAGTGGAAGACTCACCAGGAGTGTTTTGTTTGATGAAGCGACCGCGATCGATACCTTGCTTGTCAGCCAGGTAGTCGATAACTGCATCAACTCTTCTGCTGCTCAGATCAACACCACCTTTTTTACCCTTAGCACCAGCGTGACCGGTAACCAGGATGTTGCAGGATGGGTTAGTCTTCAGTGTGCTAGCAACTGAAGCCAGGATAGCTTCGTTGTCAGTAGCTACTTTAGTAGAGCTGCCTTTGAAAGATACGCTAGGCAGAACCAGTGTGTTACAAGCTGCTTCGTGTTTGATATCTTTGCAGCACTCAGGATCTGGGCATTTACCAACACCATCAGCGTCAACTGGCTGGCAGTAAGTTGGAGTAACCAGTTGTTTATCCTTGAAGTCAGGAACACCGTCACCATCTGTATCTTTTGCTACACCATGAACATCAACTGGAGCACCAGCTGCTGTGTTAGGCTCACGATCAAACTGGTCAGTAACACCATCACCATCAGCATCAGGCAGTACCGGAGTAGGCAGCTTCATGTGACGAGGTGCGCTCAGTTCGTTGTAAGCGTAGTTCAGCGGATTTACCCACCATAATGGCTCAACGCGTTTAGAGGAGTTACCCAGGTTGAAGTTCAGACGAACGCTGGTGTAGCTGAAAGCGTCTTTGTGATTGCTATATGGAGAGGAATAACCGTCCAGATAGTCATCAAAGTACAAAGTATATTTCTCTTCGATACCGATGTTGAAACGTTTAGAAACTCTGAATGCTACGCCAGTACCGAAATCAGCACCATGACGCCACATTTGGTTGTTGTCTTTACGACCGATGTTACCTCTGTTACCCTGAGATGGGGCGTTCTGCTCGTAATCTCCGTCCAGCATGTTTTTCAGCTGATCTTTGATGTCTTTACGAGGAGCATTGAACGTGATCTGGCTGAAATCGTATGGTTGACCATTAGCACCTAATGCATCAACGTCAACGTCGATCAGACCCAGGCTGTAACCACCGAATACATACCAGTTGATCTTAGGCTGAGCCTTGTAAAACAGGATGTTGCTCAGGGAAGCCATCAGATCTAATGACAGCTGGTGAGAAGCTGTTTTATAGTTTGCTACGATCCCGCTGGTTCCAACATATGGAGCCCATGCAGTGCTATTGTTAGTGATAGCAGGTCTTAATCTGTAGTCCAGACCTTTATCGAAAGCGCCGGTATACTCAGCTCTTACGGAAATGGTGTGACCCAGAGATTTTCTCAGGGAGATACCACCACCAAAACCTGGTCTAGCTGGAATAGTACCATTGATCAGGTGAAGACCACCATGGAATCCTAATTCCCACATATCGCGAGGTTTCGCTGGGAAATCATACTGGTGGTTGGAAAAATTGTTCTGTTGGGCCTGTCTAGACGCTGGCACTTTGCTTGAATCCAGGGCATCATAAACAGGGGTAACTTGTGCAAAACTGGAAGACGCCGCTAGGAGACTCATAGCGCCAGCCAGTAATAAGTACTTTTTGCTTGCCATAATTGTTTTCTATTTAAAAACTGTTAAAAATTTACTAATAACCCGTTTTTTTACCCAGCAAAGGTAAAATTCTCAGATGAATATTCAAATTTTTGTTACAATATTATTTTCATTGATAACTAGTTAACTACTAGTGTTTAGGTAAAACAAATGTTATACCTTAATTTGCTTTGGTATATAACTAATAAGCATATTTGTTATAACTAAAACAAAGTAATGTTAAAGTTATGTTACACCCATATATACAAATTAGGGGCCAAATTGTTAAAATTTGACATTTTAAGCATAGCTTAGCAATCTTTTTAAAGCACCTATGGACGAAATTAAACACCTGATCAGTAAGGAATTACAGGATTTTGAAAGCAAATTCGCAGACGCTGTAAAAAGTCATGTCCCCCTTCTGGACAGGATCATGCATTACATCGTTAAACGTAAAGGCAAGCAGATCAGGCCTATGTTCGTGCTTTTATCTGCCAAACTCTTTAATAATAATATACAGGAAAGCACATACAGAGCCGCTGCCTTTGTAGAATTGCTGCATACAGCTACACTTGTTCATGATGATGTCGTGGACGACGCCAACGAAAGACGCGGCTTCTTCTCCATCAATGCACTGTGGAAAAACAAGATAGCCGTACTGGTAGGTGACTATTTACTGTCCAAAGGACTACTGCTATCAGTAAGTAATAATGAGTTCAAGGCCCTGAAGATCCTGTCAGAAGCCGTAAAGGAAATGAGCGAAGGAGAACTGCTGCAGATAGAAAAAACGCGTAAGCTTAATATTAAAGAAGATATATACTTCGAGATCATTCGCCGGAAAACGGCTTCCCTCCTCGCCTCCGCCTGTGCCGCCGGCGCCTGGAGCACTACCAACAACGATGAAACCACCGAACAAATGCGCCTTTTCGGTGAAAAAGTAGGGATCGCCTTCCAGATCAAAGACGATCTTTTCGACTACGGCTCAGAAAAAATAGGTAAACCTACAGGTATTGATATACGGGAAAAGAAAATGACTCTCCCCCTCATTTATACACTGGAACATGCCACACCCGATGACAGAAGACGTATTATTAATATCGTCAAAAACCACAACACCGATAAAGACCGCGTAGCAGAAGTCATCGAAATGGTGAAGAAATCGGGAGGTATTGAATATACTCAACAGAAAATGTTCCAGTACCGCGATGAAGCATTGGCCATCTTACACAGCTTTCCTGATAATAATATACGGACCGGCCTGGAAACCTTGGTAAGATATACCACCGACCGTACTTTTTAACCAATAAAAACTTATCTTCCGAGAACAGAAAATTTTCAAACAACTTTAGATACTAACTCAGGATTAATGCAAAAACGCTGGACAGTCCGATCTTATCAACCAAAACAGGAAGCATTGCTCCAGTCGTCTCTACGCATTCATCCTTTGCTATGCAGGTTGCTGGTACAACGGGGTATGCATACCTATGATGAATCACGCCTGTTCTTCAGACCTACCCTCATGGATCTCCACGATCCCTGGCTGATGAAAGACATGGACAAAGCAGTCTCCCGTATCGAACAAGCCTTCTTCAGAAATGAAAAGATCCTTGTTTTCGGAGATTATGATGTGGATGGTACCACTGCCGTAGCTACTGTCTATGATTTTCTGCACACCCTCCACAGTAACATCGAATTTTATATACCTCACCGCTATAAAGAAGGATACGGCATCTCCACACAGGGTATAGAATATGCCCGCGATAATGAATTCACGCTGATTATTGCACTGGACTGCGGCATCAAAGCGATCGATCAGATCACCTGGGCCGCCAACAATGGCATAGACTTTATTATCTGCGACCATCATCTGCCCGATGCAATATTGCCGCCCGCTATAGCCATCCTGAACCCGAAACAATACGACTGCCCTTATCCATATAAAGAATTAAGCGGTTGCGGTATCGGCTATAAACTGATCTCCGCTTTTGCTCAGAAAAGAGGTGTACCCGACGAAAAGGTGCATAATTACCTGGACCTCGTGGCCACCAGTATCGCCGCCGATATCGTACCGATGACAGGCGAGAACAGAGTGCTGGCTTTCCATGGATTAAAAAAGGTCAATTCGTCTCCGCTTCCGGGTATCCAGGCACTGATAGAATTAAGCGGATTGAAAGAACAACTCACCATTTCTAATCTTGTATTTGTGATCGCTCCCCGCGTCAACGCGGCAGGTAGAATGGACGATGCAAGAAAAGCAGTGAACCTGTTCGTGGAAACAGATAAAGAGAAAGCGATGGAGATCGCTAAAGTATTGCATGCTGATAATTTTGACAGAAAGGAAGTTGATGGTAACATCACCAAAGAAGCTGTTGAATTGTTACAGAATGATCTCACGCTCCAGGATAAAAAATCAACCGTTCTTTATAAACCAGACTGGCACAAAGGTGTTGTAGGCATCGTTGCTTCCCGGCTGATTGATAAATATTATTACCGCCCCACTATTATTCTTACACTAAGTAATGATAAAGTAGCAGGCTCCGCACGCTCCGTTACCGGTTTCAACGTGTATGAAGCAATTCACCAATGCAAAGAGCTCCTCGAAAACTACGGAGGCCACTTCTATGCAGCCGGTATGACATTGAAACCTGAAAACGTTGTTGCTTTTCAGAAAAAATTTGAAGAGGTTGTTGCCACTACCATCGATCCTGACCTGCTCGTTCCCGAAATAGTGATCGATACCGAAATACAACTGAGAGATATTACTCCCGCATTCTTCAATATTCTTCGGCAGTTTGAGCCTTTGGGACCAGAGAACCTGCGCCCCGTATTCCTTGTAAGGAATGTAACAGACAGTGGCTATTCAAGATTAGTAAAGGATGAACACATTAAGTTCTCCGTTAAACAAGGCAGATCACCCAACGCATTAACGGGCATAGGATTCTACATGTCCGAAAAATTCCACATCGTGAGCAGTAAACAGCCATTTGATATGACCTTTACCATCGATGAAAATGAATGGAATGGTAAAATGAACCTGCAATTAAAAGTGATTGACATCAGAGCTCACCACTAAGTAACACTACTTATCACGGCAAGTTTCAAAAGATACAACGACAGTTATTTTTTCTGTTGTAATAGCCATGTATATAAAGCATCGTCAGCATATGCATCTGTCCATGCATCATGTCCGCCGGTCGGATTTTCAGTGTACTTAACCAGGTTGCTGCCACATTTTTTCAGCGCATTTACCATATCTCTCGAACCGGCTACACCAACTGTAGCATCATTTGCATTGTGAAAAGCCCATACCGGCATTTTTTTCAATACACATGCCTGCGATGGCGTCCCTACGCCACAGATTGGAACGATGGCCGCAAATTTCTCAGGGCTGGTCTGCGCCCAGTTCCATGTACCAAAGCCTCCCATACTCAAGCCGGTTAAATAAACACGTGAACTATCCACGTGATACTTCTTCATTACTTCTTTATATAATTGTTGCAAAACATCGGTGTTCCACCAGTTAGCCGTACACTGCGGTGCAATCATCACAAACTGTTTTCCCGCTACCACTTTGGCTAAACCTACTCTTCTGATAATATTGATATCTGTCCCTATCTCTCCTACTCCATGCAGAAAGATCACTATCGGCCATTTATAGCTCTTTTTCTCATTGTAAGTATCTGGTATATACAACAGATAATCATCGATATTACCGCCTTTATAATCCATAGTTTTTACAGTAACGCCCGGAGTTTGCGGGTCAAATACATCTTCCTGGGGAGGATTAGGAGGATTATTGGGGATAGTGTCCGTTCCTCCGCCGCCGGGTATAGCAGCATCGTTATTTTTGGAGCAGGCTACGATATTACCTAATGTAACAAACAGTAGCACATACACAAATCTCATAATTGTTCTTGTTTTCATATGTGTGCTTGAAATGAAAAAATCCCGTCTCATTCAGCATGAGACGGGATTCTGGTTGTTAATTCCTTACTATAAATCTACTAATTTATTTCCTTATTCAGGCGCTTAATTTTTCTTTTCAGCACTCATTAATTCCACACTCCTGTTCACAAAAGCAGTAAGGTCAGCACCTGTCAGCAGGTTCTGTGACAATAACGCAAGATCTGCCAGATTGCGTACCTGTTTCTGTTGCTTGTCATTATCATTTTCATCAAGTATCTGCAGATAGATCGGATGGTTTGCATTGATGGTCATGTTGATCTCATCAGGCATATTTGCATACCAGCTCATACCACTCCCACCTACTGCCGCCATATCTTTCATACGACGCATAAACTCCGGACGAGTAACGATCACCGGCTGCGCATCTGCACTTAATCCCTTTAATTCAACCTTCACATGTTGCTGTGGAATATGTCCGAACAGCTCCTTCAGTTTTGTTTCCTGATCTGTTGTTAATACGCTTTCTGATGTCTCATCTTTATCCACCAGGTTGTCTGCAATATCAGCATCAACACGAGTGAACATCATACTGTCCCATCTTGGCTCCATATTGTTGATGAACGCAGCATCCACAATAGTATCCAGCTTCACGATCTTATAACCTTTGTTCTTTGCTGCCTGTATATAGCTATCCTGCTGCACGGCGTTTGTTGCATACAACACTACCAGCTTTCCTTCCTTGTTAGTCTGCACTGCGGTTGTTTCCTGCTTGTATTCCTCCAGTGTATAGAATTTGCCAGGCTCAGTGATGTCTTCCATGATCAGGAACTTGTTCCCCTTCTCTGAAAATTTATCATCGGTCATCATACCATATTTGGCAAACAGACCGATAGATTCCCATTTCTCTTCAAAGCTCTTACGATCATTGCGGAAGATCTCATCCAGCTTATCAGCTACTTTCTTAGTGATATAAGAGCTGATCTTTTTCACGTTAGGATCTCCCTGCAGATAGCTGCGGCTTACGTTCAATGGGATATCCGGACTATCTATCACACCATGCAGCAACATCAGGAATTCCGGAACAATATCCTTCACTTCATCGGTCACAAATACCTGGTTGGAATACAAACTGATCTTGTCTTTCTGTACTTCGAAGCTCTTGCTGATCTTCGGGAAATACAGGATACCTGTAAGATTAAACGGATAATCTACATTTAGATGGATCCAGAATAACGGCGCTTCCGCATATGGATACAATTCCTTGTAGAAATTCTGATAATCTTCTGCTGTCAGGTCACTTGGTTTCTTAGTCCATGCAGGGCTGGTATTATTCAACTGCTTGTCTGCAAATTTTACAGGCACAGGCAGGAACTTACAGAACTTCTCCAGCATGGTCTGGATACGATGTTCATCCAGGAACTCTTCGCTTTCTTCGTTGATATGCAGTACGATGTCGGTACCACGGCTTTCTTTTGTGGTTTCTTCCAGCACATATTCAGGACTGCCATCACATTCCCAGCGAACAGCAGGTGCTTCTGCTTTGTGTGATTTCGTGAAGATCTCTACCTGGTTACTCACCATGAAAGATGAATAGAAACCCAGACCGAAATGACCTATGATATTAGCGCCATCTGTCTGGCCTTTGTATTTATTCAGGAATTCTTCCGCACCGGAAAAAGCTACCTGGTTGATGTATTTATCCACTTCTTCAGCGGTCATACCTACCCCCATGTCAGAGATAGTAAGTGTCTTTTTCTCTTTATCCAGTTTTACTGTAATCTCAGGGGTGCCCAGCTCACCTTTAAACTCTCCGACACTAGCCAAAGTTTTTAATTTTTGTGTAGCATCAACCGCATTACTCACCAGTTCGCGGATAAAGATCTCATGGTCTGAATAGAGGAATTTCTTAATAATGGGGAAAATGTTCTCTGTCTGAACACGTATTGCTCCTTTCTGCATGGGTGTCAAATTTTTCTTTTTCCCTGACAAAGGATATGCCAGCAGACAGTTGGCTGACAAAGTGTCCGGCTAATGGTCAAAACGAGCCATACTTGGTACTATTCCTTCTTCGACGCTTGTTCGACCCTACTTCGACCGCAGGCTTTTATATGCAGAAATGTCATTTGTGGCCGTAACGGAGCCAAATGGATCAGGCCAAAGACAGGAAACCGATGTTTTAAGTCCACCCTAACGGCATGTATGCGTCGTGTATGAAGCATGTATACGTCATATATAAAGCGTACTCTCCGGTCCCCAAGAACATGAACCCGATGTTTTAAGTCCACCCTAACGTCATGTATGCGTCGTGTATGAAGCATGTATACATCATGTATAAAGCGTACTTCCGGTGTCTCCGGCTTAACAAATAAATCATATAGGTGGCCCCCAACTCTAACACAAATATTGTAGCTTTAATATCCTGACCCCGATGACTGTTGAGATGAATGTTTTTACCCAACACCCTCAATTCTAAACCTCTATTTAAATGAAAAGACCTTTACTCCTTTTCTTTGCTGCGGTTTGTTTTGCCAATACGCAGGCACAGACCCAACCCGCTGCACAGCCACTGCCTTATCAGCAGACTTTCAATGCCTTACCTCCTTCCTCCACCACCTATCCGGATGGATGGCAGGGATGGACGCTGTCCGGTTCGCCTTCAGGTAACTTTAATGTCCTGACACCGGCATCTGACAAGGCCCTCATTACAGGCAGCGCCTCCAGTACCACCAACGGAGTTTACAATTACTCCGGAAAACTGGGTTTCCTCAATAGCGGCAGTGTGGATAACTCGCTGGTCCTGGCATTGAATACCATTGGTCAGACCAATGTTTCTCTTCAGTACGATGTTATGACGCTCCGTAACCCGTACGATGGCACCAGCAACACCCGCATCAATGAAGTGACCTTACAGTACCGTGTCGGAACGACGGGTAACTTTACAAATATTACCGGTATCGAATATCAGAACGGTACCACCCAACAAACCGGATCGGGTATAACTACCCCGCAGGATTCGGCCCACCGGTCGCTGGTCCTGCCAGCCGCCTGCGACAATCAGCCAGTCGTACAGCTGCGCTGGGTGAACCGTCAGATCAGTGGTGCAGGCTCCCGGCCCTCTTTCGCCATTGACAACATCGCCGCCGGTAACGGAGGTGCAGATACCACTCCGCCTGCCATCGACAGCCTGTTCCCTGCCAACGGTACCACAGGCGTATCGCCTGCAGCACAACCTTCCATATTCTTTACAGAGAATATCAAGGCCGCCAATGGCGTAGTAGTGTTGAATAACGTTACTGCCGGTACACAACAGGTATTCCCTGTGAATAGCAGCGCAGTCATCATCGCTAACAAAACACTTACACTGGCAGTGAACCTGCAACCACAGCAGAGCTACTACATCACGGTAGATGATACTGCTATCACAGATCTTAGCGATAATGCGTTTGCCGGCATCAACGGCAGCAATTCCTGGACGTTCACAACCGGAACACAGCAGCTGTCGTTCGATTTCAACGCCTGTATTACAGGAAGCATCACCGGTGGTTTCAAACAGTACAGCGTAAGCGGCGCCCAGAAATGGGATTGCACCACTTTCGGACAGAACGGAAATGGTGTGCAGATCAACGGATTCAGTGGTGGTCCGATAGAAAACGAAGACTGGCTGATCTCTCCGGCCTTTGATCTGTCAGGATTTGACTTTCCGCTGCTGGATTTCGCAAGCCGTACCGCCTTCTCTGGCCCTACGCTCCAACTCGTCGTATCCACCAACTATGACGGTGTCAGCAACCCGCATGCTGCCACCTGGACACCGGTGAATGGTCGTTTCCCGGCCTTACTGTCAGATGCATGGACTGTTTCAGACAGTATCAACCTGGCAGCTTTTAAACAGCCCAATGTTTATATCGCCTTTGTATATACCTCTTCTCCTGCCATTGGTGCAGCCCGCTGGACCCTGGATAATTTCAATATCACTAATAGTACGGAGGCGCCTAAACCATCCCTGGACCTGAATACCAGCAGTATAGACTTCGATTACGTGCCTGCAGGACAGCTGTCAGGTCCGTTACCATTTACCTTCCAGGCAAATGATTTTACAGATAGTTTAATAATTATATCATCCGCAGGATTTACCATAGCTAAAGACAGCAATAGCGTATATACACAGTCGCTGACCTATCTGCCGGATTCCCTGAATGGTCCCCGCACCGTGTGGGTGAAATTCCAGCCTGCTGTTGCCGATCAGAACTATACAGGTACTATCAGCTTTGACGCCGATAGCATCCTTGTTCCGGCTATTCAGCTTTCTGGCACTTCCCTGCGCTCGCTGAAGGTCGTAAACTGGAATATTGAATGGTTCGGTAGTCCGGCCCAGAATCCGGCCAACGACAGCCTGCAACAGGCCAATGTGACCACCATCCTCAAAAAGCTGGATGCAGACATCTTTGCTCTGGCAGAAGTGGTGGATACTGCACGTTTCAGAGCGGTGGCCAGCCAGATGCCTGGTTATAGCTATATCATCTCCGATTTTGGTTCTTATGCAGATAGCATTAAGGACGTCGACTACGTTTCCGCCCAGAAACTGGCCTTCCTGTATAAAACGTCTGTTATTAAAGGATTGAGCTCTTATGGTGTATTGCGCCGTGGTGGCAGTAGCGATGCTTATTATAACTGGTCGTCCGGCAGGTTCCCGTTCCTCCTGGAAGCCCGGGCTAAACTGAACAACGACAGTGCAACGATCCGCTTTGTGTTGCTGCATTCCAAAGCCAATACCGGCACTGCGGCAGATAAGATCGAGTCATGGCACAGACGCAGGAACGGTGCGTTGGAACTGAAAGACAGTCTGGACGCACAGTATCCGACAGCCAACCTGGTTGTACTCGGCGACTTCAATGACGCATTCGACAAAACCATTACTACCGAGCTTGCGCCGGATACCACCACTTCTTATATCGACTTCATTAACGATAGCACACATTATAAACCGCTGACCCTGCCGCTCAGCCTGCAGGGCAAAAAATCCACCGCATCCTTCAATACGGTGATAGACAATGTGCTAGCTTCGGATGAAATGGCGCTGGGCTATCTGCCTGGATCTGCCCGCGTGCGGATAGAAGTGGAAAAACTGGTGAACAGCTATAGCAGCACCACTACCGACCACTACCCGGTGCAGACTAATTATAACCTGCACATCCTGGCACATCCGGCGCCGCTGGAAGATTTCTCTGCAACGGTTGATACCGGAGACGTTAAACTGACCTGGAGCACCCCATATGAGCTGAATACGGCCTATTTTGTGGTACAACGTTCCCGGAACCAACAGCAATACGAGTCAGTAGACACCGTAGCCGCCCACGGAACCACATCACAACCAAACAGTTATGTAACATACGACACCCGCGCATGGCTGGGCGTTTCTTATTACAGGCTGAAAACAGTGGGACTGGACGGAACAGTCAGCTACAGCAGCAATGAGAGAGTGATCGTTACACTTAAAGATCTGATTAAGAAACTTTTCTGGTGTATCTTTGGCCGCCAGTTACAGGTGTACCTGGATATAGAAAGACCTGGACAGGCAATATTGCAACTGGTCGATATGCAGGGAAGAGTGAGACAGACAACAATTACTACTGTAAATAAAGGACGGAATATCAAGACATTGGATATCGGTAATTTGTCTAATGGTGTTTATATCCTGCGCGTTCAAAGCAAGGAAGGCATCCAGACAAGCAAAATACTTGTTAACCACTGATCTTTTTGAAAAAGCCATTTTGATCCAGCCGGCCTGTATTGCAATACAGGCCGGCTTTTTTTAAATAAGTACTTAGAACAGGGCTGTTAACCATAACGCTACTGTAGCGGATATCAGTAGAGCCACCCCCTGAATTCCGGAAAACGACATTTGTACTAAAGGCCGGAAAATCAATCCGGGTCTTTTATTTGCTGGTGTCAGCAAATTCGGTATCTTTGCACTCCTAATTTTTTTTAACAACATTTAAAAACAGGGAAATTTATGAACTACGAATTGATGGTGATTTTTACCCCTGTGCTGTCTGAGGAAGACTACAAAGCTGCTCAGAAAAAATTCGCTGATCTCATTAAAGAGAACGGCGGAGATGTAACGCACGAAAATCCCTGGGGATTAAAATCACTGGCGTACCCAATCCAGAAGAAGACTACGGGCATGTACCTGGTCCTGGAGTACAGCGCGCCATCCGACCTCAATGAGAAGCTGAAAATTCAGCTGAACCGTGACGAAAATGTACTGCGTCACATGATCACAGCATTAGACAAATATGCTGTACAGTACAATGGCCGCAAAAGACATGGCGTGAACGCTGATTCTAAAACCGCAGAAGCTTAAAATTATGGCAGTAAAACAAGAAATTAAGTACTTAACCGCCGTAAAACAAGAGAAACGCGCGAAGAAATATTGCCGTTTCAAAAAGTTAGGCATCCGGTATGTGGATTACAAAGACGCTGAGTTCCTGAAGAAATTCCTGAACGATCAAGGTAAAATGTTACCTCGTCGTATTTCCGGTAACTCTCTGAAATTCCAGCGTAAAGTAGCGCAGGCTATTAAAAAAGCCCGTCAAATGGCTTTGTTACCTTACGTTACTGACCTTTTAAAGTAAACAAACCTACTGGTTTCCTGGTACGTACCGGGTAATTAAAGGTCCTTAAAACTAATTAACAATGCAAGTAATCTTAATACAAGACGTAGATAACCTGGGCCAGAAGAATGAGCTGGCTACCGTTAAAAACGGTTACGCCAGGAATTTTCTGATCCCGCAGAAATTTGCGGTAGAAGCCAGCCCTTCAAACCTGAAACAACTGCAGGAACGTGTGAAAGTGCAGAAAGTGAAGGAAGAGAAAATGTTGGCTGAAATTGCCAAAGTGGTGGAAGTGCTGAAAGCAGGTCCCGTTAAAATTGGCGCTAAAACCGGTACTTCCGGTAAGATCTTCGGTAGCGTAACTGGTGTGCAGATCGCACGTGCTATTAAAGAGCAGAAAGGTTACGAAATCGATCGTCGCCGCATCCACATCCTGGATGACGTAAAAGAGTTAGGCACTTACAAAGCAAGACTGGATTTCGGTAAAGGCAACGATGCTGAACTGGAATTCGAAGTTGTAGCTGAATAAGACTACATATTCTTTCAAAAAAATCCCGTCTCGTTCTAAATGAGACGGGATTTTTTTATGTAGTTTTTTATATTTGCGCCATCATATGAAAACGTATTTACCTCTATTTTTTATTGCAGGCTTCATATTAGCCTGTAATGGACAAGATGCAACTGTTAGTACAACAGATACTGCGCATATAGAAGAACCTCCCTCAACAGGAAAAGTACCCGTTAATACAGATACCTTTTCTGTCGGTAATAAGTCTTTCGCCATCTATCCACTCGAACATTCCTCGTTCGAGAAATTGGGTACTATGGATTATGACAGCGCAGAATACAGCCTGCTGATCGATGATAAAGACCGTGTGAAACGGGTAGGTGATTCCCTGATCTTCACACTGAGTAACGGCAAGACAACTGTTCTCGCTAATAATACCAAAGAAGAAAACGATCAATACAGTATCTTCTTCTACGCCGGCTATCTCCCTGCTATTCATCAATATCTCGCTTATGGCGGTTACTATGAGAGCAATGACTATCTGTTAATTAACTCCGATAACGGGGATATTACACACGTTTGGGGCGTTCCTGCCATCTCTCCCGATCATAAACATATAATTTGCGCCTCCATCGACCTCGTTGCAGGTGTCAATTTCAATGGCTTCCAGCTCTTCTCTTATCGTGATAATAAGCTGGTCCCTGAAGGTGATGTACAGTTTGATAAATGGGGTCCGGGTCAGATGAAATGGATCGATAATAAGACTATTGAGGCCGAATACGTGGTGTTGGACAAAGACATGAATGAAGTACCTAAACCAGTTAAACTGGTAATGAAATAAACAGACCAGTCTCTGTTAATAAAAAAGGAATACCGGATCATCGGTATTCCTTTTTTATTTAGTGTATTGAGTTCCCTGTGGATGTTAATAAATGTGCTAACTTCCTTTTAAATCCAGTCAGATGAAAAATACCTTATTACTGTCATTGTTACTGCTGACAGGTTTGACCTTTGTCTCCTCCGCCAGCCATGCCCAATTGCAACAAGCGCCGCTTTCCAATATTGAAGGCAATGCCCGTTCTATTACCAGTAAACTGAAAACTGCACTGACCTTAACAGAGGAACAACAACCCAAGATACTGACTGTTGTCACCAATTTCCTTGAGCAGCGGTCTACCATCCTTCCCCTGAACAATAGTAACCCCAAGGCCTACGATACCAAGCTAAAAAGCTTTCACAACAGCTTTGACAGGAAACTGAAGACAGTGCTGACACCAGAGCAATTCACCGGTTTCCGGGAATTGAAACCAGCGACTAATGACATGACCAATGTCTTGTCACAATTGTTTTATTAATACTTAGCTCCAGGCCTTACGCAGGAACCGGAGCCAGTTGCCGTGCATGATGTTATCAATATCAGCTTCAGAATAACCTCTCTTTGCAAACAAGGCCGGTATCTTCTGCAGATCAGCGATCGTTTCCAGATCATACGGACTTTGCTCTGTTCCGAAAGCACCGTCCAGATCGGACCCAATACCGACATGCAATGTGTTTCCCGCCAGCTGGCATATGTGGTCCATATGATCAACCAGTACGTCCAGAGAAGCGCCCATTTCCTTCGGTTGAGATACTCCCCTGACCCATCCCGGCACCATCATCCAGGCATCCATAGCGCCGCCAATAACTGCGCCCCGGCTGATAAGCGCTTTGATCTGCTCATCAGAGAACTGTCTGTTATGGTTCACCAGTGCACGCACATTGTTATGGCTGGCCCATACATGTCCGTGGAAATGCTCCATTGCTTCCCAGAAACTATCGTCACACAGATGCGTAGCATCCAGGATGATATTCAGCCTTTCCATTTCCTTCAGTAAAGCATGCCCTTTAGGTCCCATAAAACCAGTGGCGTCAGTACCCTGCGCATAACGGCCAGGACCATAATGTGCCGGGCCTACTGCACGTAACCCATTGTCATAAGCACGTTGCAGATAACTGATATCTACAATAGAATCCGCTCCTTCCAGGCTGAGAATGTACCCAATAGGTTTGCTGGTATTGGGCGTACCATCGTTCCACAATGCAAGATGTTTTTCCAGGGCTGCCAGATTGGTGATCTGGACCATTTCCCCGGCATCTTCCATTGCCTTATACCACGCTAACTGACCCTGCGTCTGTGCCCAGGCCTGTTCCGGCGAGAACCAGCCAGGTAAAGGGTTCTCAGGCGCTACAAATCGCGCTATCTGTGTACCTACTACCAGGCCGATATTTCCTTTACGCAGTTCGGGAAATGACACCACTCCTTTCGCACGGTCGGGCTTGTCTGTCAGTCCTTCTTCACGCTTCCTGATATCAGCTACCGGCAATCGCAGGTTACGGTTCCATTCCATCGCATTCATGCTGAGATCAAGATGCGCGTCTACTATAAACATGTCAGTATTTTTTTGATAAGTTAGATCATGATCTTTCTGTCTCTCGCTACTACCTTCCAGTAGGCTACACAATTGTTATCTTCAACAACGCCCACACGATCGTGTAAAGCTACTGTCGGACAAATGTGTACAGGAATACCGTAGAAAACAGTGCCTACTGGATATAAAGAACTATCCGGCACTTCAACCACCAGGTGTTCTTCACTATGCCCCTTTGGTACTGCATCGGGAACATCTAAAAAGTGTACTCTCGGTTGAGGCATCTCTGATGAAAGTGCTTTATGTCCCAGGTCTACACACAGGTGCCTGTCGTCAATAACAGAGATCACCCGGGTAACGACTACTGCAGCATAGGCAAAGTCCTGTTCAGGAAGTTCCCGGCGATATCCCCAGTCCCAGAAGATAAAAGTACCGGGACTGCATTCAACACCGGGGCGTTCTGCATGAAATGCATAAGTAGGTGTGCCTCCGGCGATGATCTGTGGAGGTGGCGCACCTGCTGCTGTAATAGCGGCTGCCAATGCTGTTACCGGCGCAAAGCCTGCATCGCATTTCTCTTTACGTACCACAGGGTCCGTATCGTGCAGATGACCATCATAAGCATGTAAACCAGCCGGGGTAATACCCGGCATATGTTGCAGCTCCTGGTAAAGTTCCAGTGCTGCTTCGCCAGGGCCGGCGGGAATACCTGTCCTGTTCATTCCAATGTTCAGATCAAGATATACCGGAATGGTACGTTTTGCGGCCAGGAACAATGCAGCGATAGCCATTGCTGCCGTGCGGTTATCCACAAGGCAGGAATACTTTGTATCAGGATACTGTTCCACTACCTCTAACAGCCGGCTGATCTTAGGCCCTATAGGCTGATAAGCCAGCAACACATCCGCAGCACCGGCCAATCCCAGCATTTCTGCTTCTGCAATAGTGGCACACTTGAACTTATTGATACCCTCTCCCTGCAGTAACTGCACGGCTTCGATCATTTTACTCGTCTTGATATGCGGTCGCAGACGCTGTACGTCTCCTACTGTCTTTTTCACCAGCAGGATATTCTCACGCATACGTTCCGGATAAACGAGTACCGCAGGAGAATCTACAGTATTGATATTATGCAATTCGTACCAATGCATGACTGTTGTTTGAATTAGTGAAGTTCCAGCAGCGCTTCGATTTCCACCGGGATATTATCAGGTAAAGAACCAAAGCCTACCGCGCTGCGTACGCCAATGCCATTTTCCTCGCCCCATACTTTTGCAAACAGTTCGCTGCAGCCATTGATAACGTAGGGATGACGGCCAAAGTCAGGCGTACAGTTCACCATACCCAATACTTTGATCACACGTTTTACTTTATCCAGGCTGCCCAGGTTTGTTACAATGGTAGACAGCATTGTCAGGCCTACTTGTCTTGCTGCCAGTTTGCCCTGTTCCATATCAAAGTCAACACCAATACGGCCAATGATCAGGCTCTTATCATCCTGTACAGGACCATGACCAGACAGATACAGGTACTTACCGTCTATGAGGTATGGTTTGTATACGCCCAGTGGTGCTGGTGCTGGTGGCAATGATAATCCTAACGCTTTAAAATTCTCTGTTGGTGTCATACGATCACTGTTTTGCTGATAATTAAATAAAGAGGTTTAAGATCAAGCACCCGATCAATCCTACAACAGAAACGATTGTTTCCATGATTGACCAGGTCTTGAAAGTATCTTTCACTGACAAATTAAAATATTCCTTGAACATCCAGAAGCCTCCGTCGTTAACATGGGAGAACATCAGGCTTCCTGCTCCGGTGGCCAGCACCATCAGACTGGGGTGTACCGTCGTACCCGCTACCAGTGGCGCTACAATGCCCGCAGCTGTTAATCCTGCTACGGTGGCGGAACCTACGCTTACGCGGATCAGTGCTGCGATGCTCCATGCCAGTACAAGCGGGTTCATATGCATGCTGCCTAATCCTTCTTTGATCACATCGCTGACCTTACTGTCCAGCAGCATCTGTGTCAATGCACCGGAACCGCCGATGATGAGGATAATAACAGATACATCGCGGATAGCATCCTCCATAGTCCCCATCACTTTTTTAATTGGCCATCCCCTGCGTATCCCGAGTACATAAGCGCCATTCAGTACTGCCAGCAACATCACGATCACAGGATCTCCCAGCCAGTTGGCAATACCATAGACGGCGCTTTCCGGCGCTGTTTTCAACTTCAGAAGAGAGGTAGCGGCCAGCAACAATACAGGCAGCAATGCCGCAACAATGCTTGTCGTCATACCAGGCAGCTGGTCTTCCGGAAGTGTAGCGGCGGTAAACAGCTGTGCTGGTTCCTGTGTATATTTTTTAAGGAAGCGACTGAAGACGGGACCTGCCAGTACAATAGCAGGAATAGCTACCAGGAGGCCATATATCAGCGTCAATCCCATATTGGCATGGAAGGCACCTACTAATGCCGTAGGCGAAGGATGGGGCGGTAAATAGCCATGCGTGACAGACAATGACGCCAGCATGGGAATACCGAGGTAAACGGCTGGTAGTTTAGTGCGTGCAGCGACCGTAAAGATCAGCGGCACCATCAGTACAAAACCGATATTGTAGAACAAAGGGATGCCGACAATAAAACCTGTCAGCATCAATGACCATTGTACATATTTGCGTCCGAACACCTGCATCAGGCCATTTGCAATGCGCTGTGCAGCGCCGCTCTCAGCCACCAGTTTACCCAGCATGCTACCGAATACGATAATGATAACAAGTGAACCTAATGTTTTGCCAATGCCCGTCTGTATAGACTGAGTGATATCAGCAATAGACATTCTCTGTGCAGGTTCTCTGACCACGTTCAACGCCAGTCCCATGAACAGGCAGACAATAAGGAACGCAATGAATGTGTTTAACCGGAAATAAGCTACCAGAAGTACCAGCAGCAGGATGGAAGCAAATACTACAACTACTAAAGCCATGAATCAATAGGATATTGGCAGGCGCCTGTTAATTATTCGTAACGTAATGCAACTATCGGGTCCAGACGGGAAGCCTTAATGGCCGGATATATACCTGATGCAAGCCCCACGGCCGCACAGATGATTATACCTGTCGTTATCCATACCCACGGAATTATAAAGTCGGTATCTAATAGCAATGAAACAATATTGCCCACCAGCATTCCCAATATCACTCCCAGCAAACCTCCCAGCAAACTGATGATAATGGCTTCGTAAACGAACTGCTGGCGTATCACTTTCCTCGTGGCGCCCATCGCTTTGATAACGCCGATCTCACGGGTGCGCTCCGCTACCGATACCAGCATGATATTCGTCAACCCGATAGCAGAACCAAACAAGGTAATAGCTCCGATCAGAATTGCAGCAAATACCACAACGCCCAACAAGTTAAACAACATCTCGGCAACACTGTCACTTTTATTGATGTAAAAATTCTCTTCTTCACCGAGAGAGAGATGACGGATGATCCTGAACAGGCCCGTAGCCTCGCCTATTGCGGCCTCCATCTTGGTGATATCTTTTACTGAAACACCGATATTGTAGTTGATATTCGGACGGTCAAACACCCTCCGTGTATTATTTACCGTTGTGATGATTATATTGTCCGCACTCATAAAACCACTATTCCCTTTCGGCTGTAATACGCCCACAACGCGGTAGCGTACATTGCCCACACGTATGCTACTGTTCACAACGTTTCTGAGATTATCGCCAAACAATTTCTTCGCTACGTCCATTCCCAGGAGCGCTACGTTCCTGCCTGACTCCACATCCAGCAGATTCAGGTTACGCCCTTCACGCAGTGTGTAGTTGGAAAGCTGCAGGTAGCTCTCATCCCCTCCCATCACGCGGACATTGGGATTTGTTTTCTTGTCTTCTTTATACACGGTAGCGTTCCCTGTAGCATTTGTTGACAAACTAACAACGGCAGGGAAGGTATACCGTTTTTTAAAGTCCATAGCTTCCTTATAAGTAATTGGAATATTACTATTGGACGTTTTTACTTTTGATTTTTTGTCGCCTTTCTTTGCTTCTCCACCACCACCGATACGTATCCTCAATGCCCTGCTTTGAATATTGAAGCTGTTGGCCCCCATATTGGCGAAGCTGCTGTAGATACTGTTCTTCATACTGTCTATGGCGGTAAAAATGCCTACGAGGGCCATAATACCAAAACCAATGATGGCAACAGTAAGCCCTGCGCGCAAACGGTTGCCGGCAACAGAGCGAAAGGCGAGGGAAAATGTGTCGAGGAACTGCATGATTTAAAGTTAATAAAAAGTTTTTTTCCGCTACTTTTATTATATAAAAGGCCAGATGCCCAATCCCCCGACCATAAAAGAAATTGCCAAAAGGCTGAACCTGGCTGCTTCGACTGTTTCCAGGGCGCTGCACGATCATCCACGTATCGGGTTGAGAACCAGGTTGAAGGTACAGGAACTGGCCCGTGAACTGCAATATGAGCCCAATCAGACCGCCATTTTCTTTCAGCAGAAAAAGACCTTTACGCTCGGAATTGTCTTACCCGAACTGTCAGAAGCTTTCTTTTCAGCTGCCATCAGCGGCATAGAAGACACGGCCAATAAAAGCAATTATATGGTCCTGCTGGGGCAATCCCATGACGACACTGAAAGAGAGCAGAAGATCTTGGAAATAATGAAGAACCACCGGGTAGACGGATTACTGGTTTCACTGGCCAAGAATACCGTGAATTATGCACATTTTGAGATGTTGCGGAAGTATAATATACCGGTCGTATTCTTTGACCGTATCCCCAACATGCCGGACATTCACTATGTGGCTTCAAATATGGAATCAGGCACCATACAGGCAGTTTCTCTTTTGTTACGGCAGGGACATCGCGTTATCGGCATGATCAATGGCCCTGAAAAACTGATCGCCAGTCAGCAACGCACTACAGGCTATCAGAAAGCCATACAGCAGCAACGGCTGAAATATGACGCCAGTCTGAATGTCAATGCCGATCTCACAAAAGAAGGCACCCGCAATGCTATGCAGCAGTTGCTGTCGCATAAAAGGAAAGTGACCGCTATTGTAGCATTCAATGACTACGTATCCCAGGACGCCGTGCAATACGCGGTTGAACAGGGGCTGGAGATCAATAAAGACATCTCCTTCGTCAGCTATGCTAATCTGCCCATAAGCAGTTACATGGCCTTCCCTCCTCTCGCCTCTGTAGAACAGTACCCATACCTCCAGGGACAAAAAGCCACAGAGATCCTGCTGGAACTACTATCCGGCAAACTGGCGGCTGACCAATACCAGCAGATAGTGATCGACTCACGGCTGGTCATTGCACCCGGCAGGTAAATTTTGCGCAACCGTTTGCCCAGTCATTCTCTCAATTCTTATCGTTATGTTTGAAGCATCGCAATTTTATCAACCAGCAATGCAGAATATATTAACAGCTTATGGATTAATAATGGAAGAATGCCACATTCAACCATTTGGCAGTGGGCTGATCAATGCCACCTGGAAAGTATCTAATGCTGATAATACTTACATCCTGCAACGCATCAATCACCAGGTATTTAAAAAGCCGGCGTTGATTGCACAGAACATCAGTATCATAGGCGAGTATCTGAATAAATATCATCCTGATTACTTCTTTGTACAACCAGTGCAAACTACAGACAAACAGGATATGGTCATTACACCGGAAGGTGAATATTTCCGCCTGCAGCCTTTTGTATCCGATTCCCGTAGCTACGATGTTGTGAACAATGAACAGCTGGCATATGAAGCGGCCAGGCAATTCGGGCGTTTCACCAGGTTACTCTCCGGTATCGACACCAGTCAGATACAAGTGACCTTGCCGGACTTTCACAATCTCACTTTACGTTATGCACAGTTTGAACAGGCAGCGCAACAGGGCAATCCTGCACGTATAGCGGAAGCCAGTGAAGACATCAATACTATCCGCAGATATAAATACCTGACAGAGATATTCACATCTATTCAGCATAGCCCTTATTTTAAGGTGAGGGTGGCACATCATGACACGAAGATCAGCAATGTGTTGTTTGATGCGGACAACAAGGGCATCTGTGTAATAGATCTTGATACCGTTATGCCGGGTTATTTCATCAGTGATTTTGGCGATATGATGCGTACGTACCTTTCTCCCGCCAGTGAAGAGGAAACAGACCTGAGTAAGGTAAAAATGAGGAAAGAATACTATACTGCTATTGTGAATGGTTACCTCAGTGAAATGAAAGATGAACTGAGTATTACAGAACAGGCACACCTGGTGTATGCGGGGCAATTCATGGTATATATGCAGGCTATCCGTTTCCTCACGGATTATTTCAACAACGATGTTTACTACGGTTCAAAATATGACAAACATAACCTGTTAAGGGCGCGAAACCAGCTTACGTTACTGGAAAGCATCACTGCGCAGGAACAAAGTCTTTCTTCTGTGGCGGCACACTAAACGCCACATCGTTTGAAAAGCAGCACCAACAAAAAAACCGGCCAATTGGCCGGTTTTTCCATTTTATCTTATAGCTTAAATAAACTGTAGTAAAAGTCCGGGGAAGATACCAAGCAGTATCACGATGGCTGCTGTAATAATGAGCATCAGCTTGAAACCTCCGGAGATAGGAGCTGTTTCCGCTTCACCCTGTTTGAAGTACATCGCAATGATGACACGGAAATAGTAATAAGCACTGATCGCTGCACAGATCACTGCTACGATCACGAGCCATAACAAATTGCCCTGTTCAACCGCAGCTGTCAGTACAAAGTATTTAGCAAAGAAACCTGCTGTAAGCGGGATACCTGCCAGTGAACATACAAAGATAGTGGTAGTGACAGCCAGCACTGGTTGCGTACGCGCCAGGCCATTGAAACCATCAAAGGTATAGTCCTTTAGCTTGATCATTACGGCAAAGATACCAATGGTAGCAACGCTGTAAGCAGCTGCATACAGGATGATACCCTGTGTAGCATGAGTATTAATTGACACTACTGCCAGCAGCATGAAACCTGCCTGGGCGATACTGGAATAAGCCAGCATACGTTTTACGCTTTGCTGGAATACTGCGGTGAAGTTACCGATGATCAGGGTAGCGGCAGTGATGATAGCCAGCAACAATTGCCAGTCTGCAGTAATACGTTCGCCGATGAAAGCACCATGGAAGATCCTGATGAAAGCGATGAAACCACCCGCCTTTACAACTGTCGCCATGAAAGAAGTGAACACGGTAGGTGAACCATCATATACATCCGGCGTCCAGAAGTGGAACGGTGCAGCAGATACTTTAAAGGATAATGCAAAAGCCAGCAGGATGATACCGCAGAGTGCCAGTGTGTTTACCTTGCCTGCTCCCAGTCCCAGATCGGCTACGTTGAAAGTACCGGTAGCACCATAGATCAGGGTGATACCCATCAGCAGGATACCTGTAGAGAAGGATCCCATCAGGAAGTATTTCAGGGAAGCTTCACTGCTTTTAGGCGTTTTCTTATCAGCACCTGCCAGTATATACTGTGGAATAGAAATGATCTCTATTGCCAGGAAAAGCATTAATAAACTGCTGAAAGTAGAAGCTAAAGTGATACCTGAAAGGATGAAAAAGATCAGTGCGAAATAATCTGACACATGCTCGCCCACATTCTCAAATGCACTGCCAGACAGCAGAAAAAAGATCAGCGTAGCGCCCAATGCAATAGCATTGAACAGAATGCTGAAATGGCTGACAGTGATCATGCCATAAAATGTACGTTCACCTGCTCCTATGGTGGATAACTCAGCCAGATTAGCTGCCAGACAAACCAGCAGTACAAAGATGGCTATATACTTAATGCGCTGCTTATTACTTACAAATAAACCCGCAAACATCATTACAACGCCCGATAAAGCAGTAGATATTAATGCATTCATATTCCTGTGTTACGAAAGAAC
This sequence comes from uncultured Flavihumibacter sp., assembly GCA_902168105.1. Taxonomy (GTDB): domain Bacteria; phylum Bacteroidota; class Bacteroidia; order Chitinophagales; family Chitinophagaceae; genus Chitinophaga. Next base: position 27,720 of record CABHOY010000004.1, read on the forward strand.
AACTTTTTAATAAACCTTGTTAACCAATTCAGTAGTGCTGCTCACCAGTTCCAGCATAGGCTTTGGATATACGCCCAGTACCAGAATGATCACTACAATAATGCTCAGCACCAGCAGCTCATTCCCTTTCAGGTCAGTAGTGGTCTCTGTCAGTTGATTGCTCTGACCGAAGATCACTTTCTGCACCATATTCAGCGTATACACGGCTCCAAGTATAACACCCAGTCCGGCAACAGCCATAAACCATACATTATATTGGAACAGACCGCTGAACATCAGGAACTCCCCGATAAATCCGTTGGTCAGTGGTAATGCGATATTAGCAAAACTGATGGTCACGAGGAAGATAGCGATGCCTGGTGCATACTGCGCAATACCGCCCATCTCGTTCAGGTTTTTGATCTTCAGACGGTTCTGAATGATCTCAACGATGATCCACAGACCGATGATGTTGATACCGTGGTTAAACATCTGAACCATCAACCCCTGTAAGCTCTGCTCATTGTTCGTGAAGATAGCTGCGCTCATCAAACCAATGTGTGCAATGGAAGAATAAGCGATCAGGCGTTTGATATCTGACTGTACGATGGCGATGCAGGAAGCATAGATGATACCGATGATGGACAAAACAATCGCAACATCAGACCACATATAAGCTCCTTTCGGCAATACAGGCAGTAACCAGCGTACTACACCAAATAAACCCATCTTAACCATGATACCGGAAAGCACCATAGTAACAGGTGTCGGAGACTGCTCGTAAGTATCCGGCTGCCAGGTATGGAAAGGGAAAACTGGCATCTTGATAGCAAAGGCTACGAAGAACAACCAGAACAACCATGACTGGTCCTGCGGTGCCACACTACCACTGGTAAAGCTGGCGTAGCTGAAGGAATGTTCCGGTGTTTGCAGATAAATATAGATCAGGCCTATCAGCATGAGCAATGAACCTGCAAATGTGTATACGAAGAACTTGAATGTAACAGGAATACGTTTTTCGCCACCCCAGAGTGAGCAGAGGAAGTACACCGGGATCAGTGCCAGCTCCCAGAAAACGTAGAACAACAAAGCGTCGTAAGCTGTGAAAACACCTACCAGTCCTGCCTGAGAAAGCAGCATCAGACCGTAGAAATTGTTTGCACGCTCGTAGTCCCTGTTGAAAATAACGATAAAGATCAGCAGGAAAGAAATGGCTGTCAGCAAACAAAGCATCAGGCCCATTCCATCCAGACCTACACTAAACTGAGCGCCCAGTTGAGGTATCCAGTTTGCAGAAAATTGCAGACTGGCCGGAGCAGTCCGGAACTGGAACAAGGCACCAAGCGTTACTGCCAGCGAAGCCAGGGATGCTATCAAACCCATCGCTTTCGGTCCAGACCCCTTCAGACCAAACGTAATCAGGCCCGCAACTAAAGGAATCAATATGAGTAATACTGTCAACATAATTTATCTAAACTTGTCCTTTTTTAATGATGATGCAGGTAATCTCCTATTTCAGCAGAAAGCCTATCACAAATAAAACTACCATTCCAATTACCATGGCAAAGATGTAGAAACCTACCTGTCCGTTCTGTAGCAGTCTTGCCTGCTGGCTACCCCAATGTACACCACGGCCTACACCATTTACTAACCGGTCAATACCTGATTTCTCGATCGCTTCTTCAAAGAAACGGCTCAACATCATCAGGGGTTTCACTATGATAGCATCGTATAACTCATCCACATACCATTTGTTCTCCAATACTTTGGCGATACCGGTACGTGGTACTCCATTATCTTCATAATTGCGGTACCAGGCACGTGCAAGGAAGATGGTGATAATAACCAGCACGGAGCTTAGTGCCATCAACAGCCATTCTGTGTTATGAGACAAATGCTCATGTTCATGTACGAATGGTGCTGATCCTGCAAACACAGGCGCCAGGTATTCCTTCAGCAGGCTATGTGTACCGAATACTTCCGGCAAACCAATATAACCACCTACTACTGCAAGGATAGCCAGTATGATCAGCGGAATAGTAATAGCCGCCGGACTTTCGTGCAGGTGATGTTCCTGTTCGTGAGTACCACGGAACTTACCGCAGAAAGTGATATAGTATAAGCGGAACATGTAGAAGGCAGTCATCAACGCTGTGATGAGCGCTATTCCGTACATGATCTTATTATTGATAAACGTCTCAGCCAGGATCTCATCTTTAGAGAAGAAACCTGACAGACCAGGGATACCGGCAATAGCCAGACACCCGATCAGGAAAGTGATATGTGTAACAGGCATGTACTTTTTCAGTCCGCCCATTTTATTGATATTCTGTTCACCGCCCATTGCGTGGATCACGGAACCGGAACCAAGGAACAACAGGGCTTTGAAGAATGCGTGTGTCATTACATGGAATACAGCAGTCGTATAAGCACCTACGCCAAGTGCGAGGAACATATATCCCAGCTGGCTCACAGTAGAGTAGGCGAGTACTTTCTTAATATCATCCTGTTTCAGTGCAATGGAAGCTGCGAGTACTGCTGTAGCCAGACCTATTACCGCAACAACTGTCTGAATGCATGGCGCCAGCGTGTATAATATATTGCTGCGTGCAATCATGTAGATACCTGCAGTCACCATCGTAGCAGCATGGATCAGTGCAGATACCGGCGTAGGACCCGCCATCGCATCAGGTAACCAGGTATATAAAGGCAGCTGGGCTGATTTACCGGCAGCACCAACAAAGAGCAGGATAGCAATAACAGGGATTATCTTATCACCCTCACCGATTGCTGCTGCTTTTTCAAATACTTCCGGGAAAGTTACACTGCCAAATTTCACGATCATAGCGAACATACCCAACAGGAAACCGAGGTCGCCGATACGGTTCATCACGAAAGCTTTCTTGGCAGCATTGTTATAAGCGGTGTTCTTGAACCAGAACCCGATGAGCAGGTAAGAGCAAAGCCCCACGCCTTCCCATCCGATGAACATCATCACATAGTTAGCGCCCAGTACAAGAATCAGCATGGAGAAAACGAACAGGTTGAGGTAAGCGAAATAACGCGCGAACCCTTCACTGGTTTCATCATGCATGTAAGAGGTGGAGTAAATATGGATCAGTGAACCGACCCCGGTAATGATCAGCAAAAATAAAGCGCTCAGCTGGTCTACCTGAAATGCGAAAGGTATGTGCAGGCTGCCTGCGGAAATAAAGTCAAACAACGTAACTGTCTGCGCCTGAAAACCGGGGGCTTTCACCTCCAGGAAGATCAGTAAGCTAATTACAAAGGCAGCCAATACAGCTCCGCTTCCTACTATACCCGCCAGTGATTTGGAGAGGTATCTTCTTCCCAATCCATTCACCAGGAAACCTAATAATGGTAAAAATGGTACCAGCCAAACTAGATGTATCATCTATTCAAATACTAATTACGATTTACAATTACGATTCAAGCTGTTAGTTCTTCAGCCTGTTCATGATATTAATATCCACCGACTGTGAATTCCTGTATACCATCACGATAATGGCCAGCCCTACGGCAACTTCCGCAGCAGCTACCACCATGATAAAGAATACAAAGATCTGTGCTCCACTTGCATCTACACGGCCAGCATCAGCCCACATTTTAGAAAAGGCGACCAGCAGCAGGTTTACGGCATTCAGCATCAGTTCCACGCACATGAAAATAATAATGGCATTTCTGCGCATCAGCACACCCATCACCCCGATACAAAAGAGTACTATGCTTAAGAAAATGTAATATTGAACAGGCATCTTTAAAGAATTACAAATTGATCAATGACGATTTACAGATATTGTGGTTATGCTTCCCTTTTCCCGATTATCACGGCACCTACCATAGCACTTAGGAACAGGATGCTGCTAACTTCAAAAGGAACTACGTATTGATTGAATAAAGTTTTACCAAGGTTGGAGATCAGCCCTATATCTGACGCTCCTGGCTGGATTGGAGTTACATCGGCTTCACGGAGAGCACCCAGTAATACGAGCAACAGGGCGCCACCACTGATCGCACCGGCATATTTCAGCCAGTTACGCTTTTGTGGCTCTATTTCTGAATTCAGGTTCATTAACATGATCACAAACAGGAACAATACCATGATGGCTCCTGCGTATACTATGATATGCACCACAGCCAGGAACTGTGCGTTGAGCATAATATAATGCCCTGCTATGGTGAAAAAGGTAACTATCAGGCAAAGGACACTGGTAACGGGGTTCTTGCTCAATATCACGCCCAGGGCGGATATTATTGAGATGATTGAAAGTACCCCGAAAACGATTTGTTGTAAACTCATTCCCATTGCTATAATGACTATTATGGTTTTAGCTAAGACTGTCTTTTATTATGCTTGTTTCTTTTCACCAGGTGCTGGTATCAGCAGGTCTGGTTTTCCGTAAATGAAACCTTCGCGTTTGTAGTTAGCAGGTGCAAATGTTTCTGTCAGATAGATAGCATCCTTCGGACAAGCCTCTTCACAAAAACCGCAGAAAATGCAACGCAGCATGTTGATCTCATAACGGGCAGCATATTTCTCTTCACGGTACAGGTGTTCCTCACCTGGTTTTCTTTCCGCTGCTTCCATTGTGATCGCTTCTGCCGGACAAGCAACTGCACATAACCCACAGGCGGTACAGTTCTCACGTCCTTCAGCATCACGGTTCAATATATGCAGACCACGGAACACCGGGCTGAATGCACGCTTCTGCTCCGGATAACGTACGGTTTCCTTCCTCTTCCAGATGTGTTTGAAGGTGATCACCATCCCCTTTATAATATTCCACAAATAGATCTTCTCGATGAAGGTCATCGGCTTGCGGTCCACTTGTCTTGCCCTACTTGTTAAAGCTTGCATATTATGCTATTAAAATAAGTCGTTAAATTAATGTGTGCTGCGATACAATACGATCGCTCCTGTTATCAACATATTAGCCAGTGCCAGTGGGATCATGATGTTCCAACCCAAGCGCATCAGCTGATCGTAACGGAACCTCGGGATCGTCCAGCGTACCCACATAAAGAAGAACAGGAAGCAGATGATCTTGATGAACAGGGCCGCTGTACCCAGGATAGTCACCAGGTTAGGCGACAGTCCCAGACTGTCCATGAATGGAAAGGAATAACCTCCGAAATACAGACTTGACATCAGCGCAGAGCTGATGAACATGTTGATGTATTCCGCAAACAGGTAGAAGCCCAGTTTCATGGAAGAGTACTCCAGATGATAACCACCATTCAACTCACTCTCAGCCTCTGCCAGGTCAAACGGCGTACGGTTACACTCAGCAAAAGAACATACCAGGAATATCAGGAATCCCAGTGGCTGGTAAAGTATGTTCCAACCGCCATGACGCTGCTGTTCTACTATTTCTTTAATGCTTAAAGTACCGGTCATCATGAGTAGTGCGATCAGAGACAAACCCATTGCCAACTCGTAAGAGATGATCTGGGAAGCAGCACGTACAGATGCCAGCAGGGAGTATTTATTATTTGAAGCCCATCCACCCAGCATGATACCATACACACCCAGGCTCACTACTCCAAAAATGTATAAGATACCGATGTTAATATCTGCGATCTGCAGAGATACTGTGTGACCTGCGATGGTCAGGGTATCTCCCCAGGGTATTACTGCACTTGTCATACAGGCTACGATCATAGCCAGTGACGGACCAAGAATAAACAGGAAACGATTGGAATTACCCGGAATGATCTCTTCCTTAAAGAAGAGTTTACCACCATCGGCCAGGGGCTGCAATAATCCCATAAAACCAGCCCTGTTAGGACCAATCCTGTCCTGAATTATACTTGCTACTTTTCTTTCACCCCATGTGGAATACATAGCAACCAGCAGTGATACCGCCAGTACGCCTGATATCAGCACTATCTTCTCGAGGATAAAGAACCAGTCTATAGTCATCAAATACGAATTATCAATTACGAATAATGAGTGAATTACTTCTTATTAAAGTCATCTGAATGTGCCGGACCGTCTATCTGCGACAGATCGATCTCCGGTCTGTTCACCTCACTGACAGTATGGATATCCAGCAGCAGTTTAGGCTGACGGCCATCCAGTACTTCTACCAGCGTATCTTTAGGTTTGTGAACACCTACATAGTGACCCTGAGAAATAACACTCTGGCGTTCTATTTTACGTGGGCCTTCAATGGTCCAGTCTTTCACTTCTTTCTTATCAAAGCGGCAGGTATCACAGATCCATTCTTCCACTTCGCCGTATTTATCCTTGCGGGCAGTTACGCGGAATACTTCATCACCACGCATCCACAGTACGGTCTTACCACAACATTTCGGATCGTGGCAATCACGATGTGCATCTACCGGTTTCAGGAACCATACACGGTTCTTGAAGCGGAAGGTCTTATCTGTCAGCGCACCTACAGGACAAACATCTATTACGTTACCGATGAAGTTGTTGTCCAACGATTGCTGAATATAAGTACCGATCTCCGCAGCTTCTCCGCGACCCAGTACGCCGTGCTCACGCTTTTCAGTCATCTGATCGGCGGTGAATACACAACGGTAGCAGAGAATGCAACGGGTCATGTGTAACTGTATCTTATCACCGATATCGATCCTGTCGAACGTACGGCGTTTGAATTCGTAGCGGGTAGTATCTGCACCGTGCTCATAACTGAGGTCCTGCAAATGGCATTCGCCGGCCTGGTCACATACAGGACAGTCCAACGGATGGTTCAGCAACAGGAATTCCACCACACCTTTACGTGCTTCCTGCACTTCCGGAGAGGTGATATTGGCTACTTCCATACCATCCATTACGTTGGTACGGCAGCTGGCCACCAGTTTAGGCATAGGACGGGGATCAGCTTCTGATCCTTTGCTTACTTTCACCAGGCAGGTACGGCATTTACCACCGCTACCCTGCAGTTTGGAGTAGTAACACATTGCAGGCGGCACGATATCTCCACCAATTTTACGGGCAGCATTCAGGATAGAAGTACCCGGCTCCACTTCCACGGAGATATTATCGATCTTAACCTTAAAGAGTTTCTTTTCTTCAGCCATTTTGCATCGCTTAAATTGATTCTTATACAGCAGCAGGAGCAGCTATTTCCAGAGGATCTGCGTAATGTGCCAGTCCGAAGTTACGTTTGGTAGCTTCTTCAGGATGCAGCACATGCCATTCAAACTCGTCACGGAAGTGACGGATAGCAGCAGCCACCGGCCAGGCAGCAGCATCACCCAGCGGGCAGATGGTGTTACCTTCTATTTTACGCTGGATATCCCACAGCAGGTCTATGTCGCTCATTTTACCCTTACCATTCTCGATATTCTGCAGCACACGCTTCATCCAACCGGTACCTTCACGGCATGGGCTACACTGACCGCAGCTTTCATGGTGATAGAAACGGGCGAAGGTCAGGGTGTTCCTCACAATACACTGATCTTCGTCCAGTACGATGAAACCACCGGAACCTAACATAGTACCAGTAGCAAAGCCACCGTCAGCGAGACCTTCATACGTCATCATACGCTGTTCACCTTTTGCTGTTTTCAGCAGCAGGTTAGCTGGCAGGATAGGTACGGAAGAACCTCCTGGGATACACGCTTTCAGGCGTTTACCATTAGCGATACCACCACAGTATTCATCAGAGTAAATAAATTCTTCTACTGAAATATTCATCTCGATTTCGTACACCCCTGGTTTATTGATATTACCACAGGCAGAAATGAGTTTAGTACCGGTAGATTTACCGATACCGTATTTTGCATATTCATCACCACCGATGCGCAGGATAGGCACTACGGCAGCCAGTGTCTCAACGTTGTTCACAACTGTCGGGCAATCCCACAGACCTTTTACAGCCGGGAAAGGAGGTTTGATACGCGGATTACCACGTTTACCTTCCAGGGATTCAATCAGGGCAGTTTCCTCACCGCAGATATAGGCGCCTGCACCGCGTTGTACATATATTTCAAGATCGAAGCCGGTACCCTGGATATTTTTACCCAGCCAGCCATTTTTCTTAGCTTCTGCGATAGCCTGTTCCAGAATATCGGGAATCCAGGCGTACTCACCACGGATATAGATATAGCAACTGTTACAACCCAGCGTATAACTGGAGATGAGCAGCCCTTCTATAAGCAGGTGAGGAATAAATTCCATCAGGTAACGGTCTTTGAACGTACCAGGTTCAGATTCGTCCGCATTACAAACCAGGTAGCGGGGTACGCCTTCTGGTTTTGCGATGAAGCTCCATTTCATACCGGTAGGGAAACCGGCGCCACCACGGCCTCTCAGACCGCTCTTCTTCACTTCTTCCAGCACCTCTTCAGGTTTCATGCTTTTGAGCGCCTTTTCAGCTGATCCATAACCTCCATTGGCCCGGTATACATCATAGTACCGGATCCCTTCTATGTGCGCCTTGTCAAAAAGTAGTTTGCGTCCCATCTTACTTTTTATAATTGTAGACCGGTATTCCGGTCATTCAAAGTTTTAGTTTGCTTTAACCCTGCATTCCTCAATAATAGCATCTACCTTTTCAGGGGTCAGGTGCTCACGGAAGTGTTTACCCAGCTGCATCATAGGAGCGTATCCACAAGCGCCGAGGCATTCTGCCGTTTTGAGGGTGAACAGACCATCTTTAGTGGTTTCACCCACACCGATGTCCAGTTTCTTTTTGATATAGTCGATGATGTTGTCTGAACCAAGCAGCATGCAAGGACCGGTCTGACATACTTCAAACACGTATTTGCCTACAGGTTTCAGGTTAAACATCGAGTAAAAGGTAGCCACCTCATATACTTCAATCGGCTTGATCTGCAGCAGGGAAGCCACGTAATCCATGGTTTCCGCGCTCAGCCATCCGCCAAACTCTTCCTGTGCCAGGTGCAGCAAGGGAATCAAAGCACTCTTCTGTTTCCCAGCCGGGTAACGGGCGATGATCTCTTTTACTTTATTCAGCTTCTCTTCAGAAAACATAACTATAGAAAGAAAAAATTAATAATTAAGCATCCAGTTCACCTGCGATCAGATTCAGGCTACTCATACAGATAACGGCATCGCTGAGCATTGCGCCTTTGATGAGTTCTGCATACGCCTGATAGTATATAAAACATGGGCGGCGGAAATGCAGCCTGTAAGGGCTACGGCCACCATCGCTGATGAGGTAGAAACCCAGCTCGCCATTGCCACCTTCCACAGGGAAGTACAATTCGCCAGGCAGGATATCAGATTCACCCATGATGATCTTAAAGTGGTAGATAAGTGCTTCCATCTTGGTGTATACCGCGCTCTTTTCAGGAAGGTAGTAAGCAGGTACATCTGCGTGGTATACATCTGAAGGCAGGTCTTTCAGCTTATCCATCGCCTGACGGATAATGCTCAGACTTTCCCACATTTCAGCATTACGCACCAGGAAACGGTCGTAACAGTCACCTGTGGTGCCAACTGGTATTGTAAAGTCGAAATCTTCGTAAGAAGAATAAGGCTGGGCCACGCGCACATCGTAATCCACACCTGCAGCACGCAGGTTAGGACCGGTAAAGCCATAGTTCATGGCTCTTTCCGCGCTGATCGGGCCTACGCCCTGGGTCCTTTCCATGAAGATACGGTTACGGTTCATCAGGGTTTCGAACTCCTTCAGTGCTTCCGGATATTCCTTCAGGAAACGTTCTATTTTTTCAAAAGCCGCAGGAGTAAAGTTTCTTTCGAAACCACCCACACGGCCAATATTGGTCGTTAGACGGGAACCGCATATTTCCTCATATATCTCGTATGCCAGCTCGCGGTATTTCATGAGATAGAGGAAACCTGAGAAAGCGCCACTATCAACTCCTACCACACCATTACAGATCAGGTGATCTGTAATACGGGCCAGTTCCATGATGATCACACGGAGATAGTCAACACGTTTGGGCGTTTGAATACCCAGCAGTTTCTCTACGGTCAAGTGCCATCCCATATTATTGATAGGAGATGAACAATAGTTCAGACGATCTGTTAAAGGAGTGATCTGGTAATAAGGACGACGTTCTGCTATTTTCTCAAATGCACGGTGGATATATCCCACAGTAGATTCCGAACTCACGATACGCTCACCGTCTATTTCCAGAATATTCTGGAATACCCCGTGCGTAGCAGGGTGGGTAGGTCCCAGGTTAAGGGTTTGTGTCTGCCTTTCTATGGAGCCTTCCGGCAGTATGATATGTTGCTGCTCTGACATGTTCAAACGTATAATTTATTAAATGCCAATATGCCCGCCGCGGCCGAACATTTCATCATCTTTATCGGTACGGGTCTGATCTTCCAGCGGAAATTCCTTACGCATGGGGAAATAGGTCATTTCGTCCACGTTCAGGATGCGTTTCAGGTTCGGGTGACCAACGAAGTTCACACCGAAGAAGTCGTATGTTTCCCTTTCCATCCAGTTGGCTGATTCATACAGCCTGGTAGCTGTAAAAACGCGTGTATCCTCAATGCTGGTGTATACTTTGAAGCGCAGCCTCACCCTTTCTTTGAAATTGTGCAGGTGATATACTACTGCGAGCTCCTCCCCTGTTCTGTTGGGATAGTGTACGGCAGTGAGGTCCGTTAAAAAACGAAATTGCAGTTCCTCATCATCGTACAGGAACTGCATTACTTTCAGGTTCAGGTCTTTCGGCGCGGCAAATGATAAACATCCAAAGGATTCTTCCACCTGGCTGATTGATTCCCCAAACTTTTCTGTTAACCTTTGCTTTATATAGTCGTTTGTCAAAGACATTACGATTTCAATTTTCTATTTCAGATTGACTTTTCGCGGATATGCTCTCGTCTTGTACTCGATTACTGGATACCGTAAGAGTTCAGTAATTCCTTGTATCTATCGCTATGACGGCGGCGCAGACTTTCCTGCCCTACCAGGTCCTGTACACGCATGAAACCATCAATGATCGCTTCCGGGCGAGGAGGGCATCCTGGAACATATACATCCACAGGAATTACCTGATCGATACCCTGCAATACGGAGTAAGTATCAAATACACCGCCGCTGCATGCGCAGGCGCCAACAGCAACAACCCAACGGGGTTCAGCCATTTGCAGGTATACCTGACGTAATACCGGCCCCATTTTCTTAGAAATTGTGCCCATTACCATTAATAGGTCACACTGGCGGGGAGTGAAGGCCATTCTTTCGGAACCGAAGCGGGCCATATCGTAAGTAGAAGCCATGGTTGCCATGAATTCGATACCACAACAGGAAGTAGCAAAAGGTAACGGCCAGATAGAATTCTTACGAGCTGCACCAATCACCTGGTCGAATGTTGTTGCGAAAAAACCTTCCCCTGCATACCCATCGGGTATTTCCACATTCTTCACTTTCTCATTATACTGAACCGGACGTGCCATACCATGTCAGATTTAAAAATTTCAAAATCAGATTTGACCCAAACGCACACGGGATTGCCGCCATCGGCAACCCTTCTGCAATATTTTATATAAAAATCAGTCTTCCCATTTCAGCGCTCCCTTCTTCAATATGTAGAAGAAGCCGCCCATAAAGAACGCTACAAAAAGTAACATGGCCATGAAGCCATCCCATCCCAATTCTCTGAAATTCACCGCATAAGGATAAAAGAAGATCACCTCTACGTCAAAAAGCACGAACAATATGGCGGTTAGGAAGTACTTAATGGCTACTGGCTGGCGTGCATTACCTTTTTGTTCAATACCACTTTCAAAGGTAGCTAGTTTGTCGCTGGTTTTACGTTTTGGCCCCAAAAAATGTGTGGCTACCATTGTAAGACCAACGAAGCCCAGTGCAGCTACAAGCTGCATAACAATGGGAAAATAGCTGAAAGGAGTAGTTGCTGACAATAATTCTGTGTCTGTAAACATAAGCTTCCCTGTATAATTCGTTCTCCGAATGAGCAAAAATAGGCTAACTAATGCAAAAATCAAATCTTATGAAGGATTAAAATATTATCTTTTTTCACCAACCGGCAATAAAAAAGCCTCCTGTCGGGGGACAGGAGGCTTTCCTATAACTATTTGTTAATTATTTTTTGTTGCCTTGAGCTGGTTTAACAGCAGCTGCTTTGGTTTTGTTTTCCAGGTTTTCCTGAATAGCTTTCACCGTGTTGTTATTAGGATCGATATTCAGTACTTTATCCATCCAGATCTTCATATTTGCCTGATCTTCTTTGTTGTAATAGTAGATCATCATGTACTGGTAAGGGAACATCAGCTGGGCTGGTTTGTTCACTTTTTCCTCACCTTTTATCTCGAAGAATTTCTGGAAGAAAGGTACTGCCGTACCTAATTTAGCATCCGGATCTTTCGCCATGTTTGCACGGCCTCTCCAGTATGTACCTAACGCTTCGTTAGTAGGATATTTTGCGGCAAAAGCACCCCAGGTTGAATCAGCCTTGTCGTATTCTTTTGCGTAGATCTCCCAGGTACCTTTAAAGAACATATCCTGTACTTTACCAGTATTCTGTTCGTCGGTGAAATCGCTCACCAGTTTGCCATACCATTCAGCGGAACGTTTGAAATCTCTCATGTTTTTGAAAGTCTCAGCTACGTTTCTGTATTTTTCCACGTCTTTGGTAGTGTCAGCCAGGGCATATTTTTCCAGGTACATAGCAGCCAGGGAATCGTTGATCACTTCCTGTGCTGAATCGGTTGTGTTCTGCTGGTAGATAGCGCTGAGCAGTTTATAGTCGTTAGCCTGCAGTTTAGGCTCGCCAACAACTTTAACATACTCTTCGATCACTTGTTTACCGGTACTGGTATCACCTTTCTGCAGATAAGCATCTGTCAGCAGGCGTACGAATTTACCTTTATTACCTTCAGTCGTCTGAGGCAATACGGCTTTAGCCTTATTGATAGCAGCATCATAATCTTTACGGTAGAAAGAGATAGCTGCCAGGTTGTATTCATTTTCCAGTTTACCTGCGCCTGATCCTATTACTTCCATATATTTCTCCAGGTACTTAGCTGCATTTTCGAGTGACAGCTGAGCTTTGGTTGGAGTGATATAGAACTGGTACAGTTCGTAGTAAGCTGGTGCATAATTAGGATCCAGATTGGTTGCTTTTGTCCAATCGTTCACGGCATCCTGCAACAGTTTAGCGTTGTAGTTCACCAACCCTTGCTTCATTACCGCTTCAGCGTTATTAGGCTCAAGTTCCTGTGCTTTATCGTAAGAAGTGATCGCTTTACCACCATTCTCACCACCAAGCAGGCGATATGCATCACCTAATTCTATATAATCTGCTGCTTTAGCAGTATATACTTCTTTCTTTTTACGGCCTTCGTTGTTCAGTAATTTTTCCATTACTGACAATGCATAACCGCGGTCACCACCTTTTATTTCAGTGTTAGCGTCGGCAATGGCACGAGCAACGTCGCCATTACGTCCTTCTGTAGCAGTAGTAGCTGCTTCGAATTTTTGTTTTGCTGCAGCTGCATCACCCTTCATCAGATCAAGACGACCCAGAGCCACCTGCAGTAAAGGTGAAGTAGGTACAGCCTGCAACCCTTTCTGGAAGGTTGCAGCAGCGCCAGCATCATCATGCATACCCAGCTGCGCAATACCTGCGTAGTAGTATCCTCTGTCGTCAGTTGGCTTGGCTGCTATAGCTTTTTCCAGGTTCTGTTTGGCTGTTTCATACTTGCCATAATACAGGTCTTTCAATCCATCTTCTACAGATTGGGCCATCACGCCGTTCGCGACGCACAGCATTGCAACAATTAAACTTTTCCGTCTGTTCATGAGCAATCCGGTTTTTAATTTTAGTTGTGTTAGTTTTTTACCTAATGTTCGCTTCCCTGAATACCACATTCAATCTCGCAGGAAACAGTCTGAATTTCGAAATGATCATCTGTCCTTCATAACTCCCCAGGAAAGTGGCGAACCCTGAGCCCAATCCAGAATATGGTTCCTTCAAGCAATAGAACAAACCACGTTTAAGTTGGTAGGATCCAAGAGCGATGTATGCCTGATATGGTTTTACAAATTCCGAACCATAATCTGCCCTCACTTTGACCACTTGCACTTTATTTGTAAATTCAATCGAAGCCGAGTCGTTAGGATCAGAGATCCAGCTTACCCCAATTACGCCAATCGCATCCTTCATTTTAGCCACATAATCAACCACTTCAGGGTTCGTTTTAGCAGCCATTACATTCTGCGGCAACGGTTTCCCTTTATTGATCGAATCGCGGACATATCTTACCGTACTTGAATTCTGATTATCAAAAACTACCTGAGGTTTTTTCGTGGAATCAGACCCGTCCATAATTTCCCGCACCTGGTCCATTGTGAGGATACTGTCGGGATTACTGCGGTTAGTAATCAACGCTACACCATCCCACGCCAGCAAGAGGCTTTGCGGCTTTATCTTTAACTCTTTTATATACGCCTTTTCCTGTTCGCTAAAATCTCTTGTTACAAAGATCAGCCTTGAACTGTCAGCCAACAGATCTTTAAAGCAATCTGCTTCGGGTTTATACTCAGCAATGATATGCGCTTTCTTATATAAGGATTCAAAAACCTTAATCTCGGCTTCCATCAGTGGACGATAGGTTTCATCCACACTTATTCTGATGGTTCCTGAAGTTGGCGTATCGTGCTCCTCCCCGGACTTGTTGGCCTGTCCGCAAGATGCCAGTAAAGCTACAGCTAACGAGAAAATAGCGACCTGGCCCCGCCTTTTTATTCTGGTAATCATATGTTCGTCTCTTTATTTAATCCTTTTGATGAAATAGGTATCTCACTCCTCTATATACACGGAAAAGGCCATACGCAATTAGTATGATGCCTAAAATGTTCAATATAGTCTGAGATACCTGAAACTGGCCCAGGTTATATTTCTGCGCAAAGATTGCATATAGGCCAAAGAGCAGAAAAAACATACCTCTGATTAATTCCCCGAGCGAACGATAATTTACCTTAGTCCGCGTGTTTCCAGATCTTTCTTGTTGCATTAGCATTGTTAGCGAATTACAAGTATACAAAAAAATATTTCCAAATAAATACCTGTTCTTTTAGAGGATTGTTAAAAAAAGGCGGTCCCTACCCTATACCTGTAACCCTAAACCAGCCACTACAGCAGGTTTAATAAACGTCGGGCATACACACATTTTTTCATATTCAATCTACATCTAATTAAACAAGAACTTGTTAAAGCCATGTTAAATACTTGTACTTTCAGACCTATGTCGTACATAATCACCAAAATACATACACATAAAAATGAAAGTATAGTATTAATCATTCTTATTATATAGATGCAGAGAATTCAGGATTCCATAACGTGCATTATTCCTTTCCTACTGCCAGTACGGCCTGATGTAGCGTAGTTCAAGATTTGGGCCAGGGCATAAAATAATGTTAAAATCTTGTAGGTTTGCGGAAATTATGAAAATACTCATGGTATGCCTGGGCAATATTTGCCGTTCGCCCCTGGCAGAAGGAATATTAAGGCACCTGGCCATTCAACAGGGATTGGACTGGGAAATTGACTCCGCCGGCACCGGCAACTGGCATGTTGGCGATCCACCCGACCACCGTTCCATAAAGGTGGCCAAGCGATATGGTATTGACATATCCGGCCTGCGTGGCAGACAATTCCAGGCTAGCGATTTTGATCGTTTTGACCGTGTTTTTGCCATGGACCTGGATAATTACAGGGATATCTTACTTAAAGCAAGAACTGACGCAGATAAGGCTAAATTGCAGCTATTACTGGACGATCAGCAACCGGTACCAGATCCATGGTATGACGACGCCTTGTTCGAACCAGTGTACAAAATGATCTATGAGGCTTGTGAAAAGATCGTGACAGGCAAAAAATAAATTACTTTATAAAGCATAACTGAACAATAATGATAAAACCCAGTATACCCAAAGGTACCCGCGATTTCGGGCCAGTTGTGGTAAGAAAGCGGCAATATATTTTCCAGACCATCCGTGAAACATTTGAACTGTTCGGGTTCCAACCTCTGGAAACCCCTACCATGGAGAACCTGGATACACTAACGGGTAAATATGGTGAGGAAGGTGATAAACTGATCTTCAAGATCCTAGACAATGGTGATATCCTGGGACGCGCCCAGCAAGCGAAGGATAGCAGAGAGTTGAGTATTTTGTTATGCGAAAAAGCCCTGCGCTATGACCTCACCATTCCCTTTGCCAGGTATGTGGTAATGAACCAGCATGAACTGGCCCTTCCATTTAAGCGCTATCAGATGCAGCCCGTATGGCGCGCTGACAGACCACAGAAAGGTCGGTATCGCGAATTTTATCAATGCGATGCCGACGTAGTAGGCAGCAATTCGCTTTTAAATGAAATTGAACTTCTTCTTATATACGACACTGTTTTTACAAAACTGCAACTTGAGGGATACGAAGTTCGTATCAATAACAGGAAGATATTGAGTGCACTGGCAGAGGTGATCGGCCAGCCATCCCTGCTCACTGATATTACTGTAGCGATTGACAAATTAGATAAAATCGGGATAGAGAAAGTCAAAGAAGAGCTCCAGGAACGAGGTCTCTCTGCAAGTGAGATCGCTATTATTGAAAACTTCCTGAGCATTGAGGGGAATAATGAGGAAAAACTGACACAGTTGGGCGATCTCTTCAAAGACTCTCCAACCGGTCTGAAAGGTATTGAAGAATTATCCTATGTGCTCCACACGCAACCAGAGGCCTTCACAACTACTCCTATCCTGGACGTAACGCTTGCCCGTGGTCTGAACTACTATACAGGTATGATCGTAGAAGTAAAAGCACCTGCTGCCGTAAAAATGGGTAGTATCGGAGGCGGTGGCCGATATGACGACCTAACCGGTCTGTTTGGTCTTCCCGGTCTTTCAGGTGTGGGTATCTCCTTCGGAGTAGACCGCATTTACGATGTATTGGAAGAACTGCAGTTATTCCCTGCTGCCGCTCAACAGGGTACACAAGTGCTTTTCTTCAACCTTGATCCGAATGTGACAGGTACACTGTTTAAGTTGCTTATGCAGCTGCGTGCAAAAGGTGTTTCATCAGAACTGTTCCATGAGCCATCTAAAATGGACAAGCAAATGAAATACGCTAATAAAAGGAATATACCTTATGTGATCATTATGGGTGAAAGTGAAATGCAGGAACAGGTGGTCAGCATTAAGAATATGGTGACCGGTACACAGGAAAAAATAGCGATGAAAGATCTGGTGAATTATAATTTCTAAGGAAATTAAAAAATAACAACAAAGGCCCGCTTAAGCGGCCTTTGTTGTTATCTGGCTACAAACGGCCCCGTTTCATGTCGTAATACATTTGGTTTTCCAGACTCAGATTATTATAATAATATTCTTCCAAATGTTCGCTGAAGCTTTTGTGAATGCCTCTTTTCTCTTCGTCCAGTATTCGCTCATATTCCTTCACAACCTTACCGACAGCTTCCTGCCTTCGTTCTTCTCTACGTTTCCTTTCTTGTTCGTATGCATCGTCTGGCAAAAAAATGATCATAATTATAAATTTGAAGTCAACTAATATGGTTTTAAAATATTGTGTCCCGTTATATACCTGAATCCCTGTTCGTCTATTACTGCTATTTTTATTCGCCCACCTACCGTCGGAAGTGTGTTTGTATATGTCTGAAAAGTTATCTCTATTTTCAAAAATAAGTAAGCCATATCAACAGCCTGCTGCAGGCTTAACTTTGATAAAAACGCTTGCATCACCGAATCGTTTTCCTCCTCCATCAAATAGATCTTATCAACAAGTTGCTGAACATAAGTGGGAGGTAACGACTCTACAGGCAAATTGAAATCTTGTACTATTTTTTTCACTATGTAAGGGATCATCTCATATGAAGAATTACTTTCCTTCCCTAAAATCCTGTTACACATGAGATCCTGCCCTTCGCTTACTACATAACGTGTTTCGGATATTTTTTCATAACTCACATACTTCCATTCATTATTTTCAGTCCCCATTCTAACTGGGTTATGTATTACTATTCTATAAATAATCGTTTTTTCAGTTGCAGTATCATAGTGCGTAAATAACAATATACTTCTCCCAATACGTCCCTTTGCTGCAATACATGCCCTCACCTTACAATCCATAAATTCACAAAAATCGCTGACCCTCTCCGTTACTGTTTTGTTATGATAATTCCCATCATCTTTATTAAAGGCAGCTAGTTCCTGTATTAATTTTTCGATCGTCTTACCTCCTATCTGCGAAGCACCCGCTAATGTTATCGCAGTAAACTTATCAAACTGAAAAAGCTTTTCTGCATAGTCTGTTGTATAAGATGGTTTCTTCTTAAACAAACGGGTCATTTCATTCCTGTTAATGCTGATACCACCGCTACGTACATATCCATCTCTATTTTCGAGATAGTTCATGAAACGTTCATAGGTTACAACCTTTTCACTAAACGTGGCCAAAGAATCGGCGACAACGGCTACGCCCTTCCTTGCAATTACTGATGCAATAAAAGTCATTGATTTTTGTGTTGGGTAAAACAATGGTTCCCACAAAAGCACGAATCACGAATTTATATACATCGCATCAACCAACCAAATTATTCTCTGCGTAACAGAATGATATACAAACTGGTAACACAATATTGTAAATCCCATATAATACAAAGCCTCTACAAATATCATAAAAGCAAAAAGGCTGTCCTGTTTAAAACAAGACAGCCTTTTATGGTAGTATCAATAAACTTATTTTCCCTTCTTAAACGCTTCCAATCCACACTTCAACCAACTTGCATACTCCTTTGCATTCGGAGTATATCCCACTGGTTTCGTTAACAGCTTCTCATCAGGACTGATCAACACGTAATAAGGTTGTGAGTTATTCACAAAATTCTCTGTCTGCATAGTTGCATACTTATCACCTATCGTTTTAATTTCCTTCTTACGACCAGTATTAGTAGTAAATAAGAACTGCTGATCTTCCGGTAATAATTTCCTGTCATCCACATACAATGACACCAGGATATAATCTTCCTCTATCAACGATTTTACCTGCTCATCCGGCCATACATTCTCTTCCATTTTGCGGCAGTTCACACAAGCCCATCCTGTAAAATCTATCAGGATCGGTTTGTTCTGTTCTTTCGCCAATTTCAGTGCGGCTTCATAATCATTCACTACATTCGCCTCTACTCCTTTAGCTGCATTCTTGTAAATACTATAGCTTAAAGGCGGCGGGAAACCACTGATCAGTTTACGGTTAGCGTACTTTGTATTGGTTACTCCTGGTAACAGATACAAGGTCGCAGCAAGGAAGAGCAGAGCCAGTATCCAACGGGTAGGACTGATCTTTTTCAATGGTGAATCGTGCGGGAAACGGATCTTACCCAACAGGTACAACACGATGAGGAAACCACAGATGATCCACACTGCAAAGAAGATCTCACGTTTTACCAATCCCCAGTGCGTTACCAGGTCGGCATTGGAGAGGAACTTAATTGCCATTGCTACTTCGATAAACCCTAATACCACTTTCACAGATGTCAGCCATCCGCCGGATTTAGGTAAGGATTTCAACATGTTAGGGAACATGGCGAATAATGCGAAAGGCAATGCCAGTGCAAATCCGAAACCAGCCATACCAACCGTCAGCTGCATAGCACCTCCATCGGTTGATAAGGAACCTGCCAGCAGAGATCCCAGAATGGGGCCTGTACACGAGAAGGATACCAGTGCCAGTGTCAACGCCATGAAGAAAATACCAATTATCCCGCCTACGCTCGTTTTTGCATCTACCTTACTGGCGAGACCACTTGGTAGTGTGATCTCAAAAAAGCCAAAGAACGAAATGGCAAACACAATGAAGATCACGAAGAAGATCACGTTTAACCATACGTTAGTAGAAATATTATTCAGGATCTCAGGATCCAGTGTGTCAAGAAAATGGAATGGTAAGCTTAACAACACATAGATCAGGAAAATGAAGAACCCATAAATGCTGGCATTCATCACACCTGTCTTCTTGTCTTCCGATTTCTTGGTGAAGAAGGATACCGTCAATGGGATCATTGGGAACACACAAGGCGTCAGCAATGCAATAAAACCGCCGATCACTCCCAGGATAAACAATCCCCAGAGACTTTTTTTAGCAGTTCCTTCTTCCCCACCACAGCTATTCACAGGATGATCTTTCTCGATCGCGGTACGTTTCAGTGTTTGTCCGCCGGTGGCAGATTCCTGCAATCCTGCTGCTACATTCACCAGATCACCGTTGGCATCCACGTTAAAGCGGAACTTCACTTCTTCCGGTCCTACAACTTCATCACCTTTTAGCGCCATGTAGTTTACAGCTCCTTCCAGTTTAGTAACGGGACCATTTAATTTTATGGCTACCAGGAGAGATACCTGGTTTTCGAAGTATTTGATCTCGGTATTATCAAATAATGGTTCAGGCGCCTTCTTCAGTTCTCCTTCTTCCGTGATCCCCGTTACTGTGGCAATACTATCGACCACTACACGGGTATTCGGCTCATCATCTTTCATTGTGGTGGAGAACAGTTTCCAATCTTTCTCTACAGTACCTTTCAGATGTAATATATATTCATGTTCACCCTTTTTTTCCGCTGTGTATTCCCACTTGGCAACAGCAGCCGGTGCAGGATTTTCCTGCGCTCTGACAGCAAATACGGCGGTGATAAGGATAATGAACGTAAGCAAGTGCTTCATATAAATAATAGGCTTTAAAGACTTCTGACTATTCCAAATAATAAACGAGTCCCCTGGGAACTCGTTCATTATTTCTGTTTACCGGCCGGATGGATCATCATCCGTAGTAATTAATTATTTTCCTCCTACGCTGATAGCGAATTCCACTTCTTTCGGCGGCAGGCATTGGTGATCATCGCAGACCATGAATTCTACACTGCCCTTTACTTTAGTGGCAGCCTTTCCTTTAACGGTCACTTTCTGCACGAAATCCACCTGGTTTTCGTAGTATTTCAGTTCGGAATCAAAGTTCTTATCGAATGCCTTATGCAGTTTACCTACTTCACGGATCTTACCTACAGGTACCACCAATGGATTCTTAGTCAGTTTGAAAGTAGTTGGTACCGGGCCTTCACCTGCTTCCTGTGCGTACAGGTGCCACTTACTTTCTACGGTAGCTGTCATGTGCAGTTCATAGGTAGTAGCGTCGATCTTCTTGGCGGTAAAATCCCATTTTACCGGGTTTTCTATCTGCGCACTTGCCAGTATTGGCAACGCAAACAGTAAAACTGCTGTCAGTAATTTTTTCATGCTAGATTTTTTAACTGGTTGGTTGGCTCGATTTTTAAATATTAGTGGCTATTCCACCAAAGATCAATTGTTATTGATAAGGCTCTGGAAAATAAGCTGGCCATCGGTATTACCCAACACTGAGCTGGTTGCCCTCTCAGGGTGTGGCATCATACCGAATACGTTACGTTCCTTGTTGCAAATGCCGGCAATGTTACGCAGCGCTCCATTTGGATTAGCGGCATCTACCACATTACCAAACTCGTCGCAGTAACGGAAAAGCACCTGATTGTTAGCAAACAGGCTTTCCAGCGTAGCATCATCCGCATAGTAGCGGCCTTCGCCATGTGCTACCGGGATCTTCAGAGCACGACCAGTTACATCTTTTGTCAGGGCTGCAGATGTATTTTCACTTTTCAGGAATACATTCTTACATACGAACTGCTGATGACCATTCTGCAACAAAGCACCTGGCAGCAGGCCTGCCTCACACAGGATCTGGAAACCATTACATACGCCAATCACACGGCCACCTTTATTGGCAAACTCAATAACGCTCTGCATCATAGGGCTAAAGCGGGCGATAGCGCCACAACGCAGGTAATCCCCATAAGAAAAGCCACCTGGCAGTACAATACAGTCTTCTTTAGTGAACTTGCTCAGGTCAGAGTCTTTGTGCCACAGCTCAATTACCTCCTGCCCAAGATCATTGCGCAGAGAATCGATCATATCATGATCACAGTTAGAGCCCGGAAAGGTGACAACGCCAAATTTCATGTTTAATTTATTGAAGGTTACGGTCTAAAATATTATTCATGCTTCTATCCGGCAGAGATAATAGCTGTTGGACCATTAGTCGAAATTACCGGAAAAGGCACAAAATTACTACGCCGTCCGCACATTTCCATAGCCGTTCGTCCGGTTTTAACAAAACCCGTACAATCCAGCTAGTTTTTGCTGAAATACTGCATTATAATGACATAGGCCAATGTCAGGATGTGAACAACGTTGGCTACCGTATTATTGATGATCGACCAATATGCGTTTGCAACAAACAGGGAAAGCGGCAAAATAGCCAGTACCCAGTAGGCAGGCGAGAAATGAACATTAAAAAGGGGAACGATCATCGCCACGAACACGTACACGATCAATACGCTCCAGATCTTACGGCCCTGTATCAGCATCTTTTTGAGCGTACGCTGCAGCAACAACCATCCGAGTATGAAGAAGAAGAGACTTATCGCCACAGCTCCCCATATCTTATAGTGGTTAATAAAAGGTATTTCAAGGCCTATCTTGGGAATTTTAGCAAATAATGCCCACTGGTCTGTCAGGAACAGGTAAGTTCCCAAAAGGTAGATCGGGCAGATCAGGCCCAGCAGGGCGATGATCCATTCCGCCAAACGGAACGGGCGCATAATGAGCAGACTTAACCACAATAACAGGCAAAATATTGTCGCAGGGAAGTAAAACAGTCCGCATACTCCCAGGGCAAACCCGATATTGAATACCACATCACGGGCCGAAGTACGGGTATATAACAGGGTAATACTGGAAAATACCCACAACATGACCAGATTAACCAGTAAAGCAGGGGAAAATATGTTCCAACCCTGGTACAGGGAGGTAAAAAGTATATAGCTCATTGCCGGCAGATAGGTCGGCTTTGAAAATAATCGTTGATGATTGACAATCTTAGTTACCAGCAGCGCCTGCAACAATAACAACAGTACAGCCAGCGAAGTGAACAGGAAAGGGCTCTTGCCAAATGCCATTTCCATCCATTTAACGAGCAGGTCGTATAACAACCCTTCATTACCGTCTGACAGGAAGGTAGACGGATGGATCAGGTAATAGAATTTTACCAGGAGCGTATATATCAACAGCAACAGTACCGTAAGCGGGTTGCCTGAGCGGAAAAACTTTACCACAATATGAATTCTCTTTTCAACTTTTGAAAGCGTTCCAAAGGTATTTTAAAGCAGGAGAAAATCAAAATATTATGAAAACCATGAATAATTAACCTATCAGGTCCCTTTCATCAGGTGCGACTACGCTTTATACATGCCTTATACACGACGCATACATGACGTATACATGACGTATGGGTGGACTTCTATGTTGTAAACCTAATATTACGGGATATTTTTTTCGCCTTTATTTTGGCCATCAATGTTTGAAACCCTGCCGGGATGGGGTAAGGGGAATGGCGCGGCAGCAGCGCCATTCCCCTGTCTAAAGAGTTTTATCCGGTAATCTGTTTTTAGAACTATAAAAGCTCCTCATCGTCATCTTTCAATGAACGTCAGACATCTAACCTATAAAATAGACTTCTCTTAGCAGACATTGTGATTAAACAAGCTGCAATTTGGTATTAATTTCTACAGGATGCCAGTTGCAAACTTGACAAGAGCAGTCCAGGGCACCGAAGGTGCAACGGCTGCAGTCCACCCACTGCATACGCTGGCATAAATGTGTTTTTATAGGTTTTATTTTACTATTCTATTACCTGTTTAGACTATCAATCTGGTTACATAAGCTTGCTGTTTATATAGAACTGCTCTGATTCTTGCCAGTAGCTTACGAGTAACCTTGATGATGGCCTTATTCGTATTCATTCTGGGAAGCAGGGACTTATAATATAGCAGCAGAACAGGATCTTTACGAATGGCCATCCACGCACATTCAATAATCATATGCTTGATAGTAGCATTGCCTCTTCTGCTTATACCTGTAATCCGGTCATGATCTCCACTGCTATAACTGTTAGGACTTAATCCACAAAAACTGCAAAGCCGGTCTAAATTCTTGAATCGATGCATGTCACCTATCTCAGTCAGAAATGTCATAGCCGTTAGGCGGCCAATAGCCGGAATGGAAGTTAGTAAACTTACCTGTTGGACATAAGTTGAGGAATCGGCTAGCTGTCGTATCTGTTGGAGGAGGTTTTGTTGTTGCTGAACAAGGAATTGAAGCTCCGAGATCCATGTCTGTAATGTAGCTTTGGATGAATGACTACTAATTGGTAACTCAGTCAACCAGTCCAGCATAGCCCGGGACCACCGTGCTTTACGCCACTGTTCAGGAAGCACGAAGCCGTTAAATTTAAGAAACGCTTTGATACGATTTTTAACCATCGTTGTATCTGTCACTAGACGGGCTCTTGCGCGAAGAAGTTCTCTATCAGCCTGTTGGCTAATGCTGGGAATATGAATTCCATTCAATACACGATTTTTAAGACCTTTTGCTAATCTTCTGCTATCGATACGGTCCGTCTTTCGTTTGCGCTCTTTATCACTGGCAGGAACATCAACCGGGTGTACCACCTGGCAATTAATACCTGCCGCTGCTAGTGCCCTTTGAATAACGAACCCGCTAAAACCTGCTTCATAAGCAACTTCAATATCAGCCTGCGGGTAATAATGATGTAGCCAGTTCAACAGTTGATCGATGTCTGCTCTCTGAGTAAAGGTTTTAAGCTCAAACTCTTCGCTGTACACACTCACTGTCCAGCTATTAACATGAACATCAAGCCCTACGTAGAGCTTTTGTCCACTAAATGTGTTAACTTTAAGTGACTTCTCTAACATGGCTTTGGGATTTTTAGTAAAGTTAATTTACTGCATATCCCGAAGCCTTCGTGTTTACAAACATACCAACTCGAACCGGAAAAAAAGGTCATTCGGCCTCCCCGGTCTCCCCCTCCGGCGTCACCACGTCAATCCTGTCGATCAGCAAACGGTCCCCCTGGATGACAAAGTCGATCCGGAGGGTATAAACGATAGTAACATCTATTGAAGCCCCGTTTTCAGTTTCCGTATAATTGCTGAAGGTAGCTTCGCTGAAATTTGAAATGTCTTCTTCATATTCCTGGCTCAGCAGGATCAGGTCGGCATCAAATCCATAAGGAGACGCCGTCCGGACGCTATCCTGCCGGATCTTACCTGCACAAAGCTGAAAATAGGCCTTTTTGTCCTCGACGTAGTCCTGGGTGAAAATGCCGGAATTGGCCAGAATACGGAGATAAGCTGCAGTGCTGTCAAAATTGACGGCGTACCTGCCCGTGTCTTCTACCCCGGAGTTATCCACCAACTGGATATCCACCAGTGAATCTACCCGGGTGGCATACCAATCGAAGAAATCCCGCACCTTTTCCTCAAGTACCGGCTGGTTGACCTCCGGACTGACGGTGCCCTTAAAATATGTTCTGGCTGAAGGGGGCTCCTGGTCCCTGTGAAAACCGATCAGGCTACAAGCGCTGACCATTAGCGTAATCCCAAGCAGGAAGAGGTTTCTTTCTCTTTTCATTGTCAGATATGGTGTATAATAGCTGTTACTTTCCCTGGGCACGCTTACCCGGAACGCCCCATCATTGGCCGGGTTTGTTATTTCCCCGAGTTTCTGACAGCGCCTTCCACTACAATTCCCAAACGGGTGAACGTATTTTCGTTCGTGATCATTATCCGGTTTTCCTTAAACCACTTCATAAAGTCATTCCATTTCTGTTCATGTTCACTGGTCCACTCTCCAAATGCCTTTTCCTCCCCCTGTCCCAATATCCAGTAATTATAAGCCTCCAGGTGCCCGGCTTCTCTCACTTTTCGCTGGAAATCGAAAAGCACTACCGGATGAAGGGTATCATTTCCCTGCTGTTCATATAAACCCAGGAACTTAGTCCTGATGCGGTCTAAAGATGTCAGATTGATCATCTTCTCCCCTATCAATGATTTCACCAGGGTCATTTCATATACGCCGTTTGCGAACGAATCCCCCAATGATCTCATCATCTGGGAAGTAAGGCTGGCTACCTGGGCCTTCCTGCTTTGCCCCGGGTCCAGCAATATAACATTGTTATTCCTGGCAAAACTTACGGATACACTGGTATCAGAGTCAAATTTAATCTCTCCTTTGTAAGTATAATATAAAAGTTTACTGATCTCCTCCGTCCGTTTAGAGCCTCGCTCCAGGTTCATAAATATCTCCCCATAGATCATTCCCCATACTTCCTGGTCAGAGTCAAGGAATATCTTTGCGGCACGGTAGTAATTGGATGGGTACATAGGTGCAGATCTTATTCCTCGTTCGAAAAATTCCAATGCCGCATTGTGATCATTTTTCTTCAATTCCATAACACCCCGCTCCAGGTATAAACTACCTTCTTCCGGAAACTTCTTAATGCCTTCGTCGTAAGTGTCCGTTGCTTTATCCGGCTTTCCCATTTCATCAAGGGCATTACCCATCATAGCATATACTCTGCCCGTAGCTTTTTTCCTCTTCACCAATTCCTTTAACAGCTTTATGGTTTCCTCAAATTTCCCCTGCTGATATTTAGCCAGGGCAAGTTCATAGATAAACTCAGGTTCATCAGGGTCCAGCTTACGGCCTTCCTCAAGCAATACTATTGATTCCGCCAGTTTACCATTATCCATCAGTTCAATGGCTTCCCGCTTTTTTGCCTGGGCCTTTTCTTTGTCGGTCGTCTGGGCGCTCACCACAGATACAGAGAAACAGCTGATGACTATCAGGGGTAGAAGTATTCGCATAAAATAGGTATTGAGATTGTCCCTTATGAGATAATAAAGATAAATATTTCCTATTTGAAGAACTCCAGTTTCCGGGGAGGATTGGGAAAATTTTAACGAAGGTTATTTCCGGATGGGCTTTCCACTTACATATTTATTGTTGATGATTACAAAGCGGTATGGCAACAAAGCATCAGCGCCTGCATAATCCACGCCTATCCGGGGAGTTGCAATGATGTCTTCTTCAGGGGGCACAAAACCATCTGAAGTAAGATAAAACTTATCTTCCAGCAATGAATGTCCGGTACGACTGGTATTGATCCCCAATGCCTTTGCGACATTGCCCGGCCCCCGGGTCAATGTAAAATCGGCGGTCTTCTTTCCTGTACGTTGCAGCATGACAGGTATACCCGTTAAAGGCTCCGCCCCCCTGATAAGGATGGCATGCGGAATATCAACCTTGTTAGTCACTATATTGAACATCTGATGGATGCCGTAACACAGGTATACATATGCCACACCCGCCTCACCGTACATGACCTCTGTACGTGCAGTACGCCTGCCGCCATACGCGTGAGAAGCTTTGTCGGTAACACCGGCATAAGCTTCTGTCTCTACGATACGTGCAGTTGTAAGCTCACCGTTAAAGTTTGTTACGATGATCTTTCCTAATAGTTCACGGGCAATTGTCAGAACGTCAGAACGGTCGTAAAAACCCGATGATAGTGGTTGATTAGCAGTGGTATGCAAGGTGTTAGATATAACCGTTCCCGTTAAACGATCTTCAAGCGGGGTTCCAGCAATGTATAGATCTTGTTTAACACAGGCACAAGACTTTCAAAATCAAAATCTTCCCGGAAGGAATCCGTATCTGACGACCAGAGGAAAAGGTCTGCACAGATCTCGATGTATTCCCTCACGATATCACTGTCCAGGAGTGCCAGCAGCTCTTCCACATTTTCCTGCAGTGCATAATCTTTTACAACACCAAGGGCGCCATAGATCTCATACAACAGCGGATCATCATCTGCTTCCAGGAATTCAGCTTTCAGGGAAGAAAAGTCAAAACCCGTATAAGCGGTGTCTGTTTCATTGATATCCTTTCCCCATGCCTGCAAGTTCGGCGTATCAAATGTAACAACACCATCTTCAATACCCTTCCTTAAAGAAGGAAGATCAACATATAAACAGATCCTTCCATCTGCATCTGTCAGTAACCTAACAGTGTCATTGTCTGACGTATCGGCTCCTGAAACGGTATAATAAGTCTCATCGTTATAAACTACCTGCAGTAAATACTTCTTGTATTTCTCGGAGGCTGCATCATAAAATTCTTCCATATTAATGCTAGTTATTCTTCTAAGGTACTAAAATAAAAAAACCGCCCCACATAACATGAGGCGGTCTTTCTTCATCGTACAATTTATTCCCTATTTAATGCCGTATAAACCATTGAACAGTAACTTAAAAGTGCCGTGTGACTGGGCTCTGAAAGTTATTTCCGGCCCGAAGGCATATAATCGGCCCTTGCCCACCGGGGCCTCAAATGCGGCCACCCCATCTTTAAGATAGGCCTGTCCCCACGCCCATCCACTACGCAAAGGCTTATCTGTCGTGAACCATGCTACAGGACGTACGCCTTTTTCTGCTGCATCGCTATCCAGCTTAAATACAGGGCTATTGTCGAAATTAACATCTCCGACAGAAGGCATTCCCCAGGCTGCCGTGCTCGTACTGTCAAAAGCCACCTGCAGGATACTTCCCGGTACAAAGTATTTGGTTCCGGGCAGCGATTGCTCTTTGCCGTCCTTTCCTTTTTCCACCAACGCATTGTGCACCGGAAGTCCCAGGTGATATGCCAGATTGGTACTGGTACCAATTGTAATAATGGTACCACCTGCTTCCAGGAATTCCTTCAGTTTAGGAATAGAAGTATCCTTTGTGATCCG
This sequence comes from uncultured Flavihumibacter sp., assembly GCA_902168105.1. GTDB lineage: Bacteria > Bacteroidota > Bacteroidia > Chitinophagales > Chitinophagaceae > Chitinophaga. The sequence continues at coordinate 56,420 of CABHOY010000004.1, forward strand.
GCCCAATGTATGGCGGTATTGTTCAGGTATCCCCGCGGGGTCGGGTGGCGCTTGCCTTGAGCCGTAACGGTTTCCTTCCTCTCCTGAAACCGGAGGAATAGCCCGTGTTACGAACACGATCACGTCGTATTGTTGCTTCAGGTCCCCCGCATCAATATCCTTCGGGTAGACCTGTTTGAAAGGGAAGTGATACTGCTCCATCATCCAACGTACCCAACCCGATGGCATGGAGCCACCATAGTTATCCCAAAGAGCAATGCGCAAGGTAGTCGCCTCCACCATTCCCTTAGGGCGCCTGGCCACCGGTTTTGCAGCTACTCCCAGCTTTGCTACTGCAGTTTTCAGGATACTATTGGCCTGCGTTCCTGCTGGTACAAAGAAGGTCCCGGGCGCTTCACCTTTAGCTCCTTCCGGTAACCGGTATACCTTCACCCCTGCTTTCAATAAATCATTCACTGCGATGAATGCATTATTCACATAAGCGCTCAGAAGATAACCGCCGCTTGTTGCAGGTGTGAATGGCAGGGCTACCGGCGACTGCAGTTCGCCGTATGGCACTTTCTGAAACGGTCCGTCAAAATCGTCCAGGATGCGGTCAAACTTTACACCCATCTGGAAAGCCAGCGTCCACCCTGCCGCGTCGTAAGGACGGACAGGAGGACCACCCGGATATTGGAAGTCGTTAGGATGGTCCTGTGGTTCAAACATGTCCAGTACATGCGGACGAAATGCCTGATTCGTACGTACGATATATGAGTTAGCCGGATATTGCTTTTCCGCTATCATGAATGGTGCTGTGGCCTTCTGTACGGAAATCCCTGTTTTGATCAGTGCATTGATGAATTTCACCGCCGTAGCAAAGTCCGGCTGATCCGCCGGCAGTATATATCCGCGAGGATCCCTTTCTGCAAGATTCTTGTATACAGCATCATAGTACTGCACGGGGATGTTATTGCCTCTTCTCATCCATCCGTATGGATCACTGCCATCATCTTTAGTAGTATCGTTCTTGTCTTTTTTGTAAGCGGCTGTGATAGCTTCGGCATGCCTGGGAGACAACGTCCATGAGTCGGTATTACCTTTATCGATGGCATTCTTACCCATTTTATAAATGTTGTACAACACCTCATCGCGCTGACGGGCGGCATAATCCAGCACTGCATAGTTCAGCGAAACAGAGTAATCGATAGACCTTCTGAAACGCCAGTCCGCCGTTGGCTTAACAGGATTAGGCGTCGCCCCGTTCGGGATCAGTCGCTGTGGTACAACCGGGATCTTTTCGGGGGTAGGATTACCGATAATCTCCGTTAGCAGGCCTATCATGTTATGATACTGTGTGGTAGTCCGTAAACCGCCGTTATACCAGGTAGAAAAACTGGACCCGTTCAAACGGGTATAACCAGGTTTGTCTTCTGCATTCAACCTGTTATACATCGCTGCGCCCAATGCATCAATGCCGGTGATCATCAGCGGGTCAAAGAAATAATTGAAAGGGTCGCGGTAGGGAGGTCCTGCCAATACAGAACCTTCCGGGCCGCGTTGGTGATGATTATACATGATCTGCGGCATCCATTCCAGGAACAGTTGTTTTCCCATATTGGCGCTTTCCTTCATGTTCATGATATAGAAGTCACGATTGTTATCGTGCCCTATATATTTCTGGTACAGCACAGGCAGTTGATCTGTTGAACGTTTCAATGTATCTGCATTGCGCATGTACCAGTTGGTAGTAATCTCTTGTCCGTCGGGATTAGCATGCGTCATCAGTACTATCACGTTGTCGAGTATACGCATTGTTTCGGCATCGTTCCGGCTGATGAGCTGCCAGGCTGTTTCTATCAGCTGATGCGTTCCTACTACCTCAGTAGCATGCAGTCCCCCGTCTATCCAAACAACCGCTTTACCTTTATCGGCCAGGTTATGCGCCTGTTCAGGCGTAATACCTTCGGCTCTTGCTAATTGCTGGGAGATCTGTTTATATTGATCGAGTTGTTTGATATTCGCAGGTGAAGAGATGACCAGCATGTACTGGTGACGTCCTTCTTCTGTAAGACCAATGTCTACCAGCTTAACCCTGTCGGATGTTGCAGCCAGCTTTTCAAAATACGCTGCTGTTTGTGTGTAGGTAGCCAGCTGATAATCATCTCCTATATTAAAACCAAAGTGCTGTTTAGGTGATGGTATAGTTTGGGCCTGTAGCTGTGATGCGCAGCAGATAGCTGCAGTCATAAGCCAGCCCCTTAAGGTATGTTCCATAGTGCTCATTTTTTGCGGTAATCCAATGCCGGCGCACGGTCGCCCAGCATTGCCTCATATTTAAAAGTTGGTCCCTGACGTTTTTTAAGTTCTGCGTTCGCCTTCTCTAAAGTTGCGGGATCATTAAAAAGATCATAGGCGGTGAATGCGATCGTTTTGGCGGCAACCATCATACCTTTAGCCCCTATGCTGCTACCGGCAGCTGCTACGTTCTGCCAGCTATGGCCGGAAGAACCAGGTACAAAAGTAGCTGTGGTAATACCTGCAGTTGGTGTTATCCAGCTTACATCCGCCACATCAGAAGAGCCAATGGCTTCCTGCTTATCTAATGTGAATGGCCGTACAGTGGCACTTGCCGTATCAAGGTTTGGTATCTTTGATCTATCGACGAGTGTGGACTGAATCCTTCTTGCAAATTCTCTTTCTGCGGATGTATATGTAAATCCTCCGACCTGCCGCAGATTGGTATCCATTATCTTCGAAAGTGTTTCATTAGGTAACATGTTATACACCCCGCCGATCACTTCGTAATTCATTTTGGTACCGGTCCCCATAGCTGCGCCTTCGGCTGCTTTCACTAATCTTTCCCACACATCTTTCACCACCTGCATATCAGGATGACGTACGTAATAATATACTTCTGCGAATGCAGGCACCACGTTAGGAGCATCCCCGCCTTTAGTGATCACATAATGAATACGAGTTTCCTGCGGAACATGCTCGCGCATCATGTTCACCATGTAATCCATTGCCTCTACCCCATCCAGCGCAGAACGACCTTTATCGGGCGAACCTGCGGCATGTGCCGATACTCCATAGAAACGGAACTTTGCATTCTTGTTGGAGAGCCAGGGCAAGATCGCTGCAGAGTTGTCGTTGCCGGGATGCCAGTGCAAAACAGCATTCACGTCATTAAACAATCCTTCCCTTACCATATATACTTTACCTGAACCTCCTTCTTCCGCAGGACATCCATACACACGAATAGTACCCTTTCCATTATGGTCCTTTAACCAGTTCTTTACACTGATAGCTGCAGCCACAGAAGCAGTTCCAAACAGATTATGTCCGCAGCCATGACCAGCTCCTCCTTCCTGTATTGCCTTCTGTTCTGGTTCTGCAACCTGCGATAATCCTGGTAGCGCATCATATTCGGCCAGAATACCGATTACAGGCTGTCCACTTCCATAACTGGCTACGAAGGCCGTAGGAATGCCAGCAATGCCAGCTTTCACAGTAAAGCCTTCCTGCTGCAATGTAGCCTGCAATAAGGCGGAACTTTTTTCTTCCTGATAACCCACTTCGGCATATTCCCAGATCTTCTTCGCGATATCTTCATACTTAGGCGCCTGCTGATCAAGGTAAGCAGCAATCGCCTTCTTATCCCTATTCTGTGCGATGACCAATACAGGCAGGAAAAAGCATAATGACAGAATCAGTTTGCTCATTTGTACAATTGGTTGAATAATAACTTAAAGGTGCCGTGCGACTGACCACGGAAGGTGATCTCTGGTCCGAATGCATACAGCTTACCGATACCTACAGGTGCTACGAACGCTGCTACACCATCTTTCAGGTATTTCTGTCCCCAGGCCCAGCCACTATGTAACGGTGTTGCGGAAGAGAACGAGATCAGTTTGCGCATACCTGCTTCTGTAGCCCCCGCAGTAAATTTAAACACCGGGCTCCTATCGAAATATACATCATTCTTTGCGGGCATGCCCCAGTTTTCTTCTGCCGTAGTATCAAGATCGGCAGTCAGCAAACTACCAGGTATGTAATATTTGGTACCCGGTATTGGCTTCAGTTCGCCCTTTGCATTCTTTTCTGTCAGCGCATTCTCAACGGGCAATTTCAGATGATATGCCAGATTAGTGCTTGTCCCAATTGTAACAATTTTACCCCCGGCTTCGAGGAACTTCTTCAGCTGCGGAACAGAAGTATCTCTGTTGATACGGCCCAGCCAGGGTTTGAACTCATCCGGTAACTCTTCCGGCTTGGGTGGTTTGTTATAACTGTTCTCATTTCTTTTCGGTTTACCTGTGTCAGGGATAGCGCCGGATACGAAGATGAGCAGGTCATATTTTTTTCGCAGGTTACCAGCATCCACTTCCTGTGAATACAGCATCTTATAGTCGTAATGATACTGTTCCATCAGCCAGCTTATCCATCCTGCAGGAATAGAACCTCCGTATGTATTCCATATGCCTATCCGTAGTGGCGCTATCGCTTTCAATCGCGCAGGAGCATTATCGGCAGCACTAACGCGGATACCCAGTTCGGCCGTGGCTTTCGTGAGCACGGCCTTTGCCTTTGCGCCTAACGGTACATAGAAAGTACCGTTAGCGGTACGGGATACTTTCACGCCCGCCTTCAGCAGATCGTTCGCAGCGATGAATGCATTGTTGGAAGCTGCATCTATGAAATAACCCTTTCTACCAACAGGTAAAGTAGTCGCCAATGGTGTTTCGATCTGGCCATAAGGCAACTGCGTAAAGGGCCCGTCAAATCCTTCTGTTATACGATCAAACTGTACGCCCATCTGATATGCTAAAGTCCATCCCGCCGCATCATATGGACGAATAGGAGGTCCTCCCGCATATTGAAAATCATTCGGATGGTCCTGCGGCTCAAACATATCTATCACATGCGGGCGAAAGGCCTGCGCTGTCTTGACGATATAAGAACCTGCAGGATATTGTTTACCATCAACAGTGAAAGCAGCGCTGGCCTTATGAATAGCAATACCTGAACGGCTTAATGCATTAATGAATTTTACAGCTGTAGGAAAATCTGATTGATCCGCAGAAATAATATAACCACGGGCATCCTTGTAGTCAGGGTTCTTCAGCACTCCCGCATAATACTTTGATGCGATCGTATCTTCTTTGCCAAAAGCGAACTCGCCGCCGGTTTCTCCTTCAGTGGTAGTATCTCTTTTCCTTTCCACCTTGTACGCCATACGGATGGAGTCAATATATCTCGGATAGAATGTCCAGTGATCAGTGCTACCACGCTCAATAGCATTCTTTCCCATTTTGTAAATGTTGAACAGCAACTCACTTCTGTAGCGCGCAGCATAGTCAAGCACTGCATAATTAAGCGACACAGAATAGTCTATAGACTGACGGAAATGCCACTCCTGCGGTACTACAGGATTAGGAGTAGCTCCATTTGGAATGAGCCTGTCTGGTACCAACGGTACATTTTCAGGTGTTGGTCCGCCAATGATCTCGGTGAGCAATCCGACCATGTTATGAAAATAAGGTGTAGTACGTAGTCCTCCGTTCCACCATGTAGAAAAAGTGGAGCCATTACGTTGTGTATAACCTGGCTTATTTTCAACATTCAACCTGTTATTCATAGCGGCACCAACTGCATCAATGCTGGTTACGATCAATGGATCATAGATGTGATTGAAAGGATCACGGTAAGGAGGTCCTGCCAGTACTGAGCCTGCAGGCCCACGCTGGTGATGGTTGTACATGATCTGCGGGATCCATTCAACAAACAGCTGGCGGCTGATGTTCTGGCTTTCTTTCATATTCATCATATAAAAATCCCTGTTGTTGTCGTGGCCAACATACTTTTCATACAGGCGGGGAATATTCAATGCACGTTTCTTCGGATCGGCCATGCGCATGTACCAATCAGATACCAGCTCCTGACCATCAGGGTTTGCATGTGTCAGCAGGATGATATCATTCTGTAAGATGTTCATTGTCTCTGCATCCGTACGTGTTACCAGCTGATACATCGTTTCTATAAGCTGATGTGCGCCTACTGTTTCCGTTGCATGTAATCCGCCATCGATCCAGATTACGGCCTTACCTTCAGCTGCCAGTTTGCGCGCTGTTTCATCTGTCAGCCCGCTTGCATGTCCCAGCTGTTGTGAGATCTCTTTGTAACGGTCCAGTGCTTTCAGATTTTCCGGAGATGATACGATCAGCATATACTGATGTCTTCCTTCTTCCGTCATACCGATATCTACCAGTCTGGCACGATTAGAAGCCGCCAGTTTTTTGAAGTAGGCTTCCGTTTGTGTATAGTTGGCAAGCTGGTAATCATCCCCGATATTAAAACCAAAATGTTCTTTTGGAGTGGGCACAGCATGAGCTTCCGTCTCATACTTTTTTTCTGCAGGTCCGGATGACTTGTCCTGGGCACACAGGCACAAGGTTGCAGTCAGCAGAGCGAATGATAGTGTTGTTGATTTAATTCTGCTCATGTATAGTGGGTTTACGACAGTAACTACGGTTTCTTAAATATCACGCCTACGCTGCAATTGCCGGGTTCACCGCGTGACTCATCACAAATCACCAAGGTTTAGTATAAGCTTAAAGAGAAAACATCATAGGCAGTCGTATCTTTGCAATAAAGCAATAGGTCCTGCTCCACTATATGTATACAGATTATTAATAATGTAGTTCTTTTAGCGTTCAGATTTTGGTTGATTGCTTAAACTACCAAAAAAAGTAAAGAATTCATTACCGATCATCAAAAAATGATCATTTCTCCAGATCTTTTCGACCTATCTTGGATATTTTCAGGATTATACAAGGATTATACAAGGATTAACTTACGTTCATCTTACGTTCAAAGACGTAAGATGAACGTAAGTTAATCCTTGTATAATCCTTGTATAGTCCTCGTTAGATTGATATTCGGGCTATGATAGAAGCTATAAAAATAAAGCAGCCATCCCAAAAAGAGATGGCTGCTTCCCAATATCGTGTATATCTATGTCTTAAAAATCGACTTTCGCAAAACAGATGTAATTCCTGTAGATACAAGGTATCAGTATAGACCGGCCGCTGATCTGCTTACCATAACGCGGCATCCAGGTATACCCTTTATCCAGGTTACGTAAAGTAGGTTTACGGGTACTTTTACCATCAGGTTGTACACTATTGTCTGTCATAATATAACTCCGTCTGTCCAGTTCATTGTAGAGGAAGCGAAGCTCACTGCCTATGTTGACCATCATATAAGATAGATACAGGTCCGAACCATCGTCGTACTGGCTTTTATGCACAAAGTTGCTCCACAGCAGGTTACCTTCATTATCCATGTTAAGCACGGCTATGTTATCGTAGTGAAAGCGGTCCTGGGAGTTATAATTATTGTACCACGGATTGTAATAAAACGGTGAATACGGCGAGTAATAATAAGGTGTATACATACCGTAGGGACCATACATATAGTTCCAGCGATTCCAGGGCTGTGAGCGGGAAGTAGTATAGTAAGATTCAGCCGTAATTATAAAACCGCCATTGCTGGTATTGATGATCTTCCGGATGAAGTAGTCATTGAAAGCCGCATTGGTAGAGGATTCTCCTTTCGCATTATTCTTCAGTTCAGGAGTAAAAGCTACTTCTTTTTCATATAAGAGCTGTTTTTGTGCATAGTCATATTTACTAACGTACAGCCCTTCTACGTTTCCTCTTTTCTGTTTATAGTAAAAAGCGGTGATCAATACTTTTTTATTGATATTGTCCACCTTCATTTTCACCTCATCCAGCAACTGGGTCTTCAGCTGCATGGAGATATTTTCGAAGGAATCTACGACAGCCCGTTTAATGATCAGGCTACCGCTCACAATATAATCCCTGTTGTTGGTCCGTTCCAGTTTATTGAATATCAGATCTCCTTCATTAGTGAGATTGAAGTTGCTCAGGAAAGATTTTTTGCTTTCCATCGGCAAAGATACCCTGCTGTTGTTGATCAGGTGAAATGCGCTGTCATACAGGAATGTGTAGAATACGTTATCGTTTTCCTTATCCTGATTGATCTTATACACCATGATCTTATTCTTGTCTTCCGAATATTCTACGGAATACACTTTATTTTCTTTGGAATAAAATCCTATCCTGGTAGAATCCACCATTACAGGTGCATCGGCAAAGCGTGCATCACCGTCCATAGTAGCACAGAAGCTATATACGGCATCTTTACGCTGGAATTGGTACAACATGAGAACTTTATCACCGTATGATATAAAGTCAGCACTGATCAGTTTTTTGGGTAAAAAATCCAGTTTAACCCTACTCTTCAACTGCATGGAATTGTCATAGATAGAAATGACGCCATCACCTCTATCGCTCTTGTATACCAGTATATTTCCTGATACCCTGCCGATAATTTCGAATTCCGTGCTTTTGTAATCGTCCCTTTCCGGGTCTGTATAAGAAACCTTCTGAGCTATTGCAGCCCCGCTCCATAAGACCAGTAAAGCATAGAGATATAGAATGCGCATTGCTTATATTTTAAAAGGTTGCAAGTTTAGGATATAGATTTAACGGTAAATCGCTATCATTCATTGTGAAACATGGGCAGGAAAACGTGGGGCATCCCTGTATGCTAACACTAAAATAAGCAATTACGAATTATGAATAGCGAATTGGGGCGATCTTCCTTCATCAGGCCGTTTGGCTCCCCTTTTATTTTGGAAATGGCGGCACTGCTGTAATTCGTCATTTTCAATTCGTAATTTCTAACCTTGAATTATGTATTTTTACGATTATGGATACGGTGTTAATTACCGGCGGCACGGGTCTTGTTGGCCGGGCGCTTACAAAGTTGCTTACAGATGTTGGTTATAAGGTCATTGTTCTGAGCCGGCGTAATGGCGGTAGCGCAGATAATGAGCTTGTCAGCTATGCCCATTGGGACGTAGCCAGGCAAACAATTGATGAAGCAGCTATACAGCAGGCGGATTACATTGTCCATCTTGCCGGCGCCAATGTAGGGGACAAACGCTGGACTGCGTCCCGAAAAAAGGAAATAGTGCATAGCCGCACCCAGAGTGCCGAACTATTATTCAAGGCGCTATCCAAACACCCTAATAAGGTCAAAAAGGTGATCAGTGCCTCTGGTATAGGCTATTATGGTGAAAATAAAAGCGGCCCTGCTTTCACAGAGAACGATCCGCCGGAAAAAGATTTCCTTGGTACTACCTGTGTAGCCTGGGAAAACAGTATCCTGAAAATGCGGGACCTGCAGAAGAAAGTGGTGATCCTGCGTACCGGCATCGCACTTAGTCTGGCCGGAGGAGCGCTGAAGGAATTCTACAAACCTTTACAATTCGGTTTTGCCACCATTTTGGGCAACGGAGAGCAATATGTTAGCTGGATCCATCTTCATGACCTGGCCCGTATTTACCTGAGTGCTATCGTTAATCATAATCTGGAGGGTATTTACAATGTGGCGTCTCCGCATCCTGTACAGAATAAAGAGCTGGTAATGACCATGGCGCAGGAAGCTAAAGGCAAGAGCTTCATTCCTGTACATGTGCCGACATTTGCGTTAAAAGTGGCATTGGGTGAAATGAGTATTGAAGTATTAAAGAGCTGCCGGGTATCGACTGCCAAGATCCAGGAAACGGGGTTTGTATTTTCTTACCCTGATATCCGGGCGGCGATGGAGAATATCTTCCAGGAAAAAGACAAATAGCGTGTGACGTTAGCCTTCCAGTATATTTTTCATGGCTTCCGCCTTTAACAGGCATTCTTCCCATTCCTTCACGGGATCAGCATAGTACGTAATGGCCGAACCGGTCTGGAAGGACAGGTATTTACGGCTGGCGTTATAGAGCATGCTGCGTATCACTACATTGAAGTCAAAATCACCGTCCGGTGTAATATAACCAAGAGCGCCCGAGAACAACCCTCTACGGGATTGCTCATACTGTTCTATCAATTGCATTACACTTAATTTGGGTGCTCCCGTCATAGAGCCCATAGGAAATGCATGGCTGATGGCGGCGGTAAAGGGAACATCTGCTTCAAGGGTAGCCGTCACCGTAGAGATCATATGATGTACCTGTGCAAATGAATAGATGCCGAATAACTCCGCCACCTCTACGCTGCCCCGTGTAGCAGTATGAGAGAGGTCATTACGCACCAGATCTACTACCATTACATTTTCGGCCCTTTCCTTCCTGTTCTGCTGTAATTCTTTGCGGCGTTCATCATCAGCTGCAGGATCTCCCGCCCGCCTGATCGTACCTTTAATGGGTTGAGAAATGACCACAGGGCCTTTTTTTTGCATAAAACGTTCGGGACTGGAGCAAACCAGATAGAGATCGTCCGTTCGATAATATGCGGCAAATGGAGAAGGTGAAACGCTATTCAAACGTCTAAAGAGAGAAGGGGGATGTACAATGGTATTTTCTATGAAATTCTCACGACAGAAATTCACTTCGTAACAATCTCCCCGGTGTATGTGTTCCTGCAGACTGCTAACTGCATTGAGATATTCTTGTTTCCCGAGATGAGCCTGTACTTTACCAGCCGGCATTTGTTGTATCTGCTGGTCTGCCGCATTGATACATTCATTATAAACCGTACGGGCGGTTGACTCGTCCATTTCCCACCCTCCTATCTGCACCTCGTTGTTACGCAATAGCATGACGATACGGGGCCGGAAGAAGAACAAGTCAGGGAACCCTATACCGTCTTTATTATCAGAATATAAGCCGGGAAAGGTCTCATTTTTGAGATCGTAGGCAAGGTGACCGAATAACCAGTCGCGATGGGTATTGTGATATTGAAGCAGGGAGGGGAATGCATTACCGGCATTGCAGGACAGCGTATCCAGTGCATCTGCTGCCAGTATAGCTTCGTTTTGGTGATAGATGGAAGCGTAGTTATTATTATCCAAAAAACAGCAAATGTTGAACTGTGTACTCCAATTCAACATTTGCTGTTTAAATAATTTCGGATCATTAACCGGGAAACCGTGAAATATCCTGATAATGCGTGCTTTTAATGCTTAAAAATCGTCGTCGTCATCGTCAAATCCACCTCTGTCATTGAACAGACCCATGTCTTTGAATTCGTCGTCAATGCCCAGATCATCATCGTCGTCTGCGCTCTTTTTACCAGGGCGGCCACGTTTGCTCTTAGGTTTAGGCATGTCAAACTCTTCGAAATCAGGATCATAGTCCTCATCATCACCTTTTCCCCAACTATCATCATCATCATCCAGATCTACATCATCGTCCTCATCCAGATCATCTTCATCATCGTCATTTTTCTTCTTTGACTTTGATCCCGGCTTATCTGATTTTTTAGAAGCAGCAGACTTACGGGGAGTTTCCTCCTCATCCAGATCATCATCATCGTCCTCCTCTTCCTTCTTTGGCTTACTTGCAGCTTTAGGTGCGGCTTTCGTAGTCTTTGGAGAACTCGTCTTTTTGGTCTCTTTTTCGTTATCAGATTTTGATTTCATAATAGGTTCACTTAAGTCTTTAGCGTATTACTTTTGCGTAAAGTTTTAACAGTTTTTTGTATTAGCCAAATTTTTTTTGCCGATTTTTTTTCGTAATTTTTTAAGCATTTTCCTGCTCCAGGATCTGGTCCCTGCCTGGTCCATTTGACACAAATTTCACAGGTACATCAAGGTAACTTTCAACTGCTTTTACAAACGATTTCATTTCGGCCGGCAATTCATTAAAATGCTTGCTTTTGGCGGCTGTTTCATCACTCCAACCCTTGTGTTTCTCCCATATCGGTTTTACTTCAGCATCGTTCAGCTGGTAAGGCATTGCTTTTGTTTGCTGACCATTGATCTCGTAAGCAGTACATGCATACACCTCATCGAACGCATCCAGTACATCACTTTTTGTCATTACTAACTGGGTAACACCACTCAGCATACAGGTATAATTCAGGGCTACCAGGTCAATCCAGCCACAACGGCGGGGACGTCCTGTAGTCGCACCAAATTCATTGCCTTCTGTACGCAGCTTTTCGCCGGTAGCATCATGCAGTTCGGTAGGGAAAGGTCCGCTACCTACACGGGTACAATATGCTTTGGTCACACCGATCACTTCTTTTATCCATTTTGGTGCTACTCCCAGCCCGGAACATACGCCGGCAGAGATAGTACTTGAAGAAGTAACGAACGGATATGTTCCAAAGTCCACGTCCAGCATGCTACCCTGCGCGCCTTCCGCCAGGACCTTCTTGCCTGCCTTCAGTTTATCGTTAATAAAGTACTCTCCGTTAACGATATTCATTTGCTTCAGGTAGTTCACTGCATCAAAGAATTCAGCTTCCCACTCAGCAATATCTTTTGCTATTTCAGCCTTTACTTCCGCACCGAATTCATATCCTGCCAGCAGGTGCTGGTGTTTCTCTTTCAGCTTGTTATAGCGCTCATTAAAATCACTACGCATCACGTCTCCAACTCTCAGGCCATTACGACCTGTTTTGTCCATATAAGCCGGTCCGATACCCTTCAGGGTTGAGCCGATCTTATCAACGCCTTTTGACAATTCTGAAGCCTTATCAAGAGCACGATGAGAAGGTACAATAATATGTGTTCTTTCTGCAATAAAAAGATTCTTTTTCAGATCAACGCCTAAAGAAGAGATCTTATCACATTCTTTTTTGAAAGTTACAGGATCCAGTACCACACCATTCCCGATCAGGTTAGTGGTGTTTTTATGGAATACACCTGAAGGGATCGTATGTAATACTACCTTCTGGCCATCCACATATAGCGTATGCCCTGCGTTGGGACCACCCTGAAAGCGGGCTATGACATCGTATTTACCTGCAAAGTAATCCACAATCTTTCCTTTGCCTTCATCGCCCCATTGTAGGCCCAGCAAAACATCTACCATAAGAGTTGATATTGATTTTTAAAAACGAAGTGGCAAAATTAAGGAAAAATAGCACGAATTGAAATTGAAATAAGATTTAGGATCAGGAATTAAGAATAAGGATGACATGAGACAAAAAAAGACGAATTACAGGCAATATACCTCATAATTCGTCTTTTATATCTTTAAATTACCGATTTCTGATATCGGGGCGACCTACTCATCTTCCAGACGGCTTACTGATTGAATACCATCCAGTTTCTTCAGCTTTTCGAACAGTTCATCCAGCTCCTCCTTATCATGTACGAACACTTTGATCAGTCCTTCAAACAGCCCCTCGCGGGATTCGATGGTCAGCCCTGCAATGTTCACCCTCAACTCACCGGAGATCACATTGGTGATCTTATGAATAACCCCTACATCGTCCATACCAACTATCCTCAACCCGGTCAGGAAGGAGATCTCCCTGTTCTTCACCCATTTGGTCTTTACAACACGATGGCCATAGTTAGCCAGTAACTGGGCGGCGTTAGGACAATTTGTTCTGTGGATCTTCAGGCCTTCACTGGCAGTGATGAACCCGAATACATCATCTCCCGGGATCGGGCGGCAACAGTTGGCCAGCTTGTAGGCTATTTTGTCTGAGCTTTCCCCAAAGATGATCAGTTCTGCATCTTTCTTAGAAGGGATCTGATGTTTCAGATGATCTTCCGAAATATGTTCCGGCTGTTTTACCGGTGGCGGTTTAGGCGCCTCCAGCTTATCTCCCAGTACGGTGAACTGCTTCAGCTCCTTCAGGTCGATATTTTTAACAGCGATCTGGTAATACAGGTCCAGCGGCGATGGCTGCTTATAGAACTGTACCAGTTCATTGATGTTATGCTGATTGTTAGAGATCTTCAGATGGTCCAGCTTACGTTCCAGCACATCCTTCCCATCCATGGCCACCTTCCTCTTTTCCTCCTTCAGCGCATCCTTGATCTTGGATTTCGCCTTGGCGGTCAGTGCATAGTTCAACCAATCCTCTGTAGGCTTTTGCTTGTTAGAGGTAATGATCTCCACCTGGTCGCCACTGCGTAACTTATGGCTGATGGGTACCAGTTTATAGTTCACTTTGGCGCCGATACACTTATTTCCAACAGCACTATGGATAGCGTAGGCAAAATCCAGTGCAGTGGAGTTGACAGGCAATATTTTAAGATCACCTTTAGGCGTATATACATAGATCTCTTCCGTGAAGAGGTTACTTTTGAAATCGGCCAGGAAATCCAGTGTATTGGAGTCCGGGTTGTTCAGGATCTCCCTGATCTGGCTAAACCACTGGTCAAACTTGGACTCTGTACTCTGACTCTGATTGCTGCCCTCCTTATAACGCCAGTGGGCGGCAAGTCCTTTCTCGGCATAATCGTTCATTCGTTTGGTACGGATCTGCACTTCCACCCATTTACCCTGCGGGCCCATTACGGTCACATGCAAAGCTTCATACCCGTTCGATTTCGGATTACTGAGCCAATCGCGGGTCCTCTCTGGACTAGGATGATAAAAGTCCGTGATAATGGAATAGACTTTCCAGCAATCTGACTTTTCCTTATCCAGGGGTGAGTCCAGGATGATACGGATCGCGAAGAGGTCATACACCTCTTCAAAGGTGACACCTTTCTTCTTGATCTTATTCCAGATGGAGTGTATGGATTTAGGCCGTCCGTAGATTTCGAATGTCAGGCCTTCTTCCTGTAATACCTCCTTAATAGGCTTTATGAATTCGTTGATATAACGGGTACGCTCACGTTTGGTTTCCTTCAGGCGTTTGGCGATATCCCTGTAGGTCTGTTGCTCGGTGTACTTCATGGACAGGTCCTCCATCTCGGACTTGATGTTGTACAGACCGAGGCGGTGGGCCAGCGGGGAATATATAAATACCGTTTCGGAGGCTATTTTGAGCTGCTTTTCACGGCTCATACTATCCAGGGTACGCATATTATGCAACCTGTCAGCCAGTTTTATGAGTATCACCCTGGGATCGTCCGCCAGTGTGAGCAGTATCTTTTTAAAGTTTTCCGCCTGTGCGGTACTTGTATTTGAGTCGATGACCGTTGATATTTTGGTCAGACCGTCTACGATGTGGGCGATCTCGGACCCGAAGGCGCGTTCCACGTCCTCCAGGGTAACTTCGGTATCTTCTACTGTGTCATGAAGCAGGGCACAGATAGCGGAGCGAACACCCAAGCCGATCTCGTCAACGCAGATCTGCGCTACAGCGAGAGGATGTAAGATATATGGCTCACCGGATTTCCGGCGCATTTCCTTATGTGCGTCTGCCGCCATTTCGAAAGCAGTACGTACCAGTTCACGGTCTCCTTTCTTCAAACGGGGTTTAAGCGACTTTAGTAAAGCGCGGTAATGACGAACGATTTCTTTCTTTTCCTGTTCCTCGTCGAGGTTATATTGTTTTACTACCACTGTTTCCATCAGCAATAAAGTTACGATTTTATTGCATAGGAATAATGGCAGAAAAGTGCTAGTCAGCAGTCCCCAGCCTGCATTTCTGCAGCACCTCCCAGGATGTGCCGGTATGGCGGAGCAGGTATAGATTACGGACCTGGAAGGCCGCTTCGAAGGGACGGCATTTGTATTCTTCCATGGCCAGGTCAAATTCCAGGTCGGACAGGTCACGAAAGGCCACTGAAATATGCGGGTTAAATCCATAACGTGCCAGCATATGACTAAAACCGAACTCCCGCTGGAGGAAATCCATCATCTGCTGGTGCAGGTGTACAATACCCTCGTTCTTTTCCACATTGATATACAATACTTTCCGCTTAGTGAACGAGAAGCCGCCGAAACCGCTCAGCTTTATTTCAAAAGGTTGCATAGAAGCGGCAAAGGTCGCCAATCCCGGACAGAGGGTCTTTTCCAGCTCCGGGCTGGCCGTAAAGGGCACCTGCATAGTGATATGAGGAAGCACCCTCAATGCACGGCGGGCATCATATTTCTCTGCAAATTCCTGTTTCAACCGGATGATCTCCTTACCGGTTTCCGCATTTGGAAGCAGGGCTATAAAATAGATCTTACTTTCCTCCCTGGGCGGTTTGATGCGTGGTGGAAAGTGATATCCGGTCTTGGGTCGGGAGGCGCGGAATTGGTTGCCGTTGTGTCTTTGTGTACGGTTGCGCTCATCACTCTCCGGACGACTGCCATTGCCCTGTTGCCTGTGGCGGGGCTGGTCATTTCTGCCGTAAGTCATTGTTTTGGTGGTTGTGGGGTTTTGATTTGTTCTGGTCCTCACCCGTCATTGTCTGCTGACGTAGATTCGTTTTTATCATTTTTGCCGGTATTTTCAAGGATATTCAACCGGATGCCCACATTGTGCAGGGTTTCCAGCTCTATTCCCGGCTCATTTTTAAAGTGCTTGCGCAAGCGGGTAATGAATACGTCCATACTTCTGCTAGAAAAGAAACTACTGTTCCCCCAGACCTTTAGCAGGATCTCGTCTCTTTTTACCAGCTTGTTGCTGTTCTCTACAAGGTACCTCAATACCTTCGCTTCCTTTTTCGTCAGGGTGCCGAAAAGCTCGCCGCTCGCTCTTCTCAGCTCTTTTTCTTCATAGTTGAACCTTACGTCATCACCCAATTTATAGATGCCATCTCCCGGTACATCTTTAGGCAATGTTCTCCGCAGGAATACCCTGATCCGCATGATCAGTTCCCGCATACTGAATGGTTTCACCAGAAAATCATCACCTCCGATACGGAAGCCGTGCAATCGATCTTCATCAGCTGCTTTTCCCGAGACAAAAACAATCGGTATCATCCCGTTCTTTTTACGGATGTCCTGCGCCAGCGTGAAGCCATCCTTCTTAGGCATCATCACATCCAGTATGCAGAGATCGAAGTCGTCCCTCTGAAACTTCTTCCAGGCTACCTCACCGTCGAAGCAATGTACGACCTGATAGCCGATTGCTTCAAGCTGCTTTTTAATGATAGTACCGTATTGATAATCGTCTTCTGCAAGGAGAATTTGTACATTACTTACCATGCCTTAAGTTTTATACCCGGTTCAATTGTTGTTAACACACAATGTCATTCCATGACTCTGCTACAATATTGATGAATAAACTTCTCATTTTAGTTAATGATTAGTTATTATCACAATTTTTCTTGATTTGCCATGCTCAGGATCATCTTGCAATTGAACGGATTGGGTTGTTCATAGATTTAGATTTATACACATTCATTTAGACAACAAAAAAAAAGGCTACCTGTTCAAAGGCAGCCTTTTTTTTTGTCCACAGCTTTTGCAGGCTGCTTCCTGGTATCAATAAATTATTATGACTCTACCGCAGAGATCTGTATTGCTACAGCATGTTGCCATGCTTTCTGCTGCACCACAGCAGGAATAGTGATCTGAGTACCTGTAGCACCTGCTTTCCAGGAGATCTTATCCTTTGCTCCCAGTACCGTTACCTTTGCACCCTTTGCCGGTTTCAGGCCCCCAAATGCTATTTGCGCAGGCAGTTTCTCTCCTTCCTCCAGCAGATAAATTGCATATACATTGCCATTTTTCTTACGGGTGAAGCACACCTTACCGTCTTTATAAGGCGCTACAGAGCGGGTACCATAAATAGCATCGCCATTGATCTTCATCCAATCGCCGATAGCTGCCATGGTAGTATACGCTTCCTCATGCAGCTGGCCGTCAGGACCAGGACCAACGTTAAGCAGGTAGTTACCACCTTTCGCTACTATGTCCACCAGGTTATGGATTAATTTGTTAACAGACTTGTACTTGTCGTTTGGCACATACGACCAGGAACCAGCCATTGTCATACAGGTTTCCCATGGATAGGACAATGGTTTTTCAGGGATCTGCTGTTCCGGAGTACGGTAGTTCTCAAACGGACCATGTACGGCACGGTCAACTACGATCAGACCTGGCTGATGGCCACGGGCCATTTTTGTGATACCTGCCATGTCAATATCTTCATTCTGTTTCGTCGGTCTGGTATCTATTTCCGCCGCCGTAATATCGTTCTCCTTTTTAACTCCCTGCTTACGGGCGCGTACCCAGCCGCCATCCAGCCAGAGGATCTCGATCTTACCCATCGTCGTCATCAACTCCTCGATCTGCCTGTAAGTATATTCCTGAAAGTTCTTCCAACGTTCAGGATACCTGGTCACGTCATAGTTCACGTGCCTGTCTTTAGGCGGGAAATATGACCACCAGTAATACTCGCTATGCCAGTCAGGTTTGGAAAAGTAAGCTCCTGTGTGGATACCCTCCTTCTGGAAAGCAGAAAATACTTCTTTAGCTACGTTCTTCCTCGGGTCGTTGCGGAAGGGACTTTTTGAGCCGGCTATACCGTAGTCGGTCTGTTTGGTGTCCCACATACAGAAACCGTCATGGTGTTTGGTCGTAAAGACCACATACTCCATACCGGCGCCTTTAGCTGCCTTCGCCCATTTGGAAGGATCAAATTTCGTAGGATTGAAAGTGGTGGACAGCGCTTCATACTTTTGCAAATAGTCATAGTAAGGAATGCCATAAGGCTTACGCTGTGTCCAGCCTTCATCCTCCGGACAGATACTCCAGGATTCCACAACCCCCCACTGGGAATAAGCGCCCCAATGGATGATCATACCAAATTTCCAGTCCTGCCATTGATCAAGCTTTTGTAATACCGCCGGATCTGTTTCAGGGATATAGGGCTGTTCGAGACCGTGGTCCTGCGCAATGGCTGTAGAAAATGCCAATATTGCGCTACTAAATAAAAGAAATAGTTTTCGCATGATTAATTTTTAAATGTATCTCTGAGAATCTTAGAACTTCGTGCTCTTCCTTTAGCGGCTACAAGATAACCGGCGCCGGGTCCGGCAATTTTCATAAGTGGCCTCTGACAAAGTAATATACATTCCCGGTTAATAACTCATTCTACTTTACCACTTTCCCATAGAATATTACCTTTCCGCCATTCCCATCCATTCCATGAATGCCTCATACGGCCCTGCTCTCCTGAGTCAGGCTATTGGTTATGTAGGTGTATAAAAACTATCTTTGTATTATTATGAAAAGCATCTGGCAACAAATACTGCGTTACCTGTACATAGGTAAAAAAGATCCCTCCGCACCTAAGAATCGTTACGTCTATATGATGCATGGAATGAACCGGATCTCTATTGTCGTGTTCCTGATCGCACTGATAATAATGCTGATCAGGCTATTCACCCGCCATCACTAAAGCTGATGCTATCCAATTCCTGCTTACAAGGCTACAACGCTTATTTAACCGCTTCCGCATGGATCACTTCTGCTGCCCTTCTACTGGCGTCCTTTTCTCCCAGCTTCGCCCACAGTGTGGCATAATCTGCTTTTATCCGGTTACGCGCTGTGCTATCTTTTAATAACAACGTCAGCTCCCTCAACAGATTTTCCTCGTTCAGATCATGCTGGATCAACTCTTTTACAACAGGTTTATCCATAACTAAGTTGACTAACGCTATATATTTTACTTTGATCAGTCTCTTGGCGAAGAAATAAGAGATGGCGCTGCCTTTATAACAAACCACTTCAGGTACTCCGAATAACGCAGTTTCCAATGTAGCCGTTCCCGAAGTAACCAACGCGGCTTCTGCCTGACGTAACAGGTCATATGTTTGCCCTTTCACGGTGGAAACGTTGGGATGTGCACCTGTCAGTCCTGCTATAAACGCGTCATCCAGGCTGGGGGCCTGCGCTACGATGAACTGATGATCAGGGAAATGTTTTGCCATAGTGAGCATGATCGGGAGTTTGACGCTCACCTCCTGCTTACGGCTGCCGGGCAGGATGGCTATGATAGGTTTATCTGACAATGGTTGATCCACCGGCTTTTCCTTCGCTTCCTTTATCACCTGGATGAGCGGATGGCCGACATATTCTACGGTATAATCCCATTTTTTATAAAACTCCTGTTCGAATGGCAGGATACAGAGCATCTTGTCAACACTCTGTTTGATCTTCTTTACGCGGTTCTCTTTCCATGCCCATACCTGCGGGGAGATATAAAATACTGTTTTATATCCTAACGGTTTGGCCCATTCCGCGATACGCAGGTTAAAACCTGCATAGTCGATCAGTACCAGTACATCCGGTTGATATTGCTGGATATCCTTTTTACAGAATTCCATATTTTTCAACACAGTACGGATGTTCATCACCACTTCAATGAAACCCATGAAAGCAAGGTCCTTATAATGCTTTACCAGCGTTCCTCCCGCCTCCCGCATCATGTCACCTCCCCAGCAACGGATATCCGCTGCGGTGTCCTGTTGTTTCAATTGTTTGATCAGATTGCTGCCATGGAGATCACCGGAAGCTTCACCGGCGATGATGTAATACTTCATAGGACAAATATAAATCAGGGATCAGGAATTAAGAATTAGGAATTAAAATGCCTGAATGCTTAATTCCGGTCCCTGACCTGAAACGGCTTATCCGTGTAATATCTTCAGAAGGATAATAGTGATGGCGTAAAGCATGGTAACCAGGAAGATCCCTTTTGCCGTAATGTCTTTCCGGCTCCTGGTATAAAAGTAGAATACCAGTCCGTTCAGCAACAGACATACACTTATCAGCTTCGGGAGCGCCTGGCGGTTGTCTCCAAGGAGATTAATGAACTCTGCCAATGACTTTTGATATTTAGGCAGATATACCAATAGGTAGTACAGGAAAAAGGCTAATACCGGTGTAACAAGACCCAGTATAATGCCTAACAGGAGATTATCTCGTTTTAACATAGTAGGTTTTGATAATGTGCGCTAATACACATCAGAATGTCCAGTCGTTCTCTATTTTTTTCTTCAGCTTATAGTCAGTCAGGTCAAACTGTACCGGTACCAGTGAAGCATAGTTGTTGGCCAATGCATATACGTCAGTATCTTCTCCGTTATCCCGGTTCGTGAATTCACCGGTAAGCCAGTAATACTTCTTACCTCGCGGGTCACGGCGCTCATCAAACGCTTCCACCCATTTTGCATCTGCCTGACGGCATATCTTAATTCCTTTATAGTCTTCTTTTTTTACAACCGGAATGTTCACATTGAACAAGGTCCCTTCCGGCAGTTCAGATCCCAGCATCTTTTTAGCTACCGTATGAGCCACTTCCTTACACAGGGAGAAATCTGCATCGAAACTGTAATCGAGGTAAGAGAACCCTACGGAGGGTACCCCTTCTATCGCTGCTTCCATGGCGGCAGACATTGTGCCGGAATAGATCACATTGATGGAATGGTTCGCTCCATGATTGATACCGCTTACGCAGATATCCGGCAGGCGATGCAGTATCTTGTCACGGGCCAGCTTCACACAGTCCACCGGTGTACCAGAGCACTGCCAGGCTTCGATGCCCTCAAACAGGTACACCTGGTCCAGCCGCAGGGGTACTCCGATCGTGATAGCATGCCCTTTGCCCGATTGCGGACTGTCCGGGGCTACTACTACGACTTTACCCAGCGGACTTACCGCTTCTATTAATGCCCTGATGCCAGGTGCAGTTACACCGTCATCATTCGTTACAAGTATGATCTTTTCCTGCGCGTTTCCCTTCACAAATGTTCAATTTACGTTTCGGAACAAATTTAATATTCTTAACCGACAGTCCATAACCCACAATCGTGTAATATGATATGTAACAGGTTAAGAACGCAAAAAATAGCATGAAACATTACGTTTCATCACTACCTCTTTTACAAATAACATATAATTAACATGCTAAATTACAGATCTGCACGGAGCATCTTCCTGAACACCAGCCACATTATCACCACAATATAGGTAACAAGCACTGCCAGGTATACACCACTATCATACGGACCGGAAATTTTCACCAGTTTCTCCACAATCGGAAAAGGCAATAATTCATCTCCTGCCTGGAGAGGGAATAAACCACCAATATTGCCGAAATAATGTTTTATGATGGAAACCAGGAGTTGTTCGAGGAACGTCACGTATCCCAGGAACAAAATGATAGCCAATCCTGTACGTTTCACCAACATTGCCAGCAGCAATGCCAGGGACAGCGATACCGTTATCTGTAGCAGGTAGAAGAACAGGTAACGGCTATTTTCAAAACTGAAAGCCGTCTTCCCGTAAATACCACCGAAGATGAATACGGCTACCAGTGAGGTGAGGAACGCCAGCAGCGCCAGACTAACTATCCAGAACACTTTTGACAGTACGAAGTCACTCCTTTCCCAGCCGTCTATGATATTCTGGCGGTGAGTCTTATATGTAAACTCGTTCGTCACCAGTGTGATCAGCAACAGGCTGAAAATGCCGGAGGTATAAGAACTGACGCTGGCTACGGTCTGCCATACCAGCGGGAAATCGTAGATCGACTGTCCCAGTAGCTTCTGTGCGTCCGGAGGAATATTCTTGATGAAGACATCATGAATAACAAAGTTTGGAGCCAGGATAGACAGCACACCCAGGGCAATGAACACCCAGAAAGTGCGGTAGTTCTTTACCTTAAGCCATTCTATTTTTATGATTTGCAGCATATGCTCGGTACGAAGTTAGTTATTGGTTAGTTCAAGGAATGCGGTTTCCAGGCTCTTTCTGCTCGTCTGAAGATGGCTGAGCCAGATACCCTGTTGGGCGCACCAGTTGTTGAGAGTAGCCGGATCAACCTTGTCATTGAATGTCACCTGCAGTACGCCATCTCCGGAAGGCAGCAGCTGCACAAAGGCCGGATGATGTTGTATTGCCTGTGCCAACGCTTTGCTGTCTGCGCTGCCTATCTCGATAAAATTATCCCTGGCCAAAACAACATTTACGGCACCGGAGCCCAGTAACTCGCCTCTTCTGAGAATAGCGACATGTGTACATACCTTTTCCACTTCATCCAGCAGGTGGCTGGCCATAATGATGGTCTTACCCGATTGTGCCAGCTTCCTGATCAGGTTCCTGACCTCTGCTATTCCTACAGGGTCCAGGCCATTGGCCGGTTCGTCCAATATCAGCACCTGCGGGTCTCCCAGCATGGCGCCTGCTATTGCGAGCCGTTGTTTCATACCCAGGGAATAAGTCTTAAAAGCTGAATGCTGCCGGGCAGTTAATCCTGCCAGCTCCAGTACACGGGGAATATCAGATTCGCTTTGCTGTTTGATATTGGCCACAATCTGCAGGTTTCGGTAGCCGGAGAGATAATGGTAAAAGTTAGGTGTTTCCAGCAGTGTTCCGATCTGCCGCCGTTGTACCGCCGAAGGTAGTGCTCCCATCAGGGTAAAAGAACCTCCGTCTGCTTTTAGTACGTCGGTAACTATGCCCAACAGGGTGGTTTTACCGCTGCCATTCGGTCCCAGTATGCCGAATACGCTGCCGGCAGGAATGTCAAATGACACCGCCGACAAGGCCTGCACGGCGCCATATCTTTTTGAAATGTTCTGAACGGAAAGAATAGTTGACATCAGATGGTTTAGTTTCTTATTGGTTTCCCTGTTTTGATCACGCTCTGCAGCCTTTCCAATGTCTTACGCTCGCCCGCCAGACTAAGGAACGCTTCCCGCTCAATATCGAGCAGATATTGCTCGCTTACCAGCGTTGCTTCCGACAGATCGCCCCCACTCATTACATAGGCGAGTTTACCGGCTATCTTCGCATCATGGTCTGAAATATAATTTGAGAAGCGCATACTATGGATACCTGTCAACATCATACCCAGTGCTGTACGGCCCAGTACTTTCACGTCTTTTCTTTCTATCGGGCGTGTATAGCCTTCTTCCGCCATTTGCAATATGCTTCGTTTAGCGTCAGCGATCACACGGCTCTGGTTCAGGCTGATCTCATCATGGCCCTTCCGCAGGATACCCAGGTCGAACGCCTCATGAGCTGATGTACTCACTTTAGCCATCGCGATGGTCATAAACCTGTCCTTCAGTGGTTCTTCTTCTATGCGGCCGTCCTTGAATTCATCGCTGGCACGCAGCGCCATTTCTTTCGTACCGCCACCACCAGGTATCAGTCCTACACCGAGTTCCACCAGCCCGATATAAGATTCGGCTGCTGCCTGTACTTTGTCTGCATGCAGGCACATTTCACACCCGCCGCCTAATGTCAGCGCATGAGGCGCTACAATTGTCGGAATAGATGAATAACGTAAGCGCATGGTAGTTTTCTGGAACATCCGTACCGCCATGTCCAGTTCATCATATTCCTGCTCTGCAGCAAACATGAAGATCATTCCAACGTTGGCCCCTGCTGAGAAGTTAGCCCCTTCATTAGCGAGGATCAATCCGCGGAAATCCTTCTCCGCCCTGTCAATCGCTTTATTCACACCTTCCAGTACCTCACCGCCTATCGTATTCATTTTCGTTTTCCAGTCGAGCGCCACTACGCCATCGCCTATATCATACAGATTGCAGGCGCTGTTCTTCCAGACAACATTGCCGGAGAGGTTTTCCAGGATCACGAAAGTATCTGCACCTGGCAGCAGTTTATATACATGTGTCTTAACGTCGTAGTAATACCGTTTGCCATTTTCCACCTTGTAGAAATGCTTCACTCCTTTATCCAGCATTTCCTTTACCCAGGCCGCAACTGTCAAACCCTTCGCTTCTATTGCCTTGATGCCGTTTTCAACACCTATTACATCCCATGATTCAAACGGTCCTATTTCCCATCCAAAACCCGCTTTCATAGCGTCATCTACTTTGTAGATATCATCCGCTATTTCCGGGATACGATGAGAGATATAAGAGAACAGATGAGCATGAAACTGCTGATAGAATTGTCCTGCTTTATCCGTTGCACTGTACAGTGCCGCAAGTCGCGGCTTCAGGTCCTCTACCTGTTTGGCTGCTTCTATACTGGCGAATTTTGACTTCTGCCTTGGACCATACTCCATGGTTTCCAGGTTCAGTGTCAGGATCTCCTTACCACCTTCTCCTTTCGTCTTTTTATAGAAACCCTGGCCGGTTTTATCGCCCAGCCATTTATTCTCCACTACTTTCTGCAGGAATGGCGGGATCACAAAAATATCCCTGGCTTCATCCTGCGGACAATTTTCAGCTACCCCTTTTGCCACCTTGACAAGTGTATCAATTCCCACTACATCGGCTGTACGGAAAGTAGCCGATTTCGGTCTTCCGATCACCGGTCCTGTCAGCGTATCTATCTCGTCGATATTCAGCTTCATTTCCTGCATGAGATGGAAGATGGCCATGATGGAATATACCCCTACCCTGTTGGCAATAAATGCCGGTGTATCCTTACAGAGTACAGTGGTTTTACCAAGATAGAGATCGCCATAATGCATCAGGAAGTCTACTATTTCCTGGTCGGTATACGGAGTTGGAATAATTTCCAGTAAGCGCAGATAACGCGGAGGGTTAAAGAAGTGCGTACCGCAGAAATGTTTCTTAAAATCATCGCTACGGCCTTCCGCCATCAGGTGAATGGGAATACCTGATGTATTGGAAGTGATAAGTGTACCCGGTTTACGGTACTTTTCCACCTCCGTGAATATAGATTTTTTGATATCAAGATTCTCCACTACCACTTCAATGATCCAGTCATAGTTAGCGATCTCTTTCATATCATCTGTAAAGTTGCCTGTACGGATCAGTTTTACCACATCCTTATTGTATACAGGGGAAGGGTTTGCCTTCAGGGCAGACTGCAACGCTTCATTTACAATGCGGTTCTTTACCGCTTTGCTGTCCAGCGACAGTCCTTTAGCTTTTTCTGTATCAGTTAACTCTTTAGGGGCAATATCCAGTAACAATACCTGAACTCCGACTCCTGCAAAATGAGCTGCTATACGTGAACCCATTACTCCTGAACCTAAAACGGCCACCTTGTTGATGTGTCTTTTCATAGAACGCGTTTTATTAAGCTACAAGCACTGCGGCATTGTAGTGAGTCTTTATGTTAATATCAATAAATGAATATATGATTTTTTGGCAGACTTCTCTCAAAAGGAATAAAAAAACGAACAGGCCGGCTCCGATGTACGGGACGGCCTGTGAAACAATATAATAGCGCGCTTACTTAAACTGGCTGAAATGCTTTCGCTGTCTGCTGTTTTTTAACAGCTCCTTTTTTACTCTTCTTTTTACGTCCCAGCCAGACCAGCAGTCCGGTAACCGGTAAACTTGCGCCGATCAGGGCGCCAAAGAAGGCCAGGATCTTTCCGGGCAAACCCAGTATGGACCCAACGTGTATATCGTAGTTCATTCTGCGTAGTTTCCCGCCAAAGCCCGCTTCTTCAAAACTCGTTTCGTATACCTTATTGCCTCTCAGCTGTTCCAGGGTATGCTGGTCAAAAGCATAACTCCTGTTGTTATAATATTTACCGACGGTAGGATAGATCGTAATGTTAATCGCTGCTTTAGGTTTTGAAGTATCCGCAAAGGTGTAATAAAACCCTTCTGCTTCCGGATGTTTACTGAGTACTTTCCCCCATGCAAGGTCCATTGCCTGTTCAGGGCTATATAATTTACCGGCCTGCAAAGAATCAGACTGTGGTCTTTTAAATTCAGGCAGTGTTTGTCCGGCGGAAGTAACCCAGTAAAGCCCCTGGCTATACCATTTTATACCGTATACCATTCCGGTCAGCGCCATTGCCAATACAACCAGCAATGAGTAAAAGCCCAGCACATTATGCAGATCATAGTTCACTCTTTTGAACGAGGCTTTCCACTTGACCTTGAAACTCTGGTTCCGGGTAGCTTTAGTCCACTTCTGCGGCCACCACATCACCATTCCGGTAATAAGGATGATCACAAAAATGAGCGTGCTGTAATTGACGATAGGTCTTCCTATCTCAGAAGGCATCCACAGGAAACGATGGCCATTCAATATAAAACGGAAGAAATCAGTCTCACCTGCTTTGTGCTCTTCTACACTGATCACCTGGCCTGTGTAAGGATTCAATCTCATTACAGTATTGCCTTTTCTTCCCTCTCCCAGGCTCAGATAAATAGCGGTTCCCTGTTGATAGGTAACGTAACCCGCTTTTTTATCCGGATATCTCGCTGCTGCTATTGCCTTTACCTGATTAGGCGTGATCACGGGTTTATCCTGATGGGCAATTACTGTTTCCGGCTCAGTCAACCGGGTGATCTCGTCATGGAATACCCATATGCAGGCGGTAACGCATACAATGAGCATAACAAGACCTGTGATCAGCCCCAGCCATAAATGCAGCCAGGCCGATATACGGTAGAAAAGGCTACGTTTCTTTTTACCAGCTGGCTTCGGCTTCCGGGAGAAAAAATTCATGTTTACGAGATTGAGTACGCGCTATAAGTTGATAGATGCGGCAAAAGTACCCCCTTAAAAAGCAAATGGTTTACGCAATCGGGAAATAAAAAACCATGAAAAGGCCATGAAAAAAGATCGGATATGAGTAGGTAAAAGTTATACCTTTTGCTACACAATACAACAACGATGACTAAACTGGTATTGCTTCGGCATGGGCAAAGCGAATGGAACCTGGAAAACCGTTTCACAGGCTGGACTGATGTAGATCTCTCTGAAGAAGGCGTTTCACAGGCCAGACATGCAGGGAAAATATTAAAGGAGAATGGCTACTCTTTTGATATCGGGTTCACCTCTGTTTTAAAACGGTCTATTAAAACCATGAACCTCGCACTGGAAGAAATGGATCTCTTGTGGATACCTGTGCAAAAGTCATGGCGTCTGAACGAACGTTTTTATGGCGCTTTACAAGGATTGAACAAAACAGAAATAGTCACTAAATACGGAGAAGCACAGGTACATAAATGGCGGAGAGACCCGCATGAACATCCACCTGCTATAGATAAGGCTGATCCACGATATCCGGGAAATGATCCACGGTATAAAGAACTAACCGAAAGAGAATTACCGCTAACGGAAAATCTTAGTGAAACTATGGATCGTGTACTGCCTTACTGGACTGAAACCATCATGAGTGCAGTAAGAAGTCATAAGAAAGTGATCATTGCCGCGCATGGAAATAGTTTGCGTTCTTTGATACAATATGTAGATCATCTAACGGATGATGAAGTAACACAACTGGACATTCCTACAGGTGTACCCTGGGTGTATGAATTGGATGAGGATTTTAACAGGGTGAGGCATTATTATTTGGAGTGAAATATAATTCTATTATACCTTAGTGTTAACACAGTCTGCCACCCCTCTGCTTGCACGGGCAAATTTGGCAGGCTATTTTTTTTTAAAATATTTTGTAGCTCCAATACTCATAATCGAAGCGTAAATCGCGCTTCCACGACACATAAAAACAAACTAATTATTTTTTTTGCAAGCAGTTAAAACCGTAACTTAGATTATTGATTTTGTTAACATTACCAGAAAAACACTAGCTGAGTAAATAATGATTACACTTGATTTAAATTCAGTCTTAAATTCTCAGTACAGGGAAAATAGGGGGTATAAAAAACTACTCTCCTGGTATTTCCTGCTCCGTAGTTTAATACCCATCAGCTGGCCGCTCAAAAAGGCCAATAGAAAGCTGGCAGCCATTCTCAAAACCTTAAAAGAAACGCATGCCTATCTGGTCGAAAAGACGCCGGAATTAAAAGGCACAGACCTGCATACTGAAATAAGATCTGCTGAAAAACTACTTGAGTACTTGTACGAACAGCAGGGAGTTTTGGAAGATCATATAAGTCAATCCAGGTTCAGATCTCTGCAATCCGCTCTTGATATTACGTCAGAAATGATAGAAGTACTGCATAACATATTACGTGTATTGCAGAAGAATACTCTCAAACAACCATTGGCAAACAGAAGCGAAGAAGCAATCCTCGCTGTTGCCCGTTCCAAAAAAACACTGAATAAGCTGTATGGCCGTTAACCAACGCGACGTTTATCTACTCCCTCATCCTTTTGGAAATAATCACGGCGAACCGCACCCACACATTGTTCTCTCAGTACTTGAAGCAAATCAATATGAGAATACCTTTGTTACAGTGATGATCACCAGCTCCTCGATTACCAGGGATGATTTTTCCTTTTCTTTATACGATCAGATGTTTGAAAAACCTCTGGCCCAAAAGGGCTGTCATGTCAGAATGCATCTGATGACAATGTCATTTGGAGAAGATATAGACAGGCCCAAGATCAATACAATGAAAATTGTTGCATTCAGACAGCTAATGCAACGCATTGGCAATCTGATATTCGATTACGACTTCCAACCCAAATAAAAAGCCCTCCAAAGCATACGCTCTGAAGGACCTTCTATATCTAGAAAAACAATTATCTCACTTCACTACCTGCATCTACTGCAGCATCCGGATTCACGAACACCAGTTTTCCTGCAGCGTTTTCCGCCATCAGGATCATTCCCTGGCTTTCAATACCACGCATCTTCCTCGGTGCGAGGTTAGCAACCAGTGTAACCTGTTTACCTACCACTTCTTCCGGTGCAAAATGTGCTGCAATACCTGATACAACGGTACGTTTTTCAGTACCGATATCTACCAGCAGTTTCAGTAATTTATCTGCTTTAGGTACTTTCTCTGCTTCCAGGATAGTACCTACACGCAAGTCTAATTTAGCGAAATCTTCGAACTGAATTTCTTCCTTCACTTCTTTCGCTTCTGGTGCTGCTGCTTCAGCAGGTGTTACCGGCTTAACCAGCCCTGCATGCAGTTTATCGATCTGCTCCTGTATTTTCACATCGTCGATTTTAGTGAACAAGTATTCTGGTGGACGCAGGGAGTAACCTACACTTACCAGTTTCAGGCTACCCGCATTTTCCCAATCCAGCATACGGTCCACCACTTTCAGCATGTGACAGATCTTCTTTGCAGTAAATGGCAGGAATGGATTTGCCAGGATCGCAAGGTTAGCGGTCAGCTGCAAACAAAGATGCAGACAGTTGTCGATCAGTTTCTGATTTTCTTCCGCGTTCTTTGCCAGTATCCATGGTTCTTTTTCCTGCAGATACCTGTTACCCTGACGGGATACTTCGATCACTTCTGCCAGTGCCTCACGGAGACGGAAATTCTCAATAGAATCTTCTATCTTCTGTTTTGACGCCAGTAAGTTGGTTAGCAACGCATCATCCTTTTCATCCTTTAGTTCGGAATGGAAAACAGGTACTTTACCACCACACAGTTTGTGCATTAATACCATAGTACGGTGCACGAAATTGCTAAAGATATCCACCAGCTCACTGTTGTTACGCTGCTGGAAATCTTTCCAGGTAAAGTCGTTATCCTTGGTTTCGGGCGCGGTGCTGGTTAACACGTAACGCAGTACGTCCTGCTGATCAGGGAAGTCTTTTACATAGTCGTGTACCCACACGGCCCAGTTACGGGAGGTAGATACTTTATCTCCTTCAATGTTCAGGAATTCATTGGCCGGAACGTTTTCAGGCAATACGAAGCCACCATGTCCCTTGAGCATTGCCGGGAAGATGATACAGTGGAACACGATATTATCCTTACCGATAAAATGTACCAGTTTGGTATCTTCTTTACACCAGTAATCGGCCCAGTTCTCCGTCAGTTCTTTGGTAGCGGAAATATATCCGATAGGCGCATCGAACCATACGTACAGCACTTTTCCTTCCGCGTCAGGCAGTGGCACTTTAATGCCCCAGTTACTGTCGCGGGTCATCGCCCTGCTTTGCAAACCGCTATCCAGCCAGCTTTTGCATTGACCATAAACGTTGTTTTTCCACTCTTTATGACCTTCCAGGAGCCACTCCTTCAGGAATGGTTCATAGTTCTGTAAAGGCATATACCAGTGCTTTGTTTGCTTTTTGACAGGTACGGCGTTACTAAGGGTGGAACGCGGGTTGATCAGTTCATCAGCACTGAGGGTAGAACCGCATTTCTCACACTGGTCGCCATATGCATTCGGGTTACCGCATCTTGGGCAGGTACCGGTGATATAGCGGTCAGCCAGGAATACACCTGCTGTCTCATCGAAGAACTGTTCAGTCACTTTTTCCTCAAACAGCCCTTTATCGTACATCGTTTTAAAGAAAGCGGCGGCTGTTTCATGATGTACCTGTTTAGTGGTACGGGAGAAAATATCGAAAGAGATACCCATGTCTGTAAAGCTGTCATAGATGATCTTATGATATTTATCTACTATATCCTGAGGAGTAACACCTTCTTTCATCGCTTTGATGGTGATAGGTACTCCATGTTCGTCTGTTCCTCCTACGAACTTTACATCCGCCTTTTTAGCACGCAGGTAGCGCACATATATGTCGGCGGGAATATAACAGCCGGCCAGGTGTCCGATGTGGACCGGACCATTGGCATAAGGCAATGCCGCTGTTATTAGATATCTGTTAAATTTTCCCATGTTCGCTTAAAGAATGCTTAAATAATCGAAATTCTGTTTTTGCTTTTGGAAGAGCGAAAAGTATTTATCAACTTAGCCCTATCGGGATTGGGATTTCGCCCCCAAATAGTCAGCAAAGGTAATTAAAGCATAGAACAATGAGAATTCCGCCATACCTCAAAAAAGGTGATCTTATAGGCATCACCTGCAGTAGCAGTAAAATGGAGCAGCAGGCAGCAGAATATGCCGCTGGAGTGATCAGTTCCTGGGGTTACCAGGTACACCTGGGCATCACGGTAGGCACTAGTTTCCATAATTTTTCCGCTCCGGATGAGCTGCGGCTGGAAGAGCTGCAGGACATGCTGGACGATCCGGATATTAAGGCCATTATCTTTGGTCGTGGTGGTTATGGCATGGTGTGCATCCTGGACGACCTGGATTTCAAGCAGTTCCGCAAACATCCGAAATGGATATGCGGTTATAGCGATATCACGGCGCTCCATACACACATTCACAACCGATACGGTATTCCAACCATCCACTCCATGATGTGCAGCGGTATCAGACCTGAAACCGTGGAAAATGAATATGTGGACAGTCTCCGCCTGGCGCTAAAGGGTACCCCTTACCGCTATACCAGTGCGCCGCATGAACTAAACCGTACGGGCAAGGCCACCGGTAAACTGATCGGCGGGAACCTTTCCCTGTTAGCCAACCTGTCAGGTACAGATTCACAGCCGGATACGAAAGGAAAGATCCTTTTCCTGGAAGATATCGGCGAGTACCGGTACAATGTTGACCGTATGATGTACAACCTGAAAAGAGCCGGATGGCTGGAAGACCTGGCCGGACTGGTAATAGGTTCGTTTACAGACGGTAAAGAGACTGAAACGCCTTTCGGTCAGACCGAATATGAGATCATCAGGAATATCGTGCAGGATTACGACTACCCGGTTTGTTTTGGTTTCCCGGTAGGCCATACGCACGAGAACTATTCCCTGAAAATAGGATTATCGCATGAACTCCATGTTACTGCCAGACAGGGGAAATTACTGCAACGCGATATCTAAGGCCTTGCCATACGCCGGATAGTTGTCCAGGTTATTATGATCAGCGCCCGGGATGGGAATGAACTTGTCTTCCGGTTTAAGGAATTTTTCCAGTTTTTTACCAGATGCCAGCGGTATTGTGTGATCGTCAGTTCCATGAATGATCACAATGGGAGCTGTTACTTCAGGTAGATATTCATCTGTCGGGAATTTGTATTCCAACATGTAACCATATGGATAGATCGGCGCCATCCGCATCGCCATATCGGTTATGCTATAATACGGCGCTTCCAGTACCAGTCGCTTACAATCCCTGACAGTGGCCAATTGAGCAGCTACGCCTGTTCCCAATGATCTTCCGTAAAGGATAATACTATCCGGCGGAAAGAACTTCCTGGCTACTCTATACATCTCCAATGCATTGGCATATATCGCAGCTTCCGTTAAAGGGCCTGTAGATTTCCCATAGCCGGGATAATCCATCATCAGCACACTGTAACCATGATCGGTAAAATGTTTCGCCTTACTCGCGTATTTGGAGATATTCCGGGCATTGCCATGGAAATAAACAACCATCCCTTTAGGGGCGTCTGCCTTGAATAACACAGCGCTCAGCGTCGCTTTATCATTGAGGCGGATACGCATCTCCTCGAATGGAATATCGTATTTGAAAGTATAGTCTGCCGACAGCGGTTCCGGATGGAAGATCATCTTCTTCTGCAGGAAATACAACACAACACCACCTATCAGATAGATGGCAAGTATCCAGGAAAGTATAGGGCGTAATTTTAGTTTTCGGAACATGAGTTATGTTTAATCTTCAATATCAGGCACGATGTCCAGACCATAGTCGTCGGCAGATAACACACCTTTGGCCCTTGTATCTGCCAGTACAGCAGCATTAGGAGTTAGTGTGCTTACCTCGTAAGTATTATGCAGGAAATTCATGCTATAAAACTTATTCGCCAGTCCATCAGGAACACCGGCTATAAATTTCAACACTTCATTTACGATCATCATCCCTGTAGCACCATGTGTTACACCGATAGCACCGGCATCAAAATTACGGTGGTCATCTATCAGCTCCAATGCACAACGGTAAGAGGCAGCAGCATCTCCGCTCACAGGTGCGATATTAAAACCTGCCCACCAGGATACCCAGTTATGCACTTCACCTACCACAAAAGGCTTACCCTGCGATATACATGCATCATTGATCACCAGGTGAGTAGCAGCATGCTGGGAGCAGTCGATAACAAGGTCCATGCCTTCCAGCAGCTGTTTTATATTGTCTGGTTTTACCTGCAACAGTAAAGGATAATGTTTGGTAAAAGGGTTACTGGCCCACAGACGGCTGGCGGCCATTTTTGCCTTATGCTTACGTTGGTCCTGCATCAGGTACAGGGGCTGCCTGTGCATATCTTCATCATTGATCACACCGTAATCAGCAATCCCGATCACACCAACACCACTGGCGCTTAAATACTGGATCACCGGAGATCCCAGTCCGCCGGCGCCGACCACCAGTATGCGCGTTTCCTTCAACTTTTCCTGCATTGCTACTCCCATACCAGGAACGGCAATGGGATGTTTAAAATGCGCTAATTCTTTTTCAATTAATGCCATAAATAATCTATTGAAAAATCAGGAATGAAGTATTGATCATCAGCAATTGTATTATTCAATTTCTGATGATCAATTTCTATTTTCTGATCGTTTATTTATTCCTGTGGAAACTCCATTGTAAACTTGCTACCTTTTCCTACTGCGCTCTCTACTTTGATCTTACCCTTATGGGCGTCGACGATAGCTTTCACATAACTTAGTCCCAATCCGAATCCTTTCACATTATGCACATTACCAGTATGTGCACGATAGAATTTTTCAAAGATACGGGAAATCGTATCACGGCTCATACCAATACCGTTGTCGGCGATTGTAATAACGAGGCTCTTGCGTGTACTATATGTAGAGATCACCACTTCAAGGTGCTCTTTGGAATACTTGATAGCGTTATCAAGCAGGTTGAATATAACGTTGGAGAAATGCACATCATCAGCCATGATAATAGGGTTGATGGCATCCAGGCGAAGCTCTACCTGTCCTTGTTTAGAAGCCAGTTGCAACTGCAGGTTCTCTACCGTATGGGATATCACGTCGTGTACATCAGTGACCTGCAAGTTCAGTGATATTTCATTTTTTTCCAGCAAAGCAGATTGCAGGATACTTTCTACCTGCTTGTTCATACGTTTGTTCTCTTCTTTGATGATGCCGGAGAAGTAACGGATCTTTTCTTTATTGTCCATGACCTTTTCATTGCCGATAGCATCAATGGCAAGCGAGATAGTCGCCAATGGCGTTTTCAGTTCATGCGTCATGTTATTGATGAAGTCAGATTTGATCTCGGAGATCTTCTTCTGATTCAGCATAGTACGGATCGTCAGGATGAATGCTGTAATAATGACCGCAGTGAATAACAGGCCGCCTGCCATCATCCTGCCGAGTGATAATAACAACAGGAAGTTATTCTTCGGCTGCACGACCAGCAACGTCTCGGTTTCGCCTGTGGCATATTCGAAACTATTCAACAGAGGGATATATTGGAACAAGTAATCCATGCTATCCCTTCCGGCACTTTCCACCATGCGGGTAAAGCCACTGGACTGCATCTTAACACCGTTACTATTACCGAAGTAACCTTTTCCGAGAATGGCGAATTCAAACGTAGTGTCCAGATGTTCCTTGCGAAGCCCGCCTGATATCAGTTTCTGTACCTCGTCGATGGTAAAGCGGTCGCTAACATTTACATTCAGGTCTATCGTATTGGTCATCTCATATTTATCGATAGCCAGCCCTTTGTCGGTAGGCCTGATATGTGCGCCATCCACTTTAAAACGCATAGGAGGGGCTTTACGTGCAAGCATCTGTTCACGCACGTTATTCATTACTTCTACGGCCTTCTGTTCCATCTGTTCACGGCGAACAATAGAGGCGTTATAGATCCAGTTTACCTGTATCCAGATGATACCCAGTAACGACAGGGTAATTAACACCACAATAATGGGAAATACTTTCTTCAATGGTACCATGCTACTTCGATAGTAAGGCGCACAAGATACTCACAAACCCTGAGGGTACCAGCACCAGAATTGTTAAAAATCATTATTTGCTATAGCAACGTTAATACAAAATTAATCTCTCTAAACTGTTAACTGTATTCACTTTAGCAATAAAATATCACTTTAACGTAATTTTAACTGGGAAATAATACTGGTAATTCCCCAATCTTCTGTACATTTGCCTTATCAAACTGGTACTAAATTTGATGTACTGGTTATACAAACTAGCAATTTTTAAATTTCTACATACATCGACATGGATTCGTTTCCATAAGCGATTTAGATTTTGGTTGATAAAATGGTAAGGAGGCTTTCTAGCCTCCTTTTTACTTTTTATACAGGTCCCTTCTAAGCAATTCCCACTCACTTAAATAATAGATGATTCTGGCAAGTAAATCTGGAATAAATACTATTATACTTGCTTTCAATTAGTTAAATTTGGTTAGTGATAAAATTGTTTGTGTTATGGTTTCTTTATCGCCTGGGATATTGCTGATAGCTGACCCTTTTCTTAAAGATCAGAACTTTGCGCGCACCGTTGTATTATTATGCGAACATCAGGAAAACAAAGGCAGCTTTGGTTTTGTGATCAACAAACTGTTCGACCAGCAGTTAAGCGAGCTTGTACCTGAAGTACTTATCAACAATATTAAAATTTACTACGGAGGTCCGGTACAGATAGATACCATCCATTTCATACACCAGCAGCCGGAACTGATCAGAGGCGGCTTTGAAATTCAGCAAGGTGTATATTGGGGTGGAGAGTTTGATCAGGTGGTGTCATTGATCAACAGTGGCCAGCTGGACTTAAACAAGATCAAATTCTTCATTGGTTATTCCGGGTGGAGTGGCGGACAGCTTGAAAATGAACTGAATGAAAAGTCATGGATCCTGTCAGAAAGTAATGTGCCGATCATATTTGAAGAAAAGGAACAAAATATATGGCAGCAGGCATTGAAGAACCTGGGCAGCAACTTTGCCATCATGGCCAATTTCCCGATAGATCCACTGTTGAATTAACGACGTATATCCTCGTCCGTATGCCGGTAAACCAGCATTAATACCACTTGTGGAAAAAAAAGTTGAAAAAATTATTATAGGCCTACACTTTGAGCCACAATGACTAACGTCAGTGGGTGCATTACCATTGTCATCCCCCCTTGCCTCAAACGAGGATATTTAAAAAAAATCAAATATCTTGCTTAAGCAAAAAAGTAATGTAGTCAGAGCATTCTGTTGTTTGTAAACCTGCTATAGGACGCCGTAGGGAAGGGAACTAATATAAGCCGAAACGAATACAATACCTATGAAGGACAAACCAGATCACGTTTACACCTTCCTGGATATATAACAAAAATCTAAAACAATTGACATAAGTAATAGTGACCCTTTTTTCAATGGGTCCGGACTTTGTTTTAAACGGTTTAAGCAATAAAATCATTCAAGAGACATAAAATATTCATTTTCATAGGAACAGGCCCTAGTGCCGCAGCAGAATTCATTTTCTGCGCAGCCTGGACCTGATTTGTGCAACGCCCTGGCCAGTAATCTTGCTGCGCCCCTAAACAGGGTTATTTATTAATTAGATTGGAATAGTTAGGACAAAAAGAAAGGCCGGGTAATCCTACCCGGCCTGTTCCTTTTTATAACGAAATATTTATTTCACTTCTGCACCTTCTACAAGCACAGTCGCTTTATTTCTGTATACTTCAACAAAACCACCTTCTATGTTATAGAACTCGCTCTGTGACTTATCTTTCAGCACCTTCATCCTGCCTTTACCCAGGGCAGCGATCAACGGTGCATGCTTGTCCAGCACTTCAAAGAGACCGTCAATGCCTGGCAGCTGTACACCATACACTTCGCCGGAATACAGTTTTCTTTCAGGTGTTAATACTTCTAATAACATATTAAAAGTTAAGGGTGAAAAATATTAGTTCTTAGCTGCTTCCAGCAGTTTCTTGCCTTTCTCGATAGCTGCATCGATGTTACCTACCAGGTTGAATGCTGCTTCAGGATACTCATCTACTTCACCGTCCATGATCATGTTGAAACCACGGATAGTTTCTTCGATAGGTACCAGTACGCCTTTCAAACCAGTGAACTGTTCTGCTACGTGGAATGGCTGAGACAGGAAACGCTGTACACGACGTGCACGGGATACTGTCAGTTTATCCTCGTCACTCAATTCATCCATACCAAGGATCGCGATAATGTCCTGCAGTTCTTTATAACGCTGAAGGATCATTTTCACTCTCTGAGCACAGTTGTAATGCGCTTCACCCACGATGTTCGGAGACAGGATACGGGAAGTTGAATCCAGCGGGCTCACTGCAGGATAGATACCAAGGTCGGAGATCTTACGATCCAGTACGGTAGTAGCATCCAAGTGGGCAAATGTTGTAGCCGGAGCAGGGTCAGTCAAGTCATCCGCAGGTACGTAAACGGCCTGTACGGAAGTGATTGAACCATTCTTGGTAGAAGTGATACGCTCCTGCATCAGACCCATCTCAGTAGCCAGTGTTGGCTGGTAACCCACCGCAGAAGGCATACGTCCTAACAGCGCAGATACTTCAGAACCTGCCTGAGTGAAACGGAAGATGTTGTCAACGAAGAACAGGATATCCTTACCACCACCTGCAGTACCATCTCCATCACGGAAATATTCTGCCATTGTCAGACCAGATAAAGCCACACGAGCACGCGCGCCAGGAGGTTCGTTCATCTGACCGAAGATGAAGGTAGCCTGAGAATTCTTCAGTTCTTCCTTATCTACTGCGCCAAGATCCCATCCGCCATGTTCCATGGACTCCAGGAATTTGCTACCATATTTTACGATACCTGCTTCGATCATTTCACGCATCAGGTCATTACCTTCACGTGTACGCTCACCCACACCTGCGAATACAGATATACCTTCGTAACCTTTCGCGATGTTGTTGATCAGTTCCTGGATCAATACGGTTTTACCCACACCAGCACCACCAAACAGACCGATCTTACCACCTTTTGCATAAGGCTCGATCAGGTCGATCACTTTAATACCGGTGAACAGTACTTCTGTGTCTGTCGCCAGATCTTCGAATTTAGGTGGCTTACGGTGAATAGAATAACCATTGCTGCTGTCAACATCACCCAAGCCATCAATAGCCTCACCTACCACGTTGAACAAGCGACCTTTGATGCCTTCGCCCACTGGCATTTTAATAGGAGTACCCTTGTCGGTAACTGCCATTCCCCTCACAAAACCATCTGTAGAGTCCATTGCTACGCAACGAACGCTGTCTTCACCAAGGTGCTGCTGTACTTCCAGCACTACCTTCTGACCATTTTCGCGGGTAATTTCCAGTGCGTTGTAGATTTCGGGCAACTTTCCATCAAAGTGGACGTCCACCACGGGACCGATAATTTGCTTGATCTTACCTGTGTTAGGCATATTTTTAAGAGGTTTATAAATGCTTAAAATGAGCGGTTTATTAAATTTGGCGCAAAGGTAATTGTTAATAGGGGAAATTCAAAAAATAGTAAAGCCTACCATGGAGGATCATCCACAGACTTTAATTATCAATTGTAAGTCAATTAGTTCTTAAAGTGTTAGGCGAAGAATGTATACTGCAAGATAGCGTTTTTAAGTTATACAGGACCCCCACTCATCGATAGATAATATTTTTTTATTATAACCGATTCATGATATTAGAAATACAACTAATGGTTAGCCCCCTAACCGCTCTCATCGCCTTCCCTGATGTCTACCCTACCATTTGCCTAACATTTTATTAACGGTTTTTGTGAAGGATTTGCTAAAAAAACATCCTACCAAACTGAGCAAACCCGCTATGGACAATGAATCAGCGTTTCAGGCACAGATATTGATTTATTTAAGTCAAGCTAACAATCTGACACCGTTACATCATCTTAAACAGATGCGCAGGCCAGCTTTCAGCCCTAACAATTGATCAAACTGTTATTATACCACGCATTCGTTCACAATTAAAATTTACGGTCTTCCTTTAAGAACTAATCGCTATACAACCTTCGTTTCGGGACAAATTATAAGTTGCCACACCCTTTTTAAAACAATCAGATATGAAAAACATAAAATATTATATCACCCTCTCTGTAGTTGCTGTCTCAATGGCTGTTACGGGCGTATCATGCGCCACTACGCGGCCAGCCCCACAGCAGGTACAGGTTTCTATATCAGGCTTCTACGATGCCTTGAGCCCATACGGTCGCTGGACCAGCTATGGTAGCTACGGACAGGTATGGATCCCTAATGCAGGTCCAGACTTCCAACCTTACTCAACCGCCGGACATTGGGTATATTCCGATTACGGCTGGACATGGGTTTCCGATTATGACTGGGGATGGGCACCCTTCCACTACGGTCGCTGGGCTTTTGATGACGCCTATGGCTGGATGTGGGTACCGGGTACCGAATGGGGTCCTGCATGGGTAAGCTGGAGGAACAGCCCCGACTATTACGGATGGGCGCCTTTAGGTCCTGGTATGACAATAGGCGTAAGCCTCAATATCCCTGTCGGATATTGGTCTTTCGTACCCTGCCAGTATATTACCAGTCCCTACGTACACCGGTATTATGTGGATAGAGGCAGACGTGTAAATGTGTATAACAATACTACCATCATTAACAATACCACTATCATCAATAACCGGACATACTACCGTGGTCCTGCTACCCGCGATGTGGAACGTTACACCCGTAACGAGATCCGTCCGGTGCGTGTAGTGAGCGATAACCGTCCGGGCCGTGCCACTGTTGACCGTGACCAGGTAAGGATG
This sequence comes from uncultured Flavihumibacter sp., assembly GCA_902168105.1. GTDB lineage: Bacteria > Bacteroidota > Bacteroidia > Chitinophagales > Chitinophagaceae > Chitinophaga. Next base: position 96,544 of record CABHOY010000004.1, read on the forward strand.
TACCGTCCGCAGGCATCTGCTTTACGTCCTTCCCGTTCAGGTAACGCAATAACTAACGGCGGCCGTGATAACAATGACAGGAACAATTCCGACAGACCTAACACTCCCGGCAGAACAATACGTGTAGACAGGAATAACGACGGTCGTCCTGACAACATTATAGACAGGAACAACGACGGAAGGGCTGACAATACCCTTCCAGGCAGAACGATAGACAGGGGTAACATTACCCGCCCGGGCAACGTTCCGGACAGGAATAACGCTAACGTTCCGGATAGGAACAACAACAATGTTCCCGGCAGGATAAACGATCCCCGTACTACCAGACCGGATTTCGACAGGAATAATGATGGCCGTCCGGATAATAACGTCAGACCTTCTGCTCCGGCTACCAGACCGGCTACGCCTACTCCGGCTGCACCTGTAACCAGACCCGCCACACCGGCGCCGTCTGCACCAGTTACAAGACCGGCTACGCCACCACCGTCTGCTAATCCAGTTAACAACAATACAAGACCTGACCGTGTCAATACGCCAGCGCCTCGTCCGATGACGCCTACTCCGGCCCCAGGTCCGACCAGCAGGCCTCCGCAACCGCAGATGCAGCGTCCGCAGCCACAGGCTCAGCCGCGTCAGGCAATGCCACAGCCACGTCAGATGCAGCCAGCGCCACGTCCTCAGATGCAACCGCAACCGAGGCCACAGCAACAGGCAGTTCCTCAACGTTCCGCTCCCGCTACCCGTGGTGAACGAGGCAACAGAGGATAACTGATCAACTAGCAGCCATAGACTTCGAGATAAATTTCACTATTGATTTTTGTAAAGGTATGTTCCTCCGGGGGCATACCTTTCTGCATTAACAGCATGTTAAGCGGGGCTCCTCCCGCCTGGTAGGGAGGCTGCAAATAGGGGTATGCATATGCTTTAAAGCCCAGTCCCTCATAAAACTTTATTCGCCTTACCGCGTCATCAGCATGCGGAGGCTCCACTTCCAGCACAATGCGCGGATATTCCTGTTCCATCAATCGCATCACTCCACTGCCGATCCCATTACCTCTCATTTCCGGTGCTATTGCAAAATGCTCTATGAACACAAAGTCAGTCAGCTGCCAGTAGAACACAAAACCGGCATATACCTCATCGTTTTCCAGCAATCCCAGCCTCAATGCGCCATTATTCAGCAATAGCTGCTGTGCCGGCAGGTTCCTCCTTTCTTCATGCGGAAATGCCTGCTCGTATAACGTTACAACATTATCCGGAATGGTTACCGGGGACATTAAATTCCGAATAGTTAACATCTACGCAAAGGTAATGATCAATGTTTTGTTCGATTGACGTTATCTGCGGCGTTAGATGGGACTACGGGCTGTACTCCTTCCGAGTCCTTACCATGAAGCATTATCAAACGTTTGAGCCCATTGGATATCGATTTAACCCCTTCCAAACGTTTGAGCACTCTCCAAGGGCTAGAGCCATAGTCTAACCCGCAGTTACTTCCGTCTACACCTATGCTGGTCCGACGCAGAAGCAGGGCTTCTTAACCTGTATAAAAGGCATACTGATCCGGGGCTATTTTTCTAATAACTCGTTAATAAATCACAGCTAACCCGTATATAAGCCATATATAACCCATACTTCTTAGATATGGGTTATATATGGCTTATATACGGGTTATATATGGGTTATATATGGGTTATCTCTTAGAAGTCGCTATAGTAGCACCTTTACAGCGCTAAATTTAAATACTTACTTTATAAAACATTAATAATAAGCACACATTAGTTTACATATGATCTGTATAAGATCAAAGAAGGTAGCAAATGAGCATTTCCGGCGTATACTTTTAAAGAAAGAAAGACAGGTTGCTATGACCTCAGGAATTTGACTTAACTTTCTAATCACGAGACCGCCATGACGCAGCGGCGGGGCCAGATGGAGACTGCGGGCCTTTGCCTTTTGAGAGTCCAAAACGCATTGATAGGGTTACATAGCGTTCCCACAGCCCAAACGTTTGATAAAGCCTGATAGCAAGTCTTGAAAAGGGCATCAGCCCGCAGTCCCATACTGGCATCGCCGCGTATCACCGACTCCTAAAGTATTGAAGCTTCAAAAGACAATATGACAGGAAAAGAACAAAGGCAGGATACTAAGTCATCGGCGCTTCTTCGACGCTAATTCGACCCTTTTTCGACCAGGGCCTAAACCATGACACTTTAACAGTTTATTACTGTGGAGTACACAAATAAGGATCGGGATTACCGGGCGCAGCCGGTTTGTTTGCAGACCAGCAGAAGTTCATCGGCTGGCTGGTAATACTGAGAAGTTTTATAGCAACCTTCTGGCCTTTCCGGCTGGAAGATGCATCGACAGACTTTGAGCCCTTCGCGGGTACATCGTTGATGGTATATTGCTCGGTTTTGAAGACGTCGCCATTTCCCCTCATATATTCTACAGAGACTACGACATTGTCTAGCGGGTACTCAGACTGATTCCGTACAATGACCTGCAGATCTTTAATACCTCCGAGAAAACCGGTGCGGTAATCGCTCGTAGTTACAGCAATGAACTGCTTCCAGTTACGACGGTAATATGTACGCCTTTCAACAAACGTACCCTCAGTACGTTCACGTACTTCACTCCTGTCCGCGATCTGACGGGCCGTATTGCCGTTTACATCAAGCGAGTGCTTAAGATCACGATTCTCATTCAACAGCCGTTCATTTTCTGATAATACCTTCTTTACACGTTTCTGCTGCCTGGAATAACTCAGGGCAAGGAAGATGATCAGGAAAATAATTATAACGGTATAACCTACATGTCGCTTCATATCAAGCGAGTAGAAAAAATAGTGCCAAGTCCGGGCTCATCTTTCTGCAAATTCATATTTTATCTTCTGCGACTTCTCAAAGTCATACAGTGTGAGCAGCCGTACCGTGTAATAAGACGTCCAGAAAGAACGCAGTGCGTTTATGTAGTTCTGATTGGCCTGGTCTTTTTCCTGTTGAGCGAGGTTAAGGTCAGTGATGGATATTTTACCGATATAGTAACGTTGCTTGGTGATCTCGTAACGTTGCTTTGCAATAGTATCTGCTTTAGCAGCACTTTCAAGCAGCTTACGCTGAATGTTGAACTGTTGTGTTTGCAGATAGATCTCCTGCTCGAAATTGCGCTCCTGCTGCTGGATATCTACCTCCACGAGTTCCTGGTTAGCTTTGGCCTGCCTGATCCTGTTACGGGCCTTTCCCCAGTCGATGATCGGTATGGAAAGTCCGACACTCAATAACTGGTTCTGTTGCAAATTACCACCACCGTACGCGTTCTTAAGGGTACTTCCCTGCCGTGCCTGTCCAAAGTTGGCGGAGAGATTCAGCTGATAACTGTTATTTCCCCTGGCTTCGGCAACTTCCTGCTCTGCTTCCAGGCGCAGGCGACGGAAAGACAAAACCGCCTGCCTGTTATCCTGCGCTTCCCGTTGAGCAACATCCAGCGGGATCTGTAAGGAAGGTATGGTATCAGGCAAAGATACCTGTACCGTTGTACCTTTGGGCATGGAGAGGAATTGGGTCAGCTGTCTGTATGAGATCTCTTTATTCAGCGTAGCCTGTTCAAGATTATTACGGGCATTCAATAGATTCAGTTCTATCTGCAACAATTCATTTTCAGCAATCTTTCCTAACTCAAAACGGCCTCTGGAGATGCGGTATAACGTATCCGTATTAGCAACGTTCTGTTGAAGGATCAGCTCCTGCTGTTGCGCCACCAGTGCATTGAAGAAGTAACCGGATGCTTCCAGGCCGGTATTTTCCAGCGCTTCCACGTACTGCTTTTTCGACTCTTCGTACATCAATGGCCGTATGCGCGCATCCCAGCGATAGGGATTATACAATAGCATCGGCTGCGTATAATTGATGGAGAAGGGCGTAGACAGGTAGCTGACTTCCGAAGTAGGGTCGAATACGTCATTGCGCTGAAGATTGGTAGCAACAGATAGCTGTCCGCCGGTGAACGGTACGATCTGATCGGCAACCAGGCTGGTAGAGGTATAAGAGTAAGAGCTACGGTTGAAAGCAAAGGTACCATCCGGCTGACGGATGCTTTCTATGTTACCAAGAAAGCTGCTATTGTTAGTCGCCTGCAACCGCAATTGCGGACGGCGTCCGGAAATATAAAATTTATACGCATACAGACTGTTTAACGCGCTGCTGCGGGCTTTATAGTAAGAGGGCGATTGTTGCTGCGCCTGTTGCACTACACCATGTAAGGATAATGTTTGTTGGGCAGAGGTAACAGTAACGTTGATTAATCCGCAAATGGTAAACAGAATAGGTATTTTAGTCATGTCGCAAACATTCTATCGGGTTCTTATGAGCCGCCTTGCGGGCAGGAGAAATGCCAAAGATGAGTCCTACGGCAGATGCCAGCACGAAGGACAGGATGATGGAAATAGCTGATACAATGGTATGGATGTCCGCCAGTTTATCCACCAGGTAAGCACCCGACACACCGAGTATGACCCCGATCACACCTCCGGTAAGGCTGATCAGTACCGCCTCAAACAGGAATTGCATTACGATGTCCCTCTTCTGGGCGCCCAATGCCATACGGATACCGATCTCACGGGTGCGTTCCAGTACTGAGGCCAACATAATATTCATGATACCGATCCCTCCTACCAGCAATGAAATACCTGCAATGGCGCTTAGTACGATATTGAATACGTCTTTGGTCTTCTGTTGCTGTTTCAGCAATTGTTCGGGAATAGTGATCTCAAAGTCAAGCACGTCATTATGCCGGCGGCGCAGCATCCGGCTGATGATAGTAGCCGATTCTGACAATGATTCCGCTGCATGTACCTGTATAACGAGTTGATCAAGCTGATGGAAGATCTTGTTTTCAGGCGCCTCATTACTTCTTCCGGAGAACATGCCGTTGTCGCCGGCCCCCAGGTATAAGGAAGGGTTCTTGTACCGCACCAGGGACGTTTGTACAGGTATATAGATATCCAGGTTATAGTCCCTGATACCAAGATTTTCTTTAGTGGATTTGCTGATCGTTTTGGCTTCTGTCACGCCGATGATCTTCAGCCATTGTGCACCGCATTTAATTGTCTTTCCTAACGGATCTTCCGAGATGAAGAACTTACGTTTCACATCACTACCGATGATGCATACACCTTCACCGGCTACACGTTGCCGTTGATTGAATACAGTACCTTCACCGATCTTAATATTGTTGATCTCAAAGAATGCGGGCTCCACTCCCACTACCTTCAGCTTGCTGCTTTTACTGCCGTAAATGATATCCTGTTCCAGTATCATCTCCGGGCTTATAGCCGCTACAGTGGGAATAATACGGCGGATGCTCTCAGCATCTGCAAGGCTGAGCCCTTTAGAAAAGCGATTCTTTTTCCCTTCTGTTTTAGCACCTTCTTTTTCGCCCGACTGCTGCTGTTGGTCCTCGTCTTTTTTCTCTTCCACTTTAGGTTTGATAACAATGTTGTTCACCCCTACAAGTTTCATCTGATCAAGGATCTCGGCCTGCGCACCACGGCCAATGGCCAGCATAGCAATAACTGCGGCCACGCCGAAAATGATTCCCAGCGCAGTGAGGAAAGAACGCAACCGGTTCGCACCGAGAGAGTCCAGGGCGATAGAGAGGTTGTTGAAATTGCGGTCCAGCATTACATTATTTTAATGTCGTTATTTTCATATCTTTTGCTGATGCCGGTTCAGAGAGATAAACGACATCTCCTTCCGCCAGCCCCTTTTCAACAATGACTTCTTCATCATTGGACTTACCCAGTCGCACTTGTTGTTTGGAAATATTACCTGATTTCCTCAGATAGACATAACTGGTCTTACCGTTGGCAAAAACTGCTTCCAGTGGAATGATCAGCTTACCGGGCAATTCACTTATCAGGATATTATTGGATGTGGTCATTCCGGGTTTGAGAATGGAATCCACTTTATTGAGTTTTATATTCACTTCGAAAACCTTCGCCGTAGCGCCCGGGCGGGTCTCACCAATGTTAGCGACCGTCTTCACCACACCTTCCATCTTCACTTCGGGGAATGCGTCAAGCCCCATGGTCACCTTCTGCGTCTGATGTATTTTACTGATATCGACTTCATTAATATATACTTTAGACAACATCGTTGAAAGGTCGGGAAGCATGGCTACGCGCGGGTCCCATGACCGGACAACGGAGCCAGTTTTCTTCTTGCCACCGCTGGCCCAGTCACTAATGTATACTAGCAGACCATTCTTTGGCGCTTTTATAATAAAGCGGCTCTTCAATTCTTCGAGCCTTCCTATTTGCCGGCTGAACTCATCGGCTTCGCGATGCGCCTGTATCATTTTTGTGGCAGCCTGCTGTTGTTTGATCTTGTAGTTATCTTTCATCTGCACCAGGTCACGCTGTGCCTTTTCAAGATCAATTTCGGCCTGCCGGATAGTAGCGGGAGGCTCGTACTTGCTCAGTTCCAGGGCCAGTTTCTTCTGTTCCATCTGGAATTGCAGATTGGTCATCTGATCACGAGCCTCCCTTAAAGTTAGTGCTGTATCCAGTGCCGTTTGAGTAACTGTTGAACTTGACTTCTCGAAGGATAGCTGCCCGTCGCTGATACGTTTATTCACCAACGTTGGGTCCAGTGTGGCAATGTAATCACCTTCTTTTACATGGGAACCTTCGGCCACCATATCCTGGATCTTGATCTCATCGTATATCTGGTTTGCCTGCAGATCGGCAGGCGCAGAGATATACACAGTATTTTCCGCCTGCAGTTCTCCTGAACTGTTTACTACATCACGGAAATTACCTTTGCGTACTTTGGCGGTAATACTGCTGTCGGCAGCCTTACCAGAGAACATAAAATAACAGATCGCAAGAACAGGAATAATAATGGCAGGAAGCAGCCACCTTCGTTTTTTTAGCATAAGTGGGTAAATGGATTATGAAAGGCCGGGACACTATTTAGCTACAGACACGTTATAAAAGTAATCGTCCATTTGAAAAATAAATGTTAAAAGTACGCGCATGGGTAACCATTATCGACGGATGACGTACTTATATACCCCATTCCCTGTACACTATCGACTATCGACTTTAAACACTATTTTTGCACCTCAAATTCGCTCCCTATGGAATTGGTGATCGTTAAGAATAAGAAGACTGCAAAGGAATTTATAGATACCCATGTGGCATTGAATAAGCAGATTGCTGAATGGATACGTCCGCTGGATAAAGATATTAACATGGTATTCGATCCGGAAAAGAACAAGGCTTTCAGGCAGGGAGAGTGTGTGCGCTGGATACTTAAGGATGATCGTGGTAAACCGATCGGCCGTATTGCCGCCTTCGTGAATAAAAGATATAAGACCAAAGGAGATACCCAGCCTACCGGCGGCGTGGGCTTCTTTGATTGCATCAATGATCAGGCGGCGGCCAACCTCCTGTTTGATACAGCCCGTGAATGGCTAAGGGAAAGAGGGATGGAAGCAATGGACGGCCCTATTAATTTCGGGGAGCGTGACCGTTGGTGGGGCCTGCTTGTGGATGGATTCTATGAGCCTTTGTATGGTATGAACTTCAATCCGCCTTATTATCAGCAGTTAATGGAAACATATGGCTTCCAGCCGTTCTTTCACCAGATCTGTTATGCGATGAGCGTGGATACGCAATTACAGGATAAGTTCTTTGCACGGCATGCACTCATCGAAAGCGATCCCGGTTATCACGCTGAATATATAGACAAAAAGAACCTGCCCAAATATGCAGAGGACTTCAGCATAGTATACAACAAAGCCTGGGCGGGCCACCAGGGCGGTAAAGATATTAGCAAACAGCAGGCACTGAATATCTTTAAACAGATGTCTGCCGCTATGGACGAAAAGGTTGTCTGGTTTGTCTACTATAAGAATGAACCCATAGCCTGCTGGCTAAACCTGCCTGAACTGAACCAGTTCTTCAAATATATGAACGGTAAGTTCGGCCTGCTCCAGAAGTTACAGTTCCTGTATCTGAAACTGATGAAAAGGTGTAAGAAATTCACGGGCATCGTATTCGGTATAGTGCCGGAATTTCAGGGCAAAGGCGTGGATGCCTATATGATCGTGGAGGGAGCAAAGGTAATCCAGAAAGAACTTCCTTATACACAATATGAACTGCAATGGATAGGCGATTTTAATCCAAAAATGCTGAATATTGCTGAGAGCCTGGGTACGAAGCCCAGCCGGAAGCTCACTACTTACCGTTACCTTTTTGACAGAACGAAAGAGTTTCAGCGTCATCCTATTCTCTAAACAGGGCCGATCCTCCTCGGTGCATACAGCTTGTCCAACAGGGTTTAAATAAGCCGGGAAACGGACTGCCTTTCAGTATTGGGCGTCAATTGTATTATTTGAGGTCAGCGGCCGGAGATGGCGGACAATGACGTCATAAATATCTTTTTCCCTGAAGGGCTTCAGAAGATAGTCGTTAAATCCCGCATCGATAAATTCCTGGTTTCCAGGCATAGTAGTATCTGCTGTCAGTGCCAGCACAGGCACCTGTGCCTTTTGGAGTTCCTTATCTCCCCGTATCTTTTTAACTACCTCGATCCCTGTCATGCAGGGCATTTGCAGATCCAGCAGCACAATATCATAGTTATTGCTAATAAATAACTCATAGGCAGCTACTCCGTCAGACGCCTTATCAAAACGGCATTGCCAGCGGGTCAGGATCTTTTCCATCAGCGCCAGGTTCATTTCCTGATCGTCTGCCACCAGCACATACCTGCCATTCATGCAATGACCGGTCATCTGTTCTACCTCCTGCTGTGTAACGATGATCGTTTGCGGAACCGGTGCAGCTTTGTAGCTGATAGAACAGGAAAAGCAACTGCCTTTTCCCAGCGAGCTTTCCACGGTCAACTGACCATTATGCAGATCGACCAAAGCGCGGACCAGCGCCAGCCCAAAACCGGCACCGTGCACGGCGTCTGCAACCGTAGGCGTATTGTACGTATATTGTTTGAATATAAAGGGAAGCCTTTCAGTGGTGATCCCCTGTCCCGTATCTCTTATCTGCACATCTACCTGTACTTCCCCTGCCGGTCGTTTATCTGTACGCATATGGCAGCGTACGCTTCCGGTATCGGTGTACCTGATCGCATTTTCGGTCAGACAGGTAAGTATCCGCGACAAACGTTCACCGTCACCACTCACTTCCAGTTGCTGTTCTCCTTCATAGGCGACGTCAAATACAAGGTGTTTGCTATGGGCCAGCGGAGATAGCTTCTCCATAACAGTATTTAATATTTTATAAGGTGAAAATGAATAATTATCAAGACGCAATTCACCTTTCTGCAACCAGTCCAGTTCCCGGATATTTTGTTGTATCTGCATCAGTATGCCTGCAGCATTTTCTACCGCGCCAAGTAATTCCCTTTGATAAGTATCCAGGGCGGTATATGACAACTGTTCGCTGAAACCGACGATGGCATTGAGCGGGGCACGCACTTCCCGGCTGATGTTATTGACCATATTCAGCCCGGGGTTTTCCGTTCCTTTCCCGGTACGATTTATGTGTAATAATTGTTTCCGGAGATAACGGATATAAAACAGGAGGACAACCACTGTTATCAACAATAACAGCAACAATAAAGACGATGGGCCAATAGCTATAACTGCCGGAACAGTGATGTCATTGACTAAATGGGTATTTACGATCACGAACAGAGGTGGGATATTAGGGATTAATCCAAAAGCAACCGATAGATACATCGTATGCATTTAAAAGTTGAAAAAACGTTGGCATTAAACTCACAATCAATAAGAGTTCCTGACTCTCCTAAACCGGTCATTTAACAGGTTAAATCGATGTACCGAATTTAACTAAAAGCGATGAAAATGAAAATTATTTCCCGTTCGTGTTATGTTCCGGCACGGAAATAAGAATTATATTTATAATGAGCTGAGAAGATTCACCATAACCGTTGATACTATGTCCAACAACCAATGCGGAGGCTCCCAAGAACTATTGTGTATATGAACAATACTGCGTCAGGTACGTACTTTAAACAAGAGGTGCTACGAATGACGGGCGGTGTCCTGTTGTTCTATGTCACCTATATCATTTTATTGTTATGCTCATTACTGCTGATGGCAGCCTGTATATGGAGCGGAAGTTCTCTTATTGTGTATGCTTCCTACCAGGGTTTATCCGGCATTTTCACTTCAGTAGCGGGTGCAGGATTGCTGTTACTGGGAGTTCTGCAAACAGTGTTCATTATGCTGTTCCTCTTCAGCAGGCATAGGACTGTCGTACCTTACCGTACCATCGTCACAGAGCAGGAACAACCGGTGTTATTTGATTTTATACACAAACTTGTAAAGCAGACAAAGGCGCCATTACCGAAAAAAGTTTATCTCGTACCAGATGTCAATGCAGTAGTATTTCACTCGCCCGGTATCATGGGACTTTTTGGCGAAGCGGACAAAAACCTGGTGATAGGGCTCGGCATGGTGAACAGTCTTAACATCAGTGAGTTCAAAATGGTGCTGGCGCATGAATTCGGGCACTTCTCACAACGTAGCATGAAACTGGTCCTGCACGTATATACGATTAACAGGATCATCTACAATATTCTTTATGAAAACAGGAGCTGGCGCAGCGCAATTATATGGTTATCCAATAAAGGTTTGTTAGCGGCTTTATTCTCGCGCGTGTTTGTATTACTCGCTGCAGGTTTGCATTTTCTTTTCCGGCAGATGCATGAACTGATCAACCGGCAGTACATGCGCTTAAGCCGTGAAATGGAGTTTCAGGCAGATGAGGTAGCGCTTTCAATTTGCGGGACAGATACTGCCATCTCTGCCATGCGCCGGGCTGAAATGAGCAATGCCTGTTTCCAGCAGCTACTGCAGCGAACAACATCATGGGCGCGGCAACAGCGGTTTATCCGGAATATTTATGAAGCGCACAGCATGCTCATAAAATATCATGCAAAGCAAAATAGTACGCCACTGGACCATCAGCAGCTGCCACAGTATGATGATGATCAATTCGGTACGACCGTGAAAAGCCAGGTGCAGTTCCGTGATAAGTGGGCATCTCATCCGACGCAGGAAGAACGTGAACAACGTTACCTGGCTGCCGGCATACCCGGTGTGAAGATCCCGCAAAGTGCATGGACGTTGTTCCATGATGCGGAAACGTTACAGGAGCAAATGTCACATCAGATCTACGATGTACTGGCACCGGAAGAAATGCCCGAACAGTGGTCTTCCGCAGCCGATTTTATCAGGGAGATCGAAACATTCCATGAGCAATATGCTTTTCCTGCGCCATATAACAGCTATTATGACGACAGGCCTTTCTCTGACATATCTCCCGGCAGACTGGAACCTTTTTCGGAGGAAGAGCAAACTTTATATACACTGTCTACCCTGTATCCGAAGTCGCACCGGCAACGGATCAGGCATTATTTCCGTGATGTGCAGGATGCCGCAACCTTACAGGCTATTATCACTGGAGAGATCCAGGTGCCCCAGTTCACTTATGAAAATGTGCAGTACCGTAATCATGAAGCCTTGAAGGTGCTGGATAAATTACACCAGCAGATAACCAGGGACAGCCAATGGCTGCAGGACCAGGATCTGATGGCACTTCGTTATCATTATACGTTCGCGTTGCAACATGCGCTGGAAGCAGCAACTAATTTGCAGGAACAGTACAGACGTATCCTCTCGCATCAGGTAAGGGCGAACGCCCTTAATGAGATTGCCGGCATCATTATGGAAAGCATACCCGCCTTTTATGGCGCCAGCAATACTCCGCCGGAAAAAGCAGACGCCCGGCTCGGGATACTCCGGCAGGAAGCGGAACAACTACTGCAGCTATTACAGGAGCTGTTGTTCCAGCATCATATCAGTGACCAGTGGGAACCTGAACTACAACAAAAGGTGACACATTTCATACAATACCAGTATCCGTATATGCTGGAACATCCGCCGTTACCGGAAGGACTGGAAACGATGCATGATATCAGCGCCAGCGTATCTGACCATTACAACAACAGCATCGTTCTGATGAAAAAAGATTTCCTTTATCGCTGTCTTGACTTCAGTGAGCTATCTGTTCCACATTGACGGTTTACTTTTCTTAATATGTAAGTTATTACCATAGCGGCGGGTACTATGAACTATCAGTTAGCGGCTAGGGACTATGGACTATTTTGTGTACTTTCGGCCCTCGCGAATGCGTTGTATATATGGAGAATTTTATCGTTTCAGCCCGTAAATACCGTCCACAGAATTTTTCAACCGTAGTCGGACAATCACATATTACGACCACCCTTAAAAATGCGATCCGTAATAATCAGTTGGCCCACGCCTTCCTGTTTTGCGGTCCGAGAGGTGTGGGAAAAACAACCTGTGCCCGTATCCTGGCCAAAACAATCAACTGTGAGAATCTGCAACCTGATGGGGAAGCATGTAATCAATGTCATTCCTGTACGTCTTTCAACGAGGGTAGTTCCTTCAATATCCATGAACTGGATGCTGCTTCCAACAACTCGGTAGATGATATCCGTACGCTGGTGGAGCAGGTTCGTTTCGCACCACAGGCAGGAAAATACAAGATCTATATCATAGATGAGGTCCACATGCTCAGTTCTTCCGCATTTAATGCGTTCCTGAAAACGCTGGAAGAGCCCCCTTCTTATGCCATCTTTATCCTGGCAACCACAGAAAAGCACAAGATCCTCCCGACCATTCTGAGCCGGTGTCAGATCTTTGATTTCAAACGCATTACTATCCAGGATACCGTAGAGCATTTACAGGAGATCTGCCAGAAAGAAAGCATTCAGGCAGAATCCGATGCGCTGCACCTGGTAGCGCAGAAAACCGATGGTTGTATGCGTGACTCTCTCAGCACGCTGGATAAGATCGTGAGCTTTACTGGCGGACATCTGACTTATCAGAATACGCTGGAGCATCTGAACATCCTGGATTACGACTATTTCTTTAAAATAATGGAGGCGGTATTACAACAGGATGTTGCTACTGCCCTGCTGATATTTGATGAGATCCTCCAGAAAGGTTTCGAGGGGGATAACTTCCTGAACGGCTGGTCGGAGTTTCTCCGTAACCTGCTGATGAGCAAGGAGGAAAAAGTGCTGCACCTGGTGGAAGTATCCGGTAATCTTAAGGACAGGTATAAACAGATGTCCGGTAAGGTAGGTCCATCTTACCTGATCACGGCGCTGCACCTGTTGAATGAGACGGAAATCAACTACAGGATGGCACGTAATAAGCGACTGCATGTGGAAATGGCGCTGATCAAGCTGTGTTTCCTTCAGCAGGCCGTTACCTTAGTCAGCGATGATCAGACCGGAGAGGTAGTAAAAAAAAAACTGGTAGCTGACGGCGCGGTACCGCAAAAATTAAGGTCATCCTTCATGCAAGCCGCACCTGCGGCCAAAAATATGTCAGGACAACCGGCCACCAGTGGCTCTATTGCTGCAAATGAGGCCCGGTTGACGATAGAAACACCACCACCGGCTTCTAACCACAACGTACAGCAGGCGCCAGCACAACCAGTACAGCGTCAGGCGCCACCGGTACAACCTGTGGCAAACCCTGTTACGGCGGGAACGGCCACGGCATCAAAGCCAGTACAGCCTGCAGTACCGCAAACCAAGATGACAGGTCTTGCCGCTATGAAAGAGGCGCTGGCGGCAAAACAAGGTACAAAGGCGGTGCAGGAGATCATTCCCATGACCCTGGGCGCACTTCACGTATATTGGGATGAATTCATCGACAGGTTCAGGCAGGCTAACAAAATGACAGTCGTGAGTAATCTCGCGCTGGCTGTTATTAACATGGCCGGACCTGAAGAAATCACCATTACGAGCAGGAATATTGTGCAATTCCGCTTCATGGAGGAAGAAAAACTAGCCATTTCGGCTTTTTTCAAAGAAAAATTTCAGAATCCGGCTCTCGTGCTGACCTTGCACCTGGATGAGACGCAGCAAACGATGGATATTGGCCCCGCGCCACTTTCCAGCCGGGAGCAGTTCCAGAAAATGACGGAAAAATATCCGCTGATAAAGGAACTGAAAGATAGATTGAATATGGAACTGGATTTTTAAAGAAGGTTTACAGAAATATCTTCCGTAATCTAACTTTCACAATTCGCATTTCTTTTGTAGGTTTGGGCAAAATTTGGAATAATACTATGGCAGAAGTTATCAGAATGCCCCTTTTGAGTGACACAATGACTGAAGGGGTGATCGCGGAATGGCATAAAAAGGTAGGTGATACCGTAAAAGCAGACGACGTAATTGCTGAGGTGGAAACAGATAAAGCCACCATGGAAGTGATGGGCTATGTGGAAGGTACCCTATTATATATTGGTGTCGAGAAGGGTAAGGCTGCTAAAGTAAATGAGATCATAGCAATTGTAGGGAAACCAGGTGAGGACTATAAGTCTTTACTCGGTGGAGGTAATAATAATGGCCAGGCAGCAGCTGAAGCCAAACCAGCGGCGCAGGAAACTGCAGCTCCGGCTCCGGCAGCCAGCAGTGCTGACAGCGCAGCTGCGGCAGAAGCACTGAAAAACGCTACCGTTATCCGTATGCCGCTGTTGAGCGACACCATGACGGAAGGTAAGATCGTAGCCTGGAACAAAAAAGTAGGCGATACCGTAAAAAGTGATGATGTACTGGCAGAGGTAGAAACCGACAAGGCTACCATGGAAGTGATCGGTTACGCTGACGGTGAGCTGTTATATGTAGGTGTAAAAGAAGGTGATGCCGCTAAAGTAAACGGTATCATTGCAATAGTTGGTAAGAAAGGTACTAATGTAGATGCGATCCTCGCAGCAGAAGGCGCCGGTGGTGCAAAACCAGCAGCACAGGCGGCACCAACAGCTACTCCGGCTGCATCTGCAGCTCCGGCAGCTACGCCTGAAGTTTCAGAAAGCAAGGACGGACGTGTGAAAGCATCTCCGCTGGCTAAGAAACTGGCTGAAGAAAAAGGCATCGACATCAATAAAGTAACTGGTTCCGGCGACGGTGGCAGGATCGTGAAGAAAGACGTTGATAGCTTTGTTCCATCCGCAGCTCCTGCAGCAACCAAACCAGGTGCAGCTCCAGCCGCTAAAGTTGCAGCATTCACCCCGGCAGGTCAGGAAGGTCATACCGACGTTCAGTTAAGCCAGATGCGTAAGGTGATCGCTAAACGTCTGAGCGAAAGCAAATTCACTGCTCCTCACTTCTACCTGAAAGTAGATATCAATATGGACAAAGCCATTGAAGCACGTAAAGCTATCAATGAAGTGTCTCCGATCAAGATCTCCTTCAACGATATGGTGATCAAGGCTTCTGCCCTGGCACTGCGTCAGCATCCTGATG
The DNA here is from genome assembly GCA_902168105.1 of uncultured Flavihumibacter sp. Classification (GTDB taxonomy): domain Bacteria; phylum Bacteroidota; class Bacteroidia; order Chitinophagales; family Chitinophagaceae; genus Chitinophaga. Next base: position 111,939 of record CABHOY010000004.1, read on the forward strand.
TGAACAGCAGCTGGATGGGAGACTTCATCCGTCAGAACCACCACATCCACATCGGTTCTGCCGTTGCAATTGAAGATGGCCTGATCGTTCCGGTTGTTCGTTTTGCAGACCAGAAAACACTGAGCCAGATTGCTGGTGAAGCGAAAGACCTGTATGACAAGGCGAAGAACAAGAAACTGCAGCCGCAGGATTTCTCCGGTAACACCTTCACTATCTCCAACCTGGGTATGATGGGTATCGATGAATTCACTGCAATCATCAATCCTCCGGATTCTGCGATCCTGGCTGTTGGTGGTATCAAAGAAACTGTTGTTTCCGAGAAAGGACAGTTCAAAGTGGTAAATATCATGAAGCTGACCCTGAGCTGTGACCACCGTAGCGTGGATGGAGCTGTAGGCGCACGTTTCCTGGCTACACTGAAGAGCTACCTGGAAAATCCGGTAACTATGCTGGTATAAATTTTATATCAACAACTAACTATAAAACAGGCGTTCCGTTAAACGGGACGCCTGTTCTTTTTTAACCCCTCACCTATCATCTTAACACGCTGTTATTCAACATCAGAATTTGGGAGTTGCCATATAAATGTTTAAATTTAAGTTGCCCCCACAACTAAATGATAAATGGAGATTCCTAAGAATGCGGCAAGCTGGTTCGAAATCCCTGTACATGATATCGACAGGGCCAGGAAGTTTTACAGTCAGATATTCAACTATGAAATGCCTCAGGAGCAGCTGGGTCTTAAGAAGAAAGCGTTCTTTCTGTTTGATAGGCTCAATAATGGTATTGGCGGAGCCATTGTTCAGGGTTCCGAGTATTTTCCCAGCCAGCGTGGCACGCTGATCTACCTGCATGCCGGCGAAGATCTCACTGAAGTGCTGGAACGTGTAGAAGCCGCAGGAGGTAAAATTGAACTCGATAAACGACCCGTATCTGAGTTGCAGGACCTGGGATATTTCGCGATCATCTTTGACCCCGACGGCAACAGGGTCGGATTATATTCAAAAGGATAAACCAGTTGTAAACCCCGGGATACAAGGCTATCTTAATTAATATTTCCTCCTCTCTTTCACTTTCTTTTGAAAGTTCAATAACTTACCATTACATTTGGGTAACGAAAAATAAGGATCACATGAAATTGGCAGAAGCAAAAGCACAGTTTATACAAAGCTGGGGATCTTTAGGGGCCCAATGGGGTATTAACCGTACCATGGCTCAGATCCACGCCTTGCTGATGGTCATGCCTGATCCGCTGAGTGCCGATGATATCATGGCTGAACTGAACATTTCCCGTGGCAATACGAATATGAACGTACGGGAACTGATCAACTGGGGCCTGGTTGATCGTATATTAATCCCCGGGGAAAGAAAAGAATACTTCTCTGCTGAAAAAGATATCTGGAAGGTAGCTACTGAAATTGCCAGGGAGAGAAAACGACGTGAATTAGACCCGATTATCAAGACTTTGAACCAACTACAGGAAGTGGAAGGGGACGTGAAAGATAAACACGTAAAAGCCTTTAAAGAGTCCATACAAGGTATCAATAAGTTTGCTCATCAGACGGACAAAGCCATCAACAGTTTTGTAAAGGCTGAAGAAAGCTGGTTCTATGGAACGCTGATGAAGTTATTCAAGTAATATTTTTTTGTCTGCATATTTCACTTTTTATTGAAAGTTCTGAAACAGAGTCAATCTACTTACCATGAAAAATAAAAAAATAGTCATAGCTGCCGGTACGGGATTTATCGGTGCGGGGATGATCGAATATTTCGGCAGCGATAATGATATTGTTATCCTTACAAGAAACCCTATAGCGGAATATGGCCGGGTAAAATATATCAGATGGGACGGTAAGACCCTGGGCAAATGGGTGGAACAGCTGGAAAACACAGATCTGCTGGTCAACCTTGCGGGCAAAAGTGTAAACTGCCGTTATACAGAAGAAAACAAACAGGAGATATTTGACAGCAGGACTAATGCCACGGCGGTATTAGGAGCAGCCATACGCACCTTGCAACATCCGCCCGTCCTCTGGATCAATGCGGCTTCCGCTACTATCTACCGGCATGCGGAAGACCGGCCTATGGACGAATTTACCGGAGAAATAGAAAACGATTTTTCCGTACAGGTATGCAAGCGCTGGGAATCAGTGTTCAATGAGGCATCTGTGCCCGGCACCCGTAAGGCAGTGCTGCGTATAGCCGTTACGCTTGGGCACCAGGGAGGTGTAATTGAACCTTACCTGAACCTCATGAAATTCGGCCTCGGGGGTTATCAGGGTAGTGGCAGACAACAATTCAGCTGGGTGCATATTACCGATGTGTGCCGGATGATGGAGTGGCTTTATGAACATCCTGAACTGGATGGCACATTCAATTGCAGTGCCCCTCACCCTGTCAGCAACCGGCAGTTTATGAAGACATTACGCAACGCGGGCGGACATCTTTTCGGTTTGCCGGCCTTCCGCTGGATGCTGCGTATCGGAGCGGGGATTATCGGCACAGAAACAGAACTATTGCTGAAAAGCCGCTGGGTGTTGCCTACCCGGGCCTTACAGGCGGGCTTTATCTTCGAATACCCACAGCTTCAGCCTGCCATGGAGAATATTATCGGTCGACTGCCAAGGCGGCGGTACCATCTCGTATAAATCATTATGGTTTGATGTTTGCTCTGACATAGAAAGTACCTGCCGGGGTGTAGACCCTGGCGGGTATATGTAAACAGACTATTTATGAGCGACAAGAAATTCACGGTTGTTTTAGGCGCATCTCCCAATCCGAGCAGATATAGTTACCTGGCAGTATCCAGACTGGCCGGTAAAGGACATCCGGTACTTGCTATTGGTAAAAAAGACGGGCAAATAGGCGATACGCCTATAACGAAAGAGCATCCTACACCGGCGGATGTCGATACCGTTACGCTTTATATGAACCCTATGCTACAACAGGAGTACTACGATTATATACTGCAGCTGCATCCGAAACGTATTATTTTTAATCCGGGCACAGAAAACGACGAACTGGCTGCGTTAGCCACCAGTAAAGGTATTGAGCCAGTCGAAGCCTGTACGCTGGTATTACTTAGTACCGGTCAGTATTGATACACGGCCGGTACGAATTCCTTTGAAATACCTTCCCTTCTGCAATAAGGACCCGTTAATTATTACTTTCTCTCATCAGATTGCTGATAAATTTTTGTATATTACTTATAATACTCCCCTACCAGCAAGGATCTAAAACGATAGAACGGCATTGATGTAATCTTAACGACCACGCCTATTCACTCTAATCATATATAATCATGAAATGGAGAAGATTCAACGGCGAACCGATTCATTTGCCCATTAAGGAAGAAGTACGCCAGGCAATTATCCGGGAAACCGGGAAGGGCTTTCATTTAAAAGTGTGTATTGGCACGGACTCACAGGTAAAAGGTGCGGAAACAGAATTTGCAACGGTGATCGTTTTCCTGCGTGAAGGACATGGAGGTTTCATGTTCATCCACAATGACAAAACACGCGACTCTTATTCCATCAAAGAGCGTATGCTCATTGAAGTGGCCAAGAGTATTGAGATCGCCTACGAACTGTGTGACCTGTTCACCGAATACGATGTGGACATGGAAGTACATGCAGACATTAACACGAACCCCCAGTTCAAAAGTAACCTGGCGCTGCGTGAAGCAATGGGTTATATACTGGGAATGGGATTTGCCTTTAAAGCAAAACCCGATGCCTTCGCCAGCAGCTGCTGTGCGGATAAGGTAGTGAACTAAAGCCTGCAGGCTGATATTACTTTTCCCCGCTATCAGGATGCGTCACTTCGCATCCAGGGGCTTTTTTCCCCCAGAAAAATCCCACGCTGACAAGAGCTCCAGCCCGAAAACACGTCTATCCTACCACATAGAGAGGGCGTCAACGAAATTCCCCGCTAAATATTGTTTTGTTAAGTCTTTGTAAATAGTAGCAGCTGAAACTTAAGCCAGAAGCGGTTAAAGAGATAGTTGACCTCCAAAGTTCAAATGGCGGTCCCGAACGGGGGCTCGTTTTTTTGAAAAAAATTCCTTAATTTATACTGTAATACTGATATACTGTTATACTGATTTACTGAATAGCTGTCCAACATGCGTGCCTACATAACTGTCATACTACTGCTAGTATTTGCCAACTCTTCGTGCAAAAAAGAAACTCTTTCAGACACTTCCTCACAGAAGCTGCAGGGCAGCTGGAGACTTTTATACTCCAATAGCCCGGGGAATTCCCTGGTAGCCCGCGACAGCCAGTCGCTCGAGGTCCTGAAATTTGATGGTAATAAAATGCTGACCTACAGCCGGGACACGCTCATTTCCAGGGAGACCTTCCTGATGGCCCTGAAAAGCGATCACCAGCCATACCTGGTAGCAGATAGCGATCCATGGAATCCAAGGATATTCAGCTGCAACATTACCGGAAATGATACATTATCCCTGCGGTCTGTGCATTCCAACGTTCACGTTGGCCGTGTGTATATAAGAGTGAAGTAATTACCAGCTACTACCGGGTCAGGCAATGGCCCGGAACTCCGTATTCATCTCATCTATAGACGACAGGATAGCATCCCTGCCGGATTTTTTCACTGTACTTGTTACAAAATGAGCGGGGAGGAATTCCCATGACTCCCTTAGTTTATTCAGGAACGCCTTTACATTCCGGCTGGTCTCGGCCTGGGTGCTCTTATCTGCTTTTGTAAATACCAGGGAGAATGGGATCTGCCACTCGCCCAGCTGGTTAACGAAGTCTATATCCAGTTTCTGCGGGGTATGACGGCTGTCGATCAGTACAAAGACATTGACCAGGTTTTCCCTTTTACGGAGATAGTTTTCGATCATCTGCTCCCACGATCTGCGTTGCGACTGACTTACCTTGGCGAATCCATATCCCGGCAGATCCACCAGGTACCAGGCCTGATTGATCAGGAAGTGGTTGATAAGCTGGGTTTTACCCGGAGTTCCGGACGTTTTTGCCAGCTTTTCATTGTTAGCCAACATATTGATCAGGGATGACTTACCCACGTTGGATCGGCCTATAAAGGCATATTCCGGAAGGTTCGGAGTGGGGCATTTCTGCCAGTCAACATTACTGATGAGGTATTCTGCGCTCTTGATGATCATAATATTAGTCTTCGGGCACAAAGTTCATGAAAATTTACTTATTGCCAGCATTTCTCTATTTTCTCCTAACTTTGCGGGCTATGTCAGATAAGAAGATTGTACCGTTTGCCACATCAGAACTAAGTAAGAAGGAACAGATAGCGACCATGTTCAACGACATTGCCCACCGCTATGATTTCCTGAACCATTTCATGTCATTAGGTATTGATATCCAATGGCGAAAGAAAGCGTTAAAGCAATTAAAAGCCCTGCAACCTAAGAAGATGCTGGATGTGGCTACCGGTACCGGCGACTTTGCCATTATGGCGAATAAAATGCTGCAACCCAATACTATTACAGGAATTGACATATCTGAAGGCATGCTCTCCCACGGGCGTGAGAAGATCAATAAACTCGGCTTATCCGACAAAATAACCCTCCAACTGGGCGACAGTGAGACAATAAGTTTTCCTGACCAGACGTTTGATGCAATAACGGTAGCATACGGTGTGCGCAACTTTGAGAATCTGGAAAAAGGGCTGTCTGAAATGTTGCGTGTACTCAAACCGGGAGGAAAACTGGTAATCCTGGAATTTTCTAATCCAACCGCTTTTCCTATTAAACAATTATATAATTTATATTTTCGTTATATTACACCTTTGATCGGGAAATGGGTAGCAAAGAGCGAAGCAGCATATAGCTATCTGCCGGAGTCAGTGAAAGCGTTCCCACAAGGTCAGGAAATGTGTAATATTTTAATTAATACCGGTTTCCAAGCAGTAACATGCAAAAAGCTCACATTCGGCATCAGCTCTATTTATTGCGCATCCCGCTAGTACTTCTGGCCATCCTATGGAATACAGGCAGCGCGAAAGCGCAGACCACCATGTACATGGAAGAACACGATGCCAAGCCCTATTACTTTGGTATTACACTCGCAGGTAATAATTCAAACTTCAAACTGTACCATGATGAAATATTCCTCAAACAGGATTCTATCATGGTGGCAGAGCCTTTGAGGACCTTCGGTTTTAACCTCGGGTTACTGGGTAACCTGCGTCTGAGCGAATACTTCGATATCCGCTTCAATCCGCAGTTATTATTTGCCTCCAAGAACCTTTACTATAAAGAGAACTACCCGGCAAGGGAAACGACCAAGAATATTGAGTCCATCCTGCTTAGCTTTCCGTTACAACTGAAATTCAAATCAGACCGTATTGGTAACATGCGTGTGTATACGATCGGCGGTTTGAAATACGACTATGACCTCGCTTCCAATGCGAGGGCGCGTCGTGCGGAAGACCTGGTAAAGATCAGGAAAAGCGATTTCGGTTATGAATTCGGAGCAGGGTTTGAGTTCTATTTCCCAAGTTTTATCTTCTCTCCCGAGTTTAAGATCAGCAATGGTATTGGTAACGTACATGTGAAAGATGAGCACCTGCGTTATTCCAATGTGATCGACAAACTCAATTCCAGGATGATCGTTTTCTCCATTCACCTGGAAGGTTAAGTTCTTAGCGCGGATAGTCGGGTGGGACAAATCGTCTATTTACTATCTTTGCGCCATGAATTACATTATCCGCAATATATCAGTGGTCAATGAAGGTACCACTACTGTTCAGGACGTATACATACAGGATGGCCGCATCGCTAAGATCGCTCCGCAGCTGAATGTAAGTGGTCAATACACAGAAATTAACGGCGAAGGCAAACACTTGTTGCCTGGTGTTATTGACGACCAGGTCCATTTCCGTGAGCCGGGCCTTACCCACAAAGCCACTATTTATACGGAAGCCCGCGCGGCGGTTGCCGGAGGTACTACCAGTTTTATGGAAATGCCCAATACACAGCCTGCAGCCCTTACACAAGATCTACTGGAAGATAAATATAAAATTGCGGCACAGCACTCACTGGCCAACTACTCCTTTTTCATGGGTGTAGCCAATGACAACGTGGAAGAAGTGCTGAAAACTAACGCAAGGAAAGATCAGATCTGCGGTGTGAAGATCTTCATGGGATCTTCTACCGGAAATATGCTGGTGGACAATTACATTACACTGGAACAGATCTTTTCAGGTTCTGAATTGCTGATAGCAACACATTGTGAGGATGAGAAGATCATCAAATCCAACATGGAAAAGTACAAACAGGAAGTAGGTGCGGAAAAGCTTACCACAGAATATCACCCGATCATCCGTAATGAGGAGGCCTGCTTCGAATCTTCTCTCACAGCTATTCAGTTTGCCAAAAAATTCAACTCAAGACTGCATATCCTGCACATTTCAACAGAAAAGGAATTACAGCTGTTCAGTAATATGCTGCCACTGGCAGAGAAACGCATTACGGCGGAAGTATGTGTACATCACCTGCATTTTTCGGCAGATGATTATGCCAAGTACGGTAACCTGATCAAATGCAATCCTGCTATTAAAGCGGTGCACAATAAACATGCACTCTGGCAAGGCCTGCTGGATGACAGGCTGGACATCATTGCTACAGACCATGCGCCACATACCTGGGAAGAAAAGCAGCAGCCGTATCTACAGGCCCCTTCCGGTGTTCCATTAGTACAGCATAGCCTGTTGCTGATGCTGGAACATGTGTCGCTCGGCAACATTACACTGGAAAAAGTGGTGGAAAAGATGAGCCATGCACCGGCAGTTTGTTTCCAGATCAAGGACAGGGGATATTTGCGGGAAGGTTATTTTGCTGATTGTGTGATCGTGGATCTGCAACAGGCAACTACTGTCGACAAGCAAAATATCTATTATAAATGTGGCTGGTCTCCTTTCGAAGAACATACATTCCCTGCTGCCGTAACGCATACTTTTGTGAGTGGGCATCTGGCGTATGAGAATGGTACGTTCAACGAATCTGAAAGAGGACAGCGCCTGTCATTTAGCCGTTAATCATCTTTTAATAATAAGACAAATGCTCTTACCGGTAATGGATAAGAGCATTTTTTCTTTTGTATACTTACCATCCTCAACATTTTATGGAAATGCCGGTGTCTTGCATCTATAAGTATGATCGGGACTGCTAATTGTCATGACACCGATGTTTTTTTCTATTATCCGTATATTCACTAAAAATACCTGTGCATGGAACTGGACAAAACAACCTACTATGATCTCTCTATATTTAACCGTGAAGAAGAATATTCGCTGTTTCATAAACTGGATTTTACCACTACCACAGGCGGCAAGGATTACTTACGGTATCTGTATAGCAATCCGTTAAAAGATATTGCTTCCATAGAAGAAAGGCAGAAGGTGCTGCAGTATATCCTGCAACAGGAAGAAGGATGGCCGGCAGATATTATCAGTAATGGTACAATCGTCGTAATGGAAAATTACCTGGAGGCACAAATAGAGCCGATCAGCAATCCGGATGGTATTGGATTGATGTTAAGCGCCCTGCTGACTAAAACGATCTTCTCGCCCGACTATAGTTTTATTAAGTTCTCCTTTGCCCAGCTGCTCAACTTACTGAAAGGCTTCCGCCAGCTGGAAAAGAATTTTAATACAGACCAGACGCCCAAGATACTGAAACAGTTGCTGGACAGGGCGCATCATTTGTTGTATCAGAAAGAATTCAACGATATCATCGTCGCAGATGAAGCAGGTCCTGTGTCTTTTGTGCAGATCCTGCGGTATGACCACTATATCCGCAAGAGACAAAGGAAAAACATTTCAGAACTGCTGGATATTTATCGCCGCCTGGATGCGTACTATGCTATGGCCAAAGCAGTACGGCATTTTAAATTGCAGTTCCCGGTTTTTGACGATACGCCTAATCCCTTCGTGGAGCTGGATAACCTGTATCATATCATCCTCCCGAAACCGGTATCATACGATATCACTATGAAACAGCAGTCGCATTTCCTGTTTCTGACAGGGGCTAATATGGCGGGAAAAACAACCTTCATCAAAGCTGTCGGGGTTGCGGTTTTCCTGGCACATATAGGCATGGGCGTACCCGCCGCTAATATGAAACTGAGCTTCTTCAACGGGATCTTCAGTAATATCTCTGTGCAGGATAACATCTTCAAAGGAGAAAGTTATTTCTACAATGAAGTACAGCGTATCAAGAACACGATCATCAAAATAAACGATAACAAAAAGTGGCTGGTACTGATAGATGAAATGTTTAAAGGCACGAATGTGGAAGATGCCAAGAACTGTTCACTGGCTGTGGTGAACGGATTGCTGAAGAGTACGAACTGTCTGTTCATTCTATCTACTCACTTGTATGAAATTGCGGAAGAGTTGCAGAATGCAGAGAATATCCGCTTTAAATATTTCGAATCGCAGGTGATTGATGACAATCTGTACTTCACTTATCAGTTAAAAGATGGTGTAGCTAAAGAAAAGATAGGCTACCTTATTTTGAAGCGGGAGAAGGTACTGGATCTACTGAATGAAATTAAATAAACACAACAAAGCCATCCCTCACAGGATGGCTTTGTTGTGTTTATGCTGCAAATTTTTATTGCATAGCTGACAGGGAGTTTTCGATTAAGTATGTTCTCAGAACAGCCGGATGCAGCTTACCTTTGATAGGCTCATCTTCACGAACTTCAACAACGACTTTTACGTCAGGTACATTAAATGGCGGCAGATCAATATAAACACCAGACAATGATCTCGATCTTATATGTGGCCCGGGGATCTTATCATAATTGGGGACTACATCATCGCCAATAAGAACATGTTCAGTGATCAATACGTATTTAAACTTCGCCAATTTTGTCAGGATCTTCAGGATCTGATCATTACTCAGATGTTGCAAAACCTGTCTTATGGTGATCAGGTCAGCATCTGGCAGCTCATCATCTATTGCGTTCAATTTTACAAACTTCGTTTTGGGTCTGCCAAACTCCTGTTGATTCCGGCGAATTAAATCATCTACAACATCAGCGCCTGTATACATCACATCAACTTTATCAACCACCTGGGACATCACGCGGAAATCGCCACATCCGATATCAAGGACAGATCTCACGTCGTTTTTTCTTATGAATTCTTCAACAACATTTATATATGAAGCAACGTTGGGGCTATAAGTCCCATCACCGGAATAAAACTCTCCAGGTTTGCCACCCCAGGCATTATTCTTATATATGTCTGTAAATATTTCCTCAACGGGTTTATTCTTCAAATTCCAAAAATATCTTTCCCGATAGGTATAATATATTCTTTGAAGAAAAGAGTGTTTTTTCATAGGACGTTTCAGGATTCAATAATAAGCAAATTACATTTATTCTATTAAAAACGATACCAACAACTTCGCCGGTTTGAAAAGCTACCTGCATCAAAAAACAAACTGAACAAGACAACGCAAAACGAACGGGAATGAATAAACTCAAATGATCGTCTTTCTATAAATTCGACATCCATATTTATACATTCTTAATTCTAACCTTATCTATGATCGTTAAAACCTACGGCAGCGCCGTTCAAGGCGTAGAAGCTATTTCCATTGTTATTGAAGTGAATGTTGCACCCAAAGGCACCCAGTTTTATATAGTAGGCTTACCTGACAGTGCTGTCAAAGAAAGTGAAAGACGCATAGAATCAGCCATCCTGAATATAGGCTTTAAGTTTCCCCGGTTCAGAACAGTGGTGAACATGGCGCCGGCGAATATCCGCAAGGCCGGTTCCGCATATGATCTGCCTATTGCATTAGGGCTCATCGCCGCTTCTGAACAGATCAACGCAGACCTGTTATCCCAGTTCACTATTATGGGAGAGTTGTCGCTGGACGGTACAGTATTGCCTATCTGCGGAGCCTTACCTATTGCTATTCAGGCCAGGAAAGAAGGGTTTAAAGGACTGATCGTTCCGGCGCAGAATGCACGGGAAGCCGCAATGGTGAATAACCTGGAAGTTTATGGCGTAACGCATCTACGGGAAGTGATCGGATTCCTGCAGGCGCCGGATACACTGGAACCAGTCACCGTGGATACCAGGGCAGAATTTGCCAATGCGCAGCAACAGTTTGATATCGACTTCAGCGATGTTAAGGGACAATACACTATTAAACGCGCATTGGAGGTGGCAGCAGCTGGCGGACATAATGCATTGCTGATCGGTCCACCAGGCGCAGGTAAGACAATGCTGGCCCGCAGGTTGTGTACCATATTGCCGCCACTGAGTTTACAGGAAGCGCTGGAAACGACCAAGATCCATTCGGTGGCGGGTAAGCTACCGGCGGATGCTTCTCTTATTACACAACGGCCATTCCGTTCGCCACATCATACGATCAGTCATACGGCGTTGATCGGCGGAGGAAGTATCCCACAACCGGGAGAAATATCACTGGCACACAATGGCGTGTTATTCCTGGATGAATTGCCAGAGTTCAGCAGGCAGGCGCTTGAAGTGATGCGTCAACCGATGGAAGAAAGAAGAGTGGGTATTTCCAGAGCACGGCTGTCAGTCGAATTTCCGGCCAGCTTTATGCTTGTTACCAGTATGAACCCTTGCCCCTGCGGCTTCTTCAATCATCCGGAAAAGGCATGCACCTGTGCACCAGGTTCCGTACAGCGGTACCTGAATAAAGTATCCGGCCCTTTAATGGACAGGATCGATCTGCACATTGAGGTGACACCTGTGCCCGTGCAGTCCCTGCTGGACCATTCCGATGGGGAATCCAGCGCAATTATAAGGGAACGGGTATTAATGGCAAGAGAGATACAAAGCTCCAGATTCAGTGCTTATAAGGGCATTTACAGCAATGCACAGATGACCAGCAGCCTGTTAAGGAAGGTATGCCGGCTTGATAAAGAAGGTGAAGACCTTCTGAAAAATGCCATGCAGAAGCTCAAATTATCCGCAAGGGCATATGACAGGATCCTCAAAGTCAGCCGCACAGCTGCCGATCTTGAGGCCAGTGAACAAATAAAGATCGAACATCTGGCAGAGGCTATTCACTGCAGAAGTTTAGACAGGCAGGATTGGTGGGACAAATGACAGTTATGCCACCAGTTCTGCGCTCTTGTATTCTTCAGACAGTTTCTTTTGCATATCGGGCGGCACGGGCGCATATTCCGCAAAGACAGCTTTGATCTTAGCCTTTCCCTGTGTTACATTACGCAAGGCAGCATATAATTTGTCCAGCTCTGCCTGTGGCGTACGCGCTTTGATAACCTGGTACCCGTTCTGCGAGTCCATACCGGTAATGATACTTCTGCGGGATTGCAGCTCGCTCATGATGTCTCCGGCCATGGTATCGGGAGCTGAGGTCTCAATATCAAATACGGGCTCCAATAACTGTGGGGCCGCCTGGTGGAAGGCGTCCTTAAAAGCCATCATGCCGGCTATTTTAAAAGAGATATCGTTGCTGTCCACCGGGTGCATTTTGCCATCATATACACTTACCCGGATATCCCGCACATAGGAGCCGGTAAGCGGGCCTTCCTGCATTTTCTCCATAACGCCTTTCAGGATGGAAGGCAGGAAACGGGCATCTATAGCGCCACCAACTATGCAGTTATTGAATACGAGCTTACCACCCCAGTTAAGGGCAATTTCGTCTGTATCGCGCACCGGATGCTCCTTATAAGCGGGCATACCATCATAGTATGGTTCTATCGTGAGGTATACTTCACCGAACTGACCGGCGCCACCGGATTGTTTCTTGTGGCGGTAGGTGGCTGTAGCGTTCTTCCGGATGGTTTCCCGGTAAGGGATCTTTGCGGGCAGGAACTCCACATGCATCTTGTAAATATTTTCCAATCGCCATTTGGTCAGCGCCAGGTGCAGATCGCCCTGACCATGCAGGATCACCTGTCTCAGTTCCCGGTTGTACTCTATTTCCAGCGTAGGGTCTTCCATATGCAGTTCGGCCAATACTTCACCCAGCTTCTCATCATCCGTTTTACTGGTGGCCTCAATAGCTACCCTTACCTTGGGAGTTGGGAAGTCTATTGGTTTTACCTGTTTGCCGGATTGCTTGTCGCACAATGTATGATTGGTCAGGGTATTCCTTAGTTTCAAAGTACAACCGATATCTCCCGCACGCAACACCTCGGTAGGTTGCCTGTTACGGCCATCGGTAATAAACAATTGATTCAGCCTTTCCGCAGTATTGCCTTTCTCATTGTATAATTCGCCTCCTGCCCTGATCTCGCCCGCTAACACCTTAAAAAACGAAAGGCGCCCTATATGGGGCTCCTGGAGGGTTTTAAACACGAATAAAACTGGTGATGCTGCCGGGTCACAAGAAATTGCGCTGCCATCTTCTGCCTGTTCCGGGGGCATATCTACGGCGGCCGGAGCCACATTGTCGATAAAGCCCATTAAACGGCCGCTTCCCATATTATGGATGGCCGACAGGCAGAAAACGGGGAACACCTGGTGTTTCAGCATCCCGATCTTCAGCCCCTGCCGCATCTCATCTTCGTCGAGATTGCCTTTTTCAAAATACTGTTCCATCAGGGTGTCGTCATTTTCAGCCGCCTTTTCCACCAGCTCATTATGTAATCGCTCCGCCTGTTCCTTCTCACTATCGGGGATCGGGAGTTTCTCCGGCTTCCCTCCGTTTTGAGGAAAACGGTACATGGTCATTTTTAGCAGATCGATCACGCTGTTGAATCCTATACCTTGATTAACGGGATATTGCATGATGGTCACCGCCGGACCAAAAACGCGGCGGGCGTCTTCCACCGTGCGGGTAAAGCTGGCTTGCTCTGCATCTAATTGATTGACAGCCAGAATGGTCGGTTTGCGGTATTTATCCACATAATCCCATATTTGTTCGGTGCCTACCTCTACCCCATGTTGTGCATTCAGGAGGAGCAGTGCAGTGTCGCAGACGCGGATGGAGGAAATGATCTCACCGATGAAGTCTTCCAATCCCGGCGTATCAATGATATTGATCTTATAATCCCGCCATTCGGTATGGAGGCAGGTGGCATAGACAGAACTTCCCCGTTCGTGCTCCACATCGTGGTAATCGGAGACGGTGTTCCCTTCTTCTACTGTACCCCGACGGGGAATAATACCTGCTTCAAACAGCATGGTTTCACAAAGGGTTGTTTTTCCGCTCTTTGCGGCACCCAATAGTACAATGTTTCTGATGTGTTTCTCATCATAGGTCTTCATAAACGTAGAATTAAGAATTGCTCAGCCTGAGAGGCTGACTGTAAACAATAAGTAAGAAGCAGACGAGGAATGCCGTTTTGGTGATTTTAGCCGGTGCTTGATAAGCTGTGACCGATTCTGAGTATTAAGTTACTCTATTTTTTCCTACCGGGACCGCTCAAACATGTTGCAACATCAATATTAATGTACCTTTGCCACCTAGACTGACTTTAGTATCATGAAATTGTTTTTATATTATCTGAAAAGTTACAAATGGTTAATAGGACTGGCATTGTTATTAGCTACTATTAACCAGGTATTTTCCCTGCTGGACCCTTATATTTTCGGCAGGATCGTAGACCTTTTTGCGAAAACCCCAGGTGAAACTGCCAGCGGACTTCCAAGATCGCAATCTGAATATGTACAGGGAGTTATTCTCTGGCTGCTGGCATCCATAGGGGTGGCGATGGTATCACGTATTGCCAAAGCGTTCCAGGATTATTTCGTAAATGTGATCATCCAGAAATTCGGGGCCAGGATCTATACCGACGGCCTCCGCCATTCATTAAGGCTTCCTTACCAACAGTTTGAAGACCAGAGAAGCGGCGAAACGCTGGCAGTACTGCAGAAAGTGAGGACCGATAGTGAAAAATTCATCACCTCCTTTGTGAACGTATTATTTGTAGCGCTGATAGGTGTAGTATTTGTCATGGTATATGCTTTCAGCGTACACTGGAGCCTGGTGTTCGTGTATTTTGGGGGTAGTCTGATCCTGGGCTGGCTGATCAACGTACTGAGCAGAAAGATCAAAACCATCCAGAAAACCATTGTTAAAGAAACAACTATGCTGGCGGGCGCTACTACAGAATCGCTCCGCAACATTGAACTGGTGAAAAGTCTTGGGCTGACACATCAGGAGATCGGCCGATTGAACTCCACCACTATCCGCATCCTGATGCTGGAATTGAAAAAAGTACGCAGCATCCGCAGTATCAGCTTTATACAGGGTACGTTTGTGAACTTTCTGCGCCAAACAATCCTGTTCCTGCTCTTGTTTATGATATACAAGAATACTGTTACCGTAGGACAGATGTTCACACTTCAGCTATATTCCTTCTTCATTTTCGGACCGTTACAGGAATTGGGCAACATCATCCTGTCCTATCGTGAAGCACAGGTATCCCTGCTGAATTTTGAGGGTATTATGAAAACACCGGTGGAAGAGACCCCCGTTGATCCAATTAAGATTAACCGTATTGATAAGCTGACTTTCAGCAATGTAGGTTTTAAACATCTGACAGCTACCTCTAAAGCGCTGGACGATATCAGCTTTAATGTCAATGTCGGCGAAACAGTTGCTTTTGTTGGTCCTTCCGGTTCGGGCAAGACCACACTGGTAAAACTGCTGGTAGGTCTTTATTCGCCACAGGAGGGTTCTATTGCCTATAACGAAGTGAACAGCCGTAAAATAGATATAGAGGAGTTAAGGTACCAGATCGGTTTCGTAACACAGGATACACAGCTGTTCTCCGGATCTATCAAAGAGAACCTGTTATTCGTGAACCCGCAGGCGACAGACGAAGAGATATTGCAGGTGATGAAACAAGCCAGCGCCTACACTTTACTGGAACGCGCTGATAATGGGCTGAACTCTGTGATCGGAGAAGGCGGTATGAAGATATCGGGTGGTGAAAAACAGCGTTTGTCAATTGCACGTGCATTGTTGCGTCGTCCGCGACTGCTGGTATTTGATGAAGCGACTTCCGCATTGGATTCCATTACGGAAGAATCTATCACTAATACTGTACGTGATATTACCTCCACACGTGAGCATATCACGGTAATGATCGCACACCGTTTATCCACCATCATGCACGCCGACAGGATCTATGTACTGGAGAAAGGCCGTATTACAGAAACAGGTACACATGACCAATTACTGACGGAAAAAGGTCTCTACTATGCGATGTGGAGGCAACAGATTGGAGAGAGATAATTATCTTTGCGCCCATGAGCAACAAGCGACCCAACTACTTCCTTAGCATGCTATCTATGAGATGTCCGCATTGCCGTAAAGGAGATATGTTTAAGACGAAGAATGCATATACGAACCTGAGAAAAACGTTTGATATGCATGAACACTGTCCTGTATGCGGACAGAAATATGAACTTGAAACAGGCTTCTGGTTTGGTACCGGATATGTTAGTTATGCTTTAGCCGTGGCTTTTTCCGTGGCAACCCTGGTTGCTTACTGGGTATTGTTTGGTATGTCATGGGCTGATAACAGCGTATTCATCTGGCTGGCCATAAACGGTGTTTTACTGATATTACTGCAACCATGGTTAATGCGCATCAGCAGGGTGATCTATCTCTACTTTTTTGTGTATTATGATGAAAGTACGGCAGACCTGCCGAAAAAATAATGAAGAGGGCTGGCCGGATGGTCAGCCTTCTTCGTTTAATGCCAGCATTCATTGCACGACTTTTGCGATACCCTCCAAAAGATCACTCATGCAATCGACTCACTTACTGTATTTCTCCGCCTTTGTCCTGTTGTCTGCCTGCGTTGCAGCCTCTCAGGAAACCGAAACCAAGGCCGACAGCGCCAATATAGTAGCCGTTACAGATGAGGCGCCGGCAAAGCAACAAACTGTGGATACCGCCCGTGATAAGCCCCCTACGCAGGTATTAAAACCACAGGCAGGCTCCTACCCTCCGGAATGCTACCAAACAATTACAGACATCATACAAAGCTCCGACTTCAAATCAGATCTGGCGAAGAAGGAGAATATCAAAGTGAGGATAGACCGGCAGGAAAACAGTAAACTGTTCCTGCAACTATTTACCAGCGGGAAAGACAATGAATCTACCGTTGGTTGGTTACGACTGGACAAAGCAAATGAGAAACTGGAAGATATTACGGTGGACCCCGATAAACCGGTGCAACTGAATTATGACAGGTCACTGATCAGCGCATTGAGGCAGAGTTGCCCCTGATTAAATAACAATGCCGCGACAATAGCCGCGGCATTGTTACCGGATGCTCAAGTCCTGGTTATTTAAAGTCGATCGGGATAGAAACTTTCATGCTGAAAGTACGTCCCATATTGAATACCCCTACCCTACCCGTTACTTCGTTCTCAGGTGCATATTTCAAACGACTGAGGTGATTCTGATAAGCTACATCTGTCAGGTTATTAGCTGCAAGATGCAGGGAGAATAATACTTTATTATTCTTTTTATTCACGAAATCAGTACCGATACCTGCATTCAGCAAGGTATAACCAGGAGTAGCGGTCTCTGTCTGATACGCGAAGAAGATATCATTCTGTGCAAACGTCTTATCCAATTGCACGCCTACGTATGCATTCTGCATTACTCCACCCACCTTTCTGAATTTACCTTTCAGTTCGGAGATCCAACGTGCAGCAGGAATATTAGGCAGGTATTTCGTAGAATCGGAGCTATTTGAAAAGGAGGAACGCACATAAGAAACTGTATTCTCAAAATGCAACCAGTCTATCGGATGCGGGTGAATATCCAGCATGAATTCCCCACCATAAAGGTTGGCAGTGTTCTGTTGATATTTGAAAGCAGAATAGCCTTCGTCATTGTCGGTAGCCGGTATAGAATCCGTGCCTGCTGCATTCACCAGTTTACGGGCAAAGATGAAGTTATTGATGTGGTTATAGAATAAGCCGGCAGTAAGTGAAATATGTTGTGAGTTAAACTCCACTCCCAGATCCCCTTGTGTGCTCACTTCGGGTTTCAGGTTTTCATTACCATATTCATATTTGATAGTGCCTTCGTGTACACCATTAGCTGCCAGCTCTGAAATGTTTGGCGCACGGAAGCCACGGGCTACATTCAGCTTCAGTGTAACCTGCTGGCTGGCGGCATAGCTTAAGCCTGCACTACCGGACACATTGGAAAAGTTACGGTCGAACGTAGCGAATTTAGTTTCACCCCCACTGTTTACAGGCTCGCCTTCTTCATTCAGGTTTAGTCCTTTAATATTCATGTGGCGATTATCGAAACGCAAACCACCGCTTACTGTCAGCTTATCAAAAGTTTTGCTGGTTACTGCGAATACGCCGGCATCGAAGAGGTCATAAGCCGGGATCAGGTATTCTTCTCCACCAATGTTGTTCTCCTGTCGCATACCATTCACTCCGACGGTTGTTTGCCAGCCATTCATCTCTGGCAGATAATATTTCAGGCCATAGTTGAATGTGTTTAATTTCAGGAATAGTTCCGGCTCATCCGGCGCCAGCACATCTCCCAGTTCCTTACGGCGATTCCATTGGTAGCCCAGTATCAATGCGATACGGCCGCCATTGTGTATATAAAAGTTATTATCCCATACCAGCTTGTTATGGGTGATCTTCTGACGAGGAGCACCGATGCTGTAAGATTTAAAATCATCATCTGTGGCTACCGCTTCATCTTCTGCACCATTGTTATTGACAGGTTTAATGAATTGTCCGTTCTCATTCCGGTCGCCTTCCACCAGGCCCAATTCCTGGTTGAAGGAAGTAAAACGCAGGATGGAAGAGCCCCATTGTTTATTCAGTCCCAGGCTACCACCATAGTTGATGTTTTTAAATTTGGAATTGAATACGTAGCCATCGTATTTATTCTTGTAGTCGTGCGCAAATTTCTGCGTACCAAAAGCACTCCAGCTCAAACCACCTTTTGTAGTACCTGCAATATTGGCATGATAGGAAATCTGTCCGTTATTGGTAAGGTAGTTAGCGGCGACATTTCCTTTTACCTGACCAGCAGCAACACTGCCGGGAGGAACGATGTTTACGACACCTGCAAGCGCATCAGAGCCGTATACCAGGGAGGAAGGTCCTTTGAGTACTTCTACCTTGCTAACATTGTAATCATCGATCTCAATACCATGTTCATCGCCCCATTGCTGACCTTCCTGACGGATGCCGTCACCTACCACAACAACACGGTTATAACCCAGACCGCGGATGAAAGGTTTTGAGATGGCCGGCCCGGTGGTCAGCTGACTTACTCCAGGCAGTTTAGCGATTGCATCCACGATATTGGTAGAGATGTTAGCATCAAGATAATCCCGCCTTACAATGCTTACCGGCGTAGGCGTTTTTTTCAGTGTAGTGGCCATGTTCACACCGGTGATCACCACTTCATTTTTTTCCAGCAGCGTTTCCGACAGTGAAAAATCCAGTTGAGTGGCGCCATTGACCTGCACGGTTTCTGTAAATGCGGCATAGCCTATATAATGTACCTCCACCAGGAATTTACCTTTAGGCAGGTTTTTAATTTCATATTCTCCCTGGGCATTGGCAGAAGCACCTACGTGCAGATCAGGCAGGTATATTGTGGCTCCCGGCAATGGGCTATGAGAAGACTTGTCGGTCACTGTTCCTTTAAGAGAATTACCGGCATCATCATTTATGATGGAGGCAAGGCCGGAAGTATATGAAAGCAAGCTGGTAATTATAACTATAATGAGAACACGTAAATAGTGCATAGAAAGATTTGTTTATAGACGATTATCTATATGGCAACGCGATGGCTGCTATAATAGTAACAACATGGGCTGGCGCCCTTTCATAGAGAGTATGTAAAGACTAAACAAAATCTGTCGCCGGAGGCGCACGGGGAGAAAGTGTTCTGTAAGGGAGGTGTGAAATAACAGGGATGACCGGGATAGAATAATACCAGGTGATCTCTTTCACCAGGGCATTATAAAATACTGTAGTATGTTCGTAAGGCTCCGGCTCTATCTGTAGGAAACCGCAATGCACGTGTTTTACGGAAAAGGCGGGACCATGTTTTATTGCCGGGGACTCATCCTCTGTATCATGGTGATCGAAAAACTGGTGTATGAATGCCCTGGGGGTAGTATTGAAGACAAATACCCCTAGCAGCATGATCGCTAATATCCTGTATAATACCTTGCGTTTCAGATCACGAGTTTGAACGATAGCAAAGGTAAGGGAAATAAATGCAACAATGTTGCTCCTTAAGTGAATTGTCCATAGAAGATCGAATTAGCTGATAGCTGGTCGGTCAGTCCATATAAAGAAAAAGCCCATAGCATCGCTGCCATGGGCTTTTATGATATCTTATATATTGATTATTAATACTTAACCTTCAGCATAGATCTCAGATGCTGATACACACCATTCTGAAGACGTGCATAGAAAATACCGCTTGCAAGGTTACCGCTATCGAAATTGATAGTGTACTCACCTGCTGCCTGGATCTTATTTACAGGTGTCGCCACCAGGCGTCCCATAGTATCGAAGATCTGTATCATGGTATGCCCTCCCCTCGTTTTATACTTCAGGGTTGTGCTGGTAACGAACGGGTTCGGGTAGTTAGTGATCAGGTTATTACTACCGTTGTTCACATCATCAATCGTGGTTAGCGTACCACAGGCAACGCCGCTTACGATAGGCAAACGCTGATAATCCTTGAACAGTACGGTTTGCAGGGTTGCATTGTCAACGCAGAACCACTGTTCCAGCAGGGAAGCATATACAGAACGGAAATCGTACTGCATAGGCATATTATCGCCTACACTGGTTTCGGTAGGGATATCCGGAGAAGATCCCAATACACCCTGGAGTACGTAATCGCCGAATACGATCATCGGAGCAGCAGCACCGTGGTCAGTACCCATACTACCGTTGGATTTGATACGACGGCCAAATTCAGAGAAGGTCATACCCACCACGCGACGGGAAGCCTTCAATTTGGTCAGGTCATCCATGAACGCTTTGATAGAGTCTGACAACTGCCCCAGGAGGTTTGCGTGATCACCTTTGGTGGTATCACCTGCCTGTGCCTGGTTAGCATGTGTATCGAAGAAAGCGTGCGTCACCATGTAAAGGCGGGTCTTCAATCCACCAGCTACAAGGCGTGCTACTATTTTCAGCTGTTCTGCCAGCCTGTTATCAGGATAAGGGCTCTGCTGTGTAACATTCGCAGCGGCCTTTTTGATAGAATCAGCAAATTTATTGGACTGTTTGGCGATCAGACGTACATATTCCAGTTCAACACCAGCATGGGTGTTAGGAACAGGGTCGTTGATATCTTCGATCAGGTTATAGAAATCTGTAGAACTGGAGATCGCTACCGCCATATTCGCATCAGAGCCCTGGAATACCGGAGATGTCAGAGACCCGATCTGGATAGCCAGCGGCTCAGCACCTTCATAAGCATCAGGGAAACCCGGGAATTGTGTTTCCAGGTAGCGCCCTGCCCAACCGGTGTCGATGATCTGGTTCTGATCGGAACCGCTCATCCAGATATCCATTGCACGGAAGTGGGAATAGTCCGGAGAAGGGTAACCAACGCTCTGGATCACACATACCTTTCCGTTATCATACATTTCCTGCAGACCGGTCATTGCCGGGTGAAACCCTGTTTTAATATTATTCACCAAAGGAAGTACAGAGCCCTCCGGGATAGCGATATTTTTACGGGCGTTCTGATAATCCGCATATACATCCAGCGGAACTATCATGTTAAGACCGTCATTACCACCGATCATCTGGATCATTACCAGCACGTGGTCATTATCTTCTGCAGATTTCTGCAACGCGTTCAGCAGTGATGAACCACCGAAAGCCTTTACAGCGAATCCATTTATAAATGTAGGCAGGATAGTTGCCGGAGCGGAATATTTAAGAAAGTCTCTGCGTTTCATAGTTTATAGGTCTTTCTAAGATCAGGCTAATTGGTATTCTGATAAATTCATCAGGTACTTGTACAGTGTCTGCAGGCGGCTTTCCACGATAGCGCGGTTAGCTGCACTCGGATTGGATTTCCATTCGTTCCAGGCATCTGTCCAGTAGTAATCGCTGTCAGGGTTTTGTCCGCTGAGCAGGATATTGTTCTTCAATCTTGCCTTTGAGTTATCAGATAGTTCGATACGGTATAATAAGTCCAGCACATCCTGAATGAGTGCAACAGGATTGGAAGGATCAGAGAGTCTTTCAGTGAAAGCCAGCGGATCTATCTTCACACCACCAAAACCTCCGGTGCTGATGATAGAGTCGCTCATTACGTTACGTTTTGGCAGGGTGTCTGTATTGATCCAGATCTCGTGATACTGAGGCGCCTGACGGTATGCTTCCCAGCCTGCTACCTGTGGAGGATCGCCGATATCCTGCAGCATGCTTGCGCAATGACGGCGGATGTCGTCCAGCGACTCGTGAGCAGCCATATAATCTGTCGGGAATTCAATACCGAATTCACGGATCATACCTACTGCAAATTCAATAGGGCTCTTGATCAGCGCTGACATATTCAGCGGATCGAAGAAGTGCTCGCTCTTAAACAGCGCTTTCAGTACCGGCTTCAGTTCAAAGTTGTTAGTACGGAAGATCTCTGCCAGCGGCAGGATCACATTTTGCTCCACGGCATCATCTATCAGATAATACACGAAGAAGCGGTACAGTTTACGGCAGATGAATTTTGAAACTTCCTGCTGCGCAAAGATGATATTCAGCAGATCGTCCAGTTCACTGGCGCCCTGGGCACCCGTTTTACCGGTGATCTTAGCATTATTATAGAAACTGGAGAACTCTTTATTTTCGATCACGTGCTGTGTAGACTCGAAATACGACTCTATGGTGATCGGGTTGATCCTGTAACCGGTTAACACAGTGGCGGTAGTTCTTACGTCTTCCTCTGTATAAGCGGATTCAGGTCCTTTACCTACGGTAAACAACTCATGCAGCTCACGTCCATAGTTTTCATCCGGGCTTTCCTTTCCGTTCAGATAGCCGTTCAGGTATTTGAGCATCGCCGGATCGAGGGTAACGGCTTTCGTTAATACTTTGAAGTTGCCTGTAGCATTACTTCTCAACATAACGTTGTGCTTATATACATAACGTGCATCATTGATCATATCCATTTCTGTTGCGAAGTGGTTATGCCAGAAGAGCACCATTTTTTCCTGGATACTGCGTGACTGGTCTATCATGACTTTCAGCCACCATGCTTTATAGGAAGCCCACCTTTTTCTGTCCGTGTCATTGTCTTCAGGAAGAGGTGCAGAATTTACCCAGGTTTCGCCGGGAGCAATACCTACTTCATCTTCCCCATAGGTGTTCAAAGGCTGGGTGGTAACAGTGGTAACTGTATCGATTAATGCGTCAACTGCTGCGTCCATACCCAGACCTTTGGCCCAAGCCACGTCTGCAGGTGTGGAACCAAACATAGTGCGTTTCAGCAGGTGTACTGCCTGGGCAGTACCGAATTCTCCCGTGTATTCTGTAATACCAGAATCAGTACGAAAGCCGGTGGTTTCCGCCTGGGCTGCTGTTTGCTGGCGTTTGGCAGGAAGCGTAAGGAATTGTCTGCGATCCATAGATATATGATATGGTTGTATTGTATATAGGGATAATAAAGGAATAACGTAGCTACTACACAGGTCCCATTTGCGGATCCAAATTAATAAAAACTTTAATTCAACTAGATTATTTTATTTATTATTCAATACTCAAAAAGAAAAAGGGTTGACTACCATCTGGTTAGTCAACCCTTACTCAATATATATTTTTATTATAGTCTTTCGATGATACCAGCGATCCCTTGTCCGCCGCCCACACAGGCAGTAACAATGCCGTATTTTTTATCCAGGCGTTTCAGATCACTGAGTATTTGTACTGTCAGCTTGGCGCCGGTACAACCCAAAGGATGCCCTAACGCGATCGCGCCACCGTTAATATTTACCAGTTCAGGATCGATGCCCAATTCACGGATCACAGCGACTGACTGGGACGCAAAGGCTTCATTCAGTTCCATCAGATCAATATCATTCAATGACTTACCGGCCTGTTTCAGTGCTTTAGGCACAGCAGCCACTGGTCCGATACCCATGATACGCGGGTGTACCCCTGCTGACGAACAGGCCACCAGTCGCCCGATAGGCTGCAAATTCAGCTCTTTCACCATGGTCTCACTCATCACGATCACAAACGCTGCTCCGTCAGATGTCTGGGAGGAGTTTCCTGCGGTAACGCTACCACCGGCAGCAAATACCGGTTTCAGTTTTGCCAGCGCTTCAGGAGAAGTATCTGCACGCGGACCCTCATCTGTATCTACCGTGTATGTACGGGCCTGTTTACGACCCTTTTCATCCACATATACTTCATTTACAGCTATCGGAAGGATCCCTTCTTTAAAATATCCGCTTTCGATGGCTTTGATCGCTTTCTGATGCGATCCGTAAGAAAATGCATCCTGTTCTTCACGGGTTACATTATACTCACGGGCAACCGCCTCCGCGGTCAATCCCATTCCCAGGTAATATTCCGGGGTCGTACTGGCAACGGTGTAATTCGGTACCGTCTTCCAGCCGGCGACAGGTACGAGGCTCATGCTCTCAGTACCCCCTGCTATGATACAGTGCGCCATGCCTGACTGGATCTTGGCAGTCGCAATGGCAATGGTTTCCAGTCCGGATGCGCAGTAACGGTTCACGGTCATACCGGGAACTTCTATTCCCAATGCCCGCACCGATATCATACGACCGATCTGTAAACCCTGCTCTGCCTCGGGCACCGCATTGCCTACAATAAGGTCGTCCACCCTTTTCGGGTCGAGTTGTGGTACGCTTTTCAGCAATCCTGTAATTACATCCACGGCCAGGTCATCAGGCCGGTAAAAGCGAAAGCCGCCCCGCTTGGCCTTGCCTACTGCGGTTCTGTATCCGGCTACGATATATGCTGTTTCCATTCCTTTTCTCCTTTTTCCGGGTGTAAAACCCGATTTTTTTGTTTTAAGTTAAAGAAGTTTTGCGAAATAGAAAACTAGGTGTTAAATTTGCAGCCCGCACAACGGGAAAGACTCCTTAGCTCAGCTGGTTAGAGCTACTGACTCTTAATCAGTAGGTCCAGGGTTCGAGTCCCTGAGGGGTCACGAA
This sequence comes from uncultured Flavihumibacter sp., assembly GCA_902168105.1. Taxonomy (GTDB): domain Bacteria; phylum Bacteroidota; class Bacteroidia; order Chitinophagales; family Chitinophagaceae; genus Chitinophaga. The sequence continues at coordinate 137,075 of CABHOY010000004.1, forward strand.
AGCCCGGCTTCGAAGAGAAGTCGGGCTTTTTGTTTGCATTAAATGTCCGTCAGATCCGCAATGAGAGCTAATAATGGATTTATTTTTGTAGTTCGAGGTTGGTCATTTTCCTTGTTATAATAGATTCCTTCCAGAAATCTACTTCTACTTTATAATTATTGCTATTTTATTCGTTAACGGTGTCTCTATCACCAGGAAGATAAGATCGTATATTTTTGACCATTCTCATCTTTAGCTTTGACGACTGATAATAGTCGATAGATACAAGTGACTTTAAAAGGCGTTTTTTCAGAACACTTTTTCATTCTATATCTGCTTCTGGTTAACTCTTTAGTTATAATCAGTCCAAGCAAATTGCCTGGACTGATTATACAAAATATTACGTTACTATCCCAGACCAGCGATTTTTCTATTTTACACGTTTTAAAATAACCTTACCGATTTGTATCTTATTCCTATTACGTATTATCACTTTCTTTTCTCTCTCAGACATATACCCACTTTGAAGCCGGGATGACATACCTGCATCTTCACACCTTAAAAAAAGAGTATCATTGGATAGCTTTTGCCACTTTCCACTACAGGAACTATTAGCTTCAAAATAGTTCTGAATAAGAGAAAATGAACTATCATTAATGGAAAGGCTATAATAGAAATCTTTACTACTATTATTGTAGATTCCATTTATTGGCCGGTGAAAAGCATTGCTGCACGAACTTAACCCAATGCTAGTAACAGATAATATTGCTAAAATGTATTTCATTTTTTATAATAAATAGTTGGTACAATATCTTTAATCGTCACAGTAACCGGAAGAACAGAAAGGCCCGCGTTAGGATAAGCTCTTATCAAATCATCTCTTGTAGACTTCATATTTATCGGAACTAATCCTGTATTTGTACTTCCTCCAGGACCGTAAGGTGTAGAACCATCTGACGCGCTTATACCTTGAACCCATGATTGTGTAACTTCTGAAGAATTATTTGCAGTCGATGTAGATTTCAATCCTGATACTGATGCTGGGTCAAACGCGTATTGCGCTCGATAAGCTGCAACTTCATCATCTAAGTCCTGCAATATGGAAACGCCCGTTTTAATCTCAAAAGCCATGTTCTGTGATTCAAATTGTCCTCCATGAGTTGTTTCATGTATAAAATTTGAAGTCCCATCAAAATCAAATACAATTGCTCCGGTAGTAGCATCATACGTAGTACCGCCTAAACTTGCGTTACTACCTGTTTTCAAACTATATACAATGCTTTTATTGCCAACCACTTGTAAGTTCGAGTCTCAGGTGGTCGGTGGCTACGTTCTAAACATCCAATAATCTATTGAGAGCTTTTTCAAGTTGTTCTTTATCTGGCAAATACAACTGATACTTGGCAAGTAAAATCTTATTTGTAATACTACTAGTGGCATATTCGACCAGTATATGATCTTTATAAGCACCAAGTAATATTCCAACAGGTTCATTATCACCTTCCGTAGCCTCTTCTTTTCTGAAATAATTAAGATATAAATTCATTTGCCCCACATCATTATGATCTATTTCACCTCGCTTTAAATCTATAAGAACAAAACATTTCAATATCCGGTGATAAAATAATAAATCCAATTTAAAATGTCTACCGCTAATACTTATACGATATTGCCTGGCTATAAAAGCGAAACCCTTCCCCAGTTCCAGTAAAAAGCTCTGAAGGTTATTGATTAACTTTTCTTCTAATTCGCTTTCTAAGTATTGATGTTGTCGCGGTATATTTAGAAACTCTAAAACAAATGGATCTTTAATTAAATCTTCAGGCTGTTGAACTTCATGACCTTTACTTGCTAACTTTAGCACTCCTTCTTTATCGGTACTTAAAGCTAGTCTATGAAACAACATGCTTTTCATTTGTCTTTTCAATTCTCTAACACTCCATTTTTCTGTTTCCGCTTGCTTAACATAGAAACTTAATTCCAGATTATTTTCGGCTTTCAATATTTCAACATAGTGGCTCCATGTCAATTGTCCAGACAGTGTCTGGATAATTGGAAACCTTATATAAAGCTGGCGTATCTGAAAAAGATTAGACCTGCTAAATCCTTTACCATACGCATCAGTAAGATCTCTGGATAGCCGATCAAAGAGCTGACTACCATATTCAGCTTTTTCGTTCCCACGCTGCTCATACTCAACAATATATTTACCAATTGCCCAATATGTCTCTACGAGGATAGTATTTATTTGTTGAGCTGCTTTTACTCTCCCCTCAGTTAATAAATAACCTATCCCGCTAATTAGTTCTTTGTAATCTTGATGTTCTAATTCCATTGCATATCATTTCTCTTTATTACCACAATTGTGTAATGGATGTCTGGAAGCGTCGACAACTAAGACAATTCAACGAATATAAGTCAAAACATCCTCACGAAATTACTATCAAACCTGAAAAATATAGACCGTAATTGGCCTACTTTTTTTATGAAATGAATGGAATCAATTTGGTAGCAAACTAATCAAGCTACAAATGACGTCCTACCTTAATCCTACGGCAGAATTTGAACTTTACTCCTATTATTAAACAAAATTATCTAAGGTCGCCAGCTAGGTCAGATAAATCATCAACAATCTGGTTCGAGTTTCCCATACCTGGGGTCACAAGCTAAGCAAGGCGTTCAATTTCAATGCCTTTTTTCATTTTCCGCTACCAGTGGGAGTTTAAAGCCCTCCCTGAAGCCGGTCTTGTTAGATTATCTGCAAAAGAACATCCTAAATCAGTGCTTATTCCAGGCTGAAGATTTCATAAAATTCAGCTTAGGCCAAACAAAAGAAAAAGAAAAATCCATTCAGATAAGAAAAGGCAGGCCAAAGATGTCACCACATTTTGATCATTAAGCGTCTTATATATAGCACAAATTTTTCTGAAATGAGCATCACTAATATGTGGTCACAAATGTGTCATTCGACTCCTGAAGTCAACCTAAACAGGAAATAAAATACGATGCGATTTATAGGGTTATATGGATTCATTAATTATGTAAATCTTCTTTATATGAATAGTAACGCTGATTTGCTGAAAACAATTACAACGGTAATTGTCGTATTAGAACAAAAAAAAACGATCTGCTGTTGAAAACCAGGTTCTAGGAAAAATGTATGCTATAGAAGTAATGGTAAAGCACCTGCCAACTAAAATGAAGGACAACACACTAGTAAGCTTCTTTAAAGATATCTTCAACGTTACGAGTTAGCTGAAATAGATGTGACTTAATCTGACAGTCATTTGAGTTTAATTGTTTAATATCAAGGTCGAAGCCTCGAACTTTTATCATATTAATTTAACTCAGAAGCACGCCTACTTTCATGATTTCTGTTATTTCGTGCATAATCTGGTTCGAGTTTCCCATACCTGGGGTCACAAAAAATTAAACGCTTCAAGTTCAAAGACTTGGAGCGTTTTCGTTTTATGCGACTTTACATACGGCGCTCATTATCAACAATTGGTATGGTTCGAGTCGTGTTTGGGTTTGATAACTTCGGATCAAGTTGAATACTTAGGAAAGGATAAAAAGGCCCCGTTTACTGGTCAATTGAACATTTCTTAATACCTTAACGTTAGTTGCTATTAATAATGCTCCTATAGTTTATTAATCAATTGCTCAACATTTTCATCATGTTTAAACATCCCTTTTCCTTTGAAGGCCGTATTGGAAGGAAGGAATATGCGATTACCTTTCTTGGCTGTTCACTACTTTATATGCTCATTATGGAATATGCACTGACCGATTAATATGTCTGGATTGCGGGACTTTTAATATCCGGATTCTGGGTTTTCTTTGCGCAGGGGACAAAGCGCTGCCACGATGCGGATCAACCAGCTCACTTGATGGTTTTGCTGGTTTATTGGGTGCTGTTACTGTTTCAGGAAGGTTCAGATGGCCCTAATAAGTATGGTGCAGCTAATCATCATCCTTCAAATACGCCTGTTGTTAATGACAAGGATATTGTTTCTATTGACAGTCAGAATGCCAAATAATATTTGCAAGTGGATATTCGGCCATCGATTTGGTGATTTTTAATATTTCTATTTTTTCCGTTGTTATTTATCAAAGATCAAGATCCGCCTGATTGCAGCTGTTTTTTGATCTTTTACAGGATTCCTTAAAGGGTACTACTAACACTGCGCCTACGCGAACAGTAATTATCAAAAAAATCATGATTAATGGAATTTAAGAAAACTGTAAGTGCCATAACAGTATTGTTATTTACCGGCATTGCGTATCATTACGTTAAGGCAAATAAGCCGGATAAAAGTTGGGGCTCCAGTATTCCGCCTGTTGGTCTAACTGATACTTTAGTTTACGATGCTGTTCCAAATAAAGCAACAGCTATTAAAATTGCAGAAGCTATTTGGCTACCGTTATATGGGGCCAATATTTATACTGAACGACCATTTAGGGCGCAGCTAAAAGATTCTTCCGTTTGGATAGTACAAGGAACGTTAGCTAAAGGCCTAAAAGGCGGCACAGCGTATATAGAAATTCAGAAAAGAGATTGTAGAATTTTGAAAGTTACGCATTATAAATAATTCGCTATAAATTCTCTACAATTCGTCACCTATAAGGTGTCTTAACTCTGATTAAATCTGACAGTTGCTTAGACTTAATTGCATAACCCAAGCTTAATCCTCGAACTTTTGTCATATTATTTTAACTTGCTAGCGCCGATTGCTAATGAGAGTAGTTAATTCATTAACAATCTGGTTCGAGTTTCCCATACCCGGGGTCATCAAAGCCCGGCTTCGAAGAGAAGTCGGGCTTTTTGTTTGCATTAAATGTGCGTCAGATCCGCAATGAGAGCTAATAATGGATTTATTTTTGTAGTTCGAGTCGGGACAAACTATCCAGTTAGGCCAACATGGGCCAGTTATCAGACCATCCTTTGATTCATTTACGATCTTGCTAACATCATTTATAAAACTGTTCAACCTTTCTTTTAAGAAGATTATGTCCTATAATCTTCACTTAAAATATACCTGAAATTATCGACAACAATATGTGAAGCCATTGTAATAATTATGGATTCTCTTTCCATATATCAGAACCCTACGTCAGACTATCTGCATATGTGCCTGCTGATAAGGTATTTTGCTTACATTTAACTTATGATGTTATATGCAATTGCTTTGCTATTATGTTGCCTGTTCATCGTATTGTACATGCGCCGTAAAAAGGAAAAGCAGACGAGGAGTCAGGCGCTGGCCGGTATTTATAGCGTTTTACTCAACGAGCATATCCGGTATTATCAACTCCAGAATGACAAAGAAAAAGCAAGGTTTGAAACACTGGTAAATGAGTTCTTACAATACGTACGTATTGAAGGCGTTGGCACAGAAGTTACTGATCTGGACAAAGTCTACATTGCTGCGAGTGCCGTGGTGCCAGTCTTTGGTTTTCCTGACTGGAAATATCGTAATCTCACAAACGTTATCCTTTACCCGGATACCTTTGATCACAATTTCCAGTTTGAAGGTGATGAGAGAAATATATTGGGTATGGTTGGCTCGGGTTATATGAACGGGCAGATGTTACTATCCAGGGCCGCTCTGATCAAGGCATTTTCTTCTTCGTCAGGTACCGAACACACGGCCATTCATGAATTCATACATCTACTGGATATGTCAGATGGTGCGACCGATGGTGTACTTCAAAATCTGATGCGACATGAATATGCTGTACCCTGGTTGAAAATGATGCACGAGGAAATGCGTTGTATTGAGCAGGGACGATCTGATGTTAATCCTTATGCATTGACAAATGAAGCAGAGTTTCTGGCGGTGACTTCGGAATATTTCTTTCAGAAACCTGAGAAATTCAAACAGCATCATCCTGAAATGTATGCGCAAATGAGCCGGATCTTTGGTCAGACGCCCCCGGAAACAGATAGCTGACCAGTCTGTTAATATAAAGTCCAAAGGAACCGGCTTTTTTTCTGCCCTTCTAGCTTGTATGGAGGATCAGCAGGAAGGCTGCTTATAATTAACTAGATCTGAATTGAGTTCGAGTCCTTTCTGGAATACAATAATAATTGGAGATTAACGATTGAATATAAATGGATCAGAACCGCGCTTTGTTGACCTTCGTTTGCGTCCCATATCAAACTGCTCCATCCAGTTTTTTGAGGCAATTTACAGATATCCGCCTCTGTTCACAGAACGTCTTCATCGTTAGTGAACTTTGTTGCCACTCCGACAATAACCGTTTTTTCTCCGTAACAGATCTACGTACAACTCCTGCTTTTTGAGAGGATTGGGGTGTATCTATGCTCATAGGAGCGAAACCACGATCATAGTCTATTCTTTAAAATATGCAATTGCCCGTTGGGATACACTTGGAATAGGTTTCATTAAACGAGTCAGTATTCTAGAAATAACACTGCTGCCGGAGGTTAGAAAAGCTAAAGATTTTTTAAAATACAATGCTTTTCTATCAGCTGCTGTACTTCATTTCCATACCTCATAGTATAACCCAGATTTGCGGCGAGCATTAAATCAGCACAGGCTTTATCTGTTTGCTTCATGACCAGATATACCAATGCCCTATTTTTGTATGCATAGGAATTTTCAGGAAACAACTTGATAGAGTATTCAATGTCTTTTAGAGCATCTTTCACTTTATTCATTTTTAATTTCGCATATCCCATATTATTGTATGCAAGTGGGTTATCGGGAGACAACTCAATGATCCTATTAAATTCTTCAACTGCTTTTTTGTAATCACCGGCAGATATATATCGTAATCCTAGATTACCAATAGCTGAAATTTCATTTGGTGAAAGTTTAAGCGCCTTTTCCAGGTACAGGATAGCTTCTCTCTCTCTTCCCATATCACCGAGTACTCCACCCAGATTACACATCACTTGTACATTGGTAGAATCAAAGTCTAATGCCGTTTTATAATCTTTATAAGCTCCCTCAAAATCTCTTTTTAAAGTACGGGCATTCCCTCTATTGCAGACAAGCTCATACCGGGCCATATCATCATCCATATATTTTATAGCTGTAGTATAATCTTCAATACTTTCATCCGGCATCTGTAGTTCATAGTAAGCATCTGCACGGTCGGAATATAGGATAGGTTCTTTGGGGGAAAGTAGCAGGGCCGTATTGAAATTTAAAATTGCAGTATCTACATAATGTCTTTTTAGATATATATTGCCTCTCAAATGATAATACCAGATGAATGTGTTATCATTTGTGATTAGTTGATTTATAATTTCTAAGGCTTTATCATATTGCATTTTGTCGTAAAGAATTGTTGCCTGACTAAACAGTGCAGAATCTTTTTGATATTTATATTGTTGCGCAAATGTAGAAAAGGGGAATAGGAGTAGCAGTAAGATAAGTACTAATTTCATATGTAAGGATATATTGCAAGATATATTCTTATCATGAATCTTTATGAAAAAATTCTTTGTTCAATATTTGCGATAATCAGAACGTTAAAATGCAAAGACTGTTGTCATGGAATCAAATTTCCAGAATCATGAAAAGCTAAAAGAATGGGCAGTTATCTGGATAAGCAAAGTAATCCAGACAGCATTCTCGATTTCGATTTTGTGGTATCATTTTGGTCAATTTAAGTTAAAATTGACAAATCCCTGTTAAGAAATAAACAATCTGGGTTCGAGTTTCCCATACCTAGGGTCACAGAGAACGCTTCAAGTTAGCAGCGGAAATACATAGAGATCTCCCACAGTTTACAGTCCATGATGTTACTCACATAGATGCCTTATGGACATTAACAGATTTAATAGTTCCAGAGGATTATAACTTAAACCCAGCAGAGTTTTTGATCTTGGGGCGCTTTTTTAATAGGGTGTGATAGTGCGTACGATAAACATTTTCTTTCGGCCAATTATCGTAATATTACAATTGATATAAATCGCCAAATATAAACGAGTTCAAGATGTTAACTGGTCTGAATATCAAAACGGATTTCGATAAAAAAATTGCTGATATTGTTTGTCGAAAGGTAAAAGACTGGGACTATTGCCAGGATCTTCAGCAAGAGATTTACCTTAAAATAATGATCAACTTGCCTAAAATTAGTCAAGCAGATAATATAAGCGCATATTTGGTGAGATTAACAAACAATACGATCATCGATTATTACCGCAAAAAAGAGAGATTGCCTGTTCAACAGGAACTATCCGAGCAAGTAGCCGACGAGGTAACCAGTAAGCCTGATAGATCGCTCCAATTGGCAGATTGCTGCCTCAGGCCAATAATCGAATCACTTCCCGTTATATATCGGGATGCACTGGTATGGGTGGAACTGGAAGGCTTGTCACACCTACAATTTGCGGAAAAAGTTGGTATAACGCTTACAAATGCCAAGAGCCGTGTACAACGTGCCAAGGAGAAACTCAAATTGGCAATTTTACAATGCTGTAATTATCAATTTGACACCTATGGGAATGTGGTGTCCTGCTGTGAATAACAAGGTTTAGCGAACTACTTTTTTTTACGGCTTGCGTCTTTTTGAAAATATTAACGTCATGTAGTATGTAGTAAAACACATTTACATGAAACAAAATTCAATTATCACAGGGCAGGTACGCCACTATTATTTTCTATTTATTGTCTTATTTACATTACAGACAAGCACCATCGCTCAGTCTATTCATTCTTTAGAGCCAGCAGACAAGCATTATAAGTCCCAGGCGGCTTTAGGTAATCTTCCTGTTGATGAAAGAGCTGGTAAGGACACTATTGTCTTTCCATGGTCCGAATACGGAAAAGGTGCTCTATCCAACTCAATGTGGCGGACAATTTATCTGCTGCCTGAAGACGAAGCCAAACTTTCCGGATTAATCAAGTATCCTGCTAATAGTTCCAACCAGACTACCGCAGAATTAGAATATCTGCTTGACCTTCAAAAGAAAAGAACGACCACAGAAATTGAACGTGCAGAATATATTGCCAACATTGGCTCATGGCCGAATATTATTAATCCACTCGATTCCTCTTACAAAGAAAATAGAGAACAACTATTTTATATTCCTTCTACGATCGTTGGCAGTTGGTTCAATGATCAAAATTTTCCCGCTATCACCAACCTGTTGATGAATTGTATTCAGGACACCAGGGTTACCGAATTTAGACTAAAAAGACATTTTAAACGCCCGCGGCCTTATCATCTCGAACCTGCCTTAAAACCATTGACGAGGATCAGTTCCCCTTCATTTCCCAGTGGACACTCCCTATGGGCATTCACCCAAGCCTTCTTATTTGGAGAAATCATTCCAGAAAAAAGGACTGAGTTTGTGAAAAGAGCCGAAGAAGTCAGATGGTCACGTGAGTTAATGGGCATTCATTATCCAAGTGACAATGACGCCTCCCGCGTTATTAGCTGGTATTTACTTAAATCCTGGCTCAACAACCCAGACTTTGTAGCTGATCTGGAGAAAGCTAGAATTGAGTGGATGACAAAAAGAAGTCTTTGGTAGTCACCCCAATGATTTTCGGGATAAAGCGCATGTATTATTCAGCAAAAGAACAGCTTGTGCGTGGGGGCCTATCCTTCATGGTACCGGCAAAGTAACATTCGGGACTAGATATCTACGAAGAATGAACTCGAACTTTTATTATGATATTTTAACTCATTTACAACTAAATATTGGCTAGTTGGGTCAAATCATTAACAATGTGGCTCGAGTTTCCGATACCTGGGGTCACCAAACCCGACTTCTTGAGAATAGTCTCAAAAGGTCGGGTTTCTTCTTTTTGGGAAACGCCTGTCAGTTCTGCAACAAGCATGAGTAATGGATTTATGACATTTTTTAACCCCGTAGCGTTAGGGTCGTCACTTTTTCACACAACTTAATTGATGATACCTGTGAAAAGATTAAATTCACACGGTTATCCGGTTAAAATGCCATTTTACGTAATGAAACCAGCGACTTCCGGTTACCGATGAATATCGCCTTCCACAAGAATATCAACTCAAGCAAATACGAATAAAAAATTTCTTAGAATGCGTTATAAGACTTTCCGTATCGAAGTAAACTTTATGAGCAAAGGCTTACATCTGTCCCCGACCCAATTGATAATAAAATAAAACTCAAATGAAAAGACTAACCCTTCCTGCACAGGTAGTGCGTGTTTTCTTTACTCTGCTTGTTTGTGTTATCGCTTCCCATGTGTCGAATGCGCAAGTTCCGGCACCGGAACAGAATAGGCTTACCGTAATAAAAGCAAAAGGCCTGATAGATGTCAGAAATGGCAAATTGATCGAACAGGCAGTTATTCATATTCTTAACGGGAAAATAGAAAAGGTGGGGAGTAACCTTGAAATCCCCGCAGATGCTACGGTGATTAATCTTACTGATAAGTATCTACTGCCTGGACTTATAGATGCTCATACCCATTTATGTCATGAGTATCAATATGAACTAGAGAAAGTACCAGGCGCAAATATAGTCGTTGAGACCGCGATTATAGATAATGCCACACGAGCTTTGATTGGTGCCAGAAATGCGCGCGATATGATTAATTCCGGATATACCACTGTCCGGGATCTTGGAAATTCAGGTGTAAATGCAGATATCGCCCTTCGTGACGCTATCAACAAGAACTGGATTCCCGGTCCGCGGGTATTTGCGTCCACCCGTGCCATATCGCCCATTGGCGGACAATTCACCAGGATGCCGGACGATGTCCGGCGAGAACTCGTTCCAAAGGAATATGTTGAAATAAGTGGAGTCGAGGAAGCCCGAAGGGCCGTAAAAAAAGCAATTTATGATGGTGCTGACTGCATCAAAATTATTGTCAATAATGACCGGATGTGCTTAAATCAGGAAGAGCTCAATGCCATTGTCGAAGAAGCACATAAAGCCAATCTTAAGGTAGCCGCTCATGCAACCAATGGTGATGGACCTTCGCTAATGGCAATCAAGGCTGGAGTAAATTCGATCGAACATGGATACACCTTGTCAAGCGATGTGCTTAAGCTTATGGCTGCGCAAGGCATATATCTTGTTCCGACAGACAGAACGGGCGTTGAAAGATATCAGCAAAGGATTAAACGGGCATTGGCAGCAAACGTCAAGATTGCCTTTGGATCAGATATGTACTTTTTAGATGCACAGCGAAATCGGGGACAGGTAACCGCAAGCACATACAGGTCATATATTGCAGCCGGAATGAACAACGTCCAGATCTTACAATCAGCTACAATGAATCCAGGCATTCTGACCGCAGGAGAAGGAAAGGTCGGACTACTCGAAAAGGGATATTTCGCTGACATTATTGCCTTAGATAAAAATCCGTTAACAAACATCGAGGCGATTGAAAACGTGGTATTCGTTATGAAGGAGGGTAAGGTGATATCTATGGAACGTCAGGTTAATAATTCCAAATAAAAGCGCCTGCCCCGCAACTAATGCTCATCGCTTAGGTCGGGCTGCAATAAGCGTATTGAGGGACTTTTGGGGCTTTATTTTGAGTCCGGTGGTAAAAGCATCATACCCAATGATAGCGCTCGAACTATATTATACCATCTAAACATGTTATTAACTTACACATGCTTAAATCCTTCATAATCTGATTCGAGCTCTCGATACCCGGGATCACTGGAAAGCAACAAATCTAGCGCTACTCGCTGTCCTTGTTGCTTTCGCCAATTTTTTAGTCGATCAAATGCGGAATCGCAGTTCTTGCTTACCTAATCTTCGTTACCAGGCTATTTCTCCTGTTTCAGGATTGTTTTCCTCACTAAAAAATTTTCCTGTCGGGCCATCATTGTCAATCAGAGCATATTTTACTATCCGCTTTCCGGCATCTTCAACAGTTCCAAGCCCACGATGTCTATTGAAATCCGTTTTTGTAAATCCCGGGCAAACAGCATTTATTTTGAAGTTGGTATTTTTTAATTCGTATGCCAAAACCACAGTGTACATATTCAAGGCTGATTTCGAAGAAAGATATATAGCGCCTTTGTAGTCGTAGTATTTATATGTTGGGTCGCTGTGAAGGGTAATTGAACCTTGACTTGAACTTACATTTACAATACGAGGTTCCGGCGATTTTTTTAATAAATCAATAAATGCCTGTGTAACACGCACTACACCGTAAACATTTACATCATAAGCTGCTTTAAACTGGTCAATAGTTGCGTCAAGTGCCGTTTGTGGGTAACCACCAAAAATACCCGCATTGTTGATAAGTATGTCCAACACTTTTGTTGTTTTACCTATTTCTTCACGGGCTTTAATTACTGATTCGTCATCTGTAATGTCAAGCTGAATAACTTCTACGTTGTTTAATCCCTTTGCTTTTAATTTACCAACGGATTCAAGACCATTTTCCAGATTACGGCTACCGAGGTAAACATAAATTCCCTTTTGAGCAAGTTGCTGCGCAACTTCAAAACCAATGCTTTTGTTAGCTCCTGTTACTAATGCATATTTCATTTCTTGCGTGAATTTTATGATGCAAAAGTAGAGGGCCCAAAAATAGAGGGAATGGACAATTCATTCTATTTCCCCGACAAATCTTGCGTGGGTAGAAATTCACTTGCACTTTTTCCTGTGCTTTTCTTGAAGAGCCTTGAAAAATAATCAGGGTCATTAAAGCCCAATTCATAGGCCAATTCTTTGACAGAAGTATTAGAATAACGCAATTTCCTCTGAGCTTCGGCCATCAGACGGTTGATAAAATAATCTTTGGGCGATGTTCCGGAATATTCTTTTACAATCCGATATAAACTGTTTGTAGATAACGCTAGTTTTTCTGCAATTGCGTTGATGGAAGGTTGCGCTGTAAGCTGCGTTTCCACGACTAGTTTGAATTCGATAAACTTTGAAAGGTTAGTGTTTAAGATATTGACGTGTTCTTTATTTTTGAAATAAGCGCTGTTCAATTCTGATAGCAATGAGTTCAAATAAGCTAATATTATTTCAGTATCGGTCTCATTTTTATCTGAGAGAAGTATCTGATTTAAAATTCCAAACACCTTTATTACTCTTTCTTTGGCAGCGCTGTCAAGAACTATGGTCTGTGCATTTAAAGGGTTGACCAAAAAGGTAAATTGTTGAGGCAACAATGCCAATGTATTTTTGTCAAACAGCAGCTTGAAATATTTAAGATCGTCTGTTTTAGCGGGTGGGGTTAAAATTTGATTTGGCATTGCAAAAAGCAAATGTCCGTCAGTAAGCGTAAAGTCCTGTAAGTCTAAATTGTATGTAATTGAACCGCTTTCAATTAATACAATAAAATAAGAAGATAATCTGCGAGGTTGCAGAAGTTTTTTTTGAATATCAACTGAAAGATAAGGATTGTCGTTTGAGCGAATCTTTATTCCCAGCTCATCATTCTGTAAGCCTTCATATTTTTCTTTCTGTTCTTGCATATTATTTGCTCAAGAGCTTGTAGGGTGTCACCATACAATGGCTTGTGATTAGATTACTGCAAAATTCGCACTCTTTTTTATATTTTATAATCCCTTTTTTATCCCTTGAAAAGTATAGTTTGTAAGTAGATCCTGCCTTCTTTGCAGGTATTCCCTATACTAAATTAATTATCAAGCTTTAGTAAGTTCAATCCGTCTCGGGGAGAGCAAGCCCGGATTCTAATAGCAGCGGTCTTTCCGTATTAAAAAATAACCCCTAAATTTACCTCCTCCCAAATTTTACAAATGAAATATGAACAGTTAACACGTTTTTCCTTTTTACCGCTCTGTCTAATCACAGCGTTTGCCGGCGCGCAATCTCTTACAACTTCCGATAGTATAGACATCTTTGTAAATAGCAAAATGCAGCAGCGCCACATTCCTGCCTTGCAAATAGCTGTTGTACGGGACGGTGCAATCGTCAAAAACGCAACATATGGCATTGCTAATCTTGAATATGATATCAAGGCAACTGATCAAACGATCTTTTCTATCAATTCAATTACCAAAGCTTTTACAGGGGTAGCCATTATGCAATTGGCGGAAGAGGGTAAACTGAAAATTACTGATCCGCTATCCCGCCATCTGGACAACTTGCCTGATAGCTGGAAGAATATCACTTTGCAGCAGGTACTGACACATATCTCGGGCATCCCGGATATCATGAATGAGGAAGAGCAGGTCCTGGGACATGGAGATGAGCAGGAAGCGATGCAAAACGTAACGGCATTACCAATTGAGTTTAAAGCCGGTGAAAAATTTAGATATAACCAGACAGGCTATGTGTTGCTGGGACAGATCATCTCGAAATTGAGCGGAATGCATTTTACCCGGTTTATCGAAGAAAGGCAGTTCAAACCTGCGGGTATGGTGTTGACCCGGTTTGGCGATTCGTACGACGTAATTCCCAATTATGCGGGCGCCTATACGATGACCAGACAAGTGGGCGATCGATTTGTTAGAAACAGTAAACCGGGAAATAGTTATATCCAATTCCCTGTGTTTTTCAGAACAGCTGCCGGTATACAATCTACGGCTACAGAGATGGCTCATTGGGTGATCGCTTTGAAAGCAGGGAAACTATTAAAACAGCCATCCAGCCTTGACATGTTGTGGACACCAGCAATACTTAATAACGGGAAAATTGGCGGGTTTAACATCTTAACAAACGGATATGCCCTGGGTTGGCCTACAGTAACCAGAGACGAGCATCCTGCCGTTGGCCCTGTAGGCGGAGGACGATCAGCTTTGTTCGTATATCTGAAAGATGATCTTTCCATTATAGTATTGACCAATCTGCTGGGGAGTAACCCTGATCAATTTATTGATGAAATTGCGGGTTTCTATATCCCGGACATGCGCGAAGCGAATGGTTTCGGATTGCCGGCAAATCTGAAGAAACTAAGAACGGTCTTGTTGAAAGAGGGATTCGATAAAGCCATCGCTGTCGCTGCTCGCTTGAAAAAGAAGGATCCGGCATTTCAGCTAGATGAGAATGAATTGAATAAATGGGGGTATCAACTCTTCGCCCAAAAGAATATGAGCGCCGCGATAGCTATTTTCAAATTGAACGTGTCATTATACCCTCAGAGTGCAAACACCTACGACAGTCTCGGGGAAGCATTGGAGGCGACAGAACAGCTATCAGACGCCGCTGCTAATTACAGGAAAGTGATCGAATTAGAGCCGCAGAATAAACACGCAGCTGAAAGGCTAAAAGCCTTGTCTGCCAAATAATATTAAATAGCCCGGGATCTTTCGACCCCGGGCTATTGTTCTTTAAATATTAGTGCCTCATTATTCCTACTCCAACTTGTAAATAAACTCTTCTATTTCCGCCTGCCGGGCATTTGCAAAACCCCTATCCTCCCCTACCTTAACAAAACCACATTTTTCCAACACCTTCTGCGAACCAATATTATCAAACGCTACCCGTCCAAATATGGGCCTCGCACTTTCAACAATTAGAAGATTTTTAAGCGCTATAGTCGCAATTCCCTGGCCCCAAAACTTTTTGTCTATCCAATATGTGATTTCCGCATCTCCTTCCATTTCAAATTTTGCAATGCTGCCCGCGATAGTTGCATCAACCAAAATTGTCTGCATATTGATCGTCGGGTCATTCAGATGCTTTGTATATTTTTCAAAATAAGCTTCTTTGTCGGTAGGGTCTTTGGGAGTAAATGCAGCTAAGTAGCTAGCCTCCTTGTCAAGCTGAAATTGAAAGAAAAATTCCAGATCGGATTTTTGGGTTTTCCTGAGTTTTACTTCTTTATTCTGCATCATGTTATTGCTATTTTGCAATGTTTGTTATAATGGCTGACAATTTATAAGATACGCAATAGGGCCGGAAGTCATGAGAATATTTTCAACCTGCCCATGTCTACAACGACCTCCCATATTTATAATAAATAATTTATATATTGTCAGCCAATTAAACCCTAAAACGTACAACCATGTCAATGTGGGACATAGAAGCGCTGGTAGAGTACAGCATTAAACTCGCAGATACAGGTGTCGTGCATATAGGTAATACCGATTTAGGTTCACGTACCGACATTGATTTTTCAAAACTGGAAAACACAACTCACCTCGCTCTCACAAATACCAACCTTAAAAAATTCCCCGAAGGCATTTGTAAATTAACCACATTAACATCATTACGGTTGGACAAAAATGGTATTACAACAATACCGGATTGCATAGCCGATATGAAAGCACTAAAGAATCTTTATTTAGCGGATAACAATATTACAAGCTTGCCTCCTGCTATGGATTTTTCCTGCAAAAAGTAATGAAAATTTATATTATGTTGGCAGGCAATCCTTATTTTCTAAATTACTATGTTCAAAATTTTACTTAAAAACCTTTTCCTTACGACTGTTCTATCGTTCGTGGCAACCTCCGTTCTGTTCACAGTATATTATGAATCAATGAATGGCGGGCTAGAAGAAAGGCAAGCATTACTCATTTTGTTTGCGGTCGCCGATATCGTCCAGCATTTACTTTTATTTATATTTTCTCTGCCGACGCTCTTTTTAGTAAAACCTACCATCCTTACCAGCAAAATACAAAGACCACTGTTTTACTTTGGTGGGGCGGCACTTGTAACACTGATCACATTAGTATCCGTCATCACCAATAGTTTGACTGACATTCCGTTATTAGTCCCTAACGTATTATACCTGGCCATACATACAGTATTCTATTTCAGGTTACCAAAGCCATAATAGGTTTTTGAAGCAGTTGTTGCATTTTTGTTGCACCAGGTACAGTGGCTAAGAACCTGACGAAGGATTATTTTAAGCACGAAACCGTTTTTGACAAGCGGGTCAAAGGCATGCTGGAAGCGGATATGCCTCACGCAGAAACAGCGTTTGAATTCACTGATGCATTGATAGCCGATAGCCAACTGGCAATGATCTTCGCTGTTTGTCACCCGGGCAACGCTACGCAATCACAGGTATGCCTGGCCCTTCAGGTACTCTGCGGGTTCTGTGTAGGAAGAAATTGCGGGCACCTTTTTGACCGGCACGTGTATATACTTCCATTGTACAACCAACTTCTGCTGATAGATCAGTCGCCGATGGTTGCACTCAACCGGGCTTTCGTGGTTGCAAAAATATGGGGACCTGACAAAGCAATCCAGGAAGTTGAACAACTTGACTTGCATAACAATAGTCAATATCATTCCCTTCTCGGCTATTTGTACGGAGAGGTAAATGCGAATGTAGCCATCAGTCACTATAGCATGGCAGTAACACTGAGTAAATCCCGTGTTGAAAAACAGACACTTGCCAGGGAAATAAAAAGGCTGCAGGATAAACTGTAAAGCAGAATTACAATAGCCACCAGACACTATTCAGCACCATCCGTCTTGGCTCTCTGTACGGCATAGTTACCGACATTCCGTCCTACCACTAACCCCACTCCGCAATCACTCTTATTGTAATGAAGCCCGCCAACAAATCTGGACTTAGCAGCCTCCTCTGCCATCGCATCGTAAGCAGCGGCCCTTTCCGGAATGATATGTCCCAGTATTTGGGATGCCGCACCACTAAATGTTGAATGCCCTGATATATAGGAAGGGAAATTCGGAACACCTGTAAGTGACTTTATATTGGGGTCCATCTGGCTTGGACGAGGATTAAAATAGTAGAATTTGGTATCCCAGCAAACGATAGCCGCATCCATTTCGGCCATAGCTAGCAGCGCAATATTGCGCGCCCAACGCACTTCGCTGAAATTTTTCCTGATGAAGTCTTCCGCAGCAATTGACATCCAGTGGCCTGTTGGCGTATAAGTATTGGCGCCGTCTGACCAGAAATGTATGATACGTATGTTCTCCCGGGTGGCACGTGAGGTCTGGTGATATACTTCATCGCATTCCTCTTTCATCTCTTTGCTTGACGTGGAAGGCGGTGGGCCAGGACGTAATGCAATAACTGTCAGGGAATCGAAAAGGAAGGGCTTCACCTTTCCAAACAAAGGCAACATCGGCGGACGTTTAGGCGTTTCAAGACTTACCCAGGGCGTCTCACCTCGTGCTATGCAATCATCTTCCAGTTGTTTCCATAACGCAGGATTTCCACCAGCTACGCCAGCTCTGTCACCTCTGGCTCTTGCCGCAAATTTCTGTGCCACTGCTTTACCTAAAGCTTCACCAGCTTCTATATCGCTGCGAACATTGGCGCCAGCAATAATACGTGCCCGTTTCTGTTCTTCAGCTTTTTGTTGAATAAAATCCTGATCGCCGGGAAACAGCAATTTCATCATTTCTGCTGCAGCACCTGCCAATACCGCATCTTCCGAAGGATAAGAAGGAAGATCGGATTGTGGGATAAGCACTTTGAGCGAGCTATCCACTTTATAAGGTGCAGCACGATTGTATAATTTTTTGTAGTACCAGGCGGCGATCAGCGCATCGTACTGCGCAGCTGCTACATAGGCGTAAGCCCTTGCGGCATATGGAGGATTGGCAAAGGGAAATAAAGGATACGCCAAAGGATTAGTAGCACTCGGCGCAGGATAGGTGCCATCTTCATTTTGATAAGGCGGTAAATTATGTTTGGCCACCAGTTCACGCATTATCTCATTCCACCGTAACACCCCTCCGGCACTCCAGTATTTTACTATCCTTTCCTCTTCTTTGGTCATGTCAGCCTGCCAGGCTTTTATTTCATTGATCTGTGCAATATAGTCAGGGGATGCAGTAGCACCAGGAGCTGCTACTGCAAATTCTGATGGTGATGTAAGTAGAACAGGCTTCCATGCACCTGCATTCAGATCAAGGTTGGACGGAGCCAGCGCCGGAATATTATCTGTTCTTCCTTCTATATCCTTGTTACAAGCGATGATCACTATAACAGCCGTTACAAGCACAATAACGGAGTAAAAAACTATCTTCTTCATATCACTCAGCATTTGGATTAGGGTTAGTAGATTTTGACTTACGTGAAAAGTCCAGAATATAAAAAATGGAGCCGTATACAGTCCTTGCCTGTCCCACATTCCTACCGGCAACAGTAGTATTGCCACCTGCTACTAACTGGAGCTGCGGTAAGGGAGGAATAACATATTTAAAGTTCGCGCCCACCATAGTTGCGTCCATATTGTTGCTGGGAAAAGGCATATTATTCCGGGTAATATCAAAACCACCCAGCGTATTCCAGATATTTACCACGGCCTCCGCTATCCACCGTCTGTTTCTAAAGCCTGCGCGAAAATTATAATTGGCGGCATCCGGCATTTTCACCTCATGGGTATTGTGCATTTCTGTGGTATAATAGGACTCCCGGTCAATATCAATATTATCGCGAAGCAGATAGGTGGCAGAAGCTGTAGCAAAAAGCCCCATGTCCAACTTGTAATCCACCATTAGTCTGCCTAAAGCTGTCTTGCTATGTAGTCCGATAGACAGCGGCAGGTAATCGGGCGTATAATCGCTTAAAGGGATAGACACGCCGGCAATACCAAAGACGGACAGTTTCCCTTTGCCCATTTCTTTCTGCAGTGGCCGCCACTTCAGGAAAAGGCTCAGGTCCTGTATGCCGTCCATGCCTTGCAATGTTCCTGCAGAAGCTTTTGTTTTTACATAGGGTACACTAAAAAGTGCATTTAGCTTTTTGGAGATCCCATAGTTTCCCATTATGGCAACCATTTTTGTGGATACGGTCCCCAGATTCTCATTATCTCTTTTCAATGTTCCTTCCCAATAATTCTTCCAACTGCTATAGCTGTACATAGGTCCGATACAAAACGCATTTTTTGCCATCATAAGCGCATCAATATCTGTCTGGGCAGACAACGAGCGGGGTAATATCATGGCAAACAATAACATTGCAGCCACAACCATCCGGGTGGATATTTTTTTCATTGTTCAGACGATTTTGGTCATATAATCTCATAGATAGGCCGATTTCATAAAGTACACCTTCACTTCACAATACATTATCTAAAATTCAATGTATAAATACGTGTAAATATTACAGCATTGAGAGGTTGTAATAATAAGTTTACGGAAGGGACACACCTTAAACTTTTATTACATTATAATAACCCGTTTTGGAAGGGTATTGTTCATTTCTGCTAAATTTTGCACAATCTGGTCCAACTTGCGACGCCTGGGTAAAAACCCACCAATCTTTATTTTCAGTGTTAAATGCCAACACAAAGTCATTCATAGCAGCAAATAGCTCGATCCCGAAAAGTAACTCATAACAAACCCTGCTCCTATAACACCCGAATTGTTCCTGCATATTTCCAATTTAATATTATCTTAGCAACTAAGATATTTACTCAATAAGATATAAAATGGATAACGATGAAATTACACGCGTAAGAAAACTAAGCCAATCATACGCATACACCTCTATTCAGATGCATGAAGCCGTTGCCCGAAAAGCAGGGCTATCAGGTACCGATCATAAATACCTGGGCTTTTTAATGCAAAAAGGGCAAATGACAGCGGGTGAGCTTTCTAATCTGACAGGCCTGACCACCGGTGCAGTTACCGGGTTAATAGACAGGTTTGAAAAGAAAAAGCTTGTGACACGAAAATTTGCTGAAGACGACAGACGCAAAGTGATCATCGAGCCTAACACCAAAAACATTATGGCGCTTTTGGTACCTCTTTATAAAGAATTCAGGAGTAAGTCAGAAAAATTGCTGGCTTCATTCTCAAGCAAAGAGCTCAAGATCATTGAAACCTACTTTTTAAAAGCAACGGAAATAATGAACGAGACCACAGACAAACTCAATAAAAAATAGATCTACTATGAATGCCTACATACTCGGATTTCAGGATATTGACAGATCGAAGTTTTCAATGGTCGGGGGCAAAGGCGCCAATCTTGGAGAACTATCCAGGATTGAAGGCATACAGGTACCCGAAGGATTTTGTGTTACTACGGAAGCATATAAAGAAATAACAGAGAACAGTGTTGAGTTTAATGCATTGCTGGACTATTTGGCCACTTTGAAAGCGGATAACAGGAAAGACATTAGCGAAACCAGTGCAAAGATCCGTAAGGTGATCGAAGCAATAGTGATATCAGAAGATATAGAGAATGAGATCACCCAACATCTTGCACAACTCGGTGATAAAAATGCTTATGCCGTACGTTCCAGCGCTACAGCAGAAGACCTTCCCACGGCCTCCTTTGCAGGTCAGCAAGATACCTATCTGAACATCACCGGGAAAAACGCTATCCTGAAACATATCAGCAAATGCTGGGCGTCACTATATACCGACAGAGCTGTTATCTACCGTTTGCAAAATGGGTTCGATCATAGCAAGGTCTATCTGTCTGTTGTTATTCAGAAAATGATCTTTCCGGATGTTGCGGGCATTATGTTTACTGCCGACCCGGTCACCTCAAATAGAAAGACGCTATCCATTGATGCGAGCTTTGGACTAGGTGAGGCTTTGGTTTCCGGAATTGTAAATGCCGATAATTATACAGTTCAGGAGGACCAGATTATTGGTAGGAAAATATCCGTAAAGAAACTCGCTGTTCAGGCGTCAGAAGACGGCGGTACAACACAACAGGAGATCAATCCAGACCAACAGCACACCCAGTCGCTTACCGACAAAGAAATTATATCACTTAATCATCTCGGAAGAAAGATCGAGGCTTATTTTGGCGCGCCTCAGGACATCGAATGGTGTTTGGCTGATGATACGTTTTATATTGTCCAGAGTCGGCCTATCACCACTTTATACCCCATCCCTGAAGCGAATGATCAGGACAACCACGTCTATGCATCTGTCGGCCATCAGCAAATGATGACTGACACCATGAAACCACTAGGATTATCTTTCTTCCTGTTAACGACCACTGCCTCTATGCGTACGGCCGGAGGAAGATTATTTATTGATATTACACAAATGTTGGCTTCACCTACCGGCAGAAAAAGGCTAATGAACACGCTGGGACAGTCTGAACCACTCATAAGAGATGCTCTTACCACCATCATAGAACGGGATTTTATAAAATCATTGCCGGAAGATGGAAAAGAAGCCGGACCAGGTCAGGCGATACCACTTCCCGATTTTCAAAAACCAACTGAAACCGATCCGGATATTGTTAATGTTCTGATCAATAGTAGCCGGGCGTCAATAGATGAACTAAAACGAAGCATCCAATCAAAATCTGGATCGGGTTTATTTGATTTCATCCGGGAAGATCTCCAGCAATTAAAGAATACACTCTTCAAACAACAAAGTTTGGATGTGATCTTAGCTGCTATGAACGCCTCGTCATGGATCAATGAAAACATCAATAAGTGGTTAGGCGAAAAGAACGTAGCAGATACTCTTTCTCAATCCGTACCCAATAATATCACATCAGAAATGGGTCTTGCATTATTGGACGTTGCGGATGTAATTCGTCCCTATCCGGAAGTAATTAGTTACTTACAACAGGTAAAAGATGAACCCTTTTTAGAAGAACTGGTAAAGTTCAACGGTGGCACTGAAACCCGGAATGCTATCCATGCTTTCCTCACCAGATACGGCATGCGATGCAGCGGTGAGATCGACATTACCAGGACCCGTTGGAGCGAAAGGCCCAATACGCTTGTTCCGATGATCCTCAATAACATTAAAAACTTCGAGCCGAACGCTGGCAGCCGGAAATCAGAACAAGGATTGCAGGAAGCCTTGAAAAAAGAACAAGAGATATTGGATCGGTTAAAGCAATTACCTGATGGCGAAGAAAACGCGAAAGAAACAAAACGAATGATCGATGTGATCCGGAATTACAGTGGTTATCGTGAATATCCCAAATATGCCCTGGTGAATCGCTACTTCATTTATAAACAGGCTTTGCTGAAAGAAGCGGAGCAACTCTTACAAGCCAATGTCATTCATGAAAAAGAAGATGTTTTCTATCTCACTTTTGATGAATTTCGTGATGTTGTACACACCCGCAAATTCGACTATGAGATCATCAGTAAACGAAAAGAGGAGTACAAATTATATGACAAACTAACACCTCCACGCCTTATCACTTCCGATGGAGAGATCATTACCGGCAAATACAAACGGGAAGATCTGCCGGCTGAAGCTATTGCCGGCCTGGCCGTTTCTTCCGGTGTTATAGAAGGACGGGCGCGTGTTATCTTAAACATGGAAGATGCCGATCTGGAAGACGGCGATATATTAGTCACCTCCTTTACAGACCCAAGCTGGACACCACTATTCGTATCCATAAAAGGCCTGGTTACCGAAGTTGGAGGGATAATGACCCATGGAGCTGTTATCGCACGCGAATATGGTTTACCGGCTGTTGTCGCAGTTGAAAATGCTACCAGGCTAATCAAAGACAAACAGAGGATCCGGGTGAATGGAACAGATGGATATATAGAAATTTTATAACCCGGGAGCCGTATTTTATTCCCGGGTACACCGGATTCTTTAACTTTGAAAATGTATTGTTTTAAGTATCCCATAGTGATTCAGTTTTTGTGATTAAAAATATTGTTTAATCGCAATCATGATCGCCAGGTTAATGAAGGAGGCGCCCCTCTCCTGCTTTGGGCGCAGCCCCGTTGATCGCGATTGCAGATACAATATTAGCGCAATTATTTACGTCATTTGGGGCAATGTCCATAAGACGCAAAAAGCATGTACACAGGACGCAAAATCATGTGGATAAAATGCAAAAACGTGGGGACGGGCAATCTACCAAAAGGTGCAGTTATGCATTATAAATACACTTAACTTATCTCTTGTTCATCGATTCGATGTCGCTTATATATCGCTTAGATACCGCTAATCCTACGTTAATCTTACGTTCATGAACGTAAGATTAACGTAGGATTAGCGGTATCTAAGCGATATATAAGCGGTACTTGTCTTAATACAGAAAAACTTTACAGTTTTTATAGTGGGTATCAGGATTGACTTTACAACTACTAAGCTAATCATTTACCATAATCTCCCAATCTGAATCAACATCTTTGCTCATTAACAGGTTTAGGTCTATGTACTTATCAGCGCCCTTTACAACAAAATGGAGATCGGACTGCTCTACGGCCCCATTAGGCGTACTTTGATGAGACGTACTACCATAAGGTACAAAAAAAATGTCCTTTACTGTGCCTGTCTTACTTTGAATATACTGATTACTCTTGATATAGTCAACAGCCTTTGCATAGCTGTCAGTATATGGTACAGCAACCAAAAGAACAGCTTTTGTAATAAGTACTAATATCTGAACAGCTATGCCAATTTTCTCTCCCACCGCTTTCCCATTCCGGGCGTTCTCTATTTTTATCCTGTCAAGCAGAAAGAAGATCAGCGTAATAAAGAAAAGTACCCAACCTATGGTTTTACTTTCCCAGAAGAAGTAAAGACCGGCAAACCGGCAGAGATAACCGTATAGCAAAAATATGGTAGTAATGCTTATTAACACCCTTGTTCGCAGGGAGAAGAAGTACAGGTATTTCATTGGTATAGTCGTATTTGACATCGCGGTTAATTTTACCGCCACATAAACATACTAAAATTTCACAAAGTATAAACGAAACAAGTACAGTTCCTGGACTGCAGTATGCGGCCTATCAAAAAAAGTTTACTTTTGATAAATAACATCGCCGGTTTTCAATCTATGCGTCAGAAACTCAGGGAACATATCGAAAAAATAACACCTCTCAGTGATGACGAGTTCGAGTTTGTACAGAATCATTTCACCATTAAGAAGTTCAAGAAACACCAATACCTTATTCAAGAAGGTGACACTGTAAAGTATGCATACCTTGTAATTTCCGGCCTTTTAAAGCTCGTATATACAGATAATACAGGAAAGCAGCACATCGTTTCTTTTGCTATGGAGGACTGGTGGGAAAGCGATTATTATGCCTTTTACACGCAGACGGTAGCGACAATGTCCTTAGAGTGCCTTGAAAATACAGAGGTCTTCTGCCTCTCCTTCGAGGATTACAAAAAGCTGTGCGATGGCCTCCAAAAGATGGAACGGTTTTTCCTTCATAAATCAAATTTTGGCTTCCTGGGAGCACAGCGCCGCATAATATCCCTGTTAACATCCGACGCGAAAGAGCGTTACGAACAGCTCGTTAAGCAATCTCCATCCCTTATTCAACGCGTGCCCAAAAGCCTTCTGGCTGCTTATCTGGGGGTTTCCCGCGAGACCTTAAGCAGATAATCTATCTCCCTGCTGTGACATTTCTCACTTTATAATCGTGATGATTGTCAAGGCTCATTACATGAGTTATCCAAAACTTTGCAGTATAAAATTAAAAGCAAAGTATCATGGAAAAAAGGATCATCAATCCCTGGCAATGGCAGGACGAGCGCAGCTATGTACAGGCAGTTGAAGTAAAACACGCGGAAAGCACGCTTTATTGTGCAGGGCAGGCGGCAGTAAACGCCGATGGAACCTCCAGTAATGAAGACATGGGCGCTCAGTTAACGCTGGCCATACAAAACCTGGAAAAAGTCATCGCTGAAGCAGGGTACGAATGCAAGAATATTGTACGCTTAAATCTCTATACAACCTCCTCGGCAGAGTTCTGGGATCACTTCCATATTTTTCAGGAATGGATAGCTAAACATGGCATCAAACAGGCAGTCACGTTATTGGAAGTGAAAAGCCTTTTTGAAACATTAAAAGTAGAACTGGAAGCAACAGCAG
Source organism: uncultured Flavihumibacter sp. (assembly GCA_902168105.1). Lineage (GTDB taxonomy): Bacteria > Bacteroidota > Bacteroidia > Chitinophagales > Chitinophagaceae > Chitinophaga. The sequence continues at coordinate 162,667 of CABHOY010000004.1, forward strand.
TGAAATAGACACCAATGCTCAATCAGGATCATTTAATAAGTATCACGCTGCCTTTTCGTAAAAAATCGCCGTCACACGCGTTCCAGGCTTTCACGAACCAATAGTATGCTCCTGGCTCCTGTAACACGCCCTTGAAAGTACCGTCCCAGCCCCGGGCACTATTTCCGGTGAAGATCAACTCTCCCCAGCGGTTGAACACGCCGAAGGCTTTCACGGTATTTGCTCCGGTGGAGATCATACGGAATATGTCGTTCTTACCATCTCCATTTGGAGTGAATGCTGTGGGCAATAGAATATCGGCACTGCCTATCTTGTTAAAGAACACTTTGATGGAATCCTGGGATGAGCAGCCCATTGAGTTGTAGGCAGTAACAGTATAAGTAGTTGTTTGAAGCGGACGGACTACCGGATTTGAAATGGTATCACTGCTTAACGAACTGGCTGGCGACCATTCATAACGGCGGCCTCCCCCTACGATCAGCTGCGCAAAGCCTAACGTACAGCTGATATCGTTGGATTTGAAAAGCTGTATATCCGGAACGGGATCGATAGTAATCTGTATATCCAGTTGTTTACTCCGGTTACAAACCGTATCTGAGATCAATACGCTATATGCAATAGAAGAAGTGGGAACGCCCACCGGATTGCCGATATCCGGGTTGTTTAAGTAAGTATCCGGGGTCCATCTGTAAACGTCGCCTCCTTCAGCTATAAAGTTTATAGCAGATGGTATGCAGTAGGCAGTATCCCCTGGATATACAGACATATCGGTCTCATACCGGTATGCCACATTAATGCCGTCTGAAAATACATTATTGCAATAGTCAGTGGTCCGTACCGAGTATTGACCTGCTACCATTGTTACGGCATAGGTCTGGGCAGTACTGCCATCCTGCCATCTGTAATTCCGGAACCCAGGGCCGGCGTCCAGGGTTAAAACACTGGAATCGCAGAGCGTACTGTCCGGTCCTAATGCCAGTATCGGGCTAGGGATCACCCGCACCAGGAACGTATCCCTTTTTACCTCGCAGCCGACCGTACCTTCGAACCGTATCTCATGAGCGCCTCCTGCACTAAATAAGACCCGGATGGTGGAATCATTCACCGTTCTCGAATATACACCTGCGGGTAGGGTCCAACTGCCATTTGTAATAATACAGTTCCCGTCAATATGGGCAATATAGCTCAGTGTGTCTACCAGATTGCAAACGGTGTCCTCCCCACCTATTTTGATGTCTCCGCAGCTTGTTGAGTAACAGCGTGCGTCTACCTGAAAAGCAAATGTCCTGACAGTAGGCGAGAAATGTATATTCTGGAAATTGTAGCTGGTGATCTCATTCCAGTTATAAGGCATACTGGTATAGGTTGTAGGAGTAGTGCTCCTTAAGACATCTTCATTAGTACAGTTTTCAAATGTCCCGTCCGGAGACAGCTTAATAACCATGGCATGCGTATTATCACTACCCACCACCCAGATAGATTTGTCTGAAGCCTCAATCGTAGCCGCCGTCCACATCGGATTAGGAGAGGTAAATCTTTTACTGTATACCAGGTTATTTCCTTTATCAAATTTGTAGAGGTAGCCTTCGCCCCCACCCTGAGGACTACCCGTGACTAAATACCCGCTATCTGTCGTTTGCACGAAGCCGGTATAGTACATATTATCATAAGGCGAAACATTCAGCTTAAATGTTTTCAGGGGATTCAGATTCTCGTCAAAAATGATAAATCCTTCCTGCATTTGGGCATATGAGGCACCGTCAAGGATGTGCACACTCACCCTGTATTCTTTGGTGGGCGAATATTGGATCTTACTGCCAAAGGCGCCCCTGCCATCCATAAAATAAACGTTGGTACTGTATACGGTACCATCTGCAAGGGACATCTTCACGTACGTATCACCATAATCATAAGGTAAACGGCCGGTTCCGGACACGATCAGGGTATCTCCTTTCTGTACCGCAGAATAAGCCGTTTCATCCGTACCGTATTTAAATCTCTTCGTCCAGAGGGTGTCACCCGAATTATCCAGCTTCACAACCATCCAATCGGAATTAAAGTTACGATCGTATTGGATCGCGCTTAAAACATATCCGTTATCCGTCGTACTAAGAATATCCAGTCCAAGCGCAGATTCGCCCTGTGTACCTTCTGAGAATTTGGATGACCACAGCACATTACCGTTCAGGTCTATCTTCATGGCGACTGCTTCACCTATGGCATTACCGAAAGACTTCGTCTGGGCAGCTAGCAGGATCGATCCGTCCAGGGCCAGGCTCATTCTTCTGAACTGTTCATAACCTGCCCCTCCATACGTTTTACTCCATATGATCCGGCCATCTTTTGCCATTCTTGTCAGGAAAATATCTGCATCTCCGGAGCCATAACTGGTGGTTTCCCCGCCAATGATCATGTCTCCACCCGCTATTTCTATAATACTCTGGGCTGATTCAGTGCCATTTCCCTTCAGGGTGAGTCTGAATGTATTGTCATTGCATTGTGAGTAAACATTGGTGGCAACCAACAATGTCAGAATAAAGAAAACAAACCTCATAGGGCAAAAATGTAATGGGATAATCGCAATTCAAAAATATTGTCCGCTTTGGGGAGCAAAAGTATTGATAATTAGCGACATTCGGGTCATCTGGCGCAAAAAAATGCGTTGTATCTGAGGGGTTAAGGTTATTATAATACATCATCAATCGCGATGAAACTCTTTAGCATTATACATGGAATAAGCAACTTTTCCTTCGCTGGTAATAAGAAAAGCTTTGGTGAGTGCAGCTTCTTCATTTGCGGATGTGATAGCAGTACTAACCACCGGTAGCCTACGTGCTGCTAACTCCTCCAAAATGCTTTCCGCTTTCTCAGCGGTAGAACTATCGCCACCGGCTACAAAAAAATTAATATTCTCCAGTTTCGCGAAAGGAACCAATGGCGGACTACTCTTATTGAATAGTCTTTCTATCGCATTGACTACTGTAGCGCCTTTAGCTGATAAATCCATACTATGTAAAAGGGCATTGTAACGTTTACCTCCAGACGTAGCTGTCATTGCAACCGTTATACAGGGTCCCATACCATCTGTCCATAGTCCCGCATCTGCTATCGCCATGGGCGCATCCCAATTTTCACGAACGACCTCGGCTACTTCTTCTGTCAGCTGTCTTAATTCTACATAGGACACCTCCTTCATAGAAAGCCTCTTTTTTAACCAATCATCTAATGCCCCGCCATTTTTCCCACGCCATTCGGTCAATTGCTCCGCCCTTATCAGCAACTCTTCAAGACTTGTATATTCAGTGAGATCTTTTTCCTTGATCGCCTTTTCTATACCATTAAACGACGTGCCGTCGTAAAGTTCATTTTCGGTGCCTGAATATATTTCCCGAAGCCACGTTGCAACCCTTAATGCAGGTCCTCCTGAAAAACGGCTTAACTCCTTCGTCCAATGTGTGTCCAACTCATCTTCCTTATCCGCCTTCAATTCACTTGCTTCTTTCGGATTCAGTTCACCTATACCCTGCGCACTCAATTTGCTTACTTCCTGCGTACCTTCTTCCTGCGTACCTTCTTCCTTCGTCCCCAACGGGTCCAACTGATGATATAAATAACTCCGCTGGAAGCCCCCATCCACAAAGCTGACGAAATACCCTTTTTCTTTCGTGTTGGCAGGATTGGTATAAGGCAACAGGATCCGCGCTATCTTACCTTCACTTTCACCCGTATTGACCCTGACCAGTGTATACCATTCCAGGCCCTCAGGCACCATTCTTTGAACGATAGGAACTGGTGCTGCATACTGCATTGAAGGCTGTCCATTCCTGTTATTTCTCATTAATTGAAATGGTTCAATATCAATTGTTGCGGGTTGATCATTTCTCCGCTGTACAGGAAGGTGAAATGCCTTATTTTCTAAGGCGGCACTATCTGGTACCAAATTAGGATTGTTTTCCTGGTTTCCTGGTTTAACCGGCATTTTTTGAATTGGGCCAACAGCCGGTCTGGACACTCCGGAGTTTTGACTGAATGCGGCGGGAGAAGAAGTCAAACGTGTTTGTTCAGCTTTGTTATTTTCGGCTGCCATAATATTATTGAAATGCTTCCTTAATATATGCGTTAATTTTGATGTGAAGTTTTCCAAATTAGTTGAGTCACTGCCGGTAGGCCTCCCTGGCAGATAAAAAATTTAACCTTTTTTCCTGTTCTGTGTTATTAAGCAGAACCATTCCGATCCTCAAAACCATAAACCACTTATTTCGCTTTTAACACCCCGGCTACTGTCTGGCTATTGAAATGATATACCACATTCCTCATTTACCATTCACTTACACTTTAAACCTCCATTATGAAAAGGATTGTATTAATCGGCAACAAATCATGGGAAGTTGAACCTATTTTAAATGCCTTACTGAACGTAAGGATCCGGCCTCAGGAACTTTCCGACCCAACACTGCTGAACTATCCATGGACATTCCCTCAAGGAACCGCAAAGCCCCGTGCAGTATGGGACACTTTCCAGCAGATCACTATTGAGCTCTGGTGCGTACAGGATATCATGGACCCTAAATGGAATCCCTCCAGTTCACAAGGTAAACATGAATGCCTCCCAAAAATACTTAAGTACCGGGCTGAAAAACCCGATCTGGTAGTAGCCTTAGGTACGGCAGCCCTCGGTCTCAACGGAGGTAACAATAATGGCTGTGTGGTGTTCGGCAGCAATATCTTCATTCATAACTACCATCCAAACGGAGAAAATCCGCAAAGTGTATGGGATGATCCTGCAAATTTTGAAAAAGTACTTCCGTCTACTGTTAACGCAAATATCTTCAGCCGCCTAGATGACAGTACCATCAAACTAATAGAGCAACGTTTGCTGAAGCCTTACCTGAATCCTTCGGATAAGATCAGCGTCATGTCTGATAAAGATTACATTGGCGTGAGCGTAGTGAATATCACTAACTATGCAGATTACCAATACTCCGATGAGAGTGGGTTAAAGACACTCGCCGATACAGGCAACAAATTCCCGGTAGGCTCAGTAGAAACTACTCACGGTGTGATACGCCTGTTATGCGACGCGCCCTTCCTCTTCATTTCCGGCATTACTGATCGCGTAGGGCATTTCGCTGATGATGTGGATGGTACTGATACCAACGGCAATGTAAAAACAGAAGCACAGAATTTCACAGCGGCATTTAACATCGGTGTTTGTCTAAGTCACCTGATACCTAAAATGGCTGTATTTGTAGCGCCACCATTGACGAAAACATCAAGAGTAACAGAAGAAGCATAAGAAACAAGAGGGTGTATTCTATGTTGAAAAACAAGCCCCGGGATAAAAAAAGTTAAAAAAAGAACTTTAAGGGCTGGTCTAATGGGACCGGCCTTTATTTTTTCCTATAAAAACAATCTTCTCTAAGCAGAC
>CABHOY010000005.1 GCA_902168105.1 uncultured Flavihumibacter sp.
TCCAGTAAGCGCATACTTTTTTCGATCCTGCATTTCAACAGATACCGGTAGGGCGGACAGCCGAATATCTTTTTAAACATTCTCGTAAAATGAAAGGAGGAAACCGCTGAAATGCGCGCCAGTTCCTCCACCGACCAGGCAGCTTCCGGATGGCGCGTGATGCGCTGGCCCGCCTCCGATACCCGCGCGTACACATTTGCTACTGCTTCCCGCTCTTCGCACATAACCCATTGTTTACACGGAAATAAATGTATTGAACACAAAGTGCAGCAGGGATTGTGATAAGTGGAACGAACTAGATATGTATAGACTATGGCACCCGGAATACCAATTTATTTTTATGCATCCGGAACCACGTTCATCCACGCATTATAGTGTTTCCATTTTAAAAAACTTATCGGGTAAGCGGGCAGAATAATGAGATGTCCGTTGATTTTTATCTTATCGGGTAAATACATTCATCCTTATTTATGACCTTCTGAAATAGCTGGTTTACATGTGGCTTGATAATTTTTTATGATGAAATGCGAATGAAACCCTTTGATGTAAGCTGTTTCAGCTTTAAATTTTTAAATTTTGATGCATTGAAAACAGCTATCTCAAATAAGTTTCGTTGTAAGATTATCTAGTATAACAGTTACAGACAATCGAAATTTGCATGATGGTGTCTTCATGAAGCCATTACAAGATTATGTTTTCATATTTTCTTATCTAGCCTTCCCTTATGGCATCCATTCTTGTCCTGCATCACTTGCATACTACCGGTACATTGGTATTCTAAAACTATCTTGTTTATGAAAAAACTTGTGATGCTGCTGCCCGGTATGCTACTGGCTTTCTGCCAGTTGATGGCGCAGGGCAGGGTAATTACAGGAACGGTAACCGATGCCGCGCAGGGCACACCCTTAACGGGCGTTTCTGTATTTACCAAAGACGCAAAATCCGGTACACTTACTGATGATGCCGGTCGTTACACGCTCCGTGTAACGGACAACGATCGTGCACTGGTATTTACCTTTGTAGGTTATGCGCAACAGGAAGTAAAACTGGGCGCTGATAACGTATTGAATGTTGCCCTCGCCAGCGATGAGAGCAAATTACAGGAAGTTGTAGTGGTGGGGTATGGTAAGCAGATACGAAG
>CABHOY010000006.1 GCA_902168105.1 uncultured Flavihumibacter sp.
GGTCACGTCCTAAAAAAGGTTTACACCTTCAAAAGTGTAAAACATGGATAAAAACACAGTATTAGTTCGTAAAAAGGGCGGTAGGGCCTTTAAGTATGATCAAACTTTTATGCGGCAGGTTGTATCGGACTATTTAACCAGTGAGGAAGGATGGGGCACTGTTGCCAAGCGGTTCAACGTTACTTCCCACCAAGTCAGACACTGGGTATCTAAATTTTCTTCGGATATTGTGTCCCCTACCTTATTAGAAGAAGAAGTTATGAGCCCAGAAGAAAAAAAAGAACTAGATGCGATCATTAAAAAGAATCAGGAGTTGCAAAAGCAACTTCAACAAGCCAACATGCAAATAGTTGGTTTGCAGACCCTTATTGATGTAGCTGAGGACATGCTCAAAATTGATATCAGAAAAAAGCCTGGGTCCAAACAGTCCAAAAAGTAAAGCATTACTATCCAGCCTGGGGGCTGGGCAGCATATGTGGATTGTTTGGGAAGTCCCGTCAGGGATACTATAAACATGTTCGTAACGAGCACTCCTCACTGATGCAGGCGTCCCTTGTCCTTACGGAAGTAGCGTCAATACGCAAGTTGGAAAAGAGAGTAGGCACCCGAAGTTTGCACAGACGGTTACAACCATTGCTCAGTGAGCATGCCATCAAATTGGGACGGGATAAGCTTTTTGACCTGCTGGCGGCACATCAGCTACTGATCCGTCGTCGTCGACGCAAGAAGGTCTATACCACTGATTCAAATCATCCTTTTCGTAAGTATGCTAACCTGGTAAAGGATCTTACGGTCAAAGCTGCTAATCAGGTCTGGGTAAGTGACATCACTTATCTGGCTTTAAAAGGGGGGGAATTCTGCTATTTAAGCCTGGTCACTGATGTGTATTCCCGCAAGATCGTCGGGTACCATCTCTTTCCTTCGCTACATAGTCAGGGGCCAATCCTGGCACTTAAAATGGCTTTGACCACCCGAAACCAGTCAGTATTTTTTAAGACAATCCACCACTCCGATCGGGGGATTCAGTATTGTTGTAAGGAATATACCGCTACCCTTATTCAAAACGATATTCTTATCAGCATGACTCAACAGGGAGATCCGGGGGGAAATGCTATTGCCGAAAGGGTTAACGGCATTCTTAAAACTGAACTGGAACTAGCGGGTACCTTTGACAATTTTAAACAGGCAACACAGGCGGTAACGCAGGCGGTTGATATCTACAATCGTAAAAGGTTGCACTCCAGCTGTGATTACCTTACTCCCGACCAAGCTTATCTAAAAGCGTCTGGAACACTTAAAAAACACTGGAAAGCACCATTAAAGAGAGCTGTCAACCCACAACAGGACAATCAGCAACAACTGTAAACCGCTTCCAGAACAACTAGAGATCTTTGTAAACCAAATTCAGTATTTTCTAACAATGGGTGTAAACCTAGAGCAGGACAAGACC
>CABHOY010000007.1 GCA_902168105.1 uncultured Flavihumibacter sp.
TGTTCCCCACCTCCTTAAGCCCTTTATATATTTTTACTGAATAAAATTAAGGCTCCGCATATATGACTACGCGTATAGCGCTATACAAAAGAAAAAACCGCCTCAATTATTATTGAGACGGCTTCTTGTGTTGTAGGACAGGATTACTCTATAGGACAGAATTAGAGTTTAATAAACTTGAATTTCTTTATATCTCCGGGACTGGTTTCTACCAGCATGATGTACATCCCACTGGCGAGGCGGTTGATAGACATGTTGATCGTTGTCTGTCCCTTAGGTACATCATACTGCTGGATGGAATATTGTCTGCCCAGCATATCCACCAGCAGGATCCTGTATTTAGCGGCTTCAGTAACGCCCTGTACATGCAGGTTGATAACGTCATGAGCCGGTACGGGATAAATGAACATATCCCTTGCGGTCAGCCTGACGGTATCTGAATAAGCAAAGGAGTTATCATCACTTACCAGTTTTAACCGGTAGTAAACATTGCCAAATTGCGCTGCGAGGGCACGGAATTCAGCGTCTTCATATTTGTAATAAAAAGACCCGTTACTGTTCGTAGCCTGTTGTGTATTGATGAGGGAAAAGTCTTTATTGTTTGTACTTCTCTCCAGCTCGTAATGCAACAATCCTTCTTCATTGCGTGTTCTCCATTCCAGGAATGCATTGCCTCTCTGTAGGTTACCAGTGAACGATGTAAGGAACAGCAGTTGTGGCGACAGCAAATTGTCCAGTTTGTATTTTACTACACCCAGGTCTGACGTGGCGAAATAGATCTCTGCACGGTCTTCATAAAATTTGAAGTCCATATACCGGCTGGCCGGGATATAAGCCAGTGTTGCAGCAGAGACATTAGACCATTTAACACCTTTATTGGTGGAAAATGCAAGACGTGTATCCGTAAATAGCGTTGAATAGGAGGCTGCAATGATATGCCCGTTGACAACATTAGAATAGACTACTTTTCTAAGGTCGGTGGCAGCAAGTGCCAGTTTCCATTCCTCACCGCCGTCTGTAGTCTGGAATATTCCCTGGGTAGTAGCAACAGCCATTGTTTTTTCATCGAACGGATTAGCATTCAGGTCGGTGATCATATCATAACCATCGACCAGGTTGGCTAGTTCTCCTCCTGCTTTTTCTCCCCACGTTACACCACCATCCTGTGAAAGGTAAACCTTACTGCCTCCGGCGACGTAGACGGTTTGTCCGTTGTTACCCTGAGGGACAAACGCAGCTGCTATTACACCATTAACGCTTATAGATGCAGCTATGGCTTCCGGTTGGTCCCGGTCACTGAAGTCAACTCTGAACAGGGTAGAGAAGGAATCATAAAAAGAATAAGAGACCCAGTAGCGGTCCTTATTATTAGGGTCCCGCTGAATGAAACTCAGATCGGTTGCAAACTGTTCGGATGGAAGTTTATTAAGTGTAGCCCCCATATCATCACTGTAATACAGCTCAGAAGAATTGGCAAATCCATCACTGGGTTTGAACAGGAACACACGACCTGGTACGGTGGTATCCGCAATGACGCGCATTTCGGGGATATTCACCATATCATAAGGCTGAAGATTGTAGGCAGTTGATTTTTTGGTAGTTTGATTCTTTGAAATATACCCACCCAAAATAGTGTAATACAACTGCTGCGAATTTCCATTGGCGCCTAGTGCCAGAGATGATGCTACGCAGAAAGGCAATTTGATCTGCTTGAGCGTTTTCCCTCCGTCGGTGGAATATTGCGGCCAGGCATCTGAATATATTTGAATATCGTCACTGTTTTTTGGATTGACGACCAGCGATGTGCCATAGTGGTATACATCTGACCTGGGGTCGAAGGATGTGGACGTCCAATGTGCACCGCCGTCAGTACTTTTTAGTATTTCATTCTCGTCCGTCATCCACATGTTCTTGTTATTACCAGGATCGTACACTATCCGGACGATATTGTTCAGCGTCTGATCGGTAAAGGTCACAGGGACCTTCTCAAAAGTTTTCCCGCTGTCCAGTGTATGGTAAAGGGCTTCAGGAAATTGACTAAAACTGATAAAGGTGCCAATGAATAATTCATTGTGATTTTTTGGATTAAACGCATAAGCCGAAAGAGGCCCTTTCCCTGCTAATTCTTCCCGCCAGTGCTTACCCTCGTCAGATGAAACGAATAGTCCGCCGTTGACGCCTTCGCTACCCAGGCTCCTGGCCATATAGATCTTTTTAGGATCGTCAGGATGGAAAAACGTATTGTTGATATGAACACTTTGGTTCTGATTACTATAGTAGATAGTAAATATCTTTTCACCGCCATCTTTGGTAAAGTAGACTTCCGTGTATGGAGTGAAGCCGTCCATGTACATGGTATTGATCACGGCAGTCATTCCTTCCGCGTCATAAATATCATAGGATTCTACCCAGGCGCCGAGAAATTGGTCGGGCGTAATATAGTGCCGGATCGTTTCTTTGGTTTCGAGGTCTACTATATACAGGCCGTCTTTGCTTATGTCAGGTGTTCTGGCAGAAAACGCAAAGGATTTGCCGCCGGGCAGCAGCTTAAAGTTCGAGATCCGCGAAGCGCTGTTTTCAAAGGAGTAGAAAATATCCCATGTTTTGCCCCTGTCGTTGGAGATCATGATATGGTTGATCAGGCTGAGGGCATATAGTCTGTCCGGTACCGCCGGGTCGTTTGTAACGTCCCATAGCTTTCCATGGTCCGACGTCGCCTCATAGGATAACTGTTGAGCGTTGGCGGAATAGAACAGGAACAGTAAGAAGTTGTAGAGTAAAAATTTTCTCATGTATTTTGGTCGATTGGGTTCTTTGTGAAAGTACCCCGCTTCTCCCAAAACGCATATGTAATTAACAGGACAGGACCCGGACAAAATGTGACATCTGTCTTATAACCCCGACAAATACTCAAAAAGCGATGTATTATCAGCGAGTTGCATCTTTTTTGTGATGCGTTCCTTCCGTTTACGGCAACCTTCTGGTGTAATGTTTAACAATGCGGCAATTTCTTTTGTATTCAGGTTCATATATATGTAAGACAGGAAACGAACATCGTTTGAGGTCAGATTTGCATGGTTCTGCCGGAGGGCGTTCAGGAATCCCTGGTTCACTTCCTGGAAATGAGTACTGAAATCGTCCCATTCATTGTCAGTCCGCAGGTAACTTTTGAGTTGGGAAATATGTTTGACCAGGATGCCCTCCTTACTTAAATCAGGTATTTTGGAGAGGGCGGTGATGATCTCGTCTATCAGCTCATTTCTGCCCGAGAGGTACAGGGCTTTGGCGGACAGTTTCCTGTTTCGGATCTCGATCTCATTTTTCAACCTTTCTTGTTCCAGCAGGGCGGTGGTTTCTCTCTCCTTGAATTGTTCCTCGAGTAACAGTTTCTGGCTCTTCTCGTTCTCAAACTCCAATGCCATGATCTTATGGCTTCGTTCGGCAATGACTGCTTTCTGACGATTTTCCACCGCTTTGATGCGCATCAGCCAGATGAAAAATGCGATGATGATAGCTATAAAGGCCAGGGCCGTATAAAGTAAGCGGCGTTGGCTGGTAAGCTGGGTTTCGTTCAGGGAAAGGGTATGTTTCGAATTCAGTAATTCGAATTTAAGTTTACTGTTTTCGAATTGCTGCCCGTTTTTGATGGTGTTGATGGAGTCTCTGAACCGCAACACGGAATCTTTGTCGGCCATTGCCAGGGCATAGGCGTGGTTCTTAAAGTGGATATCAGACAATGTCTGATGGATCTCTATCTTTTCTTCCAGGTTCGGCGAGCGGGCGAGGCCTTCATTGGCGTAGAAGATGGCTTGCTCGGGTTCATTCTTCTTTAGTTTGACAGATGCCAGCAGGATACTGAGTGAGATCTGTTCGTCCCTGTATCCGGAATCGCGGGCGGTAGCATATAATTTTGTGGCCTGCTGGTCGGCCTCTTCAATATTACCTTGCTGAAACTGGTTCTGGGCGTAGGCGTACCTGGCGCCTAACAATCTGCGGGTATCGTCCTGGAGGTAGGAAGATGCCTCCCGGAGGTATTCCCTGGCTTTTTCCAGTTCGTGCATTTCGTTATGTACGATACCCAGGTTGGAAGCGTAGTTACCTATCCTGATCTTATCGTTTTTCTCTTTGGCGATATTGTAAGCTTTCAGGAAGTATTCTGTGGCTTTATCGAAGTTCTTCTCTTTAGAGTAGAGGATGGCGATATTATTCAGGACTGTCATTTCCAGCGTAGCGTCCTTTTCCTCCATAGCAATGTTGTAGGCGATAAGAAAGTTCCTCAAAGCCTCTCCGTAATCCAGCATGAAATAATAGGTCAGTCCGATATTGTTGGTTGACAGGAATAATTGTTTCTGCCAATGGTTTTCGGAAGACATGACCTGCGCTTCTGTGAGCAGGGTGATGGCAGGAACGAATTTTTTTGCCAACATGGAGTCAATTCCCTTTTTTATGAGAGAATCACAATAAGGCTGACTGTTATTAGGATGAGCATACAGGCTGTTGAATAGCAGGCATCCGGTTATTAGCAAATATTTTAAATACTTCATTGATCCAGCGAATGACTAGGAATATAGATTTGGTTGGCGCCCTGCCGGTTGCAGGCGTGCTGAAAATAATAAAAAAATAATCAATGCCGGGAAGAAGATAAATAAGCTTGCATCCGGCTTGCATACAACTTGCATATAACGTTCATGATCTTCCGTTCATCTTCCGTTCGGAACGGAAGATGAACGGAAGATCATGAACGTTATATGCAAGTTGTATGCTGGTTATATCCTGGCTAATTCACCCGTTATGGGTTGATAATTTCTGGTTTTTTGCAGTTCATGCCGCGATTTCTATAGTGCAAGGTCCGGATTTTTGCAGTTCAGGGACATTGTTTGAAACTACCTTAAGATCTTCTTTACTTTTGTACCTAGAATTGCGGATAACTGTATCTGGTTTACGATAAAACTAACCGGCATGAAACTGATCGTTCTAAAATAATTCAAGAAGGTGTAACGTTTATGCCGATAGAATGTTACAGCATACCTGTAGGATCCAATATGTTACCCGCTGGGCGACGGTGGTGTGATAGCATTAACGGTGCAATGAATAACAATTGGGGTGCTGTTATTAGATCTATGGAGCGGTAGTTTTGCCGGTAAAAAGTTCAGGCTGGAGGTCGCAGTTAAGTACAGGCTATTGACCCAAAAGCTGAAACCGAGGTATGGATGCGGGTGGATAAAATAAACAAGAAAATAGGCTTCCTCTATAATATCATCTTAAATAAAGAAGGACAATACCCTACTAGTTATGTTGATTATATTTTATTATGAACCAGAAAATTCAAGCAAAAATAGATCAGTATATTAAATAGAAAAAGGATGGAGTTTCTCCATCCTTTTTCTATTTAATGACCATTTCATCAATGCATTGGAACATCTGTCAGATCGCCTCCGGCGATCGCTTTCTTCAACTCAGGTCGCTCCTTCTTTTCACGGGTTAATACTTTATTAGTGATGATGATGCTAAGTAGCATACATGCTGCGCCAATTAAAAAGTGTATACCGGGAAAATGGAATGGTGCTTTATCGGTAGTGAAATAGCTGAATGTGCTATTCATGATCAGTGGGCCGATAATAGTAGTAAGGCTCATCAGACTGGTAAGCGCACCTTGCAGTTCTCCCTGTTGATTAGGTGGTACATGAACGGATATAACTGATTGTAATGACGGACCGCAGATCCCGCCCAGGCAATAGGGGATCAGGAATGCGAACATCATCCAGCCCTGTGTTGCAAAAGCAAATAGTACCAGCCCTATTGTGTAAAAGGAAAGACCGATGTATATACTTTTCTCGTTGCCGATCTTAGGAATGACAACCCTTGTGAGTCCGGCTTGTACAGCACCTACCAGCACACCTACAACAGCGAGGGAAATACCTACCATCTTTTCGCTCCAGTTAAAGCGATAGATAGTAAAGAAATTCCAGTTACCCTGCACTGACTGGCTGCCCAGATATATGAGGAAAAAGCTTATCGCCAATCCCCCGATCTCAGGATGTTTTGTCAGGAAGTTCAGTGAGCCAAAGGGATTAGCACGTTTCCAGTCGAATGGACGGCGGTTCTCTTTGCTCAGAGATTCAGGTAATAAGAAAAATCCATACAAACAGTTCAAGAGGCAAAGCACTGCGGCGGCATAGAAGGGCGCCCTGATACCCCATGTGGCCAATAATGCACCGAGAGCAGGCCCGAGCACAAAACCTAATCCAAAAGCAGCCCCGATCATGCCGAAGTTCTTAGCCCTTGACGTCTCATCAGTACTGACGTCAGCAATATAAGCTGTAGCTGTAGTAAAGCTTGCGCCTGTAATACCGGCAATAACACGTCCTACAAACAACCATCCGTATGTAGGGGCCAGTGCCAGAATGATATAGTCGATACCGAAACCCAACAGGGAAAACAATAAAATAGGACGGCGTCCAAATTTGTCACTCAGGTTTCCGATCACTGGTGCAAAAAAGAATTGCGTGATGGCAAAAACAGATAACAAATATGCGCCATAGGGACTGGCCTCATTAACCGGTATGTGCTTCAGCTGAGCGATCAGATCGGCCATTACAGGAATAATCAGGCCCCATCCCATTACGTCGATCAATAAAGTAATGAAAATAAAGCCGATTGCAGACTTCTTGGTTGTATGCATAGAATTGAAATTGAAAACTTATGAATTTGAATGATATGGCCTTTCGGCAGGATTATACACTAAAACAGATACAGCGATGTGGCATTTAATAAATTATGCATTCCGTATACTTATCTGCAACTTCTTACTAGCAATATTAATTTGATTGTTGTTGATCTGTATTTGCATGTGTAGCATTCGTGCCTGCAAACTTAGTGCGAATTACTTAATATGAAGGGAGGTAAATACGCCAAATTGCAGGGGGTGTTGCGTCAAACCGGATGATCCTTTCTGCGTTTTTCATAGTAACTATTTGATTTTTAGTGTGTAATAAATATGTTTATCAAGGTTAAAACAGTTATGGTTTCCTGCCGTAAAAGTAATCAGGGCGATAGGAGAGCGCAAGCCCTGGCAGGTAAAAGTGCTGAACAAACCGGTGAAAACAGGGATTTTACCGGTGAAGCGGTAAGCGTAAAACAGTTCCGTTTTTTACAATGCGGCCTTCGGCAATAGCTTTATATTTGTATAGATGATATTCAAAGAAATTCTTCCGGGCGCAAAACTTCAGCCTTATATCAAGTGCTTCTACTATTACGAATCTGATTCGGATAGCAGCTATGATGATTTGGTGTTCCCCAGCGGCACGATGGAGGTGATCTTTAATCTGGGCTCCGGTAACTGGCGGTCAAGATCAGACGACGCTTTTTACACGACTCCACCGATCGAGCTTTGGGGCCAGATAACAAAGCCCTTGGCCATACAGTCCGTTGGACGGAATATCATGCTGGGTTTTAAATTCTACCCTCATTCTGCCGCTTACTTTTTTAACCAGCATATATCAGAATTTAATGATCAGATAGTTGACGCCGCCGACGTATTAGGGCCGTCGCTAAGAACACTGCATAAAAAACTGCTGGATATTTCAGATCTGCGTGCAAGAGTAGGGTTGCTTGAATCCTATTTATGGGAGAAGCTGGCTGCATCAGAAAAGAAACACAATAAGATCAAATTTATAGGGGATATTGTTCATTACCTGAGAGATAACTATAGCGATGATAATATCATTTCTTTGTCTCGACGTCATAATATATCTACACGGTATCTGAACATGATGTTTTCGCAGTATACCGGTTTAGGCCCTAAATTATTCTATAAAATAAACAGGTTTCAGCATAGTCTGAACCTGATATCCCAGAAGGAGGAAAAGCTTACCAGCATAGCTTACAGTGCCGGATATTTTGACCAGGCACATTTTATTAAGGAGTTCAAGCTTTTTACCGGTGTTACCCCTAATACTTTTGCTAAACAGGCATCGGCAATCAACCAGGCATTGGCTGCCAGTTAGTTTTCCGTTTTATACAATTTGTGGTGATCCGTTAGCAATAATTTTGTGTAAAATCTATAGACATCGTTGTTGGGCGTTAAATACGTTCCGGCATGATAACTTACTCAAGTTATTTTAAACAAAAATTATGAAGAACAGATTTGAAGAATTTTTATCGCTGCATCATAGCAATGACCTGTTACATGTTGGGAACGTATGGAATGCGCAGAGTGCCGGCGTGTATGAAAAACTTGGCTTCAAAGTGGTAGCGACATCCAGCGCGGCTGTAGCTGAGTCACTGGGTTACTCCGATGGTGAGGATATGTCTTTTGCAGATTATTTATTTGTTATTCAACGCATAATTGCATCAACAAAGGCGATCGTAACAGTTGACCTTGAAGCTGGATACGGCCGCACTGCGGCTGAGATCAGCAGTAATATCAAGCGGCTGTATGACCTGGGTGTATCCGGTATTAATATAGAAGACTCAGTTGTAACGGATAGTAAAAGAAGTATTACGGATGCGGAAGCGTTTGCACAGAAACTTAGCCAGATAACGGAACAGCTGAACAGAGATGGAGTTAAAATGTTTATAAACTTGCGGTCTGACAGCTTTTTGTTAGGCTTGCCAAATGCATTGGAAGATGCCTTGAGCAGAATTCCGATTTACCAGGAAACTGGTGTACATGGATTGTTCTTTCCCTGTGTTACTCAGGTCTCCGATATAACGGAGATAACTACTTTGTCTAAACTCCCCGTAAATGTTATGTGCATGCCTGCACTGCCGTCATTTGATGAGTTACAGAAAGCTGGTGTAAAAAGAGTAAGTGACGGGAATTTTGTGAACGCGTATCTTTATAAGGCACTTGGTGACGCCATGTCCAGGATCAATGCAGAAAACAGTTTCGCCAGCCTGTTCTGATCTGAGTGGATTTTTGTAAATCAAATACTTAGCATTAAAAGGACTGATCATCCGAAAGATGATCAGTCCTTTTTGCGCCCGGGACCTGATATGCCAGGTATTATTATGGAAATGTGCCAGCAGCTGCATCATTAAATAAACGCTATGAGGCATTTTTTACTTATCCTATTGTTCCTGTGCTTTTCACTTCCTTCCATGGGGCAGAAACGTGATTCTTTATTGTATTGTGCGTATATGGAGAATTCACTGGCCCAGCTTGAGCAATTTTTCGATAACTGGTCGGCTGAAACACCCGCGGTTTCAGATTCAGCGCTTAAGCGTCTGAATGATACTATTCAGAATGTATACCTTGTTTACAGAAGCTTTTATAACCCCACTGATACTAATAAAACGGGTGGCGCCAAATGGGTAACAGCTGCCTATTCAAAAGTGAAGTACCTGTTGTTGCAGGACAAGATCAGCTACGGGTTTGTAAAAACGCTTGACAGGGACATAGTACTTCAAAACCAACTTAACCGTTTTGCAAAAGGGGATACGGCAAGGCTACGTGCTTTATCAGACCAATACAAAGGAAAGAACAAAAGACTTGAAAGGGATTTCCTCTATTGGCCTGCTGCGAATAACTATACTCAACTAACAGGCTTCCGGCCGCAACTTGAAATTGATAAACCGGTGGCTGTTGTACTGACGGCCGACTATGAGCATTTACTGAATGCTTTTTTAGGAAGTAAAAAATATAAACCGGAAACGGGAAGTATTGTTTTGCCTGCTGGATCAGAAAGGGAAAGCCGGCGTCGACAGGCATTCCTGGAGAATGATATTAAGATCTGGAGTGGGCAATGGGATTTCTACTGGCAATTCGACTCTTTCCCACATGTGGATAGAATAACATTTGATGAAAATTTCGGGCATGCCGTTGTTGATTACAGGATGGACTATGAAGGCGGATATGGCTATCTCAAAAAGATCAACGGTGTATGGACCGTGATAGAGGTTCGAAGCGTATGGATAAAGTAAAAATAATGACCTATGAAAATGCTAAACATGTTGGTTGTATTGCTGGTGATGTTATCACATACGACATATGCTCAATCAGTAAAAAGGGATACGGTTTTTCTATTAAAAGAAAAGCGCGAAACAGGATACCATATTATTTTTATAGATAAAAATCCCAAGTCGGAATTTTACAAGCCAATATCCGATTTCCGTTTCAGTGACGATGAGGCGAGAACATATGCGAACTATCTGGGTTATTTGACAGCGCAAAAGTTGCCGAGATTTACTAATAGAAAGTTTCCCAGAAAGTGGATCGTCATTTATCAATATAGAAGGGGATTTTATGCTTATTATCCTTCTGATTTTATGAGTCATTATAAGGTCCGGCTAACAGATTCTACATACATCGATTACATTGGCGGTGAAGGCCCTGTGGCAAACAAAATAAAGTCTTTTAATATTGTCGATAGTAGTACCTATCGTTTCAGATTAACGGGAGGATTGGCTAAAGATCGTAGACTTACCGTCCATATCATTGACGCTCAAAGAGGGATAGCAGTTTTTGAAGAGGACGTAACCGGGTGGGGAAAACGATACTTTCTGATGATAGCTGCAGATAAGGTGAGAGGGCTACCGATCATTGTGAATTATTGCCGGGATCAGAAGGAACTCGAATACAACTTTAAGGAACCAAACTATAAGAAATTACTTGAAATGAAATTACCGAAAGACAGCATAAAATAAGATTATTATCCCCTGTTATAAATGTCTTACAACAGGGGATAATAACATTTATATCGCCGAAAGCGAAGCAGCAAAACGAGGTGTGCGCATTTGATGCACTGCTTCATTGAGTAAGGCTTTTCCATACATAAACTGACCTTCATAGCTGGCCAGAGAGATCTTGCCAGTCGCCATCATTGCACCAAAATCCTGTAACGTTATGCCTTCCATTGCCTGATCGTGTACATAGTCTTTGGGTTTTCCCTGTGCTGCAAGCTGGAACATCAGCATGGAATAAATGATCCTGCCTACCTGCCGCATAATATAGAAACGAGCTATTTTATAGTCATCTATCGTAGCGCCAAAGTATGTGTCCAGGAATACTCTTTCCTGATTTTCGGTATGTACGAAAAAATTCGCTGCATTTGCCAGGTCGATGTACCTGTCATTCGCATAAGATACATCCCAGTCAATAACCCAGATCTTTTCCCCATCTGATAAGATGTTGCTTGGATTAAGATCGTTGTGACTGAATACCTTCTCCACATCATTCCATGGATATTTACTCTTTATTGTTTCATAGTTGCTGAAGCACTCGTCGAACATTGGTCCTGCAAGTATATTACTTTGTTTAAATCCAGCTATTAGAGATTCAATAGACGTCAGCAGGTCATTACCGCCAGCTGTGTAAGGTATTGCGTGAATAGCCCTGATCGTAGCAGCCAGTTCGCCAGGTAACTTTTCAGGTCCGAAAACACCCCGTACAGGTTTATTATCTATGAAAGCGCTGATAGAAATTCCATTTGCAGCATCCTGGTAATATAATGGCGGCGCAATACCTGCATCTGCTGCCAGTTTCAGGTTGGTCAGCTTGCCGGTTGCTTTACCAGAAGATCTGTCCAGTTTTAATACATAAGTTTTCTTACCCACTGTCATTTTATATACGTGTGAGGAAGAGAGGCCACCCGCGAGTGGTGCAATATCTATCGTGGTGTCGGTGTCAAAGGTTTGTTGTAAAGCCGTTTCAACTGCGGCAGTAAGATCGGCCGGGATAATGTCAGAAAGTATTTTAGACATGTATGGTAAAATTGTAAATTTAAAGATCAGTCTATTTAAAACAGCAACGAGGGAAGAGAGACCATCAATATGGCCGTGATGATACCTATGCCGATATAAGAGCAATGTTCTTTATAATAAGAAGTCTGGTTTCTTGATTTGATGAAAGTAAAAACACCAAGAGCGGAACATATTAATCCGGCCCAGAGCCTTTGATTACCGTTAGAAAATACGGAAAAAATCACATTACCATCCTTCGTAAAAGTTATCATTGAAATATATCCGACTAAAGCAAGGAATAATGTCAGATAACCATATGGAGAATTTGTTTCGCCGGCAGTTATCGTCCTGCTTATTAGTTCATTATGTTCTTCGGAGGTAATATAACCAGCGTGGTATAGGTGGTTAATGCGTTCAATGGTCATGGGTTTAGGTGTTTTTTTGCCAAGTATAAGTTATTATCATCTTATGTGCAATAGGGAGGAACATTTATGTGAAGGCCGGGGAAAGAATTAACCGTAGAGGACATTAAACAATCTCATTTACCGGGGTGTTTTTATTAAACATTACATATGCCATGGGAAATGAACACCAACTGCCATCTGCGGAGAATCCCATAAAGTTGTTAAAGCTGGAAGTAAGACCGGCTAAGCAATGGGCTGCAGGTATTCCTGCCGTATTGGCGGCACTCAGTGATTTCAGGGAAGAACATATTGCTATCAGAGGCATGATCGCCTTACTGAAAATGAACCAGAAGGGAGGTTTCGACTGTCCCAGCTGCGCCTGGCCGGACCCTGACGACGAGCGTTCACCTATTGCGGAGTATTGTGAGAATGGCGTCAAAGCCCTTGCTGAAGAAGCCACGCAAAAGAGACTTACAGCCGCTTTTTTCGCCGAAAATGCAGTGGCCGACCTTGCGGAGCTTACAGACTATGAAATCGGAAAAAAGGGCCGTTTGACGGAACCCATGTATATGCCGGAAGGTGGCACTCACTATCAGCCTATCAGTTGGGAAGATGCTTTCAAAAAGATCGCCAGCCATCTGAATGCTTTACAGTCTCCAAATGAAGCTGCTTTTTATACCTCTGGCCGTACCAGTAATGAGGCTTCCTTTGTTTATCAATTGTTTGTGAGGGAGTTCGGGACCAACAACATGCCTGATTGTTCCAATATGTGCCATGAAACTTCAGGAGTGGCTCTTGGTGAATCCATCGGTTTGGGTAAAGGCTCGGTGAAACTGGAAGACTTTTATGATACGGATGTCATTATCATCATTGGTCATAATCCTGGCACTAATGCGCCACGTATGATGAGCGCCCTCGAAAAAGGGAAACGGAACGGTGCGCAGATCATCGCTATCAATCCGCTGCCCGAAGCTGGCCTAATGGGCTTCCGGAATCCTCAACACATGAATGGGGTAATAGGGCATGGGGTCAGGCTGGCTGACCTGTTCCTCCAGGTAAGGATCAATGGTGACATGGCGCTACTGAAAGCGATCGAGCTGTTATTATATGAAGCCGAACAAAAGGCTTCCGGCTGGGTGTTCGATCAATCTTTTATTGCTAAGAATACTGTTGGATATGATGATTTTATCCGGCAATTGAAAACATACAATCTGGAAGACCTGTCAGCTGCATCTGGTGTTCCTGTTAATGAAATACGTGAAGCTGCCGATATGCTGGTTGATAAAAAACGTATCATCATATGCTGGGGCATGGGACTTACACAACAGAAGAACGGAGTAGAGATGCTCAAAGAGATTGTCAATCTTTTGCTGTTGAAAGGCAGTATTGGTATACCTGGCGGTGGAGTATGCCCTGTCCGCGGCCATAGCAATGTTCAGGGAAACCGTACAATGCTGATCGTAGAAAAACCTACTGATGATCAGTTAGACCGTCTACAGGCTGTATTTGGATTTGCGCCTCCAAGAGAGCATGGTTATGACGTGGTTAACGCTATAAGGGCGATGCATGAAGGGAAAGTGAAAGTATTCTTCGGAATGGGAGGGAATTTCCTCTCCGCTACTCCTGATACTACATTTACCGCAGCAGCCATGCGAAAGCTGAAGCTGAGTGTGTATGTTTCTACTAAACTGAATCGCGGACATCTGGTACATGGGCAAGAAGCCTTGATACTTCCTGCGCTCTCGCGCAGCGATATAGATATAGTGAATGGCGAAGCCCGGTTTATTAGTACAGAGAACTCCATGGGTGTGGTCCAGTCATCCAAAGGAATATTGAAACCGGTATCTGATAAACTGCTGAACGAAACACATATCGTTTGCAGGATGGCAAAAGCTACCCTCGGTCAACGCTCTGTAGTGGATTGGGACCTTTTTGAAAATAATTATGACGCTGTTCGTGATGCGATCGCTGCGTGTATACCAGGTTTTGAAGATTACAACGAAAAAGTGCGCCAGCCCGGCGGATTTTACCTTCCTAACGGCCCCAGGGAGGGGAAGTTTAAAAGTACATCCTCCCACAATCACGCGGCTTTTTCAGTGACCTCTGTACCGCTTAATCAACTGGCGGATGATGAGTATGCGATGGCCTCCACCCGTACGCATGATCAGTTCAATACAACTATCTATGGCCTGGAAGATCGATACCGGGGCATCAAAAATGAACGGCGTGTCGTGTTTATGAATACTGCTGACATGAAGAAGGCTGGTTTTGCAGAAGGAGATAAGGTAGACCTGTTTAATTACGATGACGGTATAGAACGGGTGGCGCGTTTATTTGTGGTAGTACCTTATAGTATCCCGGAAAAAGATACAGTTACTTACTTCCCGGAAACCAATGTACTGATCTCTATTAATAATGTGGTGGAAGGGAGTAATATGCCGGCTGCAAAAAGAGTAGTGATAAAGATCAGGAAGCACGTACCGCAGGGCTCGAATGGTGCGTGATATAGGTATAACTAATTATACATCTGATAACCAATATGTTGACCTTTCCCTATTAATTTTGCCCTTATACGGGGCTACTTCATATGAAATTCACATGGGGGCTACCATGTGCCAATAACTATTTATTACCTTTGTCCGATAGCTGAATTAGAGAACCACAGGTAATGGTCTTTTTATACCTGGTAAAAAGGTCGCCGATGTCATGTAAACGGGGAAAATCACACGTTATTTCTTCTTAGATGGTTGAATATGGGATACGGACAATACACAGATGAAGAACTGTTGCAAGGCCTTAAACAAAGTAAAAAAGGCGCCTATAACGAAATTTACAGCAGGTATTGGAAGAAGATGCTTATCGTAGCATTAAATCACAATGAGGACAGTTATATTGCCAAAGACATTGTTCAGGAGGTGTTCATAGACCTTTGGGAGAAACGTCATAGCTACGAGGTCCAGAGTCTGCCGGCTTTTCTGGCCACTGCAGTTAAGTTCCAGGTATTTAAGTATTACCGGAAAGAGCAGCGCCGTGCCCTGCTCGCGAAGGAAAACTATGTTTTCGATGATCTTTATGAAGAAGAAGAAAAGCTCCACGCCCGGTTTCTGAAAGATATGATTGACGGCATTGTTGAAGAAATGCCGGAAAAATGCCGACTGGTCTTCCATTACAGCCGTAACCTTGGCCTTAAAAACGAAGAAATTGCCGAACAGGCGGGCATTACAAAGAAAACAGTTGAAAACACCCTTAACAGGGCGCTACGCATTATCCGTGGTAAACTGAAAAATCACGGTATCCCTCTATTGACCATCGTCCAGGTCTTATTTCTGCGGAAATAATTTTTTTTCCTCTCATAGGGTGCAACACCATTTTCATGTACACTATATATACGTACGTTATGAACACGGCCGTCGTTGTCAAATACGATCAGGCCGAATGGCTGTTATAACTGTAGATTAATTATATAATTCCACTGGCAAAGTAAAACATGGATTTACAGAGAATTAACGAGTTAATAAAGAAGTACACTGAAGGTACGGCTACAGAAGCCGAAAAGGAGGAACTGACCTTATGGTATAGGGAAAAGTCATACCGCGATGCTGTATCCTATGAAGATGAGGAGGAAGTTTATCATGAATTATTGGACCGTATTAATGAGGCTACCGGTTTGAATACGCCCGGGCGCAGCTGGAAAAAATGGGCGGTCGCTGCTTCTGTTGCGCTGCTTTCTGTTACAGCCGCCAGTCTATACTTCTTGAAATACAGACCCAAACAGCAGATATCTCAGAATGTGGTGAGTGCGCCTGGTAAACAGGCAGGAGGCGCCATCCTGACCCTTTCTAACGGAAGCAAGGTCCTTCTTTCCGACGCTGAAAACGGTGATATCGCTACCCAGGGAAATGTGACAGTCACAAAGGCGGCTAATGGCCAGTTGATATATAATATTAAAGAAGGAGAGGGGCAGCAGTCTGTAAATGGAACGATCGCTTACAATGTTATCAGTACTCCCGCTGGTAGCCAGTTTAAAGTCGTGTTGCCAGACAAGACCACCGTCTGGCTCAATGCAATGTCCAGTGTGAAATTTCCTGTCACATTTTTAAATGCCAGCGAGCGGCGCGTGGAATTAACGGGTGAGGCCTATTTCGAGGTAACCCATAATGAGCGCATGCCTTTTAGAGTGTACACTGGCTCGGTGATGACGGAAGACCTGGGAACGGAATTTAACATAAAGGCTTATGCAGACGAGCCGGATGTTAGTACTACGCTGGTTAGTGGCGCAGTACGCATAACTGCCGGTAGTCAGCAGGCTTCACTGAAACCGGGTGAGCAGGCGCATTACCAGGGTGCGATGAAAGTTTCGAAAGTTAATACTGATGATGTGATCGCCTGGAAAGATGGTTATTTCCGCTTTGATGACCAATCCCTGGAAACCATCATGAAAGCAATGTCCCGCTGGTATAACGTCAGTTATATTTTCGAAGATCAAAGCCTGCGTAATGAAACCTTTGGCGTGGTGGCAACCCGTCAGAGTAATATCTCTGTACTGCTTAATCTCCTGGAAAACACCGGTGCTGTTCATTTCCGGCAGGAAGGAACCAACATTATTATTAGCAGGAAATAGGACAGCAAACAACCAAAAACAAAACACGATCATTAATACTAGTTATGCCAAAGGCAAGATGCCTAAAGGTACAGTCAGGGTCCATCTTACCACAATTGAACACGTTATTTATTTAAACCGTCTTTAGACAGATGCCACAATTTTTTACCGTCAACACTTGCAGGCCTCCGGGCCTGGCAGGAAAAATTCTGCGATTTATGAAGATCACCACCGTATTGCTCTTCTTTTCCCTGTTACACGCGAATGCCTCCGTGTATGCTCAAAGATTGACACTGCATGAAAAGGACATTTCCCTGAAGCAGTTTTTTGTAGAAGTAAATAAGCAGACCGGATACAATGTGGTATGGTCGGCAAAGATGATCAAAGATCTGCCAAAATTCAGTGCAGACTTTGATAACACACCACTTGAAACTGCGCTGAAAGAAGCCTTGAAGAACACTTCGCTGAATTATTCCATCCTGGATAAAAATATCAGCATCGGGGTGGTCCATGAAAGCGGAGCTGTTAAAAAAAACATCAGTGAAGCACCTGCCGCTGACATTACCGTAACAGGTAATATCACCGATTCCAAGGGACAAAATATGCCCGGTGTTACGATCACTGTTGTGGATAATCCTAAGTTGGGTACAGTGACGGACGGAAATGGAAACTTCGTTCTCACTGTTAAGGAAGGTGCTGTATTGAGGATCTCCTACGTTGGATTTGTAAGCCAGAATTTTACAGTAACCAACACCAATAAAACGTTGAAAGTCGTGCTGCAGGATGATATCAGGCGTGCAGAAGAAGTAGTGATCACGGCCTTCGGTAAAAAAGAGCGTAAAGAAGCGGTTGTAGGGTCCGTAACATCGGTAAGACCAGCTGATCTTAAAATTCCCGCAAGTAATCTGACGATGGCGCTGGGTGGGCAAGCGGCAGGTATCATTGCATACCAGCCTACCGGACAACCCGGTCAGGACAATGCCCAGTTCTTTATCCGTGGTGTAACTACATTTGGCTATAAGGTAGATCCACTGATACTCATTGACAACATTGAACTCAGTACAAATGACCTGGCCCGGTTGAACGTGGATGATATCGCCAGTTTTTCTATCCTGAAAGACGCCAGCGCGACGGCATTGTATGGAGCACGTGGTGCTAATGGCGTTATCCTGGTAAATACAAAGGAAGGTAAGATGGGCAAACTGGCTATCAACCTGAGGTTGGAAAATTCGATTTCGCAGAATACGCAGTCATTACAGATAGCCGATCCTGTCACTTACATGAAGCTGTTTAATGAAGGCACACTTACACGTGACCCGACACAACCATTACCTTTTAACCAGGACAAGATCAATAATACGATCAATACAATTAATAAAGCGCCCGGTTATAATCCGTATGTGTATCCTGCTGTTGATTGGTTAAGCGTACTGCTGAAAAAGCGTACAAGCACCCAGCGTGGTAATATGAGCATCAGCGGTGGCAGCCCCTTGGCAAGATATTATGTGGCGGGGTCCTATAATCTGGATCACGGGAACCTTGCCGAAGATAGGAACAACAACAACGACAACAATATTAAATTTCAGAACTATCAGTTACGTTCCAACGTTAACCTGAACCTGACCAAAACCACTGAGGTGATCTTAAGGTTCAGCGGTACTTTTAGTTCTTACCAGGGGCCGCTAACGACTGATGGCACCTTTAATTCAGATATCTACAACCTGGCATTACATACCAGTCCTGTGCTGTTCCCTGCTTATTTTCCGGCAGATTCGGCCAACCTGGCTACACAACATATTCTTTTTGGTGCACCGCAAGGTACATTTAACAGCATCCCGTTTAACAATCCTTATGCACTGCTGCTGAGAGGACATAAAACATCTTCAGAGTCCCGTGTACTGGCGCAGCTGGAATTAAATCAGAAACTGGATTTTCTGACGAAGGGACTTCATTTTCATGGTCTGTTTGAAACTAACAGATACGCTTATTTTGATGCTAACCTGGGTTATAAGCCCTTTTATTATAACGTGGCTTCCTACGACAGGGCAAAGAACAGTTACGCCCTTAACTGGCTTAATCAGAAGCCGGGAGACGCCATTGAATACCTGGAATATTTTCCAGGTGGCTCAATTATAAATACCAATGTGTATGTACAGGGTAACCTCGATTATAGCAGGCAGATAAAAGATCACAATGTTTCCGGTACGTTAGTACTGACAAAGCAGCAGATCGTTTATTCAAACGCCGCTAAACTGGTGGACGCATTGCCACACAGGAACATGGGCCTTGCAGGTCGCGCCGCTTATAATTATAAAGGCAAATATTTCGCGGAGTTTAACTTCGGTTACAATGGGTCAGAAAGATTTTCAGAAGAGCATCGTTTTGGATTCTTCCCTACTATCGGTGGTGGCTGGCTGGTTTCCGAAGAGAAGTTCTTTCAACCATTACATAATATTTTCGACAGGTTGAAGGTCAGAGGAAGTTATGGTCTGGTAGGTAACGATGCCATTAGCGACAGACGGTTCTTCTATAGTTCTAACGTGAACCTGGCCGGTGGCGGCGGTGCTGAATTCGGGATCAACCGGGGTTATACCAGACCTGGTGTGGCTATTGATAACTATCCGGACCCTGAAGTAACCTGGGAGACTTCCAAACAACTCAACCTCGCGCTGGAGCTTACAACACTCAGGAACCTGAACATCACGGCAGAATATTATAACTACAATCGTTATAACATTTTGCAGAAGCGCTCTTATATCCCAACTACCAACGGGCTGGAAGCCGACATATATGCTAACCTGGGTAAAGCCCGCTCGAAAGGAATAGATCTTTCTGCAGATTACAGAAGCCAGCTGGGGAAAAACCTGCAGGTATCCGGCCGTGGTAACTTTACGCTTGCAGCAAGTAAATACACCTATTATGAAGAGCCGGATTATCCGGAGCCCTGGCGTCATACAGTCGGTCATCCCATCCGTTCAGGCTATGGTTATATTGCCGAACGTCTTTTCGTAGACGATGCAGAAGCGCAAAGTTCACCCTCACAGATCTTCTCTTCTACAGGAAAAGCACCCCGCGGCGGCGATATTAAATATCGTGATCTCAATGGTGACGGCGTGATCAATCAGCGCGACCAGGCCTTTGTTGGTTATCCGATGGTGCCTGAAATTATATATGGCGGAGGCTTCTCAATTCAGTATAAGAGTTTCGACATGTCGGCATTTTTCCAGGGACAGGCAAGGGTATCTTTCTTCATTGACCCCAATAAGGTCAGCCCATTCGTGCAAAGCCCTGACCAGTATGTTTATGGGAATACACAGCTGATCAAACAGTTTGCTGACAGTCACTGGTCGGAAGATAATCAGGATATCTACGCACTGTATCCTCGTCTGGGTGTCAACAAGAATGATATAGAAAATAACCTGCAAGCCAGTACATGGTGGTTGCGCGATGGTTCCTATCTGCGTCTTAAATCCGCAGAAATAGGTTACTCACTTCCTGCTCAGGTCATAAAACGGCTGGGCATCCAGAAGTGCAGGTTTTACATTAATGGTTTGAACCTGCTTACCTGGAGTTCATTCAAGCTCTGGGACCCGGAACTGGGTGGTAGTGGCTTCGCATATCCTATACAGAAAGTATTCAATGCCGGTCTCAATGTTAATCTCTAAAACAAGCGCGAGAAATATGAAATCATTATATAAATATTTATGCCTTATCGGTCTGCTGCTTTCCGGTGGTTCCTGTAAAAAATACCTGGATGTGGTGCCTCCCGATGTAGGTACGCTGGATTATGCATTCAGAAGCAGAAATGAGGCGGAAAACTATCTGTTTGCATGTTATAATGCCATACAGAATCTCAATGATCTCAACAGGAGCCCCGGCTTCACGATGTCGTCTGAGATAATATTCCCAATGAACCTGCCAGGCAACCCGATTGATATAACCGGGTTTGCATTAATTACCGGTACGCAGAATGCAGGCAACCCGGGTTTGAATTACTGGGACGGTTCCGGTAATGGTGTCGCTATGTACAAGGCTATCAGGAAATGTAACACGATGCTGGAAAATATCGACAAACCGGCAGACCTGTCGGCAGAGGAGAAGACGAGATGGATCGCAGAAACAAAGTTCCTGAAAGCTTACTATCACTATTATCTCTTCCGTCTTTACGGTCCTATACCGATAGTCGATAAGAATCTTCCGGTTGAAGCAAGTCCGGAGGACGTCAGGGTAAAACGTCAGCCGGTAGATGCGGTCGTAGATTACATTACTGGCCTGCTGGATGAAGCAATACCGGATTTGCCTGCCAGTATCGACAATCCGGCCAAAGAATTAGGAAGAGTGACCAGACCTGCTGCTATGGCTATTAAAGCAGAGGTGCTAATGACGGCGGCAAGTCCGTTATTCAATGGAAATCCAGATTATGCCAGTTTCAAAGACAACGAAGGCACTTTACTTTTCCCCGCCTACGACGCGGCTAAATGGCAAAAAGCAGCAACGGCATGTAAAGAAGCAATTGATATAAGTGAAGGCGTGGGGCTACATTTGAATACTACGTTTATTCCTGCACCGGGCGTCACCAATGTACCGGATAAGATCAAACAGGAACTGGTTTTCCAGACTTCACTTACGCAACGCTGGGATATCAACACGGAACTGATCTGGTCTTTAAATGCAATATGGCATGGACAGGAATATTGCATACCACGTATGACACAACGGGCTAATCAGAATGATAACGATAATCCGGCTTATTATGCCGTACCAATTTCTACTACTGATCTGTTTTATACCAGCAATGGCGTACCGATAGAAGAGGATAAGAACTGGGATTATGGTGGTCGTAACCAGCTGCAGATGGGGGATGCGGACAACGCTGCTTATATTAAACAAGGATATACCACCATTAAAGCCCATTTTAACCGCGAAACAAGGTTTTATGCCAGTATCGGATTCGACGGCGGCATCTGGTTTGGGAACGGGATACTGGATGGTTCAAACCCGCATTACGTGGAAGCCCGTGGACAGTCATCACTGGCTGGTCCCAAAACACTGCAGAAAACAAATATTACCGGCTACTGGCCTAAGAAACTGGCCAACTACCTCACCGTGTATGATAATGGTTTTAACTGGACAGACTTTTCCATGCCGGTAATGCGTATGTCGGGACTTTATCTGCTGTATGCAGAAGCGCTCAACGAAGTAAATGGGCCAACAGCAGAAGCTTTGTCCTATGTTGACAAAGTAAGGGACCGTGCGGGATTGCAGGGCGTAATGACATCCTGGGCGACGTATGCCAGGAACCCCGATAAACCGAACAGCAAGGATGGTTTAAGGGATATCATTCACCAGGAACGCCGTATAGAATTATGTTTTGAAGGTCAGAGCGGATGGGACTTAAGAAGATGGAAAGAATTACAGATAGTGTTAAGTGCTCCTCTGAAGGGATGGAGTGTTTATGAAGATCAGGCGATCAACTACTACCGGGCAAAAAATGTGGAGATACCAGTGTTTGGTACCCGCGATTACCTATGGCCAATCTCAACGAACAGTCTTGTTGTAAACAGCAACCTCGTTCAGAATCCAGCCTGGTAGTATGATTTTGATAAACCATTTACACATTAATTTATGATCTGGAATAAAGCAAAATATAATATAGCAGCCTTCCTGGTAATTGCCACGATAACAGTTACTATGAGCGCCTGCAATAAAGATGATGTTTACCGGGAGCCAAACGCTTCCGGCAAAAATAAACCGGGACCTGTCACCAATGTAAAGGTGACAAACTACAACGGAGCAGCAGTAGTGAAGTATGCGCTGCCAAATGATGAGGACCTGCTTTACGTAGTCGCCAATTATAGTATCCGCGAAGGCGTTTCCCGCGAGATCAAATCGAGTTATTTCTTTGATACGCTTCGCCTGGAAGGATTCCATAACAGCCAGGACTATACCGTGACGTTAAAGGCAGTTACCCGTTCTAATATTGCTTCTGATCCCGTAACGGTTATAGTGCATCCTGATACGCCTTATTACGCATTAATAAGGAAATCGCTTAAAATAGGTGCAGACTATGGTGGCATCAATATCCAGGCCTCTAACATAGGTAAAAACGCTGTTGCGATAAATACGCTTACGGTAGATCCTGTGACAGGTAATTTCGCAATAGCGAATGAGAATTATACCAGCCTGGCAGCCATTAATTACTCTTTAAGAGGATATAAACCGGAAGCAACAAAGTTTGGTGTTTATGTATCCGACAGGTATGGCAATATTTCAGATACGATGGTAGTAACGGTTACACCCGGTTATGAAGAAGCACTCAATAAAAAGGACTTCTTCCCTTACCTCATGCCAAGTGATGCCGTAATTGGTTATGGCGGCGTAGTACAAAATATGTTTGACGGTAATATCACGGAAGATAACAGCGCTAACGCCTGGCAAACGACCATCGGTACCAGCCAGCGATTAATGCAATGCTCCTTCGGTATAGGTAAAAGTTATACGTTAACCCACTTTCTGATGTACTTCAGGGATTATGGCGCCAACAATCCGAAGAACTTTACCGTCTATGGCTCAAACGTTGAAAATCCTGCGGACGCTACTACTCCTGGAGGAGTGCCACAGGGCACGCAGAGTGGGGACTGGGTGTGCCTCGGTAATTTCCGCGTGCCTGATCCTCCTTCCGGCCTGGCACAAGGTCAAACCAACGCTGCTGACAGGGCATATGTGAATAATGGTATTGACTTTAGCATGCCTGCGGGTGTACCACCCGTTAAGTATATCCGGATCGTGGTGAAAGATACCTGGTTCGGCCTCGATTATACAGTTATCAGAGAAGTAACCTTCTCAGGTGTTCCGCAATAACCACAACAACGAGCAAAGCAATGAAACTGAACATAAAAAACATAAGCTGGCTGCTACTTGCAGTTACCATGGTGGCCTGTTCCAAGAAGAACGAAGCCTATAAAGACCTGCTGAAAGACGGGGAGATCTATTATCCTGGTATTATCCAGAATGCCGGTTACAGGGCAGGTAACCTGCGCACTATGCTTTACTGGAATCCCAGCCCTGACCCAAAGATCACCAGTTATAAGATCTACTGGAATAACAAACAGGATTCCCTGTCTCTTACGGCAGACAGCCATGAACCGGAAGATACGGCGAATGTGATCGTGCCGGGCTTGAGCGAGGGTACGTATAATTTCAATGTTTATTCCATAGATGCGCAGGGACGAAGATCTATTGGCGTGAATATAAACGGTGTCAGAGTATATGGCACGAAATATCAAAGTGGTCTCTTTAACCGTCCGTACAATGCAGGTACACCGTATCTGCTGGACCTGATAAATGGCAGCGTCAGGGTGCAGTTCAACACACCCGATTCCATCAATACCAGCACACAGGTCCAATACACTAATAACAATGGTGCATTGAACACAGTTGAATTGTCTCCCGACAGCAGTGGAATAACCTTGTCAGATTTCAAATTCGGGACCACGGTGACCTATCAATCCAGCTATGTCCCTCAACGCAACGCGCTGGA
Organism: uncultured Flavihumibacter sp.; assembly: GCA_902168105.1. GTDB lineage: Bacteria > Bacteroidota > Bacteroidia > Chitinophagales > Chitinophagaceae > Chitinophaga. Next base: position 24,227 of record CABHOY010000007.1, read on the forward strand.
TACATTTAAGGTGGCGGAGGTCAGCAATTTTGCTGAGATCACACGTGCCGGTGATGTGACGGCCGTGTTTATTAAGAACCCGGGCGATCCTTTTTACAGGAGTGATAATGGAACAGGAAAGTGGGGGCTGCCCCGGGATTGGCAGGTGAACGCAAATGCCATGAACCAGGATAATAATCAGGGTGGCGGATGGTCTACCGACAATGGGGGCTGCATCCATTTCGAATCAAAAAATTGGGGCGATGCACCACTTGTGAACGGTAAAGTATCTCAAACCATTACCCTGCCAGCCGGTACTTACGACCTTGACGTGGTTACAGCTGGCTATGGAGGAACTATTGATGCCAATGAAGTTGTGGCGACAGGTACAACGCTTCCCGATATTGATAACCTTAACGGCAATAGTGCTGTATTAGCGTTGTTTCATGGAGACGGCGGTAGCATCGGTGGAACACATACACTTACGTTTACACTTGCTCAGCAAACTACTGTCTCCTTTGGCTGGGTAGTAAGCGGATCTGTCTATACTTACCTGCAGTTCAAAAAAGTGGCGCTCAGAATAAGATAAAAAATTAATAAAGCAGCCATGTGCCTCTTGGACATGGCTGCTTTGCATGCCGGTGTATATAATGCCGGCATTTTGTTACAGGAATATTTTAAAAGCTCAATTTTCTAATGACTGGAATGAACCAACTATTAAGCAGGGCGCTGGTTGTAATGGCCGCCCTCGGATTCTCAACAGTTGCAGCTGCGCAGGTAAACATTGTCAACCTGGGTAGCTCAGACCAACAGACGTGGTACGTAAAAGCAGATGCAGAAACAGGAATAAAAGGAAGAGATGTTCAAACTCAAACATCTGACTGGACCAAAGCCATCGTACCCGGTACTACCTTTTCTTCCTTTGTAGCAGCCGGTAAGGAGCAAGACCCGAATTTCGGCGATAACATCTATAAAGTAGATCGCAGTAAATATGACAGGGATTTCTGGTACAGGACTACGTTTAAAGTGCCTGCCGCCTACGCCGGAAAAAAGGTCTGGCTTAATTTCAATGGCGTTAACAGAAAGGCAAGTGTTTATCTGAATGGAAAATTGATCGGTAACCTCGATGGGTTTATGGACCGGGGCCGTTTCGACATTACTAATGATGCTGCCGCTAACGGAGATAATGTGCTGGCAGTACTCGTAAGTGTGCCCATACAGCCGCTTGCGAATGTGGGCAGCCCTAATTATGTAGCAAGCGCCGGATGGGATTGGATCCCTTATGTACCGGGATTAAATTCCGGTATTACTGATAAGGTTTTCCTTAGTTGCAGCGGAGCTCTTACCATACAGGACCCATGGGTACGCACTGATCTGCCTACAAACGCGAAGGCCTATGTGACCTTGTCAATGGAGGTAAAAAATAATTCAGCGAGTGATGTGGATGGTATGCTGCAAGGCACTATCATGCCGGGTAATATCCAGTTCTCACAAAAGGTGCGTGTCAATCATGGCAGCACTCGCGAGCTCCGGTTTACCAAACGTGATTTTGAACAGCTTGTGTTAAATAATCCCCGCTTATGGTGGCCCAATGGTTATGGAGATCCTAATCTCTATGACCTGAACCTGAAGCTAACAGTAGGTGATAATATTTCTGATGAGAAGCATCTCCGTTTCGGTGTTAAACGCTATAGCTATGATACTACCGGTGATGTGCTTCATTTCGCGATCAATGGTACACCTGTGTTTATCAAAGGTGGCAGCTGGGGAATGTCAGAGTATATGTTGCGTTGCCGTGGTGCTGAATACGACACGAAGATCCGCCTGCATAAGGAAATGAACTTTAATATGATCCGTAACTGGATAGGTCACACTACTGATGATGAATTTTATGAAGCTTGTGATAAATACGGTATCATGATATGGGATGAATTCTGGCTGAATTCAAATCCAAACCTGCCGGCCGATCTCCATGTTTTTCATTCCAATGCAATAGAAAAAATTAAACGTGTCAGAAATCATCCTGCTGTAGCTATCTGGTGCGCCGATAACGAAGGCTGGCCGGAACCTCCGCTGAATAACTGGCTCAGAGAGGATGTACGCGTTTTCGATGGGGGAGACCGGTATTATCAGCCTAACTCGCATGCTGAAAGCCTGACAGGCAGTGGCCCGTGGATGGCAAAAGATCCGCGGTATTACTTTACCGCATATCCAACAGGGCTTGGTGGTAATAAAGGTTGGGGTATGCGTAGTGAGATCGGTACTGCCGTTTTTGTGAATCTGGAAAGCTTTAAAAAGTTTATGCCGCAGGATAAATGGTGGCCACGTAACCAGATGTGGAACCAGCACTTTTTTGGTCCGAATGCATTCAATGCCGGTCCTGACGAATATGATCAGATGATCTCCCAGGGATATGGCAAGCCTGAAGGCATTGAAGACTATTGCCGTAAAGCACAGTTTGTAAACATGGAAAGTAATAAAGCGATGTATGAAGGCTGGCTTGATCATATCGGTGAAGACGCTTCAGGTGTAATGACCTGGATGAGCCAATCGGCATACCCTTCCATGGTGTGGCAAACCTATGATTATTATTACGACCTCACCGGGGCTTATTTCGGCGCTAAAAAGGCATGTGAGCCATTACATATCCAGTGGAATCCTGTTACCAATGCTATTAAGGTGGTAAATACCACCCGTAGCGAGGCGACAGACCTTACTGCTACTGCAGAAATTTATAACCTGGATGGGCGTATTGTGAAACAATACAGCAGGTCCGCTAACCTCTTATCTCCAGCCTATAGTGCTGCTGAAGTATTCAAAATGGATTTAAGCCCGGACCACACAGACCTGGCAAGAGGTAAAAGGATATTTGCATCTTCTACACAGGATGGCGATCCGTCGGCTACCAACGATGGCAACTCACAAACACGTTGGGCTAGCAGATATGGGGATGACGAATGGATCTGCGTGGACCTGGGAAAAACAGAAATAGTGAACGGAGTAGGCCTTAACTGGGAAGAAGCTTACGGAAAATCATTTAAAATAGAAGTATCCGATGATAATGAAAAGTGGCGCCAGGTTTACCGCACAGATGAAGGACGTGTTGGTGTGCAGAAGATCGGCTTCCCTGAAGTGACTGCCCGCTATGTAAGAATGCATGGCATTGAGCGTGGCAGCTGGTGGGGATATTCGCTGTTCGATTTTGAAGTATATCAGGGAGATGTGGCAAGTCCAGGGCTGAGCGATGTACACTTTATCAAACTGAAACTTGCGGACAAAAACGGTCAGCTTATATCTGAGAACTTCTACTGGCGTGGTAATAAACGCAAAGATTATACTGCCTTAAACACACTTGGAAAATCTGACCTGAAACTACAGTACAAAGCCAGCAAAGCAAATGGTAAAACCTATGTTACTGCTACGATCAGTAATCCGGTATCATCGGGGACCGCAGCTTTTGGCATCAGACTGATGCTCACAAATGCCATTGATGGTAAACAGATACTACCAGCCATCTTCAGCGATAATTATTTCTCCCTGATGAGCGGAGAGACAAAATCGGTAGTGATCGAGTTTGACAGTAATGCGGCAGATAAAGATGGATTCAAGCTCACAGCTGAACCTTTTAATAACCATATAGTGCATAAATAATGAAGCAAATAATCATGATCGCTTTGGCTTTGACCGTCGGCAGTGGATATGCCAGAGCGACCACAGATCAGGATACGCTGTATAAAAATAAAAAGGCGCCGATACCTGCGCGTGTGGAAGATCTGCTGAAGCGTATGACGCTAAAGGAAAAGGTGCTACAGCTGCAAAACCGTGGCGCAGGTAAAACAGAAGAAATAGCGCGTATTTTCAACGGAGAAAGTTTCGGTTGTACACACGAAATGGGTATGAATGCCCAGGACTGTGCAGATATGTATCAGCAACTGCAGACCTATATGCTGAAAAGAACACGGCTGGGTATTCCGGTGCTTACGGCTGTGGAGGGAATAGAGGGTATTCTGCAGGACAACTGTACCATCTTTCCACATGAACTTGCGCAGGGCAGTACCTTCAATCCGACGCTGATCAGGAAGATGACTACGGCTGCCGGAGAAGAAGCGCAGGTTATCGGCATTCATCAGATCCTCTCACCCGTATTAGATATTGCCCGTGAACTTCGCTGGGGACGCGTCGAGGAAACATTTGGTGAAGATCCATATCTTATTTCGGAGATGGGAACAGCTTTTATAAAAGGCTACCAGTCGTTCAATATTACCTGCACCCCCAAACACTTTGTGGCACATGGTTCGCCTTCAGGAGGACTTAACTGTGCAAATGTCAGTGGGGGAGAACGTGATATGCGGAGCCTGTACCTGTATCCTTTTGCGAAAGTGATAGCCAATACCAGCCCATTGTCTGTTATGTCCTGCTATAGCTCTTATGATGGCGTAGCGGTGAGCGGGTCACGGTATTATATGACTGATATATTGCGTGGAGAACTAGGCTTTAAAGGTTATGTTTATTCTGACTGGGGCTCCGTAGAACGGTTACAATCGTTACATCATGCTGTAGATTCACGCGAGCATGCAGCCATTAAGTCGCTGATCGCAGGAGTTGATCTGGATGTGGATGGCGCCTATGAAGCAACACTCGAGAGAGCGGTTGAAACAGGTCTGCTCGACATAGCATACATTAACAATGCAGTTCGCCGGATACTTACGGTTAAATTTAAACTGGGCTTGTTTGATAATCCATTTGGTGATCCTGCAAGAGTAAGTAAAGTGGTACGCAGTGCGGAACATATTGCTATTGCCAAAATGGTGGCGGATGAAAGTGCTATCCTGCTTAAAAATGACAGCAACATCCTTCCGCTGGATTTATCAAAATATAGATCAATAGCTGTAGTTGGCCCGAACGCAGACCAGACTGTTTTTGGAGACTACGCCTGGACCGGCGGAGATACCAAAGAAGGCACCACTTTATTACAAGGCCTGAAAGAAGCGATAGGTAATAAAGTAACGTTGAATTATACACAAGGATGCGACTGGTGGAGTAAAGACAAGTCGCGCATAGCAGATGCGGTAAAAAATGTGGCGTCAAGTGATCTGGCCATTGTAGCAATAGGAACACGCAGTACCTTTCTTGGTCGCAGTCCGAAATATTCTACATCAGGAGAAGGTTTCGATCTTAGCTCGCTGGAATTACCTGGTGCACAGCAGGAATTGCTGGAGGCTGTTAAAGCAACAGGTAAGCCATTTATTGTTGTATTTATTGCCGGTAAACCGCTGGCTATGCCATGGGTGAAAGAAAATGCGAATGCGGTGCTGGTACAATGGTACGGAGGAGAAAAACAAGGTAACGCATTGGCAGATATACTTACTGGCGCGGTGAATCCCTCGGGCAGACTTAATGTATCTTTTCCGAGAAGTACCGGAAACACTCCTATCTATTACAATCATTTTGCAACAGACCGTAATGAGCCTTTTGACAGACCTGGCAGTCCTGAAGATCCTAAAGGTCACTACATTTTTGATCGTCCGGACCCACTTTGGGCATTTGGTACGGGAATGAGTTTTACCACCTTTAAGTACCTGGATTGCAGAGTGGCTGATTCTGTGTTAACAGGGAAAGATATCATCAAAATTGATGTCGATGTGAAAAATACCGGAGACAAGGATGGAAAAGAAGTAATTCAGGTATATGTGCATGACAAGGTCAGTTCGGTAGCGACACCCGTACAGCAGTTGAAAGCATTCAGGAAGGAACTGATCAAAAAAGGGCAGACTTTAAAAGTGCATCTGGAAATACCTGTGTCGGAGCTTGGCCTGTATAATGAAAAGATGAAGTATATCGTAGAGCCGGGAGAGTTTGAATTGCAGATTGGTTCGGCTGCCGATAATATTCACTTTACTAAAGTGATCAGGGTGAAGTAATTACCGGATAATCATTAGTTACTGGTTTTGTTAATTGTATTTAAAACGGTCGGGCATCTACCCGGCCGTTTCGCTTTTCGGGGTTTCATTGCCCTAACTATATTATAATAATTGATATATTTGTATGAGTATTGCAATTCAGATGAATCTATAATCAATATCCCTATGAAATTATCAGCATTTTTAAGACAATGCATTGTTCCCTTATTGTTAGTTATTTCCGTTGTTGCCTGTAAAAAAGATAGTGATGGCGTTAAGACTGTAGCTAGCAGTGAAAAGAAAATATTAACATTCAAGGTTGATGCAGTGAATGGTATAATAGACGAGGCTACCCATACCATTAATATTAGCGTGCCGACGTATTACTCTCTTTCTACCGTTCCTGTAACCGTTACGATTTCCCCTAAAGCTACAGCCTCTCTGGGGTTAAAGATCACACTTGACCTTACAAAGACAGTGACTTATACGATAACGGCGGAAGATAAGTCTACTGTAACTTATACTGTTATTGGTAAACTTAATACAAGCAATCAGAACAGGATCATTTCTTTTAAAGTCACTACAATAGACGATAAGAATCCTTCTGTGGAGACGATCATTGATTCCGCCAATAACAAGATATATCTGGATATGTATTGGGACCCGAACTATATTAAGACAATGAAAACTAATATAGAACTGCCTCATGGCGCTACCTCTATACCGGGTCCGAAAGATACAGTAGACTTTACCAATCCGGTACATTACATCATCAAGGCCGAGGATGGAAGTGTTCGTGAATATGATGTAATAGCGCGAAATGTAGAGAATGATCTGGATAGCCTGTTCTTACCGATTCACGGATTGGAGTACGGTAAATATCTGGAGCCATATGCACTGTCCCATCGTGGAATGTTAACCCGGTTTATCCCACAGGATTTTTACGGAAATCTGGCAGATGGTGCATATGCCTTATTCTATGCACTTGAATCGGATGATCTCTTTTTGCGGAAACCTTATAAAGCTGTGATATCAGCAAATGCTACGGCTACTCCGTCTTTTGATATGCTGGCGGACTATGGTAAAGATGTCGTGTATAAAATTACTTCTCAAAGTGGTGCTGATAGGAATTATACTGTTCGGGTGATCAAGAATAAGGTCATCTTCAAAAACATGGCAGTTTATTACGGGTATTATACTTTTTCAAGCTTTAATTCGATGTTCACACTGGATTACAGAAGTGCTGCGAGGATAACCCAGATATGGGCTGTAGATACGCTGACATCGGCAATCACGCCAATGAAAATAGAAAAGGGTCTCAATAAGGATGACTGGGGTATCTATCATGATTACTTTGGCCCACTTGATGGTACTCCTTTAGCTGAAGGAACTTATCGCCTGAAAGTAAAATTGGAAAATGGGGAAGAAGAGGTGACGAGGCTTATTTTTAATGGAAAGGCAGAATAAACTAAATTTAACTTACTTTCAAAAGGCATATAAAATGGGAGACTCTCTGGAAAGGGGCTCCCATTTTGCATTTTTGATTTATTGATAATAGCTGCTCTGATTATCCTCCAGATTACTTTGATTGATTATCTTTTAATCTTTTTCTGATCCTGCTGAGCGATGGATTGGTAATACCCAGGAAAGAAGAGATATGATAAGCCGGAATTCGCTCAACGATATTAGGATGTTCTTCCATTAGCCTGAGGAACCTTTTCTCGTGAGACAGGAACAGGAACTCCTCTGCTCGTGATTGTGCATAGGAGAAAAATGTTTCTGCCAGCAGCCTGCCGAACCTTCCCCAGTTCAGATTCTTTTCATACAAGCTGTTGAGGTCCTTGTAGGAAATGAAAATTATCTCCGAGTCTTCCATTGCTTCAATGAAATACCAGCAGGGATTTTGCGAAATGAAGCTTCTGAAGGAAACGACGAACTGGTTCTCTGAAAAAAAGAAAAGATTCTTTTCCTCTTCGGTTTTAGGATCGGAGTAATAAATGCGGAATATCCCTTTAACAACCAGGCCGAGGTCGTTGCAGACCATGCTTTGCATATTGAAGAAATCCCCTTTGGCTATCTTACGTGGTCTCCAGAACGCTTGGCTTTCGGCAATATCCTGGTCGGTTAATGCCGCGAAGTTTCGCAAATACTGGGATAATATTTCATCTTTTTCACTCATGACCGAATATTTTACGGGTCTATAATGCATGCCATTACAACAGCCAAACGTATCAAAGTTCGGCATTGCCAACCGGCAGCATTTTAACTTAAGTTAAAATCTGAAATAAATTTAAGGAAGATCTCTGTATGATCAAGCAGGCAAGCATGGCCGGCAACAAAATGAAGCCCCGGTTATCTGTTCACTGTTCGGCTATTAAAATGGTAAAAGCGAAATGCGGAATTCGCCATATGGAGTAGATTTACTTGTAGTCCTGATAAATGCGTCATTGTAATTGCTGCCTTTCGCTATAGTTCTGGCAGAGGCGACTTTATTAACACCACCGCTGACTCCCAGGATAACATACTTGCCAAGCAGGTATTCAAAGCCCGGCCCGCTTTTAAACTCGATAGTATTATAACTGAAGCGCCCGGGCAATGCGGGATCGCTGGATTGATAAAATGATGCATAAGTATTAAAAGTCGTGCCCAGGTTGATCCATGCTTTACGGGAAAGCGATTGTTTCAGAGATACGCCCTGCGGAAGGTCCAGTATCAGCTGTAATCCGCTGTTATTCAATTTGCGGAAATAATTGACGACTGGCAATACCGGAAAAGGTACGGACGGATCTATTTGTACCAGCGCCCCAAGTGAGAAATAAACATCAGGTGTGCGCTTCAAAGGAAAGGCAATGCTGCCGTTAAAATTGAACCTGTTTACTGCTTCCAGGTTATCAGACATTGCGGTCAATACGACAGAATATATCACCGGGATATGAAAAAGGGCATCTGTCCTTGAAAAATTGAGGGACAGGCCGAGAGTGCTTTTGGAGATGTCTCCTTCGTTTACCTGCGGATTATCCAGCTGATTCTTCGCTTCCCTGACATTAAAAAACTGTTCGTTGTGATAGATGGTCGCGCTGATCACGTTGCCGCTCCAATTGCCGATCGGTACGGAGAAGAAAGAACTGATCCGGGCATTGCGGCTTTTTCCGCTGGAGAGATCTTTTCCGTTCAGCTTTGCATCAAAATTACCTGAACCGAACAAGTTTACTGTAACCGAGGCCTGGCGAAGTGAGGGATAACGTAGCGCCTGTTCCTGCGCCTCGCTCCTGAGAGTGTCGGCCGGGTGCTGGCTGGACATGCTGAACATGTTTTGAGCATAGGAGCCGGCGCTGCAAAAGAGCATGCCGGTCACCAGAAGGTTTATCTTCATAAGTTTTTTGAAATGTTGAACAATAGACCATTTTCGGCTGGTATCAGCTTGCGGTGGTAGCCTGACCAGCTTTGATGGTTTTAGACAATGCGAAGGCGGTGAGCAGGAAGTAAAACGCACCGAAAGCGGCATAGCCTGCCAATGTTGTGATGCCTTGATTCGGCGCGTGTGCCATTGCAATAAAGGACCCTCCGGCCAGCATTGACTGACCGCCACTGATGATCATTGGCCACTGACCACCCAATTGTTTGCGTCTGCGCAAACCTAAGAGCAGCTGAATAAGGCCGGTTAATATAGCCCAGGCGCCAAATACGATCAGCGCTTGTGGAATGCCTTTTTGCAGGGCCAGTATCACGCCGATAGTGGTGGCAATGCTGATCACTGCATTGACATATTGTGGCGTCTTATTAGCAGATGATGGATTGGCCTGGATATCAAAGTACGTGGCAATTGCATCCCACGCCGGATAAATAATAAACAAGACTGTGGCGATTGTGATATTGGTTTTAGCCAGCGCTAATACCAGGATTATCCAAACGATGGAAAAACCTGCGCGTGAAAAGTATAGTCTCCGTAATGATCTGGCAGTTTCAACAGCCTGGCTGGGAACGTTTAAGTTGGATTGAGTTGTTGATGTCATGGCGTAATGTTTTTATTAATTGCGGTATCAAAATTCCGCCTTATTCTACTGCTGGTTTTTCACTTAAGTTAAAAACCACTGTAAAAGGTGGATATCGAATCAGTTATTTTTTGCTATCCGGCTCAAAGTCGAGGGATATAGAATTCATGCAGAAACGCTGATAAGTAGGAGGAGGGCCGTCGTCAAAAATATGGCCCAGATGAGAACCACAGCGGCCGCATAGTACTTCGGTCCTGTGCATTTCGTAGGAGTCATCGGTCTGATAGCGGACGGCGGTTGCACGGCTTGGCTCGTAGAAGCTGGGCCAGCCGCAACTGCTTGCAAACTTGGCGTCCGATCTGAATAACAGGTTGCCGCAAACAGCACAGTAGTAAGTGCCCCTGGTTGTACTTTTCCAATATTTACCTGTGAACGGCCGCTCCGTATCTTTTTCACGTGCCACCGCATACAGATCAGGAGGAAGTACCGCCTTCCATTTGGCATCGCTGACGGTTAACTTAGTCGTATCCGTATTTGAATACCAGGGATTATGCTCGTGACCGCGGGTAGATTTTTCATGCTGCGCAAAGCCGCTGATGGTAGTCAACATGAGCAGGCTGCAATAAACCAGGATCTTTTTCATGACTATTTAACATAGACGTTTGATCTATTGCTCAAAGGTCTGCGAAATCGTCGACCGGAATTTTCACTTAAGTTAAAGTCGGTGATATCTTATTGATAAGGGGAGTTTATTTACTAATTAGACTGGTTTACCGCATCCAGGTCGGCTTTGAAGGCTAGCCAATCACGTTGCAGGGAATTATTTTTGCAGAAATCACTTAGTTGCTTCAGCCTGTGTTTATTGTTGTATGCGATATTCCAGAAGAGTTTTTTCTGACATTCGGAACAGAGGCGGAGGGGACTTCGGTCAGTTTCACTCAGACCATTGGAACCATTCATCACACAGCTGGCATATACGCAATGATGTAAGGAAAACATATGGCCTATCTCATGTGAAGAAATGTTGGCCAGTCTCGTGAGGCATGTTTTGTAGTTAACGGTGTCCAGGTGGCCGTCCTGTAAACGGTAAATAGAGGAAACGCCTACCCGCTTTGTATATGATGCTAATCCGAATACATAGTTCCAGCTATCTTTGGGATAGAGATCTTTTGCACTGATAGCCATGAGTGCTATACCTCCCCGAGGGCATTTGTCTTTTAACAGGCTATCCAGCAGGTAAGGAGCAAGTAGTTGTATATGTCCATCATGCTCTCTGGATGCAACCGCTGTAATAGCACTATCACTAACAGCTGGCAGTAACACGGTTTTCATCTGAAAGAAAATTTCCACGTATTTCTTTACCTGCTTCAATATAGTTTGCTGGAGTGAGGTGAAATCACCTACGGGCATAAGATAAATAGTGGAATGATCGGCTCCCGGCCTTACAGGATTAACCTTTATATAAGCTTTGAGATCCTGCCTTTTCTCATTGTGTGAATAGCGCCAATCGCCTTCTTTTGGAGCCGCCAGCGCAATATCATTGTCTTCGATGGCATTGAAATAAGTGGAGTCGTGAGCAATTGCTGGATCTTCGTTGGCGCAAGAAGCAAAAAAACAGGTGAGGATAAAGGATAGTGTAGATACTGTTAGAGAGAATGATCTATATAGTATTGTCATAGTATAGAGAATAAGGAAGTCAAATTATAATAGCAAAGGACCATCAGCGGCTTATGTACAGTTGGATAGAGGCCGTTAAAGTATAAGACGCAAAATTTCTACTTTTCCATAATCTAAGAATAACTTATCACAAAAGCCGATGCAAATTAGTGGATCAATATAAAAAGAGGGTGTCTAAAAGTAAGAGAGGGCGCCTCTTTTTACTTTGAGACACCCTCTCTTACTTTTTGTAGGTTGGGAGGGACAAGCTTCGAACTTATTCCTACCAGATCCAGAGAAAATAACTTTACTGATACAATAAGTTAATTGATATGTATCATAATACCGCCTGCTCATGCTCTTATCGTAGAGATCTGAAGGCAGCCCTAAGTTCTTCAGTAAAGACCTGTGGCTGCTCCCATGCTGCAAAGTGTCCACCTTTAGGTGCTTTATGATAGTAATACAATGAAGGATATGCTTTTTTTGACCAGCTTTCAGGAGCCTCGTAAATTTCATGTGGAAAAACAGAAATGGCTACGGGAACTTTTATATCCTTTGTTTTCTGATGTTCGGAACTGAAATTATTGTTATTGTTTTCCCAATAGAACCGGGAAGAGGAAGCTCCTGTATTGGTCAACCAATAGAGCGTGATATCATCAAGGATAGCGTCCCTGCTGATCACCTTTTCGGGTTTTAAGTCACTATCTGTCCATTCTACAATTTTTTCGTACAAGAATGCTGCTAATGCACCTGGAGAATCGGAAAGTAAATAGCCGGTTGTCTGTGGACGGGTCACCATCATTCCTCCATAAGCCGCATTTCTTCCAAAGAAGGTGCTTAAGGAATTATATGCCTTAGTTTCGGATTCAGAAAGCCCGGATGGTGCAGGATCTCCTGCATTAATTGGTTTTACAAGTTCAGCAGGAACTGTTGCAGGCATAGTAAGATGTATACCTAGAAGTCCTGAAGGTGCTTGTCTCGCCAAGGCGTCGGAGATCACAGAACCATGGTCGCCACCTTCGGAAACATATTTTTTGTAACCAAGACGTTTTACCAAAACGTCCCATGCTTTGGCAACGCGGTCGGGATTCCAGCCCACTTCTTTGGGTATTTCCGAAAAACCATATCCCGGTATAGCAGGTATTATTACATCAAATGCATCTTCCGCTTTACCACCATATTTTACAGGATCAGTTAACGGGCCTATGGCATCAATGAACTCCAGGGGAGAACCTGGCCAGCCGTGGGTAAGGATCACAGGCAGTGCATTTGGTTCTTTTGAACGTACATGGATGAACTGGATATTTAAACCATCAATTTTTGTCACAAACTGAGGTAGCGCATTTAACTTGTTTTCCAATTTCCTCCAGTCATAACCATTTCCCCAATAGTTTATTAGTTCTTTTAATTGTGCCAGTTGGATACCCTGAGATTCATCTTTTACAGTTTCCTTATCCGGAAAGCGGGTCTCGGCGATGCGTCTTTTAAGTCCGTCGAGTTTTGCCTGGGGAATGTTGACCTTGAAGGGCCTGACACTTATATCGGATTCTGATATTACCGTTTTTGTTCCAGTCGTCTGTGCATTAGCAATTGGAGGAATACTTAGTGAGAAAGTTGCTGTTAGCAGGATGATAGAAATTTTTGTTTTCATTGCCTTTTAATTTCGATTTTAAGATTTGGGTTCTATTATGGCAATAAAATTATACATAGGGAAGCGCCAGGTAAATAGGTAATCTGTTCAAGTGGACATATTTATTGTCGAGCCGGATAATATGGATCGTGAACAAGAAACCCAAATTGAAAGATCAGGATAAAAGCAAATCATTCGAGTCATGACTGTTCTGATTTCTGCTAAACCTCCCGGTTTGTTTTGCGGACTGTAGATACAACTTTGCTTCCTACCGGGCTATTTTCTATTTTCGTCTTAAAATATACCTATGAAGACCAACCAGCGAAAACAGGTTGCAATATCCGCCGCAGTGATAGCATTGATCATCCTTGTAAAATGGTTCTTATCCCTGGGGTTGGATCTATTGTCTATTCACCTACCCTATGCAACACGCATAACATTGTTCCTGTGTTTTCCACATGAAATTCTTGGCACAATAAAACAACCGTTGGCTTTTTGGATGGGAAGCTATCGTCTTTCTTCTATACCGGTTTTTTCAATTTTGTTTGCAATTTTTCTATTTATTGCTTTTGTACAATACCGCGATAAGCAAAAAAGATTGCCGCTTCAGGTTGCCTGTTATATCCTGTTGGTATCCATCCTCATCTCGATCCCCTCAAGAATAACTTATTATCAGCAGGCTGTGAAAGAATATAAGAGTTATGTACCTCCAGTAAACAAGGCAGGAGGTATATTGGCTTTAATGGATGATTTTGCACGTCCACAGAAACCTTCGCTTCCATTATTGATCGCAGAGCTGGCAATCCTGGTGCTCTATATGGGCTGGGCGGTTTGGGTATTGAACCGGCTTTATGCAGCAAAACAAAATAAATAATTTTAAACTTCCCAGACGCAAAAAAGCCTTCAGACATAATCTGAAGGCTTTTTTGCGTCTGCGGGGATGGAGGGACAAAGTTCGAACCAGTACTTGGATGATCTAATTGAAATTCAGTATTTTATAAAAGGCGAACTTCTTTTAAGAAATTTGTAGGTCCTCCATGGATGCAATTATTTTAACACATAAACCTAGATTTTCCACTTAAATTGTTTTAAGAAGAACAACAGCCATAGAGAAATAAAAGGTGTAATATTTCCTCGTCCTCGAATTGATACTACAACTTGGCTTAAAGATTCTAAATCATAACATGTCCAAAATTGATGGATAGAAGAGATCATTTCATCAAAATCAGGCTGACCTTGGGACTATTTACACACTTAATGAAATAGTCCTAAAATAAATATTCTTCAGCCATTTTAAGCTGCTTTTGCGCAGATTATGTGCTAATGCTATTAGTCCAATCCCCATAAATTAATCCTGTAATACTCGATTTATTGCTCTAACTTTAGGAAGGTTGCATTTAACTTCTTCTGATTTAGCTTAAGTTTTTTTCTTCCTCATCCCTGTTTTTCAGTAGTATGAATATTTAATTAAAATTATATTTGTGAATATTTTTGTAGGTAATATAAGTGACAGAACAACTGAAGATGAGATATGGTCTTTATTTGACCCATTTGGAGTTGTATATAGTATTAATGTGGCTTATGATAA
>CABHOY010000008.1 GCA_902168105.1 uncultured Flavihumibacter sp.
AAGGGGAGTTTCAGTTTGTGCACAGACGCCGTTTTGTTGGCCGCTGGTGGATGGCTGCGGCTTCAATCCTGGTTATTGCTGCTGTTTCCGTATGGTGGATTTCAAATTATCAGCCCTCATCAGAACCTGGTAAGGTGGTATCAAATATAGTAACGGACGTCCCGCCCGGAAAAACAGGTGCAATCCTGACGCTATCAAACGGTGAGCAGGTTGTGCTGGATAGTTTGTCTGGTGGTATAATCTCAAATCAGAATGGGAGTCAGGTTGTTTTACAGGACGGAGGGCTAACGTATAATCCGGATGGTAAAAACAACGGAGAACTCACGTATAACACCATTACTACGCCAAGGGGCAGGCAGTTTGATGTTAAACTCCCTGATGGAACCCGGGTGTGGCTGAATGCTGCCAGTTCTATAACTTATCCAACGGTTTTTATTGGTAAAGAGAGGGTGGTGAAAGCTACGGGAGAGGTATACCTGGAGGTCGCCAGAAGTGAGACGCCATTCCGGTTAAATATAAAAGACGAAGCAAGCATTCTGGTACTTGGTACCCACTTTAACGTAAATGCGTACGATAATGAGGAAAATATCAGCACCACTTTACTTGAAGGAAGTGTGCGGATCGGGCCATTTTCAGCCGATCAGGCACTTGTTGAGCGCAAGTCTGTAACATTGGTTCCCGGGCAACAGGCAAGGCTGAACTCCGGGCTTAATACTATTACAGTAAGTAGCGGAGTTCCCATTGATAAAGTGATGGCATGGAAAAACGGGTTGTTTGATTTTGATGGAGCAACGTTGGGAGAGGTGATGCGTCAGTTGGAGCGCTGGTACGATATTGAGGTCGTTTACGAAGACAAAATTCAACAGGAGAAGCTGGCTGGAAAAATGACCAGAGGTGTATCGCTCAATGGCTTGTTGAAGGGATTGGACCAGATCGGCATCAAAAGTAAACTTGAGGGCAATGTGCTGAGGCTTTCCCAGTAATCGTTCTCCTCATGCATTTCAGTATGAATCGCTCAAGTAAATTGAAATAACCACCATGTAAAACAAAGGCATACAAAACTGGATTAAAAAACCGTCATGGATTAGGGCCCACGACGGTAAGATGATTCAGTGAATATTTAACGGTCAACAACCATTTTTTCTAAACAACCAAATCAATTGCAAATTATGCAAAAAAACTGCTATTGGCTACCTATGCGTGTACGGGGTGAAAATTCCGACCATATTTTAAAGCGTAGGAGCATCAACCAAATCAAGAGGGTTATGAAATTGACCATGTTTTTCCTCACGTTCGCGATTGTTTCGGCGCGGGCAACGGGTTTTGCCCAGAATGTTTCTATTTCGGGAAAAAACCTGTCTTTAAGAACTGTTTTTTCCATAATCGAGGAACAGACCGGCTATGTGGTATTTACAAGGGAAGCTGCTTTTAAGGCGGACAGGAACATTACTTTGTCGGTTACCAATATGCCCCTCCGGCAACTGCTGAACAAGGTATTAAAAGACAAAGCAATTGAATATGTGATCGAAGACAAGACGATCTTTTTATCTGAAAAAAAGCGGGCTGCTTCTGCAGATGTGAGCGTGTCAGGCAACAGTGTCGCTCCTGTATTGATGCCCGTTTCAGGTATTGTTACTGATTCTGCCGGTAAGCCGCTGGCAGGCGCAACAGTTGTTATCCGGGGTAAAAAAGTGTCAACTTCTACCGATGCCAATGGGCAGTTCAGGTTGCAGGCCGATCCTGGTGATGTGCTTGTTGTTTCTTATGTAGGCTTCGAAAGCGAAGAATACAAAGTACCTGCCCCAACGCCACAGGATGGGAGCAAACCAGCTATAATAGCCCTGCGCGTTGCGCCGCAAACCATCAGTGAAGTGGTGATCTCTACCGGTTATACGCAGCGTAAGGTGAGTGAACTCACTGGTTCTGTGCAACGCTTCGGCGGTGATGAACTGCGCAGCGGTGTGTCCGGCGTCAATCCGCTTGCGATGCTGAAAGGTAAAGCTACCGGTATGTACATTACAGAGCAGGGGGGAAGCGTGGCTACGAGAGGGCAGATTGTGCTGCGTGGACAGGCTTCAATGCCCGACCAGGCCAACAGCAATTTCGGACCAT
This sequence comes from uncultured Flavihumibacter sp., assembly GCA_902168105.1. Classification (GTDB taxonomy): domain Bacteria; phylum Bacteroidota; class Bacteroidia; order Chitinophagales; family Chitinophagaceae; genus Chitinophaga. The sequence goes on from CABHOY010000008.1 coordinate 2,113, forward strand.
TGATTGTAGTGGATGGTGCGATAACTACTGCCGCTAATTTGCAGGACATTGTTAACCCGAACGATATCGAAAGCCTGACGGTATTGAAAGATGCGGCCTCCGCAGCGATCTACGGTTCCAGGGCCGCCCAGGGCGTGATTGTGGTCACAACACGTCAGGGGGCTAATGCACCCGTGCGCGTGAACCTCAATATGAGTCATGGTGGTGTATATACCAACCGGCTGGTGAATTTCATGAATACGGCACAGTTAACCCAACATATCACCAACAGTATGCAGGGGCTGTATAACAATACAGCTTCCATTCGCACACGTTATGGTACTTTCGAAAATTATTTTAATACCACCCGGCCGTTTACCGATGAAGACAGGCAGAAGAATTATAACTGGACCGACGGATCGTTTTATCCTAATGGCAGCCAGAGCGACATTAACCTCTCCATTACAGGTGGTACGGAACGTACAAAAATTTATGCGGGGATTAACTGGGTGAACCAGGATGGTACGGAACTGAGCGATAACCTGCAAAGGAAAGCACTGCGGCTGAATATCGATCAGCGGATATCCAATAAACTTACGTTCTCTGTGAATACGAATGTGCTGTGGGATAAATATACCTCCACCACCTCCGAAAATCAGGTTTACCTCTTCCAGCCATGGGTATCGCCCTTTGAAGCCAATGGCGCATTGGCCGACTCTGTTCCCAATTACAACTACAGCGCGAACAGCGCCAGGATTACGCGGTATTACGATAACCCGCTGTATTCCCACGATCTTAACACGAACATTAACCAACGGCAGAACTACCTGCTCACAGGCCGTTTGAAATACAACGTCTTACCCTGGCTGTCTGCACAAACTACCAATACATTACAATATACCAATAACAATACGAACAGTTACAAAGATCCCCGTACATACCGGGGGCGTTATGAGGGGCCTGCAAATAACCGGATAAGGGTAGACGGTACACTCTCCATTACAGATGTAAGAAGTACTTACTTCCTTACCTCCAATATGCTTACGGCCAACAAAACATTCGGTGATCATGCGTTAAGTGCGATGGTGGGCCAGGAGTATGGTGAAACGAGTACCATGACAACGTCTATTGCTGCTTATGGTACCGCATATCCCGGAGAACGCAACCTCGGCGCTTTTCAGAACTTCGGTACCTGGGGCAACAAACAAAATGGTCAGCCCGCCATTCCAGGCTCTCCGGCTCCGCTCGATAAATCCTCTTTCTCCCTGTTTGGTGAAATCAACGAAAGCTACAAAGGCCGCTATCTCGCTGCTGTATCTGTGCGCCGGGATGCCTCTACAAACTTCGGTATCGAAAACAGGTATGGCACATTCTTCGCCTTGAGCGGTTCCTGGCTTTTACATAAGGAAGCATTTATAGAAAAGATCAGACCAATATCTAACCTGAAACTGAGGGGAAGCTACGGTACTTCCGGTCGTGAAGCCGGGGCAGACTTCCTGACCTTTACCACTTTCCTGGACAATGTGCGTTATGATAACCTGTCCAACTTTGGTGCAACCATTCAACAGTTGGCAAATAGCCAGATTACCTGGGAAACGACCTACACCACCAATATTGGCCTGGATTTAGGTCTTTGGAACCGGATCAATATTACTGCCGACTATTATCGCAGAAGAAGCGCCGGACTGTTGCAAACAGTTCCCTTACCTTCCTATACCGGTTTTGCCAGGCAGATCCGCAATGTAGGCGAGCTCACCAATAACGGCATCGAAGTAACAGCTTCTGCGGTTGCGGTGCAGGCAGGGAAGTTTAAATGGATGCTGGATGCCAATATAACGTTCAACAGGAACCGCCTCACAAAAATCTATAACGATTCTCTCATCGATGGGTTCACAAATGCTTATTACAGGAACCTCGGGGAAGATATTAATGTGCTGAAGGCAATCCGCTATGTAGGTGTTAATGCCGACAATGGCCGCCCGCTTTTTGAACGCATTAATGCCGACAAAAGTG
>CABHOY010000010.1 GCA_902168105.1 uncultured Flavihumibacter sp.
GCCATGTTTCTTCTTTCAAACATAAGAACTCAAAAGTACGATACACCCTCTTTTTATTCGGGTACCTGATGGAGCCAGGTAGTCATTTAAACAATTCTCAACGCCTAATTTTACTTTTGAGTTTTCCTCTTTTAATTTTAGATTGTTCAGTGCCCTATCCTGGGTGGCATTAGTTTATATATGATCGGTGTTACTATCCTGGAAAGTAGTGTAGAGCTGATCAATCCTCCGATAAGTACGATGGCCAGCGGCGCTATCAAGGGGTTAGTCGAGATGGCGATGGGGATCAATCCTCCGATCGCAGTCAATGACGTCAGCACGATAGGAAGGAACCGTATTTCGCCAGCTTCCCTGATAGCCTCATCTAACGTTTTTCCTTGTTCTCTCAGCTGGTTTGTAAAGTCGACCAGCAGAATGGTGTTCTTCACCTCGATGCCCGCCAGTGCTATCATACCAATAATGGCGACGAATGACAGGGAATTGCCCGTCAGCCATAGACCCACAGCTGCGCCTACCACACCTAAGGGTATTACCGACAATACGATGAGCGTACTTTTGAAGGTTTTGAACTCCAATACAAGCACTGCTACGAACAGGAACATCGTTACAATAATGATGCTCATAAAACCTCCGAAGGAATCCTTTCTTGTTTCCACTTCTCCTCCCATTTCATAGCTGTAACCTGCAGGAAGAGAAAATGCATTCATCTTCTCAATCGTACTGTTGACGACGCGATCGGTCAGAAAGCCTTCCTGTATTGAAGCCGTTACTGATACCACACGTCTTTTTTCCTGGTGATTGATACGCAGGGGAGAGGTCTCCATCCGCAGACTAGCCACCTGCGATAACGGATATGGTTTGTCGTCCTGGTTATTTACATAGAGGTTGTTGAAGACTTCCATAGTCGGCCGCCCTTCTTTATTACGTGTCAGTAATACATCATAGTCGTTATCATTCTTGTCAGCATAATGTCCCAGGTTTAGTCCGGCTACAGCCAGTCTTACAGTCCTGTCGATGTTTATGCTGGGAATACCCAATAGCTGCGCCTTCTCTTTATCGATGTCCACTTTAATATCTGTCTTGAGCAATTTCACCGGATTGTTCACATAAATAGCTCCCGGTACCTTTTGCAGCATGATCTCTACCTGCGCGGCCAGGCTGCGGAGCGTGTCCAGGTTATCTCCGAAGAGACGTACCTCAACTGGCGCCGGTGCCGGAGGACCTTGTTCGAAGTTGACCACTTCTACTTTGGCGCCCGGATATGGCGTCCACTGCTTGCGCAGCTTTTCGATCACCTTCAGCTTCTCATCCGGAGACGCGTGATTATCAAGCTGAATGAAGATCTGTGCGAAATCGCTTCTTTCATTCTCCTGTATTACGTTATAATAGATGCGGGGATTACCCTTGCCTACATTAGTAGCAAAATAAATAATAGCCCTTTCCTTCTGCAGATCCTGTTCTACCTGTCGTGCAATACTCTTTGTATAAGCCAGGCTTGACTGCGGAGGTGTTGTAATGTTCACAAGGAATTGCGGCTTTTCGGAAGCAGGGAAGAGGCTGAAACCTACCACCTGGAACAGCATGATAGAACCACCAAATATGATCAGTGTGATAATAATGGAAAGGATTGGTCTTCTCAAAGCTTTATCCAGTACGCGTGCATAACTCCCGTGGATCACTTTTTTCAGTGTACGCATGAAGATATTGCCTTCGGGGTTGCCGGTATGTTCCGATAGCAGTTTGCTGGACAGGAAAGGAATGATAGTGAGCGATACCAGCATAGAGGCGAATACACTCATAATGACTGCCATTGGTAAGCCCCTGATGAAATCCCCTGCACCTTCCGGTAGGAACACCAGTGGCATGAAAGCGATCACCAGCGCAGCCGTACAACCCACAACGGCAAGACCGATCTGTTTTGTTGCCTTCAGTGTAGCTTCCATCCTGGAATGCCCCTCAAGCATCCAGCGTTCAATATTCTCCACTACGACAATACTGTCGTCCACTAAGAGGCCCAGTGCCACTACCAGTCCGACAATACTCAGCTGGTTCAGGTTATAGCCAAATACATTTAATAAGACGACGCCGATCGCCAGTGACAAAGGAATAGATATCATCACGATCAATGCAGGACGGAATCCCAAAGGAAGTAAGGTCACCGCCACCAGCAATATCGCGATAATGAAGTCTTTTCCCAGACCGCCAAGACGTCTGTTCACATTATCTGCCTGGTCAAAATGTTGCACCATGTCAATGTTCGACGGCAGTGTTTTCTTAAACTGTGTCAGGACCGGCAGGTACAGCTCTTTTGTTTTACTGATATTTTCGCCTTCCTTCTGCGCCGCCACTACAAAGGTACACCGGCGGCCGTTAAGCCGTGTTTCATAATGTTCATCCGCCAGGCCATAGTAAATAGCAGCAACATCTTTCAGGAAGATATTTTTTCCTTTGGTATTAAAGACTACCGTGTTCTTTATTTCGTCTAGCTGCTGATAACTGCCGCTACTCTTGATGTTATAACTCTTGTTACCGGCTTCAAGACTACCACCGGGTATATTGCTTATTTCATTTTGTATACTGGAAATGACTTTATTGACCGGTAGTCCCATCTGGGCGATCTTCTCAAGGTTCAGCTCAATTCTTACCTGCCTGTCCGGGATGCCATGTATCTCGACATTTTTCAATGCTTTGATAGTCTCCAGATCATCCTGTAATTTTTCCGCATAGTACTGCAGCTGGTCTTTAGGCGCTGTTTCAGATACAAGAGCTATTTGCATGATGTTCACATCGCTGGGTTGCTGACGCATAACGTCAATATTGATATTATCAGGCAGCTCATTACGCTTGCCGTTCACAACACGCAGCACTTCCTGGTATTTGTCGTCGACATTGCTATTGTATTTGTATTCCACGCGTATTACCGCCAGCCCATCTCCGATATTGGTACGTACACGTTTAATGTTTTCCTGGGAAGACAATTCTTTTTCAAGTGGGTCCACGACAAGGTCTTCCATGTCTTTTGGACTGGTCCCGGGATATACGACCACTACATTGAAGAAGGGAGATTTAACTTCCGGATCTTCGGATCGTGGCATAGATAAAATGGTCGTAATGCCTAGTACGATGATCATAATAAAGATCACCAGTGTAAACTGATAGTTCTTTACCGCGTATGACGAAATTTTCATGATTCGTTGATTTAAGATAGGAGTTCCGTTGCTGTGCGGTCGTTATTTTACGATGATTGGACTGCCTTCCGTCAGATAAGCGCTTCCTGAAATGATCAGGGCGCCCGCTTCCTGGAGGCCTTTGCTGATAATCACTTTGCCGGCTTCCATTCCGGCAATGGTCACAGCTATTTTGTGCGCGATTTTGTTATCATTTGTAACATAGACATAACCGGTACTGCCATCTCCTTCCAGGAGTGCATCGTAAGGAATAGCCCATGGGCCCTGTCCATCGGTGGCCGCAATTGTTTCCGGCGTGATGACAGCTTTACCGAACATGCCAAATGCAATAGCAGAAGGCTTTTCGCCTGTCAGTTTGATGTCTGCCGTAAATGAGCCGCTTTGTGGTTGCACGCCTTCCGATTTGCGGGAAACAGTCCCCTGAAAGGTCTTACCAGTAACAGCTTCCACCTCGACGTTCGCTTTATCCTGCAGGCTGATGGCCGCCCATTCTTTATTGCTGACATTCACACGAAGCAGCCAGTTTCCCGATTGTGCGCCGTTAGTTTCAAATACAGGCGTACCTGGTTGCACGAGTTGTCCTTCACTGGCCAGTTTACGTAATACATAACCACTCTCTGTAGCTACGATCTGGGAATGCGTACGATTGAACTGTGCCGTCTTCACCTGCTCATTAGCAATATCCAGCGCGGTCTTCGCATTCTGTAACTGTTCGAGTGTAGCGACACTATCCTTGTAGAGGTTCTCTACACGTCTATGATCACGCTGCGCCTTTTCAAATCCCAGCTGTGCCTGTTGTACCTGTGCGTTGATCTCTATAGGGTTCAACACTGCAAGTAATTGCCCCTTTTTCACGGCATCACCTTCTTTGACCATGATGCGCTGAATGATGCCGCCGGTTTTGAAAGACAGCAATACTTCATCATCAGTGGTAAACTGACCTGATACAGAAATAGCCGGATTGGAATTTAACTGACCATTCAGCGGAAGCAATTTCACCGGTATCTCGGTTGATCTGTTGTTGTTGTTTTCAGCCGCGCTGGGTGCTCCGCAGGAAATGATCATGCAGGAAAAAGACGCCAGCAGTGAAAAGGTGAGAATAGATTTCATGTTGAATATTTTTAAGAAAGCGGATTAAAGTTTATAGGAGGCTTGTGTACGTTCAATGTCGGCTATCGCAGTTTGTACAGCGGCGAAGGCTACAGACAGCTGTAACTTCGCATTCGTAAGCTGGGTTTGGGCATCCAGTAATTCGATATACAACAGCTGTCCTGCTTTGTACACTTTCGATTGATCGTTATAATATTTTTCAGATAATACCAGTTGTTCTCTGGCACTTCCGAAATTGGCTACTGCAGTACGATAATTATTTTCTGCAACCTGTTGCTCCAGTTGAAAGGAGGTGCTGGCTTCATTATAGGCGGCCTGCAGATTACTCACGTCAATAGCTGCCTGTTGAGCTTTATATTTACGTTGCCCTCCGGCAAACAGGTCCCACTGCAGGCTCACGCCCCACATGTAGTAACGGGACTTACTATCGACGTTCCAGTTGAAACCCTGTGAACCGAGGTCCAGGAATGTGCTCAGTTTAGGTATCATATATGATTTTGACTGACGATAGAAAAGTGAAGCGATCTTTTGTTGCTGTGATAACTGGAGGAGCTCTTCCCTGATATTGCCTGTGGTAGCAGTCGGAGGCAATATTTCTTCAGGAACAAAAATGCTGCTGTCTATGGCAATAGTGGCATTCAGGTTACGGTTCAACAGGAAGTTGAAATATGCAGCGGCATTACGTTGTTTATTTTCTGCTTCTGTGATAGATGCCGCTATTTTCTGTTGTTCTGCTTTGGCACGGGTAAGCGCAGTGCTGTTGGTAACGCCGTTAGCAAGGAAGCTGGTGTTCACCCTGATATTTTCCAGTACCTGGAGCAACGCCGCATTGTAGATCCCTACAGCTTTTCCCGCCTGATAATATTGATAGTAAGCAGACTTAATATCCTTCACCAGCTTGCGTTTATAAACGTTCACCGAGGCCTGCTGGAGCGTAATATTTTCCTTCCTGATCTTCTGTGCATACCATATTTCCGTATTGATCAAGGGAAGAGAAGTACGTACATGGACATCATAGAAATTGTCAGGGTTTAATAATACAGACTGGTTTTCCAGTTGAGGGAACTTCTGGCTGTTTGTTAGCTGGTTCAACGTGCTATATACTGGATTCAGCATATCGCCAATAGGAATGTCGATGGTGCGGCCGCCGCCGGCTTTTGTGTAATTGCCGGTCAGACCCACCTGGGGGTAAAACAGTCCTTTAGCTTCCTGCAGGGCGTACAGCGATTTATCCAGCTGGAAGTTTTGCTGTTTCAACCCCTGGTTCTGTGAAAAGGCGCTCTGGATGTAGTCCTCAAGCACCTTGCCTTGCCCATATCCGTATCCGGCAGACATCCCGGATAACATCAACAGCATTATGAACGTTTTTCTTTTCATGATCGTAGTTGAAATTATGAACAGTGTTTAGTGATAATGTATAAAAAAAGACACTGAAGTGTCTGTATTATCATGTGCTAATCAGATGGATAAGGCGATCAAATTGACTATGTCAATTAAATATGGGCCAATTTCCAAATGACATGTTTTAGATAGTTGATTGTGTCAATGATGTCTACTTCTTAATCAGGCGTAAGTGATCATCGACAGTCGCTTTGACCACATTACGGACCTGATCGTCAGGCAGATGCATCACCTTAATTCGTTCTCTGATAAAGAGAGAGACCAGGCCATGACCTAACGCCCAGATAGACAAAGCCGCGATATGGGCATTTTCATAGCGTAGCTGGTCGATACATGTCTCTAAAGTGCCGGTCAGATAGTGATAAGCCTCATCACAGTTAGGCCAGCCATTTTCTTCCGTAGCCTTCATCGGTGAACGGAGAATGAACATCAGATCGTAGAGGTCGGGATGCTCGAAGCCAAAGTTCACATAGGAATGAAGCAGTTGATCCAGTCTTTCCAGCGGATCTGTAGCTGTGACATCCTTTAGAAAAGCATTATATAATTCCAGGAAGGCCTGGCCCTGCACTTCGTATAAAAGCTCGTCTTTGTCTTTATAATAGAGGTAAATAGTGGCTGGACTATATTCTATCTTGTCGGCGATATTACGGATGGAAGTCTTATCAAACCCTTCAGTAATAAACATCTCCATCGCTGCATTAATGATCAGCTTCCGCATTTCCTGCTTTTCCCTTTCCTTACGGTCGGTTATACCCATATCTTTTACTTTACAGTACAAACTTACTAAACAGTGTTCAGTAAATAAAATATTTTCTTTTATTTTACGTCAATTATTTAAGCAAAATACAGACCCTATATGGCCAACACACAAATAAACACAACAGCATCAGGAATTTATACAATTTTAGGCGCAGGCGGAAGTATCGCTAAAGAGTTAACAACGGTATTACTTGGGGAAGGAAAACAGGTGCGGCTGGTCAGCAGGCAAGGAAAGCCTGTCAATGGAGTGTCCGATATTATGGCTGCCGACATTACAGACCCTTTACAGACACGCAGGGCAGTCAGCGGTTCTTCCATCGTATTCTTATGCGCAGGACTGGCTTACGACCATAAGGTTTGGCAGGAGACCTGGCCAAAGATCATTCAAAACGTAATAGATGCCTGCAGTGAAGGCGGCATCCCCTTGATCTTTTTTGATAATGTATATATGTACGGGCTTGTAGAAGGTCGCATGACTGAGGAAACACCTTATAATCCACGGAGTAAAAAAGGAGAGATCAGGGCAGCTATCGCAGATAAGATCATGGAGAACGTGCGACAAGGAAATCTTACCGCCAGCATTGCCAGGTCAGCGGATTTTTATGGCCCGGCAGCAAACAGTACCAGTATTCTCAATATCATGGTGATTAATAAACTCGCGGGCGGCTCAAAAGCAAACTGGATCGGGAATGATCATGTCACACATAGTTATACATTTATTCCGGATGCAGGGAAAGCACTGCATCTCATGGCTTCAGATCCGTCTTCTTTTAACCAGGTATGGCATCTGCCAACTACTAATCCCGCACCTAACGGAAAAGAATATGTGGAGATGATAGCCGCCGCACTAAAAGTGAGGCCCCGCCATATGACCCTGAACGGTTTTATGATCCGGCTTGCAGGCCTTTTCGATAAAACCATTAGTGAATTGTATGAGATGATGTATCAGACCACGCATCCCTATATTTTCGACAGTGCAAAATTTGAAAAGCATTTCCTTTTTGAGCCCACTTCATACGAAGAAGGTATCGCGTTGACGGTTAAAAATATGGCGGTTGCAAAAAAATAAATTTGGCAATTTAAATCGTTCACCTATATCTTTGCACCAGTTCTTTAAGTTTCTTATCAAGAAAGGCAGAGGGAAATGGCCCTGCGAAGCCTTAGCAACCACCCGGTTCCACCAAACCGGATAGGTGCTAAATCCAGCCCGCTAATAGCGGGAAAGATAAGTCAGTAGGTTTGATCTATTTTACTCAAAATATAACAAAACTCACCTGGCTACCAGGTGAGTTTTTTGTTTTTAAGAGCTTCCTGCCAACATCTGCATCTCTTTGATAAGTTCCGCATAAGGACCTGTTTAATCAACAATTATCATCAAACTCAAAAACACAAAGAGATGAGCACAATCACAGAACTGATCCATTCTATTCCCGTAGACCCTCAAACAGGCGCTATCGCCGTACCTATTTATCAAACCTCTACTTTCGTACAGGAAGCGCCGGGTGTAAATAAAGGGTATGACTATGCACGGACCAACAATCCCACCCGGGAAACACTTGAGAAAATAGCTGCACAGCTGGAAGCGGGAGCAGCCGGTATTGCCTTTTCCAGCGGACTGGCAGCCATAGATGCTATTCTGAAACTGTTACAATATGGTGACGAGATCGTTGCTGTGGATGATATTTACGGAGGGGCCTTCCGGTTATTCAATAAAGTGTATGCTAAATTCGGGATCAAGGTCACCTATGTAGATACATCTGATGTGCAGGCTGTTTTCAACGCTATCACTCCGGCCACCAAATTGATCTGGTTAGAAACACCCACTAATCCTACACTAAAGATATCCGATATCAAAGCCATCGCGAAAATTGCTGCGGCCAGCAAATGCCTGTTCTGTGTAGATAATACATTCGCGTCACCGGTGCTGCAACAGCCGCTGGAACTGGGTGCTGATATAGTCGTACATAGCGCTACCAAATACCTGGGAGGGCACAGTGACCTGATAGCCGGACTGGTAGTGACAAAAACACCTGAACTGGGCGCTGAGATCAAATTCTATCAAAACGCCTGTGGTGCAATCCTTTCACCGTTCGACAGTTTTCTCCTGATCCGAGGTATAGAAACGCTGCACCTGCGTATACGCCAACACTGTGCGAATGCACAGGTCATCGCAGAATACCTGGAACAGCATCCGCTTGTTGATAAGGTCTTTTATCCCGGATTGACCAGTCACCCCGGGCATGAAATTGCAAAGCAGCAATCGAAAGGTTTTGGAGGCATTGTCTCTTTTACTTTGAAAGACGATACAGAAGCAGCAGCTCTTGCTTTTGTGACTGGCACCCAATATTTTAAGTTGGCAGAAAGCCTGGGTGGTGTTAAAAGTTTGTTATGTCATCCCGCCAGCATGACCCATAAATCCATCCCCGATGAAAAGCGGAGAGCCGCCGGGGTGGCCGACAGTCTTGTCCGTTTGTCCGTAGGACTGGAGGAGCCGGCCGACCTCCTTGCAGACCTTGATCTTGCCTTTCATAAAATTCAGCAGGCGACAGGGTCCGTTTTAAGTTTATAGTTCGTAGTTTGCAGTTTCTGGATTGATAAACTGCAAATTGCGTAACTATGCTAAAACGTGTGTTTTTCAGTGTTGGCCTTTCCGCTATATGTTTATATTCTTACGCCCAGGACAACACCTCATTTATACTCAAAGATATTACGTTGATTGATGGGAGCGGGGCCAATGCTCGTTCCCACGTCAGTCTTGTTATAACCAATGATACTATTGCTGCTATCCTGCCCGCAGACGCAAATTATCCTGTAGAAGGTACCGTTGAAATAGATGCAAAGGGGAAAACAGTCATGCCGTTGCTGGTTAACGGTCACGGTCACCTCGGATTATTAAACGGTAAGAGCGTTGTGGCCGCAAACTATACTCCGGATAATGTAGCCCGCCAACTGATGCAATACCTGGAATACGGTGTCGGGACTGTATTGAGCCTGGGAACGGACCAGCCATCCGCTTTTATTTTTCAGAATGCCTCAAGGATGGGTATGTTAGGTGGAGCTTCCTTTTATACCGCCGGTTACGGTTTTGGCGTCAAAGGCGGTACGCCGCCAGTCGCATTCGGTCCAAGCATCCTGCGCCCGGGCAGCCCGGATGAAGCCATGCAGGATATGCGCCGCCTGGCCGTGTTGAAACCAGATTTCGTTAAGATCTGGGTAGATGGAGAACCCCGCATACACCCCGATGTTTACCGTGCCATCATTGCAGAAGCCCACGTACACAATATCAAAGTGGCCGCACACGTTTACTACCTCGAAGACGCCAAACGTCTCGTAGACGCAGGTGTCGATGTACTTGCACACAGCATCCGTGACAAGGAAGCAGACGACTCCCTGATCACCGCAATGAAACAAAAGAATGTCTACTATATTCCTACGCTCTGCATAGAAGAATTCGCCTTTATTTATGCCACTCAACCGGAATGGTTTAATGATCCTTTCTTCATCCGCTCACTGGAGCCGGGAGTATGGGATATGTTGAAGAGTGATGAAGTGCGTCAGCAGAATGAGAAAGAAAAAGAGCGTAAGATGAAATCCCTGAAGATAGCTTCCCGGAACCTCCATAAAATGGACAGCGCCGGTGTTAAAATTGTAATGGGCACTGACTCGGGCGCACAGCCTGTAAGAGCCCAGGGTTTTTCTGAACATGTGGAACTGCAACTGATGCAGGAAGCAGGTATCCCTCCGTTAAAAGTAATTTCCTATGCTACACATAACGGTGCTGCCATGTTAGGAATAGACGGAGAGACGGGTAGTCTGGTGCCTGGTAAAAAGGCTGACTTTATGGTGCTTGACGCCAATCCTCTGGAGAATATTAAGGCGACACGCAGTATTCACGCAATATATAAAAACGGAAAACAGATACAGTAATCAAAAGTAAAGCGCCACCAACGCGCTGTATTAATAAGATATGAGATCAGCATTAAACATGAGCCTATGCCTGCTATTATGCTTAATAACCATAACGGGACAGGCACAACGTAAAAAGACATCAAGGGGGAGATCAAAGGCCAGAACGGCAAAAACAGTAAAGACGACAAGAAGCGTCGCCTCTTCCTACACCACACAACAACAGGTGCAACTCAGAAAATCGTTCTACCTGTTATATATGCTGGAAAGATCAGCGCCTATACATAATGCCGTCGTAAAGAACGCCGTTTTCAATCAGATAGCGCGCGACAGACAGACACGTCTTGCCACTGCCAACAGCCAATGTGGAGATGCTGGATGTATAAGTAAGGCACTGGAGTGGACCCCGGATGAGATCCACGATGCCGGTGAGGAATTTAAACGCCTGGTACTTTCGAATACCGATGTTGCAGAATTAGTGGAACGGCTGAAAGTCGTAGAACGTTATCCCGTATACACACAGGATGCCGATACGACCTTTATACGTAAAGCATGGGAAGATGTCGCTGCAGGCATCAACCATATCTGCAGGGTATATATGGGAGGAGCACGTCCCCGGTATCCGAGGATCGATTCTATCTCTTTCAACCCTGCCAATCCGGCATTTGTAAGGCTGGTAAAAACAGCCGTACAGCCGTTATTGGTGTCAAATGCAGGAAATGCTTTTTACAGACAATCATTAGTGGCTTCACTGAAGGCACTGGAAATTAACGGAAGGGATGAAGCGACCCGTTACGAGCCTTTGTACAAAGGCCAGAATGCTGCGCCCTTTGCGAAATCGAAAAGGACCAACTGGAATGCCTATCGTTTCAGCAGTATAATGGTGCCTGGGAGTGGACCTGGAAAAGCCGGCATGACAATGGACAGCATGGGTATGTTCCGTTGTAAGTTAGCTGCAGAACAATACAACAAGAACGTAGCACCTTTTATCATTGTATCCGGCGGACATGTACACCCGTATAAAACAGCGGTCTGTGAAGCGGTGGAAATGAAAAAATACATGGTGAGCAAGCTGGGTATTCCGGATAGTGCAGTGATCATAGAGCCACATGCAAGACATACGACGACCAACATCAGGAATGCTGTGAGATTGATATACCTGTTCAATATACCAGCAACCAAACCGATGTTGATCGTATCAGATTCATTCCAGTCGCTCGCTATTGAAAAGATGGCCGCGCGCTTTATGAATGAAATAGGTTATCTGCCTTATACAGGATTAGAAAGAAAAGGACCTACCGAAAACATTATAACGCCCGATCTGAAAGCCTGGCAGCAGGACCCTGAAGATCCGCTTGATCCTTAAGCCAACGGCGCCCTTTCATCACCCTGGTAACCATCATGGCAGCTACTGTATCGCCGGTAGCATTCAGGATGGTGGCCAGGGGATCCACCAGGGTACCGATCACCATTACCGCCGGAAGCGCTTCTATCGGAAAGCCATATACGGACATTACAAGTAATTCCCCGATATAACCCCCATTAGGAATTCCCCCCTCTACGATACTAACGATCACTGTTACTCCTAATGCCAGCAGTACGGTATCTACACCCGTCAGCGGCCTGCCGAACATGGCGAATACGACGCCTATTTTTACAATTGAAGAGATACTGGAGCCATCTTTATGTAAGGTACCACCTAATGGCACCACAACGTTCCCGATATGTTCAGGAATACCCATGCGCTGTGCTGCGGTCAGGTTAGCCGGTATAGTAGCGATGCTGCTACAGGAGCCAAGTGCTGTAAATGTAGGAATGAGGTTGTTTTTCCAGTAGATCTTTACACCAGCCATACCGCCCGCCAGAAAAGCATAAACGCTGAACATGACTATGAAATAAAATAATCCGAAGCCATAATAGACGGCCATCGAACTGGCATAGGTGCCGAATAGTTCTGGTCCCAGCGTACCTACCTGGTAAGCAAAGTAAGCGCCCAGACCGATCGGGCCAAGTATCATTATGATGTTCAGCAGTTCCTTCATCACCTCATTGCCTGAGTCCAGGAACCGGCGGAAAGCTTTGCCGGACTCTCCTGCCTTTAGTGCCGCAAATCCGGCCAGGGCTGAAAAGATAATGAAGGGCAACATATTTTTCCTTGACAGCAGTTCGTAAAATTCTCCTACCGTCAGTAGCCGGGTAAGCTGGTCGCCCGCGCTACCCGTCTGCATATGTTCCATAGTATTCGGACCGGTAGTAACTGCCTTTAACGGAAAGAGCCAGATGGCCACGATTGTAAGAAAGGCGGATACCAGTACGGTACCGACGAAAACCGCCCCCATCACAGATATTACTTTACCCAGCTTCTGGCTGGGATCGACATTGGCTATAGCTGAAGAAATGGCAAAAAATACCAGTGGTATGACTGCCGTAAAGAGAAGGTTAAGGAATATATCGCCTATCGGTTTGATCACTTCCACCTGTTTTCCGAAGATCAGTCCGAGAATGCTGCCGGCAATTATACCGCCCAGCAGCAGTAACAGGCTGCTATAGTTTTTGAGTATGGTCCGCATGGCTCAAATATATTGAAAAGTCCACTTTATCAGATGATTTGTCCATTTATCGCTTTCCGGTGTTGAGTATCTTTGCATATTATGAACAGGAAGGATTTTCTGGCTGCAATGGCCGTTTTACCTGTGGGAGGATTATATATGCAATTACATGAACTGGGGAATATCACCCGTGATTATCAGCGTACTACATTAATGCCGGCTATGTTTATCGGACATGGTAATCCGATGAACGCAATTTCCGACAACGCATTCACCCGCCGCTTAAAAGAGATGGGTGAATCTGTAAAACAATTACCTAACGCGATACTGGTCGTATCTGCTCACTGGCTGACGAGAGGCACGCATGTGCTGACAGCCAGCAGACCGGCTACCATACATGACTTTGGAGGTTTTCCGCAGGCGCTGCATGACGTGCAGTACCCGGCGCCGGGGGCACCGGAACTTGCCCGTGAAACGGCACAATTGATCAAAAGCACGCAGGTTGTGGAAGATGATCAGTGGGGACTGGACCATGGTACATGGTCGGTCCTGAAACATATGTACCCCGAGGCCAATATCCCGGTATTCCAGTTAAGCATTGATTACTACAAGCCGCCTGCATATCATTACCAGCTGGCGCAGGAGTTGAGAGAACTGCGTAAAAGAGGGGTACTCATAGTAGGGAGCGGCAATATCGTACACAACCTCCGTAGGATCAGTTTTTCTGATAACGCTGTTCCTTTTGACTGGGCATTGGAATTTGATGCGACCGTTAAGAACAAAATAGAACAGCGGGCGTTCGACGACCTGTTGCATTACGAGAAGCTGGGTGAAGCCGCTAAACTATCCATTCCAACGCCCGACCATTACTTCCCCTTTATCTACGGTCTCGGCCTTGCGGGAGAGAATGAAGAGATCAGGTTCACTTATGAGGAGATCCAGAACGGAAGTATCAGTATGCGTTGCTTCCAGGTAGGAGAGTAGTTTCATCTTTCTGAATATAAAAAGATCCATAGACAATGGCGCCAGAGCGAGCTGTTGTTCTATGGATCTTTTATATAAAACAAGCGCTCAAATATTTAATTGTGAATTTGACATTTATCATTATCTTGCATTAGATAGCAATTGCCTTTACCCAGTATTGACTATCCGGATGTTCCACCGTTTATGATATTCTATCCGGCAGGCGATGATGGTTCCGATACATCACCGGCGAGAAGCGATTGTCTCCATGACTGTCCGGTTTATTTCATATCTGTTATATCGTGACGTTTGATGACGTGGAATTTCCCTGCTCAAAAAGTAAAAATGTTTCTGCGAACTGCATGCAAACCCAGTAATTTTTGCCGCATGCGGTCGATTCAATAACGTGAACTAGATCACGAAGGTCGAACTCATTCGACCTTCTTTTTTTACTCCTTTCGACTGTATCAATTCAGGATTGACTTTACATATTTTGTAAGAAACGTTAGCTAACTTAAATTACAAATATGAAAAAGACGATGGGCCGTCGGCCGGTTTATGAAGAAAGTCTAAAGATTGCAGTAGCCAGA
>CABHOY010000011.1 GCA_902168105.1 uncultured Flavihumibacter sp.
CAACGTATTTCCAGGCTTGAAGTAAGGGCATTTTCTTCCATTGAAGGCGCCACAGCGCTGAACATGCAACTTCAGAAAGAACGTGGAGCCGGCATTGTAAAAATGCTGGATGCCCTTCAAACCGAAAATTTCACCAGCCAGGTTACCAGCGGTGAAAACTGGATGGAATTCTTCCAGTCCATAGCAGGAACCCCCTTCCAATACCTGGCCACGCTTCCGAAAGAAGACATCAAAATACGTCTACGCAACAAGTCGTTACTCGACTCTATTGAGCCCGTACTAGCGCATTCCCGTAAGGCCATCGTGACGTTCTACCTGGACGATAAAAATCCGGCAGATGCGATCAAAGACGGCGAACTCGTTACCCGGCTCGAAGCCGCCGTGGCTGCCCGGAATATTCAACTCGCACTGGATATTCAAAGGTCAATTTATAAAAGAGTAACCGACAACAAAATACCCGCCAGCTATCTTGACGCCGTTACGATTCCCCGGGAAAAAGCTTTCAGCCGGTTGTTGAACGATAAGAACGTTTATAAACTGCTGCTGGAAGAAATTTATGAAGATGATGCCCTGAACGAGTTGCTCGCCATCGAAAAAACAGATCCCGCCAATGGTAAAATAAAATACAATATCTGCGCATTGCAATTGCGGCTCCTGCAATATGGCGACACGCTTATCAACAGGAACACGCTACTTGCCAGGCTTAATCAACTTCCTTCTTCAGGTACAGATCAGAAATTAATGCGCAGGATGATGATCAACTACCATATACTGTTATGCGAAATTTACATGAGTCAGGGCAGCTTCGATAAAAAAGATGAAGCCTTGCAAACAATCAGGGATAAATACCTTGATCTTAGCGTTTCTGATGAAGACCTGCTTTCTATCGCAAAATTCTTTTGTTATTATGCGCAGTACGAATGGGCCTTCACACTCATCGAGCCGCGGATCAGTCGCCTGGAAGTGAACGAAGATTTGCTGTTCTACTACCTTTCACTCTCCATTATTTTTGAACTGGATACCCGGTATCCTTTGTTTACAAGAACCATGCAAAATGCCATCGGAATTAATAATGCACGCTTCTGCGCCTTGTTCAACGCCATTGACCGGGGAGGTATAAGTATGCAATTGCTGCTGCTCCCCTTCTGGAAGAATATTTACTGCGAGAGTTGTATGATGAAAACAATGTAGAAAAAATAAAAAATCAGAATTATTGTG
>CABHOY010000012.1 GCA_902168105.1 uncultured Flavihumibacter sp.
ACTAAACCCATACGGCAGAAATGACAGAACAACCGATTATACAATTATCCAATGTGAATATCTACCAGGGGACTTCCCTGATCCTTGCTGACGTGAACATTACGGTGAACAAAGGAGAATTTGTATACCTGATAGGCAGGACGGGAACCGGCAAATCCAGTCTGCTGAAAACGCTTTATGGTGATCTTTCGTTAAAGGAAGGCGCCGGACAGGTGGTAGGGTTTGATCTGAAGAAGATGGACTGGAAAAAGGTGCCTTATCTGCGTCGTAACCTGGGGGTAGTATTCCAGGATTTCCAGTTACTGACGGACAGGACGGTATGTGACAATCTGAAATTTGCCCTGAAGGCTACAGGCTGGACGGACAATAAGAAGATGGACGAGAAGATCAACGATGTACTGGACAAGGTGGGATTGAATACCAAGGGCTTTAAGATGCCTTATGAGTTAAGTGGCGGGGAGCAGCAGCGTGTGGATATAGCCCGGGCCATGCTTAATTCCCCGAAACTGATCCTGGCGGACGAGCCGACAGGTAACCTGGACCCTGAAACTTCAGATGGTATTATGCAGCTGTTGTTCAGGATCAGCAGGGAAGAGGGGGCAGCTGTCGTGATGGCTACCCATGACTATATATTACTACAGAAATTCCCATCGAGGGTGCTACGGACCGAAAATGGCAAGGTAACGGATCACGCCAGCGTGACTTTTGTGTAAAATTTATGTGAAATTGTTAATTCACAATATTTGATTTACCTTCGCACCGGAAAAATAGCGACTAAATAAACCTTTATCATTTTATTATTTAATTAAAGATGTCTTACTTAACTGTTGAAAAGAAAGCCAATATTTTTAAGGAATTTGGTGGAAGCGAAAAAAATACCGGCTCTGTAGAAGCGCAAATAGCACTGCTGACTGAGCGTATCAACAGCATTTCCAGTCACCTGAAAGAAAACAAAAAAGACTTTTCTACGCACCGTGGTTTGATGAAGATGGTAGGCCAGAGAAAGCGTTTGCTTTCCTACCTTTCTAAAACTAACCTCACAGGCTACCGCGCCCTGCTTGAGAAATTAGGTCTCAGAAAATAATAAGAACTTTTTTATAGCGCTATTCCCAACTTATAAGGTTGGGAATAGTTTTTTTTTAGGTATACCATTTTAATCTTCTCATTTTTATGAATCTGACACCTATCTCAGTTAATTTCGATATAGGAGATGGCCGGATTGT
>CABHOY010000013.1 GCA_902168105.1 uncultured Flavihumibacter sp.
ATATGGAACGCATTGATAGTTGGCTACGCCATAAGCTAAAGTGTTACCGGCTTAAACAATGCAAACGGGTAATAGGTATCTTCCGATTTTTAAGAAAATTAGGGGTACCCGAATACCAATGCTGGATCACAGCCAAAAGCGGAAAGGGCTGGTGGCGCTTGTCCAACAGCCCTTCAGTTACTCATGGTATGAATAATGAGTGGTTTATCCAGCAAGGCTTCTACAGTCTAAGTCATAACTACAAAGCCTTACATCGTAAATTGTTCTAAAGAAACCGCCGTACACGCAAGTACATACGGTGGTGTGAGAGGGCGGCAAAGAGTAATCTTTGCCCCCTACTTTAATTATGGGTTCCATTGAACATCTCCAAAGCATTCAACAAACAAGGACTATACAAGGCTTATACAAGGCTTAACTTACGTTCATCTTACGTCTTTGAACGTAAGATGAACGTAAGTTAAGCCTTGTATAAGCCTTGTATAGTCCTTGCTGAATGGGAATTTGTTAGAGCATTAATAGGCTGGTCAAAGGCGGTTTTGTATGGGTCAATCCGCGGAAGGGACACCCTGAAAGCTTAGCAAAGGTATAGTAAAGGCATGAATAAGGAATGCGCCTAAAAATAGCTGGGAAAGACAAGTTATAAAAAAATAGCCAGGCGGTTACCTTTACAGCCCCTTTTTTGCTATATTGGCTATCTGTAAACCTCCGCGTTTGATCAACCAAATGGAAACTATGCGTAAATACCTGGCATTGATTGCCTTAACCCTTTTTATCTACCCCGTTGGCCCGCTTTCCGCTCAAAGTAAACGGTATGTTATTGATAGCAGCTTACAGGTACCCCTGAAGGATGGTACGGTATTAAGTTGTATGATCGTATACCAGGAGGGCGCTAAATGGCCTTTACCGGTCGTTTTAAGGGCTAATTGTTATCCGTCGAAGCAGGACACCATCCGGGCTCAATATGTAGCAGATAGCGGCTATATTGGGGCATTTGTTTACAACCGGGGAAAGAGCCGGTCAGGAGGAAGTTTTTACCCTATGGAAAATGACGCTGCAGATAATTACGAGGTCATTGACTGGATCAGTAAACAGCCCTGGTGTAACGGTAAGGTGGGTATGTACGGAGGCTCGTATCTGGGTTTTGCGCAGTGGGCTACTGTTAAAAAGGTTCACCCTGCCCTGAAAACGATCGTACCGCAGGTAGCAGTAGGACCAGGCATCGATTATCCTAACCCGGGAGGAATATTTGTGACCTATAGCCTGCAATGGCTGAAATACGTCCGGAACAACCATTACCTGGATGATTCCACCTTTTTCAATGAAAAGAAGTGGAGCGATCTCAATACAGCATATCTGTTACGGGGCTTTCCTTTCAATAAACTGGATTCACTGGAAGGAAGTGGCATGGACACTATTTTCCAACGTTGGATCACCCATCCGGGTTATGATGATTTCTGGCAAAAGATGACGCCTTCGGCAGATGAATTTTCACGTATCACTATTCCTATTCTCACTACCACGGGTTTCTTTGACGATGATCAGCGGGGCGCCATCCATTATTACAATGCGCATAATAAGTACGGGCCGGCGGAAGGTGTGCGCCAGCATTACCTGTTTATCGGCCCTTTTGATCATGCCGGCGGACAGGGAGGCAGGCGGCGGAATTTTATCGCGCCTTACAAGATCGATACGGTAGCTATGGTGGACCAGAAACAACTGGTGCTGGACTGGTTCAACTATACACTGAAAGGAGGGAAGAAACCGGCATTCCTGCAGGACAGGATCGCGGTATTTGCGATGGGAGAGAACAAGTGGCATTATTTCCCATCTATCGAAAAAATGAATAGGGATACTTTATCATTCTATCTTCCTTCAAAAGACGGGGAAACCTTACTGACGAAGAAAAAGAGCGGACGGAAACCATTGGTGTTTTCCTTTGACGCGGCAGATCCTGTGGACGATACCATCGTGATCTACGACGGCAGCAGTTCGCTTATTACGGAAGGTGTTTTCAGAAAGAAACACCTGCAGACTTTCAGTTCGGAGCCGTTGAAGGAAGATATTATCCTGAATGGTTCCATTACGGCGGACCTCTGGTTATCGTCCGGTACGCCTGATGCTGACATTATGATCAGCTGGTGGGAGGTAGACGCCGATGGAAAAAAATGGCCGCTCTCGCATGTAGCCCAACGGCTATCTTTAAGTATAGATAAGCAAAAGGCGGTTTACTGGAAGGAAAATGAGGTGCATCATATCACATTGGATAATACGCCCTGGATCTGTAAACAGTTGAAAAAGGGCAGCCGGCTGGTGATGACCATCAGTCCTGCTTCGAACATCTATTGGCAGAAAAACTATGGCGCGGCGAAAGATGTGAGTGAACAAACCCTGCTTGATGCATTGCTGCATGAATTACGGATCTATCCGGAGTCTCATTTCAGCATACCTGTCATGTAATGGGGCGTTACTTGATAAGATAATATCCCAGGGCCAGCCACAACAAGCCCTTCACTAAAAAGAAGATGAAGGCCCAGATGCCGATACGCTTGATCCATCTGACAAAAGCGTTCTTTGGAGGAGGCGTTGTTTGTTGTTCCATATACGTTGATAAAAGACTGCCGGTACCTGCAAGTTAAGGATTGTAGCTATGGTATAAAAATCGTGAATTGAAAAATAGTAAAACATCCTGATATTCATCATTTTTTGTATATATTTGCAGCCATTCTATAACCAACTTGATAAAACCTCATGGGACAAACGAAATTACCCGAATTCTTTCACTGTGACGATTATTTTATTGATGAGAAAGTAGGTCTGTTAAAATTCGCGAACGCTTATAAAGTATTTAACCAGGATGGTCAGCAAATAGGAAATATCCGTCAGGAAGTTCCTTTGTTGCACAAATTCCTGCGCCTGCTGCTCGATAAAAGGATCTTTCCGTTTACACTGAATATTGTGGATGCGAACGAACAGGTGGTGGCTTCCATTCACCGTGGCTGGACATTCTGGATGTCTAAAATTGAGATCCGCGATGCGAATAATGTGGTCGTGGGCGGCATTAAACAGAAATTTAAATTTATGAAACCGCTGTTCCATATCCTCAATGCCAATAATGAGTTGCTCGCAGAGATCAAAGGCGACTGGAAAGCATGGAACTTTAAGATCGTCGATTCATCTGAAAGAGAATTAGGCGCTATCACAAAGAAATGGGCGGGAGCTTTTAAAGAAGTGTTTACCACAGCAGATAAATACCGTGTTACCATTGCAAAGGAATGTCCGGAAGATATCAACAAAATGGCTATCGTAGCAGGAGCCATCACTATCGATATGGTGTTGAAGGAATCTAAATAAGAAAAGAATTTGAAAAAGGGGTGATACAGTACGTGTATCGCCCCTTTTTCTTTTATACCCCGTCGCACTCTTCCCCGGTTTGCATGGCCTGATATTTGACGAGGTTGCTCCGGGATGTCCTTATTCCTCTGCGCGTTATAAATTTCAACATATGGAAATAACCAGAAAAACACCACCTTTTTGCATAGGGATCGGATGTTCCGCCGGGGGACTCGAAGCAGCATGTGAGTTTTTTCAACAGGTCGTGGAGAAAACAGGCGCGGCATTTGTTGTCATTCCCCACCTTTCCAGGGAGCATCAGAGTAAATTCAGTGCGGTGCTTGAAAGATTTACCAAAATGCCTGTGCATCGCGTGGAAGGCAACATGACGCTGGAAAGAGATCATGTGTATGTACTTACTGAAGATAGGATGATGATCGTTGAAGGCAATCACCTGAAAGTGAGGAGGCGTTATTCTACAGAGATCATCAATAAGTCGATCGACATTTTCTTCAAATCCATGGCGAAAGCTTACCGCGAAAACGGCATCGGGATAATTCTGTCAGGTATGGGGAATGATGGCATAGAAGGGATAAAACTGATTGAAGACTGTCACGGACTCGTCATCGTACAGGATCCGGATACTACTGATTTTAATATCCTTCCGCAGGCGGCCATCAACAAAGACGATCCGCATATGATCCTGCCGCCGGCAGATATAGCACGGTTTCTCCTGAAATACCTGGAAATCCATGACAGTCTGAATTGAGTTGATTTATTTTTTATATATCTTTAGCAGTCCTGACGGTTTTTTTAAAAAAAGCAGGCATAAAAGTAAAGCTGTATGTATGTCAGATACACATTCTGATGCGGAGTTGAACAAAAGGAGAACGGGATCAATACCTAATGCATCGCTGAAAAGTATTCTGGCGATCCTTTCGGAGTTTTCAGGGGTGGACTTTCTGCAGTATAAGTTATCAACCATTAACAGGAGACTGCAACGGAGAATGTCGCTAGTGAATATTCAGGGGTTTGAAGAATATCTTACGTTCATAAAAGATAATGAGAACGAAAAAAATATTGTTTACGAAGACCTGCTGATCCATGTGTCGTCCTTTTTTCGCGATGAAGGTACCTTCGAATACATGCTGCGGTTCATATTACCACAGGTAGTAAAGCAGGCGCGCGATAAGGAAGAACAGGTGCGTATCTGGGTAGCAGGGTGCGCAACAGGCGAAGAGGCCTATTCTATTGCCATTTGTCTTTACGAGTTAATGGGGGATAAGCACTTCGCTGATAAAGTGAAGATCTTTGCAACAGACCTATCTGAAACTGTGATTGCAACTGCCCGTAAAGCCGTCTATACAAAAACACAGGTAGCAGGTGTATCTGAAAAGAGGCTGACGCAATTTTTTGTGGAGCGGGAACTGGGATACGAAATATCGGCAGTTATCAGAGACGTATGCGTGTTCGCCTCCCACAACATGCTGACGGACCCGCCTTTCGCAAATCTAAACCTGATCAGCTGCCGTAACGTACTCATTTACATGCAACCGGTACTGCAGAAAAAAATGCTGAGCATATTCAATTATGCGCTGAAAGACCGTGGTTTTCTCTGGCTGGGAAAGTCAGAAACTAACAGATCTCCCGACCTCTTTGAAATGCCTTCAAAGAAAACGAAGATCTACCTTAAAAAAAATGTTGACAAATGGACGCTGAGAAATGCGTTCCCGACTAATAAAAAAATAAAGCACATGACACCAAGCTTTGATCAGGAGAGGGATGGAAATATTGATGCACAGAAAGCGGCCGACAGTATAATACTTTCAATGTATGCACCGTCTGCGGTCCTGCTTGATGAAAAATTCGATATTATTGAATTCCGCGGTGTTACCATGCAGTTTTTTGAACACGGACCTGGCAGAGCCAGTCTGAATATTCTCAAACTAGCCCACAGGGACCTGGTACATAGTCTCAGAAGTGCGCTCAGTCAGGCACAATCTGCCAGGAGCAATGTTAGAAGAGATGGATTGACTGTCAACACAGGAGGCGGTTCACTCAATGTGTCATTTGAAATAGTGCCTATCAATAGCCTGCACGAAAGTTATTACCTGGTCATTTTCAATAACCAGCAGCATGAATTAACTGCCAGCGACCTGGGAATGAGGAAGGCTGATGTACTGGAAACCGCCGATGAAAAGAACCTGCGTATCCTGCAACTGGAAAGGGAAGTACAGCGATATAAGGAGGAACTGCGCGCTGTGGCGGAAGCATATGAAGCCACCAACGAAGAGTTGCAGTCTGCAAATGAAGAGCTGAAAAGCCTGAATGAAGAACTGGAAGTATCGCAGGAAGAACTGCAGGTGATCAATGATGAATTGAGCACCCGGAACAATGACCTGCTCGAAAGGAATAATCAGCTGAACAATGCGCGCCTGTACGCAGAATCTATCGTTAATACCGTACATGAGTCTTTACTGATACTCGATACCAACATCCGCGTGGTGAGCGCGAACGCTTCCTTTTACCGCACATTCAAAATGGAGCGGAAAGAGACAGAAGGAAAACTATTGTATGAGCTGGAAAGCAAACAATGGAATACCTCAGATCTCCGTGTACTGATGGAAAACCTGATGACGTCAAGAACGCCTTTTGCCAATTATGAACTGACGTATAAGTCTTCCGTCAATGGGTACAGGACTGTCGTGATGAACGGCCAGCTTATTACTTCACAGGATTTGAAAGAAGAGCTGATCCTGATCGCCATAGAAGATATTACTGAAGTGAGGGAGGCGAGAGAACGTATAGCGCACAAGCAGGAAGTAGTACGTATCAATGAGGAAAGGCTGCGACTGGCGCTGGATGGGACCAAAACCGGTACCTGGGACTTTAATCCGTTATCGAAACAATTACTGTTGTCGGACAGAAGCCGGGAGCTTTTTAGCATTGCATCGCCGGTGCCATTAGAGTTTGACGGTTTTCTAAGGGCAATTCATCCGGCAGATGCACCAGGTGTACAGGCTAATATTGCCGCAGCACTGGCTGGCCGGGACGGCGGACATATTAACCTTGATTTCCGTATCAGTCTGGCGGAAGATAAGGTGAACTGGATCTCCTGTAAGGCGCAGGTTTTCTATGATGAAAACGGAGTAGCTGTACGTGTGCTGGGCGTCGTGACCGATATCACTGAAAGCAAACAATTTGAAAAGCATCTGCAGGAGGTGAACAGTAAACTGAACTTCGCCCTGCAAACAGGCCGTCTTGGTTCCTGGGAGCTGGAACTCGCCACAGGCATCATGCATTGTAATGAGCAGTTCAGGAGTAATTTCGGACTTTCTACGCAGGTCCAGCTGACATATGAAAAGTTACTCTCCCTTGTCCATCCTGAGGATGTGAAACGTGCAGATGAGGCATTGCAGCACGCATTGCAGAACCGGACCCTCTATGTCGAGGAGTACCGTGTCAAATGGGCGGACAATTCCATTCACTGGATAGCTGCTACCGGTCAGGGTGTTTTTGATGAAGACGGTGTGGCAAAAAGGATCGTGGGAGTGGCCCTGGATATTACCGAAAGAAAACAGGCGCAACTGCACCTGCAGCAGAGTGAAGCCTATTTCCGTATGATCGCAGATACTGCTCCGGCTATGATCTGGATCGCAGAAAAGAACGGATCATTCTCTTTCTTTAATAAAGCCTGGCAGAAGTATACAGGACGTGGCCTGGACCAGAATATGGACAATGGCTGGTACGATATCATGCACCCGGAAGACATCGATAAATGGAAGATCAATTTCAGCCGGTCGTCACGCGACAGGAAGAACTTCTATGCGGAATTCCGTCTCAAACGCCATGACGGGACCTATCACTGGCTGGCCTGCTCTGGTATACCCCGCTTTAATTCTCAGGACGAATTTGCCGGATTTATCGGAGCATGCACCGACATTGACGACCAGAAGATGGTGGAAGATGCACTCGAAAGAAAAGTTCGCGAAAGGACCATTGCATTGGAAGATGCCAACGCCAACCTCTCTAAACGGAACCATGAACTGGAGCAGTTCGTGTTCATCACTTCTCATGACCTCCAGGAGCCGCTGAGAAAGATCCGCCTGTTCGCGGATATGCTGGAAAGCGTGAAGCCTGATACGACGAAGATCGATACGGCATTATATCTCCGCAAGGTAAAACAGTCCGCCATCCGCATGTCGGACCTGATAAGGGACCTGATCGCATATTCCAGGCTCGAACTGGGTGAGAATGCCTTCCTTCCGGTGGACCTTAACCTGATCGTGACGAACGTAATAGAAGACTTTGAATTGCTGATCAAAGATAAAAACGCCACGATCGAAGTGAATGAGCTTCCGGTTATAGATGCCGTGCCATTACAAATGAACCAGTTATTTTATAACCTGATCGGCAATGCACTGAAGTTTTCAGGAGCGAATGGAGATTCCCGTGTGACGATCACTGCCAATAAGATCACTGATTCAGAATTAAAAGACCTGCCGGCATTAACAGCGGGACCTGCTTATTACAGGATCATTGTGGCGGATAATGGTATTGGTTTCAACCAGGCCTATGCAGATAAGCTTTTTGTCATTTTCCAGCGGCTGAACCAGAAAGAGAAGTTTGAAGGAACAGGTATCGGACTGGCGCTTTGCCGGAAGATCATGGACATACATAACGGCGATATCAAGGCTTTTGGGGTAGAGCACCAGGGATCGGCATTTCATATCATCATCCCTGAAACACAACAATAATATATCCGAAGCCGGACAATAAAATAACTTTATTCACGTAATATGACAGAAATGGCCAGCCCCGGGCGGGCCATTTCTGTTTATACCTTTATACAAATAGCCCTGATTTAACATATTGGGAATCAGAGTGTATTATTATTGTAATTTTTAATATAAATTTGTGTAATTTTTCGACCTAATTAGTATTTTAGACACTGGTTTTGGCTTCTGTAAAAAGACGCCGGACCCACCATATTGCTATGAGGCCTATCCTATGTCTTTTTTTCATTATTGTGCAAATGATTGTCCGGGGGCAGACGGCGACGATGCCGCCATCTAACGGACAGGCTCCAGGAGGAACAGCGGCTCCGGCAGGAACGACCGCACCGGCGGGTACAGTTGCTCCGGCAGGCCCGGTAAAAAAAGGCAATTTTGAAACTGAATTTAAAATGAAAGCGGGAAGTTACCTGGGCTTCGGCCAGGTGAACCTCGGTATGGGTGAAATAGGGTTTAAGGTTGTCGTATTCTGCCAGAATAAGGAGAAAAAGAACGGCCGTCTTGAATTCCGTATTGACCGTCCCAAGGGGAAAAAAAGCAGGCGTATCGGAACGCTCAAGATCCCATTCACCGGCGATACGACCTATGCATTAAAGTTAACCGGCAATCCTAAATATTCCAATGGGGTACATGACCTCTACCTTGTAGCCAAAGGCAATCCCTTTAGCATAACATCTATCACTTTCGTACAGGATTATTAAGATAGCCCGTGTAAGGCATAACCTGATATGGACAAATATGGCTGCAGTTTCAGCATGAATGTCTGCACCTGTTGTACGTGCAGGTTACTTATCTGATCTCCCGTGGCCAATAACATATATTCACTCACTGTACCCAGCAGTGTAAGCGTATCTGTTGTATAAACGATCGCCACCCGGTGAGCGGACTTGCTGGTAATATCTGAAGCAATGATCTCAAACTGATGACCTGTAAAACGGACCGGATTGCCCAGGGTATCTGCCAATCCTGGAATTTGTTGCTGCAGTGCTTTTACAAATAGTCCAATGGAAAATCCTACTTTATAATTCAATGATACTGATTTCGGATTGGCTGTGCGCACCTGCTGCCAGGTTGTAAATTGCTGTTCTTTATTATATGCCTGGAGCTGCATGAGGAACTCATTATAACTTTCATGAAATATCTCCTGCTCGAACGATGTATGGGCGTTTACATCTATAATATGTCTGAAAGAAAGTTTGATCAGCGCTTTTTCCATTGTTTTTTATTTAGCAGTAACTAAGGTTACACTTTGACCTTATCCTGCGCGGAGAGCGGCTGTACTTAGCGGTAAACACCCCTTTTCTGTGGGTCAATATGTTGCTTGCATATATATTTTCACTTTCATAAGATCGCAGTATGTTAAAAGAAATATAAATCTTGAATATTTTTTCTATTTTAGGTGTGAAATTGACACGTTAGAAAAGTATCGTTATGAAAATCAGGCTGCACTATGTAAACTGAAAACCTATGTAGTTGTACTGTGCTATTGGCCCTCTACCATGTATTCTTTAACTAAAGCAAAAAACCACGTTTTAATGATGATGACCGACAATAGTGTCTAAGACGGATATGTTGTTACATATTATCGTCGTAACCAAAATCGAGCGAAAGGAGTTCGCCTTTATTTAACTACACAAATTAAACGTATGAAAAATGTAGACCTGTTGAAGGTCGGGCATCGCCATGCCTGGCAGTCAACACTATTGCGCATGAAATTTACATTGCTGCTTTTTTTACCGGGACTGTCCCCACTTATGGCTGCTGCAGATGGTTATCCAACTTCTTATTCAATCCGGCAGGACATTATATTAAAAGGAAAGATCGTTGATAAAAATAAAGAACCGGTGATCGGGGCCACTATTAAAGTGGTCGGCACCTCGAAGGGTACAACTACCTTACCTGACGGCTCATTCAGCCTGAGTGTGGCAAATGGTGCACAGGTAACAGTCAGTGCTATCGGCTTTCTGCCTCAAACGCTTGCCGTCAACGGCAACACGCCATTGAATGTAACGCTGGAGGCCGATACCAAAGGCCTCAGTGAGGTGGTGGTAGTTGGTTATGGCGCTCAGAAAAGGGAAGCCGTATCCGGCTCTATTGCCACAGTAAAAGGCGCTGATCTTGTCAAGTCGCCCGCTACCAACTTATCTAACTCCATTGCCGGACGTATGCCGGGTGTAACTGCCATGCAGAACAGTGGTGAGCCTGGAGCTGATGGTTCCTCTCTCCGTATCCGTGGTTCAAATACTCTCGGTAACAATGATCCGCTCATCGTAATAGATGGTGTGGCAGGACGTACCGGTGGTCTTGAACGTCTTAATCCACAGGATATTGAAAGTATCTCTGTATTGAAGGATGCTTCTGCAGCTATCTATGGTGCGCGTGCTGCAAACGGTGTTATCCTCGTAACGACCAAACGCGGTAAGAGCGGTAAGCCACAGCTGAATTACTCTTTCAACCAGGGTTGGTCACAACCGACTCACATCCCTGAAATGTCTAACGCCGCTGAATATGCACAGCTAAGAGATGAACTCAGTCTCTACCGTGACGTACCCGGAAGGGAATGGGCCACTGCCTGGAATGCATATAAAACGGGCGCTGCCTATACTTCTCCCACCACCAACAAGAAATGGGATGTTGCTTTTGGGCAGACGGAAATAGAGAAGTTCCGTAACAGTACTGATCCATGGTTATATCCTAATACGGACTGGTACAAATCAACATTCAAGACATGGGCGCCGCAGTCCAATCATAGCGTACAGGTTTCCGGTGGTAATGAGAACATGCGTTACCTGACATCCTTCGGTTACCAGTCGCAGGACGCCTATTATAAAAAATCTGCCACTGGTTACGATCAGTACAGTCTGCGTGTTAACCTCGATGGAAAGATCAATAAATATGTAAACGTTAGCGTAGACATGTTGGGCCGTCAGGAGGAACGTAATTATCCCACGCGTTCTGCGGGTGACATCTTCCGTATGTTGATGCGTGGTAAGCCTACCGAGCCGGCGTTCTGGCCTAACGGTCTGCCTGGCCCTGATATCGAATACGGTAACAATCCTGTAGTGATCACTACAGACCAGACAGGGTATGATAAAGATAAACGCTACTATGTGCAGACCAATGCCCGCCTGGATGTATTAGTACCGGGCGTAGAAGGACTGAAACTGAGCGGTAACGTGGCATTCGATAAATACATCAAAAGCACTAAACGCTGGATGACGCCCTGGTACCTGTATACATGGGACAAGAAAACGTATCAGCCGGACGGTACGACACCTTTACTTGTTAAAGGCAAACGAGGTACCGATCAGGCTACACTTAACCAGGGTGATGAAGATCAGAGTAACCTGTTAATACGTGGTTTGCTGACTTACGACCGTACATTTAAGAAAGACCATACACTGAACTTTGTGTTCGGTATAGAACGGGAAACTGTCAACTCGGAAAGTTTCAGTGCTTTCCGCAGATACTTTATCTCTCCACTGATCGATCAGATGTTTGCCGGTGGCGACGCTGAAAAAGATAATGCCGGTAGTGCATGGGACCGTGCCCGTCTGAACTATTTCGGTCGTGTGGCCTACAACTATAAAGAAAAATACCTGGCGGAATTTGTATGGAGGAATGATGGTTCCTACATGTTCCCGGGTACTTCCCGTTTTGGTTTCTTCCCGGGTCTGATGCTGGGCTGGCGCATATCAGAAGAAGGTTTCTGGAAAGACAACGTGAAGTTCATGAATTACCTGAAGTTACGTGCCTCATGGGGTAAACTGGGTAATGACCAGGTATACTTCGATGACAATGGCGATGGTACGCTCACATTGCAGGAGTACCAGTACTATTCCACTTATGGCTTCAGCAGTTACATCCTGGGAGGCAATGTGGTAAAGTCACTTTTCGAAGCGCGTATACCTAACCCTTACATCACATGGGAGGTAGCTAACAACTATAATATTGGTCTGGACGGAGCTTTGCTGAACGGGAAGATCTATTTCGAACTGGATGCGTTCATGAACAAACGTTCCGGCATTCTGGTAAGAAGAAATGCTTCTGTACCTCAAACAACAGGTATGACATTGCCAGCTGAGAACATTGGTAAAGTAGACAACAAGGGTTTTGAATTCCGTGTCGGCTATACTGATCATGCAGGTAGTAAATTCCGTTATGACATTAGTGTGAACGGTGGCTATTCTAAAAACAAGATCGTTTTCTGGGATGAAGCGCCAGGTGCTCCGGTATGGCAACGTTCTACCGGCATGCAGATGAACACTAACCTGTACTACGAATATGACGGTGTGTTCAAAGACTTTGCAGAAATAGATAAGAACGAAATAGACTACAGCGCGCTGACAAACAACCTGCGTCCGGGCGATATGAAGTTTAAAGACATTGATGGCAACGGTAAGATTGACGGTGACGATAAGATCCGCTATGAAAAGAGCACACAGCCAACGTTTACAGGTGGTCTGAACGCTAACCTGCAATACGGCAACTTCGACCTCGCTCTTCTCATACAAGGAGCTACCGGTGGCGCCCTGGCTATCAATACTGAATCTGGTGAGATCGGCAACTTTACCAAAGATTACTATGATCATCGCTGGAGCCCTGATAATCCAAATGGAGAGCATCCTCGTGTGAACGACCGTAATGATACCTATTGGGCTACAGGTAATACTTATTGGATCCGCAGCACCAACTATGTGCGTCTGAAGAACCTGGAGATCGGGTACAGTATTCCTGATTTTCTGAAGAAGAAAAGTGGCATTACCAATCTGAGGTTATATGCCAACTGTCTGAACCTTTTCACGATCGATAATCTGAAGATCCTCGATCCTGAATCTATCAATGGTAATGGACAGTATTATCCGCAGTCAAGGGTATTGAACGCGGGTTTCAATTTAACTTTTTAATCAGCAGTATCATGAGACAATTACTTAAGAAAATATATATCGGAATTGGTATTGCCGGCACTTTCACGGTTGCAGCATGTAATACTGATTTCCTGAATACAAGGCCTTTAGGGGAAGCTACCAAAGATGATGTGTGGCAGGACCAGGCACTGGCCGAAGCGTTTGTAAATGAGATATACAATGGACTGAGCAGTGGAGGTTTCCTCGAAACGATGTTATCCTCCGCTACTGACGAAACCATGTTCACGCATAACTACGGTATGAAGAATATGGGAGAGGCGACAATCAGTCCTACGGATGCGGAATATGTGAATACCCGTGGTACGTTCCGCTGGGGAGAATTGTATAAGCGTATCCGCGCCTGCAATGTGTTTTTTCAGAACATACAGAAAGTGCCGTTTGATAAAACAGCTACAGCAGAGCGTTTAAAGGGAGAAACATACTTTCTGCGTGCATACTTCTATCATCAGCTGGTACGTGCTTATGGCGGTGTACCCCTGATAGATACCGTGTACACACTCGATGATAAAGATTATACGGTTGTCCGTAATTCTTTCTCCGAATGTGTGGAGCACATCATACGGGATTGCGATTCAGCAGCTGCAAACCTGCATGGAAAAGAAGGGATCACTATAAAAGGCCGCGCCACTGAAGGAGCAGCCCTGGCCCTGAAATCGCGTATGCTGATCTATGCTGCGAGTGATCTGTATGACTTTCCTACAGCCAGCGGAAAATCGACTGTAATAGCTGCTGCTGCGACTCCTGCAGTACTGGGTTATACTACCGGC
The DNA here is from genome assembly GCA_902168105.1 of uncultured Flavihumibacter sp. Classification (GTDB taxonomy): domain Bacteria; phylum Bacteroidota; class Bacteroidia; order Chitinophagales; family Chitinophagaceae; genus Chitinophaga. The sequence goes on from CABHOY010000013.1 coordinate 13,819, forward strand.
AACCGTACGGAACGCTGGCAACGTGCTAAAGCTGCCGCCTGGACGGTGATGCAGCTTGGACGTTATTCCCTTGCATTTCCTTCGCCGGCTTCACCACAGGAAGCAGGTGCCAACTATCAGCAAATGTTCCTGGGCGATAATACGGAGAGCATCTTCTCCCGTTACTTCCTGAACGCGAAGTCAGAATCTGGCGGTCAGATCGGCCTTTACAACGGGTTGAACGGTTATCATAACTGGTCTGGTAATACACCTACTCAGTTGCTGATCGACGACTATGAGATGGCGGATGGAACACCCTTTAACTGGGGAGATCTGTCACATAAGTCAAATCCCTATTTGAACCGTGATCCGCGTTTCTATGCCAGTATCCTGTATGATGGCGCCAACTGGCGTGCACGTCCTACAGATGTAGCAGCAAAGGATCCCGCTAATCAGGCGCAGACAGGCGTATATGAAGTGTGGGATGCTGAAGGTGGAAGGGTTATTAATTCTCCCGGATTGGACACCCGTCAGGGACCTGTAGAGAACTGGAACGGCAGTTTTACCGGTTACTACATGAAGAAGTTCATTGACCCTAATGTCGATGCGCAGTATTTCCGCCAGGAAGTGCCATATCCTGTCTTCAGGCTTACGGAGATATACTTCAACTATGCGGAAGCTTGTATCGGACTGGGTGAAGATGAAGAAGCGCGTAAATACCTGAACATGATCCGTACACGTGCGGGCATGCCAGATATCACAGAATCAGGAGCAGCATTGTTAGCACGTTTTCAGCGCGAGAAGGAAATAGAAATGGTGTTCGAAGAACAGCGTTTCTATGATGTGCGTCGCTGGATGGTGGCGCCTGCCACTGTTGGTCGTGCATTACGCGGTATCAACGTAGTAGGTAAGCTGAAGCCGAATGTGAAGGTTACCTTGTACCAGCATGATGAGAATAGCTATGACTATACTTACACGCCGGTAACGCTGGTGAATGAGAACAGGATCTGGCTGGACAAGATGTATTTCATGCCGCTGCAAAGGGATGAAATGAACAGGAATAATAAACTGGTGCAGAACCCGGGCTATTAATAGTTTAATCTGATTAACGCGGATAGTTCTGCCGGGGCGGCATCCGCAGGAAGTAATAAAATGTGCTGCAAAACGCCGGCTGAATATCGATTGGGCATTGTGCGGCGTCTGGAGGTTTTAACGCTGATTGAGCAGTGTCAATCGCATCTCAGCGTTTTGAAGGCACATTTTTATTACTTCCTGCCACGCCTACCCAATACGTAGTGATCCTCCGTTTAACATACGGCTTTGGCGTTTAGCTGTTGTTCAACATGCGCGAGCGTCAAACTGTCTTTGATCAACTCTTTAAAGAATGGGGCCAGTGGTGCTCCATTCTTTATTTTATCAGGTAGGTCCGGATTAGTGATCGCTGCTTTACCTATTGATACCAGGTCTGCTTCACCGGTAGATATCAATCTTGTGGCCAGGTCAATATCATGCATGCCGCCATTTACAATAACTGGTTTTCCTGTGATGCGTTTTGCAATCCCATTGGATGAAGTTCCGTCTTCGTATAGTGATTCCCTCGCCCAATTCCCGCCTTCGGATGCAATGTGAATATAACTGGCATCCAGTTCCTTCAGGATGTTAAATATCGCCTGTGCTGTATCTGGTCCGCCGGGCCATCTGTAAGGAAGATCGTTTACCTTGCTTTCAGACAGTCGGATGCCTACTATGAAATCTTTGGGAACTACTGCTTTTACTGCATCAAAAGTCTCCATCAGAAATCTTAACCTGTTGCGGAAACTGCCGCCATACTCATCGTTCCGTACGTTCGTATGGGGAGTGATAAACTGGTCTATCAGGTAGCCATTGGCGCCATGTAGCTCTACGCCGTTAAATCCGGCTGCAACCGCCCTTAAAGCGGTTTGAATAAAGCCTTCTTTTGCATCCGACAGGTCTTTTTTACTCATGGCGAGGGGTAGGGGGAAGGCGCCCGTCAGACCTCCGGGTTCTGTATTCCGGAGGCCTCTGGGCTGTATGGCAGAAGGAGCGATCGTTTTATTGGTATGTTGTGATATGGCGCCGCCATGCATTAGCTGAAGTATGATAAGGGCATGTGGATCGGATTGATGAACGTTGTCCGTCACCATTTTCCAGCCCTCCAGTTGTTCTTTTGTGACCAGTCCCGGTTGGTGATCATCTGTTTTACTGAAAAGATCATCTGTATAAGTACCTTCCGTAATGATCAGGCTAAATCCTCCCTTTGCAAAGGCAGCGTAATAGCTGGCCATTTGGGCTGTGGGAACGCCGCCGGCAGTAGCGCTTCTCCGGGTCATGGGGGCGACCGTGAACCTGTTTTTAAGGGTATGTCCCTGGATGGACACCGGCTGGAATAATATGCTCTTCAATGTGTTCATGGGTTCCTTTGTTTAGGATACAAAGGTCACGACATGAGTGGCTACAGGACGTATAACTAATTTAATATTTGAGGTTAAAATAGTTTAACCGGGGTTATCCGCAATAAACAATTTCCCCCTTTAGCCACGCTTGGTAATGGGATGGAATATATGCTGGGCTACGTTATTATTGAGGCGATCAGGGATATTTGGGGGTTTGATGCTGTTATTGGTCTGATAAAGACACGGGGGAATGTTGCGTCAAGTGTTAGCATTAGTGAAACGAGTTCGAAAAAAGTATCTTTGACCATATCTATAATAAGTACGTAAAGAAAGATTGAGGTAAAAAGTATGCTGTTTATGGCATAGCCGGTCGTCATTCGTACCGTTAAAAGCAAGGGCCCTCAACAATTTAATGTGCGAGAGCCCTGCTGGGTGTAGTTGTTCTTTAACACTATTGAACTACAGAAAATTGATTGCTTCTGACATCATCAATCTTTGACTTTAACTGCTGCGCTTCTTTCTCAAAGTCGTTTACCTGATGTACATTATGCGCTATATGATCATAGAAAGTAAGGATACATTCCGTACCGGCTTTTTCTGGTAACAGGGAAACGCCGATCCTGGTGGTGATTGTCTCCTGCCGGTTACTTTTGTCGTCAGATTTAAAAGAATATTTATCACTGATGATCCTCGTATCCCTCATATTTTCCAGGCTGATCACTTCGTAGGAAAAGTCAGCCTCTTTATGATCAATGACTAACAGCTTTTTGTCTTGTTCGTCAATAACAATAGTTTGATGAATAAGGTGTTGCTGGTAGTTGTTTTCAATGCCGGTCTGTCTTATTACTCCGGTTATATATTCATGTATTTTCGTTCGTTCCCTGTTTCTCCGTTTACGATTAGCATTGCTTAACATGACTATGATGGCGACCATAGGCACTATCAGCAATAGCACTATTACTATTTGTGACATGTTTGAAAATTTTAGGTAATACAATAGCATTGACGATCGCTCAATCGCCTCACAAGTTTGATCTTATGTAAATGCGGATTACCAGAAATAGTGATGGGGGAACAGTAAGAGCCTTACAAGCGGGAATCGTGGTGGTGATGAAAAGGCGGCGGTAGCTTTACTTGCCTGGGTAGATAAATAGCTGCTCAGATTGAGAATTGCAGCCAGCCCGTCATGCAGTCTTTGGCCGCTTACCTTCGATATAGTTCCGTTAAACTGAAGGAAAGGAGTGATCTCGCCATACTGCCGGGGTGTAACGGAAGATTCAGATATACCTGCAGATTCCTCCTGTAGCGCTTTATTGGCGGCAGCATACACCTTTGGCTCTGTGGCTGATTGCCATAGCAGTTGCAGGAGTAATATGTAACATATAAAGGCGTATCTCACGATGCAAATATACTTAATGATTCCCGGATAAACTAAGAGGTGCGGATATTGCAGCTGCGGGCAATTGCTGATATCTAATCAAAATCAAAGAAGTCTCCTAAGAAACCTTTTCTTTTTTTCTGCTGATGGGGAGGACGTTGCCTGTCATGATCGTTGTCGTCATCCCTGCGGTACTCGTTCTCCTGCTGCCGGGAACCTGATTCATACTGAGAAGACCGTTCGATGATCTTGTCCAGTTCTCCCTTATCTAACCATACGCCGCGACAGCTTGGACAATAGTCTATTTCCACTCCCTGGCGGTCGGCCATTACAAGGGTTTCGTTACAATTGGGACATTTCATATGTGTGGAGTTTTGGGTGAAACTTAAGTTAACGAAATGAAGACGATAACAGTTGGAAAATCTGTTAAAATAGCGTTAATTGATGCGGGATTGCGATACTGTCGCGCTTTTGTGTCTAGTCTTACATGGTAACAACAATAATGAACAGGAAATACGTCTTAAACAATACCTCGTTATCTTATCAGATTATTGCAATTATAATGGCACTTGCACTGAGCTGTTTGTTTTTTTCATGTTTACTATTGATGTGGAATGAGATCTTCATTGTAATAGGCATTATACCAATATTGCTTTATATACCATTGCATATTTATATCAGACGCTTTTCAGAGGTTTATACCGATGGCAATAAGTTCTTTATAAAGAGTCTATTTAAAAAGGAACAGCAGATAGATGCAGCGCTTTTTGATAGAATAGTAGAGGTAAGAAGTCTGATACGGCGGTTTAATAATAATAACAGGCTATACTATACTATTTACTTTAAGAATGGAGTGAAATTTCATTTTAATAATTCGACGGATGACCTTTTTGGACCTCCGGTGGACTACAATATCGACAGAGGAAAAGAGTTAACTAAAGAAGTTGAAGATTTTCTTGGCATAAATCCTTAGTGCAGGGAAGTCGCCAGACGGGGATTTGTGGCAATTTTGGAATTAAAGGTCAAGATGTTAGTCCCGTCATCAAGAAATTTTTTTCCATTAATAAGGTAACATGAACAAAGTACTTTATTGTGGGAATTGGGTTTTCTTTATTGATGGCAATAGGATAAAGTATAAAAGCACAAAAGCCCGCGCGTTGCGCAGGCTTTTGTGCTTTTATACTTTATCCTTCACTTCCTCCCGCCTTTCCTGATCTGGCTCAGAAACACTGGCGTAATTCCGAGGAACGATGCTATATGTTTTTGTGGTAAACGTTGCTCAAGCATCGGATACTTTGTTATTAACGCCTCATAACGTTCGGCTCCAGTCATTGATATCGCGTTAAGGATACGTTGATCCTGGGAGATCAGGGCCTGCTGGTTCAATACCCGCCAGAACCGCTCGAATGCAGGAATATCATTGAACAGTTGTTCCAGGCCAGCTCTATCGATCTGTAAAACTACCGATGCTTCCTGTGCAACAATATTGATCCGCGATGGCACCTGTGGGATAAAACTCGCAGAATCTGAGATCCACCAGTCTTCCATAGCAAAATGAAGCGTATGATCATTGCCGGCATCATCTATGTAAAAAGAGCGAAGGAACCCTGAACAGACATAACTTTCGTATTTGCAGACCTCTCCTTGTTGTAAAAGGTACTGCCGGGGTAGCAGCTTCCGCACAGTAAGTAAACTGCAAAAATGCGCCTGTTCTTCCTCAGAGAGACTGATCCGTTTAAGGACATGTTTTAATATAAGCTGATGTAAGGGCGTATCACTCATAAGACTGCTTGCTTCTCAGACAAATATAATAACCATCTTAAAAGATAGTAAAGCAATTTAACCTTTCATAGAAATCCTCTCCGGTTTCCCTGGTAGTTTTCGTAATTTTCCCCCTGGCTTTATTCATAAACAACCAATTACCAATGCTGATGCAAAAGACAAAGGTGTGTCTGGTCGTTGCCCTTGCAATGACAGCCATCACCACCTCCGTATTTGCTGGCGGCCCGGGCAAACCAGGCGCCTCAGATGTTAAACCGGACGCTAACAATGCCGGACTGAAATTACCTGCCGGTTTCGGCGCGGTTAAAGTAGCCGACAGCCTGGGCAGGACCCGCCATATCGCTGTAACGGCTAACGGCGGTATCTACATAAAACTGGACAGGGCGAGGAACAGCAATGGCATCTTGTACCTCCAGGATACCAATGGAGACGGAAAAGCGGATAAGAAGACCAGTTTCGGCGCTTACGGCGGGACCGGGATCTACGTAAAGGGAGATTACCTGTACGCTACCTCCAACGAGGATATCTACCGTTACAAACTGGATGCGCAGCAGCAGGTGGTTGATCCTGAACACCCGGAAACAGTGGTGAGCGGTTTGATCAACCGCCGTCAGCACGAGTCAAAGTCAATCGTACTGGACGACAACGGAAATATTTATGTAAATATCGGGGCATACTCCAATTCCTGCCAGACGAAAGACAGAACAGCAGGTTCCCTGGGTATGCAGCCTTGTCCGGTGCTGGATTCAGCCGCTGGCATCTGGCAGTTCAAAGCCGATAAACAGAACCAGACCTATGGCGATGGCGTACGTTACGCTACCGGTCTGAGGAACGTGGTAGGACTTGACTGGAATAAATCAGCTAATCAGCTGTTCGTGATGCAACATGGCCGGGATCAGCTGCATGACCTGTTCCCTTCGATGTTCACCGAAAAGCAGTCGGCCGACCTGCCGGCAGAATGCATGTATGCCCTGAAACAGGGTTCCGATTGCGGCTGGCCTTATATCTATTACGATCCGTATCAGCATAAAAAAATGCTGGCGCCGGAGTATGGTGGCGACGGTAAAAAGACTGGTGGTGAGAATGCTGAGGAACCGGTAGTGGCTTTCCCTGCACATATGGCCCCTAACGGCCTGTTATTTTACACCGGTAACCAGTTCCCTGAAAAATACCGTAACGGTGCATTTGTAGCCTTCCATGGCTCCTGGAACCGTTCCCCGGAGAACCAGGCTGGTTATTATGTGGTATTCGTGCCGTTTAAAGACGGTAAGCCTTCCGGTAAATGGGAAGTATTTGCAGATGGTTTTGCAGGCCCAGGCCCGGTAAAATCGCCCGGAGATGCGGTACACCGTCCATGTGGACTGGCACAGGGACCGGATGGTTCCCTGTATGTTACTGATGACGTGAAAGGAACTGTTTACAGGATCGTTTATAAGACTAAATAGACATGAGAAAATGGATACTGGCAGTAATGCCATTGGCGATTGGAGCATTAACAGCAACAGCGCAGGTAAAGAAACCTGCTACCACTAAACCGGCTGCTAAACAAGCCGGAGGTGCAGCAACGGCTACAATAGGAAGAGGTAAACTGCTGTATAAGCAATATTGCATCTCCTGCCACCAGGAAAACGGAACAGGGGTGCCCCGGATGAATCCTCCGTTGATAAAAACGGAGTATGTACTGGGCGATAAAACGCGACTGATAGGCATATTACTGAATGGCCTGAACGAAGACGTCGAGATCAACGGTGAATATTATTCTAACCCGATGCCTTCACAGGCGGCGTTGAAGGACCAGGAGATCGCAGATATACTCTCTTACGTTAGAAATAACTTCGGCAACAAGGCCGGTACCGTTTCTGCCGCAGAAGTGACGGCGGTACGTGCTACCATAAAGTAAAGAATCTGAACAACTTAACAGCGACATTTATCCAGTGTGGGTAAATGTCGCTGTTTTTTAATTGCTTTTGTCAAACAGATTTTTAACATTTGCGGAAAATATTTAGGGACATGTCAGTGGTGAATCTCGAAGTGGTGCGGGAGGTTAGTGAATTCAATAATTATTATAATAGCCTGGCGGAATTGTTAAACAGGCACTTAGCGGACAATAATCTATCGTTATCAGCATTACGTGTACTGGTAAAGTTAAGGGAGGAAGAAGAACAATGCACTGCGGGTAGACTGATTGCCAATCTGGGTATAGACGGTGGTTACTTAAGCCGGATCCTGAAAACCTTTGAAACCAATCAGCTCATTTCCAAGCGTAAATCGACGATAGACGGCCGTACCTGGTACCTTCAGCTCACCGCCAAGGGGCGTAAGCTGCTGGAAATACTGGAAGAAGGGTCTGCACACCAGATCACCCAACTGCTGGAGCCTCTGGCTGCAGAACAGCAGCTGGCACTGGCGGGCGCCATGAAAACAGTCAGGCATATCCTTTCCGACGATAGTAAGATCTCGGCGGAAGATATTACCTACAGGCGCGACCTTCAACCGGGAGATGCCGGGTTTATCATGCACATGCACGGTTCTCTCTATACCAAAGAGGCCGGGTATAACCTGGAATATGAAACGCACATCTGTAAGACGTTCCACGAGTTCCTGGAAGCATATAACTCCTCTAAGGACCAGGTGTTCCTTGCCATGCACGGTAACCAGATCATAGGTTCCATTGCAGTACTGGGGCATTCCCGTTATGCTACGCAGATGCGCTGGTTCCTGGTACATCCGGATTACCGCGGACTGGGCATCGGGCAGCGATTGCTGACAGAAGCCATCAATGCGGCGAAGGAAAAACTATTCCAGAAGATCTATCTGATCACTACCAGCCAGCAGGTAGCTGCAACGACATTGTTCAAAAAGAACGGCTTCCGTAAGTCGGGCGAGAAACATATGCCGATGTGGGGACTGCAGCTAACGGAAGAACGCTATGAAATAGACTTAATTTAGGCAAGGCATACTTTTCTGTTAACCCCCTTGCTTTATTTAAAACATTTGAATACTTTTAGTTCGCTGTAGTTTATCCAGGGTTCATTGTATTTATTACATAAAACCCTTAAAAATGAAACATCTGCTAACCCTGCAGGTATTAACGCCCTGCAAAACAGTCAGAGTTTTCCCCTTCTCCATTTACACGCGAACAGTTAATTACGGTCCGTAAGGCCGGTGGAACTGCTATGTTCAGTCAACCGCCTTACAGGAAGGCATAGCCATGCACATTTCCACGTTGGTACTGTTACCGTAAAGAACACAGGTCAGACTATCCATAAGGTAATACGATGATATTACTTCCGGAGTTTCATGCCGTGGTCATGCAACCCGATGATCATCAACAGATCCACATGAAAATCATCAAAATAGCTTCACATTAATTCTTCACCCTTCAAAACCCAATTTCACATGAAAACACTTTTACAGGTGGCTCTGCTCTTATTATGCTTTCAATTCAGAAGCACAGGGCAGCTTGCCAATTTCAACGGAACGGCCGAAGCACTGCAAACCAGTATGTACAACACCTTCGGTGTTCCTAACCAGAACTATTGGTGGTGCGCTCATGGTGTAGATGCATTGCTTGACGGTTATACACGTACACGCTCCGAAACTTACAAAACACGTATGAAGTCACTACTGCTAGGTATCAGGAGCTTTAACGGTAATACCTATATTAACCATTTCTACGATGATATGGAATGGCTGGGTATAGCCGCTTTAAGGGCTTATCATGAAACAGGGGATGCTGACTATTACAATGTGGCAACTACGCTCTGGAACGACATTAAAGGCGGTTATACGAATGGCGCAATAGATTGGAATAAGGATTGTGCAGGATGTAAGAACGCCTGCGCTAATGCGCCTGCTGTGATCCTGGCAGCGAGGGTATACCGCTTCACGAATGCAGCTGCAGATCTGCAGTATGCAACCAACATCTACGCATTTATGAAGGCCCACCTGGTAGACCCTGTAAACGGGGCTGTATGGGATGCCATTAACCTGAATACCGGCGTTACCAACAAAGACTGGATCTTCTCTTATAACGTTGGCACCTTCATGGCCGCAGGCTGGGAATTATACAAAGTGACAGGTGATGTGAATTACCTGAACGACGCAGTAAAAACTGCGAATTATGCCATGAACAGCAGACGTACTAACGGCATGCTCTTCGCTGACGAAACAGGCGGTGGCGACGGCGGACTATTCAAAGGCATTTTCATTCGCTACCTTTCTGAGTTAGCGCGTGAAGGAAATATTCCAGCTGCTACGAGAGCGGGCTATAAAGAAGCCATTCGTTTCAATGCACAGACATTAAAAACCAATGGTATCAATCCTTCTACTAATCTTGTAGGAAGCAACTGGTCGCAACAGCCCTCTGGCAGCACTGATTACGCTACGCAGCTAAGTGGTGTGATGGTGATAGAAGCCGCTGCTACACTGGATCAATCTTTCTTCTATAAAGATATCAATTACGGTGGCGGTTACTGGGGATTGACCGCTGGTAGTTATAACACGGCGGCATTGACTGCCAAAGGCATCAACAACAATGATATCACTGCTTTCGCGATTCCTGAGGGATACCAGGTTACCCTGTTCAAGAATGATAATTTCCAGGGTGGAAGTCTTGTTGTAAGTGGCGCCAGCGCCTGGATCGGCCCTGCCTGGAATGATAGTGTGTCCTCGCTGATAGTTAACTATACAGCGGGTGCAACATTCTATAAAGACTGCAATTATACAGGCGCTGTGATCAGTTTGCCGGCCGGCGATTATACACTTACACAGTTGCAGGGCAGAGGTATTTTGAATGATGATATTTCATCTGTAAAAGTAAGCAGCGGATACCAGGTCGTTCTGTATGAGAACGATAATTTTAGCGGTACTACAGTTACGAGTACGACAGACCTCAGTTGCCTGGTTAGTCAGAACTTTAATGATAAGGCGACTTCGGTACGTATAACTGCAACAGGTGCAGCACCTGCTGCAGCAACAACAGCGCAAACGGCGCCCACAGGAAAACATACATTCCAGGGTCTGTCATTGTATCCTAACCCTGCTGGTAACACATTGTATTTGAAGACTCCCGATAATCTTAACGGAGCGACGGTAACAGTGTTCGATATTACAGGCAGGGCCAGGATGAACGGGCGCCTGACGGCTAACAATATCAGCGTGTCCGGTTTGCCTGCAGGCGTATATTGGATCACGGTAGTGAAAGAAGGAAAAAAGATCACACTTTCTTTTGTGAAATAACTGATTGTAAAAGAAGCATCTAATCATAAGCATGCCGGTTCTCCGTTACGAGGACCGGCATGCTTATTGTAAATTATATCCGGATTGATATATATTTGCCTCCATAAACCTCAAGGGACGGTTCGTGAATGCAAAAAGAGGATGTTCTGAATATCTTATTGTTCCCCCTTTTGAACAACATTATTGTAAGCGACTGGAATTCATTTTAATATATTAAGTACTGTATGCCTAAACGTGCGACGAAGAGCATTTATCTGTTCTCTTTTAATATTGTTATTCTCTTTTCAATGGCGTACATGCTGTCGGGAGACAGGAGAGATACGCAGTTCTTTAAGCATGTTTTTGCCAAACAGGCAAATGCCGCAGAAGGAATACGAATGACAAACGGATATTCCGTGGCAGGTAATCCGTCATTCGCTACTCCGCTGGTTACAGATACTTTACCCGATACGATCAGTTTTTCTATTGTTGGAGATATGATGTTAGGATCATCTTATCCTGCTGCGTCTTTTTTGCCAACAGAAGAAGAGGGCAATATCCTGCAGTATGCAATGCCCTTACTGCAACAAACCGACCTGCGTATCGGCAACCTGGAAAGTGCGATTTCCGACAGCGCAAAAGTGTTTAAGAACTGTGGCTCCAGCCAGTGTTTCGCTTTCCGTACCCCGTATAAATGCGCGATGTGGTATAAGGATGCAGGTTTTGAATACCTGAACCTGGCCAATAATCACTCTTTTGACTTTGGGATGAAGGGGGTGAACCACACCCTCGCATTTTTAGACAGTGTTAATATAAAAACCAGTGGCGTGCCCCAACACCCTTTTGATACCCTGACCATCAGGGGGACCAGGATCGGTTTTGTCTCATTTGCGCCCCATAGCAATTGTCTGAATATGAATGACGACTCTCTCGTGAAAGCAACCATTGCAGAAGTGCGTCCGCTGTGCGAGCTGCTGGTCGTATTCTTTCACGGCGGAGGGGAAGGTTCCGGCCGAACCCATACCCCCAAAGGAAGAGAGTTCTTCCTGGGACAGAATAGGGGAGATGTTAGGCATTTCTCCCATATGTGTATCAACGAGGGAGCTGACCTCGTAATCGGCTCGGGGCCGCATGTGGTAAGGGGAATGGAACGATATAAGGGGAAATTAATTGCTTATAGTTTAGGGAATTTTGCAACTTATCATCAATTCAATTTAAAATATCCCAATAATATTGCACCTTTGCTGCAGATAAAAATCACCAGCGAGGGAAACCTGGTGGAGCATAAGGTGTTTTCTTTCCTGCAAGAGGGGGAAGGCATACCTAAACCGGATACAACATTGAAAGCTTTCAAAATGATCCGTTCTTTGTCTGTTGAGGACTTTAACTTCTCGGAGGTGGAGGCGGGCGAATTTGATTAAAACATGTTACTGTGAAGAAGTTATTGCCGATAATCATATCCGTCGCCAGCATTGCCACTGCCGGCGCACAAGTGAAGAAAAAGCCTGTTAAACACGCACCAGTAAAGAAACATACTGCCTACCACAAGAAATCGACCGCCCATAAACCGGTTGCTCATAAAAAGGTTGTTGTGCCACCTACGCCGCCGGACAGCTTATATTTTCCTAATTCCGACATCACCCTCAATACATACGATACTTCAGGCCTGAAAGGCAATATCAAACAGCTGCTGGCTGTTCTTGAGTCCGAATTGGGCAAGCCTTACATCCGCGGGGCAATCGGGCCTTTTGCCTTTGACTGCAGTGGATTGATGAAATTCGGCTTCTCTTTTATTGGTATGACCTTGCCACGCACCGCAGCTGATATGAGCACCCTGGGTAATCTGATCACCCCTTCCGACTGGAGCCCCGGCGACCTGCTGTTCTTTGCGGGAAGAAGGAATTCCAAGACCAACAAAAGAGTTGCTCACGTTGGTTTAGTCTACAAAGTAGATAACGGAAAGGTCCTGATGATCCACTCCAGCAACCAGGGCGTGAATATCGTGGATGTTACCAACAGCGAATACTATAAGAAACGTCTTATTGCCGCCAAAAGGGTGATCCCTGTCGATTCCGCCAACCAGGTGATCCCGCCAACAGCATTAGAGGGAACTTCAAGCGATTATTAAGCCAACAGATGAACGTCTTACCCGGCCCTTGCAAGAGGCGTCGGGTTGTTTGCATTTTGTTCAGGTCACGTCATCCAAAAGTGCAGATGACATGTTGTTTTTCCTTATTTTTAGTCACGGCCAATAAAAGGCCGTGAACCAAAAACAATCATATGGATGCACAGCAACTGGATATGAACCGGAACGAAGATGCGATGCGCAGATCTCTCAGCACGCTGAAACAGCGCTTCACCGTAGTTGAACAGGGAGGCGGCAAAAAGAACCTCGAAAAGGTCCGTCAGAGAGGCAAATTAACCCCGCGTGAACGTATTGCTTATCTGGTGGACAAAGACACCCCTTTTACGGAAATAGGCGCGTTTGCGGCCTATGAAATGTATGCTGAACATGGTGGTTGTCCGGCGGCAGGTACAGTTGGCGGTATCGGATATATTAGCGGTCGCCAATGTATGATCGTAGCCAACGATATGACTGTGAAAGCAGGCGCCTGGTTTCCCATGACAGGAAAGAAGAATCTCCGTCTCCAGGAGATCGCGATGGAAAACAGACTGCCAGTTATCTACCTCGTGGACAGCGCAGGCGTATACCTGCCCATGCAGGATGAAATATTCCCCGACAAAGAACACTTCGGTCGCATTTTCCGTAATAATGCCCGTATGAGCGCTATGGGTATCACCCAGATCGCTGCAGTAATGGGTAGCTGTGTGGCCGGAGGGGCCTATCTGCCTATTATGAGCGATGAAGTGCTGATGGTGGAAGGAAACGGCTCTATTTTCCTTGCGGGCCCTTACCTCGTAAAGGCCGCCATTGGAGAAACCGTTGATGCAGAAACGTTAGGTGGTGCAGTGACCCATACAGAGATCTCCGGTATTGCTGACTACCGGTTTGATACAGACGAAGAGTGCCTGGACCATATTAAAAAGATCGTCAGTAAGATCGGTGATCCGGTGAGCGCAGGCTTCAATCGTGCAACACCTGCGCCGCCTGAAAAAGACCCTGCTACTTTGTACAATATGATCCCGGAAGACAGCACCCGCCCATATGATATGCTGGAGATCATTCACCGCCTGGTAGACCGTTCCGAATTTGATCAGTATAAAGAAGATTATGGTAAGACCATTCTTTGCGGTTATGCCCGTATCGATGGCTGGGCTGTGGGCATTGTGGCTAATCAGCGCAAGATGGTCAAAAGCAAAAAGGGAGAGATGCAGATGGGCGGTGTGATCTACAATGACAGCGCCGATAAAGCTGCCCGCTTCATCATGAACTGTAACCAGAAAAAGATCCCGCTGGTATTCCTGCAGGATGTAACGGGCTTCATGGTAGGCAGCCGTAGTGAACATGCCGGTATCATTAAAGACGGGGCAAAACTGGTAAATGCAGTGGCCAATTCTGTCGTACCTAAGTTTACGGTGATAGTAGGCAACTCTTATGGCGCAGGCAACTATGCCATGTGCGGTAAGGCTTATGATCCTCGGTTTATTTATGCATGGCCTAACGCCAAGATAGCAGTAATGGGTGGAGAACAAGCTGCGAAAACACTGCTTCAGATCCAGGTGGCGTCACTGAAAGCGAAAGGAGAGGAGATCACCCCGGAAGAGGAAAAACGCTTGCTCGATGAGATCACGGCACGCTACAATAGCCAGACCACTCCATACTATGCGGCAGCACGCCTTTGGGTAGATGAGATCATCGATCCGATGGAAACACGTAAAATACTTTCCGAAAGCATCACAGCGGCCAATAATGCACCTGTGGAAGACACATTCAGTTTAGGTGTTTTCCAGGTGTAAAAGCATAGCGCTTAATCCTTATCTTTGCCCGCTATGTCGGAAGTTATTATTTACACGGATGGTTCTTCACGCGGTAACCCTGGCCCAGGCGGCTATGGCGTTATCCTGATGTGGAACAGTGTCCGCAAGGAATTATCACAGGGATACCGTCTTACCACCAATAACAGGATGGAGCTGCTGGCCGTGATCGTAGCCCTCGAAGCACTAAAGAAAGACGGACTGCAGGTGAAGATCTTTACAGATAGTCAGTATGTAGTTAACAGCGTTGAAAAAGGCTGGTTATGGGGCTGGGTGAAGACCGGTTTTAAAGACAAGAAGAATAAGGATCTCTGGCAACGTTTCATTCCTGCTTACAAAAAACATCAAGTGAAGTTCAACTGGGTGAAAGGACATTCCACCAATCCGATGAACAACCGTTGTGATATACTGGCCACAGAAGCGGCCGACAGTGGAAACTGGCTGGAAGATACCGGTTTCCAGGGCAATCAGGACTGATCTAAGATCTTTCAATATTAATGGGGCTGTCCGTCATAAGCGGACGGCCTTTTTTGTTAACTCACGTCTCCATCTGCCTGATCCGCTTTAACATTTATTTAATGATTTTTCGAAATTTGTCCACCATTATCGAAATTCTGTGCAACTATTGAAAGCTTATTGCTGCTTACTTTTATGTCATTAAACGATGCCTTAAAAGATCAAGCAATGACACATTGGAAGATTGATGAATCACACAGCGAAATTGGATTCAAAGTAAAGCACCTGATGATCACAAACGTGAGCGGCTATTTTACACAGTTCTCCGGAAGTATTGAGACCGATAGCGAGGATTTCCACGATGCGAAAATTACTTTTGAAGCGGCTACGGCCAGTATCAGCACGTTAAACAAACAGCGGGATGAGCATCTCAGAGGGGGTGATTTCTTTGACACAGCTCATCATCCGAAAATTAGCTTTGTTTCCAAAAAGATCAAAAAGATCACGGACGAAGACTACAAGGTAGTCGGAGACCTGACCATCAAAGGGCATACGCACGCCATTGAGCTGGAAGTAAGCCGCAATGGCATAGTGACTGACCCGTACGGACAGGAAAAAGAAGGCTTTTCCATCAAGGGACGATTGCATCGCGCCGACTATGGTTTGCGCTGGAATGCTGCTACAGAAGCGGGAAGTATTGTACTGAGCGATGAAGTGAAACTGCACATGGAGATCCAGTTAGTAAAAGTAACTGAACCAGTATTAGCTGTAGCGGAATAAAGCAGTTGAATGACGGGAACAGAAAAATGAAAATCCTCTAAAAAAGATATGATAGAAATAGGAATAGACAGTTTTGCGGCCAGGTTCAGCGACAACGCGGCGGCTGCATTGAGCGACAAAGACGCGATGTTCCAGTTGCTGGAAAGAATGGAACATGCAGACAGATCAGGTCTGGATGTATTTGGTATTGGTGAGCATCACCGGAAAGGTTTCCTGGATGCAGCGCCTACCCATATACTGGCCGCGGCGGCTTCCCGCACAAAGCGTATCAAGCTGGCCAGTGCTGTAACCGTCTTGAGCGCCATAGACCCTGTACGCGCATTTCAGAACTTTGCTACATTAGACCTGATCTCCGGAGGCCGGGCTGAAATGGTGGTCGGAAGAGGCTCTTTTACAGATGCGTTCCCGTTATTCGGATACAACCTGAATGATTATGATGATCTCTTTGCTGAAAAGCTGGAGCTCTTATTGGAAATAAGGGACAATGAATTTGTGACGTGGTCAGGGAAATTCAGGCCGGCATTAAAGAACCAGCCTGTTTATCCGAGGCCGATCCAGGAGAAATTGCCTATCTGGCTTGGTGTGGGTGGTACTCCGCAGTCGTTCGTACGTGCAGGTGCATTAGGACTGCCATTAATGGTAGCTATCATCGGTGGTGAAACTCATCGTTTCCGTCCACTGGTTGATCTTTACCGCGAAGCCGGAAAAAGGGCAGGACATGCGCCTGAAAAGCTGACTGTAGGCCTGCACTCATTGGGTTATATTGCCAATACAACTGAAGAAGCAATTGAGAACTTTTACCCGGGATATGCCGCCAGTATGACTAAGGTAGGGAAAGAGCGTGGCTGGCCCCCGATGACGAAAGAAAGGTTCATGAGTCAGATGGGACCAACTGGCGCACTACTTGTAGGTGGCGTGGAAGAAGTGGCAGAGAAAGTACTCCGTCATGCCGAAGCATTAGGAGGCATTTCCAGGTTGACCTTCCAGATGGATTCAGCTGAAGTATCTCACGATAAACTGATGGGCTCTATTGAACTGATAGGAACGAAACTGAAGCCGCTCATCAACGGATAAATTTTATTGAAAGCAGTCGAAGGGCAGGCATAACCTGCCCTTTCGCTTTTTATTCCAGTTTTGCTTTTATACCCCAGCCGCCGAACAATTCTGACACGGCGATCAGCACTTCATTCCGGCCCTTCTGCAATGGGAGATATACGGCATCCCAATATCCCACAGTACCGAGGAAACGATAATCACGGGAATTAAATACATCATTCCCTTCATACAATAACCGGCCATTCAGGTATACACGTGCCCCGTCCGAAAACCCAAAACTCATCTTCTGGATGCGTGGTGCAGTGGCATTAATTACTTTCCGGACAAACACCGTATTGACTTCTTCCGTCACCCCCGATAGTTGAGCCAGATCGGTAATGCCGTTATGATCAGCCCAAAGCGTTTTCCATTTGAGGGAAGTAGTATCCGGAGCCTGAAGCTGCGTGCGTCCGGCTATCTGCTTTTCACTGAATACGCTGCTCACTTCCCAGCTGGTAACAGTGCCGGGAGCTAATACCGGCGCCGCCCGTTTGCTTTTAATGGTAACATCATCAGTGGAGGTATACACGAAATTGCTATACCAGGCTACAGCAGGCCAGGGATTGGTCAACTCGATAGCCCCGGAAATAATATCCCGTTTAAGCGGATGGATGTATAATACAGGTTCTGCGGCGTTATCAAAATAGATCTCAGCTTCTTTTTCTTTCACCACCATTTTAATGTGCAGCCAGCGGCCAAAGGGAAGTTCTACTGCATTATTATACCCAGGGCCATAGTATAGCTGGAAGCCACCCAGCTGGTTGTATACCGGCGTGTATTGCATAGCATCGGGATTTCCGGACTGGTGCGGACGCAGGTAATATTCTTCAAAGTTGGATGAGTCCTGCATCCGGAAATGAATGCCGGGAAAGTAGCGGGCTTTGGACAAGGCAATGTCAAATTCAATAATACCATTCCTGAAGTTGGCATCGGATAGTAATGCATTGCCTAGTTTTAACCGTAATGCCGGCTGACCAAGATGGGTTTCAGAAACAGCTTCTTCACCCTTGATCTGCCATCGTGGCGAGTCGAAGGGGACAGAGGTCTGGGCAATTGTAGTGAATGGGAAAAGGATCATGATGATCAGCAGGCGATACATGATGGCGTGGAAGTTTAGTGATTGAAAAATGAGAGCGGGATGCGCATTCCCGGCAAATTAGCAGAATCAATTTGCCGGGAATATTCAAAGCAGTAACAAGTTCGTTCAAGTTCGTTCACACTGTATCTGGCTGATTATCAAATGGGCATCAGGGGCTGATCTGTGCGGTAAAACAGTTTTTATTCGGCTTTTAAATGTTTTACAGGGTTAGTTAATGCGATTTTAATAGCCTGATAACTTACCGTCAATACTGCTACGATGAGTGAAAATATTCCTGCAAGCGCGAACATCCAACCGCTGATAGGAATACGGTAAGCGAAGCCGTTTAACCATTTGTCCATTGCCCACCAGGCGAGCGGATAGGATAAGAGAATGGCAATAATGACCAGCTTTACAAAGTCTCTCGAAAGCAACACGGCGATATAGGAAGACGATGCTCCCAGTACCTTCCTTATACTTACTTCTTTGGTACGTAGTTGTGCGGTATATGCAGACAGTCCGAACAATCCCATGCAGGATATAAATATCGCAAAGGCGGCGAATGCTTTGAATATAGTACTCATCTGATTTTCAGATGCGTAAAGAAGGTTAAGTTTATCGTCAATGAAGGTGTATGTAAACGTCCCGGCTGGCGTCAGTTTCTTTACGCGTTCCTCCATAAAAGCCATAGTGGATCGTATGCTTCCGGGTTTTATTTTCAACAAGAGGTAATTGGCCCGTTGAGGGTCATATTTGATAACCAGCGGATCTACCGGAGAATGCAGAGATGCGAAATTGAAGTTCTTCACCACACCAACGATCGAACCGGTATCCCCGTCAAGAACGAATTGTTGCCCGATAGGCGATTTCAACTGATAAGCCTTTACAGCCGATTCATTAATAATAAACTCACTGGTTTTTATGTTGGGCATTTGGTTAAAGAAGTTCCTGCCCTCCAGTAAAGGAATCTGTAAAGTAGATAACAAGCGCTCGTCCGACCACATGGTGCGGCTATTATCAAGCTCCTCTTTGGAATCTGCAGATAATGGTCTGAAAGATTGAGAACTGAACCGGTCGCCGGGAAGGGTGGAAACGACCGAGAAATCAGTAATATCCGGTTGTTGCCGGATGTCATTCATCAATGCATCGAACCGCTGCCACATCGGACCATAGATAGTTATACCTGCCAGCTGTTCTCTGTCAAATCCCAGGTCTTTGTTATGAAAGAATTTGATCTGGCGGTATATCACGAGTGTACTGACGATCATAAATACAGACACAACGAATTGAAAGATGATCAGCCCTTTTCTGACAATATCCGCAGATGTTCGCGGAACGCCCCTGCCTTTGAGTGATGTAATAGGATGAAAACGTGCTACATTCCAGGCGGGATAGCTACCAGCAAGTAACCCGATAAATAAGATCAGTAACAGAATGATACCCAGGTTTGAGAAGGACAGGATACCGGACATATAAAATGGCCTTGAGGCTATGTCATTATAAAAGGGAATGGCTGCTCTAAGGAACAATAATGCCAGGGCCGAAGCTATCAGGGTAGTGATCATTGACTCGCCCAGGAACTGCATGATCACCTGTTTTTTTGTAGCGCCTACGACTTTGCGCATACCTATTTCCTTCATCCTGCCGAATGCTTGTGCGGTATACAAATTAATAAAATTAACAGCTGCTACCAGCAGTATAAACAATGCGGCGAGGGAAAAGATCCGGACATAGCTGATATCACTGTTCGGCGCCATTTCTTTTTCCAGATGGGAATGAAGATGGATATCTGTGATCGGCTGTAAGACTACGTCCCTTTTTGATAATATCTCCTCGCGCGTCTCACCGTTTGGCAGGTAATACTTTAGTAGAAAATCATTCATCCTGGACCGGATCTTTGAAAGAGAGCTTGCTTTGTCCAGCACTACGTAGGTATAAAAGCCGTTCCAGGTTCTGTTAGCCAACGATTGGTCATCCACATAACGATGGATGGTGGCCATTGACAGCAGATAGTCAAAATGAAGATGAGAGGGAAATGTATGTTCACGGATAACACCTGTAACACGTAATGGAACGCCATTCACGTCATCCTGCAACACTTTGCCAATGGGATCGGTTTTGCCGAAATATTTCAGTGCCATCTTTTCCGTGATAATAACGTTACCGGGTGCAGCAAGTGCTGTCCCCTTATCTCCGGAAACAAAATCAATATCAAATACGTCCGT
This sequence comes from uncultured Flavihumibacter sp., assembly GCA_902168105.1. Taxonomy (GTDB): domain Bacteria; phylum Bacteroidota; class Bacteroidia; order Chitinophagales; family Chitinophagaceae; genus Chitinophaga. The sequence continues at coordinate 34,162 of CABHOY010000013.1, forward strand.
TACCGTAGGGTCAGCAAAAAGGCCGCCATTCTCCTGAAATTTGGTAAGTGTACCATCGGGGGATGTATAACTTAACACCTGGAAAGGATAAAGCCTGTGAAAGGTGACTGTATTGACCACCTGAGAAAATTCCTGCTGGAAGACACTGGCGGTGGGAAATGGTGTTGCTGCCCACGACCGGTCTCCATCACCTTTTCCGTGGAAAGTTACCCTGAAGATGCGATCTGCTTTAGAAAAACCTTTATCATATTCCAACTCCTGCTTTACGTGAAAAATGATCAGCAGTGCGCAGGCCATTCCCAGCGCCAGACCAGCTATGTTAATGATCGTGAAGAGTTTATTCTTCCAGAGATTGCGAAGGGCTATTTTAAGGTAACTCTGTAGCATACAATACTTAATTATATTACTCTTCCTCCAAGTAAGTGCCGATTATTAAAATATTAATAACCAATAGGTAACATGTAGGGGTTAGGACCAAAATGTCCGTTTTTAGTACAATATCTGTTCACTTTTAAATAATCTCGCCGTAGTTCGGTAGTTTTGTAACGGATTTCAACCTATAGACGAACATGAAGCACTTATTGATCATTAGCCTGGCCTTGCTTTTCAGCGCGGTAAGTTACGGACAGGACTCCTGGACATTAAAGACGAATAAAGATGGCATTGCCATCTATACAAAGACCATTGAGAACTCCAACTATAAAGGCATCCGGGTTAAATGCTCAGTGCCGGCTACACTGACCCAGTTCGTAGCGGTTATAATGGATGTAAATACGGCCACTGAATGGCTGTATAGTACTAAATCAAGTACTTTGCTCAAACAGGTTTCTCCAGCAGAAGTTTATTATTATTCGGAGGTCGGACTACCCTGGCCGCTCAGCAACAGGGATTTTGTGTGTCATCTGACCGTGAGGCAGGACCCGCATACTAAAGTAGTGACGATCGATGGTCCTGTTGTACCGGATTATATACCGGCGAAGAATGGCATTGTGAGGGTGACACATTCATCCGGAAAATGGCTTATTAGCCCCGGCGATAACAATACGGTAAATATAGAGTACACGCTGGAAGCAGATCCTGGTGGCAGTATTCCTGCATGGCTGGTTAACCTGTTTGTGACTAAAGGTCCGATGGAATCTTTCAAGAAGTTAAAGGACCAGATCAATAAACCTCAGTATAAGAAAGTGCAGTATGCATTTATGAAGAACTGATGGGTCACCATTTCTTCCCAGCTATTTTCCCAATATAAGTGCCCCGCATTTTTCTACCTGCCACGGTGATGTCATAATCGATCGTGAAAGTTTCCTCTTCCCTGCTAACTTCCATTGTACCGGCGGTTACGCCTGTGATTTCCAGTTCATTACCATTCAGGTCATTAGGAGAATACTTTACTACTGCATTGTAGAAATGCTTTTTTCTATCGTAGGAGGCATCGTTATGATCCATATACGTATAGCTACGGGAGAAAAAGAGGCTGTCTACAAAGATCTGTACTGTGTTCTCAATATAGGAAGGCGCCTGGGGAATGTTGGTGAGTACTAATCCTTCCGTACCATTCCAGTAAGTATAGTTTGACAGATAGGACCTTCCTTCAATTGTGAAGGTGCCTCCTGCGGGTTTAATATCCCCATTATCTCCCCGTTCATTTTTTTTGCATGCACCGGCTATCAGACTGGTTGCAAGCAATAACAATGCGAGCTTTTTCATAGATTATATGGTTTTGAACGATAGGCCTGGTGGTGACAGGCTATCAAACGGTCTGTTTACGGTTGCAAATATACATATTAATTTAATGTCTGGTTTAGGAGATATCGGTGTTAAAACAATGATCTTCAGATCATATAAATTGAAAAGGGGGCCTCTCTGGCCCCTTTTCAATAGCCGGTCATTCGGCCGGATAGTATTTTACTTACATGTTGTTATAAACAAGCTGCATTTCACGGGTCAGCTGGTCATAGATCGGCTTCGTGAATTCCAGGAATAGGTCCTGGGGAGGAGGAGGCGGAATATCTTCTCCACCCAGCAAGGCTCTGTCTTCGTCGCTGAGCGCACGTTCGTCACCCTTATAATAGCCAAACTGGTTCATCCAGGTATAACTGCCTGGAAGCCTGTCTGTACGTACGATATTGTTGGTAGCTACATCAACCAGTTGATAATCCAGCAGGCCTTTTGACAGGACAGTGGATTTTACAACGTATACTTTCGCTTTCACGGTGCCGTAGCGGTCGATCTTCTTGCCGGCGGTGTCTTTTACAGAGCCTACAACGACCTGTCTGGATACTTCCTTTTCGGTACGGTCTACGTAGGTTTGTCCGACTACGAAATCGTAGAAGCGCATTTCCAGGAACTGGTCTGGTTGTATCTTATTGTTTTTGGCAATGCGTTCGTCTGTGAATTGTACGAAGCGGTTGATATTCCGTTGTTGAAGGTTACGGATCAGGATATCCCGGAATTGGTCAGCGCTGAACTGATAATAGGGGGAACGTACTTCGATCTGCCTTACTACTACGTTCACCAGGCCTCTCTGGAAAGACTCATCCCGTAGCTGGGCGGAATTGCGGTAATTAGGGATGAGGTTGAGGGCGGCCTGAAATTCATCAAACGCTTGTCGTGCGGCGCCTTTACTACCTTCTTCAAGAAGGTCTACGCCTCTGTCATATCTTACCTGTGCGGCATTTTCCTGTGCGCCGGTAATGGCATTGCGATAATCTTTCGGTGTTACAATGGCACGGGCTGCGGGGGAGGCGTTAATGCCGTCGTACAGCCTTTGGAGTGCGCGATATTCGTTGTTGATGTACTCCCATTTCAAAGGATCGTTGGAGGTCATGTAACCATTTACTTTGTCCTCATGGGAGTGTTTTGCCTGTGCATAGGCATCAGGAAGAAGTTGCAGTGAAACAGTGTGTGCAGGTTTTTTCTGTAATTTTTTTACGAACAACAGTACGGCTTCATCGTATCTGCCTTTGTTGTACATTTTCTCGCCTGATTTGCAGGAGAGGATCAATAGGATAGGGGCGATCAGCCACCAGAAACGGTTTTGCATATACTCGAATAATAGATTTTCTTATTTCAGGAATCTTCTGATCTCCCTGTCCGTTTCGCGTTGTTTGATGCTTTCGCGTTTATCGTGCAGCTTTTTACCTTTACCCAGGCCGATCTCGATCTTTGCCAGGCTTTTGTCGGTAATGAAGATGCGTAGAGGGATAATGCTATAGCCTCTTTCTTTTATCTTATTCTCAAGCTTACGCAGTTCCCGCTTGGTTAGCAGTAACTTACGTTCACGAAGGGGATCATGATTAGCATAGGTGCCGTGTGAATACTCGGCGATATGCAGGCTTCTAACAAACAATTCTCCTTTTGAGAAAATGCAGAAGGAATCATTGAAGCTCACCCTGCTACCGCGGATGGACTTGATCTCTGTTCCTGTCAATACCATCCCGGCAATATACTTATCCTCTATTGCGTACTCGAAATATGCCGATCTGTTCTTGAGTTCTGCCATTGTCTTTAGTAATTGGGAATTAAAAATTAGGAATTAAAAATTGAAATTCAGGAAAATGCATCCCAATTCCTAATCTTTAATTCCTAACCCTTAATTTTTTTAAGTTTTGGTGCTTAGTGTTTAAATAACTGTAACAGCGCAGCCAGACGTTCTTTCATTTCCTTACGGTCAATGATCAGGTCGAGGAAGCCGTGTTCCTGCAGGAACTCAGCACTCTGGAATCCTTCCGGCAGGTCTTTTTTAATTGTTTCCTTGATAACGCGCGGACCGGCAAAACCGATCAGGGCTTTAGGCTCCGCAATATTCAGGTCTCCCAGCATAGCGAAGGATGCAGTCACACCACCGGTAGTAGGGTCTGTCATCAGGGAAATATAAGGCAGTTTTGCTTCTGCCAGTTGTGTTAGTTTTGCGGACGTTTTAGCCATCTGCATCAGGGAGAAAGCACTTTCCATCATACGGGCGCCACCTGATTTGGAGATGATCATCAACGGCATTTTGTGCGCGATACAATGATCGATGGAACGGGCGATCTTTTCACCTACCACGGATCCCATTGAACCGCCGATGAAGGCGAAGTCCATACAAGCGATCACCAGGTCGTTTTCCTGCACCTTACCTACGCCGACGCGCATCGCGTCTTTCAGTCCTGATTTCTTCTGAGCGTCGATCAACCTTGCTCCGTAAGGTTTCAGGTCTTTAAATCCGAGGAAATCTTTAGGATAGATGTTGTCAAAAAGCTCTTCGAACTGATTATCGTCAAATAAAATTTCGAAATACTCGGCCGAATTGATGCGATTGTGGTAGTTACACTTGTCGCAGACATAAAAGTGCTCTTTCAGATCTTTTACTGTAGAGGTTTTTTTGCAACTAGGACATTTGTGCCACAATCCATCCGGCGCCTCTTTCTTCTCACTTGTAGACGTTTGAATGCCTTGTTTAATGCGCTTAAACCAGCTTGACATATTGTGCTATTAGGTTACGAAATAGTTGTGCAAGATACAAATTATATTAACTTCCAAAGTATTCTACCCGGGGAATTATACTTAAAGTACCTGGCAACCAATAATTTGATTGGAAAGATATATATATAAGTGCTATAATAAAAACGTATTGCAAAAAAAATCCCCGGGGAATGACTCCCGGGGATCTATAAATTATACCGCGACGCGGATTATGCGTTCCTGCCGATGCAATTCAGGTCAGCAAAAGCTTCTTCAAGGCGTTTAACGAATGTTTCTTCACCTTTACGCAGCCATACGCGTGGGTCATAGTATTTTTTATTTGGCTTCTCAGGACCTTCAGGGTTACCCAATTGTGCCTGCAGATAGTCTTTCTTTGCTTCGTAGAAATCATGAATACCTTCCCAGAACGCCCACTGCATATCTGTATCGATGTTCATTTTGATCACACCGTAACCCAGTGCTTCGTTGATCTGGTGTTTAGGTGAACCGGAACCGCCATGGAATACATAATATACTGGTTTAGCAGCAGTGTTATGTTTTTTCTGGATGAACTCCTGGCTGTTCTGCAGGATGATCGGACGCAGTTCGACATTACCCGGAGAGTATACACCGTGTACGTTACCGAAAGCAGCTGCTACAGTGAAACGGCTGCCCACTTTGGACAATGTTTCGTAAGCGTATGCTACTTCTTCAGGCTGCGTATACAGTTTATGGTTTTCAACACCTGAGTTGTCAACACCATCTTCTTCACCACCGGTTACACCCAGTTCGATCTCGATGGACATACCCAGTTTGTTCATTCTTTCGAAATATTTCAGGGAAGTTTCTATGTTCTCGTGCAGTGGCTCTTCAGAGAGGTCCAGCATGTGGGAGCTGTACAGTGGTTGACCGTTCTGTTTCATGAACAGTTCACCGGCATCCAGCAAACCATCGATCCATGGCAACCATTTTTTAGCAGCGTGGTCAGTGTGCAATACTACAGGAACACCATAGTATTTTGCCACTTCGTGTACGTGTTTTGCACCGGAAATACCACCGGCAATATTTGCCTGCAGTTTATCATTCGGCATTCCTTTACCGGCAAAGAACTGCGCACCGCCATTAGAAAACTGAATAATTACAGGTGAGTTTACTTTGGCAGCGGTCTCCAGTACTGCGTTTACGGAGTTGGTACCCACTACGTTAACAGCAGGCATTGCCCACGCGTTATTCTTGGCATCATTGTACAGCGCATCCAGCTCTTCGCCGAATAACACGCCAGCTCTGTATTTTCCCATAGCTTTCGGATTGTTTTACATTTAAGGACAGCAAATATAAGTACTAAAGATTAACTATTATAGTAGAATTCAGAATAAGAATTGTAAGAATCACAAAAAAAGTGGTCTTTTTTATAGGAATTCGTCATTTTTTAAGGCAAATTGTTGTCGCTGGTCATAGATCTGGCCCTCCGGGATAACAATTGTTTAATATGTGTTAATCCCTTATGTGAGTATTCCCACAGAATGTTCTCAATATGTTTCCGGCATATTCTTCCGGGATGCCCGGTGAGAAATTCCGCTGGCTCTTGATAAGTGTTTAGATAATTACCCGATCATCCGCGAAAGCGGTATACCAACTCCAATAAAGACCAATCAAAGCCTTGCCAGCAAGTCCCTGAAATACGCCGCCGATTTTAGTAGCCTGCTGCCATACCAGGAGAACATTTCTCCATCCACCAGTTCAATGCGTGCCGTTGGGAGTAATGCCTGCAATTCTGCGATATGTTTTTCTTTAAAGGGATAAGGTTCCGATGAAAGTAATACCAGCTGACAATCTGTAGTCTTCAGTTGTTCAATATCAATACCCGGATATCGCGGTGTTTGCGCGAAAACATTTTCGAGCCCACAGTAACCTAACATTGTATGGATGAAGGTATCACCGCCTGCTACCATCCACGGTTCCCGCCAAATAAAATAAGCGGTGCGCAGTGAGTGATGGTCCCGTTTGGCCTGCATGCCGGTTTCACCCTGCATATTCAGTCCGTCCTGTGCGCCCGGTCCGCTCTGGGCGTTCTGTTCATCATGTATATCCCGTATGTTCTGTATGTCTTCTTTTAATTTGCTGAAGCTGAGAGAGATGTTATCTGCTATTTGACCGGCTTGTTCACTTCTGCCAGTTATTGTGCCGATACTTTTGATCATATCCAGGGCATCTTCCAGCTGACGAATATCGCTAACCCAAACCGGTACGTACTGCATGAGGGCTTTTACCTGTTCGGCAGTATTCTCTTCTTTATTGGCGATAACCAGGTCGGGTTGCAGGGCCAGGATCTGGTCAATATGCAGTTGTTTGGTACCGCCTATGCGTGTCTTATTACGGAACCAGTCGTAAGGATGGATACAGAATTTTGTAATGCCGATCACCTCTTCATCCAGTCCGAGGTCATACAGTAACTCTGTTTGAGAAGGGACCAGTGAGATGATCCGGCGGGGCGGATAGGGAATGGCCACTTCCCGCCCCATTTGATCTTTGTAAATATTCATTACCGGCATCTGATCAATTAACTACCCAATGCCTGAATGATGTCATATTTGGTAACGATGTGAGGTTTGCCGCCATCATCTTTGGTGATCACCGCACCGTTCTCCTTGTTGATATAAACGGACAGCTTTTCGATAGGCGTATCCATGCTAACCTCCGGAAAGGCATGCTGCATGACCTGTTTAACCTGTGCATCTTTCAGGTTGGAGTCGTCGATCAGGCGATTGAAAAGACCGCCTTCAGAAATGGCACCAACGATCTGGCTATTATGCAATACGGGCAGATGTTCGATATCATACTTCTTCATCTTAATAATAGCCTCACTCACTTTTTCTTCCTGGTCAATTGTCACCAGCGGCTGATTACGACGGCCATTCACGACATCCTTCACCGTCTTGACGTCCAGGAAACCACGTTCCATCATCCACTGATCATTATAAACCTTCCCTACATAACGGCTTCCATGATCGTGGAAGATCACGACAACAACGTCGGTAGGCTTCAGTTTACTTTTCAGCTGCAATAATCCTGACACTGCCGAACCAGCGGAATATCCGACGAAAATACCTTCCTCTTTAGAGATACGGCGGGCCATTACAGCGCCATCTTTGTCGGTCACTTTCTCGAAATGATCGATCAGGCTCATGTCATAGTTCTGGGGAACGAAATCTTCTCCGATGCCTTCTGTGATATAAGGGTATACCTCAGTCATATCCAGTTCGCCGGTTTCGTGGTATTTTTTCAGCAGGGAACCATAGCTGTCTACAGCCCACACTTGTATATCTGGATTTTTTTCCTTCAGATATTTACCAGCGCCGGTAATGGTACCACCTGTACCCGTAGCGACAACGAGATGAGTCACCTTACCTTCGGTCTGTTCCCAGATCTCGGGACCGGTCTGCTCGTAGTGAGCATCCCTGTTGGCGAGATTGTCATACTGGTTGACGTAAAATGCGTTCGGTATCTCAGTGGCCAGTCTGCGGGCAACCGAGTAATAGGAGCGGGGATCCTCTGGTTCTACGTTTGTAGGGCAGACGATCACTTCAGCACCTACAGCTTTGAGAATATCTACTTTTTCTTTGGATTGTTTATCTGTAGTAGTGAAGATACATTTATATCCTTTGATGACTGCAGCCAGTGCGAGGCCCATACCGGTGTTTCCGGAAGTACCTTCGATGATGGTGCCGCCTGGTTTGAGCAGGCCTTGTTTTTCGGCTTCTTCGACCATTTTAACGGCCATACGGTCCTTAATGGAGTTGCCTGGGTTAAAGAACTCAACTTTTGCCAATACCGGACAAGGGAGGCCGGCTGTAACGCGGTGTAACTTTACAAGGGGGGTGTTTCCAATCGTTTCGAGGATGCTATTGCAAAATTTCATATAAATCTTGTTGGACTGTAGCGAATGTAAGGAATTTCCGCTATCCCGGTTGCCGCGAGTGCGCTTTATACACGACGTATACATGCTTCATACACGACGCATAGTTGGACTTAAGCGGGGATATATGGCATCCAGGGCTATTAACCGGAATAGTGTAACGTAGGTATTGGACGTCGGGTGCGGATTCGGGGTTACAGTGATTCTAGCGCTGACCTTCTGGCTTCGCAGTTCGGATGGAATCACTGGCTGCAGTTCTTTGAAGTTCCTTTCTATTTAGCTTTTTTGGGGCAGGTAGGCTTTGGGAATGCTATTAAACCCCTGGTGGGGCGCATCAGCATACTTCAAATAACTGAAGGCCAGTGATTTCCACCCGAATGCTCGCCGCGGCCGGTCTCCAAAATAAATGACAGGGCGGCTATCGGCGATATCTCATGTTAGTGCTACCATCTAACTTCACTATTGAACAGGACTGTTTAATACTATTTGATATTACCATTTGATGTAACATTTGATAGTGCCATTTTATATCTCTTATTGGCAGATTGTCGGACCGCATTGCCTTCAATATGAGATGCCTTGTGATTTATACAAAGGCGCTTTATCACCTCCGCAAGCCTTCATTAGTACTTCGAAAAGGGTGGGGGGGCCTATGTATAGGCGTATTAGGCCTGCTTTACAGGCCTTTTTGTATAGTGCTAGCTATATAAAAAGGCCTGTAATACTGGGTTAATAGGCCTAAATACCTATACAATCACCCTATTTGAAGCGCTGGTGAAGGCTTTCAGAGGTATTTAGGAGGTAGTTAGAAGTTATTGGAAAGTCTTCTTGCAGGTTAAGGGGAAACCCTGGAATCGCCGTAAAAACCATCCGCAGAAAAATAAATTTCAAACTGCGCAAAAAGAGTGCGCACACATATTACAACTTTGCATTATTGAAAACAACAACCATACGCCAACATTGCACGCCGTCAAAGACGATTACAGTTCCTTAACCAGGAATTGATTATCAAAGTAATTCCTATTATACTATCTTTGCATAACATGAGTCAGCGGATATTTATAACCGGTATAGGAACCGGAGTGGGAAAAACAGTAACATCTGCCTGCGTAGTAGAAGCACTGCAAGCCGATTACTGGAAACCCGTACAAACGGGGCTGATGGAGGGGACAGACACAGATACGGTAAAAAGTTTATTATCAAATCCGGTGTCGGTTTGCCACCGGGAAGCCTATTGCCTGGAAGCACCCGCATCACCACACCTGGCGGCGAGACTGGAAGATGTCAACATTAACGTAAAACGGATACTTGAACTGGCGCACAGCATTCAACCACGAAGCCGGTCGCTCGTTATAGAAGGAGCAGGAGGGCTGATGGTGCCGCTAACGGAACAGGTCTTCACGATCGATTTTATACAGCAACTGGAGGCGAAGGTCATTATAGTGGCGCAGAACTACCTGGGCAGCATCAACCACGCACTACTGACCGCACAGGTGCTAAGACAACGCGCAATCCCTGTACTGGGCTGGATCTTCAGCGGCGAACACCATACCAATGAAGCCGAAGTGATAGGATGGAGCGGTTATCCGCTGCTGGGCAGGATCCCTCACAGTGAGCTAATTGACAAGGCTTTTGTGAAGGAACAGGCAGAAAAGCTATCTTTGAGGTAATTTAGATCCACTTGTTAACAAAAAAGGATATACGAAAGGAATATCTGGAAAAACGCTTGAACCTTCCGGATAATGTGATCGCCACCCTGAACAGGGAGTTATTGAACCAATGCCGGCGACTGGATTACAGCGCCTTCAGAATGGCACACATTTTTCTTCCCATCACTGAAAAGAAAGAAGCGGACACACACGCACTGGTGGACTGGGCCAGAGCGACGTATCCTGCATTGCAATGGGCGTTGTCAAAGTCGGACATGCGCAGTGCGGAGATGGAGCATTTCCTGTGGAAACCGGAAACCGTCCTGGTGAGGAACGCCTATGGGATACCCGAACCTACCGGCGGACTACCGTTGATGCCGGCTGAAATGGACCTGGTTTTTGTGCCTATGCTTGCATTTGATAAAAAAGGGCACCGGGTCGGATACGGAAAAGGCATGTATGACCGTTTCCTGAAGCAATGCCTGCCAACAGTGACCACCATCGGACTGTCATTGTTTGAACCGGTAGAAGCCATCGCAGATGTGAACGACAAGGACGTTCCCCTGCATATGGTCGTAACGCCGCAAACAATTTATGATTTCAAAAAAAGCGACTAATGCTGAAACACCTGAAGATCTTATTATATCCTTTTTCCCTGTTGTATGGCCTGGTAATGTGGGTCCGCAACCGTTTCTATGATAACAATGTACTGACAGCCGTAGAGTTTGACCTGCCTATTATAGCCGTAGGCAACCTGTCCGTGGGTGGCACCGGTAAAACCCCGCACGTAGAGCACCTGATCAGGGCATTAAAAGATAATTACCGTGTAGCCACCCTCAGCCGGGGATACAACCGGCGCACGAGCGGCTACCTGCTAGCGGATGGTGCCAGTACAGCGGCGCAACTGGGCGATGAGCCAATGCAGTTCCATCGTAAATTTCCGGAGATCGAAGTCTGCGTAGGGGAAGAACGTATGCTTGCTATACCGCAGCTGCTGGGGGAACGTCCCGAAACAGAAGTGATATTGCTGGATGACGCCTTCCAGCACCGTTCTGTGAAACCGGGCATGAACATCCTCATCACCGATTACAGCCGCCGCTTTACCAAAGACCATGTAGTACCATTCGGCCGCCTGCGCGAAGGCCGCAAGGGCTATGAAAGGGCCAATTGTATCATTGTGTCCAAATGTCCGCCGCAACTGTCTGCTACCGAAAAAGCCGCCATCAGGCAGGAAATTAGTCCCCTGCCACATCAGCAACTGTTTTTTACTTCTCTGACATATGGCAGCTTATACGACATGTTCAGCGGCGCACCGGTTACCGTGCCGGCAGATACCACCGTGTTACTCGTTTGTGGTATTGCCCGTCCGGAGCCACTTTTACAACAATTGAAGGAAAGCTATAAAAACGTGTTCCTCCTGCCTTTTCCGGATCATTATTACTATTCCGTTTCTGATCTGGAGAAAATCAACAGGGAGCTCGGCAACCTTCCCGGCGCCAGTAAACTGGTAGTAACAACGGAAAAGGACGCGGTAAGACTACAACTGCTCGAAGACCAGCTGCGTCCTATGAACTTACCCATAGCCGTTATGCCGGTCGAAATATCTTTCCTCTTTGGGGAAGGAGAATCATTTAATAATTATATTTTTACTTACGTGGATCAGTTTGGAAGTAACCATGATTAAACGTTACGAGAATGACAAAAAAGAAAAAACCTCAAAAACACAGTAGCCAGAAAAAAACCTTTCGTGGTACTGTACAGATAACCCGTTCCGGGATGTCTTTTGTAATAATTGAAGGACAGGAAAAGGACGTAATGGTCCGCCAGAAAAATCTCAATACCGCTCTTGATGGAGACGACGTACTGGTTGATGTGATCAAACAGGCCAAGAATGAGGGACGTATGGAGGGTGTTATAACGGAAATAGTTAAACGCAAAAAGATAGAGTTCACCGGTACCCTGCAGGTCAACAAAGGCTTTGCTTTCCTGGTACCGGAAAAAGGGCTGTTCATGCCCGATATATACATTCCCGCTAATTCCATGAAGAATGCGAAGAACGGGGACAAAGCGGTCGTGAAGGTGGTGGCCTGGGGTGAGAAGACCCGCAAGCCTGTAGGCGAGATCGTGGAGGTGCTGGACGCCAGCAATACCAATGATCTGGCAATGAAAGAGATCCTGATAGAAAGCGGTTTCCCGCTTAGCTTTCCTGACGATGTTATCAAAGAACTGAATCAGATCAGCGAGAACATTGACGCAGAGGAAGTGAAGAAGAGAAAGGACTTCCGTAAGATCCTTACGTTTACCATTGACCCGGTGGATGCAAAAGATTTTGATGATGCGATCTCTATCCGTAAGCTGCGTGGCAGCTGGTACGAGGTAGGGGTGCACATTGCGGACGTAAGCCATTATGTACTGCCGGATACGGCGCTGGATAAGGAAGCGGACAAACGCGCCACTTCTGTGTATCTACCGGACCGTGTACTGCCGATGCTGCCGGAAAAGATCTCTAATGAGCTCTGTTCCCTGCGTCCGCACGAAGACAAACTTACTTTTTCAGCTGTGTTCAAGATGAATGAGAACGGAGAGATCAAGGAGCATTGGATAGGCAGGACGCTGATACATTCCAACCACCGTTTTACGTACGAACAGGTGCAGGATGTTATTGAATCGGGTGAAGGACCTTACCAGGACGAGGTGCTGTTGTTGAACAAGATCGCACAGACGCTCCGTAAGAAGCGTTTTGATAATGGCGCCATCAACTTCTCTTCCCAGGAGGTGCGCTTCCAGCTGGATGAAAACGCGAAGCCGATAGGCATTGTGGTGAAGGAAAGCAAAGAGGCCCATCAGCTAATTGAAGAATTGATGCTGTTAGCCAACAGGACCGTGGCGGAATATGTATATAATATCCGCATAGGAACCAATCAGCATGTGCCGTTCCCGTACCGTGTGCATGACACACCTGATGAGGAAAAGCTGAAGTTATTTTCAGGCTTTGCCCGTAAGTTCGGTCACAAGCTGGAAGTGGATAATCCGGATAAACTGGCCCGCTCCTTCAATGAGATGTTACGACTGGCCCATGGCAAGCCGGAGCAGCACGTACTGGAGACATTGGGTATCCGTACGATGGCGAAAGCAGCGTATACCGTGGATGATATTGGTCACTACGGATTAGGTTTTGATCACTACTGTCACTTTACATCGCCGATACGCCGTTATCCGGATGTACTGGTGCACCGCGTGTTGCAACAATGTCTGACGCACAATATCCATCCGGATAAACAGATGGAGAAAAAGTGTAAACATTCCTCTGAAATGGAACGTAAGGCAATGGATGCTGAAAGAGCTGCTAATAAATACAAGCAGGTGGAATACATGCAGCAGTACATCGGGGAAGAATTTGACGGTGTAGTGAGTGGCGTTGCACACTTCGGCTTCTGGGTGGAAACTGTAGATACCAAGTGCGAGGGACTTGTGAGCATTCACAATATGACGACCAAAGACGAGTTCAAGTATGACGAGAACGAGTATGCCCTGATAGGTATGTTCACCGGCAGAAAGATCCGTATAGGTGATAAGGTGAGGATACAAGTGGTAGCAGCCAACCTGGTGAAACGGCAGCTGGACTATGACCTGATAGAGGAAGAAGGAAGTGTACAGGTTCCACCGCGTGGAAGGTCTGCGCGTAAACCGGCGACAGGTGAAAGAGCTGGCGAAAGAAAAGATGCAAAGCCGAAAGGAAAAAGGAAAGAAACCGCTGGTAAGAAGAATCCTGCATCTGCAAAGAAGCGGGGATCGGCTGACCGTAAAAAGCCATAATTTATATAACTTACAGCCGCTTATTCGATAACAGAAGACCACCATGCATTCATTTAAAGACCTGACTATCCGGTTCGGAGAACATTTTAGTAAAGAACAATTTCCACAGCAGCCGAAGAAACTGTATGACGCTGCGAGCCATATCCTTAATATCGGTGGTAAGCGTATCAGACCGGTTTTGAGCATAATGGGTAATGAACTGTTTGACGAGATCCATCCGGATGCTTTTGAAGTAGGCACCGCGGTGGAACTGTTCCACAATTTCACGCTGGTGCATGATGATATCATGGACAAAGCTCCCTTACGGCGTAATCAGCCTACCGTACATACCCTGTACGGTGAAACGGCGGCGATACTGGCAGGAGACGTGATGCTGATCAAGGTATATGAGTATCTTAACAAGGTACAGCCTCATTATAAGCAGAAACTGATCGCTGCTTTTAACAAAGCAGCTACAGAAGTTTGCGAGGGACAGCAGATAGACATGGACTTTGAGGACATGGAGCCGGAACAGGTGAAGTACGATGACTATGTGAATATGATCGCACTGAAGACTTCCGTGTTGCTGGCCGCCAGTTTGAAGATGGGAGCGATCATTGGCGGAGGAAGTGAATACAATCAGCAGCATCTATATGAATTCGGCAAGAACATAGGGATTGCCTTCCAGATCCAGGATGACTATCTGGATGCATTCGGCGACCCGGAAAAGTTCGGCAAACAACAGGGAGGGGACATCCTGGTAAATAAGAAGACCTTCCTGCTGTTAAAGGCCCTGGACATGTGTAATCCGGCACAGAACAAGAAACTGAAAGAGTTGCTGACCACCAACCCGGATGATAAGGTAGCGCAGGTGCTGGAACTGTTCCATGATTGTAAGGTGGATACCTGGGCGGAAAGGGAAAAAGACCGTTTCCAGCAGCTGGCTTTTGAGCACCTGGAGCACATCGCGGTACTTTCCAGCCGTAAGAAACCATTAACAGAACTGGCTAACTACCTGTTGAACAGGGAACATTAAAAAACTGATACGCAATCTGTCTGCAGTTTGTGTATCGGTTAATTTATATATATTCGCGCATTAGCTAAACCTGTAACCAAAATACCTGATGTCCAAATCGCTTTTTCGTAAGAAATCTATTATCAGTATACTGAAAGATGCTCAAGATGGTTTAACGGATGCGCATGGAGGAGGTGAATTAAACAAGGTATTAAAGGTGCGGGACCTGACCGCCTTAGGTATTGCTGCGGTGATCGGCGCGGGTATCTTCTCTACTATCGGGGAAGCTTCTTATCACGGAGGCCCTGGTGTTTCCTTATTATTTATTATTACTGCTGTGACCTGCGGGTTCTCTGCGCTTTGTTATGCGGAGTTTGCTTCCCGTGTACCGGTATCAGGCAGTGCTTATACTTATTCTTATGTGACCTTCGGGGAACTGGCTGCCTGGGTTATCGGATGGGCGCTTATACTGGAATATGCTATCGGGAATATTGCCGTGGCCATTTCCTGGAGCGGATATTTCAATAACCTGCTGGCGGGTATCGGTGGTGCCGTCGGGTTGAACCTGTCGTTCCCTGAATGGCTGGCCAACAACTATGACAGCGCTTCCGATGCGTTGTATCAGTCGGCGCCGCACATCTTCGGCATTCCTGTCATTCTGAACCTGCCTGCATTTATCATTGTAGTGCTGGTTACCTACCTTGCCTTTGTGGGCATCCGGGAGAGTAAAAGGAGCGCCAATTTTATGGTAGGGCTCAAGATCCTGGTGATTATCTTCGTGATCGTGGTAGGGGCTTTTTATGTGAATGTAGACAACTGGTCGCCCTTTATGCCTAACGGATTCTCGGGTGTGTTAAAAGGGGTATCTGCGGTGTTCTTTGCTTATATCGGGTTTGACGCCATCAGTACTACGGCGGAGGAGTGTTCTAATCCGCAGAGGGATCTGCCTAAAGGAATGATCTACTCCCTGATCATCTGTACAGTGTTATATATTCTTATCGCTTTTGTATTGACGGGTATGGTGTCTTACTCACAACTGAAAGTGGAAGATCCGCTGGCATTTGTGTTCAATGCGGTAAACCTGCCTAAAGTGAGTTTCCTGATCTCTGTAAGCGCCGTGGTGGCTACAACGAGTGTTTTGCTGGTGTTCCAGATCGGTCAACCCCGTATCTGGATGAGTATGAGCCGTGACGGTCTGTTGCCGAAGAAGTTCAGTACCATTCACCCTAAGTTTAAAACGCCTTCGTTTGCTACTATTGTAACAGGGTTCCTGGTAGGCGTACCGGCATTGTTCCTTAACCTGACCATCGTAACGGACCTGACGAGTATCGGCACTTTGTTCGCTTTTATCCTGGTATGTGGCGGCGTGTTGTTGCTGCCGAAGCAGGAGAAAGATCCCGTTACGAAACGTTTCAGGCTGCCGTATATCAACGGCCAGTTTATTGTACCTGCTATTATAATCCTCTTTACATTCCTGTTCCGCAATGAACTACCTCAACGGTTCTCATTTTCAGGCGGTTGGGAAGTATGGAAACACAATATTCCTTTCTTCTTCTTTGTAGTGGCTGCATTGCTGTTCACTGCATTATCCTTTCTTAAAAAGTTATCACTGATTCCTGTGCTGGGGTTACTGAGCTGTTTCTATCTGATGACGGAAATTGGTTTCAGGAACTGGGTAGTGTTTTTCATTTGGCTACTGATAGGTCTGACCATTTATTTCTGTTATGGTTATAAGAGAAGTAAGCTGGCGCAAGCGTAAGTAAATCATGATTTTAGATCAATTGTTGCTGCCGTCAAGTTAAATATTGCTTCGGTCAAGTTTATTTCGTATATTCGGATAAGCTCTTTGATCATTAAAATCTTGTGTTATGAATCTGCTACAACGAATCGACCGTTGGGGCGAACGCCATCATCCTCGTTGGCTTGATGGCATTCGTGTCCTGTTAGGCGTATTTCTGTTCTACAAAGGAGTGGTTTTCATACAAAACATTGATGCACTTAAAGCTGTGATCGACGAAAGTCCCTGGCTCACAGTAATGTCCTTCTGGCTTGCTCACTACATTGTCTTTGCTCATTTGCTCGGAGGTGTTCTTATCATTTTCGGTTTACTTACACGTGTGGCCGTTCTGGCCCAGATTCCAATCCTTTTAGGCGCCATCTTTTTTGTACATACCTCTACAGGGTTATTTAAGGTACACGAAGGAACCGGCCTTTCTATCCTTGTTCTGCTGCTCCTGGTTTTCTTCCTAGTGGAAGGCAGCGGCCCCATTTCATTTGACGATTATATGCGCCGCCATCCGGCTTGAGGAATAATTGTCTTACCTTTGCCCTCCGCGATGCGGACTGCTTTTTACTGGCAGTTCAGGTAAAACTGTATTTTCTATCGCGGAGATTGTAAGTATGAAGTTTGAGATAGGCGATAAAATATTACTGCTTCACTCCAAGGAGGAAGGGACAGTGGTGGATATTATCAATGATGCTATGGTGATGGTCGAAGTGGGTAAGGTAACCTTTCCGGTATATCTTGACCAGATCGATTTCCCATATTTTCATCGCTTTACGACACCTAAACCGACACCTCCGCCACAGCGGGTGCAAGGGTATGATATTAAGCCGGAGAAAAAGAAGTATGAGGACAATATCCGCATGAGCAGGGGGATGTTCCTGTCAATTCTGCCAGTTTTCAGAATGGATGCTTACGAGGAGCACGTTCAATCCCTCAAATTTTACTTACTGAACGAAACCAGCGAAGCATACCGGTTTAACTTTCAGGTATGGTTGCGTAATAGCATGGAAATGGAGATCCGTAATGAGATCCAGCCGTTCAGTAATTTCTACCTGTCCGACCTGATGTTTGAATCGCTGAACGACAGCCCCCGGCTGGAGTTCGTTTTCTTCCCGAAAGAGAAGAATGATAAACTGGCGCCTTCTTTCCCGAAAACATGGAAACCGAAGGTGAAACAGCTGTTCCTGCAGCTGTCTGAACTGCAGACGAGGAGGGATGCGACCCTCAGTCAGCTGTTGTTCGATAAATACCCGGAAAAGAGTAAAAACGATAAGCCCTATTTCGATGCCAGCAGTATAGGCTCACTGTCAGCCAGCAGCATACCGGCAGCTCCAGTTGTACCGGAGCCCCCCGCACAGCCTAAATATGAACTGGACCTGCATATAGAAATGCTGACAAAGGAGTGGCGCGGACTGAAGAATATAGAGATACTGGCCATACAGCTGAACGAATTTGTGCACTACCTGGAACTGGCCATTGTGCATCACCAGCACAGTATGATCGTGATCCACGGAGTTGGAAAAGGCAAGCTGAAGGATGAGATACACGCCATTCTGCGTGATACGCCTGGAGTGGAGCGGTTTATCAATGAATATCACCCTCGCTATGGATATGGCGCTACGGAGATATTTTTCCGGCACTAACCCAGTTGCCGTGTTTTCTATTACATTTGCAGAAACTACAAACCGTACTATCGCTTCCACCGAAAGGAGGATGAGGAAAGTCCGGACAGCATAGAGTAACGCACCACCTAACGGGTGGGGCTGTTCTTTTCTCCTTTAAAAGAGAGGAGAATGGCACAGACAGTGCCACAGAAAATAACCGCCTTATTTCGCGCAAGCGGTGTAAGGTAAGGGTGAAAATGTAGGGTAAGAGCCTACGTTCTGGTGTGGCAACATATCGGGAGGGTAAACCTTGCGTGCTGAAATGCCATGTATACGGTCGCTTAAGGGCTGCTCGTCCAATGACCGAGGGTAGGCAGATACAGGTGCCGTGTGAACGGCATCGAAGATAAATGATAGTATCCTCTTTCGGGAGGAACAGAATCCGGCTTACAGGTTTGTAGTTTTATTTTATTTTCGCTGATCAACCAAAGTACCCTGAAGACATAACCCGAAACTATATATTCTCTATGCAACAACAAGAAGAAAGAAACTGGGCGCTCGCCATGCACCTGGGTGGTGTTGCCGGAATGCTGTTCATTCCGCCGGCAGGCAATATCATCGTCGCGTTAGTGCTCTGGCTGGTTAAACGGAGTGAATCCGACTTCCTGAACCAGACAGGAAAAGAAGCACTAAATTTTCAGATCACGCTAAGTATCGTGAACGTGGCGCTTAACCTGTTCGGTATGATCAACCACTGGGACTGGGCCTGGGGAAGACCTGGCTTTCATTACTGGGATATTACGGATATATCGATCTTCCATGGCACACGTGGAGTGGTGTATCTGGTGAATATTATATTCTCTATAATTGCGGCGACTAAGGCACATAATGGTATTTTGTATAGGTATCCGTTGAGTTGGAGACTGGTGAAGTGATAATTGACTAAGTTTTTTGTTATTACAGGGCTGACCGGAACGGTCGGCCCTTTTGTATGGGAGAAATGGATTGTACTAGGAACAAAACATCGGGACAATTATCTGATTTAGAGATGTTAGGAACGTTATAAAATATATAAGCACAAAAAAAAATGATTATGAGGGATGCGTTTTTAATAACTGATTCAACGTTTGAAATATCAGATTTTAGATTATATACAATGGAGGTGTTTGAGTTCGAAGAGGTAGATGAATTTGAAATTGAATATAACATTCCATATGAGCATGAAAGTTATTTTTCTATTTCAAAGGATAACAGCATGTTCGATCTAATGGAACCCGACGAACAAAAAATAATAATATCTGAATTTGATAAGTTTAATGTTTTTGCCTGCCTATTTTATAATTTTCATTATCTACAAAAGTTAGTTGCATCTTTCCCATCCAGTAGAAAGATCCTAATTGATAATGATCACGGAAGAATCATGAAAAGAGATGAGTTTTTGAAACTTAATTCGCATGAAGAATTTGTTAAAGAGTTTTAAAGTACAACTGGCTTGCGGGGCTAGTTTGGATATGCTTAAGACAAATATGTTGTCGGAAGGTTTCTTATTATGCAGCGAATGAGGTACCAGGTCACAATGTATAGAACCAGGGCGTTTGGGGGATTGGGTATAAAAAAAACACCCCCTGTCACAAAATCCCGCTTTCGCCCTCTATCTGAAAAAGCATATTTTATGACACAAGAAAGCAAACCACAGGCAATTAAAACACTACACTATTTTTCCGGCATTACCCTATCCTTATTCATTGGTATTCATCTGATTAACCATTTATATTCATTCGCTGGTCCAGAAGCACATATCGCGCTGATGGAGAAATTCAGGAAAGTATACCGGCATCCGGTGGTAGAAAGTATTTTGTTTTTGGTAGTGTTGATCCAGGTGGTGTCAGGTGTCAAGCTACTATTTAATCGTAACGCAAAGACAGTTGCAGAAAAGATACAGATATATACAGGGCTCTATCTTTCAGTTTTCCTGATCGGTCATGTTGGCGCTGTAATAGAGGCGAGACTGGTGGAGGACCTGGATACCAATTTCTATTATACGGTAGCAGGGCTTAATATGAATCCAGCTACATGGTTTTTCATACCCTATTACTTCCTGGATGTTTGTGCTATCAGCCTGCATGTAGCATCAATACATTATCTGAAAACTAAGTCGAAGAAGGGAGCCTATCTGATAGGAGGTACTGGTATCCTGGCTGCAGCGCTTATCATTGCAGGGTATACGAACTTCTTCCATTGGCGGGAAACACCACCAAAAGAGCGTGCATTTATAGAGAAATACTTTGGCAAAGGATATTGATATCAGAGAAGGTATTTCATTTTATCGGGGTTTCTGATGCCGAACAAATGACTGATCTTATTATCCTGGTCGAAAACCGGAATCAGGATGGTATCAAGATCGTTAGTCAGTTTGTTCTCAAACAGGACCCCGGTTTCCATATTTACTTCTTTCATAGTAAACGACAAGTCCTTACCAAATTTAAGGGCGCCATTGGCCAGATACATCATTACACTATCCAGACCAGAGACAGGTTTCATCGCAGTAGAAGCCTTGCCGCCACCGTCCATGAAGAGGGTGACCTCTTTTGACAGATAGGTTTCCAGCTGTTTAACATCGCCGTTTAAACATGCGGTAATAAATGCCCTGGTCATTTCCTCCTTCTCTAAATTAGAAGGACTATATTTTACTTTACCGGTTTTGAGTTTTTCTTTAGCCCGGTGTAATTGTTGCCTGCAATTGGCTTCATTGATACCAACCAGGGAAGCTATTTCATCATAGTCATAATCGAAGCTTTCACGAAGCAGGAAAACAGCTCTTTCCTGAGGATTAAGTTTCTGCAGTAATACTAACAATGCATAGGAAATGTCACTCTTCTGCAGATCTGGGAAACGTTCATGGGCGAGAGGCTCGGGAAGATTGATGCCCGGGTATACTACATTCTTTCTTTTTTCCAGTATATTGAAGCATGCATGAATAACTGAGCGGACAAGGTATCTTTCGGGATCCTTTATATTGTCTAATGGCTGACGTGAAAAGGAAATATAAATGTCGTTTAAAACATCCTCCGCATCACTTACGCTTTCGGTCATTTTGTATGCCAATCCATGTAGTCTGGATTTCTGTTTTAGGAAGAGTGATAAATGAGCCTGGCTATCTGACATTGTATACGGAATGAGTCTCAAAAATAATTCTAATAGTTGGTAATAAATAAAGGCGTCCTGGTATTACCGGGACGCCTTTATTTTATAAGATAAGAGATGTTATCCTTTCTTAACGGACTCCATCTTCATTTTCTTTTTCTTCTTTGACTTATGATCTTTATTGGCTTCAATACTATCCGCCAGTTTCAATGCATCATACGCATTCACAAGGCCACCGGAAATAGACAGATCAGCGAAAGGGACTTTCACATCACCCGCTCCTGGCTTGTTCACATCCTTCGTACTGTCAGGTAACGGAGTGGCTGATTTCATCAGGATGTACTTCAGCTGTTGTGCAGAGAGATCAGGATGGTAGGAGAGCACCAGTGCCGCTACACCTGCCACTACTGGAGCCGCCATACTGGTTCCGCTGGCATTGCCGTATTTGTTGCCGCCGGGAACAGTAGAATAGATCTGTACACCTGGCGCGAAGAGGTCTACATTCTTCTTGCCGTAGTTAGAGAAGCTGGCTACTTTACCAGTCTTACCATTAGCACTTGCGCCAACTGTGATGTAGTTATTAGCTCTCGGTGAATGATTCGCATAATCAGGGTTCGGGAAGTTGTCGACAATGTCGTTGTCATTTCCATCGTTACCTGCAGCATGTACGAGTAATACACCTTTCTCTTCCGCATATTTTACAGCAGCATCTACCCAATCTTTGTGAGGAGAGAAGCCTTTACCAAAGCTCATATTCACTACACGTGCACCATTGTCTACTGCATAACGGATAGCCAGGGCCACGTCTTTATCGCGTTCATCGCCATCAGGAACAGCTTTCACCATCATGATGCGCACATTGTCGTTAATACCATCTATACCCACGCCATTGTTCCTTGCAGCAGCAATGATACCGGAAACGTGCGTGCCGTGAAAGCCGAACTGTCCCATTACGTCGTTGTTGCCATAGTACTTGTCGTTAATATCGTTGACATTGTCTCCGACAATATCGGCACGTTTATCAACCGGAGCTTCGCTGTCGGCCATATCAGCCTTCTTCTTCAACTCAGCCAGGTATTCGTCAAACTCTGATTTAAGTTCTGAGTAGTTGAGGTTTTCTTCGCCTGTATTCTGGAAGATGCGGAGTAAGAATTTCTTGGCCACCATTACATCGGCGTCGGAAGTTTGTATGCTATCCAGTTTTGCGGCGTTAAAATCATTCTGGTGCAGGTAACCGGTTATCAGTGTCTCGCATTTACGCAAACTTTCTTGCAGTTTCAGCATGGTCTTGTAGGTTACCTTGCTTTCACCGGAAGGTTTGGACACTTTGCCCTGTAATCTCTGCCAGTAGCCATATTCCTTGGATTGTTTATCAAGGACGGAGTCAGGATTGCCATAAAGGTTCTTATAGCGATAATATTCGCGGGTAGCTTCGTCACTATCCTCTTTCACGCTGCGACCATCTTTACCACCCAGGAAGTTCCATCCATGAATGTCATCGACATAACCGTTCTTGTCATCGTCAATGCCGTTACCAGGAATTTCCTTCGGGTTCACCCAAAGAATGGATTTCAGGTCCTCGTGAAGTGTGTCAATCCCGGAATCTATAACCGCGACCAGTATAGGGCTGCCTTTTTTCCCTTTCAGGAGTTCAGCATATGCTTTCTCAACACCGGTGCCGTAAACACTGTCCTGCGCATAGTTCAATAGGTGCCAGTTCCTGGGAGTCGCTGTAGATTGGGCATAAGTCGGGTTAGCGGTAATAGCAGCCATCAACACACCACCAGCCATGACTGCCATAGCTCTGTTAGATTTCATCAGTCTGTTTTTTTCTCAATAAGCTTTACAAATCAAAAACCAATTTAGGTTAAAGTTATGCAAATTGTAAGGGAATAAGGTACGTTAAATGATGAACGAGTGAATACAATATGCCAACAGCCGATTAACTGGATAGCCGTTTACGTGACAATTGCCAACATGATAGAAGTGCCTGTAACTCAATCGGGTTCGCTCATTTACTGTTAATTTAATAATTAAATGAATATGAACGAAATTTTCTTTTGGAAGAGAGAGGATGATATATTGAAGCCGGAGGAAGTTAAAACAGTATCAGTCTGGTACGTTATTTTAAACGCTGTTTTAAGCTGAAACAATCTGCCAGTAAGGATCTTGCAATTTGGATAGTACGTACATAGAACTAAGGTAGAACAAGCAGAGAAGAAGCGTAGAAGAAGCAATGTAACTGTAAAGAGACTTTTTTAGTATTATTTTAACATCAGCTGACTGAACGAAGCTATCCGGCGAAGCGCTATTACCTTCCAAATGAAAGTCTTACATATCTGTGCTGGTATCAAGCTTATAACTGCGACCGTTCGTAAAAAAATACTTGCAAATACCACAAAAGTAGAATATGAAATTCCGGAAAAAAGTGTAATATTTAGAGCTGGAAGAGTACTTGATAACTTTCCAAGTTATAATTACTTTTCTCATAAGCATGGTTTCCGTTTAACGAAAAAGCGAGGTTCTCTAACCTCGCTATTCTTTTTGATCTACATTGTTCGCTCACATGCAATTGTGAAAGAAAGGTACTGCTCTTACAAGCCAATTATATTGCAATTAATATCAGTTTAAAAGTTATCCGCATATTAAACGGTATGTTATTCCAGTTATTGTGCAGGCACTAAAAACTTTTTACAGATCAAATTTAATACCCTGCGCCAATGGCAAATGGGTAGAATAATTGATCGTATTTGTTTGTCTGCGCATATAAGCTCTCCACGCGTCTGACCCGCTTTCCCTACCACCGCCGGTTTCCTTCTCGCCACCGAAAGCACCGCCAATCTCTGCGCCGGAAGTTCCTATATTGACGTTTGCAATTCCGCAGTCAGATCCTGACTGTGACAGGAATAGCTCCGCTTCACGCAGGTTCAGTGTCATGATTGCGGAAGACAATCCCTGTGGTACGGCGTTCTGCATAGCGATAGCCTCTTCTATATTGTTGTATTTCATCACGTACAGGATTGGTGCAAAGGTCTCGTGCTGTACGATGGAATAGGTGTTCTCTACGGCGGCGATACAGGGTTTCACGTAACAACCAGAGGTATATTCGCCACCTGAAAGTACGCCTCCTTCCACCATGAAGCTGCCACCCTGGGCCTTGATCTTTTCGATGGATTCCTGGTAAAGGCGCACGGCGTCTTTATCGATCAATGGTCCTACGTGATTATGTTCGTCCAGCGGATTACCGATACGCAGTTGCTGGTATGCCTTCACTAATTTCTGCGTAAAGGCCTCATAAACACTCTCATGAATGATCAGCCTGCGGGTACTGGTACAACGTTGTCCGGCGGTACCTACGGCCCCGAAAACGCAGCCTATGAGGCTCATATCGAGGTCGGCATTGGCTGAGATAATGATGGCGTTATTACCACCCAGTTCGAGCAATGCACGTCCCAGACGGGCACCTACTACACTGCCCACCGCTTTTCCCATACGGGTAGAACCTGTGGCGGATATCAACGGCACACGCGTGTCTGCCGCCATCCACTCACCGACTTCACGACCGCCTGTCACCAGGCAGCAAACGCCTTCCGGTACCTTGTTGGTCTTGAGTACGTCATGTACAATATGCTGACAGGCGATAGCCGACAAAGGGGTCTTTTCTGATGGTTTCCAGACGCATACGTCGCCGCAAACCCATGCAAGCATCGCATTCCAGCTCCACACCGCTACAGGGAAATTAAAGGCGGATATGATGCCTGTAACGCCCAGCGGATGCCATTGCTCGTACATCCTGTGACCCGGACGTTCAGAATGCATGGTCAGCCCGTGTAACTGGCGGGAAAGCCCAACCGCGAAATCGCATATATCGATCATTTCCTGTACTTCTCCATAACCTTCCTGGAGGCTTTTGCCCATTTCGTAAGACACCAGTTTGCCCAGCGGCTCTTTGTTCTTACGGAGCGCTTCACCTATCTGCCGCACCACCTCACCACGGCGGGGGGCTGGCCACAGGCGCCATTCCTTAAAGGCTTCTTCCGCTTTTGCGATCACCGCGTCATAATCGGCACGGCTGGCCGCTTTGACAGTCGCTATATCTTTTCCATCCACCGGAGATGAAGCGGGAATGTTTTCACCCTTCGCATCCAGCCAGTTAAGCCCTGTGCTGACGCCACTGTTTACATTGCTGATTTGCAGTTGTTGCAGAATATCCTGGATCATTTTGTACTGTTTATGCCATGCGGGACACGGCGTGTTTTGGATGTATGAGTTAACCTATGAAGGAGTCATTTCCATAAAAAAAGGATGCCGGGCCTGCGGGATTTGTTTTATCTCCCGTTTTCCCGGCAACCCCTGGTTATTGTTTATTCGTCTGTGAACTATAAGTGCTTTCGAAAATGCGGTCCGCATTGCCTGCTTCAAAACCTTCCCGGCGATATTCACGGGTGATCTTATCGGCAGGCAGGTCTGCAAACTGCGGCAATACCTTGCGCTCTGCAAATTCTACATAAGACCCTGCGATTTTCTGTGTCTCATTGCCGGCAAAGGTAGCAGGGATCATTTTGGCCACCGTACTGCTTTGCAGCAGTAATCCGTCAGGACTTGTTTTGATTTTACCGCCTGCGTTATTCAGCGAAAATCCCTCTTTTTCAAGGAAGTTATTGAAATCGGCTACGGTATTGTAACCGGCAGGCAGGTTCTGAAGGCTGATAGTGAAATGGTTCAGGTAATATCTGTTATAGATCACCCAGGCCGCATATTCACTCTCCGCTGCCAGCGCCTGGTAGTCTTCCAGGGTAGGTGTGCGCCATAAGGAACTATGCAGGAACATATCTACCGCCGGCCCGTCGTCCAGGTTGAGATTGCTTACAGGGTCCACCAGTACCTCTTTGGTATAACTGGTAATGATCTGTTGCGCCTGCTCACTCAGGTCTTTGACACGAAGCTCGCTGACGAAGATGCGTGGGTAGTTTGGCTTTGGTGGTGCATACCAGAAAGCGTCCAGCTTCTTTTCTTTAAAGTGATAAGCGTCCCGTTTAGTGTAACCATAGTGGAGGAAGATCTTTTCCAGCGACTGTATCCCGAGCTCGGGTACACCTATTGTGCGGAAGGCAATATGGTCATTCTCAATGTCTTCCGGAACCTCAATGAGATTCTCCGTGATCATGGCGGCGATAATCGCTGCAACGTCAGGAACGCGTTCCTGATAGCGTTGCATCAGACCGCTAAGAACATAGTCTAACATAAAACAATTTTAATATTGTTCGTTATCGTTCGGAAAGTCTTTAGCTTTCACATCGTGGATATATTGTTGCGATGCCTTGTAAATTTCGTCATATAAATTGAGATAACGGCGCAGGAAACGGGGCTTGAAGTCTTTATTGATACCCAGGAGGTCATGCATTACTAATACCTGACCGTCCACATACTTACCGGCGCCGATACCTATTACCGGGATCCGTAGTGCTTCTGCTACCTGTTTGGCCAGGATGGCAGGGATCTTTTCCAGTACAAGGGCAAAACAGCCTGCGTCCTGGAGCAGACGGGCATCGTTGAGCAGTTTCTGTGCTTCCGCTTCTTCAGTGGCTCTAACTGTATATGTGCCAAATTTATTGATAGACTGAGGAGTAAGGCCCAGATGACCCATTACCGGTACACCTGCAGATATGATACGTTTTACGGATTCAATGATCTCTTCTCCACCTTCTATCTTTACCCCATGCGCGCTGGTTTCCTTCATAATACGGATGGTAGATGCCAGTGCTTCCTTGGAGTTGCCCTGGTAGGTACCAAAAGGAAGGTCGACGACCACAAAGCAGCGCTTAATTGCCCTTACCACAGAAGCTCCGTGATAGATCATCTGGTCCAGTGTTATAGGAAGTGTTGTTTCAAAGCCAGCCATCACATTGGATGCAGAATCGCCTACGAGCAGGATGTCCATACCGGCATCGTCAAAAATGCGGGCCATGGAATAGTCATAAGCTGTGATCATGGAGATCTTCTCTCCATCGTCCTTCATTTTCTGCAATATATGTGTCGTGATCCGTTTAACTTCTTTGTGCGTAGACATCCGAGACAGATTAATAGTTAATTACTAAAAAGCGCGCGTAAGGTAAACTATTATTTGGAAATTATCTGCTGATCTCGGCGTAGAGAGATTGGATCAGGCCATCGGCCAGACCGATCTTGGGAACAAAGATCTCTTCGCAGTCGGCCCATCGCATGATGTTGATATAGATCTGAAGCGCAGGTACGATGACATCGGCGCGGTCCTCACGCAGATTATAGAGATGGATACGTTCTTCAACGGAGAAACTGTTGAATTCCTTGTAGTAATCTTTGAGTACTTCCAGCGTAAGGGGTTTACCCTCTTTACGTTTGGAAAGAGAGAAGATCTTGTTGATATTACCGCCTGAACCGATGGCTGTAATGTTGTTCAGTCCACGGAGGCGGGATTTGATGGTGTCTTTCATATACTGCCACTGATCGTCTGTGACCAGGTGTTGCATCAGGCGGATAGTGCCGATATTAAAAGATTCCTTATATCTGAGATTGTTGTTGCTGAAGATGGTGACTTCGGTACTACCACCACCCACATCGATATACATGTATACACGGGTCTTATCGAGGTTTTCCGCGATGTGGCTTTCATACAGGAAAGAAGCTTCTTCCTGACCGGATATTACTTTGATGTCTATGCCGGTTTGCTGCCTGACAGTATGAAGGATCTCTGCCGAATTGGAAGCATCGCGCATGGCCGATGTGGCGCAAGCTTTCAGATACCTTACTTCATAAACTTCCAATAAAAGTTTATATGCTTTAATAGTACTCAGCAGATGAGCGGCCCTTTTTTCAGAGATAGCGCCTT
The DNA here is from genome assembly GCA_902168105.1 of uncultured Flavihumibacter sp. Classification (GTDB taxonomy): domain Bacteria; phylum Bacteroidota; class Bacteroidia; order Chitinophagales; family Chitinophagaceae; genus Chitinophaga. The sequence continues at coordinate 62,382 of CABHOY010000013.1, forward strand.
CGCTGAATACATCAATACCCAGACGCAATGGTACCCTGACGAGGTTCACTTTTGTAAAGTCCATCCGGCCCTGGCTGTTTGGAGATGCTTCAGAAATGAGCAGCCTGGCGGCGTTGGACCCGATATCAATGGCAGCAAGCTTCATGGGCGCAAATGTATACAATTAGATCAGGAATCAGACATTATCAATATGCAAAGATCCTGATCCCTGATCTTCAATGCTAACTATTATATTGTTTCTCGTGGAGATATTTAAAGATCTCAATCTGTGACCTGATCTTCTTGCCGTTATCCCGTTTGTATTCATTTTTCTGCTCATTATCCAGGGTACGGGCTTTGACATTGCCACTGAGCTGTATCGCCATAATATCCTTCAGTTCCTGCTGGATATCCGGATCGATGATAGGGATGGCGACTTCCACGCGGTGGTCCAGGTTACGCAGCATCCAGTCGCAGGAAGCGATGTATACTTTTTCCTGTCCTTCTTTACCAAATATGAATACACGGGCATGTTCCAGGTACTCGTCCACTATGCTGACGGCCGTAATATCCTTTTTCCATTTCTTGTTCTCCGTATAGGCGCAGCAGATGCCGCGGATGACCATCTTAACGTCCACACCTTCCTTAGCTGCTTCATATAAATGGCCGATCATTTCTGGATCGGAGAGGGAGTTCATTTTGATGATCATGGCCCCGCCTTTCTTATGGCGGGCATTCTTGATCTCCCGTTCCACCTGGCGTACAAAGAAAGGCCGCATGCTATAAGGACTTACCGGAAGTGTAGTACATGCTTCCAGTGTCTTGACGTCATGTTTGGCGTTTTCGAGGTAAGCGAAAATGCGGTTGATATCTGCAATAATATTCCTGTTGGCCGTAAGCAGGCAGTGGTCGCCATATACTCGCGCCGTTTTCTCGTTCAGGTTGCCGGTACTTACAAAACCACACTGAACGGTTTTGGTACCGATGCGCTTTTTGATAACGCATAACTTGGCATGGATCTTCAGTCCGGGAATACCTATCAACACTTTTACCCCTTCATCTTCCAGGCGGGTCTTCCATTCCAGGTTGTCAGCTTCATTAAAACGGGCCCTTAACTCCAGTGCTACGGTCACCTGTTTACCATTCCGCACGGCATTGACCAGGGCATTGACGATCCTTGAGTTACGTGCCAGCCTGTAAGCGGTGATCTTGATGCTGGTTACATTCGGATCAATAGCCGCTTCTCGCAACAGGTCGATGATAGTATCAAAAGAATGGTATGGAAAATGTAACATAACATCCTGTCCCTGGATAACGTGCATCACGCTGGTGGCATTGGCAAACAGGGGATGAATGAAACTTTTCCGTTGTGGGTTAGATCTCTCTTTAAATACGTTGGTGGGGAAATCCATAAAGTCCTTGAAATTATGGATACGTGCCCCCGGAATGAGGTTGTCTTTGCTTGACAGACCCAGCCTGCGCATCAGGTACTCCAGCAGCAGCGGGTCGATGTCTTTGTCATATACAAACCGTACAGGTTTTCCCTTACGACGGTCTTTAATACCTTTTTCGATCTGGTGTATCAGACTCGTGGAAATATCATTATCGATATCCAGCTCCGCATCCCTGGTCACCTTAATGATATGGGCAGAGAACTTATCAAATCCGAAGTAGGAGAAGATATGAGGCAGGGAGAAACGGATCACGTCTTCCAGCAGGATGATATCTTCCTCTCCGTCTTTGGAAGGCAGGATGATGAAACGGGGGAGGATAGAGGTAGGGATCTCTATCAACGCAAATTTTTGTCTGACAGAGTTATCCTGGCGGGCCAGTACTACACCCAGATAGATGGATTTATCACGCAGATAAGGAAAGTGCTGAATACTTTCGATCATCAGGGGGATGATATTTGTACGTACCTCTTCATTGAAGTAGTTAAGTACAAATTTCTGCTGATCTTTGTTCAGGTGCTTTTCTGTGCGGATGAATACCTTGTGCTCTTTCAGCTCATCTTCAATACCTTCCCAGATACGGTCAAATTCACGTTGCTGGTCTATCACCATGCTGTGTATCTCGTCCAGTATCTCGTCGGGATTTTCTTCCAGGTGCATACGGGTTGATTTACCGACCAGCAGCATCCTTTTAAGCGTGGCGACACGTACGCGGAAAAACTCGTCCAGGTTATTGGAAAAAATGCCCAGGAAGCGAATGCGTTCATGAAGGGGTACAGAATTATCTGCCGCTTCCTGTAAAACTCTTGCGTTAAATGCCAGCCAGCTGACATCCCGGGGAATTATTTTCAGTTTCTTGGCTGGCGCGATCTTTTTGCTATTGCTTTTCTTTTCCATCACCGGATCTTGTATATTAAATTCTATTGGCTCACTATTTGACAATCGCATCTGAAGGGTAATTAACGGTTGTGATTACACTGTTAATCGCAACAATACAGATTTTGGATAACATCTTATGTTAAATTTCTGATGCGTGTTCTTAAAGATAAGCAAATATAAGGTGATACCGAGCGGTTTACAGATAACAATCTATGGTATATTTATCAGATATACTTGTATAAATCATTTATTGCAGATGATCGGGAAGTGATTACGGCTATATCAGACGGTCTGTCCGGCATCTGTAGCAGGGGTCTTTACACGTTCTTTATTTAACAGGGGTAATGCAATAAGGCTTGCCACACCAACAACCAGTACGAGGAGGGTTTGGGCCGACCATACGATCCATCCGAATGCATAGGCGGTTGTATCCAGCACACCGTACACCATCAGTGTTCTTTGTACCAGGAACTGGTAGGCGCCGGTACCGCCGGGTGTTACGATCATTCCTACACTGCCGATGATGAGTACTGCGAGGGCTGCCTTCAGGCCCAGGTAACGGGTTTCTTCCATGCAGTAAAAGCCCAAGTACATCATGGCGAAGTACATGGCCCATATGAGTATGGAGTAGAAAATGAACCAGCCTTTCTTTTCCATCTGACCAATGGAGCGGATGCCATCCCATACGCCATGAGCCAGCGCGCGGATCTTGATACCTATTTTGGAACGGGAAATGAGGCGGAAACCGATATACGAGATCAGAATAAGTATGATAAGAGCGCCTACGATGATCAATGAACGGGAGCTGCCGGCGCCACCAAGTTTATTCTCAATGGGATGCCAGATCTCAGCAACGAACAATCCACCGATCACGTCTATCTGAATTACAACGGTGATCACCATCAGGATGAGCAGAAGCAGCATATCTACAGCACGTTCCGCGATCATCGTACCTACCAGTTTATCTACCGGGATCTTTTCATACCGCGCCACGATACCGCAACGGGTCACTTCACCAAGACGGGGCACGGCCAGATTGGCCAGGTAACCCACCATAACGGCAAAGAAGGTATTTAATGTACTGGGATGATAGCCCATCGGCTCCATAATGAGCTTCCAGCGGACAGCCCGGTACCAGTGACTGGCAATACCGACTATGATAACTGGGATCAGCAGCCAGTAATTGGCATGCTCCAGGGAACTGAAAATGTCGTCCTTCTCCTTGTCCGTAAGATTATGTGTAACTAACCAAACTAATCCTAGCCCAATGGCTAAAAAGCAGATAAACTTCAAAAATTTGGGCATAGTAATAGTCTTTTGGGATCAGCAGTTACAATTTATTGTTTTCTTTCGGGAATATGGCAATAGGAGTATGTTTTTTAGCTTCCTCAAATTCCATAGTAGCGTAGGAAATAATAATAACAACATCGCCAACCGCACACAGGCGGGCAGCGGGGCCATTCATACAAATAACGCCTGAACCGCGTTTCCCTTTGATGATATAGGTTTCCAGGCGTTGTCCGTTATTAACGTTCACAACCTGTACTTTTTCGTATTCGATGAGATTAGCAGCATCCATCAGGTCTTCATCAATAGTAATACTTCCTACGTATTGTAAGTTTGCTTCAGTGATAACTGCGCGGTGGATTTTACTTTTCAGTACTTCAATGTGCATGATAAAAAATATCCCACTCCCGTGGGTCTGGTGTATGGCAAAATTAGGGAAAAAATATAATACAGTGTTCCGGCGCAATTAGCGTGCTCCGCTGGTAAGTAGCTGTATGCAATAATATTTCAGGCAAATTAGTTCACCTGCATATTGTCAATCAGCCTGACATTACTGCTGATCTCCCTGGCGGCGATCACTGCAAAGAGAGGTTCTCTGCCGGGAGTAGCGGGAAAGTCAACATTTCCGTCGGGCAATATTGAGACCATATCCAGGTAGTCAACATCGAAACCATTGCCTTTCAGCTCACTAATGGCATTGCCTGTTATTTCTTTCAGGGAACCTTTTGTCAGGTTGTCTTTTATGTAATACAGCGCACGGGAAATGTGGAGTGCGTTCTGTCTTTCCGTGGAATTAAGGCGTAGGTTACGACTGCTCATAGCCAAACCGTCCTGTTCACGAAGGGTAGGGCAGATAACCAATTCAACGCCCAAATTGAGTATCTTTATCAAACGATTGATAATCAGACATTGCTGGAAATCCTTTTGTCCCATGAAGAGTTTGTCGGGCTGCACCAGGTTTAACAGTTTGTGTACTACCTGGCCTACGCCCTGGAAGTGACCGGGACGGTGGGCGCCCTCAAGTACGGTTTCCAGCGGACCAAAGTCATAGTACGTTTCGGGGGCCAGGCCATTGGGGTACATTTCCTGTACAGATGGCAGGAATAGTACATCCGTTCCGGTGGCAGTCAGCTGAAGGATGTCCTGATCGATGGTAATGGGGTATTTTTCAAAATCTGCCGGATCATTAAACTGGGTGGGATTGACAAATATGCTGCATACAACAAGGTCAGTGTTTTCTTTTGCAGCCGAAATAAGGGACAGATGGCCCTGATGTAATGCGCCCATAGTTGGCACAAAACCAATACGTTTACCCTCTTTCCGTGCTGTTGATAAATGCCTTTCGAGATCGTCTTTCCGCTTGAACAGATACATAATTTATTGCTTAAAAGGATGTTAAAAGTGCCAATTTGTCTTTTCTTCCGTTAAAAATCCGTAATTTTGCAAACCAAATTTAAAATTACTGCATTAATATCAGCATTAGATGTCCACAAAGAAACGAATTCTTTTTATTGCTCAGGAAATGTCGCCTTATCTGGAATTAACAGAGTATGCGAACATGGTCAATAAAATGGCAATTAAGTCCAATGAGTCCGGGCTGGAAGTGCGGGTGATCATGCCCCGGTTTGGCATTATCAACGAAAGAAGGCACCGGTTACACGAGGTGGTAAGACTGTCTGGCATTAACATTGTAATAGAAGGTGACGATTATCCGTTGATTATCAAGGTGGCATCATTGCCAAACGCCCGTTTACAGGTTTACTTCCTGGACAATGAAGATTACTTCAAGCGTAAGACTTTGTTCACGGACGAAAACGAGCAGTTCTATGACGATAATGCAGCCCGTGCGGTATTCTTCTGTAAAGGAGCATTGGAAACAGTAAAGAAGTTCGGCTGGCCGCCTGACATTATTCACTGTAGTGGATGGATGACTTCACTGATCCCTTTATATCTGAAGACTGCTTACAAGAAAGAACCGGTATTTGCCCATTCCAAAGTGGTTTACTCCATGGAGCCAAACTCTTTTAAAGAGAAACTTGGCGCCGGCTTTGTGAAGAAAGCGACCATCAGTACCCAGATCAAAGAAAAAGACCTGGAACTATACAAAGAGGGTACTAATAGTGCCCTGAACAGAGGAGCCGGTAAATATGCCGACGCTGTGATACTGGCCGGTGAAAAGACAGAAAAGAAAGTAGTGGATGAGCTCAAAGCAGAAAAAGGCAAGATCATTCTTCCTTACAAAAAGGAGAATGAAGATCTGGCAGATTACCTGCAGTTGTACAACCAGCTACTTGGAAAATAATTTTTTCCCTTAGAAAAGCCCCGTTTGGAACGGGGCTTTTTTTATTCTCTGAAAAGCTCATTCTCAAACTATTTTCCTATTTTTGCCGCAGTTTACCATGAGGCATACCACCAAAATGCAAAAAGTTGGTAAATTGTACTAATTCAATACTACTTTAAAAGCCGAAATTAAATTATTTATGCCTTATTTATTTACCTCAGAATCAGTTTCCGAGGGCCATCCGGATAAAGTGGCCGATCAGATATCCGACGCGCTGATTGATCATTTCCTTGCTTATGATACCACATCAAAGGTAGCATGTGAGACGTTGGTAACTACCGGCCAGGTTGTATTGGCTGGTGAAGTAAAATCTGAAGCTTACCTGGATGTGCAGGAAATTGCTCGTGAGGTAATCCGTAAGATAGGCTATACAAAGAGTGAGTACATGTTCGAGGCTAACTCCTGCGGTATCTTCTCTGCGATCCATGAACAATCTCCTGATATCAACCAGGGCGTTGAGCGTAAGAACCCTGAAGAACAGGGCGCCGGCGATCAGGGTATGATGTTCGGTTACGCTACCCGCGAAACTGAAAACTATATGCCGCTGGCACTGGACCTCGCTCACAAACTGCTGATCGAACTGGCAGCCATGCGTCGCGAAAGTAAAGAGATCTCTTACCTGCGTCCTGACGCAAAGTCCCAGGTAACTATCGAATATTCTGACGATAACAGACCTGTTCGTATTGACAGCATCGTTATCTCTACACAGCACGATGATTTCGATAACGAAGAGAAAATGCTGGGTAAGATCAAGCAGGACATGATCAACATCCTGATCCCACGTGTAAAAGCACAACTGAAACCTGAGTTACAGTCCCTGTTCAATGACAAGATCACTTATCATATCAACCCAACCGGTAAATTTGTGATCGGTGGTCCTCATGGTGATACAGGTTTAACCGGCCGTAAGATCATCGTTGATACCTATGGCGGTAAAGGTGCTCATGGCGGTGGTGCATTCTCCGGTAAAGATCCGTCCAAAGTTGACCGTTCTGCAGCTTATGCGACACGTCATATTGCCAAGAACATGGTTGCTGCCGGTCTTTGCGATGAAGTACTGGTACAGGTATCTTACGCGATCGGTGTGGCTAAGCCTTGTGGTCTGTTCATCGACACCCGTGGTACAGCTAAAGTAAAACTGACCGATGGCGAGATCGCGAAGAAAGTAGAAGAGATCTTCGACCTGCGTCCTTACGCTATCGAACAGCGTCTGAAACTGCGTAATCCTATCTATAGCGATACAGCTGCTTATGGTCACATGGGCCGCGATAGCAAGGTAGTTACCAAAGTGTTCAACAAGGGTAAAAAGAATGAGAAGAAAGTAGAAGTGGAGCTGTTTACCTGGGAGAAACTGGACTACGTTGAAAAAGTAAAATCAGCATTCGGATTGTAATAACATCCGCTGTAAATAACTAAAAAACCGTCTCATGAATAATGAGGCGGTTTTTTAGTTATATCCGGTACCTGAGCATCGGACTTGCATACAGCTTTCCCAGAACGGACCTCAAAACCATCTGTTCGCTGGTGAAGTGCAAAAAAGATCTGACCCCGGATTTATTAAGTATCTTAGGATCAGCAAAATATACCTGATCCTTCTAAATGCTGTTTACTATGACGGATAATTTTATGTCGGTTGCAATATATGAGGCTTTAATGGGCCTTGAAGAAGGCGGTATCCCTATCGGGTCCGTCCTGGTACACAATGGTAATATCATCGGACGTGGTCATAACAGAAGGGTACAGAAAGGCAGTGTCATCCTCCATGGAGAAATGGATGCACTCGAAAATGCCGGCCGGCTTTCAGCTGAAGTCTATAAGGAGTGCACCCTGTATACGACATTATCTCCCTGTCATATGTGTGCGGGCGCAATATTGCTATACGGCATACCGAAGATCGTCATTGGGGAGAATCAGACATTCATGGGAGCAGAAGGCTTGTTGAAAGCGCACAATCTCGAAGTGATCGTCGAAAACAACAAGCAATGTATTGAGATCATGCAACAGTTCATTCAGCAACATCCGAAACTCTGGAACGAGGATATCGGTAAATAAAAAGAAAACCGCCCCATTTCCGGGACGGCTTCTTTTGCTTGTGGGCGGTTTATCAATAAAAGCTCAAAGGTTTCCTTTCTTCAGTTCTCCGACAGCGAAATCACAGGCCCTTGCCGTCAGCGCCATATATGTCAGTGACGGGTTCTGACAGGCAGAGGAAGTCATGGAACTACCGTCAGTGATAAATACGTTCTTCACTTCATGCAGCTGGTTATTACCATTCAGCACGGAAGTTTTTGGATCTCTTCCCATACGGGCAGTTCCCATCTCATGCACACATTCTCCGCCAACATAATTGTAGTCAAAGCCCGATACATTTGAAAAACCACTTTTCTCCAGCATCTCTGCTGCGCTGTGCTGCATATCCTTGCGCATGGTCTTTTCATTATCACGGATGGAGAATGCTACTTTAGCTAATGGCAGTCCCCATTTATCTTTTTGTGTGGTGTCCAGTGTTACCCTGTTGTCGGCATAGGGAAGTGTTTCGCCCCATGCGCCCAGCCAGAACGCCCATTTGCCGGGGCGCAGTAACTTGTCTTTGAATGACTTACCGAAGCCGTCTTCTGTTAAGCCATTATACATCCAACCCTCTCGTTCTGCATATCCCTGGTAGCCGAAGCCACGGAGATAATCCTGCCTGGAAGCGGCGTCACCGAGATTACGGAAGCGGGGAATATAGATCCCTGTAGGCCTTCTGCCTTCATAATACCAGTCTTCCATGCCATGATAATCGCCCATAGCGCCCACCTTAAAATGATGGTCCATGAGATGTCTTCCTACGAGGTCGTTCGAATTGCCCAATCCCTGCGGAAAAGCGTCGGAAGTGGAGTGCAGCAATACAAATGCAGAGCCGATGGTAGAAGCGTTGATGAAAACGATCTTCGCATAGAAGTCGATCACTTCATGTGTTTCCGCATCAATTACACGCACGCCGTTTGCCTTTCCTTTCTCTTTGTCGTACAGGATCTCCGATACGATGGAGAAAGGGCGGAGTGTCATATTGCCGGTTGCAGCTGCAGCGGGCAGTGTAGCTGCGTTACTGCTGAAGTAACCGCCGTATGGGCATCCGCGGCTACAGAGATTACGGTACTGACAGGGCGTACGTCCACGCCAGCCACGCGTCAGGTTAGCGACCCGGCCTATGGTAACACAGCGTCCGTCAAAGCGTTGCTTTACCTGTTCACGGAAGTGTTTTTCCAATATGTTCATTTCCATAGGAGGGAGGAACTCACCGTCCGGCAATTGTGCAAGCCCTTCCGGCTGTCCGCTGATGCCTGCAAACTGCTCAACATAGCTATACCAGGGCGCCAGGTCTTTATAACGGATAGGCCAGTCCACACCGTGACCATCTTTCCCGTTGGCCTCAAAATCGAGATCACTGAGCCGGTAACTCTGACGTCCCCACGTAAGTGAACGTCCGCCTACCTGGTATCCCCTGACCCAGTGGAAAGGCTTTTCCTGTATATATGGATGCTCTTTATCCCGTACAAAAAAATGCTTATTACCTTCATCATATTCAGCACTCTGAACAGGATCTTCTGCAAAGTCCTTTTCTGTGTTTAGTCCACCATGAGGGAATTCCCAGGGTGTTTTAAGCGTGGTTACATAGTCTTTGACATGCTCCACGTTACGTCCCCTTTCCAATACCAATGTCTTCAGTCCCTTTTCGCACAATTCTTTGGCCGCCCAGCCGCCACTGATGCCAGAGCCGATAACAATGGCGTCATAAGTGCGTTGCTGAGCACTTTTTATGTTCAGATTCATGATTTTATACAAGGATTACTGGTTAGGCTGCGAACCCTCCGGTGGCAGCGCTGTAATGACCTGTCTTAAGTTCTTTGTCCCGTTATTCCCGTTAAACATTCATGACAATCCCTGTTATTCTGTGGCCCAGGCCTTCTGCCCGGGTTTCAATCTTACAGAACCTGCGTAATGTCCCGGCACGTAGTCAAAGGCAAGACCACGTGTAGCGCCTTCCATGGATGTGCAGTACCCTATTACGGTATACTTTTTCATGATCATAAAGAAGGAGTCTCCCAGGACCTTGTGAGAGATCTTTCCGGCGATGCCTTTGTAAGGGCGGTCCCGCCTTTCGAAGTGGCCGGCGATTACCTCGCGCTGCTCAATGGTGCAGCGTACGAAGGAATGACCATAATGCTGGCTGGCATAGGCTTCAACTTCGTCAAGTCCCATAATGAAACGGTTCTGTTCCTTTTTAGGAGTACAGTCCTCGATCATCCTGATGATAAACGGACTGACGCCAGCTGCTTTGGCGCCAGGTGTGTCTGTAGCAGGTATAATGGTTTCCGCAAGCTCGGTGATCAGCGTCTGGTGAGCCTTTAGCTTTTCCAGTTCAGGCGTGCTGTAAAGCCTGCGCAGCCTGATCCCCGACCAGGCTGCCGCACCGGCGCCGGCCAGCAGGAACAAACTGCCGATAGCTTTTCTCCGGTTCATTTTTTCCTTTTGTATTGAAGCATCCATTCGTAAATGCTCAGATTGTCGGTGCTGTCTCTGTAGGCAGGATCGTAGAACTCATGCCAGCCGGTATGTGCCTTTCCGTGTTTTGTGAGCTTTACAAGCCCTTTCTGATAGTGATTGGTACTATCTATACAACGGAGACTGTTCTCCAGGAATTGAGGCTCCGCAGTGCCGGCAAAGTACCATGCATGTACGCCTGCATCCGTTACCAGTTTAAACCGGCCGTAATTTTCCGGGTACATGGGCGCGGGCGACATAGGAACCGTAGCTGCTATACGGGAGGTGAGGTGTTTGCTGTCGGTCATGGACATCAGTGTACACCATCCGCCTGCACTGTAACCTGTCAGGTAGATACGTGAAGAATCCACAGGATATTTCTTCAGTATATCGTTCAGGATAAACTCGAGTTGTGGCGGATTAATACCCCAACTTTCCGCCAGGGGAGCTAACACCATAAACTTGTAAAGTTTACCGTCGGCCTTGTTGACGGCCTCGATCCTCCGGCCTTCTTTAATTTGCCGGGGAATGCCTTCCCTGTACAATTTTGAGATGTCGTGACCTGCAATGCTCTTACCGTGAAAACATACGATCAAAGGATACTTTTCTTTAGGACTGCCTTGCGGCACATGCAGTAAAGCTGGAACCTGGTGCCATTCATCGGTCGGGACAATTATTTGCCTGAAGCCTCCAATGAAACCTGGAGCGCCTGCCATTGCCGGGATAGTCAGCAAGGCAAGTAATAATACTTTTTTCATCATTTAGTTTTTTGTGCTGAGTGTAGTGGCTTTTTTGACCGGTGTGTTGCCGGTCGTAAGTTTATCTTTAAGTTGAATAAATCGTTGTTCAATAAAATTAAAGCTGAGTAGTGCGAAAACATATACTACGGGAATATCTATCAGAAATAACCAGTATTTATTGCTTTCGCTGACGGTGATCCATCGTTCTACCAGCTGCGTTTGTATGACCCAATGCAAAATGTACATACCGTAAGAAACCTTCCCGATAGCTACCAGGACATTATTCTCCATGATCTTCTTTACAAAATTACCAGGCATGCTGCTGTAAGAAGAAACGAGCAACAGCAGTAATGAAACAGTGAACAGGTTGAGCACCGTATAATACCAGACATGTTGATAACTGTTCACGTCTCCGAAGTTGTACCCCATGGAAGTAGGCAGCGAATGACCATGACTTTCAAAGAAATAGTTGGCCATGCCGGCGCCGAAAGCCAGTATACAGCCAAACGCGAACAGCCATTGCGGACGTTTGATCCGGTCCTTTAGTCCCAGTAACGGGATCGCTGTTCCTGTAAAGAAAGCGTCCAGGTGACTGAGCGGGAACCAGTAGATCACGTCAAACACTTCAAATGACGTCTTACCGTTTTGGGCCAGGTAATTACCGAATGACCAGCGGAATAGAGGGCCGGCTATCAGTACTGCCACCAGTAAGCCACGAAGTGACCGCCTGGAAAGCAGGAAAATAATGAAGGGAAAGAACAGGTAAAACTGTTCCTCGACACAGAGGGACCAGAAATGCGTGTATACCGGGCTTTCATGCCAGGAATTAGCGATCCTTGTGAGGTTAAAGGTATAGGAATATAAATAGGGCAGATCCCTGAAATAACCCGGTGGAAATGCCGTAAATAAACAGATCACAACAAACACCGTGAGGTAAATGTAGTAGAGCGGAAAGATGCGCAGGCTTCTTCTGATCCAGAATTTCTTAAGGCGTCCTGTCAGCGGGGATGGTTTCTCTTTTTCTTTCAGCAGTATACTGCTGATGAGAAAACCGGAGAGTACAAAGAAAAGCTGTACACCCATCCAGCCAAAGCGGATGATGCCGAAATGAAATGCCATTACCAGCAATATTGCAATGGCGCGTACGCCATCCAGGCTTTTTATATAGTTGGGCTGTGTTTGCATTACAGATGAATAGGATAATAGGTGACCACTACTCCCGGCGGCAACAATGGTTTGTATGCCGTCAGTTTATTATAGAGGGTTGTCGCCTCCGCAGGGTCCACCGCATAAAAGAATACTTCATCACCACCACAGATCACATTATTGGAGATCTTCCAGGACGCTACCTTCTTCCATTGCTGCAGCAATGTGCTGTCAAACCATGTGTCATACACCACAGCGATCTTTACTTTCTCCTGAACGGTGAACTTTTGCAGGAACTGCGGTGAATACTGTCCGTGCAGCTTTCCGGCCGCCACAGTATTATTGCCCAGTCCCCACAGATCAAGTATCCTGTTGTCAGATAAATAACTGATCGCACCAACATCATTCGCGGCCACCGCTGTATGCTGATAGCCCGTTTGCAGAAAGCGGCCCATCTGGTATTGCTGCTCGTAAATATTACGTGCGGCGCCAGGCAGGTTATGAAATGCGCCCAGCGCCCTTAATGGCAATGGTGCAAATACAAATAGCAACAGGAAGGCCGCTGCGGATTTCTCCAGCAGAGAATAATGCCGCCTGCTGGCTGCCAGCTGATGGAAATAGTAATAAAGAAGTATTGCTATCACCGCTGTATCAAGCGCCAGCAGATACGCTTCATACCTGAACAGCCACCCGACAGCTGCCAGCGCCATGTGCAGGAAGGTATTGATCAGCGGTATACATGCCAGTTGTTTTACTTTGCTGATGGTATTGACATTGTCGTTGCCCGGTCTCAATAATACGATCAGTGCAGGAATGATCAGCAGTAATCTCACCACGGTCGTACCGGAAAGAGAAGAAGACCCTTCCGGATAGTATTTGTTGGTGAAGATGTTGACCATCGTATTGTTGCCATATAACAGTTTATAGACGACAATTTCCTGCAGGCTGCTCATTAGCTGCGATGGTCCGCCGGCCAGTTTGCTTGCCTTCAGTAGTACGGAGTTGGGCAGGAAATAACCGCCATGTTGTACGGAAATACATCCGAATATGATCAGGGGTATAAGTGATAATACCAGCAACACGCTCGTTTGCGCCCACCGCCTGTTATAGATGCCTGCCACTATCACGCCCGCCAACAGGAATAATGATTCGAAACGGGCCAGGATAGCCAGTCCGGATACCAGCGACAGTAGTAAGACCTGGTTGCGGGTGGTATTGTCCGGCGTCAGAAAAGCGACAGACAGATATAACATCCACATGGCCAGGAAGGCATGCAGCATATGCTCCATACCGCTTGCTACCATCACCGGTACCGGTACCAGTATGACAAGTGAAAGCAACGTAATACACCTGATGGAGGCGGGCAGACTGAAACGCTGTAAGAGCTTGTCGGTCATCACTACCAACAGGAATGCAAAGCACACATTGATGTAAAAGGGCATCCATATCGTGTTGATGCCTGCTTTGAGAAATGTGGCCAGTATAAGAGTATACAAAGGGGAGGAGCTGGCTGCGCTGAATTCCTGCGCATTGATACCCCACACACCATGCAGTGCGAAGTTCTTCGCAATGGACAGGTGAATGAAGGTATCATCCAGCGGGTAACAGAAATAACCACCCGTCTGTGACAGTATCTGCCGGCAGGCTATGACCAGCAATACCGCCAGCAGCAGTAAAGTGGCCATAACCGGGTAGTTCCTTTGAAAGTAATATCTCATTATCCGGTGATTACACTATTTGTTAAAGGTGCGCGCCTGTGATTGCAGGACAGCTTCTTCAAAACTGATACCGATCAGTTTTTCCAGTTCGATCTTGGCTTGTCTGATATCCCTTTCAAGCATCACCTTTCTCACCATTTCCTCATTATAGCTCCTATAGGCAATGTTCAGGGTTTCTACAGACACTTCTTTGTCACCGCTGGAGAATTTTTCTTCTGTCTGTTTGTAATGGTTGTACACGTCTTCCAATAATGGTACTTCCAGTTCCATCATCTTTTTATTGGCAGCATACAACTCGTAGGCGTTCAGTACATCGGCCTTTAATTTCCGCTGTTCGTCTTCTTTCATATTGGTGATCACTTTCTTCTCCGTTTTGGCAATCTTTACATCGTTAGGAATAGAAACGAAACTACCAAGAGGTACAGTCAGTGAAAAGTTGTACCTGGGGAAGAAGGTCGCGTTATTACTGTTGTTCTTCAAAGTGTACTCGTTCAGGTTGCCTGATGCCTGGAACATGTTCGCCCATCCGGCCATGGCTTTGTAGGTCTGATACTTTGCAATTTTTGCCTTGTTATCGTACACCTGTAATGATGGGTTTTGCATGGCAAGTTCTACTAATACGGCTTTCAGCTGTGTTACTTCGGGTGAATCGGTGAGAGGGATATAAAGGCTCGTCTCTTTCTTCTGTGCTTGCGCAAGCAGACAACCGATCAGGCCAATAATGAGGAAAAGTCCCTTTTTCATACTTTGTTATTTAGATGTTGAAAGATTATACCGTGTTCTGATTGTGATACCCAAAAGGGCGTTCAGGAAAATAGATGATTCCACAAGCCCTGCCGCCTCCTGTGCATATTGCGCCACCAGTATCGCATACATTACGGCTGCGATACCGATCAGCAATAGTTTATGCAGTTCATCGTCCTCGCTGAAATAGTTCTTTACAGCGTAATGAATGCCCATATAAGTGTATATGCATACGATGATCAATCCTATCCATCCAAGTTCCAGCACCGCACGCAGGTAGCCGCTGTCGGGCTGTAAACCGGCAAGCCGGTGACCAGGATTATAGGTCACTCCGTCATTGCCCACCGTCATTACACCTCCACCAATAGGGTGCGAGTACATGTAGGGTTGTATGCCATGCCTGTTCACGTCCCGCAGACTGAGGGATTCGTCCTGACTGCCCATAAAGGCCGTACGGATACGAATGATGGTCGGGCTGCTGTAAAAAGGGCCGAACAGGATGGCCAGCATGCCGAAAGTGAAAATAGCGGCGGCGATCAGGGTGTTCTTGTTATGCAGGTTCACCAGGAAGAATAATAACAATCCTACCGGCAACATCACATATGCGGTACGTGTTCCTGAAAATCCGAGCGCCAGTAAATGGATGGGTATGATAAAAAGCAGCAATAATTTCTTTGGAAGACTCACCACTTTATTACTTGCGGTGAGCAACACGGTAGCAATGATAGCACCACAGGCCATTAATACGCCGAAAGCCGCAGGGTCGGCCATAAAGGAAAAGATCCTTGCTCGCCCCTGTATCATTACGGTCTTGAACTTGTCAGGGTTCATAGCAATATATGCCCTTTCGAAGGGCAGTAGCCCGACCGCCTGTTGCAAACAGCCATACAACGCCGCAGCGGTAGAAAGTATAAGCCAGAACCGGAAGAACTTATATATCTCCGCCCAGCTGCTCATTACCTTGATAGTAATAAACAGGAAAATAAAGTTGCGGATGTATACCCTGATAAATATGAACCATCCCTGGATGGAATACATGTTTGGGTTAAAGAACTGTATCAGCAGATAGGCCGTATAAAGGTAAAGTACCAATAACAGTGGGTCCTTGTAATAATTTACGTTCGATCTTTCCCTGCTTTTCTTATCAAAGATGGCGCCCGCAAGCATAAGTACGAGAAAGAGGTCCATCACCACACCTACCGGCATCGTTGTTTTGGCCATCCTTTCCGGTACGTGAACGATCATCGAAACGGTGATATAGATGTAATAGCCCAGGCGGAAGTTCATGGCGCTGATCACGGCCAGCGCCAGTCCTATGATGCCGCCAAACACTACCATACTGAATTTTGCATCCATAGACGATACGTAGGCAATAGCGGGTACTGCTATCACCCAAAGCAGGATGAACAGGAATATTACGATGTTTCTTTTAGCCTGTTGACTGTACATAATAATCTGAATACTTTAAAAAAACATGATCTTCATAAACAATAATATCATCGTCAGCGCCACGAAAAGAAGCAGCATGGTCTGATGAAATGATTTACTGATACCAGGTGTATATTTCTTTTTTACAGGCATTACATATGTGTTTTTTGAGTGGCCATCTCCGGTTGCTGCGGATTATAGGGTTTTGCCTTAAAGGGTCCCATAAACAAAAAACCGAGCCTCAGTCGCATACATATCCGGTAAACGATGATTGAAAAGAAGATGGCGATAAAGATCAGCAGCAGTAACAACGCTACTAAATATTGTTTCATCATAGTGGTAAGCAGGAAATACCTGATCGCCGCTACAATGGGTACGTGCAGTAGATAGATGTATAACGAGTAATGCCCGAACGTTCTCAGAAAAGGAAGCGCATTGTGCTTCGAGAGCTGGAAAGCGAGCATGATAGTAAACAGGCTGCCTATCAGCGCAATGCCTGCATACAGGAAAAGGTTCATGTGCTGGTGATACAGAAAGTAGTACTGGCATAATGCAAACACAGGCAACAACACGAGCAGTGAATATGCAGAGGCGAGTTTATCCTGTACTTTCTCTGAAAAGAAATAACCTGCAGTCAGATTGCCGATGCAGAAAAATCCGTAGTGTAGTGCAATATCATACAGCGTACTGATACTGTTCACAAGGGGGGCTATGGCAAGCAAAGCCAGGGATACGAGCACCTGGGCAAATTTGTCGTACCGGAAAAGTTTTGCTATAAGCAGATACAGTAAGGTGACATTAAACAATGCAAATAAATACCATAACTGGTCAAGATGGCGGGGTTGTATCAGAATGTTCAGATAATCAGCGCCGGTGCGGCGGGCGTTAACAACTGAAGAGAAAATGATTTGCAGGGAGATCTGGATGAACGCCCATAATACGTAGGGATACAACAATGTATTAACACGGGTAACAAAAAAGCCCATTTCTCCTTTCCGGGCTATGCTTCTTTCGAAGAACAACCCGGACAGGAGAAAGAACAG
Organism: uncultured Flavihumibacter sp.; assembly: GCA_902168105.1. Classification (GTDB taxonomy): domain Bacteria; phylum Bacteroidota; class Bacteroidia; order Chitinophagales; family Chitinophagaceae; genus Chitinophaga. Next base: position 79,665 of record CABHOY010000013.1, read on the forward strand.
TGGCATACGGAAGCTGTAGAACATGTTGTTGCCGTCAATGATCCATTGGCTGACAACCATGCCGCTACTTTTTAACCCGTATACCACATGTCTGTATACGACCAGAATGATAGCTATGCCTTTCGCATAGTCTATCCATCCCAGCCGGTTGGCTTGTGGCGGTTTGAAGTCAAATAATTCTTTAAATGTAAAGTCTGGCATTTTTGGGTAACTTTTGGTTATAATTCGAGGTATTCTTCCTGTACATTATTTAGTACTGCTCCCACGAACTTATCACCAAGGGTTTCAAAAAACTGCGCAGATTCACGGTCTACCTGGGTTAATGCCAGCTTGGATGAAAAAACTGCTATTACGCCATCCACATATTGCGCCAGCTCTTTACTATCTGTATAATCGTTCAGAGGAGCGCCTTCCAGCAGGATGAAGTCGTAATACGTCGTCAGGAAGGGGAGGTAGTTTAAAAGATTATTTTTAGGTAAGATCTCCGATGGAGTATAATCACCTCCCTTACAACCGATCACTTCAATGCCGGATACAGGATAGGTAGTGACAATGTCCCTTACTTTTTCGATGGTCAGTTCGTTTCGCGGAACAGAGAATGTCTCTAAGGTCGGCGCTGCTTCCATCTGTATGGTCAGGTCATTGTTACAGAAATTTGTATCTATCACGAGTACATTCTTATTACTGAGGCTCAGGCTATATGCCAGCGCCTGGGTCAGTGTGGTTTTACCCTGGCGTGACTCGGTGCTCGTAATGAGGAATGACTTTTTGCCGCTGGTCTCTACTTCATACCGCAGCTTACGCAGTAACTCCCGGAATGTGTTCTGACGCTGTTTGGAATGTTTGTCAGAGATAGTGGTCTTCTGCAATACTTCCAGGATACTGTATTTATTCAGATCAGCATGATTCACACTGCTGATAAGACGAAGGTCCAGGTGTTTCTCAAATACGGAAGGAGACTTCAGTGAGCCATCCAGGAATTCCAGCAGCAGAACAATAAAAGATGTCAGCAGGAAAGTGGAAATGCCTGCCATGCCCATGATGATCATACGTTTGGACGACTCAGGCTTGAAGGCTGGTTGTCCCTTCAGGATCTGCTTAAAGTTAACGTCAGGGTTGGTCTGGTTATCCTGTGCGGCATTCAGCTTTTCCTTCAGTTTATTATACTCTTCCTGCGCCATGTCCACTTCTGCCTGGAGGCCGCTTACAGTGGCTTCTTTATTGGCATAGGAGCCTACGGACCCTTTCAGTTTTGCGATCTGGCCCTGCAATCCTCTCATATTCAGACCGGATGCTTCAAGCTGTGCTTCCAGATTTGCTTTTTCCTGGATCAGCGCATCTTTGGTGGTAGCAGTTTGTGTACCGGAAGTGGATGCACCGAGTTTCTTTTGCATCTGCGCACGCAGCCCGGCCAGCTTTGTGCTGATAACCTGGTCAGTACCTCCTTTCTGGGTCAGTTCCTCATTAAGGTCATTGATCTGTTTGCGCAGTTCGATGATCTCGCTGTTGCTGTTGGTATAAACGGTCTTGCCGGAATTGGCAGCGCTAAGACGCTGGTTTACGCTCTGCAATGAAGAATTAATAGTATTATAATTAGCCTTTTCATCTGAAAGCCCTTTTTCAAACTGTTTGATCAGGTCCAGTTCATTGCCGCTGGCCACCTCAACATTCAGCAATCCTTCGGATGATTTGTATAAACGAAGCGCTTCCACTTTTTTATCCAGCTCTGCTTTCTTCTGTTTTGCCAGTTCGTCGAAAGATTCTACACTTTCCACTGATCTTTCTGAGCGCATGGTCCTGTAGTAGCGCAGGAATTCCCTGTAGGCGGTATTGACAGTATAAGCCGCTTGTTCAGGGTTCTCTGCCATGCTCACGATTTCGAGATAATCCGTACGCTGTACGCGTGAAGCATACATCCGCTTGCGGATAGATTCATAGTCGTACTGATACAGTTTAAGAAAGGTCAGGATATTCCGTTCAGCAGGAATATAAGAGGAGAGTACCTGCAGTGAGTCCAGCTTGTTACGCAGGATGGTCACGGCAGCTTGCCTGTCTACGGCTTTATAAGCCTCGGAATTCAGGTCTTTTTCCTCCAGGCGAACAAAGGGCTTATTACTTGTAAGATCGTGAATAGCGAGATCGTATGACAACATACCGACCACCACGGGTGAGTTGATGATCTCGATCACGTTATCAAACTTTACGTCTGCTTCAAATATATTAACATTCTCATCGCGCAGTTTTACCTGGTCGTTGATGGTGAATCCGGTCGCTATCTGGGTTACGGAGGCGTACATTCTCGGTTTGCCGAGCGTAAAAAACAGGGCGGCAACAATGGCAATGATGGTACTTATGACGATCCACCATTTCTTTTTCAGCAGGGCTTTTATAAAATATATTATATCCATATTAATTGTAATTATTTAACATCTGTCACGTGCAAAAAAATCCGGTCGCCCGGACTTTTTGGGAGAAACTGGTAAAGCTTAACGCTTTACCAGTTTTACCATCTTGGTTTCGCCATTCTTACCACTGATGCGGAGCAGGTAGATGCCAGGCGCACTTACCTTGGATCCGGTATTAATGCGCAGGGTGCTGGCACCTGCTGGAACGGAACCTTTGTAATCTGAATATAACAGCCTTCCTGCCACGTCAAAGATCTCTACTCTTACAGCTGTTTCGGCTTTCAATACTATGTCTACGTTGAACTGCTGGTCGAACGGATTCGGATAAACCTTCGCGTCTCCGAAGCCTGCTTTATCTACCACACTCACTACAGGAGCTGCCATTGCTGTCGCCGTGTTAGGAATGATCCTTGCGCCTTGAGCGTCAGCTGGGTCATTCGGTCCATCTTCGTCCAGAGTTGCAGCATCCAGATGTCCTCTGATAGTCAGTGCTGCGATCAGTCCATAACGGGATCCTGGTGTACCAGGGTCAACATCGATATGGATCTTACCCAGTGCGTCAGGTGATACGTCGCGGATGGTTACTACACCGCTCTTGTTCAGAGATGCGTTCAGCAATGCCATCTTCGTGCCGTTCACAGTGTACTTACCGGTGATGTCTTCCCACTCTACTGAGCTACCAAAGAATACCAGGTCGTACTTCAGTGACTGATTCAGCCCGGTGATATTAAAGTCTGCATGGTTGCCCGGGAACAGACCGTAGTTTTCAACCATCACGTTGTCAGGGTAGACGCCGCTGTTGTTGCCAGTGTTGATACCTGCGGAGTACATACCATCGAAGTTTTCGAGGATGGTAAGGCCTACACCGGTCAGGTTGTTCTGGCCATCCGTCATGTTGGTCTTTGCAACACCAGATTCAGGACGTTTACCTAAGTTGTTCCATGGAGAAGGAGCAACCAGGAGTTCGCTGAAGTTCACCTGAACACTGAATCCAAGAGTGGTAGCTGATGCCATATTACTGTAATCGGAATTATCAGCATTTCTTACCGCACGCACCTTGTAATAGTAGTTCTGGTTCACTGCCAGGTTATTGTCTGTATAGTTGACGCTGTTGGCCGGAAGAGTAGCTACCTGTACGTAGCTGCCACCGGATACTGCACGCCATACCTGGTAACCTGTCTCATTATTAGACCTGTCTGACCATCTCAGCGCAATGTTCTTTGCACCGATCGCTTCAGCACTCAGGTTGAGCGGATTAAGCACTGGTATAGTTGCGTCGTAAGATTCCAGTACTATAGCGTTCATATGCATATAGTAACCAGCTTGCGTCTTATTCACCAGTATATTGATCTCGCCGTTAGCGTTTGGCTGGATGCCATTGATCTGTTTGGTGAGCGTTGTATTATAAGCCGGATCTATTACCACGCTGTCTGTACCGATAGTATACCTCACCTTGGCATTGACACCGAAGTTCAGACTGCTAAAGAACACAACATTGTAACGTTTAGTATTGTTCAATCCGGACAGTCTTACTGTATGGGTAATGTTTCTGCTGTCATATACAGCTGACTGCATAACAACATCCGGGAATACACCACTGTTGTCATAAGTGCTCATACCAACTGCAGGCTGGTCATTTTCCCATACTTCGTTAAATGTTACGTTGATGCCGGTCGGATTACCTGATTCATCCAGTGCATTGGTCAGCCTTGTACCCTGGTAAGGGAATCCTGCCACATTGTTCCACGGTGCAGGAGCTGGGCTGCTGGAAGAGAAGTCAAGGAATACGCTGGTGGTATTCTTGTCCGAAACGATCACCTTAAAGGTATTGCTGGACGCTGCGCCCTGGTTGTCGGTGGCTGTCAGGGTCACATTGTAGTTACCCAGGTTATTGGCTGTCGGTGCAAAGCTGAAGGAGCCTGTACCATTACCATTATCCGTAAAGTCACCGAAGGCTGGCAAACCGTTCACGGTAAGGGTGACTGTGTTACCCTGATCACCGGTAGCAGTTACATTGAACTGTGCAGAAGTACCTGCTTTCAGTTTAACGTCAGCGATAGCATTGATATTAGGTGCTTTTTCCGCTACCTGCACACCAGCTATATTGCTATAGTCGGTAGATACGCCTGCCGTATTGGAAGCACTTACTTTGTAATAATAATGGGTGTTACCGTGTACAGTGTTGTCGACATAACTGTTAGCCGTTGCGCTGTTCAGGCTGCCCAGCAGGCTATAAGTGCCCAGGCTGTCAGTAGAACGGTGGATCCTGTAACCGGTAGCATTGTAGGCGACATTTGTCCACGCGAGGGACACATTACCGTTATCTTCTGTAGCTATCAGTTCCTTAGGCGCAGCTGGTACGGTACCGTCGTCCAGGATAGCGTTCACCTCGAAGGCGTTCAGGTAACCTACCTGTGTGCCATTGGCCACGGCCATGTTGAAGGTGATCTCGCCGCTGCCGTTTGGAGCGATATTGTCAAAGTTTGCAGTGTTTGTAGCGTTACCCTGTACGTCGATCGGTTTGCTGACACCATTTATTGTAAAGATGGTGGTGCCATTGTTTGCCAGTACAGACCATGAACTACCTGCAAGGAATTTGAAGGAGTATTTCCTGTTAGCTGACAGACCTGTCAGTTTCACATCAATTGAATTGGAAGAAGTGAAGATGCCAGGATAAGATCCGAAGAAATAGTATTCCCTGAGCACTACATCCGGATAGATGCCTGCGCTGGTAGGACCTTCGTTCCAGGAGAACCAGTTACCGGTCTGCATCTGCAGGCCAACAGTGGTAGTTTCACCTTTATCGTTCTTCAGGTTGCTGGTAGATACCGTAGTAACATTATTCCATGGCGCCGGAGCATCTGTCTGATGTTTGAAGCGTACGAATAATTTATAGTTCGGATCCACATCAGCTACTGTTACATTGAATGTTTTGTTGTCAGTACCACCATTGCCGTCAACGGTAGCTACTTTCACTGTATAGACGCCTGCATCTGCGAAGCCCGGATCAACGGTCAGGCTGGCAGTACGGTTATTGCCGGTAAGAGTAATGAATGAGGGCAGTGATACTGCAGACCATGTAAGTACGTCTGAAGCATTCTGATCAGCGGCGGAGAGAGAAAGCTGCTGGTCAGCGCCCTCATTCAGGGAAATGTTGGCAATAGAGGTTATGACAGGGCTAAAATTATCGTTTATGGTGAGGTTAAATCTGGCTGTATCTCTACCACCAAACGCATCTGTCGCATACACTGTCAGGTTGTTGTAAGTACCCTGCACTCCTGCATTAGGCGTTACCCTCAGGAAGGAGCCATTTGCATCGGATGCCAGCGTTACGAAAGGAGGCAGATTTTCGGTGGACAGTGTAACCGCGTCTTCATCTACATCTGTAGTAACAATCGAGATGCGTGTTTCCACATCGTAACGTGCAGACCTGTTGCCAATTTCGTCAATTGACGGCCTGTTGTTACCAGTGGTCGCACTTGCATTGGAAGTGTAGGCAGAATTACCGCCATCACCTTTTGTGCGCACACGGTATACATACTGTTGGTTAGCATATAACGCGGTGTCTACGTAGCTTTCGGAAGTACCGGTTACATCATTGATAGTTTTTACCAGTACGAAATTATTGGTAGTACCAAATGAACGCTGGATATCATATCCTGTGGCGTTCGCCGCATTATTGGTCCAGGTCAGGCTGATAGTAGAAGCAGAGGTACCGGTAGCCACCAGGTTCACCGGTGCGGAAGGAGCTGCAGGCAGTGCAGGTGTTACCACACTATAGAACGGCAGGGTCTGAGCAGCCAGCTGGCTTACCTGGGCCTGTGTCATAGCCGCTCCGATAATAGCGAACCTGTCAACATTTCCACGGAAGAATGTACCGGTTGAATTGAACGCGTTGGTGCCATTATTAGCTCCTATCCTCGAGTTATTGGTAGTTGTACTGATAGTATTGTAGCTTGGGGTGGTGGTGGATGCTGCCAGGTCTCCGTTAATGTAAAGGCTAAGGGTGCTGCTGCCATATACCACGGCTACGTGTGTCCATGCAGTGCTGGTGAATGGAGTAGTTATCAGAGAACGAAGATTGCTACGGGCTATCCCTACTTCCAATTTGTTCGCATTGATACGTAGTGCGATGCCATTATCACTACCACCCATATCAAATATGATGCGGTTGTTATCCGTAACCAGAGGTTTTATCCACAGTGAAATAGTACGATCGGTGAATGCATCATGTAATACGCCGCTACCATTACCGCCTATGCTCATATAAGCACTGGTGCCGTTAAAGACGCCGGCATGAGAGCCTTCTACTTTATCTGTGCTGGTATAAGTAAGCGCATTACCGCTACCATCACTATTTGTAATAGTGACATCCTCGGTGGAATTATCGAACGGATATACGACGATGTATGGAAGACCAGTTACCTGTGCAGATTCGCCGGACAGGCCTATTGAACGGATCTTGTAGTAGTAGCGGGTATTAGGTGCTACAGAATTATCCGTTAAAGTAGTCGCATTGGCATTGGCCCTACCTATCACGGAATATGTTCCATTGTTGGTCTGGCTGCGGTATAATTCGAAGCCTGTTTCATTGTTGCTGTTATCGGTCCAACTCAGGTCTACCTTATTGAAAGCAGTAGCTGTAGCACCCAGTATCTGTGGTACGGCGGGGATCGCTCCTGTAATCGTCATGGTATCACCCAGGTATTGGTCAGGTATAGCGGTCAGGTTGTTTACGCCGATCGCAGAAGATCTCCAGCGAAGATTCATTACCTGGCTGCCGGTACCCTGGAAGAAGGCCACAGTGATCGGATAAACACCTGCGGTCAGTACCATTGGTAAGCTTGTCACTTGTGTAGTACCGTGCGCGCCATCATTATTGACAGTTGCTACGCCGCTAAAGCTATAAGGCGTATTTAACCACAGTTTGCTACCATCGTCAGAGTTAGTAGAGAAGTAGTAGGTACCTGTCGCCGGGATGGTGATAAAACCAGTCCACTGAATAGCGTATTGTGTTTCTCTGTTCCTGATACTAAGATCTATATTATTGGACCTTCCGGTTTCTACCGGTATAACATTGTTGAAATTCGGCAAACTGGTATAGGTGGTCGCTTCATAATATTTATAGGCAAGGCCTTTGTTAACTGTACCTGCTGTTACCTGGTTGCTAGGAGGAGAGGCGTTGCCTGCAGCATCCTTGGCCACCACGTAGAAATTATAAACTGTTCTTTCAGTCAGGCCATAAGCTACCATTGTGCGCTGTGTACTTTCAACAGTATATGCTTTTTGATTATTTACATAAACGTCGTACGCGCTTACGCCTACGTTATCTGTCGCAGCACCCCAGCTGAGTGATACAGAGCTATTGCTGGTGTTGGTCACAACCAGACTTGGCGGAGCGGTTGGCGGAACGGCATCTGTTTGGGTCGTACCGCTGAATTCAGCAGATACAGGGCCAGCGCCGTTGGCATTAACCGGACGGATAACGTAATAGTATTTTGTATTGGAGGTTAAACCGTCGTCGTCCAATACCAGTACATCAGCCGGTGTTTTAGCTATCAGTTTATAGCCGGCGCCTGGCGTTGTAGTACGGTATATTTCAAACGCAGTTTCATTATTTGCCGGATTCGCTTTGTCTGTCCAGTTCAGGGTCACCTCTGTTTGTGACACAGGTGTAACTGTCATACCGCCCACTGCATCCGGTACATTTGTACCCGCAGCTGCGATAACCTTGTATGGATTAGAGAAGCTGCTCGCACAACCAAACTGCTCTGTAACGCGGGCAATATATTGACCAACGCCTACAGACAATGTATTGGTGCTTCCGATGGAAGTTGTACCACCAACAGTGCGCCATTCGTAAGAAGCGTAACCGGTTGGCAGTTTCAATGTAACAGATGTGCTGCCATCCGGAGCTGGCAATACATTAGTTGCGAGATCATCTATTGTAATTGGCGGTGTAACTGTACCCACCTTCGTTTTAACAACAAGTGGGATAGGGGAGAACTCTGACCACGCACCGTTGGTAGTTCTTCGTACCCTTACACTATAAGTGCCGAGTGAGTTAATAAGAACATTATTGGTAGTAGCGCCAGGAATAGTTACGCCGTCTTTCTGCCATTCATAGGCAGAAAATCCGGGAGGAATACCTATCCGTATGCTGAATGTTTCACCAGGACAAAATTCTGAACGTCCTCCAAGTGGCCAGGGGGTAAGGATATTTACCCTGTTGATATATGGAATAAAGTCTGGCTCAGCCCAGGCAGTCGTCCATGTGCCATGGCCCAGATTAGGGTAGACGGTATAAGTAAGATGAGCGCCCGCTGCTTGCATCGCGGCGGTCGCTGTATTAGCGGTATAAGGAGCGGGGGCATTGTCCAAACCTCCCTGGAAGTACCATACAGCAGTGTATTTGGTCCTTTCTATCATGGCTGCGCTACCATCGTTGGTAGTGATACCACTCATTGGCAAAGCGCCTGCAAAATACTGAGGGTAACGTTGCATGAAGAGCCATGAACCGTAACCACCGGCGGAAAGGCCATTAACAGTAACCCTGTTCAGGTCACCCTTAGTCTGTAAGGCAAGACTATCCAGCAATTCCTTGATAATGTCAAACTGTCCATTACCCCAGTTACCGTCCGCAGTCTGTCCATAAAACAGGAAGCCGTCATAGCTGCCATTATCTGTTTTCGTTTCAAAGTTCTGTCCACCGTGTAAGAGTTGGTATTCGTTGTCATAAACGCTACCGCCTTCACCACGGCCGTGAAGGAATACGAAGATTGGATATTTTTTTCCGTCAGCAACATTGTGCTGGTAGGTCTTTGGGAATTTCAAGCGGAAGTTAAGTCCCTTGTAAATGTAACATTTGAAGTCAGAGGTATTCCAACTCAGTCTATTGGTTTTAACCCATTTCCCGATACGGCCATATGCTGGTGATGCTGGCGGGGAACTGGAATTGTACACAACAATGGGGTCTGCTGGGTTTAGCGCTTGCTGTGCAGAAGCTCCACCCGCAAAAAGCATCAGAATGCTGAGAATGCTGAATAGTAAGTGTACAGTTCTTTTCATAAAAAGAAATATATATTATGGACAATCGGGATTAGCCCCGGTAAAAGCCAGAAATAATTAAATAATAGCCCAAAGCACGTAATGCCGGCAAGTCAGAGGAGATGGTAAAATTAGAATGTAGTCCCGAAAAAGGAGTTACTTCCAGATTGGCTTTTATGTAGGATGAGGTTAGGAAAAATATATCACACTTGGAAGCCTTCTTATTGTATTAGATAAGGAATAAGCTTAGTGTACTCGGTTCAAGTTCCAAAAGTAAGTGTATATTTTTATAGTTGGATACTTTTTTAGTGAAAATCTGTTTTTAACAGGTAAACGATATAAAACGATTGGTGAAATGAATTAAGCGGGTGGTAAATGTAAAAATTACCCCTTATCCTGCGGTCAACTGACGCTGTGAACGATCCCATACTGCTGACTGTTTTTTTCTTAGAAAACGGCCGAAACCCTGATACACGGCCACATTCATGAAAACGAAATAAAAGGGGATGTAGAAGAGTTTACTTTTTACCTGTTTTCTAGCCAGCACATATCCGACGAATGCCATGCCGTAGAACAGTACCTGCATTAATAATATAAACCAGTAAACCAGAGGAGCGCCGTACACACACAATATTATATTAGTAAGCAGGGCAAGTAATAAACATATCGGGGCGACAGTCCACCGGGATACACGGTGGGAAACATATTGCCAGGTGATCTTAGGGTAGCGGAAAAAGTTCAGTAACTCCAGCAGGCGGCTCATTGACTGGAAACCTCCGGCACTGATGCGCACCTTACGTTTGTATTCATCCTCCAGTGAAGCGGACGGTGTTTCCTGTGCATATGCATCAGGCGCATAGGCGACTTTGTAACCTTTTTTATTGATACCAAAAGAGATCATGAAATCGTCCAGGATAGTATCCGCAGGAATATCTTCATATAAGGAGGTCCTTACAGCAAACAATTCGCCCGCCGCTCCCATTACACTATACAGCTCCGCATCCCACTTCTTTAATAAGGACTCGTATTTCCAGTACATGCCCTCTCCGGCGCCTTCAGCTTCTGCCTGCTCAGCCACAAGGATCTTTTTCTCTCCCGCCACAGCACCAGTCCGTTCGTCCTGAAAATGACGCATCAGGCAGATCAGGACATCCTTATTTAATAAGGTATTGGCATCGGAGAAGACTACGAAGGGCGTCTTAACGAATTTCATGGCCCGGTTAACTGCCATCGTCTTGCCTTTACGTTCCGGTTCATAAAGAAGCGTGATCTGCGGATAACTCCTTATTATATTATTGGTGTCGTCAGAAGATCCATCCGTAACAAAGATGATCTGTACCTTACCAGCAGGATAATTCAGTGAAAGCGTATTGGCGATCTTTTCCCTGATGAACCCCTCCTCATTATAGGCCGCTACCATTAACGTTACCTCCGGGGTGAAAGGAGGACCGTCTGTCGCAGGACGGGGTTCTATAAAAAAACGACGCAACTTAATTACTATATAAAGTAGTATACCGTATCCTATATAACTATAGCAAACAAGAAAAAGGCTGCACCAGAAGATCATTGAGATCACAGTCATAATAATAGAAGTTGAGGGGATAAGCAGAGCGCCTGTAGCACGTTACAAAACAATCCCATAAAGAGATTCACAGCAAAAGTATAATAATTGTGCAGTATTTTTTCAGCAGTGTATGCTACATTTAAAAAAAAGAAGGCCGTAATGGTATTGAATATCCGTTTACGATAATTTCTTACGCATTCACCCAAAAAAAACCACCGTTTACCAAAAACATATGGGGAAATGAATAAAGTATTATATTTTTACATCGTTGTTAAATAGACAATACAATAGTTAAATTTGCCAGCTTGCACTTTATGAGTTATTTTCGTGCTTCAGTGTAAGTTTTCATAGAAACCATATTTGAGTCTTTTCTTTCATATCCCCTGAGAAACTGTTTTTTAGTTCCAATAAAACCTTATCCAATTTAAAGCCAACGAACATAGATTTTTCTGATACCTAACCGTATTGGGATTTATTAGTAATATTAAATTGGTTAAAGGTGAAAAAAACAGTTTTAATTATAGATGATAGTTTACCCATCCGATATTTACTTGAAGTGATGCTAAACAGGACCTACAACGTTGTTTCAGCGTGTGATGGTCTCGCAGCTATGGCATGGCTGAAAAATGGCAACATCCCCGACCTGGTCATCACGGACCTGCAAATGCCCAACATTAATGGATGGGAACTCATAGAATTCATGACAGAAAGTAATCTGTACCAGCATATACCTCTCATGGTGCTCTCTGGTGTGCATGACACTAAAGAGTCCTTTGCGAACATACGCCCCGGTAACATCAAGACGATTATTAAAAAGCCTTTTGATCCGGTAATACTACTGGATACGATTGATCATGTGCTGAAGGCTCAGCATGTACCTGCTTTTTCGTAGTACTTAATGATATATCAGTATGTAACCATTAATTCCTTTGTTAGCATGAATACATTTACACCTGAACTGAGCGTATTGAAAAATGCGGCCCCAAAACAGTTTGAAGAACGTGAACAAACATTGCCGCGGCAGATTGTTGCGGACAGTAATATAGTGCTGTTCGTAGGGCAACATATGAATGCCCCCGAACTTGCAGATGCCGGATATAAGTGTTTCTTCGCGCAGGATTTTGATACCGCTACCGTAACGATCGAGCAGCTGCAGTCTGTCTTCAGAAGAAAGCCCGGCGTTATTATATATAGGTCACATACTGATAATCAAAAAGGCCTGAACGCCTGGAAAGAATACCTGAAGAACGAAGCCTGTTACTCTTGTATCCCTTTCCTGTTGTACGTGGACGTAGATGAAATTACACCCGAGATGAAGGCTGCTGCAAAGAAATACACCTTTATCGACGAGATCATCACAACGAAATGTTTCCCCAAACTGTCATCTAAGATAGCCTTCATTAATAAGTTCAAACAACTGAACACATATCCTCCCTTGACAGTGGTCAACGGTGGTAAAAAGGTGAAAACAAAAAGAACTGTCAATGCGGTACTGAAAAGATCGTTTGACATTCTCATTGCCAGTTCCGCCCTGGTTGTTATCAGCCCCGCCTTATTCTTAATTGCTGCTATTATAAAAGCGGAATCACGTGGTCCCATTTTTTATGCAGCCCGCCGCGCTGGTAAGAACTACCAGGTATTCAAATTCTACAAGTTCAGGACCATGATTGCCGACGCTGACAAAAAACTTCAGCAACTGCAACATCTGAATCAATACAAAGATGCCAGTGGTCCTGTTTTCTATAAGGTGTCCAACGATCCCCGTGTAACACGCTTTGGTGCTTTCCTGAGAAACACCAGCCTCGATGAGCTTCCCCAACTTTTTAATGTGTTGATCGGTGATATGTCTCTTGTAGGTAACAGACCGTTACCGCTATACGAAGCTTCCGCACTGACGACAGACGAATGGGCACAACGTTTCCTGGCCCCTGCCGGCATCACAGGTCTCTGGCAGATCAGTAAAAGAGGAAGAAAAGACATGTCTGTAGAGGAAAGAATTGCGCTCGATATCAACTATTCTAATTCGCACAGCTTTACTTATGACATGTGGATTATGGCTAATACGCCTAAAGCTTTAATACAAAAAGATAACGTGTAATGATCTTTACGCTTGAATTAATCATATTCGGATACCTCGGCGGGTGCGTATTTTACAACCTTCTGTTCTCTGTGGCCGGTAAGTTTTTTTTCAGAAAAGAAAAGGTGGTGCCTGAAATATTGTCTGACTGCAGAATTGCCATTCTGGTACCTGCGTATAAGGAAGATAATGTTATTCTGCATGCAGCGCAAAGTTATGAGTCGCTGGATTACCCGGCAGACCGTTATGAAGTGATTGTGATCGCAGATACCCTGCAGGGGGTGACAATTAATACACTCCGTGCCGAGGGCATTACAGTGATCCCGGTTTCTTTTAATAAAAGTACAAAGGCTAAATCTCTGAATGCTGCATTCGCGCAGCTGGACGAAAATAAGTATGATATGGCGGTGATCGCTGACGCCGACAATATTCCGGCGCCCGATTTCCTGCAAAAGATCAATATCGCTTATCAACAAGGTTATCATATCATACAAGCGCAACGTGTAGCTAAGAATATGGACACCCCGTTCGCCATTCTGGATGCTGCCAATGAAATAATCGCTAACCACATCAACCGCAAAGGCGCCAATGCACTGGGACTGTCTGCTTCCGTTATAGGTTCCGGTATTGCGTTCGATTTTCCGCTAATGAAACAGTGCCTCAAAGAAACTGAGGCTACCGGTGGTTTCGATAAAGTGCTGCAACAGTTGCTGGTCGATAAAGGATATAAAATACATTACGTGGAGGATGCGCTCATCTTCGATGAGAAAGTGGAAAATGCCGCCGCATTTGAAAACCAGCGGAAACGCTGGATCTCCAGCCAGTTTGTATATCTCCGCCATTATTTCCTGCGTGGTTTCCAAGCCCTGCTCAAAGGCCGGATAGACTATTTCTATATGGCGGTAGCGCAGAATATGCTGCTGCCACGTATGTTACTCCTGGCAGGAGTTTGCTTCATGACCTGCATTTATCTGTTATTCGGTAAATACCTGACATTGTCGCCCTTAGCCTGGGTAATTTGCTTCGGGGCTTATGCCATCAGCATGATGCTGCCATTGCCGGGAAAATTCTACACGAAATACATGTTTACCGTTATCCTGAACCTCCCGCGGGTAATGGGTATCATGTTGGGGCTCGTATTCAAACTGAAAGGAGCGGACAAGACCTTTATTCATACAACACATTCCAAAACAAGCATAGATAATCCTCTGATCAATGTTACAGGAAAATAAAATAGCACCACTGGTTTCCATTGTAACGATCAACTACAATACGTGCGACGTTACATGTGAATTGCTCGCTTCCATCGGAAAGAACAGCTATCCTAATATGGAGGTGATCGTCGTGGATAATGCTTCCGTTGAAGATCCTACGGCCGCACTGCTGGCGACCTATCCAGCAGTGAAGGTGATCAGGAGTGCTACCAATAAAGGATTCGCCGGAGGTAACAATCTTGGCATCGTAGCGGCGACAGGTGAATATATCTTTCTCGTAAATAATGATACGGAATTTACCGACGGGCTTATAGAGGGCCTGCTGGAAGTTTTTAACGCGCATCCCGATGCAGGGATGGTTAGCCCCAAATTTCATTACTTCTTCCATAAAGGCATCATCGAATATGCCGGTTACCAGTCAGTGGATGTATTCACCGGCAGGAACAGCATGATCGGATGCAAAGAACCGGATCAGGGACAGTATGACCAGCTCTCCGCCACCAACTACGCACATGGCGGCGGTATGATGACCAAAGCAGCCGTACTGAAAGAGGTAGGGCTGATGCCGGAAGTATACTTCCTCTACTATGAAGAGTTTGACTGGTGCGAACAATTTAAGCGTAAAGGTTATAAGATCTATTATCAGTATAAATCACTTATCTACCATAAAGAATCAATGTCCACGGGTAAAAACAGTCCATTGAAGACGTATTACCTTACCAGGAACAGGATACTGTTCATGCGCAGGAACGTGGCATTACCGAACCGGATCATCTTTTTACTGTACCTGGCCTTGTTTACCATTCCCAAGAATACGTTACAATTCCTCCTGAAAAGAGAGAGGGAGCACCTAAGAGCTTTCTGGAAAGGCATTATGTGGAACGTAAAACATCGTCAATTAAACTTATTACCATGTGTGGCATAGCAGGGTTTATTGATTTTTCCAAAAAAGGAAGCCTTCCTGTATTGCAGGACATGACAGATGCTTTGCTGCATCGCGGTCCTGACGACGGAGGCTACGAAGTGTATGAACACCCCAATGCACTGATCGGACTGGGACAGCGCCGTTTGTCCATCCTTGACCTTTCCAGCGGAGGCCATCAGCCAATGCATTTTAAACAGTATACCATGATCTTCAATGGAGAGGTATACAACTTTAAAGAAGTACGCCGGGAGCTCGAACACCTGGGGTATACCTTTACTTCCAGCAGCGATACGGAAGTGCTGATCAAAGGATATGACTGTTGGAAAGAAAAAATAGTAGACCGTTGCATTGGCATGTTCGCTTTTGTGATCTATGATAAAGAAGAAGAACAGGTTATCTTTTGCCGCGACAGGGCAGGGGTGAAGCCACTTTATTACTATTGGCATAATAATGTGCTGCTATTTGCTTCCGAGCTGAAAAGCTTTAGCCGTTTCCCCGGCTTTGAAAAGAAGATCGATGTGAACAGTGTATCATTGTTCCTGCAGTATAGTTACATTCCGGCGCCATACACTATTTTCGAACATACGCATAAGCTGAAACCAGGGCATTTCATGCATCTGTCCCTGAAGAATAAAGCGTTGACCACTTCAGAATACTGGAGTGTGCTGGAGGCTTACCGCCAACCGCTCACCAACATGTATGAAGGGGATATCATCCGTCATACCAAAGAACTGATGGAAAGCGCTTATAAGTACAGAATGGTGGCCGACGTACCAGTGGGCGTGTTCTTGAGCGGTGGTTACGACAGTTCCAGCGTGGCCGCTATCCTGCAGGCTTCTTCCGGCAGCCGCCTGAAGACCTTTACTATCGGTTACAAGGAAGCAGCGTTTGACGAGTCTAAAGAGGCCAGAAGAATTGCGCAGCATTTGGGCACAGACCATACGGAATGGATCGTTGGTCCTTCAGATGCACTGGAAATTCTGGAGCACCTCCCTGAAGTTTATGACGAACCGTTTGCAGATAACTCAACTGTTCCAACTACCCTGGTCAGCAAACTGGCTGCAAAACAGGTGAAAGTGGTACTGTCTGCCGACGGAGGAGACGAGCTCTTCGCAGGATACAATAAATTCAATCAGTCGCTGCAATACACCGAGAGCTTCCCTAAAGCGCTGCAGGGCGTGGTAAGCAGGGTGATGAAGCTGGTAGATCCTGCCAGTATTCCTTATTTCAATAAACAATACAACTTTGCCAGCCGTTATGAGAAGATGAAATTGATCTGGGCATCCGGCAAATCACAACAGGCATTGAAATATATCAGCCAATATATCACTGAAACTGAAGCTGCCACCTATCTGGGCGGTACGCACTGCAATTATAAGACGAACTTTGATATGAACGGGGAACTGGGTAATATCAACGATTCGCTGAACCGGTTGTTGTCTGTCGACTACAAGACATTCCTGGTGGACAATAATCTGGTAAAGGTTGACAGGGCCACCATGTCAGTGGGCATTGAAGGTCGCGAGCCGATGCTGGATCACCGGCTGGTGGAATTCCTGGCCAAAGTGCCTGCAAATATCAAAGTGAAGAATAAAGTCAACAAATACATCCTGAAAGAAATAGTACACCAGTATATACCTAAAACATTGATGGACCGCCCTAAGAGGCCGTTTATAGCTCCCCTGACACATTGGTTCAAAGACGAATTAAAGGAACAGATGGAGTACTATTTATCTCCCGCTAAACTGGAACAGACAGGACTTTTTGATCCGGCGCATATCCAGACCCTGAAACAAAATTACTTCGAAGGCGGGAAGGTAAGTCACCAGAAACTCTGGAATATCCTTGTATTCCAGTTATGGTATAGCCGGTGGATGGAACAATTGTAAACAGATGGAAGAGACGAAGAAGATCAGAGTTTTACAAACGATCCGCCAGGGTAAAATAGGAGGAGGTGAAAGCCATGTGCTGGACCTTGTCCGCTACCTGGATAAAGGACTTTTCGAGCCGGTGGTGCTGTCTTTCACAGACGGGCCGATGATCACCTCCCTTGCCCAGTTGGGAGTGCCCGCTCACGTCATCCACACTGAACGTGCCTTTGACATTAAGGTATGGATGAAAGTGAAACATTTCCTGAAAGAACAGCGGATGGATATCGTACATGTGCACGGTACCAGGGCTAATACCAATGTACTGTGGGCGGCCCGTTCATTAGGGCTGCCGGTGATCTACACCATCCACGGCTGGTCCTTCCATGACAGTTTGCCTACCTGGAACAGGAAAGCCAGGATAATGGCAGAAAAGTTCATTACACAACGTACCCGGCTCAATATTACAGTTTCGGATTCCAATCATGAGACAGGAGTACGCGAATTTGGACATTTTAAGTCCATGGTGGTCAAAAATGGGGTGAACCTGGAGAAGTTTAACCGGTTCGGTGAATATCCCGATGTAAAGGCGCTATATGGCATTCCTGCACATCACATGGTAATTGGTTATATTGTACGTATAACGGAACAGAAAGATCCCCTGGGGATGTTAAGGGCCTATGCTAAAGTGTGCGCCAACTTTCCCGACCTTACCTTGTTAATGATAGGAGAGGGCGATCTGAAAACCGCCGCTGTACAGCTGGCAAAAGATCTGGGTATCAGCGGAAGGGTCGTTTTCGACAACTTCCGTCAGGACGTTCCAGCTGTATTGAATGCCGTGGATATCTACTGCCTGCCGTCCCTTTGGGAAGGGTTCCCGATAGGTGTGCTGGAAGCAATGGCAATGGCCAAAGCTGTAGTCGCCTCTGATGTGGACGGTACCCGCGAGGCCGTGGAAAATGAAGTGACTGGCTTGCTTGTTCCACCTAAAGATGAAGCAGCACTGGTAGCGGCATTGGAAAGGCTGATAAACGACCGGGCATTACGTATGCACCTGCAGGAAAACGCCGGCAAATGTGTGAAAGCGAACTTTGACGTACGCGACATGACCCATAAAATAGAAACAGTGTACCAGCAGATGCTGGCGCCATTATAATAAGCTTATTAAACTTTACGCATGAAAATCAGAAATCCCCAATCCCGTTTCGATCTGAATATAAAAAAAACGGACAGGGTACTCGAGGTTGGAGGCGGCCACAATCCGCATCCCAGGTCAAATGTGGTGGTAGATAAATATGTTGATGACAATACGCACCGTAGCGGCGATATAAAAGTGCTGAGAAACCAGCAGTTCCTGAAAGCGGATGGCGAGCACCTGCCTTTTAAGGATAAGGAATTTGATTACGTGATCTGTAATCATGTACTGGAACATGTAGAGGACCCTGTTGCTTTTCTTAACGAACAGTTCCGCGTAGCGAAGAGAGGTTATATTGAAACGCCATCGCTGCTGGGAGAACATCTCTTCCCGAAGAAATCACATAAGTGGGTACTGCTGGAAGTAGACGGAAAAGTAGTGCTGGTCGATAAAGAAAGGATCTCTTTCCCTACCAGCTTCGATTTTGGTGACCTCTACCTGGAATATCTGCCTAAAGCTTCCATCGGGTACAAGATCATGGAAAGGACACATCCCAACCTGCACACCATGCGTGTGGAATGGGAAGGCGGTTTTGAGTTTATTATTAACCCGGAAGACAAAGACATACTGAAATACTTCGAAGAACCGTGGACCCGTGAAATGGTGCTGCACTATTTCCCGCAACGTTCCCTCGGACAGGAGCTGGCGGAGGCTACACGGGCATTTACCGATATCTGCAAAAGCATTATCAGATCAAGAGTACTGAAAAGAGTTTAGTTATCTAAAACAGGATTGTTTTTAAGGAGCGAAGCCCCTCGGATTTCCGGGGGGCTTCTTATGTGAGTAAGGTATAAGCCATGATAGACCTTATCGGCAGCAAGAGGAATGATTTAAAAAAAAACGTTGCAGCCGGACTACGATGAGGGGCTGTTAACTTATTTTTCTAGGAGCCTAACCGCGCTTTCAATG
This sequence comes from uncultured Flavihumibacter sp., assembly GCA_902168105.1. Taxonomy (GTDB): domain Bacteria; phylum Bacteroidota; class Bacteroidia; order Chitinophagales; family Chitinophagaceae; genus Chitinophaga. The sequence goes on from CABHOY010000013.1 coordinate 98,869, forward strand.
TTTTTTTCAGATTCTCGAGACTTGGGTCCGGATAGGCTGTATATCTATAAATAATATCTCCTTTATTATCAATTAGGTAAAGTTCCGGATATGCATGCACCTGATAAAGCGTTTCAATGCTGTCATCATTAACAATATGGATCCAATTCATTTGTCGCTCTTTAATGAATTGTCGCACCGTCTCTATTGGTGAGGCGGTGGCGACTGATACTATCTCTAATTGTTCTGCCGGATACTGCTGCCTTATGTTCCTTAGTATTGGAATTTCAGCTATACATCCAGCGCACCACGTTCCCCAGAAGACAAGTAACACATTCTTCTTCGAGTAAATCTCTTTAAGTATTATTTTATTATTGTCGATATCCCTGGACGTAAATGAAATTGCTTTTTTCTCACCTTCTATAACTGCTCGTTCCAATATATACTTCTTAATGCAGGCGCCCTCCTCACTATTTCTGAATTCTGCAGGAAAAATCGAATTAAACCGCTGTAATAGCAAATCCGGAGGCAGAAGGCTAAGAGAGTATCTTTCAAACAATACAAACGATCCGTATGAATCAGGTTTACTGCTAATGTATTCCAGCCGTTTACTGTCAATTGCCATATTAGCTTTCTGTACTTTATAGAAGCCAAGACTATCTTCAACCGTCCATTTTGGAATTATTGAATCTGACAAATGCTGATAACTATTTTGAGCGTCCTTTATATATTCATTCGCCGCTAAAAATTCTGGTGCAAAGTCCTGTGCGTTCGTCAGCGTACAGTTTTTAAAGGGATCGGCTGCATCGATAGGCCCCGGAATTGCTACTGTAGCGGGTTTTTCTGTAGTGAATATTGTCATAGCGTACTCGCTATCCCCCTTAACATACTTTACGAGAATTTGAGCATTCAGAGTGTTATAGCTTTGAGAGATGGTAGCTTTATTATTGTTGTAAGACGCCGAAACAGGCAGCTTTGTTCTTTCATGACAGTCATAGTAGTAGAACGATAGTCTTTTCATTTCTGTGCTATCCGGGAGCAGAAAGGATACCTTAAATCTCTTTTGGGCTGATGATAATCCGGGGCACACAAGAAGTATGATAAAACAAATAACAGATTTTATAACAGTCGTATTCATTTGTCTCTAACAGTTTATCTGATAATATTCCAGCTTAAATAGAAATATGGATTAACAATTCTTGCCGGAGGAAACGATAACTTTTAGGTGTATATCTGATACGCTGCGGTAGAATCGAAAGCAAATCTAATGAACAATAGTTAGAACAGAAATTTTATATATAAATGATCTTAACCAATTTGAGATAGTTTCCTTGTCTTCTTAATGTATATACGTTTAATGGCTGGAATACCTACCCTCGACTTGTTTCCTGTACGACCGACAATTTATTGTCGTTTATAATGAGCATCGTGCTCACTTCACCAGTTTCAGTTTCCCGCCCACCTTTTCAAGCAGTAACTGGCACTCCGCCCATCCTAGTTTCACAATCTCGCCCGCAGTGAACGGCACATATTTCTTCAGCATATAATATCCTATCACTACACAGATGATCATGTTTAACAGTGATCCAAATGCTACCCAGCGTACATCATGGGTAAAATAAATGAAGAGGATATCACCAATGATGTTCAGTATGAGTTTGATGAAATTCTTATAAAAATTAGTCAGCGGCCGGTTGATCATATCCAGCGCAACGCCGATAAAACGGTCTATAGGATATAACACAGCACATAACAGGAATATGCGTACGACTTCAGTAGCAGGCAGGTATGCGCTGCCCGCCAGAATAATAATAAGCGGTTTTGTGAACAGGATCATACCGATGATAAAAGGAATGATCACAATACTGACAACGCCAGTATAACGGCTGAAAGCACGGGATACGCCCGCCCAGTCATTCTTGTTGGCAGCCCCGGAAAGTGTAGGCTGTGCCGTGGCTACGAAACTGCGTAAAATGATCTCGATCACTTCCATGAACTTCTGCGGAATAGCGTATATGGCCACAGCGGCAGGACTGATCATCGTACGGATAAGGAAGTTGTCAGAGTAATTGAGAAAACCAGAAGAGATCATGCTGCCTACAATGAGCCAGCCGTATTTTACCAGAATGATCACCTGTTTCTTAGTGCTGTATACGAGGGAACGGATCTTTGTCCAGCCCATCACCAGCGTGAAAATACTTGTTGCTGCGAGGCCGGTCGTATAGGCGAATAACACATGGGGTAGTGTAACATCACTCAGAAAATGAAATAATAATATCATTACCAGGAACCCGCCATTCTGCCAGAAACGTACCTGTAAGATCTTATCAAAACGGTGCTCCGCCTGCAGGAACCAGCTAGCGATATTGAATGGAACGGAAACCACCGTCATAAGGCCCAGCCAGCGCATAAAGAAGCGCCAGGTTTCGTCAAAATAATTATATAATATGAGTCCTGCGATGAGGTTTAAAAGGAGGTATACGCCCGTTAGAATGAGCACCATGTACCAGGCGCTTCCCGCTACCTCTTTACCGGTTTTTTCGTCTACGCCGGTGTAGAATTTAATAATGCCCGATTGCAATAATGCGGTACGGATCTGATCCAGCACGGTATATGTTCCGATAAACAAAACCCATTCTCCAAAGGCTGAAAGCGATAGTAAACGTACCAGGATGGCAAAGGATAATACATTCAGAAAAGCCGAGACCAGATTACCTAATAATGAGTGAAAGTGCCTGTTGTTAAGTACCGATAATAATTTAAATCCCATGTATGTTATATGAAAACCAGTGAATTGAAATATTGCGCGGTCTTTTTACAGGATCAGGTTATTGGGGAAGGTGTATTCCGATGGCTACAATATTACCATAATGTAAAAATTTGACAAAATTTAATTTGTTACGACCCCGGCAATATTATATTTTTTAGAATGTTACGTATTTGTTTTTATTATACTTTATAAATTAATATAATTACATATAAAAAATATTCAATTTGACAAACAAAATAATTGTACTTTGCCGCCGGATCATGAGAAATATCTAAGAAATAGAAGAATATCAGGGGATTAGAACACCAGCATAATAATCAGACAGACGCCCTTATGAAAGAACCAGGCGAGTAAGGATACATTACGACGACCTTGAAGAAGACCTTGTTGGGACAACGTACCACGATTACATCCAGCGTGCTTCAACCATTACAACTGAGTTGCTTTGTCATTTTTTAGAATGCGGAGATGACCTCCGTACAAGTGCACCATATATAATTTGAAAAACCTGACTGATGACACAATTGTACTCAACTATGTTCAGGATGTTCACTGCATATCTAGCAGTGACACTGTACGCAACATTAGCAGTAACCGCGCAGCAGAAAGCGGTATCACTGGCCGGAACAAGTGTTACAAATTCCGGAGGTTATTATGAATATGTTCCGCCGTCGTATGCGAGCAGCAATGAGGCTTTCCCGTTGCTGATCTTTATTCACGGAATAGGAGAACTGGGCAACGGTACCACACAGCTGCCTGCAGTACTCAGGAATGGCGTTCCTAAACTCATCGAAGACGGAACATTCCCTACCTCTTTTAAAGTCAAAGGCAAAACTTTTTCATTTATAGTGGCTTCGCCACAGTTTAAGAGCATTCCCAGCCCGGTGGATGTACGTAGCCTGATCAATTACCTGAAAACCAAATTCAGGATTGATCCCAAACGTATTTATGTAACCGGATTGAGTATGGGTGGTGGTGTTACGGAAGATTTTGCCAGTGCAGATGACTCCTACGCCAGCATTCCTGCGGCCGTGGTGCCTATTGCAGGTAACATGAACCCCCTGCAGCTCCTTACCAGGCCGAACATACTTGCTAAAAATGATGTACCTGTATGGTTCATCCATAATGACAGGGACCCGACAGTACCTTCCCAATATTCTAAAGACTGGGTGTCAATGATGGAGAAATATTCTCCTTCTCCCAATCCGGAACCAAAACTAACCGTCTTCAATGCTGCAGGACACGATGCATGGACTACCGCCTATGATCCTTCCTATAAGGAAAACGGAATGAACGTCTATGAGTGGATGCTGCAATACGAGAAAGGATCGCCTGTTAGTGCGCCACCTCCTCCGCCAGCTAGCGGCAACAAGAAGGTAATGGCAAAATCCAATATCGGTAATGGCATGTATTATACCGATGCCATGAAAACCTTCAAACTGAATCCTGGCGATACGCTCTGTATCCCTGCCGGCGATTACGAATTTATACAGCTCGGTAACCTGGTAGGTACTGCCGCTAAACCGATCGTTGTTACAAACTGCGGCGGTGTAGTAAGAACAGGTATCAACACTTTAAAGACAGACGTTTCTTTTGGTATCATGGGGGGCAAATTCCTGCATATTACAGGTTCCGGCACTCCTGGTATCGAATACGGTTTTGATATCAAAGGACAGAACCTCCTGGGTATAAAAATGCAGGGTATCTATCTGGGCTCCGGTAGCACCGATATCGATATCCACAACTTCTATGTGCATGACGTAGGATCTTTCATGGTGGCCAAAACTACCCAGGAATGTGATAATCCTCAGTTCTGGGAAGGCAAGTACGTAATGAAGAACGTGAAGATCCACCACATCAAAGGCCGTTACGCTGATTACGAAGGTTTCTATATCGGTAACACCCATTACATAATGGATTATCTCCTTTGTAAGGGTATCAAATCCCACCATATCCAGGACCTGGAAGTGTATGATAACGACCTCCAGTACATGGGCCAGGACGGTATCCAGGTATCTATGTGTGATCTTGGTACGAATAAGGTCCATCATAACACTGTCCGTAACTACGGCACCACCAGACTGGATGCACAGAGTTACGGTATGCTGATGGGCGGCGGTTCCCGCGTAAGACTTTATGACAATGTTGTGGACAACGGATACCTGCCGGGTATCGCATTGTTCGGGTCTGGTGTCTCTTACGTGTACAACAATACCATTTCCAACGTAGCGAACGGAGAAGGTATCCAGGTGGCCGATAAACTCGTCCTGGAGCCTGTTACTGCCTATATCTATAACAATACGATCTATAACACCGGCGACGCCGGTATCAAGATATACGCATATCTGACCAAAGTCGGACATAGGGTGTACAATAACCTTATCATCGAGAAGGCATTAGGTGGCAGCTATCCGACTGATGGTCTCTACATCAGAGGTGCGCAGAATATCAAGTTCGACTATGGAAATAACCTGTTCTCTACAACTGCAAATGCAGGTAAGGTAGTGACCAGTGTAGCCAGCGGCGATCTGCATCTTACCAATACCTCCACAGCAATTGACGGTGGTAAATCAGTAGCCGACCTCGGACTGACAGACGATCTTGATGGTAATAAACGCCCTGTGAACAGTGGCTTCGATGTGGGCGCTTATGAATTCCAGGGACCTAAAACACCGGGTAAGGGCAACGAAACTCCGGTAGCCAATGCTGGTAAGGATATTACCATCACGTTGCCGACAAATACAGTTACACTTAATGCTACTGCCTCTACAGATGCAGATGGTAAGATCGGTAAATATGCCTGGAAGAAACTTTCCGGACCAACCGGTGGCACTATTACCAACGCAGCCATCGCAACAACCAGCGCAACCGGTCTGACAGCAGGCACCTACATATTCACTGTCACCGTTACCGACGATAAAGCCGCTACCGATATAGACAGTATCATAGTGAAAGTAAACCCTGCTGCAGCAAACAAACCTCCAGTCGCTAACGCGGGCAGCGCAGTGACTATCACGCTGCCGATCAATACCGTAACCCTGGATGGTAAGGCTTCTGTCGATGCAGATGGCGCTATCAGCAAATACCAGTGGAAGAAAGTAAGTGGTCCTGCAGGTGGTGCTATTGCAACAGCTACAGCAGTAAAAACGAACATCACAAGCCTGATTGCCGGTACTTATGTGTTCTCACTGACAGTGACCGACAATAAAAATGCTGCCAATACAGCTTCCGTAACGGTGAAAGTAAATCCGGCCGTTCCTAACAAAGCGCCGGTAGCAAACGCAGGTACCAATACAAGCATCACATTGCCAACAAATACCGTAGCGCTGAATGGTTCCGCATCTAAAGATGCAGACGGCAAGATCACCAAATACCTGTGGAAGAAAGTAAGTGGCCCGAACAGCGGTACCTTCACACAGAACAACGTGGTGGCGCCTAAGGCGACCGGTTTGATCCAGGGTACTTATGTATTCTCACTAACAGTAACAGATGATGATAATGCCACCGCTACCTCGAATGTAACGGTAACAGTAAAGCCGGCTCCTGTTCCTAACAAGGCGCCTGTTGCAAACGTCGGTACAACCATCGTGTCGATCACATTGCCAACAAATACAGTAACACTCGACGGTTCCGCATCTAAAGATGCAGACGGTAAGATCACTAAATATGCCTGGAAGAAGATAGACGGTCCGGCTACCGGTGGTACCGTCACCAGTCCTACGTTGGCTAAAACGACCGTAACAGGCCTCATAGGCGGTACCTACACGTTCTCCCTGACAGTAACCGACGATGACAATGCCACAGATGCTGCGAATGTAGTAGTAAGGGTCAACCTTGCTCCGCAAACCAATAAGGCGCCTGTAGCTAACGCCGGATCTGATGTGACCATCACGCTGCCGGCAAATATTGCAACACTCGATGGTTCCGCATCTAAAGATGCAGATGGTAAGATCGCGAAATACTTATGGAAGAAGGTAAGCGGTCCGGCTAGTGGTACCTTCACGCAAAACAATGTTGCAGTAACAAAAGCAACTGGCCTGGTACAGGGTACTTATGTACTGGCACTCACTGTTACCGACGATGATAATGTGACCGATACAGACACCATGACGGTGATAGTGAAAGCTGCTACACCTCCGCCTCCTGCGGCTAATAAAGCGCCTGTAGCGGTTGCCGGTAATAATGTAACTATCACGTTGCCGGTGAATAGCGTCATCCTCAATGCTGCCGCTTCTTCCGATGCAGACGGTGTGATCACTAACTACCAGTGGTGGAAGACATCCGGTAAAGACGTACGCTTCTCTAACTCACAGGGTATCATCAATGTGGCATCTGCTCTGACAGAAGGTACTTACGAGTTTGAACTGATCGTAACAGATGACGACAAGGCCACTGCAACCGACAGGATAACCGTGACCGTACTGCCTGCGAAGGATAATGATAACAATAACAATAATAATGTTCCGCCAGTATCACGTACGCAGGGAGATCTGACCATCAAACTGCCGGTGGAAAGTATGAACGCGAACGGTAGCGGTTCCTACTCAAGCAACAGTACTATCACATCGTATGCATGGAGACAGGTGTATGGTCCGCTCCAGGCTATATTTGCTGCTCCGAACGCGGCGACGACGAAGATATCCGGTCTGGCGTTCCCAGGTAGTTATGTGTTCGAACTGACCGTAACAGATGCCAATAAGCTGAGCAGCCGTTCTACGTTCGAGGTGACAGTCGTTGATGCAAATAGTGATGGTACGTTCATTCCTGAACTGACCACCTATCCGAATCCGGCTGTTAGTACGCTCTACTTCAAGCAACACATGAAGAATGCTACCCAGGGTACCATTACCATCTTCAACATGTCAGGCGCTGCAATGAAGAGCTATGTACTGCCGGCGGGCGATAATCTGCAGCAGGCGTTGGATATATCCTCTCTGCCAGCAGGTACATATGTCCTGCAGGTAACGTATAAGAACAGTACGTATAAGTGGAGTACGAAGTTTATAAAAGCTAACTAAAACATCAGGGGACCTTTTCCCATAATTTTGTAGCCGGGTTATACTGTTTGATGAGTCTTGCAGGATTCCCGGCTACAATGCTAAATGGGGGAACATTCTTGGTAACAACGCTACCCGCTGCTACCACTGCATGTTCCCCTATTTTTATGCCTGCCGTGATCACAGCGTTCGCACCGATCCAGCTGTCGGCGCCAATATAGATCTCTCCTGTCGTACAGGTCTGCATACCAATAGGGATATCGACGTCCTGGTAACCATGGTTCAATCCCGACATGACCACGTTCTGGGCAATGATCACATTATCACCGATGGTAACAGGGCCTATCAGCACATTGCCCATACCCACCTGTACACGGTCGCCGATGTGTACAGCGCCCATTCCGTTATTGACGGTGGCAAAATCTTCAATGATAGATCCCGCGCCTAGTGTGAAAGGGTTAAAGGGAAATACGTCCAGGCGGGTATAACGGCGCACAATAGCGCCTTTACCTCTTTTATGCACAAAGCGGTTCACGATCCACCTGATCCATAAACGGGGTCTTGCCTGGCCTTTAGGCATTATCAAACGGTGTGTAAATTGTTTGAGGCCGGGATTGCTTTTAATCCTGCCTTTCAGACTTTCAAAAGTGCTCATCTGGTCATGCGTTATTTAGTATTGCCTCATAAATGGCTGTTACCGAGTTTTCCCAGCTATGTGAGCGGGCAAATGCAATGCGGCGCTCCTGAAGTTCAGTACTGTCCTCTTCAAGGGCTTTGTTGATCAACGTAACATACTCATTTGCATTCCGGGCAAGATAGGTGTGCGAATCAAAGAATTCCATCGTCCTGGTGGCGGTTGCTACCACCGGCTTTCCTAAAGCCAGATATTCGTCTATTTTTAAAGGATAATTACCTACTGTCAGTACATTCACCTGCTGGGGATTGATACATACGTCAAAGGCGTTTATATAGGCAGGCAGCTCTTTCAGTTCCTTCCTGCCCAGGAAATGTACGTTGGGCAAATGGTGAAGGGTGGATTTCCGGAATTCTTCATCCTCAGGACCAACCAGTACTACCGACCAATCCTGGCCCTTCGCAATATGCTCTATAGTGCCGATATCCAGCCGCAGGGAATTCAATGCGCCTACATAACCTATGACCGGTCTTTCAATGCCCTCCATGTCTGCCGGCAGGGGGTAATCCCGGGTAGCGTCAAACAGGCTCAGATCACATCCCTGACCGACATAGTAGCTTTTCGGATTATATTTTCTAAGCATGTCCGCCAGGTAGTTGGAGTTCGCTACCGCAACGTCTGCTTTCGCTATATGCAGAGGTTCCAGTTTCTCGCCGTGTTTCCTCCAGTAATCCACGCCCAGCAGGTAGTCCCGGCTATAATAGATGTAAGTGGACGGTTTCAGTAATTCTTTCATATAGAAACCACGGAAAATATCGTTATCATTGAACAGGATAACGTCAGAGAACCCCAGTGCATCCATGGCGTCTTTGATACTCGCAGCAAACTTCCGGTTGTTCCGTTTGTTTAACCAGGAGAAGAGTGGCGATGCCGGAGCCGGCAGCCAGTTAATAGATTCAAGTACGGAAGAAGGATAGAAACTCCATAGATTTTCCCCGACCGGTACGATCGCAGGTTCCTTCTTCTGTAAAGTCTTAAGATGATAAGAGATATTGGGATCATCCTTTTGCCGTAAGATGGTTCGCCTGTCCAGCGGTGAATTGACATACAACACACGGTTGTGGCGCGCAAATTGTAACGCTATATTCTTACAATTACTTCCTATTGGGGTATACCACTGTTGTAATCCAATGATGACAATATCCCGGTTCCTGATGAGTGACACTGCAGTTAAGAATTATGGTGATATAATTACTTATCGAGGTCTCAAGGGAGCATGGCTAAAAACGTCCCAAATATAGCTACTTTTTTTACATTAAAGAAAGCAGCACTAAAAGAAAAAGCGAACAATATTATGGCCTCAAAACACATTTCCGAAACAATCGATATCAGGCAGTTGACCCCTGAAGATTACCTTGACCTGAAAGAATCCATGGTCTCCGCGTACGCTGACATGGAGGGCAGCTACTGGCGCGAGCCTACCATACGCAGGCTGGTAGAGCTTTTTCCCGAAGGACAGATCGCCGTTACCGTTAATGATAAAGTGGTAGGCTGTGCACTGTCTATAATTGTCGACTACGAAAAATTCGGTGACGAACATACGTATGAACAAATAACGGGCTATTATACTTTTAGTACACACGACCGCAAAGGCGATGTACTTTACGGTATCGAGGTTTTTGTGCATCCTGACTATCGTGGCCGACGATTGGCCCGCCGCTTGTACGATGCCCGCAAAACCCTTTGCGAAAGATTGAACCTTCGTGGTATCGTTGCCGGTGGCCGTATCCCGAATTACCTGAATTATGCGGATGAAATGTCGCCGAGGGACTACATCGAAAAAGTGCGTGATAAAGAGATCTATGATCCTACACTGACCTTTCAGTTCTCGAACGACTTCCAGGTGAAGAAGATCCTGAAGAATTATCTCCCGCACGACGAATCTTCTATGGGTTTCGCCACCTTGCTGCAATGGTATAATATCTACTATGAAAAAGACCAGGATACCATCCGCTATAATAAATCTACCGTGCGCATAGGGCTCGTGCAATGGCAGATGCGTGACTATGGCAGCATGGATGGTTTTATGGAACAGGTGGAATATTTTATAGATGCGGTGAGCGATTACGGATCAGACTTTGTCGTATTCCCCGAGTTGTTCAATGCGCCGCTCATGGCGGAGTTTAGCCAGCGGGATTCTGCCGGGGCTATCAGGGGAGTGGCAAAATATACAGAGCAGCTGAGAGAGCAGTTTATAAAACATGCCGTGTCCTATAATGTGAACATCATCTGTGGCAGTATGCCTATTGTAATTGATGAAGCACTTTATAACATCTGTTACCTTTGCCGCCGTGATGGCACTTATGAACAGTATATAAAAATGCATCCGACACCCAGTGAAGTATACGCCTGGGGTGTCAAGGGCGGCGACCAGCTAAAAGTGTTTGATACAGATTGTGGCAAAATCGGTATCCAGATATGTTATGACGTAGAGTTTCCAGAACCATCCCGTATCTTGTCGGAACAGGGAATGCAAATATTGTTTGTACCTTTCCTGACCGATACACAACATGCCTTCAATCGTGTGAGGTTCTGTGCACAGGCCAGAGCTATAGAGAATGAATGTTACGTAGCCATGGCTGGTTGTGTTGGTAATTTGCCGAAGGTCAATAATATGGACCTGCAATATGCCCAGAGCGCCGTACTTACGCCTTCTGATTTTGCATTCCCCGTTAACGGTGTGAAAGCAGACGCCACGGCCAATACCGAAATGGTGGTCATTGCAGATGTAGACCTTGTACTGCTGAAAGAGTTAAATGCCTTTGGCAGCGTGCAAACAAAGAAAGATATGCGTAAAGACCTCTACGAGGTAAAATGGAAAAAACGCTCATAACAACAGTATATAATCAATATGACACACAAGATCAACTTAGCATTACAGATCCTTCCATCCGTTCCGAGCGAGCAGGTATACGCCGTGGTAGACGAAGCGATCGCCGTAATACAGGCGTCAGGACTAAAGTACAGGGTATGTCCTTTTGAAACGGTAATAGAAGGTACCTACGATGAATGTATGGAAGTAGTTCGCAAGGCCCAGGAAGTCTGCTTTAAAGCCGGTGCTTCACAGCTGCTGGTATATGTAAAAATGCAGATCAAAAAAGATGCGGACGTAAGCATTGAAGATAAGACCGGCAAATATGACTAAGCCATATTTATCTGAAAAGGAAATACGTTTCCAGTGATAACAGACCAATGATCATTCCGGCAGCAAGCCTTATCAGCTGGCCCCTGTTGATACGGATGTAGGGCGCCAGCATGATGATGAATAACGGAGCCGTTTGTGCCACATACCTTGAACTGAAAAGATGTGTTACCTTAAAACTGGTAGCCAGCATCAGCAAAACAGACAGTAGTATGAACAGGGAAAATGGCTCCGTACGGCGCTCCATCCACTGCAGGAATGCGCAGTACAGGAAGTACAGCGCGATAGTGAGCAGAAAGGGAGAGATGAGATAAGGATATATCTGCATGACGGCTGCCGGGAAGATCTTTCCTAACACTCCACTAAGCGGAGCATATGCATAATGCAGCCAGTAATAGTTAACAGGCAGCAATATGACATATAGCAGGACCAATACCAATAATATCAGCCGGTTGTAAGTGAACCATGCAGGTGCAACGATCAGCACGATCAACGCTCCATAAGCAAAGGCCAGTATCCCATGCCAGAAAACTATTCCTCCTTCATTGATGATGGCCTGCTTAGGCGGTACCAAACCTCCCCAGATCACAAATACCGGCATACAGCAGAGCAGGGCTACGGTCATGTATATACTCACAATTATGCGGCGCTTCCGTACTTCTCCACCGATTTGTAGCAAGAGTAAGAGCGCAGAGGGGACCAGCACTACAAAAGGAGAGCGTCCCAGTATCGCCAACCCGAGGCTTAAACCCGCCAGTAGCGACAAGCCCACACCTAACCACCATCGTTTGCGGGTATAGTCGGGCGCCAGCTGCAAAAGCCAGATTGATAAGCTTGCAAACAGCATTGCCGGTATCTCGGTCAATGCCATGCCAGACACCGTCCATATCATAGGCACTGCCATAATATGTAACGCCGGAAGCCACACGTTCTGCTTTATCCTTCGCTGCAGCTGCGTCTTTCGTACGATCGCTGCCAGCAGGACGATGATCATCAGCAACATGAACGTATTCACCAGCCGGATGCCCGGTGGCTGTAAATGCGTGATAGGGCGCAGCGCATAGTGTACAAACTGATATAATGGACCAGGCGCCTGGTTGTCTATATTCAGGAAGAACTCGCGGGAAAGACCGTATTGATCGAGAAGAAGGACGTTGGGTATCAAAAGCGGCTCATCAAATAACGGCGGTTGCCGGTGGATGATCGTGATGACCAGCAATAAGAGATACCCGGTTATACCGGTAGCGATTATTGATCTCTCTTGTTCCTTGGGGTATCGCATGTTCGTAGTTCGATAGCTGATCATCCATAGACCCCGGTGAATGCTCCCCCGTGGTCTATGGATAATCATGCATGATTATCTACCGAACACAAGGTACGCTATTACCAGTGTAAATATGATATTGAAGGCCTGGGCAATGATAAAGGCCATTGCAGGACGGCCATTCTCCATTTTAAAAATATCGGTGAACTTAGTCTCCAGTCCTATACAGGTAAACGCAATAGCGAACCAATATGTTTGCAGTTCCTTTAAAGGACCTTTCGCCGCAGCTACAGATGCAGTTGGCAGTACAAACGAAAAAAGGAGGGATGCCAGTACGAAACCTAGTACGAACTTGGGGAAACGCTCCCATATAGTGCGAACGGTCGGTTTCTCATATCCTGCTTCCTTGCGGGAATAAGACCAGTACAGGGAAATAAAGAATGCGGCCAGTCCAAGTAATACATTCTGTGAGAACTTCACCAGCGTTGCATATTTCAGCGCCTCTTCGCCCAGCATGGTACCTGCCGCCACAACGGCGCCGGAAGTATCGATGGTACCACCCAGCCAGGCGCCTGCCACAGCTGGCGACATATGCGCCCAAACAGCAATATAGGGCATGAAAAGCATCATGGGGATCGCTACAATGAGTACCAGGGAAATAACATGTGATAGTTTCTTGTTGTCACCCTCAATAGCTCCCGCCGTAGCAATCGCTGCCGACACACCGCAAATGGAGACCGCACTGGATATCATCATACGGAACTCATCGTCCAGCTTCAGCTTCCGGCATACCCAGAAACTAAAATACCATACGGTGAACACCACGGCTACAGACTGGAGTATCCCGAGCCCGCCGGCCTTGATAATATCCTGGAAGAATACGTTAGCGCCCAGCAGTACAAGACCGATCTTGATATACAACTCTGTTTGTATAGCCGGTTTCAGTATAGCCGGTATGCCAAATATGTTGCTGATCAGTAATCCCAGTATCAGGCTGAATAGAACGACCTCTACACCAAAATCCTTCACTGTTTTATTGGCGGCGATGAACTGCGCCAGTAAAGAGACAAGAACGATAAACAGCAGTGAAACAAATAATTTTGCAACCTCCACTTTTCCAGTGAACGCTTTGGCCAGCAACAGGCTGCCAAATACCCAGAGAAATAAAAGCCCGGTTTGCGCCCATACAGCGGCTCCCCCGAACTGGGCCGTCACTACGGAAGCCTCATTCCAGACCGCGATCTTCGGGAATACAGGTTTCAGGCCAAAAAGCACCAGGCCAATAGTTAAAAAAGCAATAATTACAGCAATCCAATCTTCATGAAGCGTTTTCTTAGGCATGACAGTAAATAACATTAAATGATTAAGAGTTCCCCTTGGTGGAAGCGGATTTATTGGTGGTGGACCCCAAGTTAATAAAAGAAATCAATGAAAGAAAATGTAGCCCAAAACAATTGCAGCCACCAGTCCCACTACATCAGCGATCAGGCCGCACGTCAGCGCATATTTTGTCTTTTTGATATTTACTGAACCGAAATACACCGCGAGAACGTAAAAAGTGGTTTCAGTTGAGCCTTGTATAATACTGGCCAGACGGCCTGCAAACGAGTCCGGACCATGGGTTTTCAATACATCGACCATCAGCGCCCGGGCAGCACCGCCGCTTAATGGTTTCATTAATCCGACAGGCAGGGCAGGTACGAAATCAGTGTTCATGCCAAGTCCGGCAAACAGGCTGGCAATAGCGTCCAGTACATAGTCCATACATCCCGTGTTCCTGAACGTACTGATAGCCACCAGCATTGTTACCAGGTAAGGAATGATAGTTATAGATACCTGGAAGCCTTCCTTTGCTCCATCAATGAACACATCATAGACATTGATCTTTTTAACAACACCCAGTGTCAGGAAAGCTACGATGATGGCAAAAATGGTGAACCCGCCCACGAATGCCGTATACTCAGCCAGCTGCGCTGTGGTGAAGTAAGGCATCATCCGGTACAGGCCGTATATGAGCAGGGCAAAAATGCTGAACGTAATGACTATCGGCGCTCTCAGTAAATTGATCCGCTGGTAGAGGGCTACTGCTATCAGACCGGAAACAAAAGAAATAAAAGTGCCTATCAGCGTAGGAATAAATATATCAGCAGCATTGTGGGAACCGGCGGCAAGCCGGAGGGCAATTACCGAAGTGGGTATCAGCGTGATCCCCGCCGTATTAAGCACCAGGAACATGATCTGGGCATTGGTAGCAGTGTCCGGCTCCGGGTTCAGTTCCTGCAGTTGTTTCATAGCCTTTAGCCCCACTGGTGTGGCCGCATTGTCCAGCCCCAATGCGTTAGCGCTGAAGTTCATCAGTACAGATCCCATAGCAGGGTGCTTTTTAGGTATCCCCGGGAATAGCTTGGAAAAGAATGGGTCCACGGCCTTCGCCAGAATGCTGATCATTCCACCTTTCTCGCCAACTTTCATGATCCCCAGCCAGAAGGTCATGATCCCCGCCAGCCCGAGAGAGATCTCCGCACCCGTTTTGGCGCTGTCGAACATGCCATTCATCACGCTGGTGAATACAGCTGTATCATGGAGGAAGATCAGCCGGCAAACAGCCACAACGAAAGAGATCAGGAAAAATGCGAGCCAGACATAATTTAATGCCATATATGTGAAATGATTGAACATCAAATCTAATGGCAAAAATTTAATATTAAAAGTAGAAATCTGTGTTATACCAGATGACGCTGAGCTGACACTTGAATTTGGTAGCTAAAAAAGCTTATCTTCGCGCAAATTTTTTAAAAAATGGCGTTACAAGTAGGAATTGTTGGTTTGCCGAATGTTGGAAAGTCGACTTTGTTTAATGCGGTAAGCAATAGCGCTAAAGCGCAGGCCAGTAACTACCGTTTCTGTACCATCGAACCTAACGTCGGACTTGTTGACGTACCTGACGAAAGGCTGGCAAAGCTGGAAGAACTGGTGAAACCCAATCGCGTAGTTCCTACCACTATCGAATTCGTAGATATCGCAGGCCTTGTAAAAGGCGCCAGCAAAGGTGAAGGTCTTGGTAACAAGTTCCTCGCCAATATCCGTGAGGTAGACGCGATCGTACACGTGATCCGTTGCTTCGAAGACGATAATATCCTAAGAGAAGAAGGTGCTATCAACCCTGTGGCTGATAAAGAGATCATTGACACTGAGTTACAGCTGAAAGACCTCGAAAGCGTGGAAAAGAAAATTGCACGTACCGAGAAAATGGCTAAAACCGGTGGTGATCCGAAAGCTAAAGTAGAATTCGAGATCCTGAAAAAATGCCAGGAACACCTGGAAAAAGGTAAAAATATCCGTGAGCTGGGACTTAGCAAGGAAGATCGCGTTGCGATCGCCGACCTGTTCCTGCTGACAGAAAAACCGGTACTGTATGTAGCTAACGTAGACGAAGGTTCCATGCTGACCGGCAACAAGTACTCAGAACAGCTGCAGGCTTCCGTAAATGCGGAAAACGCTATCGTTGTAGTAATGAACAACAGTATCGAAGCCCAGATCTCTGAGATGGAAGCTCCGGAAGATAAAGAACTGTTCCTTTCCGAATATAACCTGACCGAACCAGGCCTGAACCGCCTGATCCGTTCTGCTTACAGCCTCCTGAACCTGATCACCTACTTTACCGCAGGCGTACAGGAAGTAAGGGCCTGGACCATCCATACCGGATGGAAAGCGCCACAGGCTGCCAGTGTGATCCACACCGATTTCGAGAAAGGTTTCATCAAGGCAGAGGTGATCGCCTATGATGACTATGTGAAGTATGGCTCCGAAACAGCCTGCCGCGACAACGGCCGCTTACGCATAGAAGGTAAAGAATATATCGTTAGCGATGGTGACGTTATGCACTTCCGCTTCAACGTATAAAGATACTTCAGGGTTCTCAACCACTGAGGGGTACAACAAATCTAAGATGTCCTGGGGCCTTCCCCGGGACGTCGCTATTTTAGGGGTGTCCGGATCTCCGGCGTAAATGGACGGCCCAATGCCCAACGTGGATCCAGGACACATATCTGGTACGTGTATCGTCCAGGCATTTTATGAACCCCGGGATGGAATCCCAGGGCTACAAACACCGCGCCCCCTGATGGGGTCGATCAACTCGTATATCTGTTCAAGTCCAACTATGCGTCGTATATACGTCGTGTATGAAGCATGTATGCGTCGTGTATAAAGCGTATTCGAAAGGATCTACTCAACCGCCACCACCTCCTTCCATTCCTGCTCCATCATCTTCCTTACCGCCGCAAACCGGCTTTGTAACATATGAGGCTGCGTCAACGGATAAAACTGATCGTGTGTCAGATGGAAACCCATGTAAAACACCCAGAACCCTAAACCCAGGTAAGGTATCGCTGCCAGTTCTTCTTTACTTAACGGACGCTCGGTTTGATACGCGTCCAGGAAAAGCGACCAGGTTTTCTCGCCTTGTTCTGCCGTCAGGCGGCCTACATGCATGTCGATCAGCAACTGCTGGCGGAAGGTCATCAGGTCATTTGCCAGCCAGCCTTTTCCGAAGAAATCAAAGTCGAAGAAGGTAATATTGTCCAGCGCATCAAAGTGGAAATTCTTTGGGAGGAAATCGTAGTGACAGTAGCCGGTGGAGATAACGGTGCTATCGAGCTGTGACAGTGCTGTCTTTACTTTATCTGCCGCCTGCAACAGCCAGCCATAGGAAGCAGGATCTTCACTGAAATAATCCTTCACGGCAGCCAGGGGCTCAAATAGGGTCGTTTCCAGGTCGAACGTCCAGCGCTCGTCACTCAGTTGCAGCTGGGAGGACACATTGTGAAAACGCGCCATTTCCCGCCCGAAATTACGTAGCTGTGCCTCGGAAAGGAGATTGTGGGCACGGCCTTCGGCATAGGTGAACAGCACCGCATGACGGGTACCTTCGGCAGCTTCCAATGGCTGGATATGATGACCGTGTTTGTCGGCCAGCGGATAGGATACCGAAATGTCTGCGGCATTCAATGCCGTTAATAATTCCACCTCCGCCCGTATGTTCGGCAGGGTACGATGAGTAGGCCGGTAAATACGCAGAATGAATTGCCCGGCTGCTGCGGTCACTAAATAGGTATCGCCCACACCACGGACAATAAACTTACATTGAACAGGGCCTAAGGTATACTGCTGGCTAATATACGTGGCTAATGCAGTAGGGCTGAGCGTCGAATAAAGGGTAGGGAAAATGGGTTGCATGCTGCAAATATATGATTCCTATATTTTCCTTTGTGTGTACATAATGTTTGTACATGTAAATACATGTTCGTACATTCGTCTTAAGAGTTAATACACAGATATATGAGGATATACACCGCTTACCTGATCATCTCCCTGTCCTTATTCGCCTTCCACGCGCCTGTTAAAGCACAGGGAACGGACAACCGGGAACTGTCCCGGATCATTCGTAACGACCATCGCCTGGATACCATCGAGGCCAGGGCATTGCGCCTGTTAACCGGCTTCAATGCCGGTACCTCTTATGGTGAAGTTTGGATCAGGGACTTCAATACTTTCATTAAAGGCTCCCTCAAGGTCCATTCTCCGGAGAAAGTAAAGGCCATGTTGCTGCTGTTCTTCAAAATGCAGGGTAACGGAGGTGATATTGTAGATGGCTTTATCGATATCAAGAAAGCGGCCGTAGGTTATGAATTCCGCTACTTCCCGCAGGCGCCGGATTGGGTGGCGCATAAGAACACCGTGGAAACCGACCAGGAATCATCCCTGATCCAGGCCATCAGAAAATATATAGATGTAACCGGCGACACCTCCATCTTACAGGAGAAAATAGGAGAGAAGACCGTTATCAGGAGAATGGAGGACGCACTTACTTATATTCTGAACGAGCGTTGGGTGGAAAAGTATGGACTGGTGAAAGGCGCTACTACCGTTGACTGGGGCGATGTACAGCCCGAAACCGGCTGGGGCGTGGTGATCAATCATAAAACAAAATGGGCCGCCGATATCTATGATAACGCGATGTATGCGATAGCGATAAACGATTTCCTGGCCGTAAAACCCGCCTCATACAAGTCAACACAGGATTGGGCCGCTACCGGCCGCCGTGTGAAAGAGAATGTACGTAAACATCTCTGGCAGACAGGCGCTCAAAAGTATATCCCTCACCTTTACCTCGATGGCAGCCCTTTCCCGGCTTCCTTCAATGAAAACAAGATATTGTATACCGGTGGTTCTGCCTGCGCCATACTGGCCGGGTTCCATACGCCCAAAGAAATTGCTGTTATCAACCGGCAGATGGTCAATGCAGCGGCGAAAGAGAAATTCGCTACTATCGGCATAACGGTATACCCGCCTTATCCCGCATCGGAATTTCCTAATATGCATCCATACGTATACCAGAATGCAGGCGACTGGACCTGGTTCGGCGGCCGGATGATCCAGGCGCTCATTGCCAATGGGTTCATAAAGGAAGCCATCGACGAATTAAACCCCATTATAGAGCGTACTATTGCCCGTAAAGGTTTCTATGAATGGTATGACGTGCGTACAGGTGAACCGAAAGGTTCAGGCGATTTCAGAGGAGAAGCAGGTGTCTTGTTCGACACCATCACTATGCTGAGAGAGTGGGCAGCAAAACATCAGTAGTAAAGACATATACAGACGCATTAAGGGCCTTTTCCAGGTGGACTTGAGGTGGACTTGATCCAAGCTCAATCCTTCTGAAAAAAGGCCCTTAATGATTGATTATACGCTTACTTCAGCAGATCATCGAATAAGATAGCTACGTAGTAGATTCCCCCGGCTTTAGGGTTACCAAAAGACGTCTGGAAATAATGGTTAGTAACGTTAGAACCTCCCACTTTGATCGTTCCCCTGATCTTTGGTATCCTGTAATTCACCTGGGCGTCTATTGTGCCATAGGCCGATACGGTTCCTTTCACGAAGCTGGAGCTCCATACAAAGGCGTCCTGCCAGCGGTACATCACGTTAAAGCCTAAGTTCTTGGCGATGTTCTTATTGGCTACACCAAGGTTAAAACGGTATTTAGGCGTATTGAAGTTATTGTCAAGATCTCCCTGATCGCCGGTAAGGTCGTTGTAAGAGAAGTTACCGGACAATGTCCAGGTATTGATCAGGTAATCCAGTCCCAATGCACCACCCTGTGATTTAACCTTTTCAGGATTGTTCACATAAGTAGCAAAGATCCTTGCGCTGTTGAGGGCAGGGTCCTGTGGCAATGGCACGGTAGGCTGTATCAGTGCTGTATAGGACAGGAAGTTCTTATAAGCGCTGTAATAGTAATAAGCGTCTATCAGGAGGCGGTTCTGTATGAGGCCCTTATACCCGATCTCATAAGCGCTTACACTTTCCGGTTTGAACTTGCCGAAAGTATATTGCTGTAACTGGGTAGGATCTCCTGTTGCTGCATAACGCTGTACGCTGGCTTGCGTATAACCCTTGTTGTTGTAAAGGTCATACTTGGTCAGCAGTTCCGGCAGTCCACCTATCAGGCGGGTATTAGCACGGATAGGCAGGTCGATGTACTGGTCCTGGTTGGTAGGATTGCGGTAAGCTGTCTGGAAGGACAAACGGATATTATGACGGGGAGCCACGGTAAACACACCGGATATACGTGGTGTGAGGCGGCCGTCAAAATTCTCGTTCTTATCGTAACGGATAGATCCTGTCAGTTTGATCCTGTCGTTCACCAGTTTCTTGCCCACCTGCAGATAAGCACCTACTTCATCGATCTTGATACGGCCGTCCGCATCATCGAAAATAGTACCGTCCGAGTTCAGGGAATACCTGCGGAAAGACGCACCTGCCTGTACTTCTAATACCTTCAGATGATCCGTGAGATCATAGAAGCCTTCATAGTGGTACAGGTTAGTTTTATCATTGAACTTAGCACCGTTCCTGCCGGCGCCAAAGCCAATGTAGTTACTGGTGATAGTTTCTTTAGCCTGTTCGAAAGTAGCGCTACCTGGTGCGAGCCTGTTTCTGTCAGCATAACCTCTTGCAATGGCATGTGCCTGCGCATCGGTTTTTACGCCTGGCGCTCCAGGAAAAATGCCTGCCCTTGCCTGGTTGTAAACAGTAGCATATTCTGCAAACCATCCGCCTACAACATTGCCACCACCATCTCTCACGACGCTGGGGTTATATGCCTCGTTCAGAATAGTGCCAAGCGCCGTAGCATTGTATGCCTCACCAGAACGTTCCTGCGTAGTATAACCACGTACGAAGAAGCGTTTGCCTCTTACTTCTATTTTATACTGGCCCAGATTGAATTTACGGAGTGAATAACGATCGGAACCTGTATACACGGTAGTACCTGTTCCCCAGTTACCCTGGATGATAGCCTCCGTATTTTCCGTGATCTTGTAATGAAATGCAGCGCCTGTTTTCAGGCTGTGCGTACTGTAATCCACCAGGTCTCTTTCACTGTAGCCGGTACGGGAAACAGCCTGTCCGTTAAGTAGGCCTCCCGTAGCACCGAAAGTATTGGTGATCTCATCACCATAAACGTTGACACCGTCGTAATTAGGATCTGTAGCATGGGAGAAACCCGCTTTGGTGCGCAGGTTCAGCCTGTCGAAATTAGTAGAATCAATTGCCTGCCAGTCATCCGCCCGCATATACCCGAAATTGAGTTTGAATGCGAACTTACCAAAGGCTTTAGCATAACGTGCTGTGATATCAGGAATGAAGCCGATATCATTCTGTTGCTTTTTCCCTACATGATTAATACCTCCCTGTAGTTTCAGGCTTAGTCCCTGGTAATCGAACGGACTTTTACTGGTCATCAGCAATGTACCGTTCATACCGCCTGCGCCATACAGCGCGGAAGATGCACCGGGAAGTAGTTCCACACTGGCTACGTCCAGTTCGGAAATGCCGACAATGTTGCCTACTGAAAAGTTCAGGCCTGGCGCCTGGTTGTCCATACCATCCATCAGCTGGTTAAAGCGGGTGTTACCATTGGTGTTGAAACCCCTGGTAGTAATGGTACGGAAGGTAAGGCTCTGTACGCTGGATTCAACGCCTTTCAGAGAAGGAAGGGCATCATAGAAACTAGGGGTGGGAGATTCACGTATGGCCGTCGCATTTAGTTTCTCAATAGATACCGGCGATTCCAGTATGCTTTGAGATACACGGCTGGCGGCTACAACGATCTCTTCTCCCAGGATCTCCGTCGAAGCGAGTTGCACAGTAATACTGCCTGCACTGTTTACCACTATAGGCGCACTGGCGTACCCTACAGAAGAGAATACCAGTGTGATAGGGAACTGGCGGGTCGTGTTGAATCTGAAATTTCCGCTACCGTCTGTGATGGTACCGGCAAGAGAGCCTTTGACACTGACAGTAACCCCTGGCAAGGGACTGCCCGTCGTCTTGTCTGTTACAGTACCTGTTACTGTCTGTTGTTGCTGCCCATAGACGGCAGAAGATAGGTTCATGAGCAACATAAGGGCACACAAACAGGTGAGTTGTAAGTAGTTCTTCATACTGTGGCGATTTAGGATGATCTTGGGATTACGTATACGTTTTGTTGAATGTAAGGAAAATTGTTGAATAGACAACAGCCTGTCATCCATACTTAACAAGCCTCCCGCCATTATGTTTTATTCGTTGAAAACTCATTTATATTGTCCCCTTACATTTCATTGCTGTGTACTAGTACTTCATTTGAAAAATGCCGTGATTGATTTCCAGATATTTGTATCAGGAGATGATATTATTTTTCTTTCTATGTATATGCTTGCTTAAATTGCTCTCCGTTTTACGAAAGACAGTACAAGAATTTCACGCTGTTACCCTATACCTGTACATCACATGAACCCTGGTACCATTACACGAGTATCCTTACGTTACGTTTTATCTATGAAATATCCTGCCCGGATCGTTCTTCTATTTATCATGATGTGGTCCTGTTTATCGCCCGGCAAAACACTGGCACAGGGATCTCCATATCCTTTTGTAGAAGTCTATTTATTTGTATCAACTCCAACCAGTACAGGCAGTTTGCTCTACCTTGATGATGCCGACGGGGTCAAACATCCACTCGACTATATCGGTAGTTTCGGCGGTAATAATATATATAAGGCCACGGATGTGAAGTTTCCTATAACACAGATCCAATGGCAGGGACTGGGCGTAGATTATTTAACGATCATTTCTTATTCCAACGAAACCGGCTCGCTTAACTGGATGTATCCTATGACAGAGGCTGCAACGAGTAGCATATACCTTAATCAGGATATTCCGTCATATACCTGTACCCGGTATGATATGGGTATGCCCGTAGGGTCATTTCAGGGACGTTTTATGATAACACTCCCCGTACCACAACCAGTTGAAAGCAGCTTTTTAAATAAAACAGTCTGTGCTGATGAATCAATATACCTTAAAGCATATAATAACATCTGGTCCGGTTCTGATGATTACCTTAAAAAAACAGTAGAATGGGAATACTCGGTGAATGGCGGCGGATGGACACCCCTGAATACAACGCCTGAAGATTTCATACAATTTACTCCTGCCGATCTTATCCCGGCAGTCAGGTCTGGTAAACGGACGATCAGGTTCCGGTACCGTTTCAAAATGGCATATTGGAGTACCGCTTATTATTCACCCTGGTCAAATCAGTCTGATCAGATTGAGATCCTTCCTTCGGCACCCAAACTGACGAATGCAAATCTCATAGATACTACACCTTCCTGTAACACCACGGCCACAGGCTCAGTTCATATTGCCGGTAGCGCCATCAGCAGCGGATTTACAGAGATGAAATGGCTGCTGCGCCCCAATATTGTTAACGGTCCCTGCGACCCAACAGATCCTAATTCAAATTGTGGTGATATCGATAGGCAGAGTAATGGCATTGTACCCGTATCAGGTGGTATCGACATTCAGGGACTGGCAGCAAACACTTATTCACTCTGGATCTTAAACCCCGGAGATAATGAAGGGAACTGCTTTACGCCTTACACGATCAAGATCCGCGGACTTGCTCCGCTGAGCATCGGTGAAGATATTGCCCAACATAAAAATGTAAGTTGCTATAACGGGAACGACGCTACTATTGAAGTAGTCGCGGCAGGTGCAAACCCCAATGGTAGTTATACTTTCACGCTATTTCGAAATGACACGCTCATCGCTGATAATGTGGCCGGAACAGGTAACAGGAGACGCTGGGATAACCTGCGCGCAGCCACCTATAAAATTCAGGTAAAGAACAGCACTTGTAATACAGAGGGCGCAACTACCGGCAATATCGTTATCAGTCAGCCGCCATTTGTTACTGCTTATCTGGTGGCCGACTCACCACGATGTGCCTCTCCGGGCGATGGCAGTATCGACATACAAGCCAGCGCGATAGATGGGACGGTCGCCAACTATGCATTCAGGCTCTATCGTAATGATTCCCTGTTCAGTGAGTCAGGGCCGGTCAATACCAGTCGCTACAAGTTTACTGACTTACCGGGAGGGACCTACAGAGCTGAAGTGGTCAACAACGATGTAGATTGTCCTGGCTGGGATAGCACCGTTACATTACGCGCACTCGTACCACTTACAGTTAGCATTGCTCCTGTAGATTCCATTAAATGTTTTGGTGGCACAGACGGTAAGCTTGTATGTACTGCCATTGGCGGATCGGAATTATATGAATACATCCTTTCTAAAGACGACATTGCTGTTGAGACCAATACGACAGGCATTTTCGAAGGACTTTCCGCCGGTGATTATATCGTCACTTTAAAAAATCAAAATAATATCTGTAACGACAGGGATACACAGCACATCTCTATTTTCCAACGCGCACCGCTGGAAGTTGATCCGGTACAAACGCCCATCAGCTGCTACGGTGAAACGGATGCACGCATCAATGCCGTAGTGAATGGTGGCTCCGGTAGTTATCAGTACAACTGGCAGCAACTGGAAAATGACAACTGGGTTAACGGCCCTTTCTGGTATCCCACCGACACATTGATCAAAGATCTCTCTGCCGGTACTTACCGTGTAATTATTACTGATAATAAGGCCACTGGTTGTACCGTGACTTCCGCCGAAAGCATTGTTAAGATTGCAACAGAAGTAAAGATCGCCGGTATAACTGTACACGATGCAGTCTGCCTGGCCGATGGCGCACACATCGAAATGAAGGGGACCGGTGGTACAGAAAGTTATTTGTACGAATGGTCTCTTGAAGGAGGAAATTATACCGCTTTCACCGATACGACAGACATCACCAGGGCTGGTACCTATCGTCTTCGTTTGTCGGATGGGCACGGATGTACAGTCGATGCTCCCGCCAGTTACAACATTAGTTTACCTTCAGCAGCTATCGGCTTCACATACACATTGTCTGATTATGCAGGCTATAATATTTCCTGTAAAGGCAATGATAACGGCTTCGCACAGATCACTGCTACCGGTGGTAACGGTGGTAACTATAACGGGTATATGTATTCGTTGGATAACGCTCCTTACGGTACCAATCCTCTTATTGAGCACATCACAGCCGGTACACATTATCTGCACGTAAAAGATGGACGTGGCTGTATTATAACAAAACAGATCAACATGACAGAACCTGCTGCTGTACTGCAACTGACAGTCAGCAGTAAAGAACATGGCGGCTGCGGTGCCGATCCTATCGGGAAGATCATCGTATCCCCTGAAGGTGGTTCTTCGCCTTATACTTATGCTATCGACGATAAGCCCTGGCAGAATGGTCCTGTATTCAACGGACTTATTGCTGAAGACTATAGTCTCAGGGTAAAGGACGCTACCGGCTGTATTACAGGTATTACAACTACATTGACCTCCCTGTATCCCTCATTGTCGGCTACAGCAGATATCACCGATGTGAACTGTTATGGTGAATCCAATGGCGCACTAAGGATCACAGTAAGTGGTGGCGATGGTATTTACGCCTATCAGTGGAATACAGCTGCCATCACAGGAACAGGAGCGGAGAATATCGTTGCAGGCGATTATGCCGTTACAGTTACAGATAGTAAAGGTTGCAAACAGGTGCTTGCTTATACGGTTTCACAACCGGAGCCATTACAACTGCAGATCACAGCGCCACATGTGTGTGACGGCTTGAGCGATGGAAGTATCAGCGCCCTTGTAACAGGTGGTACTACACCATGCCAGTATAGTCTTGACCATAGCAGCTGGCTGCCTGCAGGCACATTCTCCGGGCTGCCTTCAGGCAATTACCATATAGCTGTACAGGATGCACATCATTGTGCTGTAGAACAGGATGTAACACTCGCCAAAGCGAATGTGAAACCTGATATTAACTTCCTGGTAGCTTCCCGCAAGAATGCCTTTGATACACTTGTTGTTAAAGAGATCAACATACCTGCGCCCGATAATGTAAGCTGGAGTTATCACCCAGCCGCAATATCCCTCGGGAATGAAAACGGTAGTCCGCTTATTAAATTCACTGATCCCGGTACTTACTGGGTGGAAATGGCGGCCACATTCGGTACCTGCACCTATACGCTCCGTAAAGAACTGGAGATAGGCGTTTATGACCCGAATGCCGGACCAGGTTACAGTGTGCCGGTACATGTGATAGATACCGTTACACTATCGCCAAATCCTAACAATGGTAACTTCAACTTTAAAATAAAACTCAACAGGAAACAGCAGATCGTCGCTTATGTATACGACATGAATGGCATCATTGCCGGTAAGAAGCAATATGCTCCAACATTACAGGTGGATGATTCTTTTGTTGTCGGAGGTAGTGCCACCGGCACATTCATCCTCAGAATTATTACCGAAAGCGAAAGCAAAGACGTGAGGTTTATTATTTCAAGATAACACACAGACTGGCTGTTAAAATTCATGTGCTGTGTACTAGTACCTCATTTAACAAGTACCCGTATTGATTTACAGGTACTTGTTAAATGATGTGATATTACTTTTATTTTTATGTGTTTAATGGCTTATATTTAGATGCATTTAAGAAAAACAGTACACCGAATATACGCTGTTACCCTATGTCTGTACATCACTCGAACCCTGGTACCACTGCACGGTCATTCCCGTTGACTTTACCGTCATGCCGTTTATTTCGCACAAGATATCCTGCGAGGATCATGTTGTTGTTTGCTATGATATGGTCCTGTTTATCGCCTGGCAAAGCAAAGGCGCAGGATTATAATCCTTTAGTGGATGTTTTTCTGATCTTCCAGGACGTTAGCAGTGCTATGTATCCGATAGATGCCAACCAGCAACTATATTATCCTAACTTTTATGCCATGAACGGCCGCCACCGTTTATATAAAGCAACAGGTGTCAGGTATCCCTTTAATTTAACCTATCTGGGAGCTGGTGTTGAATATTGGCCGGTAATAATAACACAGGAAGATTGGGGGGCAGGTTCGTTATATTATCCTGTTGTAGAGAGCGAATTGGGCAACAATACTTTTCTCACCAGTTTGCCGGCATATAAAGTTACGCCGCTTATTAATGGAACACCCGATCCGTCATTAGCGGTAATAACCCGTTTTGCCATTCCCATGATCACACCTGCTCCGCTTCAAAGTAGTTCCTTCAATAAAACGATCTGCGCGAATCAGTCAGTAAACTTTACAGTTGCCGGTAGCACAGTTGGTTCGTCAGATAGATTCATGACAAAAACGGTAGAATGGCAATATTCGCTTAATGGCGGTGGCTGGCAGGACATGTACGAAACTATTGTAGAAGCCAGGATCACTATTCCTGCTGACGAGATCCCGGAAACGCGTAATGGCAAACAGATGGTGAGATTCCAGTACCGTTACAAGATAAAATATGAATCGGCTAGCTTCCCAATGTATTCTCCCTACAGTCCGCCGTCCGATCCTATAGAGATCCTTCCTGCGCCTCCCAGGCTGACCAGTCTTAATGCGATTGATGAAAAAGCCTCCTGTAAAGGGATGGAGACAGGTTCTATCACTATCCCTGGTAGCGCCATTATCAGCGGGTCTTCACAAATGAAATGGCTGCTACGTCCTAATATTGTTACCGGCCCTTGTGACCCCAGCGACCCGAATTCAAATTGTGGTGATATCGATAAATGGAGTGACGGCGAGCAGCCTGTTTCAGGAGGCATCAATATTCAGGGATTGGCCGCAAATACATATTCACTCTGGATCCTGAACCCAGGTCAAAATGAAGGCAACTGTTTTACACCTTATACGATCATTGTTCCCAGCCTGGAAGAACTGAAAATTGCTGAAAGCATAGACCAGCATAAAAATGTGAGCTGTTATAACGGAAACGATGGCACGATACAGGTAGCAGCTACCGGCGCAGACCCCGATGGTTCCTACACCTTTACACTGTTATATAATAACCAGATCATTGAAGATAATCTGCCAGGAACAGGGAAAACCAAACGTTGGGATAACCTGCGTACAGGTATCTACAAAGTGCAGGTACGAAACAATACCTGTAATACGGAAGTAGCTGCCACGGGAGATATCATTATCACTCAACCGCCGCTTGTCAATGCTTATCTGGTAGGTACTTCGCCATTGTGCGTTTCTCCCGGTGACGGTAGTATTGATATACAGGCCAGTGCAACAGGAGGAACCGTGGCGCATTATGCATTCAATCTTTATCGTAATGACACATTGTTCCTTACATCCGGCCCTGTCACTACAGATCGTTACAAGTTTACTGATCTGCCAGGAGGTGTCTATAAAGCAGAAGTGCTCAACAGTGATATCAATTGCCCCGGCTGGGATAGTGCTGTTATACTGAGCACACTTGTGCCACTCTCTGTGAACGTCGCGCCTGTGGATTCCATTAATTGTTACGGCGGAAATGACGGTAGCCTGGTATGCACTGCTATTGGTGGTTCAGGCCTATATGAATACACGCTTTCAAAAGATAACGTTCCACTTACTACGAATACGACCGGTAGTTTCTCCGGATTGATTGCAGGCGACTATGCCGTCACTGTTAAGAATCAGGGTAATACCTGTGACGACAGGGCTGAAAAGATCATTCCTGTCTTTCAGCGTGCGCCTTTGGAAGTAACCCTGGAACAGACTCCAATTAGTTGTTATGGTGAAACAGATGCTTTGATCAAAACCATAGTGAAAGGCGGTTCAGGCAACTACAGTTATAACTGGCAGGAGCTGAAGAATGGTACCTGGACCGATAATACACGTTGGTTCAGCACTGATACACAGATTGATAATTTACCTGCCGGTACTTATCGTGTGATCATTACTGATAATAAGGCGGCAGGATGTACCATAACATCCACCGAAAGCATTGTTCAGATAGCAACAGAGGTGAAGATTGCAGGTATAACAGTTCATGATGCTGTCTGTCTTGCAGAAGGGGCGCACATTGATATGACAGGCGCAGGAGGTACAGGCGTTTATTTATACGAATGGTCGCTCAACGGCGGACAAACATACGCTCCTTTCACTAATACCACCGACATTCATACAGCAGGTGTTTACAAGCTTCGCTTGTCAGATGGTCACGGATGTACTGTGAACGCGCCTGCGACCTACGAGATTATTCTGCCATCTGCGCCGGTTAGCTTTACCTACACATTGTCCGACTATGTGGGCTTTAACATCTCCTGTAAAGGAAATGATAATGGCTTCGCACAGATCACAGCTACTGGTGGTAACGGTGGTAACTATAACGGGTATATGTATTCGTTGGATAATGATCCTTATAGTACAAACCCGCTTGTAGAGCATATCACTGCCGGTACACATTATCTCCATGTGAAAGATGGACGCGGATGTATTATAACAAAGCAGATCAACATGACAGAACCGGCCGCTATACTGGGATTAACTGTTAGCAGTAAAGAACACGGCGGCTGCGGTGCCGATCCTATCGGACAGATCACCGTATCGCCAGATGGTGGTACTTCGCCTTATACCTACGCGATTGATGATAAGCCCTGGCAGAACGATCCTGTATTCAACAATCTTATCGCAAATGACTACCAGCTCAGCATCAAGGATGCGGCAGGTTGTATTACAGATATCACCACAACACTTACTTCCCGGTATCCTTCTTTGTCGGCCACGGCAGATATCACAGCGGTGAACTGTTACGGAGAATCGAATGGGGCATTACAGATACAGGTAAGTGGAGGAGATGGCAATTACAGTTACCAATGGAGTACCGCTGCTATTACCGGCACAGGTGCGGAAGATCTTGTAGCGGGCGAGTATACCGTTACTGTAACGGATAGTAAAGGTTGCAGACAGGTACTTACTTATGCCGTTTCACAACCGGAGCCTGTACACATGGAAGTCACAGCGCCCGCTGTGTGTGACGGTTTGAGTGATGGAACGATCAGTGCACTTGTAACTGGTGGTACTACACCTTACCAATATAGTCTTGATCATAGCAGCTGGCAGCCTGCAGGTACATTCTCCGGACTGACAGCCGGCAGTTACGATATTGCTGTACAGGATGCCCATAATTGTGCAGTAAACCAGGACGTAACACTCAGCAAGGCAAATGTCAAACCTGATATCAACTTCCTGGTGGCTTCCCGCAAGAATGCCTTTGATACGCTTGTCATAAAGGAAATCAACGTACCAGCTCCCGATCGCGTAAGCTGGAGTTACGATCCGGCCGCTGTACTGCTGGGAAGTGAAAATGGCACGCCGCTTATTAAATTCACTGATCCCGGAAATTACTGGGTTGAAATGGCCGCTACGTTCGGTTCCTGTACTTATACATTGCGTAAAGAACTGGAGATAGGGAAGTATGATCCGAATGCAGGACCAGGTTATAGCATGCCGGTACATGTAATAGACACGGTGACATTATCGCCTAATCCTAACAACGGTAACTTCAACTTCAAAATAAAACTCAACAGGAAACAACAGATCGTCGCTTATGTATATGACATGAATGGCATTATAGCCGGTAAAAAGCAATATGCACCGACATTACAGGTGGATGATTCATTCTCTGTAGGAGGATCTACAACAGGCACATTCATCCTCAGGATTATTACAGAAAGTGAAAGCAGGGATGTGAGGTTCATCATTTCCAGGTAACAAATAAGATACATCGCATAAAGAAAAAGTCTGCCAAACGGCAGACTTTTTCAGTTACATGTGCACAGTACCCAATCAATCCATTTTCTGTCCTACCTTTCTGTAACCGAGGTAGAAGAACAATGGGAACACCAGCAGCGTGAGTATAGTGGCAGTGATCAAGCCACCAATAACTACGATCGCCAAAGGTTTGGAAGTCTCAGAACCAATACCCTTGGATAACGCTGCTGGCAATAAGCCGATAGCTGCCATCAACGCCGTCATAACCACGGGGCGTATCCTTGTACGTACCCCATCACGTATTGCTATTTCAAGAGTGTGATGATTAAATTCGCGCCGCTTCACCATCTGCATATTATTCTTGAAGACCGATATCAGTATTACGCCGTTTTGTATACAGATACCGAACAATGCAATGAACCCGATACCGGCAGAGATACTGAAGTTAGTACCTGTTATCAGTAAAGCGGCGATGCCCCCTATAATTGCAAATGGCACGTTTAATAACACCATCCCTGCGTCCTTAACGTTTCCGAACATGATGAACAGGATCAGGAAGATGATCAGGAGGCTGATAGGCACTACCTGCGTCAGGCGTTTGGTTGCACGCTGCTGGTTTTCGAAGTCGCCAGCCCACTGCATTTCATAGCCCTTGTCCAATTTTACTTGTTTATCGACTTTGCCCTGCGCTTCTGCAATAACGCTTCCCATATCACGTCCCCGGATAGAGAATTTAACGGCCGTATACCGTCTGTTATCGTCCCTGAAAATAATGCTCGGTCCCGTCAATGTCCGGATCGTGGCAATGTTCTTAATAGGCACCCTTGCGCCGCGTAGGGTAGGGACCATTAAATTACTGATTGCTTCTGCGTTGTTGCGGTATTTCTCTTCATAACGTAAACGCAACTGGAATTTGCGCTCTCCCTCGTAAATTTGCGTAATAGCCTTACCGCCGATCGCCATTTCAATGATAGCGTTCGCGTCCGCTGTAGTAACGCCATAAAGCGCCATTTTATTTTCGTCGAGATCAATTCTCATTTCAGGTTGACCAATATTTCTGATAACACCCAGATCTTCAACGCCCTCGATTTTTTTCATGATCTCATAGACCTGATTGGCTTTAGCCTCCGTGTACGTAAGACTATCCCCGTAGATCTTCACACACAGCGAACCTTTCACGCCCGATACCGCCTCTTCGACATTGTCCATTATGGGTTGCGAGAAGTTCAGGTTCACTCCCGGGTATACCTCCAGCTGTTTCTGCATCTTATCGATCAGCTCTTCTTTTGTCATACCGCTCTTCCATTGCTTCTTCGGATAGATATCTACATGGAACTCAATGTTATAAAAACCGGTAGCATCCGTCCCGTCATTCGGACGCCCTGTTTGGGACATCACCTGCTTGACTTCAGGGAATGCCAGGATAATGCGGCGCATCTTGTTAGCTAATACTTTAGACTCATCCAACGAAACACTCAGCGGACAAGTAGCCCTGATATAGATCGCTCCTTCATCCAGCTCGGGTAGGAATTCACTTCCCAGGAACTTGAAACTGAACAGGCCAACTGCTACCAGCGCCGCTGCTATAACAAGTGTCATACGTTTATTACGATAGGTGCGCGAAAAGAGCTTCATCACACCATTTGTAATTGCTTCCACAAATACATTGTGTTTCTCTCTTACGTTCTTTCGCAACAGGATGCTGCTCAGTAATGGGATGAGCGTCAGCGTAAGCAGCAATGCGCCCAGCAATGCAAAACCTAATGTCCAGGCCAGGGGCGAGAACATTTTACCTTCCACTTTCTCGAAAGAGAAAATAGGTAGTAAGCCGGCAATGATGATCAGTTTCGAGAAGAATATCGCCTTACCCAGTTCTCCACCGGTGTTCTTGATCATCCCCAGTTTCGACAGCTTATTAAATCGCTCCATCCCCAGCTGATGCTGCTTATGGTCAAGCAATACAAAGATGCCCTCCACCATTACGACGGCGCCGTCAATGATAATACCGAAGTCAATCGCCCCCATCGATAACAGGTTTGCCGACATACCTTTCAGCGTCAGGCAGATGAATGCAAATAACAATGCCAGCGGTATCACGATGGCCACGATAACGGTAGTACGCCAGTCGGCCATGAACAGGAACACGATCACCGTTACAAAGATGATCCCTTCCAGCATGTTATGTAACACCGTATGGGTGGCAAATTCTATCAGGTTGTCACGGTTGTAAAAAGTGTTGATCTTCACATCGGAAGGCAACACCTTTTCATTCAGGTAGTCAATCCTTTCCTGCACACGTTTGATCACTTCACTGGGGTTTTCTCCCTTGCGCATCACAATGATGCCTTCCACTACATCGTTCTGTTTGTCGCGGCCTACCTGGCCCAGGCGGGGCAGTGCGGATACGTCCACCTGCGCAATATCCTTCACGAGGATAGGCGTATTGTTAATGTTGTCGACAATGATATTTCCTATTTCTTCCGCATTGTTCAGCAGCCCGATGCCGCGTACAACATAAGCCTGCGAATTGTCTACGATCACATCGCCCCCTACATTGATATTACTTTTGGAGATAGCATTGTAAACATCCAGCGGTGTAATATCATATGAGGCCAGCTTCTGCGGATTGACAGTGATCTCATAGGTCTTCACTTCACCTCCAAAACTCACTACGTCGCCAACACCGGGAACATTCAGCAGGCGGCGTTCTATCACCCAGTCCTGCAATGTTTTCAGCTCCTTAACTGTTTTTGTTTTACTGTCCAGCGTATAACGGAAGATCTCTCCCGTAGGCCCTGTAGGCGGCTGTACGTCCGGTTCGGCACCATCAGGTACTTCCACGTCGCGCAGCATGTTGTTGACCTGTTGACGCGCAAAGGCATCATCCACATTATCGTCAAAGATCACTTTCACTACCGATAGCCCGAATACAGTGGTAGAACGTACAGACGTTTTTTTCTGTACAGGGTTCATGGCTATTTCAATGGGAACGGTCACAAATTTCTCTACTTCTTCGGCGCTTCTGCCAGGCCATTGTGTAATGATGGTGATCTGTGTATTTGTTACATCCGGGAATGCTTCGATAGGTATGTTCCTGAATGCAATTATCCCCCATATGATCAGGACAATTGTGGCAAAACCTATGAAGAGCCTGTTCTTCAGCGAAAAGGCAATGACTGATTTTATTATCTTCTGCATAAGGCGTTGCTTGGCTAGTTAAGGTTAAGGGCATCATAAATAAAAACCTGTGAGCTGGTAACAACCAGTTCTCCTTCCTGCAAACCGGATATAAAAGCACGGTCGTCGATCCTGCGTAGCAGGTTGATCTGCCGTATTTCCAGGCCAGTAGGTTTCTTTACGATCACATACTGTTTACTGTTGTCCATCACCATTGCTTTGGCCGGAATGCTCAGAATAGCTCCTGTAGGTTTGGCGCTTACTTTAACAGTAGCAAACATCTCCGGCTTCAGTTCCCCGTTGGTATTAGGCATGCTGATACGTACCTGCATGGTACGGTTAGCAGGGTCCAGCACATTGTATACTTTGTCTATTTTGCCCTGGTATTCCTTATCGGAGTTTGACAGTGTCTTTACTGTTACATCATCGCCCAGGCGAATATTTGCAATGTCTGACTCATACACGTTTGCAATGATCCATACGGTGGATAGATCTGCAATGGTGAAGAGACTGTTGTTATTATCCTGCCGTACTTCGGAATTGTTAGAGATATTTTTTTCGATCACATAACCGTTGATGGGCGCTTTCAGTGTATAGGCCGCACTGCTGCCGCCTGTAATATTAGCAACCTGACGTGCCCTGTTCAGTTCTGATTGTGCCTTCTTGTATTCAATCTGCGCAGAAAGGTAATCCTGTTGTGTGGCCAGGCCTCCCTCAAAGAGCGATTTCTGTGTTTCCACGCTCTTCTTTGCCATTTCAACACTTGATTCCGCAATGGATACATCGTTAGTAATACCGGCTACTTCAGAGCTTTGTAATATAGCCAGTATCTGACCCTGTTTTACATAGTCGCCCAGTTCCACCTGCACACTTTTTATCTTACCGCTTACGAGGGCATATACTTTAGATTCCTTGCTTTCATCCGGTTGTATCTTACCATTCAATTTTATATTTTCTGATGGCTCTTCCATCTTCGCAGCAGCAGTTTCTACATTTTTGAACAGGCTATCGGAAATAGCGGCATCGTCTTTTTTAACCTCCGGTTCATGCGAGCCGCAGGCTGACAGCATGCATACAAAAGCAACGGGAAGGATATATATAAATGGTTTCATGACTATTTCTGTTATTGTTATTTATTGAACAAAGTTTTACCGATCGCGAAGTTGAGCGTCTCTATCGCCTGCATCCTGGCATTTTGCAGTTGGTTCAGCTGAAGGATATTTTCTTTATAAGAATCATAGAAATCTGTCAGTTCCAGCAGACTGATATTCTTCTTCATAAAATTGTCCGTGATACTATGCAGGAGTTGCTCGAACTGTCCGCGGAAAGCAGGATCAACGGATTCCAGCATCTTGTCGGTATTGACAGCCTTAACATATGCGGTCTGTACTTCATTCTCTACTGCCTGTGTTTGTTGCTGCACCAGTAATTTAGTCTGGTCAATGCTGAACTTTGCAGCTTTAATATTTCCCTGGTTGCGGTTGAAGAAGGGCAGATCGATACCCATATTCAGGAAGGTCGCATTGTTCACAAAGCTGCCCCGTTTGTCGAAGTTGGCGCCTAGTGTAAGATCAGGTACTGCCATAGCTTTCTGCAAGCTGTAGTTCTGCTGATTGTACTGAAGGCTGTTCTGCGCAAGCAAGAGGTCCTGTCTGTTAGCATAGGCACTGTCCACCAGGCTTGCCAGACTGGTTTGCCTTACTTCCGGAATACCTTCAATCGCATCGTCAGGCATATCAGGTACGAACCAGGTATGATTGTTCTGTAACAGTAATTGCAACTCCGATTCCTGATCGTTCAGCTGATTTTGCATATTGGTGCGCTCGGCCCTGAGACTATACAACAAAGACCGGAGGCGTACCGCATCTTTCAGCGTAACAAGCCCCTTCTGCTGAAGGTCTTTATAAGTAGCGTCCATCTTCTCCAGGGTCGCGATCTGTTCTCCATATGCGTTCATAGAACTTTGCAGATAATAGGCCTGGTAGAAATTACTACGCAGGGTGAAGCGCAGCGTACGGAGCAGGTCAAAGAAGGCGTTCTCCGCCATATCTGCATTGGTGCGGGCCAGCTGTACCTGCTTGTTCCTTTTTCCTGCCAGCGAGATCAGTTGTTGTATACCTAGCTCATACTGGCCTGTCTGATTACTGATATCGAAAAACTTTTTCCTGTCGGGATTATAGATATTACCACTGAGGGTAAGATTAGGATTATTGTATAACCTGGCTTGTATGATCTGTGCTTTCGCGATAGAAACATTATACTTCTCCGCCAGCAGTTGCAGGTTCCGGTCAAGGAACTGTTTTTCTGCATCCTGAAGTGTGAGGTGTAACGTATCCTGCGCCTTTGCCGAAATACCGGCAATGAGCAAGAACAAACAGCAGGTAAGGATCCGGTAAAGTGATGCTACATTTAAGTCCTTACTAGGCATATAGAATCGTTTAGAATGATAATTATGTGAAATGATAGATGAAGAGATCTACAATACAGGCACATAGAGGCTTATAGCCAGTCAATGAAGACTGTCATGGGTACTGGCGTGCAGAGATCTTTTAAACGGAATAGTATGGCGGACTACGCCTTAGGCGGGGGAATGAGTATATCGTAAGCGACAGTGCTTGTTTTCTGTACAAGCGCCCGGGGATAGGCTACTGCCAAATCAGTGACGGATGGTTCATCCCTGATGAGGATAACCTGTTGCGCATTGGGAACATAAGTAGTGATACCTGCACCTGTAAAATAGTGTGCAAGGTCATCGTCTTCGTCTTGGCGTGTTACATCCGTATTGCCCAGTATTACCTGGTCAATCAGCTCCATGAAGGTATTGATATCATTGATCTGGCGGCCGGAGGCGTCATATACGTCTCTCTCATCCGCTACCGGGATGAACATCGTTGTGTTGATGTGAATAAAGAGTAATATGTATGCAAAAAGCCTGATCATAGTATTTCTGATACAAATATATATTTGGGTAACTGGATATCGTGGCGCCTTAAGGAAGTTTAAGGCCATTTTAATTGGATTTTAACCAGGGGAGGAGGTGGTTTAACACGACCCTACCGTGGTCGATTGAGGTGGCTTTATTATGTTTAAGTCCAACGATGCGTCGTGTATACGTCGTGTATGAAGCATGTATGCGTCGTGTATAAAGCGTATTCGCAACGATCTCTCGGGGAGATCGACCCCGGTAGGGGTCGTCTTGTTTGTAGCCCCGGGATTTTATCCCGGGGATCAAATGGTGTGTCATCCGCGTATGCAATGCGATATCCATCCGCGTATGCAATGCGATATCCATCCGCGTACGCGACGCGATATTCCATCCGCGTATGCAACGCGGTATTCCATCCGTATGCAACGCGGTATTCCATCCGCGTACGCGACGCGGTATTCCATCCGTATGCAATGTGATATCCATCCGCGTATGCGACGCGATATTCCATTTGGCATAATCCATCCGCATCGGACGCGATCGGCATATCCCGGATTTTCGCGAACCCCGGGTTAAAACCCGGGGCTACAAACATCACGACCCCTACCGGGGTCGATTGGTATGGGAGATCGCTGCGAATACGTCTTGATCAGGACTATAGGAGGTTTATACAAGGCTTATACAAGGCTTATCTTACGTTCATCTTACGTCTTTGAACGTAGGATGAACGTAAGTTAAGCCTTGTATGAACCTTGTATAATGCTGTTTTGTTCCTGGAAGGAATGGAGATATGCCTTTATATGGCGATTTGTCGTGAGGTGTTGTAAATCAGATAATTATAAGCAATAGAATCCGTATTTCCCGCACCTCTTTTCTATTTAACTTTGCGATGTGACCGGAAATGTGTGCTTGTTTAAAATTTAAAAATCCGCGTTATCAACGCGTCAAAATAAAGGTGTAAACCTTAACACATCCAGTTCTTTAGTATGTTATTGATCTTTTCAAATTCGATGAGGAAACCGTCATGACCGTAAGTAGAATCTATTTCATAGTAAGTGGCCTGCGGCATATGTTGTGAGAGGAAAAGCTGTTCTTCCGGCGGACAAAGGATATCGCTGGTAATGGCCACGATCAGCGCCGGCTGGGATATAAGTGCAAGTGCACCTGCAAGGTCGGTATTACGGCCTCGGGAGATATTATGGCTGTCCATCGCCTTGCTAAGCAGCCAGTAAGACTGGGCGTTGAAGCGTTTTACCAGTTTATCGCCCTGGTATTCGATATAGGAAGACGCACGGAAATGGTCAGTCTTTTCATTGTCAGGATCTGACTGGGTACGCACAAAGGTCTGGTAGTTGCGGTAGGTCAGCATACCGATTGCGCGGGCTGCTTTCAGTCCCCGGGCGCCGGCGGCATAACTATCATCCTGCCAGGTACTGTCGGCCTGTATAGCCAGGCGCTGGGCCGTATGGATGGCGATGCTCCAGGCGCTTTCGGAGGCCCCTGTGCAAAGCAGGCTAAGACGCTGAATAACTACTGGTTCAAGTAATGCCCATTCCAGGGCCTGGTACCCACCCATAGAGCCACCCATAAGCAGTTTGATCCCCTGTATGCCCAGGTGCTTGCGCAGCAATACATGTGCACTTACCATGTCGCGTACAGTGATATGAGGGAAGGAATGGAAATAAGGCTCACCGGTAGCCGGATTTTTGGAAAGCGGACCGGAGGTACCATAACAGGACCCCAGGATATTAGCGCAGACGATGAAGTCTTTTTCAGGATCAATAGCATGCCCCGGAGCTATCAGCCCCTTCCACCAGTCCATTACATCGGAGTTGGCCGTCAGCGCATGACAGATCCAGACTACGTTATCGCCGCTACTGTTCAGGGTGCCATACGTATGATATGCAATGTGCAGTTCCGGCAGCACTGCGCCGGATTCTAAGGTAAATGGCTGTTTATGATGGAAGTTATGTGCTGTCAATGACCCGGAAAAATTTGCGCAAAGCTAAGTTAAAAAATGCTTAATGCATAATGGCCGGAAATGGGGGTATTTGGGATTTGATTTCCGGAGAAGTATCTTTGGTAAATAATTTAGCTCAAAATGAAGATATCACTACACAGACTAGATGATGCGTTCAACATGGAAGCAGTCGATGCGAACGGGCATAAGGTATTAATGGATTCTTCCGTAGAGAATGGAGGAAAGAACAACGGCGTTAGGCCCATGCAGATGCTGCTGATGGGACTGGGCGGATGTTCTGCCATTGACGTTGCCATGATCCTGAAAAAGCAACGCCAGGAAATGACCGATTTCCGTATCGAGATAGAAGGGGAGAGAGAGAAAGGTAAAGAGCCTTCCATCTGGGAAAAGGTGCATGTGATATTTCATATCAGCGGCGATGTTGACCCTGATAAAGCAGCACGCGCTGTAGAACTGTCCATGACTAAATATTGTTCCGTTGCAGAAACGCTGCGCAGAGCAGGCGGAGGCCTCACCTGGGAAACAAAAGTGAACGGGTAATTGCCCGTAGCAGCTATCAGACAGGTATATTATGGGACCTGCCTGGTGAATTATTCCAATCATCAATAGAATCAGTATACATCGATGGAGAAAAACCAATACCGGCCGGAGACCAATGCAGTCAGGATCCAGACAGAGAAGACATGGCAAATGGAACACTCCACGCCGCTTTTCCTGACTTCCAGTTTCACATATGACAGTGCGGAAGAAATGCGCGCCACTTTTGCGGACGAAACGGATAATAATATCTATAGCCGTTTCAGTAACCCGAACGTTGACGAGTTTGTACAAAAGGTATGTTCGCTGGAAGGCGCTGAAGCCGGATATGCTACCGCTTCCGGTATGAGCGCGGTATTTGCCAGTTTTATGGCCCTGATGAATGCCGGCGATCACCTGATCTCCGCCAGTTCCATCTTCGGTTCCACCCATACGGTGATCACTAAGTTCCTCCATAAATGGGGCATTCAATACAGCTATTTCGATATCAATAAACCGGAAACCGTTGAAGCGCTGATCAAGCCTAACACTAAGATGATCTTCGTGGAAACACCTTCCAACCCTGGATTGGAAATAGTGGATATCAGCCTGCTGGCAAAGATCGCCGACAAGCACAACCTGATCCTCAACGTTGACAACTGCTTCGCCACACCGGTATTGCAACGTCCAATCGAAGACGGTGCACATATCGTGACCCACTCCGCCACCAAATGGATGGACGGACAGGGACGTGTGCTCGGAGGCGCTGTAGTAGGGAAGAAAGAGCTGATCAAAGAGATCCACGCTTTCTGCCGTAGTACTGGTCCGGCAATGTCTCCGTTCAATGCCTGGGTATTGAGCAAGAGCCTGGAAACATTACACATCCGTATGGCCCGCCACTCGGAAAGTGCACTGACCCTGGCGAAAGGTCTGGAAGGAAACGCAAACATCACCTGGGTAAAATACCCGATGCTGGAAAGCCATCCGCAATATGCTATCGCTAAAAAGCAGATGTCCGGCGGTGGCGGTATCGTATGCTTCGAACTGAAAGGTGGCCTTCAGAGCGGCACCCGCTTCCTGGATGCACTGAAGATGCTGACGCTTACGGCTAACCTGGGAGACAGCAGAAGTATCGCTTCTCATCCGGCCAGCACCACACACGCAAAACTGACCGACGAAGAACGTGCTAAAGTTGGTATCACATCAGGCATGATCCGCATTTCCGTAGGATTGGAAAATGCACAGGACATCCTGGAAGATATCCTTCAGGCACTGGAACAAAGTAAATAATTTAAATACCGGGAAGCATAATGAGCTTCCCGGTATTTAGCATTCATGTGAATCGTAGTATCCCGAACGCTATCTATACCTATATCACTATATCCTGATGAAACGTATTCTGTCACTACTGACTGTTATTCTCATTGTCACCAATCAATACATTTACGCACAGAAATCCACTGAAAAGCTCGTAGTATTGCCCTTCCGGGTTTTAACCATGGAGGCAAAAGACAGTTATGGTCAGTTAAAGGCCTTTCAACGGGACGAAGGCTTAATGTATCAGAAGGCTTTTTATAATGCGCTAACCGTTGAAGGATGCCATATCAGCCTGGAGGATGTCGAAGTAACTAATACCCGCCTGAAAGCTGCTGGTATAGACCTGTCAAAAGCCTACTTTATGGACAAGGACGTTCTTTGCAAATTGTTGAAAGCAGACGGTGTGATCACCGGAACGATACTGGAGGAGTCTCCGAATCGACGACCAACTCGTCCTGGCGATAAGCCAACGAAATCGATCACCCTCGAACTTTTTGATAGTGTAACGGACGATATTATCTGGAAATTTGAAAGTGGGGTGTTCGCCGACAAAATACTGGATGAAGATGATGCATCTTCCCTGAACAGGTATCTCGCCAAAAAGATCTATAAGAAGATCAGCCGCTATGTGGAAACATTATGATTCCGCTAATATTTTCTTATCTTCCCATATATGAAATCCGTACCTCGCTTTATCCTCATTGTCGTGCTCAGTTTCCTGGGCGGTTATTTCTTCTGGTGGTGGACCGTGGCAGTAGCGGCATTCCTGGTAGCTGTGCTTATACCGCTTCCTCCGTTACGTTCCTTCATGAATGGTTTTATCGCCGTATTCCTG
The DNA here is from genome assembly GCA_902168105.1 of uncultured Flavihumibacter sp. Classification (GTDB taxonomy): domain Bacteria; phylum Bacteroidota; class Bacteroidia; order Chitinophagales; family Chitinophagaceae; genus Chitinophaga. The sequence continues at coordinate 140,529 of CABHOY010000013.1, forward strand.
TTATGGCTGGCGCTGGCATTTTTCAAGGATGTACAGAACGATCATATTCTGGCCAACAGGATGAGTGAGCTGATACTTAAAGTGAGGAACCCGATCCTGATCGGGATAGTGAGTGCATTTATCGGTGGACTGGTAGCAGGTCTCGGCGGATTAACCGGCAGTTATCTCCGGTATAAGAAGAAAGCGGTCGCTTGAATAAGCTGATCCGTTTGTAACCAGCCTGTTAAAATTGATATAAAAGCGCTGCAGGCTATCAGCGTTTTCCTTGTAAACTGTATATTTATTTGACTAATTCTCCTTTGGAGAGCGGGAACGTTATTACCTATAAATATCGAACATGCTCAGAACGATACTAGCCTTTGTTTTCTCTCTTATCTTTTACCATACCCAGGCCGGTATCATACGTGGCAAAGTGACCAACGAAAAGAAGGAAGCATTGCCTTTTGCATCTGTGTTTATTAAAGGAACGACCAATGGTACTACCACCAACTCCGCCGGACAATTCCACCTGGATGTTCCGGCAGGGGCTTATACGTTAGTGTGCCAGTACATGGGTTATAAAAAGGAAGAGAAACAGGTAACGGTTAGTTCCGCCGACCAGGAGGTCGATTTCGTACTGCCCCCCTTAAGTCTCCAGATCAAAGAAGTGATTGTGAAATCAGGTGGAGAAGATCCAGCCTATGCAATTATCCGTCAGGCTATTAAGAAACGTTCTTTTTATCTCGACCAGGTAAAAGAGTATACCTGCAACGACTATATTAAAGGCATCTTTAAGATGCGGGATATGCCTAACAGTTTCTTCGGACAAAAGATCAAACCCGAAGACGTTGACGAAATGGGACTCGACTCCACCAAAAAAGGGGTGTTGTTCCTGTCAGAATCTCTCACGAAAGTAGCGGTCAAAAGACCCGACGATGTGAAAGTGGAAGTCTTGTCGGCACGCCAGAGCGGCGGAGGTTTCGGTTTTAGCTTCCCGGCCTTCATTGACTTTTACGAGAACAATGTGACGGCCATGATCTCCCAGTTCAATAAGCGCGGGTTTATTTCGCCTATTGCTGAAAATGCACTGCTCTATTATAAATACAGGCTGGAAGGCGTCTTCCAGGATGACGGTAAAACAGTGAATAAGATCAAAGTGATCCCCCGCCGCAAATACGAACCGTTGTTCTCCGGGTATATTTTTATTACTGATGATGACTGGCGAATACACAGCCTCGATATGATGGTTACGCAGGAATATCAGCTGGAGATCATGGATACGCTGCATATCACCCAGATACATGTGCCCGTGAATGCAGCAGTATGGCGTACGAAAGACCAGGTGATCAATGTAACCATCAAACAGTTTGGTTTTGATGTGGAAGGTAGTTTTGTCAATATCTACTCCAACTACGACGTAACACCCAATCTGCCAAAGAAATACTTTGACCGGACCATCATGCGATATGATACGGCGTTCGACAGGAAACAGCTGGCTTATTGGGATAGTGTTCGTCCGGTGCCGCTGGAGCCGGAAGAAGTATCAGATTTTCGCAAAAAGGACAGCATAGCGCGCGACCGTAGGGACAGTGCAAGATCTACCTGGCGATTGGATACGCTGCGCAGCAGGCAGCAGCCCATCAATCCTCTGAAATTATTATACAGCACAGGAGGAGTAGAACATAAATTCTATTTTAAACGGGATACCGGCATTTATTACCATCGCCTGGAAATTAAGTCGTTACTGACCCAGGTTGAATATAATACTGTGGAGGGTGTGTCCCTGAATGTGGAACCTACATTGACGTTTGATCTGCCGAAGAAGCAATTGTTGCGGATCGCTCCCCGGATAAGGTACGGCTTTAGCAATACCCATCTGAATGCTTACACGTTCGTGTCATGGGAAAAAGATGCAAAGCTGGCGGGTCGGTATGGGGACAATGTGTGGACGATAGGAGGAGGGAAGCGTATTTCCCAGTTTAACAGGGACAATCCTATCACCCCGATCGCCAATATCTTTTACACGTTGTTATTCAAGGATAATTACATGAAGCTGTATGAGAACTGGTTCGGGGAACTGCGTTTCCGGCGCAGGTTCGAAAGCAGCGCCACTATCACGGCGGGCATTTCCTACGAAGACAGGATACCGGTAGAGAACACGACAGACTACAGTTTCCGTAAAGACAGCAGTAAACAGTTCCTGCCCAATCACCCGTATGAGCTGGCGGCCATTCCTTTTAACCGGAACCAGGCGCTGGTGCTCAATCTGTCATTCTCCTTCCAGCCCGGACAACGTTTTATCGAGCTGCCCGACAGGAAGGTGGCCATCGGCTCGAAATACCCGGTATTCCGGGTAGGCTACAGCAAAGGGATTCCTGACATAGCCGGCAGTGACGCTGATTTTGACAAATGGAACTTCGAAGTACGGGACAATATCAACCTGAAGCTTTTCGGGGAATTTAAGTACCGTTTTGGGGCAGGCGGTTTCCTCAACAGTCAGCATGTCGACATCCCTGATTTCCAGCACTTCAACGGTAACCAGACCTTCTACAATACCCAATACCTGAACAGTTTCCAGCTTGCACCTTATTACCGGTACAGCAATACTGCTTCCCTGTATGGCGTCGCCAATGTGGAGCATCACTTTAACGGCTTGCTGACCAATAAGATACCGTTGTTCAACCGGTTAAAATGGAACCTGGTAGCTGGCTCAAATGCCTTTTATGTGAACCGCGATAATAATTATGTAGAAGTTTTCGCAGGGCTGGAAAATATTCTGAAAGTGATCCGCGTTGATGTGATTGCAGGGTATCAGAGTAAAGACGATACCCGCATCGGTGTAAGGGTTGGTTTCGGGGGATTGTTCGGCGGCTTTGTAAGACCACAACAGGACGAATCCGTGCAATAAAAAAGGGAAAGCCGTACTGACTTTCCCTGTGCTTGCCTAAAATCTTTCTTTTCTTGCTTTGTAGCTTTCTTTGGGATCACGATCGTAGAAGTAAGCTAGTAGACGGTATATCCACAAACCGATAATAAAGTAAAAGATGTAAAGAAAAACTGTACTCATAAATTCACATTTTTGGGTTAATCTGATTTGCCTGTCCTATACCTTTGATTTCAAAAAGAATGCCAGGTCTTAGCATTATTTTATATACGATAATAATCAAATAGTTATAAAGGATGGGATATGTTTATGACTGGCAGAACAATTTCCCTATGTTACACGTTGTAGTAAGAGTAAACATATTTTGAGCCAGTTTACCTGTGTATCGTATAACACTTTCATGTGAATCTCTAACATAACTATCCCCTTATGAAAAGAATTGCAATGATCGCTTTCATTTTAGGTATTTTAATGGCGACCCTGGCGTACGTGGCCCAGGTAAATGACTGGAACGGTCTGGCCGAATACCTCACCATTGGATTTGCCGGATATGTATTGATTATCAGCGCCACTGCTTATTATCTCACCACCATTCTTTTTGAATGGTCCAGGGAAACGGAGGCCTGGCAGGGAGAACTCTGAGAATTTTAGTACCTTTGCGCCGCCCGGCCAATTTTGGAATGATTAGACATACTTTTAGTCAGGAACTAAAGAGTATTCTTCTCAAACTCAATACTGGCAAGGCGATAACTGAAATTTTGCTCACAAGGCAAGTGTTCTTAAAATTTCTTTAAGCAAATGGCATTACACAACAGAGTATCCGCCGCCGAACTGAAAGTCCGGTTGGCTGCCGAAACATTCCGGCGCATGACCACATCATTCTACCAGTACGCTAAGATCGAAGATCCCAACGCTTTCCGTGATGAATTATACCAGCGTTTATTTGTGCTGGGCGTATTCGGCCGTATCTATGTGGCGCACGAAGGCATTAATGCACAGGTCAGCATTCCCGAGCACAATTTCGAAGCTTTTAAAGAAGTACTTTATTCTTATCCTTTCCTGAACGGCATCCGTCTGAACATTGCGGTGGACGATGATGGCAAGTCTTTCTGGGTACTGAAGATCAAAGTACGCGAAAAGATCGTTGCAGACGGTATTGAAGATCCTTCGTTCGATATGGCTAATAAAGGTAAATACCTGGACGCCAGAAGTTTCAACGAACTGACCGAAGATCCCGATACAATTGTAGTGGACATGCGCAATCACTACGAATATGAAGTAGGGCATTTTGAGAACGCTATAGAAGTACCTTCCGATACTTTCCGCGAACAGCTTCCCATGGCTGTAGACATGTTGCATGACCAAAAAGACAAGAACATCGTGATGTATTGCACCGGAGGTATCCGTTGCGAAAAGGCGTCGGCGTACATGCTGCATAAAGGGTTCAAAAATGTGTTCCACCTGGAAGGCGGTATTATTGAATACACTAACAAAGCAAAGGCCCAGGGACTTCCGCTGAAGTTCAAGGGGAAGAATTTTGTATTTGACGACCGTCTGGGAGAACGTATCACCGACGAAGTGATCGCTCAGTGCCATCAATGTGGTAAGCCATGTGATACCCACACTAACTGTAAGAACGATGGTTGTCACCTGTTATTTATCCAGTGCGACGAATGTGCCGCTCAATATGAAGGGACCTGCAGTCCTGAGTGTCAGTCTGTTCTGCATTTACCGGAAGAGGAGCGTGAGCAGTTGAGAAAAGGAATAGAGAATGGCCCGATGTTCTTTAATAAATCAAAACAACGGTTAAGGCCGCGTTTGGGAAAAAAATAAAAAAACCGCCCCGCGTTGTTTCTTCTGCGGCGGGGCGGAGTAATTGAGCATGTTGAACAGTTCAAACAAATGAAATCACCTGTAAGAGCTGCGCGTTGCATGTCCATTCTATCAACCTATATGCGAACTAAAACCTTATTGATCAGCTTTTAATTGTCACTTAATGCTTCGTATATCTGTTGCTGATGTGCAGATATTACGTTTTCTCCTACGTTCAGTCCCCTGAGGATATAGATAATATCACCCGTGGTTGTGTACGTTTTTACCTCTCTCACCTGGATGTTGTACTTGTCTTTAAACACCAGTACAAAATTCTTACTATGATCTGCGATCACTGCGGTCTCGGGAATAGCGATCATATCATTCCCGTCGTTACAATGTACGATCACAGCCGTCTTCATTCTGGGCTTCAGCCATGCTTCCGGACTGGTTAGCAGGATATTAAGATGCCCTGTCGATGAATCTTTTGACGGAGACACATTCTCCACTTTTCCATAAAACACTTTTTCGGGAAGGCTGTCTGTAATGATCTCTGCTTCATCACCGGTTTGCACATTTATCAGATCAGCCGCAGGCACATCTATCAGTACATCTGTGTTGTGGGCCATTTTGTTGTTCCGGACAACTTTTCCCCTTAACTGTAACTCTCTTTGTACAGGTTTGAGGTTGGCCGTATCTATCCTGATCGTTTTCAACATTGTATCACTCAGCACAAACGTCTTTTTGGTAGCGCCCCCGTCGATCTCAGGATGCTTACATGCCGTCAGGCAAAAACCTGCGGCAAATAAGATGAGGAAGAAGAAGCTAAATTTCATGACGTATTTCAGAATTATTGCAAAGCTCCGCAATCCTACTTAAAGGGGGCTTTAAAGGCAATTAAAAACACATTAAAATATGAAGGGAATGGCGGTTTTATTGATGCCGGTGAGGTAATATCACTGTGAAGGTGCTTCCTTGTCCTTCTACGGAGGCTACAGAGATCTGTCCGTTATGCAGCTGAACGATCTTTTTGCAGATAGATAAGCCCAGGCCATGGCCGCGCACCTGGTGAGAGTTAGTGCCCCGGTAAAAGGGTTCGAATATTTTCACCTGTTCTTCAGGGGGGATACCTCTGCCGTTGTCCTTTACGAGCACCTGTATGCTGTTGGAAGAGAAGTCAATAGTGACGAAAGTCGTATTATCGGGGGAGAATTTCAATGCATTGTCAAGCAGGTTCAGAAAGAGGATCTTCAGCAGGCTTTCATTGCCTTCACATATCAGTTCTGTATCATGCTCCGGTACTTTCAGAAAACGGATATCCACCCGGGGGGCTTTCAGCGGTTCTGCGCCAGGTACGGGCGGTGCATGTTTAAGTTTGATCAGGTTACCCATGTCCAGCAGCAATTCATCTATCCTGACCTCTGTAAAAACAAACTGCTGTTCATCCAGGCCTGACTGGGCCAGCTGTAACAGTCCGTTGCTCAGGTCCGACAGGTGTTCTGCGTCTTCCAGTACGGATGTCAGGATATCCTGGTAAACTTCCTTGCTTCTTTCTTTGGACAACGCCACCTGTAACTGGCTGATAATCGAGGCGAGCGGCGTTCTCAATTCATGGGATGCATTACTTACGAAACTCTTCTGCAGGTCAAAGGCATTACTCAGGCGCTGGAGCATCGTATTGAAGTTGGCCCCCAGCTGTGCTATTTCATCCTTGCCTTTGGCGTCGACGGTACTTCCCTGGAGGTTGTTGGCGTTGATGGTCTGTACCTGCCGCACTAGTTTATCAATAGGCTGAACAAGCCGTTCCGCGAAGAAATACCCTATCACCACCAGTAGAATAACCGCAACAATAATTTCAATGATAAGGATCTGCCGCAGGTTCTGGAGGTTCTGAAAGCCATATTTATCAAAAGATGTGACCAGTACGATCACGGAAACATTTCCTTCAGTATAATACACGCCAACCAATTCGCCGTTGTCACGTTCATGACTATACTCGCCGTTCTTTTTAATATAATCGAGGAGGTGGCGTGAGGTACGGATGGCCGTATCCTTTACATTGGAGTAAAGCAGATCGTATGATGGATTGTATACGAGAATGGTTTCTTTATATAAGTCCTGGAAAGTGGTCTTATCGATTTTGCGCAGCAGGTCCACCTTTACATAATCGTCTTCAATGATCACATTGGCTATGGAACGGGCGCGGTATTCCAGGCGTTCGAGGTATTCGGCTTTACGGGACTGCGCAGAGAAATAGTATGCCAGTATGGCAAAGGTATTCAGCAGTACGAATGCTGAAATAGAATAGGAGAGCGCTATTTTATATTTGATCTTCACTCTTCGGCAAGGTAATATCCCATTCCTGTTTTTGTATGGAGCAGCTTATTATCGAAGTCTTTATCTATCTTTTTACGGAGGAAGTTCATATATACTTCTATCACGTTGGTACCTGTATCAAAATCGATATCCCAAACCTTTTCGGCGATCACGAGTTTGGAGATCACTTTGCCTTTATGCAGGGCCAGGAATTCCAGTAACTGATATTCTTTGGCGGTGAGGGCTATCTTTTTACCGGCGCGGGTCACTTCTTTTTTCTCCCGGTCTATTTCGAGATCACCGATCACGATCTTATATTGTGTATTTTCCTGTACTTCAGAACCGGCACGTTTAAGGAACACCCTGATGCGGGCCATTAGCTCTCTGAAATCAAACGGTTTTACGAGGTAATCGTCAGCGCCCAGTTCGAAGGCCTGCATTTTATCGTCCATACCGCCCAGCGCTGTAAGCATAATGATGGGGATAGCGTTATTTTTCCGGCGGATCACTTCGCATACTTCGTAGCCGTTGGCGTGGGGCAGGTTCAGGTCCAGGATAACGAGATCGTAATTATTGCTGGCGCCCAGGCTTTTACCCATTCTTCCGTCATAAGCGACATCTACTTCAAAGCCATTCTCTTCCAATCCCTTTTTGACGGTATTAGCTACTTTGATTTCGTCTTCTACTACGAGTATGCGTTGCATATGATATCTCAGTTAGTTCGCGATATTGAAGGTACGAGTTCTGTACATATTTGCAGTTGTTCTATTCCGGGCAGTTGTTGTTGTGCCGCAGTTTCTGTCATACTATTTAGATCAATAGCCGGCTTAAACCCGTCAGGCGACCTGTATGTACCTATCTGCACCGGGTAGGCTATCTGCTGATCTTATCAAGCGGTAAGCGGATGGTGTAAATAAAACGAGGCATAACACCGGCAACCGGTAATATGCCTCGTTAATGATTTACGATCAGCCTTCAAGCTCCATCAGTTTCTCGAACGCTTTCTCATATTCCTCATTCACCTGCTTCAGTTCTTTGCCTAGTTGAGCATATTCAGATTCGAGTTGCTGGAAGCGTTTCTTGTCTGAATAGGTCTCCGGATCGTTCATGGAGGTTTCCAGGGCTGTCTTCTTTTCATTGAGACGGGCTAGTTGTTCCTCCAGTTGCTGGAACTGACGTTTGTGTTTCTGCAATTCCTTCTGCTTGTCCTTGTCTATGGGAATGTTCTTCTGCTGGCTATTGCTATTATTACTGGTCTTGTTATTATTAGTGTTGTTATTGCTGTTGCTACTAGCTGACCGCTCTGTCTTTATTTCTTTTTTTTTTGAATCGTTGGAGACTTTGTCGGCGGAGGCGAGTTGTTTGGCGTTTTCTACCTGACGCTTTTTGAACTCTTCCCATTCAGTATAGGTGCCTTTGAATTCCTTGATCTCACCGTCAACGATTTCCCAGATCTTATTGGCGGTCTGGCTCACGAAGTAACGGTCGTGGGATACGAGCACATAGGTGCCGTCGTATTGTGCAAGGGCGTCAATCAGCATCTGCACGGAGTTCATATCCAGGTGGTTCGTCGGTTCGTCAAGCAGCAGGAAGTTGGCCTGGCTGATGATAGTTTTGGCCAGTGCAACGCGGGCTTTTTCACCTCCGGAAAGGATCTTGATCTTTTTGTAAACATCATCTCCGGTGAAGAGGAAGCAACCCAGGAGAGAGCGGAGCTCCACTTCTGAACGGCCGCTGCCGAAGTTCTTCAGTTCATCCAGGATCTCGCTGTTCATGTCCAGGCTTTCCAGCTGGTGCTGGGCATAGAAACTGGGTACGACGTTATGTCCGCCGATACGTTCACCTTCCATTTGTTCTGAACCTGCTATTACGCGCAACAGGGTGGATTTACCCTTACCGTTGGCCCCGATCAGGGCTATTTTATCGCCCCGGTTGATCTCGGCGCTTGCATTATCGAGGATGGTAAGCTTGCCGAAACGTTTGGTTACGTTATTCAGCGTGGTGATGATCTTACCAGGTACTTTATCGGGTGTGAAGTTGATACGGATCTTGGAAGGACCGCCATCTACCTGTTCCACTCTTTCCAGTTTGTCCAGGCGTTTGGCAATACTCTGCGCCTGGGCGGCTTTGGAGGCCTTTGCTTTAAAACGTTCAATAAAGCGTTCCTGCTGGCGGATATAGTCCTGCTGATTTTCGTAAGCGCTCTGCTGCATCTCACGGCGGAGTTCCTTTTCTACTTCGTAGTCTTCGTAGTTACCCGCATAGTGGTGTAACTGCTGCTGATAGAGTTCTACTATTTTGTTGACCATTCTGTCCAGGAAGTAACGGTCGTGCGATACGATGATCACAGCGCCGTTGTAGCTTGAAAGATATTTCTCCAGCCATTCGATGGAAGGGAGGTCAAGGTGGTTCGTCGGTTCATCGAGCATGAGTACGTCCGGTTGCTGCAGGATCAGTTTAGCCAGTAGTACACGCATGCGCCAGCCTCCGGAGAACTGGCTGTAAGGGCGTTCAAGGTCAGCTGTGGAGAAGCCGAGGCCTTCCAGTACCTGGGCGGTCTTATGCCGCATATTATAACCGTCAAGTACTTCAAATTCATGAAGTTTGTCGGCATATTCCATCAGAAGAGCTTCCCCTTCGTCGGTTTCCAGTTGTTTAGTGATACGTTCCAGTTCCTTTTCCAGTCTCAGGGCTTCTGCGAAAGCGGTCATACCAACATTAAGGATAGGTTCGTCAGATTCAAAACTGAGAAGGTCCTGGTTAAAGAACCCGAGAGAGAGATTTTTGATCTTGTTTACACTTCCTTTAGAAACGGTGTACTCACCGTTAATTACGCGCAAAATGGTAGATTTTCCGGTACCATTCATCCCGATCAGACCTACGCGGTCGCCGGGTACAATATGCCAGGAGGCGTTTTCTACGATAGCCCTGGCCCCAAACTCAAAAGTTACGTCCTGTAGTGCGATTAGCATTGCTAAATTTATTGAGAGGTGCAAAGGTAGTGCTTTTCGGGGAGAGTCCATAGTCCGGTGAGTAGTTCTATCGACTGTTTCAATTATCTTTGACGGCAAAAGCAAAATAAAACATGAGGTTAGCTATATTTCTGGTTATCACCGCATTCTTTGCCTGTAATGAAGCCGCAAAACAGCCTGCGTCGGCGGGAGCGGAGAGCGGTCCGCTGAAAGCCCCCTATGCCACTGTATTCTATGACTCCCTGCAGGTAACTATGGACGCCTATTATGACCTGACCGATGGTCTTTCCCAGGGTAATATCACTTATGCTGACAAGTGGGCGGCTATCCTGAAGCAACATATAGACAGTCTTCCGTTGAAAACGCTCCAGATGGATTCCGCAAAGTTGGGCGCAATCGGAATGGCGACCGGCAGCATCAGTGCAGAGCTGACCGGCGTATTGGGAGAAAAGGAGCTGGAGGGGAAGAGAGCCGGTTTTGAAGCCGTTTCCGATATGTTGTATGATATCATCCAGAACACAGGACTGAAAGGAAAGACTATCTACCGGCAATACTGCCCAATGGCATTTAACGACAGGGGAGCGTACTGGCTGAGTAGAAGCAGCAAGCGGCAAAACCCTTATTTCGGCAACGGAATGCTGGGTTGTGTGGAGGTTACAGACAGTTTACGGTATTAAAGATGCCATATGAGGTAAGAATGCAGTGAAGGCCATTACATTTGATATACTAAAATGCCGTCATTTTTCTTAACTTCGCAAGCCTATTTTATTGGCTATTAAAATCAATACAAAAAGCAACGCAACAAAATAGCTGAATAACAGCTCAAATCGTATGATCAACATTACACTACCGGATGGCGCAGTTCGTCAGTATGAAGCAGGAGTAACTGCAATGGATGTTGCCAAATCCATCAGCGAAGGATTGGCACGTAAAGTTTTGGCCGCAAAATTCAATGGTCAGGTGACGGATGCGTCCCGGCCAATTACAACGGATGGCACGCTGCAGTTACTGACATGGACAGATACTGACGGTAAGGCTACCATGTGGCACTCTTCCGCCCACCTCATGGCGGAGGCGCTGGAGGAGCTTTATCCGGGGGTGAAGTTTGGTATCGGACCTGCTATTGAAAACGGGTTCTACTACGATATTGACCTGGGAGGACGCAGCATCTCTGACGAGGACCTGCAGAAGATAAGCGATAAGATGGCGGAACTGGCGAAAAAGAACAGTAACTACGAACGCCGCGAAGTAAGCAAAGCCGAAGCAGAAAAATATTTCACTGAAAAGAACGATGAGTACAAACTGGAGCTGATCAGAGACCTGCAGGATGGTACCATCTCTTTCTATACACAGGGTAACTTTACAGACCTTTGCCGCGGACCACACATTCCCAGCACCGGTTTTATAAAGGCTATCAAGCTGACCAACATTGCCGGCGCCTATTGGCGTGGTAATGAGAAAAATAAAATGCTTACCCGTATTTACGGGATCACTTTTCCTACCCAGAAAGAGCTGGATGAATACCTGCACCTGGTAGAGGAAGCTAAAAAACGTGACCACCGTAAACTGGGTAAAGAGCTGGAACTGTTCACTTTCTCGGAAAAAGTGGGACTTGGTCTGCCTTTATGGCTGCCGAAAGGCGCTATGCTGCGCGAACGCCTGCAGAACTTCCTGCAGAAAGCCCAGATGGATAGCGGTTATTTGCCGGTTGTAACACCACATATCGGTAATAAGAACCTGTATGTAACCTCCGGTCACTACGAAAAATATGGAAAAGACAGTTTCCAGGCGATCCATACCCCGGAAGAAGGTGAGGAATTCATGCTGAAACCCATGAACTGTCCGCACCACTGTGAGATCTATAAAGCCAGTCCGAAAAGCTATAAGGACCTGCCGGTTCGTTTCGCTGAATTCGGGACTGTATACCGTTACGAGCAACATGGAGAGCTTCATGGGCTGACCCGTGTGCGTGGCTTTACTCAGGATGATGCGCACCTTTTCTGCCGCCCCGACCAGGTGAAGGCAGAGTTCATCAAGGTGATAGACCTGGTACTGTATGTATTCAACAGTCTTAACTTTACTGACTATACCGCCCAGATCTCCCTGCGTGACCAGGAAGACAGGGCGAAATATATCGGAACGGACGAAAACTGGAACCTGGCAGAACAGGCTATTATCGAATCAGCAGCTGAAAAAGGCCTGAAAACGGTAGTAGAATATGGCGAAGCTGCGTTCTATGGCCCGAAGCTCGACTTCATGGTTAAAGACGCACTGGGACGTAAATGGCAGCTGGGAACTATCCAGGTGGACTACAACCTGCCAGAACGTTTTGAACTGGAATATGTGGGCGCCGATAACCTGAAACACCGCCCGGTAATGATCCACCGTGCACCGTTCGGTTCACTTGAGCGTTTCATCGCCGTACTGATAGAACATTGCGGAGGTAAATTCCCGCTGTGGCTGACGCCTACCCAGGTGAAGATCCTGCCTATCAGTGACAAGAACCAGGCTTATGCAGAAAAAGTAGCAGAATTGCTAAAAAATGCGGAAATTCGCGCAGAAATAGACGACCGCAACGAAAAAATAGGGAAAAAGATCAGGGAGACTGAGCTTGCAAAAGTTCCTTATATGCTCGTATTAGGTGAGAAGGAAACTGCTGAAAGCAAGGTTGCGGTACGTAGACAAGCTAAAGGCGACCTCGGCGCAATGGACCTGGAACAGTTCATTGCACTCGTAAAAGAGGAAGTTCTCAGCAGGAAACCGTTCGAATAAGTCATTTCACAAACAAAAGATCATAAAATATATTTTTAACTAATTGAACTTTTGTATTTTCGGGTACGTTAATTGCTTTTATAGTCCACAGATAACAAACGAGCGTCCAGAGATCAAATCATCCCGACGGGCGATTGATTGTAAGACATTGTTCATGGACTATGGACGACTACTGACAATTATTAATTAGTAACTTTATTTTTTTTAATGCCACAAGGACCCAGACCAAGTTTTAACAGCAGTAACAACAGGGGTAGAAACCCCAATTTTAGAAGAGAACAGCAACAGGAGCACCGTACCAACAGAATGATACGTGTCCCTGAAGTACGATTGGTAGGCGAGAACATAGAGGTTGGAGTTTACCGCACAGAAGAAGCCCTGCGCATGGCTGAAGAGCAGGGACTGGATCTCGTAGAGATTTCCCCAAATGCCGTACCTCCGGTATGCCGTATCATCGATTATAATAAATTCCTTTACGAGAAGAAGAAGAAGGAAAAAGAGATGAAGGCAAAAGCTCATAAGAGCGAGGTGAAGGAAATCCGATTTACGCCAAATACAGATGATCACGACTTTGATTTCAAGGCAAAACATGCTGAGAAATTCCTCAAAGACGGTAATAAGGTCAAAACATACGTACAGTTCAAGGGTCGTGCTATCATGTTCAAGGAACGTGGAGAGCTGATCCTGCTGAAGTTCGCTGAAAGGCTGGCTGAAGTAGGCGCCCTGGAAGGTATGCCCACCATGGAAGGTAAGCGTATGATCGCTATTTTCGCACCTAAGAGCGCGAAAAAGAAGATGGATACGAAGGAACAGAAAGAAGAACGGCAACAGGCAAGAGAGCCGCGTGAACCACGTCCTGCTGCCGCGCCTTCTGAAGGTAAGCCTGAACAACAGGCGTAGACCAGATAAGCTTTATTTACTTGGTGCAATTATATCAAATGAACCCGGAGCCATGCGTTCCGGGTTTTTTCGTTACCTACTGAACTCCTGTGTTACCTAATAATATGTATATTGGGTAAGTTTTGACACATATGCAGGAAAAAATTATTTGCTTTCTTATTGACGATGATGGCGACGACCAGGAGATCTTTTCCCTGGCGCTCAATACAATAGATGAAAATATTGGCTTTGTAACCGCGAACGATGGCATTGAAGCGCTTGACAAACTGCATATAGATAATGCCTTTACGCCACACTTCATTTTCCTCGATCTCAATATGGTGCGTATGAATGGCAGGGAATGCCTCCGGGAACTTAAAAAGATCCCCCGTTTAAATAATATACCTGTAATTATATATTCCACTTCATCAGAGCAGAAAGATATCACCGAAACGATAATGCTCGGCGCCGCAGATTATATCGTTAAACCTCCCAGCATTTCTCTTCTTACCAAGAGATTGGAGCAAGTTTTGAGAAGGGATTAATGACGATTCAGCAATTATGGAACTAACAAAGACTGTAGCCCCTGAATTTCTCGCCGGTGGCGGCGAAATGGGGGAACGCATACGCTCCAGGGACTGGTCAAAAACGCCGCTAGGCCCTGTAGAGAACTGGCCACAAAGCCTGAAAACCTGTGTCCGTATCATTTTAACTTCCAGGCAACCTATGTTCGTATGGTGGGGACGTGATCTCATCAATTTATACAATGACGCGTATAAAAGCATTGTGGGTGGAAAACATCCCGAAGCACTCGGAATGCCTGCCAGTGAAGTATGGAAAGAAATATGGGATCAGGCAGGTCCCCGTGCAGCTACCGCAATGGAGAGAAATGAGGGGACGTATGATGAGTCCCTCTTACTCATCATGGAACGTAACGGCTATCCTGAAGAGACCTACTACACTTTCTCTTATAGCCCCGTACCTGGGGATGAAGGAGGCACTAATGGCATTATCTGTGCCAATACAGATGATACTGAACGTATAGTCGGGGAAAGACAGCTAATGACACTTAAAGACCTGGGGAAACACCTTCCGGACAGTCTTGGTGACGACGATATATATAACAGGACCATCTCAATTCTAAAAGAGAATCCGCAGGACTTTCCTTTCGCCTGTATATATAAAGCTGACCTGAAAACCGGTATGCTTCAGATGTCGGGGAAAACAGACGATTCCCTTTCTGCCGCCATCCTGCCGGATGCTCTTGAAATCGGGTCTTCCGTGGGATTGCAATGGCAGTTCCATGAAGCTATTCATACCAATAAAACCGTGGTTGTCAGTGGACTAAAGGACCGGTATGGCCAGTTGCCTTCCGGTAACTGGAGTATCAGCCCTGATCAGGCCTTGGTAATACCTATTGTACAAAGCGGACAGATATGCCCCTTTGCGCTACTTATTGTCGGACTAAGTCCTTACCGCCCGCTGGATGAGAAATACCGTAGCTTTTTTCAGCTAGTGGCTGACCAGATAGCCAGCGGCATTGTGAACGTTCATACAGTTGAAGAGGCCCATAAAAAGGCCGATGCCCTGATGGAGATAGACCGGGCCAAGACAGTTTTTTTCAGCAATATCAGCCACGAATTCCGTACACCCCTTACATTAATGCTTGGGCCTCTTGAGGAGTTGTTATCCCAGGAAGATACATTTACCCCGGAACAGGAGGCGCATATTACGGCTACACACCGCAATGCGCTACGATTGTTACGGCTTGTGAATACATTGCTGGATTTCAGCCGTATCGAGGCCGATAAAGTACAGGCGCAATATTTCCCTGTCGATCTTACGGAACTTACTGAGGATATTGCAAGTACTTTCAGGTCGGCGATGGAACATGCCGCGCTGCATTTTACCGTTAGTTGCGGGACACTGACAATGCCAGCTTATGTGGACAGGGAAATGTGGGAGAAGATCATTCTCAACCTGTTATCCAACGCATTTAAATATACGCTGCGAGGGAGCATAACGGTCTCCCTTAAACAGGAAAATGACCACGCAATACTACGTGTTGAAGATACCGGCGTTGGTATTCCGGAAGACGAGATCCCTCATATGTTCGAACGTTTTCACCGCGTTAAACATACCAGGGGCCGGACCTATGAAGGTACAGGTATCGGACTTTCACTCGTAAAAGAGCTGGTACTGCTGCATCATGGAGATATCAGCGTGGAAAGTGAAGAAGGTATTGGCAGCACTTTTACTGTCAGACTTCCTTTGGGTAATGCACATCTGCCCGAAGATCAGGTAAATGAAAAGAGTATCAATAATCACCTGTCGGGATTAAGTGAAGCATATATTAATGAAGCGCTTCACCTGGGCCGCGACAATGGTGCAGGTACGAGTGAGAATGTGCAGGCGGGAGAAGACAAGGCGCGTGTGCTTGTGGTTGATGATAACGCTGATATGAGAGACTATCTTCAACGCCTGCTTGAAAAACAATATTCGGTTGATACTGCCGCCAATGGTAAAGAAGCGCTGGATAAGATAATGGTCCATCCGCCGGAACTGGTTATCAGTGATATTATGATGCCTGAAATGGATGGTATCCAACTGTTGCAGCATATTAAACTTGAACCATTAACTAACTCATTACCAGTCATCCTGGTGTCGGCAAGGGCAGGGGAGGAAGCAAAAATTGAAGGGTATGATATTGGTGCTGACGACTACCTGACCAAGCCTTTTTCTGCAAAGGAACTACTGGCAAGGGTACGCGCACAGGTCCGGATATCCAGGTTGCATCGTCATGCCATAGATATCTTACAACATAGCGCGGAGCTGTTGGAAAAGAAAGTCGAAGAGCGTACTGCCGAATTGGTTCGCAAGAACTCCGAGCTGGAACAGTTTGCCTACATCGCCAGTCATGACCTGCAGGAGCCGTTACGCAAGATCAGAACATTCTCAGACCTTTTACAGAAAAGCCTGCAGAACGGAGCTCCTGTAAATAACTATTTCGACAAGATCCAGTCATCTGCAGAGCGTATGACGCAGCTTATCAACGATGTGCTGAACTATTCCCGGCTTTCTAACAGAGATGAGCAGTTTGTGGACATAGATCTCAATATCATCCTTCAACAAGTTAAAGGAGATTTTGACCTGCTGATAGAGCAGAAGCAGGCAATCATTAAAGACAGTTGTCTGCCTGTTGTAAAGGGCATTTCATCACAGCTGCAACAGCTGTTTATCAATCTGATAGGTAACTCACTGAAATTCTCTGATAAGCAACCGCTTATAACTATCAAAGGATCCGTAATAACAGAGACTGAAAGAGCACTTTATCCGGAATTACGGGACAATATGCCTTATGTCAGACTTGAATTTGCTGACAACGGGATAGGCTTTGAACCACAATTTTCGGAAAAGATCTTTACGATCTTCCAGCGTTTGAATGAAAGGAGATTGTATGACGGTACAGGTATCGGCCTGGCGCTGTGTAAGAAGATCGTGGAAAATCACCACGGCGTGATCAGGGCAGTCGGGAAACCGAATGAGGGAGCGACCTTTATCGTTGTATTACCTGGAAAAATTAAAGAGGAGGAACTATTATGACGATCTTCATGATAGTTCCTCCCCGTGATCTTTAAACGTTCGCTGTTTGTTATTCGCGGAACCCTGTAAAGAAGAAATCAGGATGCTCTACACTTTTCAGTTGTCCCAGTATACCATTTCCTTCCTGTGTATCAGCAAAGAGCTCCATCGTAAACCGGTCATTACGGATATAATCCAGTAGCGGCGCCATATGTGCGGCAATTGCAAGGGCATTGCCCTCGAACGGCTGTGCGGTGAAATTAAATACACCATTCGCCGTCATGGTGTAAGTGAATGGATATTGAGCCAGGAAAAGCGCATTGTTCTGTATCACATATACGTTCACATTCATTACCTGTTGATTTACGTCAAAGGCAAATTCTGTAAAATACAGCGTCAGATTGAACGGCATTGTGGATGCGATCGTCGTATAGATATTGGTAAAGGTACCCGACCATCCCGGCAGTTGCTGGGGCGGTACGATCAGGGAAGAAAAGTCAATTCCCAACAGCTTGTGCATAGGCACTACCGAAGCGGGAGCGACTTTTACTTCTATCCGTTGACCATCAATAGTAACATAAAAGACTTCTTTGGTACTATCCCAGAATACCTCCTGGAAGGTATTTCCCTCATAGGTAATAGGCGTTTGCAGGTATATCCCATTGAGGGTATAATAATAAGGGCTCGATAACAACTGTACCTGCCCCGAACCATCAATATAGATCAGTGTAAAGGTTTTAGTAAAGGTGTTTATGCTAACCTGTAATTTATTCCCGTCCTGGAATTGCAGATATAACCAGGGAGTTTGCTGTATATAATCGTCTATACCTGCGATCAGGTTCCCATAGTTTCCGGCTGTATATGCTTCTGCTTCGGCCTGTGTCGCTTTTACAAGGATCATTTTTGTGCCGAATGATAAGCCTGTCAGCTTGATGGTATCAGCTGAAACACTGTCTATAGCATATTCAAAATCAATGGCGTAGCCAGATCCTGTTTCTCCGTTATACACGTTCGGGTCCGGGTCGGACAGCAGGTGCAGATAAGAATAAGTATCGAAAAGAAGAGATGGCCTTTGAACGGCTTTCAGGCGATAAGTGCTCTCCATAGATGTTCCGGCGGCTTGCGATGTCACATCGCTGAACATAGTGACCCGGTCATTGGTCCCAAATCTGAAATAGAAGCTATAGCCCCCACCGGCAGCGGGATAAACGACTGTCTTCCATCCGTAAGTGCTTCCTGTGAGTGTGGCTTTGTATTCTGCAAGGGCTTTCTCCATGCGTTCTTCTGGCTTTTCTCCGAAAAGCGATGTCGTTTTGTCTTTCGAACATCCGGCAAAAAGAATCGCCAGCAGTATGATATATAGTCTGTTATGAAGCATGTTTCCTGTTTTACAAATTATCAATAGCATCCTGAACGCGTGTCTGCAGATTGTAGAAGTCAATGTTCCAGCTCTCTTTGAAATAACGGACGATGATCTCTTCTTTCTGCCGGAATTTTACCTGTGCATCCGCGGGTGCTGAGTTAACGATGTCTTCATAACCGTCCTTACCTTCTACCAGCATAGTGGCTACCATTTCTACAAAGTCCTCGTCAGGTGCGCTACGGGCGTATTGTGTAATAAAACCTCTTTCCAGTGCCTCCCCGAGGGTATAGTCATTCCAGCTGCCTGTATAACCAGTGGAGACCCGTTTGAATTCTACTGGATAGAGGATGGTCTGATGCATGATATGTGCAAACTCGTGGTGAATGGTATGAAGCATTTCACGCACAAACGGTTTGTCAGTGAGGTCAAAATCATTTAGCCAGAATAATACTACTTTCCGGCCGCCTTCTGCTGTACCCAGGGTAATGGTATTGTTGGAGTTGAACTGCGGACTACCTACCAGTACGAACTGTTTCTGGCAATAGGTTTTGAAGAAGGTTTCTCCCGCTTCTGCAATGTAAGGCGCAGCCCATGTTTTCAGGATGGTGGACATAACTGGTTGCACCTTATTCTCCATAACCGGTACCAGCGTTTTGTCCAGCGCCAGTTCATACCGCTCAAAACGGTACTTCACTTCAATGTTATAAGGCTTCGTGAAAATGGAATCAATCCAGAAGTCAAGCGGGCCTTTTTCCCACGTCTCTCCGCCCAGGCCAGGGATGTTCACATTGTCTATTTTATCGTCCTTAGAGCAGGCCATAAGGCTACTCAGAACGATAAAGACCATTAATAATTTTATCTGCAATTGTTTCATAGTCAATTAGTTTAAGCGGATTAACGTGGATTCTGTTCAAGTCCGGCCAGTTTCACTTCCTGCGGAAGCTGGAACAAACGGCGGGGATCATTCGGGGCCAGGGTTTCAGTCTCTCCGGCTACATTGGTATGGATAACAGGAATCTGATACCGGAGTATGTCAAACCATCTCATCCCTTCCTGGATAAACTCTGCCTGCTTAAAATCGAGCACTGTGTAGATCAGGGCGGTCTTTATATCCGATGTGCCATAGTAATTGGACAACTTGGTGTCCGTGATCCTGAAATTGGTAGTATAGTTTTCTATACGCATACTGGCGTAGTCGTCCAGGTCACGCTTGGCAGCCGTAAGATTTCCCAGGTAGATATTGGCTTCTACTCGATTGAACAAAGCTTCTTCTGCCGTAAAGAGTGGGAAGATCGTATGAGGAACGCCGATGTTTGCATTGGCGCTGGAGCGTACAAAAAGTTCCCGGAATTTCAATACCAGCTGATTGTCTGGATTCGAGCCTGCATAGTATAGTGGTTGCACCCATACACCACCTGTTACATTCCGGAAGCTGAACAGGACCCTGGCCAGGTCTGTTCTTAGCCCATAACGGTATAGCCCATAGGAACGCGCCCAACTGGAAGGTGCTTCTACCAGCAGCAGATTGGCGTTTTCAGTAGCTTTTGTGTAGATCGCTTCCGCTTCCTGTCCTGTCAGCTGACTATATACAGTTACCCACGGGCGAAGGTTAGACCTGATATTTCCTCCTGGGAATACATTGTTGGCGTAAGTAAGCACCTTTTGATAATCCTTCTTATACAGATAAAAACGTGCAGCGAATGCATTGGCTGCCGCTTTGTTAAAATGATATTTAGGCACTTTGTAGACGGTATTGTCAATAAGCGGCAAACCTTCCAGCAGGTCCTTCTCGATCTGTTCATAAACAAAGGCCACCGTTTTCCGCTCATATTCCCCATTTACGACCTTTTCAGGTGTTGTTACATAAGGAATGCCGGGGTCCTGGCCTGCAGTGGACTGATCATACATTTTGGAAAACAAAGTGACCAGCATAAAGTGATTATAGGCCCTGGCTACCAGAGCTTCTCCTTTTTGCGCATTGTAATCGGTCGGATTCTCTGCGTTACGGATGGCCTCCAATGCCTGGTTAGCAGCTGCGATAGCTGAGTAACAAGCATACCAGTAGTATGTTGGTGAGCCTGGATCTCTTTCTGTTACGTCCCGGAAGAAATATGGAGCGGTGTTGAGGTTTTCACTTAACATGCCAGCGCCGGCGCCCTTATCAGACGCATTATCGGATGCAGCTTCTGTGAAGGTTGCATAATCTCCCTGCGGATAAGCAGTACCCAATAGCTCGCCTACTTTCTCGACGGTATTGAGCTGGGTACGCTGATCGGGCGCCGTCTCCAGGTATTTTTTACATCCGGCCGCAAGGAGCAACGCAGTAGCAAGTATATAGTAGGTTATCTTTTTCATCTGTAAATGTTTTACGTTATAGACCTGCTTTCAGGGAGAATGTGAACTGTTTCGGTATAGGCAGGGCCACACCACCGGAATTGAAGAATTCAGGGTCCTGTCCGTTGAGCCGTTTATCCGAATAGATCAGCCAGATGTTGTTGGCGACGAGGCTAACAGAGAGGTTGTTAAAGCCTGCGCGGCGTATCATTTTCTGAGGCAGATTATAAGAGAGGGATACCTGTTTCAGCCTTACAAAGTCTCCGTCTGCCACCCGGGCAGTTGAGTAGTTGTAATTATTGTAAGGGTAGGCGCCATCCAATAATGCAACGCCACTGGCGTCCAGTACCGAAGGTACGTTCGTACGTGTTTCATCGCCAGGTAATGTCCAGCGGTTCAGGAAGTCATTGGAGCTGGCGTCCAGGTCATTGTATTGCTGTTTGAAGCCGGGGTTCAGACGGACCTTGTTACCAGTACTGTAGGTAACGAGGGCCGACAGCGCAAAATTGCTGTAACGGAGGGTATTGTACCAGCCTCCCGTCAATGTTGGGTCTACCGGTCCGTTGTACACCAGGTTCTCTATTTTGTCACTCTGCAGGTAGACATTCCCGCTTTTCGCGCCGTCCTGGTTAGTGAACAGCGGACTACCATCTTTGGGGTTCAGCCCTTCGAACGGTATGGAATAAAGCCCGCGTACCGGATGTCCGACTGTGGCCCCGCCATCGGCCACCACGAGGTCCCAGATGATAGGGAGGTTCTGCAGTTTCGTGATCTCGCCCTTGTTATACCCCATGGTCAGTTGTGTACGCAAGCCCCACTTGCTACTGTTGATGATATTGTAAGCTAGGGTAGCTTCGAGACCATGGGATTTCATGTCTCCATAGTTGGCTACCTTAATAGGTTCTCCGCCAATACCGGAAGTACGAATAAAGCCGATAAGGTCGAAGCTTTTACGTCTGTAGCCATCTATTGTAATAGTAAGTTTATCCTGGAACAGGCCGGCGTCGATACCTACGTTGGTTTCATATTGTTTCTCCCAGGTCAGCTCTGAGTTCTCAAGACTTTGAATGTAGATGACAGATTCTATTTCGGAAAGGTAAGGTCTGTTAGTGCTGCGGTTCTGCAATACGACACTTGAGTTCCGGGCATTACCCATGCTGCCGGTAAGGCCGTAGGTAGCTCTGAGGGTCAGCCTGTTAATGCTATGCTGGTTACGCATGAAATCTTCCGTATCCACATTCCACGAACCGCTTACGTTCCAGGTAGGCAGCCAGCGTGCCGTGCGGGATTCTCCCAGCAGGTTGGAACCATCATACCGGATGCTTGCATTCAGATTATACTTGCCTTTATAGGAATAGGCGGCATTGGCAAGATATGCGAGATAGCGGTCGTAATTCATGCCTATGCTATAGTAGTTGAAGTTGTTCTCAACATTCTGCTTGATGATATTAGGATCTATGAATGGTACGCCGCCTTTGTCAAACTGGTAACCATAACCGTCGAACTGGCGGTTCTGACGGTTGGCATACCGCAATTCCTGCGCTCCCAGGAAGTTGACCATGTGCTTGTCATTCCAGGTCTTGCTGAATTCTAACGTATTGCGGAAATAATAGCTGGTCAGATAGTCATCTTCTGTTGTATAAATGCCTCCATAAGGCAATACCACCACAGGCTCTGCTTCAGGATCGTCAGGATTCCGGTACAGGAAACGGTTCCTGTCCTTGATAGTGGCGTCTCCTGCTGCGCGGTAGGCTTGTGGCATGTTGGAGTTTTCCTTGATCTTATGGTCCTGAGAGGACTTCACATAACGGATGTTACCCAGGAAAGTATATTTCAGGTTCTTCAGGATCTTGTAGGAAAAATCGCCCTGCAGTTTAATATCGAGCTGGCTGAGATCAATGTAATTGTTCGCCATCTCATTGACGATATTAAAAGGAGCGAAGTTGCGCGTAAAATATTCCGGTTTACCGCTTTCGTCATAAGCTGTCAGTGTACGGCTGGTATTAAGCGCATAGCTGAATGGATTGATATCGAAATCGCGGTCAAACTGTCCGAGTACCGCATTGCTGTTCCTGTCCAGTGAGCCTGGTACCCGCTGGTCTCTGATCACGGCCTGGGTGATGATCCCGAAGGATACCTTGTCACTGATATTGTAGTTGGCCCTGACGTTACCTGTGAAGCGTTTCAGCTTATCAGCCAGCGTCCAGCCTTTATCTTCCAGGAAGCTTGTAGAGACGTAAAGCTGCGACTTGTCTGTACCGGAAGACACGCTAAAGGAGTGTTCCTGCATGAAGGAGTTTTTGAACAGCACATCGAACCAGTTCGTATTAGCCTTGGCATATCTTTCGAGGAACTGGCGTTTGGTTTCAGGACTGTTATATAGTCCGAATGCGCCATTGGTAGCGTTATAGGTGTCAATGAGATTATACATTTTTGTATAGACGCCACCATTTTCCGCACGGGTCGCATCTGAGTGATTTAGCCATCCTTTCAGGGACAACTCATTATAGAAAGCCATCTGATCATCGGACCGCATGATGTCAAACTGGTCATATGTAGGCTTCAGATAACTGGAAAAGTTACCGGTATAGGAGATGACAGGTTTGCCGATCTTACCTTTTTTGGTAGTGATCACTACGACGCCATTCATAGCGCGGGCGCCGTAGAGTGAGGTGGCGGCCGCATCTTTCAGTATCTGGAAACTTTCAATGTCGTCCGGGTTCAGACCCGCAACAGAAGAACCCAGCAGGGTAGCGGGGTTACCGGTAGAGAGCTGTTCGTTAGAAACATTGATCACATCCTCGAGTACTACGCCATCTACAACCCAGAGCGGTTTATTATCGCCTGTGATAGAAGTAGCGCCCCGCACGCGGATCTTGGGAGCGGCGCCGAAGGTACCGGACACGTTTTGTACGCTGACGCCGGCCACCTGGCCTTCCAGCATACGGCTCACATCAGCAATACCATCACGTTTTACATCGGAGGCCTTCACACTGGCGGCCGCCCCGGTAAATAGCTTTCTGTCTATGGTCTGATAGCCGGTTACTACGACCTCTTTCAATGCACTGATATCTTCTTCAAGGATGAGATTAACCGGTGTAGCGGCGGAGGCCTTCAGTTCCCGTGATTTGTATCCCACAATGGAAAAGGTCAGGGTCGCTCCCTTTTTAACACGTAACGTATAGGCGCCTGCAGCATCAGTGACAGTACCGTTGGTAGTGCCTTTTTCGATGACGTTAATGCCAGGCACGGCTTCAGGGCGGCCATTTTTACCATATACGCGCACAACGCCTGTGACGGTTTCCTGGGCGGGCTGCTGCTGAAATAGTCCATAAGTACTTCGCGGGAAGGCTTTGCTAAGTGGAGCTGCATTTATGGGTACATTACAGAATGCGCTACATACAAGCAGGCATAACCACTTTGTTTTTGGGTCTAGAATATACATACTACAGATTTTGGTTGCCCATGAAGGAGCTGAAAGAAAAAACGATTATACTATATGACTCAGGATTATTACTTACTAAGGATAATTCAATGTAATCTACATACAGTTTCTGTTCACCGAACCCTCTACTAACTTACGCAATATTTTTCTTTTCTTTGTGAATCAATCCACCATGTTTTGCAGAGAAGAGAATTACACGTTATACTGATATCACTGATCGTCAGCTTTGTTTTGACGGGGACAAAATTCGCTGCATGGCTCATGACAAATTCCGTCGCTATTTTGTCTGACGCATTGGAATCCATCATAAACGTTGTAGCCGGAGCCTTTGCCTGTTATAGCATTTACCTTACAGGTAAGCCCAAGGATGAGAACCATCCTTACGGACATGGGAAGGTTGAATTCTTTTCTATCGGTTTTGAGGGGGCTATGATCTTCATTGCCGGTTGCCTTATTCTTTTCAAGGCGGCGCAATATTTCTTCGATCCAACGGCATTGGACAAACTGGACAAAGGAATGTGGCTGATCGCTGGTACAGCACTGGCCAATCTTCTATTAGGCCTTTTCCTGGTACGTGAGGGTAAGAAATTGTCTTCTGTCACTATATCGGGCAATGGCCAGCATATTATGACGGACGTCTATAGCAGTCTGGGATTGATAGCAGCGTTGTTACTGATCAACTTCATCGGCTGGCATTGGATAGACCCGCTGGCGTCGTTGCTGATGGGTGTCTTGATACTGCGGAAGGGATATCAGTTACTGAGAGCTTCAATTTCCGGTCTGATGGATGAGACAGATATGCGTGTAGTGGATAGGGTGATTGAGATCTTGAACGCGCGCAGGCGTGTTAATTGGATTGATATACATAACATGAGAGTGCAGCAGTATGGAAACAACTATCACATAGATTGTCATCTGACCCTGCCTTATTACCTGGAGCTCAGCGATGCACACGATGAGTTAAAAGCATTGGAACGCCAGGTGAATATTGAATTTTCCTCCGGAGAAGTCGAATTCTTTATACATACCGATCCCTGTATTCCGGTTTGCTGTCATTATTGTCAGTTGGCAGATTGTCCGGTAAGACAAGATAAATTTACCGGTCTGATCCCGTGGAAGCGGGAGAACGTGTTACCTAACCGGAAGCATGGGGAATAGTTATTCTTCCCCTTCTTCAGTTCCATGTCCCAGAATGGCGCTTATAGGTTTTACCGCACGGTAGATGTTACGATTGTATTTATTTCCCAGTATGATGATGGTGGAAGTATCTTTTACTATACGGTTGAATACGGTATTATTACCATGCCACCAGCCGTTGTGGTAGACTATCTCACTGCTGTCGGGATAGACCATTAATCGCCAGCCCAGCCCATAATTACGGACACCTGGTTTTTCATGACTATAAGGAGTGTAAGCAGCTTTGATCGTTTCCGGGCTGAATAGCTGACCACTGTAAAGGGCCTGGTCCCATTTGAGCATATCCCTGGCAGTGCTGTAAATGCCTTTATCGCCGATCACTCCGTCAAAATAAGTATCCGGCTCCAGTTGACCGTTGTATTTATGGCTGGCGGTCTGATGAGGGCGTACTGCGCTGGCCGGGGCATATACAAATGTGTTGGTCATGCCGAGGGGACCAAAAAAGGTCTGCTGCATGAAATCGGCATATTTTTGCCCGCTCACTTTTTCAATAATAGCACCCAGCAGCATATAGTTTGTATTGCAATACTGGAAATGGGTATCCGGTGTGTGCTGGATGCGTGGACGGTGTTTTATCATCAGCTGGATCACGTCGTCATTGGAAAGGAATTTGTCCTTGTCCGGCCAGATACTGTCGCAGAAATAGAGGTAGTTAGGCAAACCGCTACGGTGAGACAATAACATCTGAAGCGTGATGCCTTTATATGGGAATTGCGGATAATATTTCTGTACGGTATCCGTCAGGCTTAACTTCTGCTTCTCCATCAGCCAGAGAACGCCCATGGCAGTGAAGGTTTTGGATACGGACGCCAGTTGGAAGGAAGAACTGTCGTTCATTGCGGAAGTCCTGTTCCGGTAGTTCTCAAGACCATGGTACTTCTCAAAGATCACCACACCTTTTTTTGCCACCAGCATGGCTCCATTAAAACCTGCGCGGACCATGTTCTGATAGAAAGCGGTCAGTTCTGTTTGCTGGGACTTGGTGACGGGTGAGTTAAGAATGGCCAGGGCTGATTCGCTCAGCACCTCGGTCTGGGAAGTATCTGCTGTTTTGGTCTTACGGTTATTGTTAGCCGCATTGCTCTGGCATGCGGTGATGGCATATAAAGCAATACCTGAGATAGTCAATACAATATAAGCTGCTTTCATTCTGCTAGTTAGACTCGATTCTGTTTCTGCTTAGTTACAAAGGCGCTAAAATTAGGCCCTAATGAATTGCCAGACAAAAAAAACAGTTCTCAAAAGACGATTTTAAAGGTATTTTAAGATTTAACCCCCTAAAACGGCTAAAAATGCCCCAAATATGATAGTATTTTTGACGAAATCAAATTTGAAGGGCATACTGTTTGATAATTGCGTAACATCTTTTAGGTTTGTGCCTCCGTTTGGCCTTATTACAATTATTAAGCCAATTGTTTATTGCAATTGGTAACACATAAAATATAATCATGGATCAGCAAAAGTTGACAAGTTATCCGAAGGAAAAGATCAATATTTTATTGTTGGAGAATATCAGCGACGCCGCAGTAGCGGAATTTACGTCGGCCGGGTATGTTAACGTAAAAAGATTATCGGGCGCACTGAGCGAAGAAGACCTGATCCGTGAAATAAAAGATGTTCATCTGCTGGGGATCCGTTCTAAAACACAGATCACACGCAAGGCCCTGGAGGCCGCACATAAATTGCAGGCGATCGGCTGCTTTTGTATCGGTACCAACCAGGTAGATCTGAAAAGTGCGAGAGAGTTGGGAGTAGCCGTATTTAACGCTCCTTATTCAAATACGCGTTCTGTAGCAGAGTTGGTAATAGGATTGTCCATTATGCTGATACGTCGTATTCCTGACAAGAATACCGCCGCACACGAGGGGGTGTGGATGAAAGAAGCTAAAGGCAGTTATGAACTGCGCGGAAAGTCTCTGGGTATCGTAGGATATGGTAATATCGGAAGTCAGGTTAGCGTGCTGGCGGAAGCTATGGGGATGAACGTATTCTATTACGATGTGGAAACTAAACTGCCGCTGGGTAATGCGGTACAGATCCGCAGCCTGCAGGCCCTGTTCGAGATGTCGGATATTATATCCCTGCACGTACCGTCTACCAAGACGACCACAAATATGATCAATAAGGAAACATTGAAATACGTCAAGAAAGGCGCCATCTTCATTAACTACGCCCGTGGCGAAGTGGTGGAACTGGACCACCTGAAAGAGGCGTTGACCAGCGGACAATTGTCTGGAGCGGCTATAGACGTATTCCCGGTAGAGCCTGAAAAGAACGGTGCGGCTTTCTCTTCTCCGCTGCAAAAGCTTCCTAACGTTATCCTGACACCGCACATTGGCGGTAGCACAGAAGAAGCTCAGCATAATATCGGTCTGGATGTGAGCAGCAAAATGCTGAACTACCTTGAAAAAGGCGCGAGCTTCGGTTCTCATACCATTCCAGCCATCAGCGTACCGGCTGTTGACCACACGCATCGTATCCTGCATATTCACCAGAACGTGCCAGGTGTGCTGTCAGAGATCAACACCGTGTTATCCCAGAATAAGATCAACATCCTGGGTCAGTATTTGAAAACAAACGATACGATCGGTTATGTGGTACTGGATGTAGATAGCAAATTATCCAAAGAGGCCTTCTCTTTGCTGAGAGAAGTGACCCATACGATCAAGGCGAGACTGCTTTACTAATAGTTATTACAGTTGCTAAAAAATATAAGGGTATCCGCATTGAGCGGATACCCTTTCTTTTTGATCCTGCTAGAATCAGTTATTCTGCTTTCTGCACTTTTACGCGTTTGTGATAGGTACCGCTGGAAATATCCAGGATATACATGCCTCTTGGCAGACTGCTCACATTCAGGAAATATGCTGACTGTTTGGATTTTATCACGGAGCGCAGTAATTGCTTTCCGGAAAGATCATAAATCGCTACCGTGTGGGAAGAGATCTTGGCTGGCAGCGTATAATTGAGTTGTGTGCCGAATGGGTTAGGGTACACAATTCCTTCTGATGCCTGTGCTTCCGCTACCGGAGCTGATACAGCCAGTCTTGCGGCTGCGGCTGCAGGTCCGACGATGGTGAAATTGAATTTCTCCCATCCCTCAATTGTAGGGCGGTTACAGTTCATTGCCTGCTCTCCGTTTTCGGAAGACACATACATACCATTGTTACCTCTCAGGGAAATTGTTCCGTCTTCATTTGTGATCCAGTCGAACGCTTCGTAGGAAGCTGCTGTTGCACGGTTAGCTCTCATAGCCTGAGTGCCGTTTTCGGATGAAACGAATTTACCCATGCTGCGGAGGTTTACCTTTCCGTTACCCGCATCTAGTACAGAGAACTGCTCCCAGGTCTGAGGCGCTGTCCTTGTACATGTCATAGCCATAGTACCGTTCTCACCGCTTACATATAAGCTATTGCTGGTAGCTCTCAGGGTGATCACCTGTCCGACAGGAACGCCTGGATCATTAGGCGGATTGGAAGTTGCAGCGGTAAATTTAAGCCAGTTAAGATTGAAACCAGGCGCTGTTACCTGTACGCGCAGTGTCTGTTCACCGGCTGCCAGTACAACAGAATCGCTCACGGTAGCCCAGGTCTGCCATGCACCGGTAACTGGTACGGTAACGCTGCCTAATACTGCGCCGTCTTTTCTCAGTTCGATGCCGCCGCCTAAAGTCTGGCTGGCAACTCTGAATTCTACATTGTAAGTGCCTGCGGTCTGTACATTCACTTTGTAATCGAGCCAGTCGCCGGCATCAGTATAACCGATGTTCTGTCCGCCACCTGCATCGGTGGTAGCTTCTGTTTGAAGACCGCTCATGTCTGTGTAGTTCTCAGCCTGTACGGTACCAGGGACCGGAATAGCAGGAGCAGGGCCGCCTGGTTGTTGTCCACCGAGCCACAGCAATCCGTCAATGAGGAACCTGTTCTGGATCTCACTGGCGAAAGTGGAAGATGTTTGCGTGTTGGTAGAATAGTTCATCGCGTTGTGACCAAAATTGGCATACAACATTTTGAAGTTCTTGTTGGTCCACATGATCGGATAGTAACCACTATACCAGATATTACCGTTCTGGTTTCCCAGTGGGAAGCTCACGGGATCAATAGACGCAAGGACCTTGATGTTGGCGTTATTACGCAGGTCATTCTGCCAGCCATACCACTCGCTTACTGCGGAGGTAAATGTCGCCGGCAGACGCGTAGTACTTGGATGCGTGCGGTCTTCTACACGCAATGTAGCACTCGAAGGCCCCCAGGTGTTGGTTGTGAAATTACCCGTACCCAGGAAGGTGTTGTGGTACCAGCTCCATTCACTGGCGTTAGCTGTGTACGCGCAAACGTGAAAACCCATCCAGGCACCTCCGTTCTGCATGTAAGTCTGAAATGCGGAACGCTGTGATGCGCTGGCTGGCAGGTCATCCAGGAAAAGTACTACCTGGTACTGCGACAGGAAATTGGCGTTCAGGTTGTCCCAGTTCGTGGTAGCAGTGTAAGAAAAACCATACTGGGCTGCAATAGCCGGGAACCACTGATTGGCTTCCTTAACAAATGCGATGTGAGCCGCATCATAGGTGCCGTGGTAGAAAGCAATGACCTTGAATTTTGGCGTCTGAGCCTGGACGTTGAATACTGCCGACAGCAGTAGGATTGCAAATAATGCGACCGTTCGCATTACTCGCTTGTAATGGAAGTTGCAGGTTGTCATGAGGGACAATTTAATAGTTATTACGAGGGTGGTATAGGTACCTATCGTACTCAAATTAACTAAAATTAGTATACCTAGCAAATAGAAAGGCGCCCCGGAATAACCGGGACGCCTTTGCCTATTGTACTTTACACTTCTTACTATCTGATAGCGGTTACTTCACCTTTCACGATATTCACGGCACCACCGAGTACCTTCTTATAGCTCAGCATCCAGACATAAGTACCATTTTCAACGAGGGCGCCTTTGTATCGGCCATCCCATCCGTTCTTCTGGTCTTTACTGAGGAAGATCAATTCACCCCAACGGTTGTAGATACGTAAGTCGTAATCATACATTGGACCTCTAACGACTGGTTTGAAGATATCGTTATGTCCATCACCGTTCGGCGTAAAGCCTGTCGGGAATTGTGGCTTCGGCTCACATGGCTGGTAGCGTACTACTATATTGTCGGTTACGGATCCGCATTCGTTAGACACTGTTACAGTGTAGGTTCCAGGACCGGTTACTTTGTAAGTAGCTCCGGAAGAACCATCCTGCCAACGGATAGAGTTGCCAATACCCGCATTTACTTTCAGTGTCAGGTCTTCACCGATACACAATGTAGTGTCGGCAGGGAGGAGCGTTTCAGGAATACCGGCCACAGTTACATTCACACTATCCATCGTTATTCTTGAACAGAACCTGTCCATAACTGATACTACATATTTACCCGGCATTACGATTTCTCTGATCGGAGTGGTCTCACCGTCATTCCAGAGGTAAGAGATCGCATCAGGGTGGGTAGCATCTACTACTACACGTCCACCTGTACAGAACTCTCTGTCTGGTCCGAGGTCAATATCCAGATCAGGTCTTTCAGTTACAGCAACCATATCGGTCACTTTACAACCGTCACGGGTTACGGTTACTTCATAATTGCCTGCTTTTGTGACAACGATAGAGTTGGTAGTTTCACCGGTGCTCCAGCGTACATTACCACCATCTGGATCAACTGTCAGCATCAGGGTTTCATCCGGACAGATCTCTGAATCATCAGTCAGCGTGATCACAGGAGGCGTACCTACTGTTACCGTTGCTTCTTCATGAGTAGTACATCCGTTCAGTGTAACATCTACACTGTAGGTACCCGAAGTGGTCACATCTATTGAAGCGGTAGTTTCACTAGTGCTCCATACATAGGTAGCTCCCTGTACATAAGCTTTCAGTGTCACAACTTCGCCCATACAGATCGCAGTATCCGGAATGTTCACTACCGGCGGCATGTTCACTGTCACATTGATCGCATCTGTGGTTGTACAGATACCATTTGAAACAGTTACTGTGTAATTACCGGCAGTAGTCACATCGATGGTCTGGGTGCTAGCACCGGTTGACCAACGGATGGTGTAAGCTGCGTTATCGATACCGGCATCCAGTGTTACGCTGCTACCCTGACAGATAGCTACGTCGGCGCCCAGATCAACAACTGGTTTCATTACATACTGCAGGTCATAAGTGATCGGATCAGATACACAACCTGTTACACCGTCAGTTACGATGAAGGTAGCCTGTGTTGCACCATTCAGATCGAACACGTTGCTGCTCTGTGTGAGCGGTGTACGTACTGCGGAAGCAGGAACTACGCTCACCAGGGTGAATTTAGGCTTGCTTACCTTGTTCTGCAACATGATAGCGAACCTTGTGTTGTTAGAACAGTTAGCAGGCAGGTTCGGATCCAGTGCCGGTTTAGGGCAAGGGTTCACGGTGATTGTCTGCACACGTTCGATAGCCTGGTTACCACATGCATCGGCAATTCTCCATCTTCTTATGATGGTATAACCGGCACACAGGTCAACTACAAACGGATCTTGTGTCATAGTCGCCTTCTTAGGGAAGGTAGCATCACAATTATCACGTGCGTAGAGGGTAGCGGCAGCAGGGACAGCTTCACCACAATTCAGTGTTACGTTTGCCGGAGCAGGATCGATCACTGGTTTGGTGGTATCCGTTACTGTTATTACCTGGCGGATAGTGTTGGTATTATTACATTGATCCTTAGCAGTCCAGATACGGATCAGGCGGTAGTTGCTTGCGCATGCGCCTGGAATAGTTTCACGGGTCTGGGTGTAAGAGATCTTCACAGTGCTACAATTATCTCTCGCGCTTAAGTTAGTTGGCGGAGTAGGAATTGCATCACAGCTTACTGTTGTATCAGCAGGAGGCATTACAACGAATACCGGCCTTGTCGTATCCTGTACAGTGATCACCTGTTGCATAGTGGCAGTATTACCACAATTGTCGATGGCTGTCCAGGTACGTGTTAATCTATAGTTGCTGGTACATACTGTAGAGAGGAACTCTTTCTTCTCTGATACCTTCACGGCTACGCTAACAGTACAGTTGTCAGTGGCTGTTATTGCCGCTACCGTAGGCACCTTGTCACAATCAACGGTGATAGCCGGAGGCAGTGACATAGAGAATCTAGGTTTGATAGTATCCTGTACGGTGATGGTCTGAGTCAGTACGGTTTTGTTACCGCAAAGGTCAGTAGCCGTCCAGGTACGGATGATCTGGTAGTTATCAGCACATCTGCTGCCGGAGAGGTTCTTACGTACATCTACCGGTATTGCAGTGATAACGCCAGGAGTACAGTTGTCATTAGCTGTCAGCGGTTGACCTGCAGGCACCTTATCACAATCAACAGTGATATTGGTAGGAGCAGGGTTGTTGAACACAGGAGGCGTCATATCCCTTACGGTGATCACCTGTCTGAGTGTGTCGCTTGCATTACCGCAGGCGTCAACAGCAACCCATTTACGGATCAGCTGATAGTTGCTTGCACATGCACCTGGCTGATCAACTCTTACTTCGATCGGAACGATGTTCAGTACACCAGTACAAGCATCGTTTGCAGGCAGGTTCACTGCGGCAGGCACCTTGTCACAATCAACAGTAACATTTGCAGGAGCTGTAGCTGTGAATACAGGAGCAGTTCTGTCTATTACAGTGATCGTTTGTTGTGCCTGAGTGGTCAGACCGCAACGGTCCATTGCTGTCCAGGTACGCTGAATTGTGAACGTACAAGCATCAACAGTGGTGGTTACGTCATTATGAGTAACGGTCAGTGGCTCGTTGTTATAAGGAGCGTGACTGAATACCGGAGTACCGAATTTGGTAGTGTAGTCAGTACCCTGTACGCAATCCACTGTGAGCGGACCAGGTACGGATATCACAACAGGCGGGATATTCATCAGGGTAAGCATTACTGCGTTGCTGATGTTGCCTGTACATGCACCTGACATTACCACACGTCTATACCAGGTATTCTGTGTGATCATTGGAGGATTGAAGGTTGCATTTGTGCCGTTAACAGTCACATTCGCAAAGCCGGTGGTTGCACTTGTCGTGCTCACCTGCCATTGGTAAGTGAAGGTACCGTTACCACCGCTGAGGGTAGCACCCTGCAGCATAGCAGGAGTTTCGTTAGCACAAAGCAGCTGATCCGCGGTGATGGTGTTACCCAGGATTGCAGCCTGGTTAGTCAGCACCACATCATCAGGAGTTGAAGTACATGTTCCGTTAGTGATAGTCCAGCGGAGAGTAACTGTACCACCGGATGACACTGTAACCCTGGTTGAAGGACTATGGATGTCAGCAATAATAGCCGCACCACTGATGATTGTCCAGGTACCTGCAGCTGTAGCTGGTGAAGGTACGTTTGCGGACATTGTGAAGTTAGGATCGTCACAATGAGTCTGGTCTAAACCAGCAGCCGCGTTGGACGGCATTTCGTGGTTGGTCAGTATCACATTATCAGATGTGGTACAAGTACCGTTGGTGATCGTCCAGGTAGCTGTTACTACTACACCCGCAGGTACAGTGATCACAGCGTTCGGATTGTTCCAGTCAGCAGCAGCGATGCTTGCAGTTGTACCTGCAGGCAGGCTCCATATACCGGTACCAACTGAAGGAGTGTTGGCAGCCATTACAAAACGATCGTTATCGCAATGGGTCATATCTCCACCAGCATTTGCTTTAGCCGGCTCTTCGTAGTTGGTCAGTACTACATCGTCAAATGTAACACAGTTACCGTTTCTGATAGTCCATGTGGCTGTAACGGTTACACCTACAGGCACTGTAATTACAGCATTTGGATTAGTACTGTCGGCTACAGCGAAAGATGCAGTAGTTCCGGCAGACAGGCTCCATTTACCAACACCGACAGAAGGTCTGTTAGCAGCCATTCTGAAGGCAGGCGTGTTACACTGTTCCTGGTCAGGACCAGCGTCAGCCTGAGTTGGTTGTTCATTATTAGTCAGTACGACATTATCGCTGGTAGTACATACACCGTTAGTGATCGTCCATGTAGCTGTTACGGTTACACCGGCAGGTACAGTTATTATCACATTCGGATTAGTACTGTCAGTTACAGGGAATGAAGCTGTAGAACCAGCAGGCAGGCTCCATTTGCCAACACCTACAGAAGGAGTGTTCGCAGCCATAGTGAAGGCAGGCGTGTTACACTGTTCCTGATCAGGTCCGGCAGCAGCAGGAGCTGGTGCTACGTAGTTGGTCAGTCTTACGGTGTCTTCGGTAGTACAAACACCATTGGTGATCGCCCAGATAGCTTCAACAGATTCGCCTACAGGGACATTGATCACTGCGGTTCTGTTGGTACTGTCAGTTACAGCGAATGAAGCTGTAGAACCAGGTACCAGGCGCCATTTACCTACTCCGACAGATGGAGCGGCAGCGGCCATGGTGAAGGTTGGCGTATTACATTTTTCCTGGTCAGGACCTGCGTTAGAAGGAGCAGGCGCCACATAATTGGTCAGTACAACATCGTCGGATGTAACACATGTACCATTTGTGATCGTCCAGGTTGCAGTTACCGTTACACCCGCAGGTACATTGATAATTGCATTGATGTTAGAACTATCTGCAACAGCGAAGGATGCAGTGGTGCCTGGTGTCAGGCTCCATTTACCTACGCCCACAGATGGTGCATTAGCAGCCATTGTGAAGGCAGGGTGATTACAATTTTCCTGGTCAGGACCCGCAACCGCTAGAGATGGCATTTCATCATTGGTCAGCAGTACAGTATCTTCTGAAGGACAGGTACCATTAGTGATCGTCCAGATAGCTGTTACAGTTGCACCGGTTGGTACGTTGATCACAGCATCAGGTTTGTTTTCATCACCAGGAGTGATAGAACCAGGAGATCCAGCAGCCAGTCTCCAGGTACCAGTGGCACTAGGAACATCAGGAGCGTTTGCCGACATAGTGAATGTAGGAATGTTACAATCACGTTGGTCAGGGCCCGCATTAGCAGGAGATGGTGTTAGGAAGTTGGTGAGATCTACATCACTGAAGTTTTCACACAGACCATTTTTGATAGTCCAGCGAAGGGTAGCAGAAGCACCGTTAGGAACAGTGATGTGTGCAATTGGCAGATGTTCTTCACCAGTTTTAATAGTAGCAGTACCCGCTACAACCGTCCAGGTACCTACAGCACCAGGAACAGTCGGAGTATTAGCAGCTGTTACGAAGTCTGTACCAGCACATTTTGACTGGGCAGGACCTGCATCAGCGATATCCGGTTCTGCGTAGTTGGTCAGCACCACATCGTCATTCGTTGTACACAGACCATTGGTGATAGTCCATTTCAGTGTCAGGACTGTACCTACAGGAACTGTGATACTGGCGGTTGGGTTGTTGATCTGACCAGCAGGGAAAGTGAATCCGGCAGGAGAAACCACTGACCATGTACCGGTTGCACCGGCCACAGACGGTGTATTTGCCGTCAGAGTAAAGGTTGAAGTATTGTTACAGTCTTCCTGATCAGAACCGGCGTTAGCGTCAGCCGGCGCCTCGTAGTTGGTCAGTTTCACAGTATCCGTGGTAACACATGTACCGTTTTGGATAATCCACACAGCCTCAACGCTTACACCGGCAGGTACATTGATCACAGCATTTCTGTTAGTGCTGTCAGTAACAGCAAATGATGCCGTTGTACCAGCTACCAGTTTCCATTTACCAACTCCGGCTGTAGCACTCTGTGCGTCCATTGTGAAGGTGGCAATGTTACATTTCTCCTGGTCAGGACCTGCGTTAGAAGGCGCAGGGGCAACGTAGTTTGTCAGCACAACAGTGTCTGTCACAAAACAGCTACCATTGGAAACATGCCATACCGCCCTTGCGGTTACACCGGCAGGAACATTTATTACTGCATTAGCATTAGTGCTGTCAGTAACAGCAAATGAAGCTGTTGTACCAGGTACAAGCGTCCATTTACCTGTACCAGTTCCAGTGATGGTAGCTGCCATCGGGAAGGAAGCATCGTTACAATTTTCCTGATCCGGACCAGCATTAGCTGTAGGCAGGGCATCGTTGGTCAGCACCACGTTATCGCTATGAGTACATACACCGTTAGTTACGGTCCATACCAATGTCGCACTGGTACCAACAGCAACAGTTATTACAGCATTTGTTTTTGTACTGTCTGTAGTTGGAATAGTAGCAGTACCACTAGCAACTGTCCATTTACCGGTACCGGTACCAGTAATGGTGGCAGCCATGGTGAAGGTGCTAATGTTACACTGTCGGATGTCAATACCTGCGTTGGCAGTAGGCTGAGCATCGTTGGTCAGCACCACATTATCGCTGTGAGTACATACACCGTTAGTTACTGTCCATACCAATGTAGCACTAGTACCAGCAGCAACAGTTATTACAGCATTTGTTTTTGTACTGTCTGTAGTTGGGATAGTAGCAGCACCAGTAACAACTGTCCATTTACCGGTACCAGTACCAGTAATGGTGGCAGCCATGTTGAAAGTGCTATTGTTACACTGTCTGATATCAACACCGGCGTTAGCAGTAGGCTGAGAATAGTTGGTCAGCACCACATTGTCGGTGTGAGTACATACGCCATTAGTCACTGTCCATGCCAATGTAGCGGTAGTACCAACAGCAACAGTTATTACAGCATTTGTTTTTGTACTGTCTGTGGTCGGAATAGTAGCAGTACCACTAACAACGGTCCACTTACCGGTACCAGTACCAGTAATGGTGGAAGCCATGGTGAAGGTGCTATTATTACACTGTCTGATATCAATACCTGCATTTGCTGTAGGCAGGGCATCGTTGGTCAGCACCACATTATCGGTGTGAGTACATACGCCATTAGTCACTGTCCATGCCAGTGTAGCAGTGTTACCAACAGCAACAGTTATTGCAGCATTTGTTTTTGTACTGTCTGTAGTCGGGATAGTAGCAGTACCACTAACAACGGTCCATTTACCGGTACCAGTACCAGTAATGGTGGCAGCCATATTGAAAGTGCTATTGTTACACTGTCTGATGTCAACACCTGCGTTGGCGGTAGGTTGAGAATAGTTGGTCAGCACTACATTATCGGTGTGAGTACATACACCATTAGTCACTGTCCATACCAGTGTAGCACTGGTACCAACAGCAACAGTTATTACAGCGTTGGCATTAGTACTATCTGTAGTTGGGATAGCAGCAGTACCAGCAGCAACCGTCCATTTACCGGTACCAGTACCAGTAATGGTTGCCGCCATGTTGAAAGTGCTATTGTTACACTGTCTGATGTCAACACCGGCGTTAGCAGTAGGCTGAGCATAGTTGGTCAGCACCACATTATCGGTGTGAGTACATACGCCATTAGTCACTGTCCATGCCAGTGTAGCAGTGTTACCAACAGCAACAGTTATTACAGCATTTGTTTTTGTACTGTCTGTAGTCGGAATAGTAGCAGCACCACTAACAACTGTCCATTTACCGGTACCAGTACCAGTAATGGTAGCAGCCATGTTGAAAGTGCTATTGTTACACTGTCTGATATCAATACCGGCATTTGCAGTAGGCTGAGCATAGTTTGTCAGCACCACATTATCGGTGTGAGTACATACGCCATTAGTCACTGTCCATGCCAGTGTAGCGGTGGTACCAACAGCAACGGTTATTACAGCATTTGTTTTTGTACTGTCTGTAGTTGGGATGGTAGCAGCACCACTAACAACTGTCCATTTACCGGTACCAGTACCCGTAATGGTTGCAGCCATGTTGAAAGTGCTATTGTTACACTGTTTGATGTCAACACCGGCGTTAGCAGTAGGCTGAGCATAGTTGGTCAGCACCACATTATCGGTGTGAGTACATACGCCATTAGTCACTGTCCATGCCAGTGTAGCGGTAGTACCAACAGCAACAGTTATTACAGCATTTGTTTTTGTACTGTCTGTAGTCGGGATAGTAGCAGCACCACTAACAACTGTCCATTTACCGGTACCAGTACCCGTAATGGTTGCAGCCATGTTGAAAGTGCTATTGTTACACTGTCTGATATCAACACCGGCGTTAGCAGTAGGCTGAGAATAGTTGGTCAGCACCACAATGTCTGAGGTAGTACATTTACCGTTTGTAACGGTCCACACCAGGGAAGCACTAGTACCAACAGGAACAGTTATTACAGCATTTGTTTTTGTACTGTCCGTAGTCGGGATGGTCGCCACTGAGCCAACAGCAACTGTCCATTTACCGGTACCAGTACCAGTAATGGTGGAAGCCATGGTGAAGGTGCTATTATTACACTGTCTGATATCAACGCCTGCATTTGCAGTAGGCAGAGAATAGTTGGTCAGCGATACCGCATCAGAAGTAGTACAAGCACCATTATTAATAGTCCATGTCGCTACAACGGAGTTACCCGCAGGTACGGTAATGGTAGCGGTCGGGCTGTTTTGCTGACCAGCAGTAATAGCGCCGGGAGCGGTAACAGTCCATGTGCCAGTACCTACAGAAGCTGCATTGGCAGCCATTGTGAAGCTGGCTGTATTACATTTAGTCTGATCCAGACCAGCATCCGCTGGATTTGGTGCCTGGAATACTGTTACAGTAGTACTCGCACAAGTTGTATTAGTACATGCACCGGTAGGTTCGGCACGTACATAATAAGTAGTGGTGGCACTAACGGATACGGTAATTGATGCACCGGTTCCGATCGGAGTGCCTACTCCACAACCTCCGGCATACCAAACCCAGTTTCCATTTGGTGTACCATCCGCATTTTGTCCCAGGCTTCCGCCTACAACAGAAAGGTTGGTGGTACCTGAAGTACAAATATTAGGTGTACCTGCCGCAACGCCAGTAGGCGCAGTAGGAGGTGTCTGTACGCCAACGGAGAACGGAACGGTAGAATCACAACCAGCGTTCGCACTATTTCTGTAGCTCAGGTTGAAATTATATACGCCACGCGGAGTACCCACAGGATAGTTGATTGTTATCGGCCATGCCGTGATCGGCTGGTCGGTAATAGCAACAAAACCTGGCAGGGCAGGAGTACCGGCAGTAATGCTGTATGTATCAGGATTACCTTTTGTAGACAGTGTATCCAGTTGGAATGTACCGTTAGAATTACAAGTGATAATACCTGGTCTCAGATTAATTACCGGACGGGTTGTTTTATGTAACACAACAATGTCAGTGGTTGGCGTACAGTTGGCTGCATTGGTGATAGTCCATGACAGCACGATGTCCTGTTCGTTAACGAGCGACGTAACAGTTGTATTATATGCATGTATGTCAGCGATGGTCGCATTGCCGGAGACTAATGTCCATGTACCGATTTCTGCAGAAGGGCCTGTTAATGTAAGGTCCGGCTGACTGGCATCCATCGTAAAGACATTATTGGTACCACATAAAGTAGTATCACGGCCAGCGTC
This sequence comes from uncultured Flavihumibacter sp., assembly GCA_902168105.1. Classification (GTDB taxonomy): domain Bacteria; phylum Bacteroidota; class Bacteroidia; order Chitinophagales; family Chitinophagaceae; genus Chitinophaga. The sequence continues at coordinate 180,496 of CABHOY010000013.1, forward strand.
ACTGTTAGAAGGATCGAACAGCAGGCTAACTTCAACAAAGTCACTGCTGGAGCAGGCGTTGTTTACGGTGCTCTTTACAGTCCACTTGAATCTGGCGGTAATGCCAGCTTTCTTCAGGGTTACTCGTGAGTTCCTGAGAGTTGGGAATTGTACAGTAGCATAATCCTTAAAGTCAGCAGCAGTAATAGGTACTGTTACGCCAGGACCAAAGACGCTGTCGACAATCCATGTACCACTTTCAGCTGCATTCAGTGTTGCAGCCATGGTAAAGAGGCCAGTGGTGTTGATGCTTGCGCACGCCAGCTGGTCAGGTCCCGCATTTGCTATAGGTACTGGTGTTACATTAACAATGAATGGAGCAGATTTAACCTCGCAGACATTCAGAGGATCTTTAACAACTACGGTAAAGACGCCTTGTGCAGGTGTGTTGATCTGAACCTGACTAAGGAAAGTCTTACCAGTGTGTTGAGGCAATGGTGTAAGTACACCACCTGCATCCGGCCCCTGGAACCATGTAATATTAAATCCGGCCAGGACATCATTGATACGTATATCAACAGAAGAACCAGCACAAATATTCTGTGATGTGGAGATCACATCTACTATAGGATTATCAACAGAGCTGATATGTGCTGTATTGGAATCCTTACAGGTATGACCATCAGCATAGTCCACAAAACCATACACCATAATAGTGGTGTCGCCTGTTACCTGGATAGTACGGGTTGCTCCTTCATATCCTGGTAAGTCTCTCCAGGTAAACCTGTCGAAACCTCCGGATGCCTGCAGTTCAACAAACGCACCCGCGCAGACCTGGCTCTTCGTCAGGTACAGCGTCGGCATTGGTAAGATCGTTAACCGGACGTATTCAGATGGCGAGGCACACGTGACCGCGTCACTGCCATCCTCATAAATACGAACACGGAAACGGTAAGACGTAGGAACGGTCCGCGTACCTTTCAGTTCGCCCGGACCGATCACCAATTCTTTGGAAGTAGAAGTACCAAAAGGAACATTTACATAAGTAAGACCTTCGTCATCACTCATTTCCCATTGGTAACGGGGATTGGTAAAGTAATCAGCAGGTGTGAAATCGGAAGTCAGTGTAATAGGAGCGCCTTCGCAGACAACCTCCGCCAGATTACCAGTTTTACCTTTAATGGAAGCGGTGATGTTTGGGCTACAATATGCGAATTCGATATCGTCAATCGCGATATCGTTACCACAACCACCAGGCATATCATTAAAGATGGTCACTATCACATTCTCCACATTTGAAGGGATCATAAATGATCCACCAAATCTTTCCCACATTCCTTTAGGAGCACCGAGGTGCATTGATACATTATAAGTAGGGAACGTTGCCAATACCTGAGAAGGGTTATCGGCGTTCACCACCTTAAAGGTTACGCCGGCATATTTATAACCGGATACGCAACCATTTTCAAAAACGTCGCGAGGGTTGATGTTCATCAACCATGCGCTAAAATTATAAACGGAACCTTTACAAAGACCACTTACAGTCTTCTTATAGAGCTGTCTCGGATCATTGTGGGAGTTTGCTACCAACATCCCACCACGGTCATTACCGGTATGGTCTGTTGAATTCACCCAGTCTCCCTTTAACTGGGTATTGTTTGAGATCGAGTAATAGTTGTCTTTCAGGTCATTGGTTCCCTGATAGTCATAAGTAACTACTCCATTAATAGGGTAGGGACGACGGACAATGCCAGAACCTGGTAATGAACCAAAGTCTTCAAAAAAGCCTGGTTTGTCGTTCGCTTCATTACTACCGCAGGTATTAATGGTACAGTCCATCGCTGTAATGGTACGGGTAATTATCGTCGTCTTCGTTGATCCGTTATTATATTTATACGGAATCTCGATTTGCACGGTATAAACACCCGGTTCCAGAAACTGCAAAGTCAACGACTTTGTCGTTTTCAGCTTGTCTGCTTTTATCACGGCGCCGGCATTCCCTGTATACAGGACCTCATACTCGGCGGCGTCGTTATTTGGTGTGGTTATCGTCCACGTTGGCTGCCCAGCCTGTGTATATCCGTTGCCCGCATTGATCATAGCGTTGACGCTCAGGAACTTGTCCTGACCGGCAGAGCTGGCGGCCGTCGAGATACACACGACACTCGGTACGTTAACATATACGGCTGGATTGTTCTGCGCCATTGCTACAGCACAGGTCAACATCGTATATAATAGGATTAGAATCTTTTTCATCAGTAGGTGTTTTGTGAAAAGAGTATCAGAAATGCGGTGCTCAGACGTCACGCCAACTGACAGATTTACAATGTTTTACCGATCGATAGGATTTCCAATCCCGCACCGGAATGGCTTTTTGAGAAGTGTAAAGTGTTTCCATAGGCTTGATCATTTTTTTACTTGATATGGCTAAGAAATGAGACTATTTTGAAATTAAAATTAGAACTAATATAGGAAATATAAAAAATGTGTATATATTCTAAAGCGAGAAATAGAAGGATAATTGGAAATAGGAGGCCGGGGGGAATTTGATATTCAGTATCTTAACAGGGTGAAAAAAAAGTTTGCTTATAGGGTTAAAAGTTATCCACACCCTTATGACGTTAATAATTATTTTATACATCCAGTTTGTTGTTTGAAATATTTACCTACCTTTGCAGACCAAATTTGATGTAAGATGCCCAAAGTAAAGACTCATTCCCGGGCGAAGAAGACCTTCAAGGTGACCGGGAGCGGACAGATTAAGCGGTATAATGCCTTCAAAAGTCACTTGTTGACCAAGAAGTCTACCAAAAGAAAACGCCACCTCAGAGGTAGCAGCCTTGTTAGTTCAGCTAACCTGGACCTGGTAAAAAGAATGCTTGCTCTCAGATAATGAGAAGTGGTGTTGTGTAATTAATTATTAACCTGATCAAAAAAGCACTATATGCCTCGTTCAGTAAATGCAGTTGCTTCCCGGGCCCGCAGGAAGAAAATATTAAAGCAGGCCAAAGGCTTCTACGGTAAAAGGAAAAATGTTTATACCGTAGCCAAGAACGTATTGGAGAAAGGTCTTACATATAGCTATGTAGGCCGTAAACTCAAGAAAAGAAACTACCGTCAGCTGTGGATCGCTCGTATCAACGCTGCTGCAAGAGCAGAAGGTCTGACTTATTCCGAGTTTATCCATAAATTGTCTGAGAAGAATATCGACCTGAACAGGAAGGTATTGGCTGATCTGGCAATGAATGAACCAGAAACTTTCAAGAGCCTGATCGCTACCGTTAAATAAGCGGATCTGCGATTATAAGATAAATACTTTGTAGCCGGTGTTGAATGCAATGCCGGCTATCTTGTTTTTAGGAAAGATCCCCACAAATGCTGACCCACTTCCACTCATAGCAGCATATACCGCTCCCTCCATATATAATTTTTCTTTTATCGCTGCCAGCTCCGGATGTGCATTGAACACAGGCGCTTCAAAGTCGTTCGTAATAGTGCTCTTCCATGTCCCGACCGGCTGCAGAATGTTCTCTCTTAATGATAAAGCAGGCGCCTGTGGCGTAATACGGCTGAATGCCCAGCCAGTATTAATATGAATGCCCGGATACACCAATACAAAAGTCCATTGGGACAGATCCAGGTCTATAGGCGTCATCATCTCTCCTCTGCCCGTGGCATAGCAAGGCTTATTCTGTATAAAGAAAGGACAGTCACTGCCTAGTTGTCCAGCATATATTAGTAACTGTTCTTCCGATATACCAAGCTGAAAACGATTGTTAAGTAATCGCAGCATAAACGCGGCATCTGCAGATCCTCCACCTAATCCGGCGCCAATAGGGATATGTTTGTGCAGGTGAATGTTCACTTCAGGTAGATCGGGAAAGTTTTGCTTTAGCAGGCGCCATGCACTTAAACAAAGATTATCCGTACTGTTACCGGGAACTGCAATACCACTTGTTGTAAACTGAAGCTTGCCGGGGCTTATTACTTCCAGGGCGTCTGTAAGCGGCAAAGGATAGAATACTGTTTCCAGTTCATGGAATCCATCGGGGCGTTTGCTTACAACGTGCAGGCCCAGGTTTATCTTGCAATTTGGGAAGACGATCATGGTATAAAAAACCATAAACCATAGCTGATATACTATGGTTTATGGATCGTTTATTTTGTAATAGTAAATGTAAAGTGGGTGATTAGCGGCTTTTACGGCTGTTGATCTCATCGCGGATAGCGATGGCGCGGATGTAATCTTCCTGCTCCAGCACTTCCTGCAGCAACTGCGTAAGTTCGTCCAGGTTCAGGATCTTGAGATCGTCTTCCGCTCCCTTTTCATGTTCTGAGATGGTGGGAGTAACCGGCTTAACACCGCTCTTCTTACCAGCAGGATCATCGAGCAGGATACCTGCACTGTTAAGTATATTCTCGTAAGTAAAGATCGGACAGCCAAAACGTACAGCCAGTGCAAGCGCATCAGAAGTACGGGAGTCTATCTCTATTGTTTCTTCATTACTGTAACAGATCAATTTAGAATAAAAAATTCCTTCCTGCAGGTTACTGATCACCACTTCATGCAGCTCGATATTGAAAGCATTCATGAAGTTTTTCATCAGATCATGTGTCAGTGGGCGGCTGGGTTGCATTTTCTCTAATGCCACAGCGATGGCCTGTGCTTCAAACCCGCCAATTACAATAGGGAGGCGGCGCAAACCGTTCACCTCTCCTAAAACTACGGCGTAAGAATGTGTTTGCGTAATGCTGTGCGATAAAGCAACTATTTCCAGTTCTATTTTTCTCATATCTGTCCTGCGTTGTCGCTGAATATTTTATAAGAACGTGAAGTTAGAAAAAATATTCCTTATCTAAAAAACAGATAATAAGTAAGCGCAAGGTATTCGCCTACTTACTTTCTTTGCTTTATGGCAGCAGTTAATTTAGGCACTACCTCGAAGGCATCCCCTACAATACCATAGTCAGCCGCTTTAAAGAAAGGCGCTTCAGGGTCCTTATTGATGACCACGATCACCTTACTACCGTTTACGCCAGCCAGGTGTTGGATCGCTCCTGAAATGCCTATTGCAATGTACAGGTTAGGCCGTACAGTTAACCCTGTTTGTCCAACGTGTTCATGATGCGGACGCCAGCCGGTATCAGCCACAGGACGGGAACATGCTGTTGCCGCGCCCAGTGAATGCGCCAGATCTTCTACAAGGCCCCAGTTTTCAGGACCTTTAAGGCCCCGGCCGCCACTCACTACTATCTCTGCTTCTGTAAGCGGCACTTCACCACTTACCGTCTCTACACTACTTACCTTCACTTTGAAATCAGCGTCGCTGATAGCAGGAGAGAACGCCGCTACAGATGCTTTTGCGTCTGTAGGTTCCGGTGCGAAAGTATTGGGCATAATGCCGATCACTTTCCTGGCAGAAGTAATATTTACATTGGCGAATGCCTTACCGGAAAACACGCTTTTCTTTACAACGAAACCATTGGTGGTATCTGGCAATGAAATGGCGCCGGATACAAAGCCTGCCTTCAGGCGGGCGGCTACACGCGGCGCTACCGCCTTACCATCGAAATTATGTGGGAATATCACCACCTGTGCAGCTTCCTGTTCCACTGCAGCAGCGATGATCTTAGTGAATACTGTGGTTTCAACTTCATTCAGCCTGGCATCTGCAACATGTAATACTTTTGTTGCGCCATAGTTGCCTAATGCTTCCAGTTCTGCATTGTCTGCAGCTCCCAGCACCAGTGCTGTAGCAGTAACGCCCAGTTGCTGTGCTACCTTTGCGCCATATTGTACTGCCTCAAATGATACTTTCTTGATCTTACCGTGTGCCTGATCTGCGAATATTATAACTGACATGTTTGACGTAGAATTTAATACTTTAAAATGGAGTTTACTGCTGCTGTGCAGCTATCAGATCACCTTTGCTTCATCATGCAGTAATTTTACCAGCTCTTCCACATTGTCTGCGCTGATCATCTTAACACCCGCTTTGGCCGGTGGCAGTTCAAAACTGCTGACTGTCGTCAGCGTGTCCGCAGCAACAGGTTCTACCACAGCCAGAGGCTTGGTGCGGGCTGCCATGATACCACGCATGCCGGGAATACGCTGTTCCGCCATTCCTTTCTGGCAGGATACTACAACAGGAAGTGTTACTTTCACAACCTCTTCTCCGCCTTCTATTTCACGGCGGATAGTCGCCTCTGTTCCGTTCAGATCAAATTTAGCGGCGATAGATACATATGGAAGGTCCAGCAATTCTGCTACCATGCCACCGATAGCAGCGCCATTATAGTCGATGGTCTCCTTACCTGTAAAGATGAGATCATATCCCTGTTTGCGGGCATGTTCCGCTATCTGTGATGCGATATAGAAACTGTCCTGGCTATCTGTGTTGATACGGTAAGCCTCGTCTCCACCCAGTGCCAGGGCTTTACGGATGACAGGCTCCGTATCGGCACCGCCAACGGTGATCAGGTGTACTGTTGCGCCCAGCGTTTCTTTCAATTCTAAAGCGCGGACCAGGGCATACCATTCATCGTAGGGGTTGATGATGAATTGTACACCCGCTTCATTGAATTTCGTGTTGTTGTCTGTGAAAGCTATTTTTGCAGTCGTGTCCGGAGTTTTACTGATACAAACTAAAATCTTCATGGCCTAAACTGTTTTGTTTTTAAAAGCGGTATGAGCAAATATATTTAAATAATGGATAGAATAGCCAGGATAAAGGAATTTCTTAAAGACAGCCCGAACGACAGCTTTCTTAAGCATGCACTGGCGCTTGAATATATCAAGCTAGGCGATGACAATGCCGCCAGGTCACTGTTTGAGGAGCTGCTGGCATTCGAGCCAGGCTATGTCGGCTCTTATTATCACCTGGGCCGCCTGCTGGAACGGACCGGTCTTCCGCAGGAAGCTATTGCCGTATATGAGAAAGGAATGGAGATGGCAAAGACGGCCGGCGACAGGCATGCATACAACGAATTACAGGCTGCATTGGATGATCTTACTTAATTTACGGAGATGGATTTACTGGAAGGATTTATCGCATATATAGAAAAGGAAGAATTGTTCACACGCGATCAGCCGTTACTGCTGGCTGTCAGTGGGGGAGTAGACTCCGTTGTAATGGCCCACCTGGTAAAGGCGGCAGGATTTACATTTTTCATCGCCCACTGTAACTTTCAACTAAGGGGAGCGGAATCTCTCCGGGACGAAGCTTTCGTGGAGGACCTGGCCGCCAGGCTCGAAGCGCCCTTTTATAAGGTGCGTTTTGATACAACGGCCTATACTACTGAACATCGTGTATCCATCCAGGTGGCAGCCAGACAGTTGCGCTATAGGTGGCTGGAACATACTATGGCCGCGACGGGCTGCTCTTATATCGTGACCGCCCACCATATGCAGGACAGTGCTGAAACGGTGCTGATGAACCTATCTAAAGGAACAGGTATAGCCGGACTTCATGGCATTCTGCCTAAACAGGCCTACCTGGTACGTCCGCTGCTGTATGCGCAGAAAGCCGATATACTCGCTTATGCAGCACAACATGATGTTTCGTTCGTGGAAGACAGCTCAAACATTACTGTTAAATACACCCGTAATTTCTTCCGGCATAAAGTAATCCCTGTTATAGAGGAAATGTATCCGGGCGTGGTGTCGAACATAGCTGGTAGTATTGAACGTTTCCGCGAGGCGGAGATATTGTATACGCAATCGGTGGAAAGACATATTAAACGATTGGTTGTTCAAAAGGGTAACATGTATATGATACCTGTGCTGAAACTGCAGAAAACTGTTCCTATGCAAACGGTTGCCTGGGAGATATTCAAACAGTACGGTTGTTCCGCCGCACAGTTGCCACAGGTGATCGAACTGTTAAACAGCGGCTCAGGAAAACTGGTGGAAACGAGCACCCACCGTATAATACGTGACAGGCAATGGTTATTGGTCACACCGTTGACAGAGGAAGAAGCAGCTGTTATTGTAATTGAAAAAGACCGTACAGCTGTAGCCACTTCAACCGGCATGCTCAGATTCAAAACCAGCAACAGAAAGGACACGGCAAACATTCCTGTGTCGGCGGCTATCGCATGCCTGGACAAACAATCATTACAGTATCCGTTACTACTTAGAAAATGGAAGCAGGGGGACTATTTCTACCCTTTAGGGATGCGGAAGAAGAAGAAGCTGAGCCGCTTTTTTATAGATCAGAAATTATCATTGCCGCAGAAAGAAAATATCTGGGTGCTGGAGTCGGCCAAAAGGATAGTTTGGATAGTAGGACTGCGTATAGACGACAGATTTAAGATCACGGACCAGACAAAAGAATTGCTGTCAATAGAGTGGGAGAGCCATTAATTCCGGACCTCCCATCATTTGAAATTATTTATAGAGCTGTTGAACTCGGGGAAAGAATGTTTCTTTAAACAGAAGTCATAAAAATGCTGGGCTGAAGACAGATATTCTTCATACGTAAATGGTTTTACCATATAAGATAAAGCACCCAGTTGTTTGCACTCGTGCATTTCTATCACGTTCAGTGAAGAGGAAAAGATGATCACCGGAATATCCTTATAGGCATCCTGCCTTTTCAGCTCCCGTAATGTTTGTGTGCCACTAAGCCGTGGCATATTCAGGTCAAGTACCACAAGCGAAGGCATTACGCCTGCTTTTGCATATATGTCAGCAAGGTAGTCAAGTACCTTTTCCCCATCTTCTACCAGAAGAGGTACTTCCGGTAGATTGATCGCATTAAAGGCATCCTGCATGATGAAACGGTCCTCCATATCATCATCCGCCAATAATATCTTCACGGTATTGTCCATAACTGATAAATTCTTTCTTTTAGATAAAAATTCTGGTGTACAGCTGTTACGCCACCAATGGTAATGTCAGAATGAATTTTGCGCCACTTCCCGGTTTACTGCAGGCCGTAATGGACCCATTGTGAAGATCGGCTATCTTCTTGCACATGGCCAGTCCTATACCGGTACCTGCATATTTTTCGCGGGAATGCAACCGCTGAAATAAGCTGAACATCTTATCCAGATACTTCTCTTCGAATCCTACCCCGTTGTCTTCAAATATCAATTGTATCTCATTGTCCCGCCTCTCCGCATATACCTTTACTAAAGGAGCCCGCCGCTCGTCAGAGAACTTAATGGCATTTGACAGCAGGTTGTGAAACAGCTGCCGCATCTGCATCGGATATACAGACAATATTGGCAATGGGGCGACCTCTATATGCGCGCTTTTTGCCTTTATCGCCACATCGAGGTCGTTCATGGCTTCTGCCGCCAGTATGTTCATGTCTGTTTTTATAAGATGAAGGTTCTCCCTGTAGATCCTCGAAAAATTCAGCAGATCATGGATCAACTGTGTCATCCGTTGACTGGCGCCCATCATATTGTTGAAATATAACTTGCCCCTTTCATCTATGTGTTCCGCATATCGTGCGTTCAGATAATCACCATAGTATACTATCTTCCGCAAAGGCTCCTGCAGATCATGGGATGCTGCATAGGCAAATTGCTCAAGTTCCTGGTTGCTGCGGTTAAGTTCTCTCACTTTTTCCTCCAGTAGTTGCTTCGTCTCCTGTAGTTCTTTATTATCCCTTAGTGTTTGCTCCATTACTTTCTGCGCATGAATGTCTACAAGAGAACCTATCCAATAAATCGTTTCCCCGTTTTCACTGATCATCGGCGAGAGGGAAAGTAAATGCCAGATGTACTCCTGCGTAGCATTGTTCTTCAGCTCTATTTCCTTTCTGATAGGTTTATTTACTGCCTGATGCCGCCACCAGTATTCCCAGGCCGCAGTAAACACTTCCTCACGGATCACCAAACCCCATTTGCTCTCGTTCAGCTCCTGGATGTCATGACCCGTAAATGACTTCAACCAGCTATTCGCATAAATGATCTCCCCATCTCCGTTTAGGGTAAAGATCACCAGCGGCAGGGCATTTGTCACTTCCTTGTATTGTGTTTCACTGTCCTCCAGCTTCTCTGCCAGCTCTTGCAGCTGTCTATTCTTACGCTTTATTTCGTCGTATGGAGAAACAGGTAATTCCAGTTTAAAAGAAGTGATCCACTGCTCAATCTTGCTGCTGATGATCTTCTGTATACCCGAGATCTTATATTCGAGTATTATTTCAACACCTTTTTCAGCACGCTCGAGTGTAAACCGGTCAACCAGCCTTCTGGCATATACCAGGTTCTCGTGGATCTTTTCCGTGAGGTTCAGGTTCCTGTCCAGCACCTTTGCAATGAGATACTTTTCCGGATCTTTTATATCTGCCCTGATAGCGAGCACAAGGACCGCATCGAATCCGTACTCGATAACATGCCTGGAGACTTCCGACACTGCTGTCGCGAAGGTGGTTTGCGATGCCAGTGATAGTCCCGCCAGCTCTCCCAGCTTCATCGTGCGTTTGTGTACCAGTACAAGGTCCATATCAGTCTCCAGCGTGATCCGGGTTATTTCATGCATTGCCACTATTTTACTTTAACAATTACTACTGACATATCATCTGTTTTTCGTGCATTATCCTTATAGATGGCAGCTGCCAGTACAGACATATCATACCTGAAAATTGCAGGGTACTTCGTCATTTCCCAACGGGTCCTTATCCCATCAGAGCATAAGATAAGTATCTGTTCCTTTCCTGGCTCATGCTCCACCCGTTGCTCATTGATGGTGCGGGGCAGATTGTGCCCGATGATCCCGTTATATGGAAGGTAAGTCCTCGATGAAGCTGCCGTTAACATGCGAGCGTGAATATTGCCTACCCCGCATATCTTCCAGTCTTTCGTTTTATTGCTGTAAACAGCAGCCGTTCCAACTAACCCACGGGTACGCTTCACGTCATCGTGCATCTGCCTGAGTACTTCACTAAGATCAGAGAGCATACAGTACCTGAAGGAGTTAACTGCGGCATTGGCTGCTTTGTTAGCTTCGATGCCATGTCCAAGCCCGTCTCCGAGAAAGATCCTGATACCAGCCCTGTCCGGGCTTATATAAAAGCCATCGCCGCAAACCCTTTCTCCCGGTTTTGCTACCAGCAATGTTCTGATCTCATGTACGGGTTTGGAAGGAAACTGTTCTGCCGATTTAAGGAAGAACCTTGATAACAGGATAGTTCCCCAACCCTTCACAGAATAGATCTGCAGAAAATCCGACAGGCGTTTGATCGCTCCCAGTCCATGACCAAGTGTTTTGACTGTTGATATGCCATCCTGCATCATTCTTGCCAGATCGGTAATACCGGGACCATTATCTATGCCGATTATCTCAATAGCAGGCTGGGGGGCATCCGTAAGCATGACAATTACTTCTCCTCCTCCAGCGTGTTTGATAATATTGGATCCTATTTCAGCAACAACGATATCGATCTCGGCTACCTTTTTTTCAGCAAGTCCGCATTGTATAGAAAGACGGTGCACTTCACGTTTTAAGGTAGACAGATAACTTCTGTCCTCCAGATTAAAACTGATATGTCGTCCGGTTACCCATTCTTCCATTTAGTGATTGTAATGGTAGTTCCTTTACCCACCGTGCTTTGAATTTCAAAATCGCTCACCAGACGTTTGGCTCCCGGTAGCCCTAATCCCAGGCTTTTACCTGTGGAATAGCCGTCTTTCATGGCCTCTTTTATATCAGGTATACCAGGACCTGTATCTGTAAAGGTGAGGCGCAGTCCGTTCTGGCGTTGGCCGTTTATTATTTCAATGAGTACAACACCTCCTCCGGCATAACGGAGCATATTCCTCGAAAGTTCACTGGCGGCAGTGATCAGCTTTGTCTGATTTACAAGGCCCATGCCTATTTTAATGGCAAATTCCTTCAACCTGTTCCTGAATACCACCATGTCCAATTCCTTTACTATGCGCATATTATCACTGGAGAGTACTATCATCGTCAAAGGCTTCTTCTTCGTCTATAATCTTAATTTTTTTCTGCAACAGCTCCATTCCTTTTTCGACATTCAGTGCGGTCTGTACTCCTCTCAGCGGTAATCCCAGTTCTACCAGTGTAATTGCCACTGCAGGTTGCATTCCTACTATCACCGTATCGGCGTCCAATACCTTGCTCATGCCTGCAATATTCCCGAGGATCCTGCCCATAAAAGAATCAACGATCGAAACGGAAGAAATATCTATTAATACACCTTTCGCGCCGGTTTTACTTACTGCCTGTACCAGATCGGCTTCCAGGTTCAATGCCAGCCGGTCATACAGGTCCACCTGAATGGCAACCATCAGGAAGTGTCCAATTTTGAGAATTGGTATTTTATCCATCAATTCCTGCTTTTACTTTACATTTGATTTTCTTACTTCCAGCTGCACCAATGAAAATGCATATCTTAAAGCGCTTGCAAGCGTAGCTTTTGTAACAATGCCGGATAGATCTATTCCAAGATGAACAACAGTCTGAGCTATTTCTGGGCGTATACCGCTAATAATGCACTCTGCACCCATCAGACGGGTTGCACTTACTGTTTTTATAAGGTGCTGCGCAACAAGCGAATCCACAGCAGGTACACCTGAGATATCTAGTATAGCAATGCTACTCGATGTCAGGACAATTTCCTGCAGGAGGTTTTCCATAACAACCTGGGTACGGGAGCTATCAAGCGTCCCGATAATAGGCATGGCCACAATGCCATCCCATACACGGATAACAGGGGTGGAGATTTCAGCTATCTCGTCGGTCTGCCGCAGGATCACTTCCTCTCTTCCTTTAATGAAAGTTTCAAAGGTAACAATACCCAGGCTATCGATCAACCTACTAACTTTCATGCTTTCTTCAAGCAGCTGTTGCGGATCATTCTTAATTTCAAGCTGAAGCGTGGTCAGTAATGCGTCTTTCAGACTGAATACGAACGTGCCCGTCTCCCTGGGGGAATAACCCTGTTTTGCCCTGGAAAGGGAAATAGATTCGAGCACTTCATACAACGGCTCGAAGGATGGAGATTGCACGTCCTCAATATTACCGTTATCTAAAGTTTGTAGTAAAACGTTTACAAGTTCTTCGGACTGTACGGCCAATTCATCATTTGACATAAGGTCCTCCCGTAGAGAAAAATCCACTAATTGGTTCTTCATCCACAATTCGAGAATCTGTTTTTTCCTTTTCTGTAAGACTTTAGCTGTGTCTAGCTTCATGTGGGTGGCTTGTTTTGCGGTGTTAAGACTTATTGTCCGTTCAACGTTGTGCAAAAAACAAACCGGAAAAGGATGAAGCCGTTACTTGTAGCCGTGCATCAGCTGTTCAAGGAAAAACAAACCGATCCTTGGTTCAAATATCAGTGGGAAAAGGATGCCAAAAACAGCTCCCCAAAGGTGAGCATCATGATTAATGCCACCAGGGCCTCCACGACGGGACATATAAATCGTATAGCCCAGGTAAATTATGCCATAGAGAATAGCGGGCATGGGTATAAAGAACACCAGGATCTTCGCCCAGGGCTGGAAAAGAATAGCGGCGAATACTACAGCAGAAACGGCTCCCGAAGCGCCGATCGTCCTGTATCCATAATTGTTCCTGTGTTTGATGTAAGTTGGAATATCCGACAGTACCAGTGCAAGCACGTAAAACAACAGGTAGTAACCTTTACCTCTGAATATAACGAGAAACATTTCCTCTATATAACTACCAAAGAAATAAAGGGTGAACATATTGAAGCCCAGGTGCATAAAATCCGCATGTACAAAGCCGGATGTGATGAACCGGTAGTATTGGTTCTTTTCTTTTACCAGGTAAGGCCACATGCTCAGGTCTTCTATACGCCGCTCATTGTTAAAAGAGGTAATAGAAACCAGGCAGGTTGTAATAATGATCGCTATGCTGATTGTAATGCCCATTCCAAACGATTGAGTTAATTGATAAGAATGTAATTATAATGATTTTTTACTGATGATGATATTTCTCCCTGTTAAGTACTGTATACGCCCTGTAAAGCTGCTCTGTCATGATCAGCCTGACCAGTTGGTGGGGAAAGGTGAGGGGAGAGAGGGATAACTTCAGCTGCGCCCTTTCTAATACGGCAGCGTCCAGCCCGAAAGCCCCGCCGATCAGGAATATCACCTGCCTCGTAGCTGCATTCGCCCGTTGCTGCAGAAAATCCGCCAGTTGCATCGTTGTCTGCATCTTGCCATATTCATCAAGCGCCACCAGGTAATCCTGCGGCTGTAACATATCCAGGATCATCTTTCCTTCCTGCTTTTTTAATTCTGGAATAGAGAGGCTGGCTGCCTGTTTTACCGTTGGGATCAGTTTCAGCTCAAAATCGACATAATGCTGCAAACGCTTTTGAAAAATAGCGATGCCATCCCTGATATAAGGGTCGTTCTCTTTTCCGATGCTCCAGAGTTGTATTTTCACTATAGCCGAATTTTTTATAGAAGCCCGCCCCATGAGGCGGCTGGTAAATGTACGTAACCCGGTGCTTATGGATCAAACAAAAAAAATATTTAAAAATTTGGTGATTATAAAAATATTGCTACCTTTGCAATCCCAATCACGGGAATGGCTTCGTAGCTCAACTGAATAGAGCATCTGACTACGGATCAGAAGGTTTCTGGTTTGAATCCAGACGAGGTCACAGATAAATTACAAAAAAGAGATTGTTTCTTCCGGAACAATCTCTTTTTGTTTTCGTGTAACCTCACCGGTGCTTCCCGTTTAAGCTTTTGATCCCTTTAACTTCTGCCCGCGCTCATACCCCCATCCACATTCCAGATAGCTCCCGTTACCCAGGCAGCATTATCCGATAACAAGTGAACCATGGTGCTTGCAACGTCATCTACCTGCCCATTTCTGCCTAAGGGATGAATGCCATTTAAACCGGCATAAGCGTCTTTAACACCTTCTGTACTTCCTATTAGCGCATTCAATACATTCGGGATCAAGACCAAAAGTTGTGGAGCAGAACAAATTTTCTAGTTTTGTGGTAGAATGAAAGGAACCATACAGGACGGCTATTTCGCATTAGTAGAATTATTGTTGCCAGAGTTTATATTAGAACACT
>CABHOY010000014.1 GCA_902168105.1 uncultured Flavihumibacter sp.
GATCTCTTTTCCCATAGACAAAATTTTAGGCGTTAATACTTTGTTTCTGGTGAAATGAACGAGCGAATACATAGGTGTAATCATAGACATAGGTATCGGCTGCATAGGGTTCTCATCTCACCTTTCAATGTTTGAAAGGATAATTTTTAAATCGTTTTTCTCTTTTTCCAGACCTTCCTGATCAATATATTACAATCGTCGAATCTTCTATTCTGTAACTGAAATCTTCCGTCAGGTGTAGTGCGCGGAATGCTTCCGCTACTGTCTCACCTTCAAGGATACCGGTAAATCTCAACTGTTTCATACCGCTTCTGTTAAACCTGATGCTGACATTGTACCAGCGCTCCATTCTTTTTGCCAGTGTTTCAAAGGCTTCATCCTGGAAAACCAGTTTGTTCTGCAACCAGGAAGTTTCCATGATCACCGTATCCTTTTGCTGGAAGTAAGTCAGTGTAGTTAATGCCGGTGTGACATTTTTCAGGGATATTGACTTCTTTTTCGTAGAGTCATAGTTGTTTACGACCAGTTTCTGGGATGGTTTCAGTACTATCTTCTCAGAAGGATTGTCTGCTACCGTTACTTCTATTGCCCCTTTTAGCAGCGTTGCTTCTGTTGACGTTTCGTTGGGATAGGATTTTACGTTGAATGCTGTACCTAACACTTTAATATCCATTTTATTAGTATGGATGATGAAAGGCTTCTGTGCATCACTGTGCACATCAAAGAATGCCTCACCAGTCAGATATACTTCGCGGCTTTCCTCCGGAAAGTTAGCTGCATATTCCAGCTTACTGTCCGCGTTAAGCGTTACCCGTGTGCCATCTTCCATCATAAAGGTGGATTTCTCCCCTTTAGAAGTAAACTTGGCGACAAGTGGATCATGCAGTGTGGTGTAAAAATACACGCCGCCGGTGATCAGGAGCGCTACAGCAGCAGCAACACCAGACATCCATACCAGGCGGCCTTTTCCGCGTACAGGCGTCATCAATGGCTCGATGACCTGCGTACCAGCTTCTTTCTCCAATTCACTGATACGCGTTTGCACATTAGAAAAAAGTCTTCTGCTGTCAATATGATCATGATGATTCTGGGCCCAGTACATGCGGAACAGCTCGTACTGTCTGGCGAAGACAGTATCCTCACTCATGATATGTTGCAGTTCCTGGCCTTCTTCTGGTGTTGAATCACCAGCCAGGTCCTTTATAACAATTTCAAAAAAACGTTC
>CABHOY010000015.1 GCA_902168105.1 uncultured Flavihumibacter sp.
GAAAGAACTTTCTGTTTGCGGGTAGCGTAACAGGCGCCAACCGTCTGGCCATGCTTTATAGTCTCATTGGAACCTGCAGTATGAATAATGTAAACCCATATGAATGGTTGGAAGATGTAATCTCAAATATCAACGATCACCCTGTTAATAGACTTACTGAATTATTACCGCATAACTGGAAATCCTGATCGCTGCCATAAGTGATTATCCTCTAAATATCTACACGCTCTATCTCGAGTGCTTACATTTATACAGGTTTTATGGAGCCGCCCAAAAGAAGCTTGATGATTTGTCTGAGGATCCTTCGGTTGATATGGAAAACTACGACAAGACGATCGAATGGATATACAGTAGAACACTTACCGCCGGGCATTTAACATTCGGACCAGGCATCAGTTTTTTCAGAAACGGGAATAACATTTCTATTGTCTGGAAGGCCGACTATCTGATAGAGAACAATATCCCTGTATGGAAAGCTCAAAATGGACAGTTGGAAATGGACTACAAAACGTTCATCAATGAAATGGAGGATTTTGGCAGTCGCTTTTTTGACGCAATGGATACACAAATACAGATCGCAGTAGAAAAAGACTGGGGTACTACCCGTATTAATAAAGAGCGGTTAATACAAGAACAGCAGGAAAGAAAGGCGGAATTTAGAAAAAGTCTGGCAGTATTAAAAAGCGAACCAACTAAACAAACTGATTGGGATTTAATAAATTCTCTGATAACGAAAATGTTTGCTTAGAAAGAAGCAGCTTGTTTTGTTCTCCCGCTTAAAAGAAACTGCATTTATTCTGAGTAAAAGTGTGTTTAACTATTCAGATGGAGGATTTGACATAACAGCAAAAACTTCCATTTACACAATAGACGAAATTGTGCTTGTGGTTAATGATTTCAAAAGGCATGGCTTTGTTCATTATCCAGGAAAATACCATGCTTTGCACTTGTGGAGAGAAGACTATCATGCGAACATTTCGGCTTATCCGATAGCACTTTATAAGAATGAAAAAGCAGGTCCTCATTTAATCCTTAGAGTGGCCTGGAATCATATTCAAATAATGAAGGTAGGCCCGGAAACGAAAACAAACATCATATGTAATCTCCAGCGGGGAGACTACCGCCTTTTTCATGAAGATCTTAAAGTGGTTAAGGCTCCCTTCAAGATGGCGGTTACCGGCTCTTTTATTGTCGGCGACAAACTGTGCATAGTAGTCATAAAAGTTCTCTTTGAACTTATGTTTAGGCACATAACCGGTGCCGATAGACAGGTTGTCTAAGATATCTGACCTTCCTTTACGGCAATTAGATCTTCCGTTTCCTTATTATATTGTTTCTCGATGTCATTCTTAGGCTTCACCCACAGGAACATGCCTGCTTTTACGCGTCCACCGGGACCACGACCATAATTATAATAGAGGTAATACTTCTGACCGTTAGGGCTTTTCTATCTCACTATTTTCATACTACACTGTTTTTAACGGTGACGAATAGTGGGCACAAGGAATATGCCTTTAGGAGGGCCTAGCAGACAGTTTTAGGCAATGAAACCGGGTACTGAAAGGTACCGTGAAAATGTGAAAGAAAGAAAAAATTGAAAAGAATTTTCTGGATGGTCTGCCACCAGATGTGGGCCTAAAACGGCTGACACGCAATTTTGTCAAACACAGCACAACGCGGACTTTGGAAAACTTTGTTGTGCCGGTTGTGTGTTGAGAAAAGGGGGTTAACGTGCTGGTGATTTTTTTAGTCATGGCTTTAGTCAAATTTTAGTCAACAATGGTGGTAGGAACCGTAAAAAGCGACTAAAAACGATTTGAAAAAAAATAAAAATGGTTTATAATCAATCGACTATCAACCATTGTAGTGCCCAGTAGCGAATTGTTTTCGAACCAAATGATGTTGATTATGAATAAGATATCGAATTTACCCGCTAGGTAATACCTCTTTATTATGATGTATTGGGAGTTAAAATTTTAGCTTTGTCAACGCCCTTACCTCTCCATAACTAGAGCTATTGCTAATATAGCTGATCATTTGTCTCGGCAATACGGTTATTGCCTGGTTACGGGTCAAAAAATAACCATGGGCAATGCACTGTTCCTTATATGCCTGTACTACATCCCATAAGCTGTACTGGTTACGGGACGGGTAAGACGGCATAAAGTCAAGACCTGATTGTTTACGCGCCGTCTCCAAACAGATCCCGTAAACAACCTGCAAGCAGACATTTCGTGTTGAAATCATATAGTAGTGTTACTTATTCAAATTATCAGCAAAGCGTGCTTGAACCAGTCGCAAATTGGGTAATGCTACTTATGCCATTGTAAATAGTTAGTTTTAAGCGAGCAAGTTCTTTATTTAAATAATGTTAAATGATTCGTAACAGTTTTTGAATTTTCCAATGGATTAACCACCGGTTTTACTTTTTCTATAGCCTTGGATATGTTCGTGTTTGCCCGTTGTCTAAAAAAATAATAAAGCATTAAGACAAAAAGTGGCTAATTTTAAGTCTACTCAAAGCCATCCCCATATACTTGATAGAAAGTAGATTATTGACTCTTATGTTACAAAATTTATATTATGCACTGGCAGGAATTTGTGCCACCTTAGCCGCTATTATACCATCGACCGGTAATGCTTACGATAGCCAAAGAATGGGATCGATATTTAGAAAATTAACGTTTAGGGGATATCTTACAATTGTATTTCTCCTGTCAGCATTATTTTTTTCATTTCTTAAAGATAGGCTATCATCTAACGAACAAGACGATAAATTGACGCAAAGAGATTCTACGATTAAGTCTTTAATAAAAGAGAACGAGGAAAAGCGTGCGCAAGATAGTAGATTGAGCTTGGCTACCTACACTGAAGCACTTGCTAAATACAATTTACAATACATAGAGGGGCAAGATAAAGTTGTTAAGATGATAAGAGATTCCTCCAACAGGCCTCTGAATATACCGGCTTTCGATTTATGCAAGTACCCAAACTGTACAGACCCTGTTGTATTTGAGCCAGGGGATGATACTAAATTAGCTATTAAGTTTGATAACACTGGAGCATCGGCTTTCAATATCGACTTGAAAATTAACTTTTGCATAAAAAAAAACAACCGAATCTATGCCGATACCATCCTGCAACGCTTTTTTAAAAAGACTTTGTTAAACACAGATCAAACCACAACCATACATTTTAGTATAGGACAACCCTATGAAGAAATAGATACTATATACCTTTGCTTTTCTGGTATTTACTTTAACTCAGATGATAAAAAGTTTCCGGTTTATAGTATTCACGCATGTAGCATAAAAAAAAGGGAATATATTGGGCCCATTGGAGGGCCTGTTTACGAAGATATAACTCAGTCATTGAAGCTTCTAAAAATTATAAAGTAAGATTGCTTTAGTAAGAAAGTAAACTGGTGGAATGCGCTTGACGCAACATCCACGGGGCGTTTTCTGTAAACGTATTGGCAATAACCAAAACTTCTAGTAACATGACAAGACACGCTATCGCAACCCTTATCTTTCTTTCAGCATTTACTTCATGCGACAACAAAAAAAACTACAAGTATATTGAAGTTGTGGAAGACGAAAGTATTTTAAGGGGGGGTAGACACAAAAGAAAAAGATCCAAAGACAGTTAGGGCTGCAACAGATTCAGCCGCTTACTTAGACGCTTATCAAAACTTTTGTATTTCCCTCAAGGTAAACAGAGACATGAAACAATCTTTGGGTAAAGTTTATTCAACCCCAATAAAGTTCAAATTGTATAATGAAGAGGGATCCGACATAACAAACGCAGTTTTCTTCGCTAGCAAAGATGAGCGGAAAAAAGAAATTGAAGAAGACATTTTTTCAATGAGTAACACAATAAAGGAATCGGTTGACAAAAGAAGCAAGGATAGACAAGAATCTTTTGCAAAAACTGTAACTATTGATTCTACGAAAGTTAAGCAATTAGAAAAGTCATTTCGAGTTAAGAGTGACGAATTCTCCAATGATAACAAAAAATGGTACAAACCAAGATCCTCTCCAACTTATACAAACGCAAACGGACTTTATTGTTATTTTCAGACAGAGAATGGGATGCCGAGTAATTTAAGATTCAGGCTGCAATACTACAGTGATGAATGGTTGTTTTTTAGCCGTGTACAATTTTCAATTGACGGTAAGGCTTATGAGTATATCCCAATGGATACTGAGACCGATTCAGGAGATGGTGGTTATATATGGGAATGGTTTGATGAATCGGTTTCAGCATCAGATAAGGAGTTAATTAACGCTCTTGCAAATGCAAAGTCAGCAAAAATGAAACTGATAGGCAAGCAATATTATGATATAAAGATTATTAGCCAGGAACAAATAATTGCAATCAAGCAGACGTTAGAACTTTACAACGCAATGGGCGGACAGTACTAAAGCCAACAGATAACCGACATTACCAAGAGTCTGACTGACACAATACTATTGAGTTAATGGGAATAATTAAACGCTTGTAATCCTTATTGAATAGTGGTGCTGAAATTCGTGCCGTCCATAATAACGGAACGGTTAGTAGCAATAGTTTACCAATAACGCTAATATCAATCGACTGACGTAAAATATAGAGGCAGGCCTATCCCATAAGCAATTCAACACTTGATCCGGGATCCCTAGAATATAGAGAAGGCTTAGAAAAAGCATAAAAACAATAACGCCGGAGACATAATCTCCGGCGTTAGCCAAGTGCCCAGTAGCGGAATAAACTCGAACCAACTTGTGCTGATTATTAACAAGTTAAGTTATGGAAGCTAGATATTTGAAATAACATGCCGCAATCATACCTTCGTAAAGCAAAAATTCTATTTCTATTATTACACTCTTTCACTGGTGATAGAATAACCAGCTTTTAAAACTACTATTTCATGAAACATATATTTGGCATCTTGTTCCTTTGTATTATTTGTACTGGCAATATATATGCACAGAAGCCCAAAAATGGCACTTATGTTTACCATGTTGCTTTTTCAGAATGGCATGGAAAATCACTTGGAGCCACCGTGCTTGTAAAGATTAAGGAAGATTCTATCTATGTTATTCATAATGGAGGTAATCTTTCGGGAAAAGTAGGAGAGATGATTGATTGCGGAGTCATTATGAAGCATCGTAAAACAGGAAAATGGATAATCGGACATAATGCTGTCGACAAAGACTCCCAAGATGTAGGTGGCTGTTCAGACGGTCCCAGTGTGATAGATTTTCACCATAAAATATTCTGGCTATGTTGACACCGGCATCAAACTTTAGGGCGCTGGGCGTTTCAAGAAGACAATCTAATTGCCCTTCCCAATATTGCAATTGTAAAATATAAATTTTAATAACATCGCAAACCCAATGAGATCCGAACACAAGGAAGTCATAATACATTTTCTTAGAAGACCCTTAATGTATGTTTATCGGTTAGATAAAGAGCAAATAGTTGCATTCATTACAGGTTTTGAAATCGGATCAGAAGGAAATGTCAACCTTAGTGAACAGGTGTCCACGTGGCTAAAAAATAGACATCAGATAACCAAAAGTAATCCAGGATGGCCCGGGCAAATCCAAGTGTATGCTGATCGCAAGAGCATTAGCTGGTTTGATGCCTTTAGTGAAGTTGTTTCAGCCATTCTGGACTGCAAAGTGCAATGACTGGGCTTATCTTGTCTTAAGTGGTAATACCTGAAACCGCGAATCGAACCTGTTTTAAATTTAAAATCAATTAGTTAGCAGGATGGTGAATTATCATTAAAATAGCAAGACCCGCTCTGAGAGCAGGTCTTGCTATTTTTGTGCCCAGTAGCGGTAAGTTATCGAACCAACTTATGTTGATAATAAGTAGCTTAAAGTTGATGTAAAAGGCGACGGGAAAAAACAGAGTTTTTCCTCCCATTCTTATTTCGTCTTTGTACCTGGTTCCTTTGATGTTATCCATCTAATTTTTTGAAAATTAATTGGAATATGTGAAATTGCATGAATACATTGATGGTTATGATAGCGCCCCTTAATTTACATCCCCCAAAAAATTGGCAAGACTTCGAGACGTTATGTCTAAGACTTTGGGGTGAAATATGGAAGATTCCACACGAGATAGAATTTAATTCCGACAATAGCCAGGGCCAGGAAGGTGTAGACATTTACGGTCCAATCGAAGGCGGAACCGCTTACAACGGTATCCAATGCAAAAACAAGAAATTGAATTTGATAAACGGTGCACCGAATCGTATTTCGATTGGTGATATTCAGAGCGAAATCGACAAAGCGAAAGGTTTTGTTCCGGCATTGAATAAATTAATCATCGCCACCTCTCTGCCCAAAGATAGAGCTATTGAAGAGTTTGTGCGTTTGCAAAGCTTGGAAAATACGAATAATGGACTTTTTACTATACAAATTTGCTTCTGGGAGTTCTTTGAACGCAAAATTCCTGAATTCGAAAGCGTCTACAACTGGTACGTCAAGAATGAGGACTTTCATCGCGTAAAGCAGCTTCGTGTAACATTTGATGATGGAGAGGTTGAAAGTATCTATCATCCTAAGTTTCAAAAGACGATAGACAAATATTTAATTCCTCCTCCCCAAGGGACTTTTAAAATAAACCCTTTGACGGGATCGTATGCAGACATGTTTATTGACGAAGAAATGTTGCTGCCATCGAGAGATATTGCATTTCATAGTCTCTTAAACGCGTCTAGGAAGATTGATTGGAGTCAAAATTGTTGGTTGCAATTATTGATTTCTAATATCGGTCAGGCGGTTGTGGAGGATTTCAAAATTGAGTTGTCATTTGAGGGGGAGTTCGAAGAAGTTGAACCTGAATGGCGTAATTCCATGTTTAATCCAAATTTTTCTAATGATGTAAAGGGGTATTCAGATTCCAAGAGGGATCTGTATATCAAGCCTAGAACAAACATCCTGGTACAAGGTGATAGTTTTGTCTCAGGTAGTTTTCGCATTAAGCCAAAAATTGCTGTTGAGACTACGGTTAAGATTGACTGGAAACTTTTATCGAGAGATTTTACAGATTCAGGTGTGCTGCAGGTCAAAATTGTTCCTCGTTATTATGTCGTTACTAATCGCCACAAGGTGGCTGATCTGGCAGATGTTAAAGAAACGATATCATATTCACTTATCAAGCGAAGGGGTATGTATAACATTGGAGGCACTATGTTTCATGATAATGAATCTGACTATCCTGTCGAATAACATACGGTTTGGTTTGCCCTTATGTATTGTCGTCGAACTGCTACATTTGAGTGGACATCGAGTTAAGCTCTTTTCTTAACTTTGAATATAATGAGTAAATGAGAAAGAAAGCGCTATGACAAGGCCTTCAAACTGATGGCAGTAGAATTGTACCTGATAGGTAAGCCAGCCAGGACAGTAGCTAAAGAATTAGGTATCAGTGTTGAAATGGTTCGTCGCTGGGCTAGGAAGCACAATGAAATGAAGCAGGCAATTTGGTAAATCATTAATGCAGATTTTGCCTTCTGCGAACTGGAATTTCTTTAAAATTTAGTCCTTCAAATTTCGATATGGCCTCGAGGATGAGATGAATCTTGTATCCGATAAGACAGAAGTATTTACCTTTTTTATACTCTGTCATAATTCCAATAAGGCTATACTCACAATGATATTCTTGGGTATAGGGGGATGGGATGTATGAAATAAACCACAAACCACACCCGCTTAAGCCGTGAAAATGCATATTTACTGTCGACTGTCGACTTGTGCTCACATCTATTCCTTTCCCTTTTATCTCAAGAATGTGACATAACTCTTTATTGTACTTGTAATATTCATACGGCTTATCATTAGTAGGAGCTGTGAAAAATGCCTCTGCACCTGTTTCTTGAATACCATTGACCATACGAATGTTATTTTCGGGAAATCCCAATATACAGTAATGAGTGGCATCAAGCATTTGATTGTGCTTTCTAAAATAGCTAATGTCAATAAACTTATAGGGCTTTTTAAGAGCTGGAATCATTTGATCGTCTAGCAGAACGTAAGCTAAATCTATTCCACTACTTTTGTCTATTTCAGTTAGCTTAATATCACCCAGTATATTTATATAGCTTGATTTATTAACTTGAATATATAAATGTTTTGAATCATCCATCAACGCTTCTGCGACATGTGACGCTGTGAGCAAAAAATATTTATCATGGAGGATAGCGAGCACCCCGGATCCATAGGGTTTCATCTTTTTCATATCCTCTTCAAAAATTTGGCATGTATGCCTGGCGATTTGGGGGATGACCTGATTTAATGCGGTATCAATTTCGACTCCAGATTTTATTTTTTCCATAAATGCAAGTCATTATTACAAACATCTTAAGTTGCATTTATTCAGGAGGAGTAACATTTGATAATGACGTTCCTATATAGAATAGGTAAGTGAAAAGACTACCAGCCAAATATTTGTTTGACTTCCTGTAGATATTTGAATATTCTTTTGATTAAGTATGATTTAGTTAGTTCTCCCCAATAGAATACAGCTTGGGGTCAGGATTAGAAATATATAAAACAATAACGCCGGAGATACTATCTCCGGCGTTAGCCAAGTGCCCAGAACTGGATTCGAACCAGCACACCCTTGCGAGCGCTGCGACCTGAACACAGTGCGTCTACCAATTTCGCCATCTGGGCAACTGATTTCCGTGTCAGGGAGTGCAAATGTAGGCTTTTCTCCCAAACTTCCAAATTTTTCTTTAAAAAAAGCTCGAAATCGTATAGCCCATTGCATTAGGAAACAAAAGCCGCCCCCGTCAGGGGCGGCTTCCAAAATATCTAAAGCAGCTTACACAGCCACGTTAAACTCTCTCAGCGTATCATTCAGACTAGTCTTCAAATCAGTCGACGCCTTACGCTGACCAATGATCAACGCACAAGACACCTGATACTCCCCAGCAGGGAATTTCTTAGTATAAGTACCTGGGATCACAACACTTCTTGCTGGTACACGGCCTTTATATTCAATTGGTTCAGGACCGCTTACATCGATGATCTTAGTACTCTGAGTCAGTACAACATTCGCACCCAGTACCGCTTCTTTTTCAACGATAACACCTTCCACCACAATACAACGGGAGCCGATAAAGCAACCATCTTCGATGATCACCGGACTAGCCTGCAGGGGTTCGAGTACGCCACCGATACCAACACCACCACTCAGGTGAACGTGTTTACCGATCTGTGCGCAGGAGCCTACGGTAGCCCAGGTATCCACCATGGTGCCTTCATCAACATAAGCGCCGATATTAACGTAAGATGGCATCAGGATAGCTCCTTTACCAATAAAAGCGCCGTAACGGGCAATAGCATGAGGTACAACACGTACGCCCAGGTCTTTGTAGTGGGATTTCAGCTTCATTTTATCATAGAACTCGAAAGGTCCGAGATCTATAGTTTCCATTGGCTGAATGGCGAAATACATCAAAATCGCTTGTTTTACCCATTCATTTACTACCCATCCGTTTTCTCCTGGTTCCGCTACTCTTGTCTTGCCTTTATCTACAGCTTCGATCACACATTTTACAGCATCACTGTACTGTGATTCCTGCAGTAAGGTACGATCGGCCCATGCCGCTTTTATTAGTTCTTTTAGCTCCATCGTTGAAATTTTTTACAAACATAAGGAAAACCTGTTAGTAGTTGCAAGCTGGGAGCGATTGCTTACCTTTATAGCCCTATAAATGACGCTATGAATATTGCTTTTGACGCAAAACGGGCTTATCAAAATAATACTGGTCTGGGAAATTACAGCCGAACGCTGATAAGTTCACTGGCGACTTATTTCCCCCAGCACAGTTATTATCTCTATGCGCCAAAGCTCACCGGCATGTACACGACGGCAACCTACACAAATATGCAGTCTGTGCTGCCGGAGAAACGCCTGCATCGCTGGTTCCGCAGTGCATGGCGTAGTAAATATGTGGTGGGGGAACTGGCGGCGAAAGGTATCGATATTTACCACGGACTAAGCCATGAGATCCCGTTCGGCATTCACGAAAGTGGTGTGAAGAGTGTGGTGACGATGCACGATCTTATTTTTGAGCGTTACCCCGCACAATATAATCCCATTGACGTACAGACATACCGCCGGAAGGCAAAATACGCCTGCCAGTATGCGGATAAGGTGATCGCCATCAGCGAACAGACCAGGCAGGACCTCATTCACTATTATAAAACCCCGGCAGAGAAAATAGAGGTGGTGTATCAGAGTTGTGATGAATCCTTCGCGACAGCGCACGACGCGGCAAGTATCCAGAAAATGAAGGAACAGTACGGATTGCCGGCGTCATATTTTCTGTATGTTGGGTCCATCATTGAGAGAAAGAATTTGTTAGGCATCCTGCAGGCTATGCAACAGCTGAAGGGCGAGGTGGACCTGCCACTGGTCGTACTGGGCGGAGGCACGGGTTATAAGGATAAAGTGAAGGCATTTGCACAAAAACATGGACTCTCGGAACGGATCATCTGGCTGAATGAGAAGGCAAGAATAGCGGATGCGGACGTGCCATTGTTGTACCAGGGAGCAGAAGCATTATTATATCCATCTATCTTTGAGGGATTTGGTATTCCTATCCTGGAGGCGCTGTGGAGCCGTACGCCGGTGATCACATCCGCTGGTTCCTGTTTCGGGGAAACAGGCGGTGATGCCGCCTTATATGTCAATCCACTGCAGCCGGCGACCATTGCGGATGCGATGAAGAAAGTGCTGAATGAAAAACCATTCGCAGAAGAAATGAGAACAAAAGGATGGACCCATGCACAATTGTTCAGCAGGGAAAAATGTGCATCAGCTGTGATGAAGGTCTACGAAAGTTTATAAATTATGATTGATTTTGAAAATGATGTAACGGCTTCCCTACAGGTATTACGTACCGGAGGACTGATCCTGTATCCGACAGACACCATCTGGGGGATCGGCTGTGATGCGACCGACGAAGCCGCCGTTAAAAAAGTATTTGATCTCAAACAACGGCCGGAGGCCAAAAGCCTGGTCATCCTGCTGGCGGATGTGCGTGATCTTTTAAAATATGTCGCACATCCCAGTCCCGATATAGCCGATATGATCGCCGGATTTGACCGTCCTACAACCGTGATATATGAGGGAGCGCTTGACCTTGCTCCGAATGTTATCAATAGCGACGGTACTGTTGCCATAAGGATCGTCCGGGATACTTTCTGCCGTCACCTGATAAAAAGGCTGCGTAAGCCCCTGGTTTCCACCTCTGCGAATATCAGCGGACAGTCTTCGCCTGCTTCTTTCAGGGACGTGGACGCTGCTATTAAAGAAGGAGTAGACTATGTTGTTAACTACCGGCAGGAAGACACTACACCGGCAGCGCCCTCCCGGATCATTAAGCTGCTGAAAGATGGCAGTGTTCAGGTGATCAGATAAAAAAACTTACTTTTGCCGTTTTATTCATTTATGATCAGCAGAAAGCCTATAGATATTCCCTGTACCTTACAGGAACGAAAAGTGTTGGAACAGATAGCATTAGCTGCCCAGGAACTGGGTACGCCCTGCTACCTGATCGGCGGCTTTGTGCGTGATAAGATACTGAACAGGCGTACCAAAGATATGGACGTCGTATGCGTAGGGGATGGTATCTCCCTCGCTCACAAAGTGGCTGAATATTTTGATAATGCAAAGGTCAGCTTCTTTAAAACCTATGGCACCGCCCAGGTTAAATGGAATGACCTGGAAATTGAGTTTGTCGGCGCCAGAAAAGAAAGCTATCGTCACGAGTCCAGAAATCCTGATGTGGAACCCGGCACCCTGAAAGATGATCAGCTGCGCCGCGACTTTACCATCAATGCACTGGCTATCAGCCTGAATGAAGATGACTATGGAAGTTTGGTAGATCCCTTCGGCGGTATCGCCGACCTGGAAGCCAAGATCATCAGAACGCCATTGGAACCTGCACAAACGTTCATCGACGATCCGCTGCGTATGATGAGGGCTATACGTTTTGCGTCACAATTGCAATTTACGATCTCCGAGGAGGCATTCAAGGGTATCAAAGAAAATGCAGAGCGTATCAAGATCATCTCGCAGGAACGTATTACGGACGAATTCAACAAGATCATGTTGTCGCCCGTGCCTTCCGTAGGACTTGATCTGCTCTATAAAGCCGGCATTATGAAGATCATATTGCCGCAGATGGTAGACCTGGTAGGGGTGGAAATGGTAGAAGGGAAAGGTCATAAGGATAATTTTTACCACACCTTGCAGGTAGTGGATAATATTGCTCGTAATACCAAAGATCTTTGGCTGCGCTGGTCGGCCTTATTGCATGATATCGGGAAACCTGCCACAAAACGCTTCGAGCCCGGACATGGCTGGACATTCCATGGCCATGATGCGGTGGGAGGGAAGATGGTGACGCGTATCTTTACCAAAATGAAACTGCCGCTTCATGAGAATATGCGGTTGGTGAAAAAACTGGTAGAGCTGCATCTCCGCCCTATCAGCGTTACGAAAGAAAATATAACCGACTCTGCTATACGCAGATTGCTCTTTGATGCCGGAGATGATATCGAAGGCTTAATGATGCTCTGCGAGGCAGATATCACCTCCAAGAATAAAGTGAAGGTTAAACGCTACCTCGAAAACTTTGAGCTGGTTAGGCAGCGCCTGAAGGAAGTAGAGGAAAGTGACCGCATCCGTAACTGGCAGCCGCCGGTAACCGGAGAAATGATCATGGAGACTTTCGGACTGTCTCCTTCCAGAGTAGTGGGCGACCTTAAAAATGCTATCCGTGAGGCCATTCTGGACGGGATCATTCCCAATACCTACGATGCAGCTTACGCCTTCCTGCTTGAAAGAGCGAAAGAGATGGATTTGACACCAGTTAAATAAAAATGTTAATTTAGTAGTGTTAATTAATGTTAACACTGCCTTTTTCGGGATCAGTTGTGATGCATTTCATTATATTATGACCCGATCCTGAAAATACCAGATTATTAATAAAATCCTTTATTGTCATGCCTGTTTTGAAATTCAGAGTTTACTGGGAAGAAGATGAAAGTGTGTACAGGGATATTTCCATTAAACCGGACCAGACATTTTTACAATTTCATCAAACTATTTTACAGTCATTCGAATTTGACAATAAACATAAAGCGACTTTTTTCCGTAGCAATGATAACTGGCAACGGGGCAGGGAGATCATTCTTGAACAGGATGGCGCCGCACGTAAGGTAGAACCACTGTTAATGGAAGATACGCCTATTGCCGCAGCTGTAAAGACTCCCAACCAGAAGTTCATTTACCTCTACGACTATGCGAAGAACTGGACATTCCTGGTGGAACTGATCGGTGTGTCAAAAGATGAAAACTCTAAAGTAGCATATCCTTTCTGCACAAGAAAAGAAGGACTGGCGCCAAGCCAGTACGGCACCAAAGGCCTCGTGGGTGATAAACTGGTGGAAATGGAAGAGAAATATGACCTTAACAAAGAAGGCATGAGTGAAGATGGCTTCGGAGAAGAGGGAGAAGAAGATACCACGGACGCCGAAGATGAAGGCGGCGAAGATACCAGCAACGAAGACATGTATTAGTGAAGACCGTTATCATTATCGCAGGTCCCACCGCGGCGGGCAAAACGGCTAAAGCGATAGAAGTGGCGCAACACTTTGATACAGCCGTTATTTCTGCAGATTCCCGCCAGTGTTATCGTGAAATAAGTATAGGTACAGCCAAACCCAGTCCGCAGGAACTGCAGACGGTCCCTCATTATTTTATTAATTCCCATTCCATACGGGAGGAAGTAAATGCAGGTGTTTATGAAAGGCTCGCGCTGGGCTATGCGGCCGAAGTCTGGAAAGACCGGGACGTAGTGGTCATGTGCGGAGGCACTGGATTGTATATCAAGGCTTTTTGTGAAGGTATTGATAACATCCCAGCCGCTCCTGCCGATGTTCGTTCGGCCATCCAGGAACGCTATGAGAAAGAAGGGATGGCCTGGCTTCAACAGGAAGTTCAGGAAAAAGACCCGGCTTTTTACGCTATAGCTGAGACACAAAACCCGCATCGCCTGATGAGGGCTCTGGAAATATTATACGCCACCGGTCAGTCTATTACCAGTTTCAGAACAGGTAACGTTGTACAGCGGGACTTTAATATCATTAAGACAGCAATCACCCTTCCCAAAGAGCAATTACACGCCAATATCGAACGCCGTGTACAGCAGATGGTCACCGATGGTCTGCTGGAGGAAGTACGTGCCGTGCTGCCTTACCGTGATCATAATGCGCTACAAACCGTTGGATACAAAGAGGTGTTTGATCACCTCGATGGCAAATTGACATGGAATGAAGCGGTTGAACAGATCATTATCCATACCCGTCAATACGCCAAAAGACAGCTGACCTGGTTCCGTAAAGACAAGGACATCAAGTGGTTTGAAGCAGGTAAAGGACTGATGGAGGAATTGGACCAGCAGCTCAGAACTTAACCCCGAAAGTAGCTGACACCCTCGTTGAAGAACTGGTCACCTGTACCGCCGGTGGATTCACATAGCCATAATTGTTCGGTAGCATTTCAAATGGAACTTCCTGCCGTTTCTGATTCCCACCTGTGATCAATGAAAGATCAATATAATAACCGCTGTTAGATTTATAACCCACTCCGCCGCTATAATAGGTCCGTGATCCATCAATAAGGCTTGTTTTATATGGGTTGCCATAATGGGCGAATCCTAGCCGTAAAGCATATAGCAGGTATTTCACTTCCGCGCCAACACGGAGATTGCCGGTGGTCTGGTAAGCTGCTTTTATCTGATCACTGTAGCGGCGGTTGTTTAGTGCATCTCCATATTTCACCTTCATGGAGCGATAATCGTTCAATTCGTAATCAGCACTGATAAACCCATAAGGCAGGGTCGGATTGCCCGCCGTATTAAACAGCAACACAGCACTTGCGGTGGCTTTCCATGGGGTCCTTAGGCTGTAGTCGAGGTAATCTGCTTCCGATTGTGTGGTATCATCGATCATGTAAATAGTGGATGCCGTTACAACACCGGCCGACTTTGTATCGGTGACCATATCAGTTTGATATTCCCTATTGACCCCGTACCAGGTAGGCGATTTAAGGGAGAGACCCAGGTTCAGCGGAACTATTGGTTTATATATACCGCCGAATTTCACGCTGACACCAATGCCGTTTATCTTCGTAGTTTGAGTTACCTGGAAATAATTGAGGTCAGCATGTACCGGATTGATATTCGTTTCCTTCCAGATATCCTGTTTGTTTTCGCTGATAAAACCCATATTCAGGCTCCCCCCCAGCGATAACTTTTCACTATGCTGCTGACCAAATACAAGGGATAGTTCCGTTGTTCCTCCACGAGTAAGGATTTTATGGTATTGATTTACAAGTATACTGTAGTCATCCGCTTCAGCTGCTGAAGTGAACTTATATAGACCGCCTATCGCGTATGGATTGATCAAATAAGTTTCATAAGCCAATGATGCCGTATGTCTGAGTGTAACATCCTGGTCGGTAGATAATAATACATCGGGATTGGTGACATTGGCATTGTCTGCCAGCATAAAATAATTAAGGGACTGGGATGAATTCGCAATGTTACCCTGATAGGTGACGTTTTCCCTGAAGTTATTCAGTCTGTTTACCCCCATCGCAAAGATCAGCGGATGCTCTTTTGTTTTACTGCGCATAACAATCGTAAAGTCATCCAGCTTGGGGCCGCCCCTTTTTGAGATGTCTTTATTACCCAGGTAATAATTGGCATTGTTAACGCGCTGGTAGCCAATAGAGATAGAAAGATCACTGTTACGGAAGAAGCCAGCTGCGGCAGGGTTCACATAAATGGCGGCTACTTCGCCTCCCAATGCGCCTACAGCACCTCCGACCGCTTGTCCGCGGGCGCTTCCGGTAGATATATCGCTACTGTATCTTAATGCTTCCTGTATGGATTGGGCTGCAATGGGTCGTGTGATCGCCTGTGAGGCAAATGTCAGTAATAGAGCCAGTTTGTATTTCATAGGTAGGTGTATAACCGGCACAAAAATAGAAAAAATTGAGCGGATCCGTTTTCCGCTTATAAAAAGGGCGTCCGCTTTAGCAGACGCCCTTTTTATGAATATGTTTGCAGGTCAGATTAGAATTTCCAACCGAAAGTAGCATTGATATTTGCCTGTTTGCTGTTGATCTCCGCTGGAGCCGGTGTTGTGTAGTGGTCAGCCGGATCAGCATTGGAGGCCAGCTCGTAAGGCTGATTGGTGTAGGTATTGTTGCCATAAACCAGGCCCAGGTCCATATAGAAACCACGGTTCCTGTAACCGATACCGCCGGTATAGTATTGACGTTTACCGTCTATCGCGCCATTTTTATATGGGCTGCCATACAAGGCGTAACCTAGTCTGAAAGCAATTACATGCAACTTTAACTCTCCACCCACACGGATATTGGATGCCCCCTGGTAGGTATCTTTAATAGCATTATTGCGCAGGTCAGAATCTTCCCTGTCGAAAGAGTTGTCGTTACGGAAACGCATTTTCATGGCAGCATAGTCCATGTACTCATAGTCGAAGGAAATAAAGCCGGTAGGCTTCCTGGTATCTGCAGAAGGAGCGAAGAGGTAAGTGGCGCTCAGTACTCCTTTCCATGGTGTTCTGATAGTGTATTTTGACTCGTCCTCGAAACCGTCATTGGTATCGGTAGAAGAGAATGACAGCACGCCCAGGGTCTTGGTAGAAGTGGTCATGTCTGTTCTGTAAGTATCAGTAAAACTGATCCAGGAAGGAGAGTGGAAGGTGGCTCCCAGGCTGAAAGATTTTACTGGTCTGTAAATACCACCTATTTTCAGATTGATACCTGTTCCTTCAGATCTTAAGCTTTCGGTAACGTCAAAGCTGTTCAGGTCTGTATTAGCGGTATTCAGATTTGTTTCTTTCCAGGTCCTTGAGTTTTTGAAGGTCATGGTCGGAATATTCACACTACCACCCAGGTACAATTTGTCGTCATAGTTGGCGGCGAAAGCAAATGCTACATCATAAGCGCCACCTTTAGAATCGATGATGCTTTCCTGTTTTACATTGATACTACGGTCTACTGCCTGTGCTGCAGAGAAAAAGAAGCCGTCAGGTTGCCCGTTGTCCAGATAGGGAGATATAAGCCCTGTCTGATAAGCCAGTGCAGAAGTATGGGCCAGGGAGCCGATAGTCTGGCTACCTCCCAGCTGTTCGTCCGGATCGGTAACACCTGCCGCTTCAGCATCCAGGTAATAGTTCAATGAAAGGGAAGAGCTGTTGTTATTGCCTGTATAATAGGTCCGCTGATTGTAGTTCTGTGTACGGTTCAGACCCAGTCCGAAGCTGAAGTTCTGCCATTTGCTGTCCGGTCTCTTTCTTTTGCCACCGAAGATCAGTGTCAGATTGGAAATAAGCGGGATGAACTTATTGTCATCAGCTTTTGTATTCAGGTATGTTCCGGTATTGGAAATATTCTGCAAACCAACAGTAAAGGAAAAATCATTTGTTCTGAAAAAACCGAGTCCCGCCGGATTAACGTACAGGGAAGATGCTTCTCCACCTAATGCACCTAAAGCGCCGCCTACTGATTGTCCTCTTGTTGTACCTGAAGGGGATGTTGTGCTGAATCGTAACGCATCTTCTATCGTCTGTGCATGCAGGGATAAGCAAGTTCCTGACAATGCCATGGCGAACACCATTCTTTTAATCATATAGTAGAATTAAGGGTTAAAAAATACCCTGGCTTTTGACCAGGGTACATTTTTAGAATATCAATGATCAAATCATTTAAGAATTAATTCCTTCCTCTTCCGCCGCCTGTACGACCACCGCCGCCGCCGGAACCACCACTGCTACCGCCGCTGGATCTTGGCGTATAGGATGGGGATGGAGATGGTGTGAAAGAACGTTGTGGTTGTTGCTGCGCTGGTTGGAAAGACCTTGTAGGAGGACGACTGATCGTACCACCACTATTACGGCCACCGCCATCGCTTCCAACAGGACGTTCGCCTGCAGCAGGAGTAAATGAACGTCTAGGTGTGTAGTAACCATCACCGTTGTTCCTGCCGCCGCCAGTAGTTGGACGTTCTACCACACGGCCACCCGGATTAGGATTGGTACCTATATTCCTTCTGGAAGGCGTATAGTCTGTTCTTGTTGTACGGCCACCTGGATTAGGATTGGTACCAACTACTCTGCCACCAGGATAGGAAGTTCCGAAGCTGCCACGTGTACGACGTCCCGGAGTTGAATAGCCATAGTAGCCACCGTGACCACCAGGATATCCGTAGTAACCGCCTGGGTATCCACCATAGTACCAGGAGTTATAACCCCAACCGGTATACCATGGGTTGTATCCCCAACCGCCGCCGTAATATGGGCTACCCCAGCCATAACCGAAGCCTATGCTAAGAGAAGGGCCCCAGAAAGAACTATAGTAAGGAGAACCCCAGCCGTAACCGAAGCCACT
This sequence comes from uncultured Flavihumibacter sp., assembly GCA_902168105.1. Lineage (GTDB taxonomy): Bacteria > Bacteroidota > Bacteroidia > Chitinophagales > Chitinophagaceae > Chitinophaga. Next base: position 18,499 of record CABHOY010000015.1, read on the forward strand.
ACCGTAACCGAAGCCGCCACCATAGTAACTGTTCATCCCCCAGCCGCTACCGTAGTAAGGGCTGCCGTAAGCGCCGGAATATACATTTGGCGAATAATAAGCACCTGAATAGTTGCTATTAAAAAGATTTATACGACGTGAATAATCTCCTTGATCCTCATCGTCGTAGGTAACATATGTACCCTCATCTCCCGCATCAGTAGCATTAACGTTATCGTTATTTTGATTATTGCTTGCAGCATAGCTGGGTTTAACGTGCGGAGAGTAATAGACATCGTCCGGTGTCTGGGTTGTTTTATATGCTGAAGAGCAACTGTTTAAAACAAACAGTGCTAACACAGCGAGGTATGGAACTGATTTCATTGTCGGAATTTTTAGCCTGATTTCTATAGTAAATTTACACTATTTTTAACTCAAAGAAAGGTTAATGCTACAATAATATCTAGCCACTCATAATATTTTACCAAACTATTTGCACGTTTCTGATTTTCATGTAGGTTTGTGACATTTACCTTTTGATAATATATCCAGTACAAATATTAAGCCAAATTCAGATTTGTTTTATAGTATATGTACCGGCCTAGATTTTAAATATTTCAATTTTTATATGAGTAAAGAGATCACAGCCCGTTCTGAAGATTATTCACAATGGTATAATGATTTGGTTCTGAAAGGAGGATTGGCAGACTATTCTGCGGTGAAGGGATGTATGGTGATCAAACCATACGGTTTTGCACTTTGGGAAGGCATGAGAGACGTGCTTGACAAAAAATTCAAAGACACCGGACACCAGAACGCGTATTTTCCCTTATTCATCCCCAAAAGCTTTCTAAGTAAAGAAGAAGATCATATCGAAGGGTTCGCAAAAGAATGTGCCGTAGTAACACACCACCGTCTTATGAAGAATCCGAACGGTAAAGGTGTTGTGGTCGACCCTACCGCTAAACTGGAAGAAGAACTGATCGTTCGTCCTACTTCCGAAACGATCATCTGGAATACATATAAAGACTGGATACAGTCTTACCGCGACCTGCCGCTGCTCATCAACCAGTGGGCAAACGTTGTACGCTGGGAAATGCGTACCCGTCTGTTCCTGCGTACAGCTGAATTCCTCTGGCAGGAAGGGCATACTGCACACGCTACTGCTGAAGAGGCGATTGCCGAAACAGAACAGATGCTGGAAGTATATGCCGACTTTGCAGAAAACTATATGGCTATGCCGGTAGTAAGAGGGGTGAAATCTCCTGCCGAGCGTTTTGCAGGTGCTATCGACACTTACTGTATCGAAGCACTGATGCAGGATGGTAAAGCACTGCAGGCAGGTACTTCCCATTTCCTGGGACAAAACTTCGCCAAGGCTTTTGACGTACAGTTCTCCAATAAAGAGAATAAACTGGAATATGTATGGGCTACCTCCTGGGGCGTGTCCACCCGTCTGATCGGTGCTTTGGTAATGGCGCACAGTGATGACGATGGCCTGATCCTGCCTCCGCGCATCGCTCCTTTACAGGTAGTGATCGTGCCTATCTATAAAGGTGACGAGCAGAAGGCTAAGATCGATGCTAAAGTAAATGAGATCATCGGCGAGTTAAAGAAAGCCGGTATCCGTGTGAAATATGATGATTCCGATAACGCCCGTCCGGGATGGAAATTTGCGGAATATGAGATGAAAGGCGTTCCTGTACGTATAGCGCTGGGTGCCCGTGACCTGGAAAACAATGTTGCTGAAGTAGCACGCCGCGATACGAAAACAAAAGAAAGCCTGCCACTGGATGGTCTGGCTGAACGTATAGGTACACTGCTGGAAGATATTCAACAGCAGATGTATAACAAAGCGCTGACCTTCAGAGATGAGCACATCACACCGGCTGATACCATCGAAGAGTTTGAGCGCCTGCTCGAAGAGAAAGGCGGATTTATCTCTGCTCACTGGGATGGCACCACCGAAACAGAAGAAAAGATCAAGGAGCGCACCAAAGCAACGATCCGTTGCATACCTTTAAACAATAAACAGGAGGCGGGTGCCTGTATCCTTACAGGTAAACCTTCTACGCAAAGGGTTTTATTCGCCCGTGCATATTAACAAGACTTGCCGGTAGTGCCAGCCAGATAACAGTTGGCACTACCCGGTTTTATTCTCAACAATCCGATCCATCATCTTAATGCCTAAGGTCCGTTATATATTCTTATGGTGGATGCTAATGGTTCTGAGCACAGGCAGCAATGCCATCGCCCAGGGGCTGATGATCCGTAATTATAATGTAAAAGACGGTCTGGCAAATGCTACGGTCTACGCTGCCGTGCAGGATAAAGAAGGATTTATCTGGTTTTCTACTCCCACCGGCGTCAGCAAATTCGATGGCAAACGCTTTCGCAACTATTCTAAAAAAGACGGCCTTACAGACAATGATGTTGTAAAACTCTCAGCCGATTCAAAAGGGCGCGTCTGGTTTTCTACACTTAATGGGTTGCCCTCATTTTTCTGGAATTATACCATTCATACCGGGCAGAATGATTCGTCTTTGCATGTAGATGCCCGCGGACAGTACATGCAGTATATGTTTGAGGATTATGCCGGTTTCATCTGGTTCCTGAATACCGACAACCGTATCATTCAATACAGTGGCAAAAAAACTACTTACGATAAACTCGGCGCCCTTCGCACCGACCTGTTCTACTTCCTTCGTAACGATACCATTTTTAAACCCCTGCAGCCGTACTTTAACCTGGCTGAACTAAAAGATATCAATAACCCCGATCAGAAGATATTCGGTGTGTGCCCGTTCCCCCTGGATAAGGCCTCTATACAACGTACCCGGAAGCATCCGGTGATAATAGTGGATAATTCCCTCTATACTTACAGCAACAAGGAAGCAGTTTGCTTTTTCAGAGGAACAGACTGGGGCATCAGAGATGAGATCAGTAATATCTGTATCGACAATGATAACCTTTGGATAGGTACCCCCAGAGCACTGTACTATCTGAAAGGATTCTTCCATGGAGAGAAAAAGCCCATCAAACTGTTACAGAACCACTATATCACATCCCTGCTTAAAGACAGGGATGGTAATATCTGGATCACAACATTCGGAGACGGTGTTTATAATATCCCTTACAAAAACTTCTATTTTAACTATCTCGACAATACGAACGGACTGTACTCGCACTCTATCTTCAGCATTTCGAAAGATCAGCGGACCGGTACATTGCTGATAGGACAGAATGCCGGCGTACTGAACACGATAGACAGCAGTAACAGGATCCGCCAGTTTAACCTGGACACGACCAGCGGGAGGAACAGTATACTGAGTATCCTTCCGTATAAGCCGAACGAAATGCTGATAGGCGCTGATAACGGTCTTTTCCTGTTTAATACTGCCCTGCAAAAGGCATCGCTGCTGAAGCCTGTGAAGTCATTGAAGGATGTAGATATCAGCCCTAAAGGGAAAATAAGGGTGGTGACCAAAGACCAGGTGATCTGTGATGATTATAGTGTGAAAGTAGAAGATGATCTGATCACTTCCATTACAAGTATCAATGATTCCGCCTATTACGTTGGCACCAGTGCCGGACTGCTGTATGGCAATGACATTTCACGTGCGTTAAGGATACCAGGTAAAGACTCCGCCCTGCACAGAAGCGTCAAAGATCTGAAGTGGGTGGATGGAGATCTCTGGATAGGCACCAGTGATCACGGGATATATGTCCTGAGGGATAACCGGGTGATCAAACACCTGAGTACCGCAGATAAACTTGTTAGTGACATCTGCCAGCAGCTGTATTATGATGGTATTGGACGCTTATATGTCGCTACCAATAAGGGCGTTTCCGTTATTGACGTCAAAACGAAGACCCTCATACGGAATATTACGTCCAATGATGGCCTGATGAGCGATGATACCCGCAGTGTTTATTATCAGAAGGGCATTTTATATATCGCTACTTCTAACGGGCTGAGTTATTTCAACGATGCAAAGATGCCGGTAGATACGGTCCCCCCGGCTATTTACCTGAATCACGTACGGTATGGCGACAGCACCTATCTGCCAGGTAAACAGTTTGTGCTGATGTACCAGCGGAAGGCCTCTTTTGAGGTGGAATTCGGCGCAATAGCCTACGATCTGCCAGAATTAGTAGAGTACCAGTACAACTTTTCTAGTGATACTTCAAGTGGTTGGATCACTACAATGTCTAATATCGTACCTTTCCCCGACCTGCAGCCGGATAGCTATCAACTGCAGATCAGGGCCAGGAAATATAGAAGTAACTGGAGCCAGCCGGTGATCATTACCGTTACTATCCTGCCACGCTGGTACCAGCAATGGTGGGCGCGGGGAATAGTCATCATGCTGGGATTAATGCTGGTGGCATTTGTACTGAGAGATGTGATCAGGAGGATACAGCACGCGGAAATGAGAAAGACGGAGTATAACCGGCGGATCGCGGAACTGGAAGCCAAAGCGCTGACAAACCAGATGAACCCTCATTTCATTTTCAACTCACTGAACTCTGTGCAGCACCTGATCATGGAAAAAGAGGAGAAACAAGCGCTGAACTTCCTGGCAGATTTCGCCACCCTGATGCGCCAGATGCTAAACAACTCCAGGAAGTCGTTCATTTCCCTGGAAGAAGAGATTGCCTTCCTGACAAGGTATATCGAATTGGAGAAGATCCGTTTCGCCAATGTGTTTACCTACGAATTTGTATTACAGGATGACCTGAAAGATTATACGATCTATATACCGCCCATGATTATTCAGCCGATTGTCGAAAACGCCATCAAACACGGACTGGCTCCGAAAAATGGCAGTGGCCGACTGGAAGTGAAACTGACACTCCGTGAAGATATGTTGTACTGCTCTGTCGATGATGACGGGATCGGGTGGGAACGTGCAAATGAGATCAAAAGCGGCCGCCTCGTAAGGCATGAATCCACCGCTTTGAGTGTGATTAGGGAAAGGTTGCAGATTATAAAATCTTTTAATGGAAATGTTGGAAAGTTAGAAATTATTGATAAATTTAAGTCTGGTTTCGGCAATAAGGAGGGTACCCTGGTTGAAATTCTGATTCCCATTGTTAAGATGTTATGAGTAATATAAAAGCTGCGATCGTAGACGATGAAGTCCGCAACATCCATATTTTGCGAAATATTCTGGAAAATTACTGTAAAGATGTTACGGTAGCAGGGGAGGCGCAGAACATTCATGACGCGGCGGAAATGATCAAGAACACCCAGATAGACGTCTTGTTTCTGGATATTGAAATGCCGCCCCATAATGGTTTCCAGTTACTGGAAATGTTCCCTGTGTTGAACTTCGAAGTGATCTTCATTACAGCCTTTCAGGAATATGCATTGCAGGCGATCAAATTTGCTGCATTAGATTATCTGCTCAAACCTATTAAGGTTAGTGAGGTAGAAGATGCTTTGGAAAAAGTGAAGAAGAGCAAAAAAGGCCGCCTGAACGAACTCGCTTCCATCCTTAAGGATTACGTTAAGAACAATGACAACGCTTTCTCTAAGATAGTTATCCCCGTAAATGACGGATACAACGTTATCGATCTGAAAGACATCATTTACTGCGAAGCATTTGACAGCTATACCAAGATACAGCTGATCAACAACGTGTCACACCTGATCTCCAAATCATTGAAAGAATATGAAGAGATGTTGTCTGATAAGGGCTTCTATCGCGTACATAAGTCCTTCCTGATCAATATCCACCATATCGTCAAGATCATAAAAGGTCTGGGTACTGCTGTTGTAATGAGCGATCAGAAAAACATCCCTATTTCTTCCCGTAAGAAAGATGAGTTCTTCGCGCAATTGAAAGGGGTGATCAATTTATAAGCACGACGATTTATTCAAAATACTACCGCCGCCGCAAAGGGGGCTTTTGGCATTTTATAGCATTTATAGAAAAAAGAAAGCCCCGGTGTTAGCCGGGGCCTTCTTTCTCTAACCTATAAACCTATATGAATCTTAAAACTCTGCACCGTTTGCAAGGTCAATGTTATAGTAGTACACCCCGTTCAATTCAGGATATACACCTTCCACCTGTACCTTCTTTTGTTTATCAAGTATCTTTCTCAGATCTTCTACTGAATTGACAGGTAACCCGCCAGCTTTCAGGATGATGAAAGAACGTTTCATGTTAGTCTGTTTCTTAAACGCTCCACTGCTGATATTATCTACGTATACACCACCGCGTATTCCGAGTTTAGCCGCATCCGCCTTGTCAAGCGTTACCAGGTCAGCGCCTAATGCATCCAATATATTGCTCTTAACGATATCAGTATTGCCGTCGATATTTTTGAGTATGACGTTGGTCGTATATTGTTTATCGTCACGTGTATAGCTGATGCTGATCTTATCACCTGGTTTGTAACGTGCTATCTGTTCGGTCATTTGCGGGATGGAAGGTGTTTCCACGCCGTTGATGCCAGTGATCACATCTCCTTTACGGATACCTGCAGCTGCCGCAGAGCCGCTTTCCAATACGCCCGATACTGCCACACCGTTAATATCCCTCCTGATGCCTGCTTCCGCCCATCTTTCTTCAGGAATGCTGCTTGGGTCCTGGTAATTGATACCCAGGTAAGCACGCTGCACGTTACCATACTTCATCAGGTCATTCACCACTTTCTTCACCAGGTTGACTGGGATTGCGTAAGAATAACCTGCGTATGCACCGGTAGGAGAGGCAATGGCAGAGTTGATACCGATCAGCTCACCCGCAGTGTTGATCAATGCACCACCACTGTTACCCTGGTTTACCGCAGCGTCAGTCTGAATGAATGATTCGATCGCATTTCTTCTTACCTGTTTATTGATACCAATGGTACGGGCCTTTGCACTTACAATACCCGCAGTAACAGTGGTTTCCAGGTTTAAAGGATAACCGACTGCCAATACCCACTGTCCTATTTCTACATCGTCAGAGTTACCATACAACAGGTAAGGTAGATTCTTGGCGTCTATCTTGATCACTGCGAGGTCAGTATTCGGGTCAGTCCCGATTACTTTTGCCTTGTATGTTTTGTAGTTGTTGAGTGTTACTGCTATTTCATCTGCATCGTCCACTACGTGGTTGTTGGTGATGATATAACCATCGTCAGAGATCAGCACACCCGAACCTGAAGCCATTTGGCCTGGCACGTAGTATTTGCGGCCGCCACCTTCTCCCTGGAATTCATCGCCGAAAAAGTCATCGCCGAAAAGGTCCTGTAAAACGCTTCTCCGTCTCTGAAGGTTGTTAGTTACCTGCCGGGGATTGATCTTCGTTTTGATATGTACGACTCCAGGTGTTGCTATTTTAGCCGCCTGGCTAAAATCGGTAGGAGGCGTTGCATTCTTCACGTCTGCGCCAGGCATATAACTGGCGTAATTTACCGGGATATCATCTGATCCATTTTGATAGGGGCCTGCCTGCCGGGGTTGGAACCTGTTGTACGCATAGATGCTGGCAACAGCAGTTGCCGCGCTGATTAGTACAGTTGCCGCAATTTGCCGGAATTTCATATGTTTCGTTGTTTAAAGTTTAAATGTATAAGGAATGAATATCAATTTACATGCCTTGTGATACAAATTTAAGGGGGCATGGTAGTGAAACATTAACCACTCCTGTTACTTTAACACATTTTTATATGAATAGTTAATATGATCTTAACGCCACGACTGACATATTGTTGTTTTTCATGACAAGATTGTAACTATTGTTAGGCCGCAACAGACATTCTTACAGCCATTTACAGGCTTGTAAGGAATTGCATCGTATCCACTCCGTCGGCATAATCAGACAGACTGGGTTGCTGAGCCATCCCAAAGGGAGTAAACCCGTGCCCAACAATGCATTGCAGGTCATTATTGATCTCCAGTTCGGCTCTCAGTGCCCCTGCATCTTTGTAGTGGCTGTAATGCAGTACGCTAATGGGAGAAAAAATGGCATCTGATTCCTGTAAAATAATATTGTCGTTCGCCATATACATACCATTGTTCAACAGTATAAGGGCCAGGTTGTAGTCGTAGTTATTCTTGTACTTATGATGGTCTGCCAGGTGAGCATATTTCCGGAGCCCCTTTAGCAGCGGCTCGAAATTATATTCTTCCGGAACAAAGATCTTGGTCACGTTCCTGCAACCCAGTCCGAAATAGAGCATCACATCATCTGCGAGGGCTTCCAGTTCGGCGGATGTTTCGGTTCCGTCCAGAACAGCTACGGAAGTCCGGTTCCTGCGAATGATATGCGGATACTTGGCAAAATAATATTCGAAATAACGGGCGGAATTGTTACTGCCAGTGGCAATATAGGCGCCACAGTTCTTCAGCATGTCCTGCACCAGGGTCTGCTGCGCATATTCCGGGTACCATTCGTTGACTTTGTCAATCACATGCTGCATCAAAATGGTATCCTTGGAAGATAGCTTCAGACATACCTGCTGTCCGCTTACAAAACCGCAGAGCCAGTCATGAAAGCCTACCAGCGGAATGTTGCCTGCTGCAACAATACCCACCTGTCGCGGAGGAGGGACAGGAGCAGGATAACCAGCCAACCAGCCGTTTAAGCGGGATTCGTCCAGGTAATAACGGCAAATATTTTGCAGGGATAGATCTATAAACTCGTGGGTGAACCATCCGTTAGCCTGAAAGGCTCTATCCTTCACTATTTGCAGGGCCGGATCATTGCCTGAGAGGTATTCTCCTAAACGTACCAGGGCTGCTACTTTTTCTGTACTGCTCATGAATATGTATAAATAATTAACTTTTTAAACCTAGATATTCTATTTTTGTCTGCAAAATTAATGGCTTACTACTTAAACAAAAAGTTTATACTATGGCAATAAAGATAACAGACGAATGTATTAATTGTGGTGCATGTGAACCTGAGTGCCCAAATAACGCTATTTATGAAGGTGGCGTTGAGTGGGCTATGGCAGATGGAACTACCATTAAAGGTCCATACGTACTGATGGATGGAACCACCATGGATGCGGACCAGCGTAACACGCCAATTAGTGTAGACAGTTATTATATTGTTCCTAACAAATGTACAGAGTGTCAGGGCTTCCATGAAGAGCCTCAGTGTGCGGCAGTTTGTCCGGTTGATTGCTGCGTTCCTGATGAAATGTACCAGGAAACAGTTGATGAACTGCTTGCTAAGAAAGAGAAATTACATATCTAATATTATTATAGAAGGAAGCTTAAGGAACTAACCGGTAACTGGTCATCGATCTCTGTCGGAACGCATACCGGAGCATAAAGGGAAGAAAGGACGTAAACTTTCTTCCCTTTTCTTTTGCACCAAAAAAGTGTACATCCACTATTTTTCTATTAACTTTATCCGCTTATTATTAAATTATATATGAAAAAGAACATCGCCCTGGTAGCCGGTGGATACTCCGGAGAATATGTAATTTCAGTACAGAGTGCCGCCGTAATAGAGAAGAACATTGACAGCAGCAAGTATAACGTTTATAAGATCTCTGTTACCCGTGATGGATGGAATTACACAGGCGCCGACGGTCAGCAGGTTGAGGTAGATAAAAACGATTTCACACTGACAATCAATGGTAATAAGATAAAATTTGACGCAGTATTTATCGGTATACACGGTACTCCGGGAGAAGATGGCCGTTTGCAGGGATATTTTGAAATGCTGGACATCCCTTTCACCAGCTGTGGCATGGTTACCTCCGCACTCACCTTCAACAAGAGCTACTGTAATAAGGTAGTATCTTCCCTGGGTGTTGTAAACGTCTCAAAATCAGTGCATATCTTCCGTGATCAGGCTTTTGACACCAAGGATATCCTTCGTACACTGAAACTGCCCGTGTTTGTTAAACCAGCAGAAGGAGGCAGCAGTATCGGCATGTCCAAAGTGAATACTGCAGAAGAACTGGTACCGGCTATCGAAAAGGCGTTTAAGGAAGACGCCCAGGTACTGATAGAAGAATTTATCAAAGGCAGGGAAATTACCTGTGGTATTTATAAATCCAAAGGGGAATTCACCGTATTACCAGTAACCGAGATCCTCAGTAGCAAGGAATTCTTTGACTATGAGGCTAAATATACGCCGGGCATCACCCGCGAGGTGACGCCGGCGGAAGCTCCCGACGAAGTGACCAACCTGATAAAGGATACAGCGAAGAAACTGTATGATAAGCTGAATTGCCGTGGAATTGTGAGGATAGATTTCATCTGGGAGGAAGCTACCGGCCGCCTGTACTTCCTGGAAGTGAATACAATGCCGGGACAATCAGAAAACAGCCTCGTACCTCAACAGGTAAGAGCCGCCGGGAAAACCCTGCAGGAGTTTTACGGCACATTAATTGAAGAATGCCTGGAGAAATAAACAGATCCGAGTTCATCTTAACGTTAAAATATAATTTGTGTTCAATTCAATAACGAAACGCTCCTTCGGCTTTAACCTGCTGGTTGTTGTGGGAATTTTTGCCGTCCTGGGACTGCTTTTCTTTCTACTGCTGGGTGTAATTACAAAACATGGGGACACATTGACCGTTCCCGACGTTTATAAGAAAAATATACAGGAAGCTACCATGATCCTGGAAAAAGAAGGATTCGGCGTGGATGTAAGGGACTCGATCTATGTAGACAGCCTGCCAGGTTTGGCCGTATGGGAACAAACTCCGGCCAGAGGCTCTGTGGTAAAGGTCGGACGCACAATTTACCTGACTATCAATAAAGTAATACCTCCTATGGTGCAAATGCCTGACCTGACAGGACTGACCTTCCGCAGTGCGGAAATGACCCTGCATAGTCTCAGGCTGAACGTAGGAGATACTATCTATAAGCCGGACTTTGCGACCAATACCGTATTGCAGCAGTTGCTGAATGGTAAAACCGTAAAACCGGGAAGAGATATTCCGGAGGGTAGCAATATCACCCTGGTATTGAGCAGCGGTACGGGTAATACCGAGAATCCGGCGCCAGACCTGGTAGGCCTCACTTTCCTGGAAGCAAAGGAAACACTGAGTGCCAGCAACCTGGGATTGGGTACTGTGATCATCGATCCGTCAGTAGCTGATACCGCCAATGCTTTTGTAACCAAACAGACGCCTCCGCGCCGTAATGCACTGAATGAGCTGAACATGGTTAGAGCAGGAGAGACTATCGACATCTGGCTGTCAGCAACCCGCCCCACAAAAGACAGTGGTGTGGCGCCGGCTGCGCCAGCAACGCCTGAACAACCGGAATAATTATCACCAAAACCTGGCAATACAGTAATTTGCCGTTGATATCACAAACATTAAAAATTTACAGCCATGGAAAATATAAGCGCAACAGAACTGAAAAAGCGCATTGATAACGGTGAAGACCTGAACATTGTAGATGTCAGGGAACCGCATGAGCATGAGGAATTTAATATCGGAGGTATCCTGGTGCCATTGGGAGACATCCGTGCGATGCAGGTGGATGAGCTGGAAGATCTGAAAAACGAAGAAGTGATCGTATACTGCCGCAGCGGTGGCCGTAGCGGACAAGCTGCCATGATCCTGGAAACAATGGGCTTTACAAACGTAAAGAACCTGACCGGTGGTATGCTGGCCTGGCAAGAACAGATTGGCAAATAATTAGTTAACATTCATTTTATAAAATGCCTTCCGGCACGTATGATACATCATCTGTCATACAGCCAGGAAGGCATTTTTATTTCCTGTTATCCCGGTCAGAAAAAAAAGCGTAGCCAATGACTGTTTTTTTATATCTTAAAAAGTTACTGGTTCCCTAAACGTAAACCCACAGTTATGAAACATTTTGTTACCGTGTTAATCTGTTGTTTGTTAAGCTTTGTGCTTGTCCGTGCACAGACGCCTGTTGAGGCGGATGTAGTGATCTATGGCGGTACTTCCGCTGCCGTTACCGCCGCTGTACAAATAAAGAAAATGCATCGCTCAGTGGTGATCGTTTCGCCTGATAAACATCTGGGAGGCTTGTCTTCCGGTGGACTCGGCTTTACTGACACAGGGAATAAGTCGGTTATCGGCGGACTAGCCCGCGAATTCTATCATCGCATATACCTGCACTACGCACAACCATCCGCCTGGAACTGGCAGGCACAAGCTGAATACGGTAATAAAGGGCAGGGTACGCCCGCTATGGATGGCACGGAACGTACCATGTGGATCTTCGAACCACATGTGGCAGAACAGGTATTTGAGGACTTCGTGAAAGAAAACAACATCAAAGTATATCGTGATGAATGGCTGGACCGTGAAAGTGGTGTCGCCAAAAAAGGACAAAAGATCGTTGCGATCAAAACATTAAGTGGTAAAACATTCCGGGGTAAGATGTTCATAGACGCCACCTATGAGGGCGATCTGATGGCGGCCGCTAAAGTATCTTATCATGTTGGGAGGGAAGCCAACAGTGAATTTAATGAAACCTGGAATGGTGTACAGACAGACGTGTTCCACCACGGACATCATTTCCCAAAGCCGGTGAGTGCGTATAAGGTCCCGGGGGATGCTTCAAGTGGTTTACTTCCCTTCATATCATCGCAGCCTCCAGGTGAAAAGGGTAGTGGCGACAAACGTATACAAGCTTATTGCTTCCGTCTTTGTCTGACTGATCTTCCTGCTAACCGCATTCCTTTGGCGCGTCCGGAAGGATATGATTCCACACAGTACGAATTACTGGTAAGAGTGTTAAATACCGGCTGGAATGAGGTGTTTAATAAATTCGACCCTATTCCCAACCATAAGACAGATGTCAATAACCACGGTCCTTTCAGTATGGATTACATTGGTATGAACTATGATTATCCGGAAGCTTCTTATGAAAAAAGGAAGGAGATCGTTGCTGCGCATGCCGCCTATCAGAAAGGACTATTATACTTTATTGCTACTGATCCACATATACCTGCTGATATCCGCACGCGTATGAGTAAATGGGGTTTATCACGCGATGAGTTTAAAGACAACGGCAACTGGCCGCATCAGCTGTACATCCGCGAAGCCCGTCGCATGGCTGGTATGGAAACAATGACCGAGCATGAGGTATTGGGTAAAAAACAGGTGCTGAATCCTGTAGGCATGGGGTCCTACACACTGGATTCTCATAATGCACAGAGATACGTGCAGAAAGATGGCACTGTACAGAATGAAGGCGATATAGGCATCGAACTGCCGGACCCTTACCGTATCAGTTACGGGGCTATTGTGCCGAAGAAAGCAGAATGTGAAAACCTGTTGGTGCCGGTATGCGCGTCCTGTACACATATTGCCTATGGCAGCATCAGGATGGAGCCGGTATTTATGATATTGGGCCAGAGTGCTGCTACCGCTGCTATTCAGGCGATAGATGCAAAGAAGGCTGTACAGGATATCAGCTATGAAAAGCTCAAAGCACAGCTGCTGAAAGACAAACAACGTCTGTAGTAGTAAAAGGAAATTATAACATCAGGAAGGTTGCTCAAAGAAAGCGCAGCTGCCACCGGTCCAGTTCTGTGGCTTGCCTTGTGACACACCGATCATCTTACTCTTACTGATCCTGGCAAGATTGTGCACAAGCAAAGGCGCAGGACTGCTGTCAGGCCATACGTACATCATACGTATCTCACAATATGCAGGACCTTCCGGTGTTTCTACTGCGGGTGCATACTGCACTTTATGTTGCAGTATCCAGTTCTCAGGGTCGGAGATCTTATCGATGTCGGCTTGTGTAACGTCGATCAGTACGCCCTTTCCGGCGAAGGAGAATAGTGGCTTCAGTACATAGTTTTCCAGGTCGGCCGGTATTACCGGTAGTTCATGGAGGAACCAGCTTTTAGGTGCGTACTCGCTATGTATGAAAGGCAGCATGTATTTACTGATACGATAGAACCAGTTAGGATGTGTGATCCATTCCACATCAAGTTCCTGGAAGAGATGTACATGTTTACCCAACGATTCCTGTTGCCGGTGCAGGTCATCGAATATAATACGGTTGTAAATGCGTTTGATCTGGATACGCTGACCGTTCAGTTCATAATATAGTTTCTTTCCTTCCTGGACCAGGTCTGTAATACAGACGGGTTTAATACCGAGTTTCTCTTCCGTATAGTAAAAGTCTATTCTCGTTTTTTGCTCATCCGGTTTTACCTCCAGCAACACTACTTCACTTGCGTCATATGGTCCGACGATCACCTCTTTCAGGAGTTCAAAGTAACTGTCTGCATCCAAGCCGTTAAAGAAGTTACAGAGTGTATCAGGAATATTAAAGTGTGTTCTGAACTGGCGCGCCATTAGTTCCTGGAAAGCATATAAGGAAGGGAATCCCTGCAGCTCAATCAGTCTCGGTGTCAGATCTCCCTTTTCATCGCGACATACGGCAAAGTCAATAACCATGAAATGGGGATGGTCATTTTCATGCGGCACCTTTAGTTCGTGCGGGATGGCGTCACTCGTCAGGTGTTTGAAATCCGGGCGAAGGATAACTGCCACAATTTCATAGCAGGCCTGCTGGATCCGTGCCGTCAGTTGGGCCGGAATGAACACCGGTGTTTCAGCCACCTTGAAGGCAGGCGCTTCTCCGGCTTCTTCCGCAATACCTGAAAGAAACTCCTGGTATTGGTGGTCTGTGAACTGATGGTTATATATTGCGCGTATAGAAGGGATCATTGTAGTAAAGGGCTTTTAAAAATGGCATTGTCGAGGAAAGCCGGTATAAATGCGTCATGTGTCAGCATGATCTTGTCCGGATCGGAAAGATGTTCCAGCATGCTGTGATATTTCTCCGCTCCATAGTTGGTGATGACCTGGTTCTTTTTTTCCTGTTGCAGCAGGTACATACGCATCCCTGTGGCATCTGCTTCCGGGTGGAACTGTGTACCGAGGCAGTAGTCGCTGAAGCGGATGGCCATAGTGGCACGTTCCAGCGGGACATGCGGGCGTTCTTTTTCAATAGCCAGCACCTGTGCGCCAATGGCTTCCATTTTCTGATGGTCCAGCTCTATGACCTGCCAGTTACGGCTGTCTACAATATAGTAGGGCTCAGGTAATTCGCCGAATACCTGTTCCTGTTCGCCCGCAGTTGTTTTATGCACGGGAAACACGCCAAACGCAGGAGACCTGCGGCGGCATACATTGCCCAATCCCAGGTAACGGCACATTAGCTGAAAACTATGGCAGATCAGTAATACCTGCTTTTTGTCGATGGCTGTTTCATTCCACTCGCTGATGTCTTCCATGAGATGGAAGTAATGTTGCTCCCATTCACTGCCTTCGCTGTCCAGCGGGCTACCGGGCCCACCGGTGGAAATGTAGATGTCGTAGGATAGATCCGGCACCTGTTGTTGCACCCTGACTTCATATTCATGAAATTCAAGTTGAAGTGCATGTACTTTGGCATAGCTGGTCAATATCTCCCTAATGCAGCGCATGCCTTCGTTAGGGACCTGTTCATACATATCCAGAACGGCTACTTTCCAGTGCTGCTTAGTTGGTCTCATACTGCAAAGTTACAATTTAGCAGTCTTTCAAGAACTGTTTAGTGATGAAGTCAGTGACTGCTACCAGGTCATTGGTATCTGCATAAACCTGTAGCTGCTGATCGGCGCCGGTCCCGTTATTCAGGATATGACGGGTATGTTCGACATAATGGCGGCTGCCCAGATCGTCTACCACATCATCCACAAAATCAAGAAGTTCAGCGATGAGCGCCCGGGCATTCACTTCTTCCTCCTTACCGAAATCGATCAGGTTTCCGTCAATGCCATAACGGGAAGCGCGCCATTTGTTCTCATTGACCAGGGCGCGGTTGTATATGATGAAGTTCAGGTTCTGCATACGCAGCTTGTAGATCTTGGCGCATAATGCCTGGAAGAGTGCTGCCAGGGTACAGGTCTCCTTTACGGTAAGAGGCACGTCGCAGATGCGGAATTCTACAGTATCAAAGTATGGATGTACCCGGAGGTCCCACCATACCTTTTTTGCATTGTCTATACAATTGGTCTTTACCAGCAGCTTGATATATTTATCATATTCCTCTATGCTGGCAAAGTAGTCGGGAATGCCGGTACGGGGGAATTTATCAAAGACTTTTGTGCGGTAAGATTTAAAGCCGGTATTACGGCCTTCCCAGAAAGGGGAGTTGGTGCTGAGCGCAAATACGTGCGGCAGGAAATAACGTACGGAATTGGCAATATGCAGGGCCATCTCCCTGTTTTCGATGCCCACATGTACATGCAGTCCGAAAATGAGATTTGAACGGGCGGCGTCCTGCATTTCGGTCACGATCTCGAAATAACGGGGATGGTCCGTAATGAGCTGCAATTCCCAGTTAGAAAAAGGATGTGTGCCGGAAGCGCCGATGCTGAAACCAAGGTCCCCGGCTATCTGTGAAATAGTGCGGCGTAACATGGATACGTCTTCACAGGCTTCGTCAATATTAGCGCATACCTGTGTCCCTACTTCAACTACCGCCTGGTGGAACTCTGCTTTTACTTTGTCACGAAGCACCCTGTGGGCCTGTTCTACGATCTTTTGTTCATGAGACCTGAGTTCACGGGTTACCGGGTCCATGACCATATATTCCTCTTCAATACCGAGGGTGAAATTCTTGAGCATTGTGGTGTATAATCAATTACTAATGGCGAAATGGCTGATCACGGATCCGTGATCCGCCATTTAAGCTACCAAAGTTATTCTTTCTTTTTAGTCTTTTTGACCACTGTTTTTTTTGCCGGAATTTCTGTTGTTACTCCCTCTGGTTCTTTTCCTTGTTTTGCGTCCTTAGGCGTTTTAGCGGGCGATACTGCGGCAGGCTTTTTAGCAGCAGCCTTTTTGGCGCCGGGAACGATGGCCGTTTGCTGGCCATGAATAGCATGCTGCAGGAAATTGCCCCAGGTAAGATTGTCGGTACCCGGCGTTTGTTGCTGGGCGCGCTGGATGGCATAGGTAGCTGCCGTTTCCACCACCCACTCGAAGTTTTCAGCACCGATCACCTTTTCTTTGGTTTCGGGCGCAGGGTTCCAGAAGTCGATTACATATGGTACGCCATTGCGGATGGCAATTTCTACCGAATTGAAGTCATACCCCAGGTACTGGTTAAGTCTTGCTACCTGATCGGCGACTACATTTATCAAAGAGCTATCGCCATTGTCTTCCGCCAGGTAACGCTGATTTTCCGGTTGGTATGGATCGTAAGGGATCACCCGCACGTACCTTCCGCCGATGCAATAACAACGGTAATAAGATTCATACTTGATCTCTTCCTGCAGCATCATCACCAGCTGTCCTGTACGGGCATGTTGTGCAAAGAACTCCTCACGGTCATGTATTTTATACACATGTTTCCAGCCGCCGCCATTGTATGGTTTCATGTAGGCAGGGAAACCGATATGTTCAAAGATGCCATCCCAGTCAAAAGGGTACACCAGGTTCCTGAATGACTGGTCGTTGGTATTCAACGGCAGTTCCCTGGAAGGGATAAGCGCCGTTTTAGGTACCTGTATGCCTGTTCTGTGGGCAAGTTCATTGTTGACAAACTTATCGTCAGCACTCCACCAGAAAGGATTATTAATAACGGCTGTACCATCCAGCGCTGCCTGTTTAAGCCAGGTGCGGTAGAACGGAACATCCTGTGAGATGCGGTCAAGAAGAACTGCATATCCGGAAGGAACGCCCTGTAACACCTTATCGATGGATACAGCTTCTGCAGTGATATCATCTATTTGCTTTTCATTCACACGATCAATAAATGCCTGAGGAAAACCATTTTCCTGGCCGAAGAGAAGTCCTATTTTTTTCATCTGTAAAGAGTTTTACTGTTTGGTTATCCGTCGTTTATAACAGCAGCGTTTGAGACTCAATATTCGCGCCAACAGCGGTTCTCATACCGCGGGGCCAGTTGGCTGTCCTGTACGTTTACGAAATACACAGAAGTACTGGGGCCGCTATCCCTATTTGATCAGGGACAGGTAGTAGGGGAGCATTTCCAGCCATGTTGACCAGTCATGCGTCCTGTTGGGCCTCACGTCCAGCCAGTGCATAATGCCTTTGTTTGTAAGGATGCCGGACATTGTTTCATTCTGACTGCGGGTGATGTCTTTTTCTGCTACGCCCAATATGATCCCCATGCGCCACAGGGCCTCATGAGGATTGTCCGGCATAAAGTCCACCGGATTATGATAATATACGTTGTCGTCATAATGGCCGTTAAGTCTTGGCCGCACATCAAAAACACCGCTAAGGCTGAACAGATAGGAGACTCTTTCCGGATAGCGAAAGGCGAAATTAGCAGCATGATATCCGCCAAAACTGCAGCCTGCCACCGCTACACGGTGAATACCTGTTTCCATTGTCACTCTTTCCAATACTTCTTCGCGAAGCATACTGTCATACCTGATATGATTGAGCGCTCTTTGTGCCGGAGAGATATGTGCATTATACCAGCTGTTGGTATCCACACTGTCAGGACAGTAGATCCTGATCAGCTGATTGTCTACAAACCATTGTAAGGCTTGTATCAGTCCATTGTCCCTGTGTTCCTGATGCCGCCCCATAGATGTCGGAAAGAGTATCAGCGGATATCCCTCATCTCCGTACACCAGCATTTCAAATTCATGGCCCAGGTGTGGGGAATGCCATTTGTAATGTTGTTCCTGCATCGTTATAAATATAAAGAAAAAAGTGTAACGCTGTATAAACGGATGTTTAACAAATGTGTAGTGAGTCATAGAGACAAAAAAGGCTGACCATTGCGGCCAGCCCTTCTTACTATATAAATTGCTTCGATTATTTGAATGTATAGCGGAAGCCAAGCTGCGCCTGCCAGCGTGCTGACTGTACACCGAAATCATCGATGGTTGCTACAGTCTTGTTATCATTCTTAACAGGTGCTTTGAAGGTAAATTCCGGTGTGGTTCCATCAGCCGCAAAGCCCTTAAAGTTGATCAGACCATAGTTGTTATAGCTCATACCTGTACGGGTAGAGTAGATACGGCCCCAGTCGTTATTCAACATGTTACCCAGGTTGAAGATATCGAAGGTAACCTGAACAGTGTGGCGTTTACCGTTCTTCTGTCCAATGAAGATGTCCTGTGCTACGTGCAGATCGAAGATGTGAGTGAACGGAGTACGGTTACCATTCTTTTCAGCATATTGACCTCTGCGGCTGTTCAGGTATTTGTCGCCTTTGATGAACGCATCCAGTGCAGCCCACTGCTGAGCGGCGGTAATAAGAGGAGTGGAACCGGACGCAGGGAGATCTACCAGGTTGATCTCTGCTTGAGTTCTAGGTATATAGATCAGGTTCAGACCCCTGTCACTGCTGGTGGTGTAATCTTTTACGATATTGATGGCAGGGTCGATATATCCGTAAGAGAACCTTTCGCCTGACTGTCCTGTGTAGTACAGTGATACCGTAGTAGCCAGATGTTTCAGGTACTCTTTCTTATAAGTTACAGATGCTACGATCCTTGAGCCTACGTCAAAAATAGAATAACCCAGATCAACGTCGTTACGGCCTCTTACGTTTGCTACCCTCCATTGTGAGGAGTTCTGAGAGGACTGACCATCGTTGATGGATTTAGAACGCCCGAAGGTGTAAGATGCAACAGCACTGAAGCCACCATAGAATGATTTCTGTAACTGTGCAGTCATGTTATATGCATAACCTTTGCTGGTATTCTCAGCATACATGATGTCGGTATAGGCGCCTCTTGCTGCACCTACATTTTTCCAGATCGGGCGGGTGTCGGCGCTGTTGCCGGTCAGGTTGCCACCTGGAATGTACGACAGGTTATAATAAACAACGTTGTTGATGTTCTTTGTATAGATACCTTCCAGGGTACCGATCATGCCCCATGGTAAACGTTGGTCAACAGCAAGGCTGGTCCTGAATACCTGTGGGAATTTGAAGTCCTTTGCAAAGAGGTCGATCTGTCCTGATGGCGCAACCGTAATGCTAGGCTGGTTGAAAGGATTGCTGATGAAATCGATCTGCTGATTGGTCGGAGACTCAGGTTTGGTCGGATCGTAACGCAGGCTCATACCTCCCAGTGTTACACCGTTGTTGTTGTACATACCACCCAGCCATACAAACGGAATGCGGCTGGTAAAAATACCGGCGCCGCCGCGTATCTGGGTTGTCTGATCTCCTTTCACATCCCAGTTGAACGCGATACGAGGAGATAGTAGTATTTTGGAATCAGGTTTTGTACCTGTTTTTGCACCTTTGATATCCCAGTTACCAGCACTAACAACAGCAGGTAAAATGTTGTTGTTGAAGTCTGCGTTGGTGGCAGGATTTTCCAGCAGCATAGGCAGGTCGGCACGGATACCAAGTGATAAGCGTAAACGGTCGTTCACCTGGTAGTCGTCCTGTGCATAGACACCCAGCTGCAGCGCCTTGAACTTAGCAGCGCCATTGGTATTATCTCCGGTAGTCTTATCTACTGCAGAGAATGAACGCTGATATTGAACAGGAGATCTGTCCTGCATGAAATCATCCAGGTTAGCAAAAGTATAAGAACCATAGTTCTGACGGATAAACACATTCGTCATATTATAGAACTCGTTGCTTGTACCCAGGGAGATGGTATGTTTACCTCTGTACAGTTCCAGGTTATCGGTCAGGGTGAATACATCCTGTTTCAGCAGGTTGGCTACAGAAAATTCTTCAGTACCAAAGCTGATATTTTCCTGGGTAATGAATACGGATGTATAAGGTGAACCGGTAAAGTTACGGTCATCCCTTACAAAGTTTGCACCTACCAGCAGTGAGTTGGATGCCCTGTTGCTGAATTGGCTTTTCAGTTCAGCGGTAGTAGCGTTGGTAGTAGAAGGGAAGAGGATGCCTTTGTTAGCAAAAGTGATAGTTGAGGCGCTGGATTTACCAGGACTGAAACTTTCGCCATGTGTGTACTGGTGACGGATAGTGAATTTGTTAGACTCATTAATGTTCCAGTCAAGTCTTGCAAAGAACTTACGGCCATCCAGTGAGTTTTCAACTGTTTCATAACCACCCGGGTCATAACCTCCTGCTCTCAGTTTATCGGCGAGCTCAGACAGTTGAGCTTGTGTAGCATGAACGCTACCAGGGCCGTTCGCATATGTTTGATAAGTAAATGGCTGCGGACGGTTCTCTTTCTGCCACTCCGCATTCACGAAGAAGAACAGTTTATTCTTGATGATCGGACCGCCTAAACGCGCACCATAAGTTTTGGAAGAGAAATCTGCCAGTTTCATTCTCTTGCTCTCATCTTTGGTAGGAGTCTTACCTGCGAAGCTTTCATTACGCACGAAATAGTAAGCAGAACCTTCTATGTCGTTGGTACCGCTTCTGGTAACGGCGTTGATCGCGCCACCCGCAAAACCGCCTTGTTTCACGTCGAATGGGGATACGTTGATGTTGAACTGGTCGATGATATCAATACTGAAAGGAGAGATACCGATCTGACCACCGTTCGTACCATTTTCCGCCAGACCGAATACATCGTTCTGAACGGCGCCGTCTACGAAAGTAGCATTATACTTGTTGCTGGTACCGGCGATGGAGATAGTCTGGTTACCGCTTCCGTCTTTCGTCAGTTTAGCCTGTGGCGTCAAACGTACGAAGTCGGTCAGGTTCCTGCCCACAGTAGGCAACGCCTCGATCTGTGAACGGTTCAGCACTGTCTGTGCACCCTTACGGCTTGAGTTGAACACGCCGCCGCTTCTCTGGGCTATAACCTGCACTTCCTTAATATCCTGGGCTTTTTCTCCCAGTTTCATGTTTAACCTGAATGGCTGGCCAAGCGCAAGGTAAATATCACCCTGGCTGAACTCTGTGTAGCCAATGTAAGAGGCTGTCACTTTGTACGGTCCGCCAACGTTCATGTTGGGGAGCCTGTAGTAACCTTGCACATCAGTAGTTGTACCATATTTGGAACCGGTAGGAACATGGATCACAACAACGGTTGCGCCAGGCAGGGCCTCATTAGCTGGTCCGGAGATCTTACCGACCATACTACTGGTTGTAACCTGGGCATAGGAATGAAATGCGATGAACAGGACAATGAATGTAGAGAGTAATCTTTTAAATCCCATAAATGAGCGATTTGATTTATGACGCAAAGGTGGCGAATAAAGTTTTACAGATTTTAACTAGAAATTAACAAATTGTTAAGCGATTGACTATATTAGTTTCCGAGGATATTATTTTGGATAGCCACTAGTTTAAACAGGCATTTCGTCGAGTTTGTTCAAGGATTTGCCCCAGAAATTCTAAAAAATCGAATAGAATATCTTTGAAATACTTAGAATATTGCCGCGTAAGTATAAAACATATACTTATCAACCCGGATCTTTATATGGTTTAATGCTATATACAGGCAGTGATATTTAAGTAAGTAGATAGGAGAGGGTGGGGACCTATTTTTACCATAACTTTGCAAATCAACTTTAATAAAGCGCTATGCTAGATACAATAGAATCAGCCATAGAAGATATCAGGAACGGTAAGCTGGTAATAGTCGTAGATGACGAGGACAGGGAAAATGAGGGCGATTTCATCACAGCAGCAAGGAATGTAACTCCGGAGATCATCAATTTTATGAGCCGTTACGGCCGTGGTTTAATATGTGCACCGCTGGTAGAAGAACGTTGCGATGAACTGAAACTGGAGATGATGGTGCGTGACAACACCGCCCTGCACCAGACACCTTTTACCGTATCTGTGGACCTTCTGGGTCACGGCTGCACCACCGGTATCTCTGCCCATGACCGCGCCAAAACGGTTCAGGCACTGATCGATCCTAATACACGTCCCGAAGAACTGGGAAAACCCGGTCATATCTTCCCCTTAAAGGCAAAAAGCGGCGGCGTACTGCGTCGTACCGGCCACACCGAGGCAACGATCGACCTGGCCAGACTGGCTGGTTTCGAACCTGCCGGCGTACTGGTCGAGATCATGAATGAAGATGGCTCTATGGCCCGCCTCCCGGAACTGCGGGAAATTGCCAACCAATTCGATCTGAAGCTCATCTCCATAAAAGACCTGATCGAATACCGCCTCGAAAAGGAAACCCTGATCGAAGAACAGGTAACCGTACATATGCCTACCGAATACGGCGATTTCGAACTGGTGGCTTTTAAACAGCTGAACTCCGGCGACCTGCATATGGCCCTGAAAAAAGGCTCATGGGAGAAAGGAGAACCAGTACTGGTACGTATCCACTCCTCCTGCGTAACCGGCGATATCCTGCACTCGCTTCGCTGCGATTGCGGTGAGCAGCTACACAAGGCCATGGAAATGGTAGAACGTGAAGGCAAAGGCCTGATCCTCTACATGAACCAGGAAGGCCGTGGCATCGGTTTGCTGAATAAACTGAAAGCCTACAAGCTGCAGGAAGACGGTAGGGATACCGTACAGGCGAACCTGGAACTGGGCTTTAAAATGGACGAACGCGACTATGGAGTAGGAGCACAGATCCTGCGTCATCTGAACATTACCAAAATGCGCCTGATCACCAATAACCCCCGTAAAAGGGCCGGTTTAAAGGGATATGGCCTCGAAGTGGTAGAGAATGTACCGATCGAAGTACATCCTAATCCACATAACGAATTCTATCTCAAGACCAAACGCGATAAGCTAGGTCATGAGATCCTGAAAGGTTGATCTTTCAGACCATGATATAAAAGAAAAAGGAATCAGTTTGCGCTGATTCCTTTTTCTTTTATATCATGGTCGAACAAGCGCCGAACAAGCAAACCTGCTTAATCCTCCGTTTTTCTCTTCACACTATCTTCCTTTTCATGCTGTTTCCGCTCAATTTCCTCCTGCCTGATAAATTCGGCCCTTCTGAAAGAGTCAATTAAACGCCGCCGGTTCTGCTCATTGAACAGTTCGGAGAACTTATTGTATTCGCGTACATAAGATATACCCAGACCCGCCTTGTTGCGGTTCACGAGGTTATATACATCGTAGTCAGATTTACTGAACGCATTGATACGGAGACGGCCTTCCGGTGTTAAGAGATACTCCGCCCGGAAGTCACCCGCAAAACGGTTAGCATTAGCCGATGTACTGGCCTTACCCCAATCGTAGTCCCCGCCCACATACAGCCTGATCCTGTTATTATAGAGGTTACTGGTCACACCCGCACTTACCTGGTTACGGTCAAGCGACGCATTATCCTGGCTGCCAATATTATATGCCCTGTAGTTTACATTAATACCAATACCGCTGTTCTTCAGCAGGGCGCCGGTAATGTTGTTCAGAATTGCCGATGCCTGCGCACTCAACGCCTGTCCTACACTGTTCTTACCTGTGGTAGCCACACTGGCCGCGCCGGCGGAGTTAGGATCTTCCGGCAGGAACTGGTTAAATAACAGCAAACCGGCCATTTGTTGCAGGGCCTTGTTCTGATCCTGGTTGATCTCCCTCAGTTTGGCCGCAACACCGCTTTCATAAGCGAGGGAGCCTACTTCCGGTAACTTGATCTCATAAGTGATGTCCGGCTTCATCAGCTCATTCCGGAGATTAATCAGGATGTCTACCGTTTCTGTACGGGTAGCTAGTTTATCGCCCGCAGTAGAGGCACTGCCCACCAGGTTATATAAACTTACTTTAGACAGGTGGTATTTGGCGTGGATATCCACTTTGGCTTCTGTCGGATCTCCATTCCAGGTAATGGAACTGTTCTTGTCAATGTCAAACTTCCAGCTGGTAAGCCTTTGCAGGGTGAAGTTATAAGACCCGTTATTGATCTCATAATTACCGAACATGTTAAAGTCGCCCTCCGTGTTCACCTGGATCTGCAGGTTACCCGTACCATTTGCGGAGATCATATCGCCGGAGGCCGCGTCCATGATCACATCGATCTGTGCGTCAGGGGTAGCGGTAATATCCAGTTTCACATTCAGTTTTACGTTATCCTTCTTTTTTTTCTTGTCATCTTTCATCTCGGTTCCGTAAGACTTGAACGTGATGTAATCTGACCGGCCAATGTCTTTACTATCAGACAATGGCAGATAGAAGTGCGTCGTCCTGCCCGGTCTGGCCTGTATACGCAATTGCAGGTCATTCAGCGGACCCGAGAAATAAACCTTACCATCTGCAATAACATTCCCGTAAAACAGATCGCTGTCTGCCGCACCCGTATTCAGGAATACAAAGTTGCGGGCGGTAACGTCAAAGTCAAAGTTGAGGTTATTGAAATGGTCATGTGAAATATAACCACTGGCAGTGGCCCGGCTGTTATTCTTATCTACGATAAAGAAGTTTCCGAACTCAATAAGATTATCATCTATGTTCAGGTTAAGGCGGGGGATCGTATAATGTGTACCCAGGTACAATACTTTCACGCCTACACTATCCGCCCGCAGGTTGCCATGCACCGAAGGCTGCTTGGTGGTGCCGGCTATTGCCAGCTTACCTGATACCATTCCTTTCAGGTCTGTTACATAATCACTCACAAAACGGTCCAGCACACTGAGGGAGGTGCCGTTCAGTTCAACATTCGCTTCCAGTCTGTTATTGGTTTCAGAAACACCTACCAGTCCTTCTGCGAAGAAGTTTTTACCCTTATTCTCCGACCTTACGGAGAAGGTGGCGTCACTTGTTTCCTGTTTATAGCCGCCTTCAAACGCCACCAGGCCTATCGAATCATTGTCGATGCGTAATTCACTGAAAGTGATCAGCGATTCCACGTCCAGGTTATGTGTAGGATCTGATATATTGATGTTACCATTTGCGAAACCCTCTATACGCATGCTGGTCAGCTGGTATGGGATCACATCGGACAGGTTCAGGTTCTTCAGGTTTACAATGAACTTGGACTCGTCCGGGTTGAATTCATTGGTCTCTACTGTAATGCTTTGTTCATTCCTTGTTACCTGCAGGTTGTGGATGGTCAGGAAGTCCTTACTCCAGTAAATTTCATTACCAGGCGTAACATTCCATTGCCGCTCGTTTACGGTAAAGGCGCTGTTAAGGAAGCTTACTTTCATACCATCCGCCACGGTAATAACCCTGGCATAAAAACCATCCAGTGAGGAGGAGTCTATCGCCTGCAGGTCCACTTTAATATAGGACGTATCGCGTCCTGAATTGGCCAGGATGAGCGGATGCTGCAGCCATACCCGGTCGCCCGATGATACTTTCTCTATGCTGGTGCTGATGTCGATCTTATCGAAAGTGCCCGTGCTTTTCAGCTGAAGGCCCTCAAAATGGTAGTTCTTGTAAGAGGCCAGGGGGACACTGACGTTCAGGGCCAGGTTACCCTTGATGGTATTCAGCGCGCCTTCCACAGTTGAATTGTCAAACCCGGAAATATCTTTCGAAAATCCCCGGATCAGCTTATCGACCTGTCCCAGCTGAAAAGCAAAAGAGAAGTCCTGCTGAATATCGGCTTTGGGCGCATCAGGGAAGTAGCTGGGATAATATTTGTTTAGCAACAGGCGGAACGCATCCGGTAATTGCATAAAACTATAGTTCCCCTTTACATAACCGCCTATCTCACTACCCTGGATGGACAGTACTTTCACATTGTTCTCCAGGTGGGTGGCTACGTTAAGGGAGTCAAACTCCAGCCTTCTCTTGTCTTTGAACAAAGACACATTGTATACCCTGGCAGACCCGTTGAAGTTATCGATGTTATCACCTGCGAAGTTGAGTGCCATTTTAGCCTGCATGACAATGGAATCTCCTGTCATCTTTAAGGCTCTCAGGTTAGCATGACGTATGTCTGAATCGAAGTCGAACACCGGTACACTGTCGTTGAAATCGATCGTACCGGCAAAATCCATATCCAGGTTAGGGTCATTAACCGTGAGGGAACCGTTAAAGAACTTACGGTTCATGTCTCCCTTTGTCTTGATATTACTATAGTCGTAGCCGTTCAGGGTGATCTGCCTTACATCTGCATCTACATCTGCCTTCAGTGTTTTAAAGTTGAAACCCTCTCCGTTCAGTTTAGCACTGAGGGAGATGGTGGATAATTCCGGTACGTCCAACAGTGCGCCCACATTGAACGCATCTGTAGTCAGACTTCCCGAATAAACCGGCACATCCCTGTTTGTTTTGAAGTTGATATCCGAGTTCAGGTTACCGAGGTTGGTCTGGAATTTACCATATGCCACGAAGTCATTGACGAATCCTGTAAATGTACCTGCAAAGCGGATGTTGGTCAGCCGGTCCAGTTGCAGCGGGTCCATGTTCTTCAGTTCAGGAGCGACACTGATGATGTCTGCGCCTGTGGTCAGCAGTTCTTCGGCGGTAAAGTCGATGTAGGTATCGTTGATAGCAGGAAGACCACGCATTTCCAGTCCTCCCTTCAGGCTTGTGGTATTACCCGATTGCAGCTGAATATTGGTCGCTTTCAGGTTGCTTACCGGGCCACGGGCATCGCCGCTCAGTGTAATTTCTCTTTTCCAGTCAGATAGTTCCGGTGCAAAATAGGCGATATCGTCGGAATGCAGGGTGCTGTTTACAATGTGCGCCCGCATGTATACCTCGTCCACATAACCATTCATGTCACTGATATCAGCATACTGCATTGTATAGTAGTCCCGCAGGTGGCTGCGGTTCGTGAGCAGGTCCATATGTGAGAACTCCATCTCTACCGGTGACATCTTAAATCGTGCTGTCAGCTTTTTTACCTCAAAACCGCTCCGCTCTTTCGTGTTCATGGTCAGGTCTCCCAGTATGCTGTCTTTTACCAGGCTGGTATTGGACAGGGAAAGGTCGATATTGTTAAAGCGGATATGATTAGGTGCAAAGTGGCCTGCCTGTACAGGAGTGGGATCTTCCAGGTCGTCCACGCCGAATATGCCGTCTTTGATGGATACCTCTTTCACCAGCAGTTTCCAGTTGGCACTATTCCAGCGAAGGGCAGGAATAGCGGCAGTATCCGTGAGCGGCTCCGCAGGTGGTGCAGGCCGTTTCTTACGGAGGGGAGAGGCAGGGTACCGGGAAATGATAAACGTAGGTTTATCCAGTGTCAGCTCCTGGATATCAATATTATGCTGATTGAGGTCAATATTTTTAGCATCTACGTAAATGCGTTTAGCCGCCACACGCATGTCTTCCCCGATCCAGGCGTCTATCTGGTTGATACGAACATTACGCAGATCGGTCTTGCGCAGATCAAAGGCAACGCCGCCACCGCCTTTTTTAGGCTTACGGGTAGTATCCGGAGGAGTGCTGAATTCATCTATGATGAACTGGTAATTCCATACAGAATCATTCCGGCGGCGAACCAGGTTCACATCCGCATCTTCCAGGCCGATGAATTTTATAACGGGTTTGTCCTGGAAAAAGAACCAGTCAGTTATACGCAGTTGCAGTACACGGGCATAGAGCAGGGTATCTTTGTGCCTGTCTTCGATCAGTGTGCCTTCCAGCCGGAGACTGTTAAACAGCCGGATGTTGACATGGTCGATCTCGACTTTGGTCCTCAGTTGTTCAGACAGGCGTTCGGTAGCTTGATGTACCAGGAAGTTCTGGACCACCGGAATGTTCACCAGGACGCCTATCAGGATGATAAGCCCCAGTAAACTCAGGAAGATCACAGTTAATATTTTACGTACTTTTTTCAGACGGCGAGATTTAATCCGGCAAAAATAGTTGAATTACTTGATAGAACTATAAGAGAACGCAGAAGTGCCGGGTATCGTCTGTAAGTACGGTAATTATAGCACAGGTTTAACTGTATATCCCTGTTTGCGTAAGAGTGCAATGACCCCCATGTTTCCACCCAAATGGCCCGCGCCTACGGCAAAGAAAGTGGATGCTTTACCAGCTTCGCTGGCAATGACGCCCGTCCAGTTGCGGTTACGGTTGTCCAGTAGCAACTCCCTGTAGTTAGCCATATCTTCTGTTTCATTGACCAGGTTGTACAATGACTGTATATCACCGTGTTTGTAAGCCGTCATCATCTGGTTGTATAAACGTACGGATTTCGCCGTATCAGTGACTGCCTTGAGTATCATTGCAGCTTCTTCCGTATCGGGAATGCTGTCAAAAAATGACACCTGTTCCAGCGCCGTTTCCAGGCCTTTCACCGGCAGCTGCTGTGCTTTGGCCAGCTTGATAAACTCACCTTCTGTCGACGCAGGGGCGTCACAGGTCGTGGCAAAGAACTTCCTGATCATGATGGAATAGATGACCAGGGGCTTTAACCTGTCCAGCTGCGCCAGTTCTATCTTAAGTGAATCCCGGAACCAGGTGGATAAGGTAACGTAATCATTATCAGTAAAGAGGGATTTGAAAGAGTAAGACTCGGGCATGAATACCGCTTTTTGCAAACGGCCGATCTCCTCCTTATCGTCAATGTTCACTTCCAGGTACAGCGATTTAGATTGTTTCACTGCATCAAGAGTTGCGGAAGAGAAGTGAAGGTCTTGTGGACAAATAGCATGTATGGTGCCATACAGCCACGAAGGGCTTTGCAGGCCTTTGCCGGATATTTCCCAGAGCAGGGAAGACTTTTCCTGGGGTTGTTGCTGGGCTTTGGCGGTTAATAACATCAGGCTGCAGGAAAGCAGCATGGGGATCTTTTTTAGTAACATATTCATCTGTTTGTGAGTAATTTCTGGAGTACATACAAGTCCTCTTCCGAATGATGGGCAGAAACAACGATCCTGTTCACGGGAGGGCTATCCGGATTAGGATAACCAAAGGAAGAGATCATAATATCATGCTCCAGCAGGTATTTTTCAATCCCGGCACTATCCTTCAGCAGGAATATGGGGAGATGGAAGGGGTTGTGCAAATATCCGATATTTCCCGTCAGGGCCTCAAAATAACTAACGCGTTCCTGTAATAATTTCCGTTGCGTCTTATGCAGGGAAAAGCTCTGCAGGAAAGCCCATGCATTCGCCGGCATCATAGGTGTGGCGCCGGTAAATAATGGCAGCCTTTTGATCGCCGCAATATCCGCAGCATGTCCCGACACTACACCTCCCTCCGTACTGTATGCTTTGGCTAGAGAGGCCGACAGCAGATAACGTACCGGCGGGTGCTGCGGCAAAGTATGTACAATACCATTCCCTTCAGCTCCGATCACCCCAATGCCATGCGCATCATCAATAAGGACCAGCACCTGCTTCTGCACCTCCTGCAGCCAGGAAAGATCATTGATGGTGCTGGTTAGCGGGTTCACACTATTGGTAACGACCACGAAGCTGTGATCAGGATGTGCGTTGATCTGATCCACCGTTGCCGCAGCCCAGGTAGCCCAGTCCTCTTTGGGAATAAGCGGTTGTCCCGTCCACAATGCAGGATGAGCGGAGGGTGCATATAACAACTGACCCAGGGTAGCGGCATATTGTACCGCTGCCTGTGATGCCAGGAAGCCGGATGAAAAAGTAGCCGACGCCTGCTGATGTTGTAACACTGCCAATGCATGCTCCAGCTCTTCGTACAGGTGCAGCCGTACATTGGCGATACGGGAGGAAATGAAAGTGCTCCCATACTCATCGATGCCCTGCTTCAGCAATTCCTTAAAGGCCGGAAGCGCATGTAAACCCAGATAAGAAAATCCGGAAAAGAAGAGATATTCTTTTCCGGAAATACTTGTTTTGCCGGTAGGCGTTGTATGTGTGTATTGTACTTCCATGTTGCAGTAGCCTGTTTCACCGGTTGTCGATCACAGCCTGTTATTCAGCTTTCGTTTTCAGTATAAAGTAATAATCGCCCGACTTCACTTTCATGTCAAAGTGTGTCGCATCCAGGTTTACAACAGTTACAAGGTTTTCTGACGACCGCAGTCCGTTGGCCGCTGTCACGGAAATAACCTTGCCATTGCTCAGTAATTTATACTTGCCTGAATCGGGTTTATTATCGATCGTAGCAATGAACAGATCATTGTCAAGGAACTGGTAGAACACGTTGGTATAATATCCTCTCTTCAGTTCTGTGGCCTGGTTGATCTGTGTAATGTCATAGGCTGTTCCCGGAGGGATCACCACATCGTATACCCGCCATTTCTTGTGTATCAGCAGGTCGTTGGTACGGCCGCTGTTACATGCGCTGAAAGTAAAGGCCAGTATGGCTGCGAATGTGATGGCCTGTAATCTGCTCTTCATACTATTGTTGTTTTTTTCCGAACATGTCCCGGTTAAAGTCCTGTGAGTGCCCTTTAGGGATGGACAGACTTTTCCAGTCACTCTTTTTGATCATTTTACCAATGTACACAATTTGCCCTACATGATAAGGGATATGGCTTAGCTGCCTGTTAACGGCATCCAGCACAATATGCGGCTCACTACGGATATGAACGGTCTTCTCCAGGTCTTCCGGCTGTAACGCACCAATAGCGTCCAGCATACATTTCCAGCCGCTTTCCCACAGCTGAATGATCTCTTCTGCAGATGCTTTATCCTCTTCAAATTCGATATCCCTGTTGCGCCAGGGTTTCTCCCCGTCGGACGTCAGGAAATCCGTCCAGCGGGAATGCATATTACCGCTCACATGTTTGATGATGAGATAAATACTGTTAGGCTTTCCAGCCGGCTGCCAGTGCAGCTCTTCGCCACTGAGCTCCGCCAGTGTTTTGTCTCCGAGGGACTTATAATATGCAAATCGCTTAAGCACACTATCCAGAAAAACCTGTGCGATCATAAAAAGTAGTTTAATGAAGATTAATAACCAGCAGCGCTGTCATCGCCGCGTTTATCGCCCGCAGCTTCCAGTTGTCCTTTATCATTTACTTTGATAACCTCTGTACGGCCTATAGGACTGTGAGGAACGATCTTATATCCCATCTGCCGTAAGCCTTGTAAAGGCGTATCATCAAAGTCTTCTTCCACATCTACCTGGTCAGGTAGCCACTGGTGATGGAATTTTGGCGCATCTACCGCATGTTGGGTAGGGATGTTAAATTCAAGGATATTGAGGAGTGTCTGGAACACGGAAGTGATGATGGTAGAACCTCCGGGAGTGCCCGCCACAATATAAGGCTTATCTTTTCTCAGCACGATGGTAGGTGTCATAGAGCTTAACATCCTTTTACCCGGAGCTACGGCATTCGCCTCAGTGCCTACCAGGCCGTACATGTTAGGCACACCGGGTTTTACGCTGAAATCGTCCATCTCGTTGTTCAGGAAAAAACCAGCGCCGCCTACTACTACCTTGCTGCCATAACCGCCGTTAAGAGTAGTAGTAACCGCTACAGCATTCCCTTCGCTATCCATAACGGAGAGATGCGTTGTTTCGTCGCTTTCGTAATATACTTTACCTGCACCTGTGGTATCGCTGGAACCGGCACGGTGCGGATCATAATCTTCCATGCGCGATTGCAGGTAGGCAGGAGAAGTAAGCTGTTTTACAGGCACCTTTACAAAGTCAGGATCGCCTAAGAACTCAGCACGGTCGGCATAGGCCCGGCGTTCAGCTTCTATCATCACATGCATGGCGTTCACAGAATGAAAGCCCCAGGAGGCCAGCGGATATTTTTCCACCATGCCCAGCATCTGCTGCAGCGCTATGCCGCCGCTGGAAGGTAATGGCATGGTAACGATCCGGTAATTTTTATAGGGAAATGAAACAGCTGTTCTTTCCTTCGCCTCATATGCTTTCAGATCGGCTGTCGTCATCAGTCCTTTACCACGTTTCATTTCTGCAACAATGAGCGCAGCAGTCTCTCCTTCATAAAAGCCTGCACGGCCATTATCCCTGATCCTTTTCAACGTGGTGGCAAGGTCTTTCTGCAGCAGGGTATCGCCTGCTTTCCATATTCTTGCACGTACAAAAACGTTGGGTTTAGTATTGAGCTTACTGAACAATTCCTGTTGACTGTTCAGGCTTTTAGCTTCTCTTTCCGTAATGGCAAACCCTTTTTCTGCCAGCGTAATAGCAGGTGCTATCAGTTGCTGAATGGTCAGTTTTGCATAAGGGAGGGATGCGAATATACCTGCTACAGTACCGGGTACGCCCGCTGCAAGATGACCTTCCTGGCTGAGTGTTGTATTAGCATTGCCCGACTTATCAAGATACATGTCACGGGAAGCGGCAGCAGGCGCTTTCTCCCTGTAGTCGATAGCCAGGTTTTTCCCATCTTTAAGATGCGCAACCAGGAACCCGCCTCCTCCCAGGTTGCCGGCAGCAGGATATACTACGGCCAGGGCGAACTGGGTGGCGATTGCAGCATCTACTGCATTACCGCCCTGCTGTAACATCTGCAGGCCCGCCTGACTGGCCAGTGGATGTGCTGATACAACTGCGCCATGAGTGGCTGTGACACTTTTTTTAACTTGATAATGATAGGCGTCATTTCGGGCAGGTTGCTGGGCATAAGCTGTGCTGGCAAGGGTTATAGCCAGTAAAACAAAAGTCGTGCGCATGCGTATGGATTTAATCTTCAATTGAGTATTTGCAACTTGTTTACAAAATGCGCTGTCAAATTAGTATTTTAGATAATAGACAGATCATCGTGCTTGTAGCAATAACGTAACCAAAAGAACAACTCAAAATTTAAAAACCCAAATCTAAAATCTAAATCGAATCTTATGTTACACCCGGTCGCCCATCTTAGAGGCCTTGTGCTTCTAATTCTCATTACTTTATGTACATCAGCGGTCTCGTATGGCCAGACAGGCACCATCAGTGGTACCGTTACTGATGGTAAAACACCAATTCCCGGTGGTACTGTGCGTATCGAGAAGACCAATAAAGGAGCGGTCACCGATGCACAGGGGCGTTTTTCACTGCAGGTAAGCCCCGGTAATTATACCCTGGTAATCAGTACTGTGGGCTACCCTTGGCAGCGCAGGGAAGTGACTGTTGTTGCGGGACAAACCGTTACACTGGATGTAGTCTTGAAAGAAGAACGTACTACAATAAGTGAGTTCGTAGTATTGGGCTCCCGTAACAAGCCCCGTTCCCAAATGGAAACACCTGTGCCTGTGGATGTTATTGATATCAGGCGTATTGCTTCCGATGCTCCGCAGGTGTCCGTCAATCAGATCCTGAATTATATAGCACCATCCTTCAGTTCCGGTACACAAACAGTAGCGGATGGTACTGACCATATTGACCCTGCTTCATTGCGTGGTCTTGGCCCTGACCAGGTACTCGTACTCGTTAATGGCAAACGCCGGTATAATACCGCCCTTGTAAATGTAAACGGTAGTTTCGGCCGAGGTGCGGTTGGTACTGATATGAATGCTATTCCCACATCTGCAATTAACCGTATCGAAATATTACGTGATGGAGCCGCCGCTCAATACGGCTCTGACGCTATTGCAGGTGTGATCAACATTGTTCTGAATAATACGACAGACCGCCTGAATGTAAATGTTACCACAGGCGCAAACGTTACTTCACAGGCCGACGATAATATAGATGGTCAGACCGTGCAGACCGCTGCAAACTATGGTGTTCGTGTCGGCTCAAAAGGTGGGTATATTAACTTCAGCGGCTCTTACGATTACCGTAATTATACCAACCGCTCCGGACCATGGCAGGGAGCTATTTACAGGACTTATCCAGGTGGTGTTGATAAGACAGATTCCTTCCTGGTGGCCAATAATATTACCCGTAATGACATCCGTATGCGTGCAGGCCAGTCTAAGCTGCGCAGCGCACAGTTATTCGTCAACGCCAGCATACCATTGGAAAACAACGCGGAAGTTTATTTCTTCGGAGGTATCGGGTACCGTAATGGAGATGCTGCCGGTGTATATCGTTTGCCGCACGATAGCCGGAATGTACTGGACATCTATCCCATCGGTTTTTTGCCGGAAATACACAGTGATATTTATGACCGTTCCTTTGCAGCAGGCATACGCGGCGAACTCGGTAACTGGAAAACGGATTTCAGTAATACCTATGGACGCAATGAGTTTGGCTTCAAAGTGGAAAATTCACTGAACGCGTCGCTGGGAAAAGCTTCTCCCACACGGTTTACCTGTGGCGGACCTATCTTCACGCAAAATACGACTAACCTGGATCTCTCCCGGCATTTTGATGTGCTGGAGGGACTGGACGTCGCATTCGGGGCTGAACATCGTTTTGAGCAATACGAACTGGTTGCAGGTGCAGAGAACTCCTATACCGATTATGGACGTGCCAGGAAGATTGGTGTGGACGCCAATGGCAATGACATTCTGATACCTGATCCGCAGGGATCTGTAAATACAGTGTTTGGCCCTGATGGTTCAGCAAGAGCAGGTGGTGCACAGGTATTCCCCGGCTTCCGTCCTGAAAATGCTATCAGAGCCACTCGCAGCGCTATTTCAGGGTATCTGGACGTAGAGGCCAATTTCACAGACGCATTTCTGTTAGGTGGCGCAGCACGTTTTGAGAACTATAACGATTTCGGTAGTACGCTGAACGGTAAACTGACCGCCCGTTATAAGATCAGCAACAATACTGCGCTGCGCGCATCTGCCAGTACCGGCTTCAGGGCGCCTTCACTACACCAGCGCTTTTATTCTTCCACTTCTACTTTATTTGTGGACGGTGTGCCATATGAAGTGGGAACTTTCACCAACGACAGCAGACCTGCGCAATTGTTAGGTATTCCGCAACTGAAACCGGAAAAATCCAAAAGCATCAGTGCCGGATTTACCAGCGTTTTCGGGAAATTCAACCTGACGCTGGACGGGTACTTTACACATATCGACGACCGTATCGTTTATACTGACCAGTTCTCCGGCAACAATGCCGATACCGCGTCTGCCATCGATAAGGAAATATACCAGTTATTGTCACTCGCCAATGCAAACAGGGCGGCATTCTTCGCCAATGCGATCAACTCTGAAACAAAAGGAGTTGATCTGGTATTGACGTATAGTACAAAACTGGGGGCCGGCGTGCTCCGTGCCGACCTTTCCGGCACTTACAGTTATACCCAAAGGGTGGGCGATATCAAAGCATCAGACAAGCTGAAAGGCAAAGAGAATATCTATTTCAGCCGCGCCAGCAGGATCTACCTGGAAAGAAGCGTACCACGCGACAAGGTGAACATCATGCTGTCTTATAACGTGGGTAAGTTTAATGCTTTCCTGCGTAGTGTGCGCTTCGGTACCGTAGAAGAAGCTACCAACGATCCTGCCTTTTATCAGACCTTCTCTGCCAAGGTCGTGACCGATGTGGCCGTGGGGTACTGGCTGACTCGTGGTGTGAAAGTAAGCATCGGGTCCAATAACGTATTCGACGTATATCCTGACCTGGTAGCCAATCCTGCAAATACCACCAACAACCAGTTCAGGTATACCAGAAGGGCTACCCAATTCGGCTATAACGGCCGTTTCCTGTTTGCCAGACTGGAACTGAGACTTTAAAAAGGCATTCATTATCAAAGGGATGGACACCATCATGTGTTCATTCCTTTGATATAGTTATTTATATTATTATATTTTACTATATTGAGTATGACTTTCTAAGTTAATGTTAGCATCAGCATGTCCCGTGAACGATTTTCTATAAAGATAAACAGCAGTTTGCTTTGCCACTTTTTCCTGTTACTCGTTGTAACGGGAGGATCCGCCTGTACTGTCCCCGAAGAACATAACAGTGAACTGTTACGGCAGGTAATGCGGGAAGAGAACGGGCATATCCGGTGGAAGGTGTATGGCTTCAGGAACGATCCGTACAAAGAGAAGGTCGAGGTCTACTACGAAAATGGCCAGCTCAAAGAAGTATATTACCGGAAGTCGGGACGGATGGAGGGAATGAGGACTGTTTTCTTTGACAACGGTAACTTGTCGGAAACAGGTAACTGGCATGAAGATAACAGGGTAGGAGAGTTCCGTTACTATCAACAGAACGGGCATCTTGAATGTGTACAATACTTCGGATTGATAGGAGAAAGTGTTGAATAGGAAGAAACCTTCCAATTGTTTATCTTAGGTAAATAAATTGAAGGTGCCATATGCGCAAATTCCTGTTATCCTCCCTTATACTGCTCCTGGTGCAGACAGGGTTTTCACAGCGCCTGCCTACGCCAGACCAGTTCCTCGGTTATGCGCTTGGAACACAGTTCACGCCTCATCATCGCGTGCTGGATTACTTCAAAGCTGTTGCTGCTGTTACGCCTAATATGCAGCTGACCCAATACGGCACGACCTACGAAGGCCGACCGCTAATGCTGGCGGTGATCACTTCTCCCGAAAATATCAGTAAAACAGAACAGATAAGACAACACAACCTGGAACTGGCCGATGGTAACGGTAAACCCGCTACCGGCGATCCTGTCGTCGTATGGCTTAGTTACAACGTACATGGCAACGAAGCCGTTTCTACCGAAGCCGCTATGATCACCTTGTACATGCTGGCCAATAAAGAGAATAAAGAACAGCAGGAATGGCTGAAAAATACCGTGGTGATCATTGACCCCTGCCTCAATCCCGACGGAAGGGAACGGTACGTGAGCTTCTACAACCAGGTACATACCCGTTATGCAGATCCGCTATTGTTTGCAAGGGAACACAATGAGCCCTGGCCCGGTGGAAGGGCCAACCACTATTACTTTGACCTGAACAGGGACTGGGCCTGGCAAACGCAGGTGGAATCGCAGCAACGGGCCATCCAGTATAGCCGCTGGATGCCGCAGGTACACGTGGATTTTCACGAGCAGTCTATCGATGCCCCTTATTACTTCGCACCCGCAGCAGAACCATTTCATGATATTATCAAACCCTGGCAGCGCAGCATGCAGATGCTGATCGGTAAGAACAACGCACGTTACTTTGACAAAGAAGGCTGGCTGTATTTTACGAAAGAGTTCTTCGATATGTTCTACCCCAGTTATGGCGATACCTATCCCACATACAACGGGGCTATCGGTATGACCTACGAACAGGGGGGCGGAGGACGTGCAGGTGTGGCGGGATTGAAGCAGGATGGAGATACCCTGACCCTTAAAGAGCGTATTGACCATCACCGTACTACCGGATTGTCAACGATAGAAATAGCGTCTCAACAGGCAGGACAGCTGCTGAATGAATTTTCCAGGTATTTCCACGAAGCCGTTCATGCGCCCGACGGGCCTTACAAGTCCTACGTCGTAAAGGCGTCCGGTAACATGGAAAAACTGGCTACCTTAGGCGTCCTGCTAAACAGGAACGGCATCCGTTTCGGATATGGTGCAGCCGTGAACAAAGCCAATGGCTTCAATTACTTCAATGGTAAAACGGAAAACTTCAGTATTGAGAAGGAAGATATGGTGATTAGCGCCGCACAGGCCAGGTCTAACCTGCTGAAAGTATTGTTCGAGCCTGATTCCCGTTTATCCGATTCCGTCACTTACGATATTACCGCCTGGTCCCTGCCATACGCTTACGGTTTGCAAACCTACGGCGTACGTCAGCTACTTACACCGGCGAAGGACAGTCTGCAGGTTACCGTGAATAACGGACTGGCCGCCTCCAGGCCTTACGCTTACCTTGCCCGCTGGAACAGCATCAAAGATGTAAGGTTCCTCTCTGCCTTGTTGCAGAAACGTATCCGCGTTAGATATGCGGAAGGCGATTTTATTGCCGGTGGTAAAGCATTCCCTGCAGGCTCACTGATCATTACGAGATCGGGCAATGAAGCCGCAGGCGCACAATTTGACGAACAGGTCGTTTCACTGGCCAATACTTATAAAACAGGACTTGACGCCGTTAACACGGGCTTTGTGGAAAAAGGCGTGGATTTTGGTTCGGAGAAGGTCCGCTTCATCAGGCCTATCAGGGTGGCCGTTGTAATGGGTGAAGGCGTTTCTTCCCTCGCAGCAGGAGAAGTGTGGCATTTCTTCGAGCAGCAGATCGGTTACCCGCTGACGATTGTCGACGAAAAACAATTGTCGCGCATAAACTGGAAAGCCCTGGACGTACTGGTGCTGGCGGACGGGAATTATAAATTTCTGACAGAGAAAGACAATACGAATAAACTGAGGGACTGGATCACAGCAGGCGGTAAACTGATCGCTATGCAGGGCGCGTTGTCACAGGTGGCCACCCTGGACTGGGGTATCCATCTGAAAAAAGAGGAAGAAGACAGCAAAGAGGAAAAGAAAGATGAATATAATCTTCTGAAACCTTATGCCAACCGTGAAAGGGAAGGGGTGAAACAACTCATTCCCGGTGCTATTTATAAAGTACAGTTAGACAATACCCATCCGCTTGCCTTCGGATTTCCGGCAGTGTACTACACCCTCAAACAGGATGATAAAATATACGACTATCTCGGCGAAGGAGGCTGGAATGTAGGGGTGCTGAAAAAAGACAATTACCTCAGTGGTTTCGTAGGAACGGAAACACGTAAAAAGCTGAAAGACGGTCTGCTCTTCGGCGTTAAAGACATGGGCGAAGGCAGGATCGTTATACTGGCAGACGACCCGCTGTTCCGCAGCTTCTGGGAAAACGGGAAACTGATGTTCGGCAACGCCCTGTTTATGGTGTGGTAAATGCCGTTAGAATCTTTTGATATTACATCCCAGCGCAGTGGTGGAATTCACTCTTGCCGCCTTACCTGCAAGCATGTCGTTGATCGCATTACTGAGGTGTCGCATCTTGACAGCGTCGGCATTGCCCGGATTATCGTCAATAGCGCCCTTATAAACGAGTTTTGCCTGCTGGTTGAATAGATAGCACTCCGGCATATGATTGGCCTCAAAAGCGTCTGCTAATTCGGTTTTTTTATCGACTACGTAATACCAGTTGTATTGCTGACCGGTAGCAAATGTTTTCATGGCTGCCAGTACTGTTTTTTCATCTGTACCTGCGGTGTTCGAATTGATCAGTACCACGCCGATATTATTGCTGAGCGCATATTTACAGATCTCCTGCGTGCGTACCTTATTTCTTTCAATATAAGGACAGCTGTTGCCTGAGAACATCACCAGTAGTCCGTTACTTAATTTTGCTTTATTGAGCGTGATCTCCTTTCCGGAAAAATCCTGTAATGCAACATCTGCTTTAGGTAAAGGAGCTCCCACTTCCAATGATGGGATAATTGCGGACTGCATGGCGACGAGCCAGCAGCATAGGATCAGTAAACAGTATACCTTCTTCATAAATATAGGTTTCCAGGTTAACGATAACCCATTGCTTATCTGCTATATAGGGTCGTACAATGATTGGAACCGACCTCGGATTCCAGCCTAAAGATACGAATATGTGTGATTTTTATCTAATTTATCAGGAGAGGCCGCGTACCTCTTCAGGAAGGTTTTCCCTGCGGGTATCAGCGGTTTCCTTCAGTATCCGGATGCTGGCGTTCAGTTCAAACCCGATCAGCAGGATGAAGGAATAGAAGTAGACGGACAACATGAGGATTATGATGGTACCGATAGATCCGTAGATCTTGTTGTAGTTGCCGAAATTATTGACGAAGAAAGAGAAGAGGATCGTTACGAGGATCATCATGATCGTGGCAAAAGTAGAACCGGCCGTAATGAACTTCCATCTTTTGGTGGTAGCCGGTACGAAACGGTAGATCACCGAAAGCATAGAGAAGAACAGTAACCCTATCAGTACCC
Organism: uncultured Flavihumibacter sp.; assembly: GCA_902168105.1. GTDB lineage: Bacteria > Bacteroidota > Bacteroidia > Chitinophagales > Chitinophagaceae > Chitinophaga. The sequence goes on from CABHOY010000015.1 coordinate 58,887, forward strand.
AGCGGGCCACATCCGCCAGGGAAAGTATCCGTTTGTCGGTAATGCCCAGGTAATTGAAAATGAAACTCAATACCGTGCCCTGTGCAATGATCAGGATAACAGTGAGCAGCAGGAGGAAGATCAGTATGAGCGTCAGCTTCAGGGCCATCAGCCTTTTCTGCCACCATTTCCTGCGGCGGAAGCCCGGCGATTTCTTATTGAACGACCGCGCAAGGCCCATAACAGCATTGGAAGAAGCAAAGAATCCCATCAGGAACGCAATGGACAACAATCCGTTACGATGGGTATACAGGAAGTCATGGATCATGTCCCGTATAATGATGTAAGTATTGTAATTGGGCGTTACGTCTTCTGCCAGCTCGTACAAGGTAGCTTCCACATTTTTCATGGGAATAAATGGCACGAGTGTGAACATGAAGATAAAGAAAGGGGGAATGGCCAGCAGGAAGTTGAATGAGATGGCTGCCGCCCGTTCCCCGAGACTTCTGTTTCCCATTTCCTTCAGAAAGAATTTGGCCACATCGTACAAAGGCACTCCCTCAAAACCCGGCAACACCAGCGTTTTGCTGATGTCCACGAGCTTACGGAAAGGCTTTGATCTGAGAATGATCTTTTCTGGTCTGAAAGGCATTGTGTTGTAGTTATTATATCCCTCTCGCATTCAGTGCGGCATGAAATGCATGTGCATTTTTCATGTGCTCTGCGTAGGTAGCGGCAAAGGCATGATATCCGGAGAAATCAGCTTTAGCGCAAAAATAGATATAATCAGTTTCCGGTGTGTTCAGCACCGCCTCAATTGATTTGATCGAAGGCGTACAGATAGGGCCCGGAGGCAGACCGGCATTCTGATAGGTATTGTAAGGCGATTCGAAGGCGATATGTCCTTCCCTGATCCTTCGGATGGAGAAGTCCTGTAAAGCGAATTTCACGGTAGGATCGGCCTGCAAGCGCATGCCCTTGCGGAAACGGTTCAGGTATACGCTGGATATTAGTGGCTTCTCGTCGTTCTTGTTGGTTTCCTCATCTACAATAGAAGCGAGGATGATAACCTGCACTGTACTGAGGTCCAGACGTTTGGCAGCGGCTTTGCGTTCTTCCGTCCAGAAAGCGGCCGTTTCCTTTTCGATCTTTTTGAAGGCCGCTTCTGCGGTGGTATTCCAGTAAAACTGGTAGCTGTTCGGAATAAAGGCGCACATTACGGTATTGGTGTCCAGGCCGAACTGGCGGAGGTACACCTGGTCGCTGAGCAAAGCGCGGAAGGTGGCAGAATCGGCTTCCAGGTTGGAACTGATCTTCCTGACAAGGTCAGCTTTGGTGCGCAGTTTGGTAATGGTGATGTTCACCGGCGCCTGACGGCCCGCACGCAGCAGCTTCACAATTTCAAAGTTGCTCATACCAGGGCTGATCTTGTACTTACCCGCCCTTACACGTTTAGGATATCCTAACTCGCGCGCTACCCAATCGAAACTGGTACGGCTGCGGATGATCTGCTGTTCTTCCAGCCCATCCAATACATCTGCATAAGTGCTGCCGGTGTGTACATAGAAAAATTTGCTGTCGCCGAATGTCTTGGTATTAGGACCAAACACCCGGTACCCTACGTATACGAGCACGCCTGCCAGGATCGCGCAGGCCACCACCACGATACGTTTGATCCATAGATTCTTCGTCGGACTTTTTTTTGCTTTACTTTTCTTTGCCATAGGATGGTATTCAATAAAAAACCTCGCTTGTGACGGCGAGGTTCTGAAATAGCTTTAACAGCGGAATATTATTGTTGTTTAGCCGGAGCCGGAGCTGGCTGAACTGGTGTAGCTGGCACTTGAGCCGGAGCAGTAGGGACAGTGATATTCTGTTCCATAACACCTTTTCTTGATTCAGGAGCCTGACCCTTGTTGATAAATAAAGAGGATGTGAGGCACAGTACGGCAATGATGGCTGACAGTACCCAGGTGCCTTTCTCAAGAACATCTGTAGTCTGGCGTACGCCCATCACCTGGTTTCCGAAACCACCGAAAGTACCACTTAAACCACCGCCTTTTGGATTCTGTACAAGTACGAAGAAGCCCAATAACACACAGGCCAGGATGATTAATATGCCGAAAATCAATAACATAGTATATAAGTTAACTTTTTTCTGTTAGTAACTGAAGTTCCTTAATCTTTTGCGCAAAATAAGCGCTTTTGTTGGGATTAAGCAAACTTAATTTTTGATATATGTGGATAGCTGTCTGGTACTGGTGCTGGCGTGCCCAGATCTCGGCCAGTGTCTCCGAAACGATGTCGTCATTTAGTGTAATGGACTCCATGGCCATCTTTTCCACCGCTTCAGACACTTCCGGATCTGCGTCTTCATAACTGCGGTGCATTTGCTCCTGGTACCATTGTTTACTGGCTTTTTCGGCGAAGGTATGCTTCATGTCTTTGAGCCAGGATGTAAAGCTTTTCATTTCTGCTGCTGCTTTTTCACTGAGCTGGTCTGCCTGCTCAGGTTCTTTCAAACGTTTGTAAGCGAAATAATCATCGGTATACAAGGGTTGGAAAGTCAGAGACGTTTCCGTCTCAGAAGTGTCCAGCGGGAATATTTTAATAGGCTCTGTATCTTCTTCTGCCGGCTTAACACTGTTGGAAGGTATTACCGGCTGCGTTGCTACCGGTTGTTCCACCGCCTGTGCAGGCGCCGCTATTGGTTCTGCCGCTTGTGCTATTGTTTGCACAGGTACGGCAGCAGGCTCCTCCCGGGAAGGAGCGGCAGTTGTCGCTACCACATCATTCGCAGTAACGGTCAACTCCTCGTCGGTATTGTATGATGTATCGGAATTTGCAGCCGTTTCTGATGCAACAGGCTGCTCTGCCGGTGTTTTAGGTATTGTTACATGGATCTTCGGTTCCTGTACAGGCGGTTCCTGAACTACAGGCTGTGCTTCAACGGCAGGCGCTTCTTCCTGTCCGGGAAACGCTATGACCGCCTCATCCTGTACAGGTATGGGCGCTACTTCTACCGGTGCTTCCTCCACAGGAGCAATGCTCTTTTCATCTGTGGTAACAAAGCGGTAGAAATAATGCATATTGGTACTGTACTGTTGGGCCTTTTTTACCGCCGGCGCCAGCAGATTCTTCTGAACACTGTATTGTTTGCGCGCCAGCAGCAGGCGGGCCGCCGTAAAGTATGGATATGACGTCACCAGCCTTTCCAGTGCTGCCTCGTCAACCTGTTTAATATCAGGCTGTTGGAATATATGTTGAATGATCCTGTTTGCGGTCATGCTGCTAAAGTATGAAAAAAAATTAAATACGAAAGCTTTTGTAATACTTACCAGTTAGCAAACGCTTTGTTGAAAATATCGTCCACTATTTGTGGCAGGATATTGTTCTCCAGCAAACCATTTTCCACCGCACTTGGTAACTGGGATGCCGAGAAGTCGGCCGAACGGGTGAACGACTGCGTATACCCCTTTTTATCACCTATCCGCTTCACAAAAGTAATATTAACAGTCACCGTCAGCCTGGAAGTAGCAGCCTGGTCCACATTGGTAACCGCAGCATTGCTGAATGAGTAACCTGTTACATTGCCTTTAAATTCATAATCCGCCCCGTCCTCATTGATCTGCACCAGTTTTGTCTGCGACTGTACTTTATTACGCAGCCTTTCGGTCAGGTTCTGACTAAGGGTCGGGTTGTTGATAGGCGCCCTGTTCTCAATAAAACGCACATTCACTGATTTTGCGCCTGGCTCGATACTGGCCCCGGTAGCGGAATAATGAATGGAGCATCCGCCCAGTAACAGCATTAAGCTGACGGTCATTATCCCCTGGAGTAATCTGATCATCTCGTAAAGTATTAAGGCGCCTGCCGGGAGTGGAACATTTCCGGCAGCCCGCCTGCTATTCGTTAATGTTGTATTCTTTTAATTTTCTGTATAAGGTCCTTTCAGAAATACCCAGGTCAAGCGCTGCATCCTTTCTTTTACCCTTATGCTTTTTCAGGGCTTTGACGATCAGTTCTTTCTCTTTGTCGGCAATGGACAGGGTTTCCTCCACTTCTTCGTGATGGTCGATCTTATTACTTTCCTGTAATATGATCGGCTGCTGGGGTGAAGAAATTGCGTTAGGGACCGTGTTCGTGCTCACTTCCGGTTGCGGATGGAAGTTGTGCATCATGTGACTGTCCTGGAAATTGCTGGCATGCGCGATGTTAGGGTTCTGCAGGATGTCGAAGAACATCTTTTTGAGTTCTGTCACATCCTTCTTCATATCGAAGAACAATTTATACAGGATATCCCTTTCATTAGAGAAGTCGCCGTTGGATTTTGCCTGCGGTGCTGCGATCATTGGTAACCTGTTAGGTTCGTTCACTTCCGGCAGGAAACGTCTAAGTTCCTGTGCCGTGATCAGTTTGTCCTGCGCCAGTACGGAGATCTGCTCCGCCATGTTCTTCAGTTCACGTACGTTACCTCTCCACGGATAGTTCACCAGTATGTTACGGGCCTCGTCATCCAGCTGGATACTCGGTGTTTTGTAACGTTCTGAGAAGTCCACGCAGAACTTACGGAACAACAAAGGAATGTCCTCTTTCCTGTCCCGCAGGGAAGGCACCCTGATGGGCACAGTGTTCAAACGGTAGTAAAGGTCTTCCCTGAACTTGCCCTGCTGGGTATGATCAAGCAGGTCCCTGTTGGTAGCCGTGATCACACGCACATCTGTTTTCTGCACTTTGGAAGAACCCACCCTGATAAACTCGCCTGTTTCCAGCATGCGCAGTAGGCGGGCCTGTGTTCCCAGCGGCATTTCCCCGATCTCGTCAAGGAAAATGGTACCGCCGTTCACGGTTTCAAAATATCCCTTACGGCTGTCCACGGCTCCGGTAAAAGAGCCTTTTTCATGGCCGAAAAGTTCTGAATCTATAGTCCCTTCCGGAATAGCGCCGCAGTTTACGGCAATGAAAGGGTTGTGTTTACGGGCACTTAGTGAATGGATAATATTGGAAAACACTTCTTTACCAACGCCGCTTTCACCAACTATCAGCACGGTCAGGTCCGTATTGGACACCTGTGCTGCCACCTGCAAGGCATAATTCAATGCAGGCGAGTTTCCTATAATGCCAAACCTGTTTTTAATGGACTGTATGTTATCCATATCCTCAATTTACCCTCTTACCGGCCGTACAGGCCTGTAAAAGGTGCTGTGATCCAATAAATTTGTCTTTTAAGCTCTCCCTGTCGAAGTTCCCAGTAATGTGCCGGCAGTACAGTCGTCCACCTTCACCCATACATATTCGCCCTTACGGAAATCTTCTTTAGGGAAGATCACCACCTTGTTATGATCTGTTCTGCCGAAGAGATGATCTTCAGAGCGTTTGGAAGTGCCTTCGATCAGCACTTTAAACGTTTTACCAACATCCTGCTGCATACTGCTGAGTGATTGTCCGCGGTGCAATTCCACCACTTCCGCCAGTCTACGTTTTTTAACTTCTTCCGGCACATCATCCTGGTAACGGCGTGCGGCCAGTGTACCCGGGCGCTCGGAATAGAAGAACATATATGCAAGGTCGTACCGGCCGTAGGCCATCAGGCTCATGGTATCCTGGTGGTCTTCTTCTGTTTCTGTGCAGAAGCCGGTAATAACATCCGTGGACAAGGCGCAGTCGGGCAGTATTTCACGGATGCGGTCAACTTTTTTCATGTACCATTCCCTGGTGTAGGTACGGTTCATCAGCTGCAGTATACGGGTGCTGCCGCTTTGCATAGGCAGGTGGATGTATTTGCAGATGTTCTCGTATTTCGCCATGGTGAACAATACATCATCTGTAATGTCTTTAGGATGGGATGTGCTGAAACGCACTCTCAGTAATGGACTGATCAGCGCTACCTGTTCCAGCAGATTGGCAAAGGTGGTAATAACAGATGCGTCCTGCGGGTCTACCCAATAGTAAGAATCCACATTCTGGCCCAGCAAGGTCACTTCACGGTAGCCCCTGTTGAACATATCAGTAGCTTCCTGCAGGATGGACGCCACGTCCCTGCTACGCTCACGTCCACGGGTAAATGGCACCACACAGAAAGAGCACATATTATTACAGCCACGCATAATGGAAACAAAGGCGGTTACACCATTGCTGTCCAGTCTTACGGGATTGATGTCGCCATAGGTCTCTTCACGGCTCAATTGTACGTTTACCGCCTTCTGACCGGTTTCAGCCTCTTCGATGAGGGCAGGCAGGGTCCTGTAGGCATCAGGGCCTACTACCATGTCCACCAGTTTTTCTTCTTCGAGGAGCTTCGCCTTCAAACGTTCAGCCATACACCCCAGCACTCCCACCAGCAGTTCCGGATTACGTTGTTTTATTTTCCGGAATTCTGTCAGCCGTTTACGTACGGTCGTTTCCGCTTTTTCCCTGATAGAACAGGTGTTGAGCAGCACAAGGCTGGCCTCTTCCAGGTTACGGGTAGGCCCGAAACCTTCTTCTTTGAGAATGGACGCCACGATCTCACTGTCGTTAAAGTTCATCTGGCAACCATAACTCTCTATATAGAATTTTTTAGTATAAGTCTGTGTTTCTTCAGCCACGGGTGCGTAAGCCTCACCCTGGCGACTTTCGTCATGCACTTTTGTAACCTGTTCCAGCATCCTTTGCAAGTAATTTTAGGAAAGCAAAACTACACAATAAAATCCGAAAATGACAGAATGGCATGATAGGTAGTATAGCTGGTGATTACAGGCCTTTTTCCAGCAGAAAACGGGTAAGGGCGGCGGGACTTTTGAGCTGGAGTTTCTGCATAATGTTCTTCCTGTGCGTTTCTACGGTATAAATGCTTAAATACAGATGGGTGGCTATCTGCTGATTGGTGAACTGTTGGTTGATCAGCTGCAGGATCTCAGTTTCCCGCCTGGTCAGGTTAAATTCCCTGATCGGGAGGTTTTCCGATTCCGGATGATAAAGGCGGGGCATGGCGGGAAAACAAGACTGGCCTTTACTTACCTGACGGATGGTTTGTAACAGTTCATCCTTATTGCAGGTTTTCAGCAGGTAGCCGTCAGCGCCATAACTATGGGCCAGGGAGATAAGATGGGGATCGTTGTAACTGGACAGGATAATGGTCCTGATATGAGGAAATTCCTGCCGGATGAGCTTTGTTGCTTCCAGGCCGTTCAGTACGGGCATATTGATGTCCAGGATGACAATATCGGGCTGGTGGCGGGATAACAGGTCTATCAGTTCCTGACCGTTAGTGGCAATGGCCAGGACGGCCACATTAGGGACCGTCTGCAGAATAGAGTGGATACCGTCGGCAAAAAGGGTATGATCATCAGCCAGAATGATGTTAACAGGTAGCTGCATGTTGTGGAATTACAGGAATGTGAATGATAAAGGTGGTGCCGGAAATGCCTGAATCGACGTGTAATTTCCCGCCTAACGATCTTACCCGGCTTTTTACACCCGGCAGTCCGATGCCCTGCATCCGGCCGGGGGAGGTGGATAATCCGATACCATCGTCTTCCACCACTATCTCCAGATGATCAGGACAATACAACAACTGGATAGTAGCGGCCGACGCCTTCGCGTGCCTGATAATGTTATTGGTGAGTTCCATGATAATGCGGTACAAGATCAGCTCCTGCCGGGGATCAAAATACGGCTGGTACTTATTGGTGCAAAAATGGAACAGGATATCCGGGGTAGTGATCAGGGAAAAATAAGACTGGAGGATATCCGTCAGGGGAATATTGCCAAAAAGGGGAGGGATCAGGTTATGCGCCGCCCTGCGCACATTCTGGCTGGTCTGGTCCACCAGCTGCAAAAGGCTGGTAGCTTTCTGCTCATCCTGTTTCGTCCTGTAATGCAGGTTTTGCAGATTGACCCGGATAGCGGCCAGGTTACCGCCTATCTCATCATGAATATCAGCAGCAATACGTTTGCGCTCCGCCTCCTGGATATCCAGCTCCTGGTTGGTCATCATCGCCTGCTGCTCCTGTAACTTCCGTACCAGCTCCTTTTGCCTTTTCTGGTAGACATCCAGCCGGCGTAGCATCACCACTATCCAAACCGAAACACTCCCTATGCATGCAATTGGCAAAATTCCTGAAGTCACAAGATAAGTGCTGAGTGGATAGATCAAGTGTAGGAAATAACTATGTATCGGCCCTAAAAAGGCCGGCGTAGAGGGTATGAAATACATGAAAAGTTCCTCGGTCATAGTACAGAGAATGAACGTCGTGTGAATCTTAGAACCTGACAGATTATCTATTGGGGTAGTGCTGAAAAGTTTGTCGCTGATTTATACACAAGTCTACAAAAAAAAGTGTTGCAACGGTGAAAACAAGAGCAGTTTGTGAAAAAAAATAACCCTGAAAATGAATTGCTTACCCTTTCGGAGAGATTGAGGGAGGGTTTGTCCGTTTTTGGACCTGAGAGGTGGTATTTTACAGATTGCGGGAGGCTTATTTAGGTCAGGGGCTAAAATACGTTTGTAGTACCAATTTAAGGTTGGGGTGGGTGGACGATCAGCTGCTATAGTATGGTTCAAGTTCGCTTCAGGAGTACATCAACTATCCTTATCCTCCCTTTATCCTCCCTTCTGAAGGGAAGATAAAGGGAGGATAAGGATAGTTGATGTACTCCTGAAGCGAACTTGAAGCGAACATCAGGTGTGATCAAATAGTATGTTGAGTCAGTATATAACCAGGATACAGCTTTCATATAACGTTCATGATCTTCCGTTCATCCTCCGTTCGGAACGGAAGATGAACGGAAGATCATGAACGTTATATGAAAGCTGTATCCTGGTTGAATTGTGGTGTTTTGTATGAGTTGCTGGTAGTATGAGGATCAATATTTTGCTTCTCTGTTCTCTATGTGTGCCATTAATCGCTCAACCAACTTGTAAACCCTTGTATAGGGATTCCACTGAGCAGGTGGTTTTCCTGCGTGGAGGGCTTCCAGTTTATGTCCGCGTCCGATTGCAATGTTTACGTTATTTGTACCATGTACTTTTTTGCAGATTTCGGCATCACTCTTTGCATAGCTTGTTTTTAATATGTTAGAAAGCCGCTCAAAGTACATTTTCCTCCCAATGGCTGCATCTAGTGATCCGAAATGTAGGATAAACCAAAGTTCAAAACATTCATTAGAATGTCCACTTTCAATGCCTTCTCTCTCTGCTAGCGCTATTGCTTTTTCATAATCAGTGTCTGTAAAATCGTCTTTGTCAAATACTGCCCATACTTCGTCGTAACAGGGAGTTGAGCGATTTTTCCTCTTCTCTTCCCGAAGGTCTATTGCCTTTTTTACAACAGCGATAGTATCTTTACTATGTCCTTTGGTATCTACTTTAACCATTTTGTTGGGCAGAAGAGATGCCAGATATTTGAAATACAAAACCTCCGTTTCGGTGCCCTGGCTTACTATAAGATAGTATTTTCGTTCTATCTTACCATCTACAACAGGTATAGTAGGTTTCCCAGCTTGAATCTCGGCCATCAGCTCTGCGAACCCACTAAGTTTTTTGCTCTTATTTTTTGCCATCCTTTAGGAACGTTTCAAGATTTTCGATAAAAGGAATGCCTCCATATTTACCATCCAGATAGTTTTTTGCAAAAGGAGTTTCATTGCGTACAGATTTGTATTCAGCAAGGCTTGCCACATTTGTTGCGCCGAAATTGTCTTTTTCAACAATGTAAACCTGATCCCTTCTCAGGAGCTCCTGATCTACTACAGAGATATCATGACTAACGGCCATTAACTGTGCACCGCTTTTTACACTTTCACTATTAAAAAGGCCTACAATTGCTTTAGTCAATAGTGTGTGAAATCTAGCGTCCAGCTCGTCAATGATGACCAAATTGCCGTGTTTTATAGAAGATAGTATTGCGCCAATGACGTTATAAAATTTCATAGTGCCTTCCGATTCATGCGTCAGCATATCAAAGAACTCGATACCTGTCACCTGCCCTTCATTATTGTAAATGTCGTGATGCGCAAATACGCGGCCCTTGTTATCCGGGTCCGAGTCATCAGAAGACAGAACACCAACGTCCTGAAGGTGCCGCCTCTGGTTCTCCATAAAAGGTACCAATTTTACTGACTTAATACCCAGATCTGCATGGGATATCAGATCATTGATCAGGCTATTGTATTCCTGTTTTTCTAAGAGCTCGTTTGTGTGGCTTTTGTATGAATCGTCATGAAGCCCATGTATGGTAACCATGTCGAAAAACCATTTATAGATTTCTTTAGCTAACGGCACATTCCATTGATCTGCGACGGACAGGAAGAGTACATTTTCATTACACTTTTTTTCCACCCCCTTTGCATTCTGAAACTTCTTTTCATTGATCTCGAAATCTTGACCAACTCTTAAAAAAACTGCTGAATCAGTTGTTGATCTCACTTCGATCAGCCACTCTGAGTCTATATGTTTATTGGTCGCTTTAAAGCCGTACTTGTAGCGCTTATTTTTAATAATGAATTCAGATTCGAACTGTGAAGGTTGTTTTACACTTTCCGTATTCAGTTTGAATGGCTGCACTGGCAGCAAAGTTGTGCTGTGGTTAGCCGTTGATTTCAATATAAGCGCACGGTAGGTAACAAATGCATCCAGTATTTTTGATTTGCCGCTAGCATTAGCCCCATACAACAATACAGTCTTAAGCAATTTTGCTTTGCCTTTCTCAATCACATTGCTGTGCTGATGGGCTGATATTGCTGTAGCCTCAAAATTGATAACTACCGGGTCTTTAATAGACTTAAAGTTCTCTGCTTTGAAATATACTAGCATATACACGGGTTTTATACAAAGTAAGGCAAATAAAAGCAAGATCTACTAAAAATGGCTTCATTTATGCAGAAAATCTGCATAATGTGACTTTTTATTCCGTTATAGAGATAGTCGCCTTGTGGTGACAGATCAGGCGTAGGAAAGGATACGCTCCGGTTCCGGGCACTAAAGTAAAAGCCGGCTCAATTATTATTGAACCGGCTTATTTCTAATACCTATAGGACCGACAATAAGTTATTTTCAGACCGCATCCAAATGAACGGTACAATTGTACAGTTCACATTCCCATTCGTCGTCATTCACAGTAAAACGCGTAACGGAGGTGTTTTTAAGCATGACGTCCTGGGCAAGGTCAGGCGCCAGTTTGCGAAGCAACTGACGGATAAAACCGCCATGGCTCACAATAAGGATATGTTTTCCGGCATGTTCGTGCAGGAGGTCGTCCAGGAAGTTAAGCCCCCGGCCCAGTACGGACTGTTCAGTTTCCCGGCTCAGTTCAAGCTGCCGCCAATCGGCGCCCCATTTAGCGATCCTGTCCGCCTCGGTAGTGCCTTCTGTTAGTCCGCCGTGCACTTCCATAATGCGTTTATCATGGCGGATATCGGTAATACCCAGTCCGGCGGCAATGATCTCTCCGGTCTGCCTGGCGCGTGACAGGTGACTGGTATAAACAATGTCCCAATGTTCATCGGAAAGGCGGATACCCAGTTTCCGGGCCTGTTCAAGTCCTTCGGCGTCCAGAGGTATGTCTGTGCTGCCCTGCATTTTCCCTTCTTTGTTCCATGCTGTACTTCCGTGACGGATCAGGGCTATACGTGTCATAGGCACTCTTATCTGTTGGTTGCCGCAAATATACGCACAGATCGTCAGTAATGAAAGGCTTAAAGCAGTTCTGCTTCACTGATGAGATTGTTTTTCAATGCAAATACGACCACTCCGGCTGTGTTTTTTACATTCATCTTTTCAAGTATCCGCGTACGGTGTCCCTCTACGGTACGCTTACTCAGGAAGATCTTATCGCCTATTTCCTGGGCGGTAAATTGCTGGCAGATAAGTCGGATGATCTCTTTTTCACGGTCAGTGAAAGTGATCGGGTTATTGTTGCGGGAAGGATTAAAGCGGCTCCTGACGATCATAGCGGCCAGCCTGGCGGAGGTCTGTTTGCAATAGAAGATATTATCTTCATAAACACTGTTGATAGCCTCAATGATCTCCTGTTTGTCGGCGTTCTTTAACAGGTAACCTTTAGCGCCCGCTTCCAGCATTTCCACAATGAGCTCTTCTTCATCGAACATGGACAGCGCAATGATCCTGATGTGAGGTGTGCGTTGTAAAAGCGCGCGTGTCGCGGTGATACCATCCATCAGCGGCATCTTCAGATCTGTCATGACCACATCAGCTTCTACAGTTTCCAGTAATTCCAGTAATTCCCTGCCATTGTTGGCTTGTCCCACAAGGGTAATGTCAGGTTGCCTCGAAAGCATTAGTGCGAGTCCGTCACGGAAAATTTCATGATCGTCAGCAATCACTAATCGGATGTCGTGATTCATTTCAATGTAAGAATTGGGGTAAGGAGTGTCTCTCTCAAATTTCAATAAAGTTACATTATCCGGCGGGAATTTTTACGAAATAGTTAGTACCCTGGCCTGGTACAGAGTCGATTGATAATGAAGCCCGTAAGATGTCCGTACGGATCGCCAGGCTTTTCATTCCCAGTCCGGACGATTCAGCTCTGGCTTTCTTTACATCAAACCCGGTACCGTTCTCCTTGATCAGCACGAGGTAAAAGCCGTTCTCCCTGGTCAGCACGATCTGCAACTGTGTAGCCTTCGCATGCTTCAATGTGTTATGAGTGATCTCCTGGATGATGCGGAAAATGTGGATCTCCTTTTCTGGCGGAATATTTATCTGGCCGGAGGTGTGGAATTTTATTTCGAGTGGTTGCTTATCCGATAGCTGTCTGATAAATTCACGTAATGCTTCCGTCAGCCCTTTACGCTCCAGTGTTGCAGGCAGCAGGTTGTGTGAGATCTGTCGCAGTCCGCGGATCACTTCATCTATATAGCCCGATGATTTTGCGATGATCATATTGTCCCTCTCATCGGCCACCGAAATACTGTGAATGTTCAGTTTAATGGTGGACAGGAGCGGGCCCATACTGTCATGCAGGTCTGCCGCGATTCTCTTCCGTTCATTCTCCAGAATGGTGATCTCGGCCATGATACGCTCCCGCTGCAGCCTTATATAGCGGCGGTGATAAGAGATGATCGATACTACAAAGAACACGATAATGACAGCTATCAGCAGCGAAATAAATATCGTGATATAGAATATTTTATCGTCCATGGGGTATAATCATTTTGAGGCATTACTTGCCTGTATGCTATGCGTCAAAATGTTTGTTAAAATAGTAGGAAGGTTTAACAGGTATGCATAGAACTGCTATAGCATAGATCAAATTTACAAAAGCATTGATATAATTGAACATAAAAATGATCCGCAAAGACAATACGGTGTCCGACCCTATGAACATAGACGCCTCATAGATGATCTGGTAAATGAAGATGATGATGAATCCCAGGCAGACGAGGAAACGCGCGTTCCGGAAGAGCGACTTGTTGTCTTTTACGATCAGGTAGTTGATCTCATTGATGCTTAGCAGCACTGTAACAAAAGCATAGGTGACGCGGAAATAGGGACTGAATGTTTCTATTTTATTGTAAATGATATTTTCTGTGATCCAGACAGCAGCAAAACCGGATAATAATCCGATAAAAAGGATCCGCTTTCGTTTGAATGTGCCCCATATAAAGAACTGGTAGACGATCACGATGGATTCCGCCAGGCCATAGAGGTTCAGCGGAACAGCATTACTTGTTTCCATGATGCTGATGCAGATAAAACTGATCGTTTCCGAAAGGAATGCCAGTGAAAGGAGCAGGAGGAAGGGCTGAAAGCTTGCAACAGTCTTGTTGAAGCGGATCAGCCCTGTTACTAAAGGAATAATGACCAACTGGCTTACCAGAAAGGCGCCTATATTATTCATCGGGAACAGGATGATAACGGGTAATTATAATTTGGCTTTGCAAAGTGGGGGACAACGCTGACCGCTTTCCATCGCCTGTATAGGACTGGATGCCCTGGCTGGCTGAACACCCGGTACATTCGCCGCTTTTTCGCGTGATACCAGTGTGGTAAGGATGTCTGTACCGGAAGAATCAACCGGGAGTAATACCATTCTTACCTGGCCTTTCTCATCTTTACCCATATAGATACGAAGACCTTCAGCGCCTTTGGCGTTGAGTATAGCTGCAATCGCATGACGGTTAAAGGTTTCTCCTTCCGGAATATTGAATGCGCTATCAAGATAGTTGCCGGGTAATTTGCTCTGGAGTTCTTTTCTTCCGGCAAGGAAACCCTGACGCAGTGCACGGGCTTCTTCTATCGGAATAACATGTTCGATGGCTCTGGCTTTGTCTACCGGGATCTCTCCCTGGTCCGGATGACTTGGGGTACATTGCGTAAGTGCTGCAAGGAGGACGGCAGCTGAAAAGAAACACAGGATGTTACGATGCTTCATACATAGCGATTTTATGATGATTGAATATGTAAACTACTGGATAAGACCGGAAAACAGCCGGGTAGAAATGCTGAAAATAAAACGTATAAATACCTGGTAAATGCTCATGCCTGTGACAGTCAGTGAAATTAACGTGGTGTAATGGGGGTATCCTTAATGGCGCTAAAGTTAAAGTAAAAAAACGTACCACCGGTACCGGGCCAGAATATTGAAAAAAAACTAATATCTGGTACTTATACAAGTAGCCAGGACGCACTAAATTTGCGCCTCCTTTACCTTTACATTGACAATGAAAAAAACATCAGGGTTCAGTCCTGAGCAGCAATTTACTTCGCTGGATGCGAGGTTATTGTTATCCATACAACGGCTCAGTGACATGCTTAAAGCTATCCAGTGGGAACAGGCGAGGATACTGGGAATCACACCTCTACAATTACAGATATTACTTTTCACCGGACATCATACCGCGGCAGTGAACAAAGTAGCTTATATAGCTATGGAACTGCAACTGAGCCGTCCTACCATCAGCGATGCTGCTGCGGCCCTTGTCAGCAAAGGGTTCCTGCGCATAGAAGAAGATCAGAAAGACAGGCGTAGCTATTCATTCCTCCTAACCGATACAGGGTTGGAAATGCTGGAAAAGGCCGAAATGTATACGGCGGAATTGCAGGCTGTTGTTGGTAAAAAACCTTTACAGGAGAAGATGAACCTCTACCAATCCCTCTATACTATACTAGCCGGATTAAATAACAAAAAAGGAGGGATGCAGCGTACGTGTTACAACTGTTCCCATTATGAAGGGAATAGGAAAAGACAGCACGTATGCCGCCTGCTGGAAAAGCAACTGATATCCGCCGAGTTGCAGATAGATTGCATTTATCACTCTACTTTAAAGTAAAGTTCCTATATCATATCAATATCCGATGGTGCAGACTATAATTGTTGTATCACTTTCGCCAGCTTTCCAAAACCTTTAATGATCGAAGGCTCATCCAGTGAAGCATAACCGAGCCGCAGACCCGGAACGGTGTCGTACATGGGATTATAATAACTGAGCGGGTTGACCAGGTTCATACCGGCCGACCGCACTTTTTGAAGTAACTCGGCAGGTTCCACCTGTTTGTGCAATTGCAGCCAGATGGCCAGTCCTCCCTGTGGCGGCGTATAGTACGCCTGTCCGGCAAATATGGAATGTATAATACTGTTAGCCAGTTCCAGCCTTTTCATGTAGACATAACGTGTATTGTGTATATGCCTGCGGATATCGCCCGTCGCCATCAGGTTGCCCATAGCCTGTTGTAATATAGGGTCGCCTTCATGGTTCACAATAGAACGGTATGCCGACAACGACTGAATTAGGGCCGCTGGTCCGCATACAAAACTGACGGGTAGTGTGTGCATGACCGATCCTATATAGATAACGTTATCCGCATGTTCCATGCCCGCCAGCGGAATATGATGCTTATGGAAATGATACTCGTGGTCGTAGTCGTCCTCAATGATCACGAAGTTATATTGACGGCTCAGGGCCAGTAACTGCATACGCTTCTCCACAGATAATGTCGCAGTGGTCGGGTACTGATGATGGGGCGTAACGTATAAGGCCTTCAAAGGAGTGATACGGCAGCGTGCTTCCAGTTGGTCAAGATCGATCCCATCCAGGTCGGAAGGAATATAATGCAGCTCAGCGCCGGCAATTGTAAAGGCCTGCCAGGCAGGTTGATAACCGGGGTGTTCAACGGCTATATGATCCCCCGGAGATAACAACGTTTGTGCAGTCAGGTATAATGCCATCTGCATGCCCTGGGTGATACATATATTCTCAGTAGTGACCGCCAGTCCGCGATCATTGTTCAACATCGTATTCACTTCCTGCAGCAACAGTTCATTGCCCCTTTCAGAATTGTTGCTGAATATCTGCCGCTGGTTTTCGGGCTGTAACAGCCTGCGGCATTCCCGGCTGATCTCGGTAGCAGGGATGAGCTTCAGGTCCGGACGGCCATCATCAAATATGATATCGTAATTACCGCTGGGATTGGATGGAGAAAGGGAGATGTTCACATGACGGAAAGGGATATGCAAAGAGGGCTTCAAAGGCGTTTCCTGTCCCGGCGGTCCCTTCTGGTCGGCAGGCATGCTATCACTCACACGGGTACCGCTCTTATATTGAGAAGTCAGCCAGCCTGCAGTTGTAAGCTGGTCATATGCAAGAATGATCGTGTTCCTGTTCACTTTCAGTTGCTGGGCCAGCACACGCGAGCCTGGCAATAAGGCCCCCGGAAGCAGTCTTCCCCGCACTATTTCATTGATGATATACGCTTTGATCTGTTGATAAATTGGCTCTTTGCTGTTAAACGACAGCTGTATCTGCACATGTCTGTAACTCTTCATAGTCGGCAATAAGGTATCACTCATATACGCATGGCTGCCGCTCGCGGTTGTTAATTTTTGTTAATGCGAAAAATAAATGTAGGTATGAGGCCGCTAACGGGGGTCGGTATTTTCGCAAACATTGAAAAATATCTATTTTTACAGAATGGATGCAGTTACGATAGAGAAAGCAGCAAACGCTATAGCTGATAAGCACCGGTTATCCATCATTCTGGCGGCGTCCCGGCAGTCCGCCATTCAATGCTGTGAAATTACTGAACTCACTGGTTTGTCCCAACCCACTGTATCTCACCATATTAAGATACTGGTAGACAGTGGCTTGCTCATTTATGATAAGACCGGCCGGAATGTACAGTTAACCATTAACAAGGAGATGATGAAACATCTCTCGTCCTTCTTCGGACAGCTTAGCTGATCATTTTTTTATTTTTTGGCAGATTGATATGTCCTCATTACCTTTGTTTAACCAGATGGTTAAATCAAGTAGTTTAAAATGGCACAAGAAAGAAATACGGAGGAATTGATCATTGAAGCAGCCAGGAGGATCTTTATAAAACGCGGTCTTGCCGGTGCACGTATGCAGGACATAGCGGACGAGGCGGGTATTAACAAGGCCATGTTGCACTACTACTACCGGAGCAAGGAAAAGCTGTTTGAGATTGTTTTTGATGAAGCGTTTTCGAAAATGGTCGGCCGGCTGGGCGCTATTTTTAGCAGGCAGCTGCCGATGGAGGAGAAGATCAGGACGCTGATCGATCACTATATCACCGCCATTGCAGAAACACCTTACGTACCCATCTTTGTATTGAACGAGATCAATCAGCAACCGGAGATGATGGTAAAGCGGATCAGTTCACAGCCAGCCTTTCCGGATATTATAGCTTTTATGAAAGAAGTGGTGGAGGCCGGCAAAAAAGGGATCATCAAAGAGATCAGTCCCCTGCAGTTGTTCCTGAACATCGTGTCTATGTGTATCTTTCCTTTTGTGGCGCGCCCCCTTATACAGGGCATTTTCCAACAGGATAACATACAGTTTAATATGCTGATAGAAGAACGGAAAAAATTGGTGGGAGATGTCATCATCTCCTGGTTAAAGCCTTAACAGGCTTTTTTTTGAACTGTAATTAACCAGATGGTTAAAATAAATAGTTAGCAATGATGAAGTATCTCGTATGGGCCGTACTGTTGTGTACTACGCCTGCCATGTCTCAAACATCCCTGACACTGGAGGATTGTTACCAGCTGGCGCAAAAGAACTACCCGCTTATTAAACAACGGGAGCTGATCAGCCGGTCCGGTAATTATACCGTGGCTAACGCTGCCAAAGGTTACCTGCCGCAGCTGAACTTCTCCGGGCAAGCTACTTACCAGTCGCAGGTCGTGACGATCCCTTTCCCTGGTGCCCCCCAGTTAAGCAAAGACCAGTATAAGGTGCAGGCGGAAGTATCGCAGACCCTCTTCGATGGAGGCGGCATTCACTATCAGAAGGAGCTTAGCAAGGCCAATACCGCCATTCAACAACAACAACTGGAAGTGAACCTGTATAGTATAAGAGACCAGGTGAGCCAGCTCTTTTTTGGTATCCTGCTAATCGATGAGCAGCTACAGCAGAACGAGTTGCGGAAGGAGGATATCGGGAGTGCGGTGCATAAAACAGAAGGAGCTGTTAATAACGGTTCTGCACTGCGTAGCAGCCTCGATGAACTGAAGGCGGAACTACTGAATACCGACCAGGCGCACGTTCAGTTGAGGGCCAGTCGCCAGGCCTACCTGCAGATGCTCTCCTTGTTCATTGATCAGCCGCTGGACGATCATACCCGGCTCACCAAACCGGCGCCGGCTACTATGCCTGCAGAGATCCGCCGGCCCGAGCTCCTGTTGTACGACTACAAACAGCGTAGTTATGATGTGCAGGAAAAACAACTAAAGGTGAATTACCTGCCGAAGGTAAGCGCCTTTGTACAGGGTACCTATGGGCGCCCTACGCTGAACTTCGTGAGCAACGATTTCGGCTTCTATGCCCTGGGCGGTGTCCGTTTCAGCTGGGGATTAGGTAGCCTCTATACGAATAAGAACAGCCGCCAGATCTTACGCATCAGCAAACAGGACATGGACGTACAAAAGGAAACATTCATGTTCAATACCCGGCTCACCATGACCCGTCAGCAGATAGAAGCATCCCAGTATAGTGACCTGATCCAGCAGGACCAGGAGATCATCGCACTGCGTACTTCTGTTAAAAAAGCGGCGGTAGCACAACTGGAAAATGGAGTGATCACTTCACATGATTACATCACACAGGTGAACGCTGAAAGCCAGGCCAGGCAGAACCTCATTCTGCATGAGATCCAGTTGTTGCAGGTTCAGTACAATAACAAAAACACATCCGGTAACTAATAAAATCGTCGTTTGATATATGAAATACTTATCCATTTCCGTGGTCTTTTTCTTTATCGTCGCCTGCTCCGGCAAAGAAACAACAGCTGATGCTTCGGGCAACTTTGAAGCCGATGAGGTGATCGTATCCGCCCAACAAAGCGGACAACTCTTGTCATTCACTGTACAGGAAGGTGATACCCTGCGTGAAGGCGCTGTAGTAGGACAGATAGACGTCAACGGCCTCACTCTGCAAAAAGAGCAGGCACAAGCTACTATCAGGTCTTTAAGGGAAAAGACCACCGATCCGCAGCCGCAACTGGCGCTTGTGCGTAAGCAACTGGCCGTGCAGGAATCACAGCTGAAACAATTACTGCATGAACAACAGCGTACGGAAAATCTTGTAAAGGCTGATGCCGCTACACCTAAACAGTTGGATGATATCAATGCGCAGGTAGATCAGTTACAGAAAACACTTATTGTTACCCGTCAGCAGTTAACAGTCAGCGAAACCAATGTAGCGAATCAGAACAGAAGTATACTGAGTGAGCAATCGCCATTAGAGAAATCGCTGGCCCGGTATGATGATGAGATCAGCAAAGGAGTTGTTGTGAATCCGGTAAAAGGTACGGTGCTTGCCAGATATGCTTTACAGGGAGAGATGGCAGTAACAGGAAAAGCATTGTATAAGATCGCAGATACAGATACACTGTTATTAAAAGCATATATCACCGGCACACAGCTACCGGAAATTAAACTTGGACAGTCTGTCAAGGTGCTGATCGATGAAGGTAAGAAGGACTACAAAACCTATCGGGGTGTGATCTCTTACATTTCCGGCAAGTCAGAATTTACGCCTAAGACCATCCAGACAAAAGAGGAACGCGCTAACCTGGTATATGCTATCAAGATCCGCGTGCCTAACGATGGATATCTGAAAATAGGCATGTTCGCCATCACTCAATTCCATTGATCATGGATACAGTTATACTGCAACATGTCAGCAAATCATACGAAAAAGATGTTCCGCCGGCCTTACAGGACGTATCCTTTTCAGTAAAAAAAGGAGAGCTGTTTGGTCTTATCGGTCCTGATGGCGCAGGCAAATCAACCATCTTCCGCATTCTGACCACCTTGCTGCTGTCAGATAAAGGAACCGCTACGGTAGCCGGGTATGATGTTGTGAAAAATTATCACGAGATCCGCAGTTGTGTAGGTTATATGCCTGGAAAGTTCTCGCTCTACCAGGACCTGACGATAGAAGAGAACCTGCATTTTTTTGCTACGCTGTTTGGGACGACTGTTGAGGCCAACTATGCATTGATCAAAGATATTTACGAACAGATCGCTCCCTTTAAAAACAGGCGTGCGGGGAAATTATCAGGTGGTATGAAACAGAAGCTGGCACTCTGTTGCGCACTTGTGCACAGACCGGAAGTACTCTTCCTGGACGAGCCGACCACCGGTGTGGATGCCGTATCCCGTAAGGAATTCTGGGAGATGCTGCAACGCCTCAAACAGGAGGGCATTACCATCGTCGTGTCTACACCTTACATGGATGAAGCCAGTCTCTGTGAAAGGATCGCTTTGATACAGACCGGCCAGATCCTGTCTATCGACACGCCTGCCAATATTATCAAAGCATACCCGGGCAAACTGTATGCATTAACAGCGCAGAAAGTATACCTCCTGTTAAAAGATACAAGGCAATATGCGGGTATCGCACAATGTTATGCAGCAGGAGATTCACTGCATTTATCCTTTAAAGACGAAGCGAAAGATCACCCTGCCAGCCTCCTGTCCTGGCTGGAAAGCAAAGGTCATAAGGGTGTAAGTATCGAAGAGATCACACCTGATATCGAAGATTGTTTTATTGCTAAAACAAGTATCCATGAGTGAAAGGGCAATTGTCTGTAAAGACCTTACAAAACGTTTCGGCGACTTTACTGCGGTCAATCATATTTCTTTCGATGTTGATCAGGGAGAGATCTTTGGTTTCCTCGGTGCAAACGGTGCAGGAAAAACGACTGCTATGCGCATGTTGTGCGGGTTGTCATATCCGACATCCGGAGAGGCTTCTGTGGCAGGTTATAACGTGTTTAAACAACAGGAAGATATCAAACGTAACATTGGTTACATGAGCCAGAAATTCTCCTTGTATGAAAGTTTGACGGTAAAAGAGAACATCCGTTTTTATGGTGGTGTTTATGGCCTGTCGGATAAACAGCTAAAAGAAAAGGGCGATGAACTGATCACAAAACTGGGTATGGAGAAAGAGGCGAAGATGATGGTGGGTAGTTTACCACTGGGATGGAAACAGAAACTGGCATTCTCCGTAGCTATCATTCATCAGCCCAGGATCGTGTTCCTGGACGAGCCTACCGGCGGCGTTGATCCCATTACACGCCGGCAGTTCTGGGACCTGATATATGATGCGGCCGGCAGTGGGATCACGGTATTTGTAACGACGCACTACATGGACGAAGCTGAATACTGTAACCGTATCTCCGTCATGGTGGATGGCCGTATTGATGCGCTGGACACGCCGGCTAACCTCAAACAACAGTTTGAAGCGGCGTCTATGAATGAAGTATTTTATGCACTGGCGCGGACTGCAAAACGTTCCGCCGATTAAACCATATATACACATGAAACAATTCATGGTATTTGTCAGAAAAGAATTCTACCACGTATTCAGAGACAGGCGCACCTTGCTGATCCTGTTCGGTTTACCGGTAATGCAGATCCTGTTGTTCGGTTATGCGTTGACGACAGAAATAAAGAATGCACAGATCATCGTGGTAGATCATGCAGGCGATGCCGCCTCTCAGCAACTCACCACTATGATCGCTGCCAGTAAATATTTCGACATCAGCGCCAGTGATAAATCAGATGAAGATATTTATAAGGCCTTCAAAAAAGGCAAGGTGAAATGTGCAGTGGTATTCCCGGCAGGTTTCGGTAATGATCTGCTGAATGGCCAGGTAGCTCACATCCAGATCATTGCAGATGCTTCTGATCCGAACACGGCGAAAACATTGACCAATTACCTGACGGCTATAATGGGCGAGTATCAGCAGCAGATCAATCCTACGGCGAACATCCCCATGCGTATTGAGCCGGTAACCAGGATGCTGTACAATCCTGAACTGAATGGCTCGATGAACTTTGTGCCAGGTGTGATGGCGCTGGTATTGATGATCATCTGTACCACGCTGACCTCAGTATCAATAGTACGGGAGAAGGAAATGGGGACGATGGAAATACTATTGGTATCTCCCTTCAAACCTACTTACGTAGTACTGGCTAAAGCAGTGCCTTACCTGGCGCTATCATTGATAGATCTGATCATTATTCTATTGCTTGCCGTCGTAGCGCTGGATATGCCGATCAGGGGAAGTATCGTACTGCTGTTCCTGGAAAGCACGTTGTTTATCATCTGTTGTCTTTCACTTGGCCTGCTGATCTCCAGCGTTACCCGCTCACAGCAAACGGCCATGATGGTATCGATGATGGGCATGATGTTGCCGACCATCCTGTTCACCGGTTTCATTTTCCCGCTGGAGAACATGCCATTGCCTTTACAGTTCATTTCCAACCTGTTGCCGTCCCGCTGGTTTTATGTGATCGTTAAGGCGGTCATGCTGAAGGGATTGGGCATCGGCGTAATATGGAAGGAGACGCTGGTATTAGCAGGTATGACGGTCTTACTGCTGACTATTAGTATTAAAAGCTTTAAAACACGTCTGTCATGAGAACACTGCGACTATTACTGGAGAAAGAATTCAGGCAGATCTTCCGCGATAAGGGCATATTGCCTATCATCTTTGTCATGCCGATGATCCAGCTGCTGATCATGCCCCTGGCGGCTGATTTTGATGTAAAGAATATCAACCTGGTAGTGGTGGACAGGGACCATTCTACCTATACGCAACAGATGGTGACGAAGATAGCTTCTTCCGGATACTTCCATATTAAAGGTTACTATACCGACTATGCGCCTGCTTTGCATGAAATAGAAAGAGAAAAGGCTGACATCATTCTTGAGATCCCGGCACACTTTGAAACAGACCTGGTGCGGGAGAACAAGGCGGAAGTCTACCTGGCTGCAGACGCTATCAACGGTACGAAGGCGGGACTGGGCAGTGCATATCTCAATACTATCCTGGGGGACTTTAACAATGAGATCCGCATGAAATGGCTGCCTGCGAAAGCGACGGCGGCAGGTACGATCGATGTGACCTCGTCCAACTGGTTCAATCCGAATGTGAACTATCGCATTTATATGGTACCGGGTATCCTGGTATTGCTGGTAACGATGGTCGGAGGTTTTATTTCTGCACTGAACATTGTAAAGGAAAAAGAGATCGGGACTATTGAACAGATCAATGTAACACCTATTAAAAAGTGGCAGTTCATCATAGGAAAGATGGTCCCCTTCTGGGTGATCGGTATGGTGGATTTTACACTGGGGCTGCTATTGGCCAGGTTTGTATATGGCATCATTCCATTAGGCAGTTTGCTGCTGTTATATGGCTTTCTGTCTATCTACCTCGTAGCGTTGCTTGGCTTTGGCCTGCTGATCTCTACCTATAGCAATAACCAGTTGCAGGCCATGTTCGTAGCCTTCTTCTTTATCATGATATTTATGCTCATGAGCGGCTTATTTGTATCTGTGGATAATATGCCGGCCTGGGCGAAGATGATCGCGCAATTGACCCCTGTAACGCATTTTATAGATGTGGTGAGGATGATCGTATTGAAGGGAAGCCGCTTCGAGGATATCAAAATGCAGTTCCTTTATGAAATAGCTTTTGCTATAGTACTGAATGGCTGGGCGATATGGAACTACCGTAAAACAGCATAAAATTTTATACAGTATATACAGTTGTAGGTTTACGCAGGCGGCCGGGATAGTCTTATCCCGGCCTTTATTATCAGGACATCTTCCTGAGTAATCGTCCCAGTGTTTTCAACCCTTCATCTATCTGTTTGCTCCATGGATTGCTAAAGCTGATACGCATACAGTTATTATAGCGTTCCTGCAGGGAGAATATCCTGCCCGGGGCAAAAGACACTTTATGTTTGATGGCCTGCTCGTACAGCTCGTAAGTATTCACTTTAGGATGCAGTTCCACCCAGAGTACAAAACCTCCCTGCGGCCTTGATACACAGCAATCTTCCGGAAAGTATTCCCTGATGGCCTGGAGGTGGCGCATATATTGCGTATGCAGTTTTTTCCTCATTCCCCTGAGATGGTGCTCATACCGGTCATTCTCGAGGAAGCAGGCAATAGCGGCGCCAGGTAGGGAAGGAGAGGAGATGGAGTGATGTCGTTTCAGTGTCAGTACTTTTTCTTTATACCTTCCGGGTACGGTCCATCCTACACGGTATCCCGGTGCCAATGATTTTGAGAATGAATTGCACAGCAGCACGAGCCCGTTGGTATCGAATGTCTGACATACCGTAGGACGTTCTTTGCCAAAGTACATATCTCCGTAGATATCATCTTCGATCAGCGGTATATCATATTTTTCAAGTAATCTGACGAGTTCCTGTTTATTGCAGTCAGGCATGCATGCGCCCAGCGGATTGGTGAAATTGGTCACAAACAGGCAGGCTTTGATCTTAAACTTCGGAATAGCTTTGTCGAGGTATTCCAGGTCTATACCGGTAGCGGCATGGGTGGGTACTTCGAGCACCTTTAGTCCCAGGCTTTCCGCGAGTTGCAGTGATCCGTAATATGCAGGACTTTCCACTGCGATGGTATCGCCAGGTTGCGTTACAGCGGAGAGGCAGAGCGTCAGTGCGTCCATACAGCCATTGGTTGTGACGATATCGTCCTCGCTGATGGCGCCACCCCATAGGATAGAATTACGGGCTATTTGTCTGCGGAGGTCCGCATTCCCCTGTACCTGTTCATAACCAATGCCGGCATTAGGTGTTTTTCTCAGCGCCTGTATCAGGGCTTTGGATATCTTGGCTGCGGGCAACAAGGCTTCCGGCGGAGCAGCGGACGCGAACCTGGTAATATTCTGCAGGCTCATATCCTGGGATACCTGCGTGATCATCTCATGCAGCGTTACTTCCGAAGGCTTTTTAACCGCTTCACACGCCTTTGGCATTTCCGGCATTCTCCGCGGACTGAAGATCACGTAGTATCCTGATTTCGGGCGGGATTCTATTAGTCCTTTTGCCTCCAGGTGATAGTATGCCTGGAACGCGGTGCTCATACTCACACCCTGTTCTTCGCTCATAGTGCGGACGGAGGGGAGTTTGTCGCCGATCTTCAGTACATCTTTGGAGATCAGTTGTTCCAGTTTGTCTGCTATCTGTAGATAGAGATGTTCAGCAGTTTTTAGCATGGCGTTGGTTGATCTGATATGGTTCAAATGTAAGTAAAAATCATCTGATATGGTTTTTTTGTTTGATGTTATGCGGATGGGTGTTACGCTCGGTTCCAGGTGGGACCACGGGCTGTACTCCTTTTCGAGCCCTTGCTATCAGGCTTTGTCAAGCGTAGGGCCTGTTGAATTTCCATTTAACCCCTGTCAAGCGTGTCGGCGCTCTCAAAGGACTAAGGCCCGTAGTCTCCACCTGGAACCGCCGCTACTTAAAGGCATCCGTTAATATCCTGTCCCATTAAATTCAACTTAAGATTCATGTATTCTTAAAGTATTAGGCCATATCAGTCATCCTGATTAATACTGTTTATAGGACTGGTTAATAACCAACTCCGTTTTCTTGCTAAGTTTCTTTACAAGCTTCAGATTTATTTTGCGCAACAAAATAATTGCATAACTTTATGCAACTAAAAAATTGCATAATGGATGAACTGTTTAAAGGCGTGGCCGATCCGGTGCGCAGGGAGATCCTTTCCCTGTTACGTTTGCAGCCATTAAATGTGAATCAGATCAACGAGCATTTTGGCGATATCAGCAGGCAGGCGGTGTCCAAACACCTGCAATTACTGGAAGATAGCGGTTGGATAAAGATATATCAGGCGGGCAGAGAACGGTACGGATATCTTAATAAGACAGCCTTTTATTCTTTTAAAGAATGGCTCGATTCCTATCTGCAGTGGGGAAAACAATCTTTGGAGAATGATCATGGCGTTTTCCTGGAGCAGACAGCTTATAAGAAAGGTGCACCCTTAACACAACCTGTTATGCTGCAAGCCATGCTGAGTAAGGATAAGGAGTTCGACGGCCTGTTCTATAATGCGGTGAGAACAACGGGTATCTTTTGCAAACCCTCCTGTTCCGCTAATCCCCGGCCTGATAATGTGACTTTTTATATTACGAGGGATGAAGCACTTAAGAATGGTTACCGGGCCTGCAAGCGTTGTAAGCCGTGACGATTAGTTGGGCTGGGTAGGACAGTCAGCCAGGTGGGAATTTATTATTTCATTATTAATAGTTATTCATGAGCCGACAAACAGTTGTCAATATACCGGTTACTGATCACGATAATTTTTCTTTTGCGGAGTGCCTGGTATTTCTGGGACGTTCAGAAAAGGAGTGTCTGCATTATGTACAGGATGGTGTGGTACAGAAGATGATCGTTTCGAATGGAGAGCCCGTACTGATGGAGATCAGTGATAATACTGCATCGGGATCACTACGGATTGTAGTTAGGAGCGCTGCCAACGATAAACCTGAAGGATCGAAAGGATCAAAAGAACACCTAGTAATAGATGAGGCTTATATCCGTCGATATATCAGTCATTGGTTGCATTTGGATGCAGATCTTCGTCCCTTCTATGATTTTGCAGCAAAGGACAATGTACTAGGCCTATTAGTAACCCGCTACAAGGGGCTTCGGCTAATAGGTATCCCGGAACTCTTTGAAGCGCTGACCTGGAGCATTATGGGGCAACAGATCACATTGGGATTTGCGTATACATTGCGTCAGCGTTTTATACAGGCATTCGGGCATCATGCAGTAATAGATGGGAAGGACCACTATGTATATCCTCATCCGGCAGTGATTGCGGCATTAGAGCCTGCCACCCTGATCAGTATGCAGTTCTCGCGTAGTAAAGCAGATTACATCATCCGGCTGGCACAATCAATGACGGCTGGACATTTAACGGTAGAGCAGCTGGAGAATATGAATTATCAGCAGGCAAGGGACCATCTGGTATCCTTCAGGGGTATCGGGAACTGGTCAGCTAATTATGTGCTGATGAAATACCATCGCCATCACCAGGCATTACCATTGGAAGATGCAGGTTTGCACAATGCATTGAAATATCAGCTGCAATTGACGGCAAAACCATCACTGGCAGATGTAAAGACGTATACACAACATTGGGGGGAACATGCAGCATATGCCACATTCTATTTATGGCGTTCATTATATTAATGCCGGATAGATTAATGCCGGAGTAAATTGTATAGTAAGGTATAACAGTAGGTAGCATAGAAAAGGGTCGTAACAAACTAGCATAGTAACGCACCATAAAGCATAGTTGCGCATAGTAAAAGTAATACTGAACAATATGAAAAAGCCAAACATACAACCACAAACACCATTGGATATACAATCAGGTATACCGGCAGATGTACCATCTGCTATGTCAACCGGCATACCATCATATATCCATTCAATTATAACACCGGTAGGAGCATTGACTATTATTGGTGATGCGCAGGCTATTAATGAATTGACTTTCAAGGAAGGAATAGCAGTCACCCATGATCCGTTGCCGGATACATTCAGACTATGTATAGAGGAGCTGGAAGCTTACTTCGCAGGCAGCTTACAGCAATTTACATTTGCCATTGCACAACCGGGAACAGCATTCCAGCAAACAGTGTGGCAACAACTAAGGATGATCCCATATGCCACGACCATTTCCTATATGCAATTAGCAAAGCGGATCAACAATCCGAAAAGCATCCGTGCAGTAGGTACGACAAATGGAAAGAACAGAATTGCGATAGTGGTACCATGTCACAGAGTAATAGGTAGTGATGGATCTCTTACTGGTTATGCGGGAGGGATCTGGCGTAAGAAATGGCTGTTGGAACATGAAATAAAGCAGAAGTTCGGATCATTGGAGCTATTCTAAAGCTGTTCCATAAAGAATAGTTAGTAGATGCTGTTAAGTAACATGCAATAATAAGTTATTAAAAATGTGGTGATCGAAGTCATATGGAG
The DNA here is from genome assembly GCA_902168105.1 of uncultured Flavihumibacter sp. Lineage (GTDB taxonomy): Bacteria > Bacteroidota > Bacteroidia > Chitinophagales > Chitinophagaceae > Chitinophaga. The sequence goes on from CABHOY010000015.1 coordinate 87,173, forward strand.
GCATCATGTCCTGAAATAATCGGAGCGCTATGAGTTTTTGCTGATCTGCCACTAGCGGTACACTTTAACAGCGGTGGTTTTAGATGGAGATGCAGGGCCTTATCCCTTTGAGAGAGTTGATACGATTGACGGGGGTTAAATAGACCAAATATGCCCCCACGCTTAATAAAGCTAAATAGCAAGGGCTCGAAAAGGGATACAGCCCGGAATCCCATCTGAAACCAGAGCAACGCAACCACTGCACAACCAGCAACACAACCAAAACATCCGCAAAGAAACAAACCGTAACAAACCAAAACATACTGAAACTTTCAATTAATCATGTACCGCAGAAGTTAATCTGATCTGGTCGAAAATTACAAAACTGAATCTGTTTTATATCCCGATTTTACTTCAATTTTGAAGTCTCGTTCCCTTTAACAGTAAATCAACCTCAGATGAATAAGATAATACGCCAGGATCTACAGGAAGTTGACGCATTCCTTCAGGAAATAAAAGACTACAGCGTATCTCATTTATTGGAAATAGACGCATTGCCGGTAAAGTCCGCCAGCGCGACATTTGAGCGTTTAGAACTACCACAAAAGGGAAAGGGTGCCAGCAACGCATTGCAGCAATTTAACGAACGTTACGGGCGACACCTTGCTGGTAACAGCGGCCCACGTAACTGGGGCTTTGTAACAGGCGGCGCAACATTGCCCGCAATAGCAGGCGACTGGCTTACAGCAGTTTTTGATATGAATGCCGCAGATAAGGATACGGCGCCATTACAGATAGAAACGGAAACCATTGCAATGCTCCGGCAACTGTTCGGGTTGCCGGAAGCATTTTCCGGATGTTTTGTAACAGGAGCGACCATGGCTAATTTCGCCGGACTCGCTATCGCAAGACAATGGCTCGGAAAACAACTGGGAGTAGATGTAGCGCAGGAAGGAATGGCTGCATTGGCCAACGCGAAGATCGTATCATGTACACCACATTCCAGTACCGTTAAATCATTGGCTATGCTGGGCTTCGGCAGGAATGCGTTATTGAAGTTATCCAGTTTGCCGGAGAGGGAATCGATCGATATTAAAGTACTAAAAGAATATCTCGAAGCACACAAAGGAGAACCATTGATCGTAGTAGCCAGTGCAGGAACAGTTAATACGGTAGACTTTGACGACCTCGGACCTATCGCTGAACTAAAAAAAGAATACGGGTTCTGGTTGCACGTAGATGCAGCCTTCGGCGCCTTCGCCGCCTGTGTAGCGGAACACCGCCATCTGTTGAAAGGTTGGGAAGCGGCAGATAGTATTACTATAGACGCACACAAATGGCTAAACGTACCATATGATGCAGCGATGATCTTCACCCGTCATCAAGATCTGCAACTTGATACATTTAAGAATGCGGGAGCAGCCTATCTGGGAGATCCTGCAAAAGATTTTAAATATAGCAATTATACACCTGAGAATTCACGACGACTGCGGGCATTGCCGGCCTGGTATACACTGGTGGCGTATGGCGCAGACGGATATGCGGACATTGTGAATAATAATATACAGTTAGCCCACCGGCTGGGAGCACTGATAGCAGAAAACGCAGCTTTCCGTTTGCTGGCGCCTGTCAGGTTATGTGTTGTTTGTTTCACGTTGAATGTAGCCGATGAAGAGAAGCAGGCCGCAACTGATGCTTTGATAAAGGCATTGGATGAAAGCGGAAAAGTGATGCTGACGCCGACAGTTTATCAGGGAGTGCCTGCTATTAGAGCCGCATTGGTGAACTGGCGTACAACAGAACACGACCTTACCATCGTATGGGAGGAAATAAAGCGACAAGCAGCAGTATTGACGGTAGAATAACCCACGTATATATTATTCACAACCCATAACAACTTCGGAGTATGAAAAAGTCAAACACGAATGCCTATATGGCATTGGTGATAGTTAGTATTTTCTGGGGTACCACATATCTGGCTTCCAGGATCGGTGTACGTCATGTGCATGGTATCATGCTGGCGGGTATCAGGCAGGCGGTTGCCGGTATACTTTTAACAAGTTTCTTTTTACTGAAGGGATATAAGTTTCCGGAGAAAATTATCTTGTCGCGCCTCTTTGTGATCGGTGTGATGATGCTTTGTCTGAGTAACGGTCTGATCACATGGGCCATGCAATATATACCCAGCGGATTGTGTGCAATAATTGTTGCAACAGTACCTATCTGGATCACCATTTTCAGTTACTTTCTGGTGCAGCGTACAAAATTCACTGTCTTGCTGATAACCGGAATGGCGGTTGGATTGTTAGGAGTAGGAGGGATCTTTTATGATTACCTGGCTAGTCTGACGAACCCTGAATTCCGTTTCGGTATCCTGCTCACACTGATCGCCTGTATCAGCTGGGCAATAGGATCAGTATTGACGGCACGCTGGGCGCTGAAGATCAATTTTCTTTACGGAGCGGGTTTCCAGATGTTGTTCAGTGGTATCGTTATGACGATCGTTGCAACAATGATGGGACAGTCGTTACCGTTAGACAGTTTTAATATAGAGCTGTGGGGCAGTCTGGTGTACCTGATCTTTATAGGATCAATATTGGGCTATTCGTCTTACGTGTTCGTATTGAATAATCTGCCGCCATCGCTGGCATCAGTATATGCTTATATCAACCCGATAGTAGCAGTATTGCTGGGGTGGTTGGTCCTGCAAGAGCATCTGAACTGGGTAACGGGAATATCCTGCCTGGTGACGCTGGGAGGCGTTTATATGGTAAACAGAGCTGTAAATAAAAACAAACAACAATATGGCGCCGCTAAGTAATGAAGTAAAATTGGTTGACTATATCCCGGCATATCAGCCGCATTTTGAGCGCCTGAACAAGTGGTGGATCGAGAAGTATTTTACGGTGGAACCTGTGGATGTGGATGTGCTCGGAAACCCGGACCAGCATATCATTGCTAAAGGAGGGGATATCATTTTTGCAGCAATAGGTGAAACAATTGTAGGCACTGTGGCGTTAAAAACTATAGACGCGGAATCGGCTGAAATGACCAAGATGGCCGTTGACGAGGCATATCAGGGACATCGTATAGGTTGGAAACTGGCGGAAGGCGTCCTGGAAGTAGCAAGAAAGAAAGGATTGAAGAAAGTTGTCTTGTACTCTAACACCAAACTCGTACCCGCTATCGGTATGTATCAAAAACTTGGATTCCGGGAAATACCCGTTGAAGAAGGGCGGTACGAGCGTAGTACGATCAAGATGGAAATAGTATTTGGTGAAGAAAACAGGCATTATGCAGTTGCTGATAACTTGATAAGAACAATAAATGCAGCTGTGCCACTTTTATTAGAGATCCCTGAAATAGTAGCAGCAGAGCGGGTTTCAAGAGGTAAGTGGAGCCCGAAAGAGGTGATAGGACATTTAATTGATTCAGCAATTAATAATAACGTTCGTTTTATACGTTCCCAACAGATATCTTTGCTGGAAATTCCTGGCTATACACAGGATTTTTGGGTAAAGGGACAAGCCTGGCAGTTGAGCAGCTGGCAGGAATTGATTGAATTATGGTCGGGGATGAATAAACATTTGGCGTTAACTATACGCGCCATACCCGCAGAAGCATTACAACATCTGATAAAAATTAATGAGAATAAACCTGTCACACTGGAGTATGTGGTGACGGATTATTTAGAGCATTTAAAACACCATCTGTCACAGGTGAAAATAATATTATAAAGATACGATTTAGATTTAGGTATGATGTTCAAAAGGTATTTACCGCCGACATCTGGTTGACACCGTCTCGTTTCTTAACGAGGCGGTTTTTTTTTGTTTTCTTTGTTATATGGATACACAAATAAATCCCTGGACGATCTTATCCAGCGAAAGGAAATATGACAACCCCTGGATACAGGTAACCGAGCACCAGGTATTGAACCCTTCAGGAGGCAGCGGCATTTACGGCATCGTACATTTTAAGAATACAGCTATTGGGGTGGTAGCGCTCGATGAAGAGCATCATATTTACCTGGTAGGGCAATACCGTCTGGCATTGGAACAATTCAGCTGGGAGATCCCGGAGGGGGGAGGAAAGCTGGGTGTGGACCCATTGGAAGGGGCCAAAAGGGAGCTGCTGGAGGAAACCGGCCTTGTGGCCGAAAGCTGGACGCCTATTGTGCGGATGCATCTGTCCAACTCCGTATGTGACGAAGCTGGGGTGGTTTATCTGGCCCGCCAGCTGGAGCAAAGGGCTGCAGAACCGGAGGAAACGGAGCAGCTGTTCGTAAAAAGGGTGCCCTTTGAGACGGCCTACCAGATGGTCAAAAACTTTGAGATCACCGACTCCCTGTCCATAGCGGCCATTCAGAAGATAAAGCTGATGATGCTCGAAGGCGAGATATGAATTCCCCAATTGGTATTAAATTCCGTTCTTTGCAGATAATGGAACAAAGAAGATTTAAAAAGCCTGGTGGATTTCGCCAGCATGCCCCCCGACCAAAGGCATCGTCAATGGTAATTGGCAGGCAGCCGGTTGTGGAAGCGATCAACTCAGGGAAGGCAATCGAACGTATTTATATGTTGCGTGGCGCAACCGGGGATATCATCCCTCAGATCAGGAAGTTAGCAGAGGAAGTTAACATTCCGATCAATCTCGTACCGGTGGAAAAGCTGAATGGGCTGACCTCCTTCAATCACCAGGGTGTTATTGCCATTACAGGGCAGATCAACTACCTTGACCTCCAGGATGTGATATCGCATGTAACCGAACAGGGAGAAACGCCTTTGTTCCTCATTCTTGACGGGATCACTGACGTACGTAATATAGGGGCCATTGCCCGTAGTGCTGTTTGTTGTGGCGCCCAGGCCATCATCATCCCTGACAGGGGGATCGCTGCGCTGAATGAAGAAGCCATCAAATCGTCCGCCGGCGCCCTGGAGAGGATCTCCGTTTGCCGGGTGAATAGTCTGCTGAAGGCGATCGATACCCTTCACCTGAATGGTATTAAAGTGATTTCCAGTGAGATGGAGGCAGAAACGAAGCTGTACGATTGTCAGCTGCAGGAACCGGTAGCGGTGATCATGGGCTCTGAAGACAAGGGTGTATACCCGGCTTTGCTGAAGGCGTCAGATACCCTGTTCCACATCCCTATGGCCGGTAACTTCGAATCCTTCAACGTATCTGTTGCGGCAGGCATCATTCTGTATGAGGCCATGAAGCAAAGGGGCGCATAAAAATCACCAGTAAATGAAACTGATCGAATGTCCACGTGATGCCATGCAAGGCTGGCACAGGTTAATAAGCACGGATGAAAAGGTAGCATATCTGAACGCTTTGCTGAAAGTCGGATTTAATACCCTCGATTGCGGCAGCTTCGTATCTCCTAAAACCATCCCCCAGATGGCGGATACTGCTGAAGTGATCCCCCGGCTGGATATGACCGGCACAAAAAGTAAACTGCTGACCATCGTAGCGAATCAGCGGGGCGCTGAAGAAGCCGTGGTGTTCGATGAGATCGCTTATCTGGGATATCCCTTTTCCATATCAGAAACTTTCCAGCTGCGCAATACCAACAAGACCATTGCCGCGTCAATGGAACTGGTGGAAACACTCCAGGAACTGTGTATCAAGAACAGCAAACAACTGGTTGTTTATATCTCAATGGGCTTTGGGAACCCTTACGGGGATGTTTATGACGCTTCTATCGCCCTCCTCTGGGTGGACGAACTGGTAAAACGGGACATTACAACGATTTCCCTGGCAGACACGGTAGGTGTAGCCAATCCGGAGATCATCACGAAGTTGTTTTCCACATTGATACCTGCCTATCCTAATGTGGAATTTGGCGCGCATTTTCATTCTGCCCCTGATAAGTGGGAAGAGAAAGTATCTGCAGCCTACGCACAGGGATGCAGGCGTTTTGATAGCGCCATTAAAGGAATAGGGGGCTGTCCCATGGCGCATAATGACCTGGTGGGGAACCTGGCCACTGAGCGGTTGCTGGATTTCAGCGTACAGCACCATGAGGCGCTGGGCCTTGATATGGCAGCTTTTCAGGCAGCCCGGGACATCGCGGACCGTATTTTTTATTAGTCTTCCAACATGACAAACTTTCGCCTGACCTTTCCCGTTCCACCGCTTGCAACACCTGTCCAATATGACGATAAGATATTGATGATAGGGTCCTGTTTTGCGGAGGAAATAGGGGAACGTTTACAACAATATCATTTTGATGCCCTGGTAAATCCACATGGCATTTTATATAACCCGATCAGTATCACCCAGGCGCTGCATACCTACCTGGACGGAAAACAATATACGGCAGACGATCTCTTTTCTAACGGTGATCTGTGGCATAGCTGGGACCACCACAGCCGTTTTTCCGGCATAGAACCTGAACAGGTACTGGCAGGCATCAATACACAGCAGGAACAGGCCGCTAAGCGGTTGGAAGAGGCAGATTGGCTGATCATTACATTGGGCTCCGCTTATATTTATTCACTTGCCGAAGGTAACAAGGTAGTTGGCAACTGTCACAAAGTGCCTGCTTCCCGTTTCCATAAGAAATTACTCTCTCCGCCGGATGCTATTTCTGCATTGGACAACCTCATGCACCGTCTTTTCTTCAGGAACAGGAAAGTAAAGATCATGTTTACAATAAGTCCTGTACGTTATGCCAGGGACGGTGTGGTGGAGAATAATCTTAGTAAGGCCGTGCTTATACAGACCGTGCATCATCTGGTGAACAAATTTGACAGGCTGTTCTATTTTCCGGCTTACGAACTGGTAATAGATGATCTGCGTGATTACCGCTTTTATAAGGAAGACCTGGTGCACCCTAATGAACTGGCCGTTAATTATGTGTGGGACCATTTTACCGCCAACTGTGTAAGTGAGGATGGCCGCCGTTTGCTACCACTGGTAGCAGAGATCAACCGGGCCAGGCAACATAGGCCTTTCAATCCGCTAAGCAATCAGCATCAGCAATTCCTTCAAACCTATGCAAAGAAAACAAAGCAGTTAATGGAACAGTATCCTTTCCTGCAACTGGAAGATGATCTGGCCTATTTTGAAGGACGATAAAACAGCAATGCCGCGACAATCATCGCGGCATTGCTATTTGTATTGATGAATGTATAATTATTCCTGATTGATCATATTTCCCTTGATGCCCACTACACCGATCACAAAACATATCAGTGCGACGATGATCGGGTATAACAAGCCCGCAAGATGGTTGTGGGTTTGTGTTACGAGTAGCGTCGATACAGTCGGTAACAATCCCCCGAAAACCCCATTCCCGATATGATAAGGTAAAGACATAGAAGTATACCGGATGCGGGTAGGGAAGAGCTCTACAAGGAAAGCCGCTATCGGACCATATACCATGGTTACGAAAAGGACCTGTACAAATACCAGTAGTATCAGCCACCAGAGTTGGGCATTGCTGACAATAAGCTCTTTTACGCTTTCAGTTTTTCCATCCGTTACAGTAACGGTTTCCCTGGATTTTGCCCCGTCGGTAAAAACTCTCGTCTTAACTGTCTTCTCAATATTTTGCATTTTATCATTCCGGGAGATGGAATTCTGGATACTGTACTGAGATGTATCCTCTGTTTTCAGACTGAGGTCTGCCACGCGGTCCATGCCGGCATAAATAGGATAATAGGACAGGGCGGCGATCAGCATACCTGTCATCATGATCTTTTTACGCCCTATTTTATCGGACAGCCTGCCGAAATATATAAAGAAGGGTGTACCCAGTAAAAGGGCCACTGCTATGATAACATTGGATTGTACGAATTCAACCTGCATCGTCTTTTGCAGGAAGGAGAGTGCATAGAACTGACCGGTGTACCAGATGACACCTTGCCCCATGGCAGCGCCGAAGAGCGCCAGTAATACCAGCCGGAGGTTCTCTTTTTTACCGAAACTTTCTTTAATAGGATTACGAGAAGTTTTTCCCTCCGATTTCAGTTGCAGAAAAAGAGGAGATTCATGCAGCCGGATACGGATATAATATGACATGACCACCAGTACAATAGACAGCCAGAAAGGAATACGCCATCCCCAGCTGTTAAAATCTTCTGTTGTAAGACTGGCGCGGGTGATCAGGATGACCGCAAGGGAGACAAATAGCCCCAGCGTCGCCGTCGTCTGAATAAAACTCGTGTAATACCCTCGCTGGTGATGAGGAGAATGTTCTGCGACGTAGGTGGCGGCGCCTCCATATTCACCTCCCAGGGCAAGGCCCTGCAATAACCTCAACACCAATACGATAATAGGCGCAAGGATACCTATACTTTCATAACCGGGTATAAGGCCGATGGCAAAAGTAGAGCCACCCATGATCATCAGGGTGAGCAGAAAGGTGTACTTACGTCCTACAATGTCTCCCAGCCTGCCGAATACGATAGCGCCGAAAGGTCTTACAATAAATCCCACAGCAAAGGTGGCAAGTGTGGCAATGTAGGCCAGATCAGGATTGCTGGGCGGAAAGAACTTCTGGGAGATGATGGCTGAAAGACTCCCAAAGATGTAGAAATCATACCATTCTATTAGCGTTCCTGCGGAAGAGGCCAGTATTACCTGCCAGATGGATTGAGAAATTTTGCTGTTATTCATACGTGGTTACTTGGTTGATACGGATGTATAATATAGGGAAATTGTTGTAAATGTTATACTACTTACTTTTTCCATAGGGGGAAGTGCGGGATAAGTCGTCTGATATTATAAGTATTTCTATTAACTTTATTGGGGACTTCAGGATTGCTCTACTCAAGACTTAATATGCGTAAACGCCCGGCTTTAGTTTATTTTTTCATTTTACTCCTTTTACCTGCATTGGTTTTTGCGCAGGAGGGAGGAAAAAGACCCAAGATCGGTCTGACCCTGAGCGGCGGTGGCGCCAAGGGCCTGGCACATATTGGCATTCTTCAGGCGCTGGACAGCGCCGGCCTGAAAGTAGACTATATTACGGGTACGAGTATGGGCAGTATTATCGGATCGCTTTATGCCATGGGGTATTCCGGTGATACAATAGAAAAGATGGCCCACCAGATGGACTGGGATAACCTGTTCTCCAATCAGCCGGTACTTACCGACATCTCCTTCGAAGAAAAAAGAGAATACAATAAATACCTGATAGAGATCCCGTTTGAATATGGGAAACCGAAACTGGCATCCGGAGTAATAGCCGGTGAGCAGTTGTGGTTAGAGCTGGCACGGTTATGTTGGCCGGTGAATGGAGTGAAAGATTTTTCCCAATTCGATATTCCTTTTAAATGTATTGCTACCGATGTTACCACCGGGGAGGTCGTTACCCTCGACACCGGCGATATTGTTACGGCCATTCGTGCCAGCATGGCAATTCCTTCCGTATTCACAGCGGTGAAGATCGGCGATAAGAAACTGGTGGATGGTGGCGTAGTACGCAACTTCCCTGTTATTACAGCAAAAGAAATGGGAGCTGATCTCGTTATCGGTTCCAATGTGAGCGGCGGATTACGGAAAGCGGAACAACTGGTCACACCACTGGATATCATTTATCAACTAGGCTTCTATAAAGATGCAGATGATTTTAAACAGGCAAAAAAACTAACTGACATTTACATTCAGCATCACCTGGATAATTACAGTGCTGCCAGCTTTGGCAGTGTAGATTCTTTGCTGGATATCGGCAAGAAAAAGGGCGCTGAAATGTACCCTGTATTCAAAAAGATGGCGGATTCATTAAATGCGCTCTATCCGCCGGAAACACCTTTCCGTAAGAACCGTTTACCATTCACGCCCGACATAGAGCTGACGGATATAAAAGTAAATGGCCTGGTACATTCTGACGAAAGCTTTTTCCTCGGAAGACTGGGATTACTGAAAGGCGGATGTTATACACCTTCCGATATCAAGGAAGCGGTGCTGAACGTATTCGGTACCCGTTTCTACAAAATGATAACTTATCAGCTGGAACCAAAAGGTGATGGTAAAAGTGTCATGGATATTTCTGTAGAAGAGAACCCGCTGACCTATGTGAAATTCGCCTTGCAATACAACAGCTTCACCAATGCCAGTGCTATTATGAATATCACTCAGCGTAACTTCGTTGTACCGAACTCGCGGGCATTTGTGAGTGTGGCGATAGGAGAGAACCCACGAGTGTTGGGAGAGTTCTTTAAATACCTGGGGCCGAAAAGGAACTTTGGATTCGGATTGGGTGGCTATTTCGAGGACAATGCGCTAACCTTATATAAAGACTATAAACGGCAGATGGAATATCATCTGAAATATCTGAGTGGTGATGTCCGGTTCCAGTATACACTGAACAGTATGATGGCAGTGGGTATTGGTTCACGCTATGAGTTTCTGAATATCAATCCCCGGTATGAATCTGTTGAAGTGTTAAGAGGAAATGGCAACCAGATGAACAGTTATGTTTATATCGGCATCAACTCCCTGGACAGGAAGGTCTATCCGCGCCGTGGTGTAGATTTCCAGCTGGAATCTGGTTGGGTGTACCGTCAGCAGGAGGGGTACCGTCTGTATAAAGACGGGGTTGAGGTATTACCGGAAGATTATAATTACAGTTTCAATAATTATCAACGAACGCTGATGCAGATGAAGTACAATATTCCATTTAATTACAACGGTACTTTACAGGTCCAGTTGGGCGGAGGTGCTAACTTCAGTCACCGGCAGGGTCTTGTCAATGCGTTCTTACTGGGAGGGCTGAATAATGTCATCCGTAATCAGCTGCCCATTATAGGTATCAGGGAAGCCGAGATCACGACATCGAGTGCAGCTACTATCCAGCTATCCTACCAATATGAATTCATGCGAAACACGTATGCCATTCCCCGTGCAGGTGTGGCTTTGTACGATTTCCTGGGGGATGTTTCCGCTAAGTATAAATACATGAGTGGCTACGGATTGACAGGAGGTTATTCCTCCTTCCTCGGACCAATAGAAGCGTCTTTGATGTACTGTGATCAGGATGGGCGTTTGCGGATGTATGTGAACATCGGTTTCAATTTCTAGTGCATCCTGTCACCTCTGACTTCCAGGTTATTGATGATCTCAGCTTCAATATTCAGCCATTCCTGCCAGCGGGTCCTTACTTTGTCTTCGGGTACGTACTCATTAGCCAGGTCTATGAAGAGGCGATAGTGGCCCGCTTCAGATACCATGAACTTACGGTAGAATTCGCGTAGATAATCATCTTCTAATCCCTCGCTCAGTAAACGAAAGCGCTCGCAGCTGCGGGCTTCGATCAAAGCAAAGATGAGCAGTCTGTCCAGCAGGACTGATTGTGGATCACCACCTTTCTGTTGATGTGTCATCAGGGCGTTAACATACATGTCCTTCCGCTGTCTTCCCAGTGTATAACCGCGTTTGCGCATCTCGGCAAGTACCTGGCGGAAATGTCCCCATTCTTCTGTTACAATAGGCGCTAATTCCTGTACCAGCCTGTCCTTTTCGGGATAGCGCTGTATCAGGGATATGCAGGAAGTGGCGGCTTTTTGTTCGCAAAAGGCATGATCTGTCAGGACTTCTTCCAGGGAAATAGCGGCCAGATTTACCCAGCGGGGATCAGTAGGAAGGTGCAGACCTAAAATGGACACTTTACTCATATGGCAAAGTTACTTAGCTTTGGGAGATGAAAGAAGCTTTTCTTTTACAGCAATTAGCGCAGCGCCAGGGGCAACATGCTTTCCGGCAGTTGCGGCTTCCGGCTCCCGGTGCAGTGGATTTCTGTTCCAATGACTACCTGGGACTGGCGCAAAGTGCAGCGATGCAGGAAGGAGTGCATACATTATTACAGGCAAGGCCGTATATGCATGGCAGTACGGGATCACGCCTGCTGGCGGGGAATTATGCCTGGATCGAAGAAGCAGAAAGCATGCTGGCGACATTTCATCAGAGTGGTGCTGGCCTGATCTACAATTCCGGTTATGACGCTAATCTTGGGCTGTTTTCTTCCGTACCACAGAAAGGGGATACTATCATTTACGATCAGCTGATACATGCCTCGATCAGGGATGGTATCCGCTTGTCAAAGGCACAGGCATTTTCATTTTTACATAATGATGTAGCGGACCTGCAAAAGAAACTGCAGCATGCTACAGGAAATATATTTGTGGCCGTAGAATCTGTCTATTCTATGGATGGAGATATGGCGCCGTTAAAAGAAGTAGCAACTATCTGTGAGCAATACGGGGCGCACCTGATAGTAGATGAAGCACACGCCACCGGTGTAATAGGTGCAAAAGGAGAAGGACTTGTACAGCATCTGCAATTGCAGAATGCCTGTTTTGCACGTGTGCATACTTTTGGTAAAGCAGTAGGTTGTCATGGAGCGGTTGTGTTGGGCAGTCCTCATCTGCGAGATTTCCTTATTAATTTTTCGAGATCGTTTATTTATACCACTTCACTACCGGCGACAGCCATAGCAGCAATTGTGGCCAGCTATGAGCTGTTCCCTTACATGCATGCCGCCCGTGAGCACCTGACGGCGTTAATTACTCATTTCAGGAAAGGAGTGGCAGGGCTCAGTACTTTGTATAGTGAAACACCCATTCAGATCGTTCTCACTCCGGGCAACGAAGCCACACGTACGCTGGCGGCAGGTTTACAGGCCGCAGGGCTGGACGTGCGGCCGATCCTCCATCCCACAGTTCCCAAAGGGAAGGAACGTTTGAGGATCGTCATACATAGTTTCAATACTATAGAGGAGGTAGACCGGTTGGTTACAGCGTTAGTGCATTAACGGTAATATCGCCAGTATATTTTTGTGTATATTAGCAGACAAGCTAACACATATGAGATTTGTTCCCTTTACCGTTACCGCGGTGATAACCATTGCATTGATAACATGTCTTGATCGTTCCTGGGGTTCTTTGCCTCCGTTAGGACGGTTGTTAAGTCCGCAGGAAGGTTTCTGGCAGAACGCTACTTCCATCAGCAAAGACTATAACGAAGAGCTGCAGGTGCCTGGTTTAAAGGGAAAGGTAGAAGTCTGGCTGGACGATAGAATGGTGCCTCATATCTTTGCAGAAAATAATCTGGACGCTTATTACGTGGAGGGATATATGCATGCCCGCGACCGTCTCTGGCAGATGGAGCTGCAATCATTTGCTGCGGCTGGCCGTTTGTCGGAGATCCTGGGTAGTAAGATGATCAATTATGACAGGCAGCAGCGGCGTTTGGGCATGTTATATGGGGCAGAACAGGCGCTGAAAGCTATGGAAGCCGATCCGGTAGCTGGCCCGGCTATCAATGCTTATTCTGATGGTATCAATGCTTATATCGGCACGCTTACCGACGCAACACTTCCACTGGAATATAAACTACTGAACTATAAACCTGAGAAATGGACGCCATTGAATTCAGCACTGCTGCTGAAAATGATGGCTGCAGATCTTGCAGGCGGTGCTAATGATCTCGTTTATAATAATGCCCGTCAGATCTTTAGTAAAGAAGACTTTGATAAATTGTATCCTGACTTCGGAGATAGTATTGATCCTATCATTCCCCGTGGTACACAATACCCTGCCGCCAGCGTAAAAGTGACCTCACCGGCAGATAGCGTGTTGAAAGCAGCGGGTGTTCTTTTGCATTTCAAAGAAGATAAACCTGATCCGGATAATGGCAGCAATAACTGGGCGGTTGCCGGTTCCAAAACACGTTCAGGTGCTCCGATCCTTTGTAATGACCCTCACCTCGGTCTGAGTTTGCCTTCCCTTTGGTACGAAGCACAACTCCATACGCCCGACATGAATGTTTACGGCGCCACATTACCTGGCGCCCCAGGTGTGATCATCGGTTTTAATGATCATATTGCATGGGGAGTAACAAATGCAGCAGAGGATGTGAAAGACTTCTACCTGATGCAGTTCCGTAATGGCAAACAGCAATACCTTTTTAACGGCACTTACCGGGACGCAGAGCTGCGTATTGAGAAGATCAACGTGAAAGGAGAGAAGCCTTACTATGATACTGTAGCTTATACTGTATGGGGACCGGTTGTATATGATAATGTGTTCCCGGATGAAGCTACCGGCCACCAGTTCCTCGCTATGCGCTGGAAAGCACTGGACCCTTCTGCGGAGATCAGGACATTCCTGGACCTCAATAAAGCCCATAATTACCAGGATTATTTAGCCGCTATAAAATATTACACCTGTCCTGCCCAGAACTTCGCGTTTGCCGCTAAAACGGGCGAAATTGCGCTTTGGCATAACGGACAGTTCCCCTTACGCTGGAAAGACCAGGGGAAATGGATCATGCCGGGAAGTGACAGTACTTTTGCATGGCAGGGATATGTACCTCAGGAAGAGAACCCGCATATATTCAATCCGGCGCGCGGTTTTGTCAGCTCTGCTAATCAGCATCCGACCGACAGCACCTATCCATATCGCTACGTAGCTGATTTTGACCTCTTCCGCGGTAAACGTATCAATGAAGTACTGGCAGCAGACAGCCAGATCACCATTCAGCAAATGATGGACCTGCAGAATGATTTCCTGAATCCTTTTGCACGTGCCGCTCTGCCAATGGTCAGAAAACATTTGCCGGTATCCATGCTCTCCGCAGACCAGAAATCCTATTGGGAAATGCTTGACAAATGGGATCTGCAGAGTAGCCCGGACAGCAAAGCTGCGACTATCTTCAACATCTTCTGGGACAAATTGCAGTCTGACATATGGGACGATGATATCGTGCTTGACAAAACACCTATGCAACAACCCTGGGAGAAGACTACTTTGCTCTGGCTCATCCGTGACTCTTCCATGAAATTCATTGACAACAAGAATACGCCTGAAAAAGAGACGCTCTCTGGCACATTGTTAACGGCGTTTGCCTTTGCTGCTGATAGTGCTAAAATATTAGACGGTCAGCATAAACTAGAGTTTGGGCGTTTCCGTGGTACAAATATCCGTCACCTGACTCGGTCAATTATTCCTTTCAGCGCTATGAATCTACGTACTGGTGGTGGACGTCATATTGTCAACGCAACCAAACAACTACATGGGCCTTCCTGGAAAATGGTGGTACAGCTGAGTAATAAGACCGAAGCCTATGGCATCTATCCCGGCGGACAAAGCGGTAACCCTGGTAGTCCGTTCTATGACAATGCTGTGCAGGATTGGGTGCAAGGGAAGTATTATCTGTTACACGTGTTTGATCTGAAAGAAGATAACGATCCGGCGGTTAAGTTTAAGGTGAAGTTTAGTAAGGGTTAAAAATTTTTAGAGAAATATTTGGAAGGGAATATATAATTCCTATCTTTGCACTCCCAATCACAAAAAAAGGGAATGATTCCGTAGCTCAGTTGGTAGAGCAATACACTTTTAATGTATGGGTCCTGGGTTCGAGTCCCAGCGGGATCACAAAAGCCCGGCTTCGAATAGAAGTCGGGCTTTTTGTTTGTGGGAATTGTCTGTCAGGTTTGCAACGAAGGCAAATAATAGGATCAAGTTGAAAACTTGGGGGATTAGGATTTCTAAAGGCTTTAATTTTAGCATTGAATGGCTCCGCGGCGGTGTTGGTACTCCTGTTGTGAAAGAAGTTAAGGATACTGGAGTTAGCCAAGCGGAGAGAGAGCAGATTGAACTCCGTAGGCTTTTTTATTTATTGGTGAGAAGTTGATGTTAATCTGTGGGCTAAAGAAAAAATGATATTAGCAGCAGGCAATCTGAGTGGATAGAGATGTACATCTTAAAGCCCTGACCGCCTTACGTACAGGCAAAAAACATCGAACAATAAAAAATAGAAAAATTAATGGATAAAATTAATTTATTAGTTACAATCTCTGTAATAACCCTGCTAATCTCTTTATTTTTAGCATTGTTTCTGGTGACCGTAAAAACAGAACATAAATTAAGTAACCGTCTTTTTGCCTTTTTTCTTATTCTAACTGCAATTGATATTAGCGGAAACCTGAGCGATTTGTTTGAGATCCCTTTGAATACAAGAATATTTATAACCTCAATTGTTTTCTTGCAATTACCCACTTTTTACTTATATGTCTTATCAGTATGCTATTCTGATTTTAAGCTAAAGCCAAGCCATTCAATCCATATTATCCCTTTTTTAACCACAAATTTCATCTTATTACCTCGCTTTTATACTGTCAGTCCCACCGCTAAAATTAGTTTTCTCGAAAACGCTAGTCGTATGCCAGAAGTACAGTTCAATCATATTTTATTACATATTCAAGTTGTATTTTACCTCATTACGGCCATAGTAATAGTAAGAAAAGCAAAAAAAATATATCTCGAGAATTATGCAGGAGCAAGTATTGAATCTCTGAATTGGTTGTTCCAGTTTACTTTGGCGTTATCAGCCTTTTATAGTATTGCGCTATTAAAAAACATCTTTAAATTTACTCAATACCCTGACATCTCCGAACGTTTAAAAATTGGGCTTTTAGTATTTGAACTGATCGTCATTTTTTGGTATTTATATAAAGCATTAAATCATCCAAACCTGTTTAGAAATATCGATTCAAAATTAAAATTGGTAGAGCATCTAATTTCTGAAGAAAAAAATGAGGAACAATTTGCTGTAAATGAAAAGGAGAGTAACGAAGAGTTATTGAAATTAAAGCAGTATATGATTGAAGAAAAGCCATTTCTTAATCCTTCCTTAACCATTCAAGATATTTCTAAAGATATGGGAATTCCCGTCAGGGACCTGTCTATTTTAATTAACCATAAGTTAGAACAGCATTTTTACGATTTCGTTAATTCTTATCGTATAGCGTATGCTATGGATATTTTAAAAGATGTTACAAAAAGTAAGGTAACTGTTTTAGAAATTCTATATGAGGTAGGCTTTAATTCAAAATCTTCTTTTAATACCGCCTTTAAAAAGCACACGGGTAATACACCTACCGCTTATCGTAAAAGTTTGTAAAACAGCATTTTGTAACTATTCGTACTTACTTTTTAAACTATTCGTACTTATTTTTCGAAACAAATGCGTTCGACTACTTTTATTCGGTCGCATGGCCTAAATTTCTCCCTCATATTTGTATCGAATAACTTTTAAAGTAAAAACGATACAATGAAAACTTCACTCAAATTTTTAGCGGGCCTGCTATTAGTAAGTCACTTTTCTTTTGGACAAGACTTTTCCCAAAAGATTGATTCAATAATAAAGGATAACTATAAAAAAAATCCTGACGTAGGTATTAGCGTTGGTTTTATAAACAATAATGAAGAATATTATACCGCATATGGTAAGTTGAATGCAGAAAGTCAACTTGAAATTAATAAAAATTCCATATTCGAAATTGCATCCATCACCAAGATTTTAACTTCAAATTTAATTGCGCAAGCGGTTATAGATGGAAAAATTAAACTGGATGATTATATAGATGGCTACCTTCCCCCAGTGTATGTACTACAAGAAAATCTTAAAAACAAGATAAAAATTTCTGACCTGGCGTCTCATCAATCTGGTTTGCCTGATGTAGATTTTGGAAAGTTAATGGAATTAGATCCGCAACAACCTTTAAATAGCGTAACCGAAAAAACATTAACCACTATAATCAATAACTGCAGTGAACTAATTGATTATGGTAAATATCGTTATTCTTCAATTGGCTATATTTTACTTGGGCAAATATTAGAAAAACAGTATAACAGGCATTACGATGAAATGATCAGAGCGAAAATAACAAAGCCGTTACAGATGAGAAATACTTTAACGATAGATTTTAATGTAAAGAACAGAACAGTTGGCCACAACTCCGATGGCGGCATTCAGGATTTCCTAAAATGGAATATTGCAGCACCCGCAGCATTAGTAAAATCTAATGCTGCTGATATGCTAAAGTTTTTAAAAGCAGTCTTAAATAAAGAAACCACAATAGGTAAAGCGGCCATAATTACGGAGAAGGTCTTTTATAAAGATGAAAAGAGAGAAATGGGATTAGGCTTAAACATTTCGACGGATGATAAAAATACAGTTTATTTAAAATCAGGAGATTCTATGGGGCAGTCTTCGGTTATATGTTATAATAGGGCTAAAAACTGGGGCATTATCATACTGCTAAACCAAAGGAACTCAAAGATGAGACAAAACCTGTTAAACGAAATTTATGATACGATTTTGAAATAGGCGTGATTAAATTTAATCAGCTTAAATCATCAACAATCTGGTTGGAGTTTCCCATCCGTGAGATCACTGGAAAAGCTTCAGATCTTTAGACTTGGAGCTTTTTTGCTACTTATGGACCTCAACTAACGTCCACTAGGTTACTAAAAACCTGTTTAAAGAAACGATAGGCTTTGCATGTTGCATTCGGAGCATTACTAGACTCGGAATTGTCGGCCGATGGTTATGTGGCTATTCATAGTAGCTAGTGAAAATAAAAAAGCAGCTACAATACCGCAGCTGCTTTTTTATTTTATCGCCTGCGGCGGTATAGTAGCAATACGGCGGAGAAGATTAAGAGGCCGCCCGGTATCACACCAAAGAAAATAATACGCATCATCAAAATACCCTGATCATCGCTGTCGATCGCATCTTTAGAACGAATAGCGCCGGTGTTAACAGGGAACGTACCATAAGTGAACCAGCGGAACATTTCTGTAATGAGCGGCTGGTTCCAGTTGTAAGGCTTGCGGCGACCCAGTTCTCCGGAACTCATGAAATCAGCGTCACCGGTTACCACGATCCGTTGTTCCTTGCCATTTACCTTGCGTTGCGCTGCTATGGCCAGCACTTCGTTGTTCTTCGCTGTCAGCAATGGAACAATATGAAAGCCGGCCGTGTCTTGGTACCCGATGCCGGACGTGCCCACCATCGATACCACACCGTTGTCGGCCTTATATCCGGCCAGTTTTGGCGTTATCGAGCCAGCACTGTCCGCAAAGTGGGCGAGGATAAACTCGGGAGCGTAATCGCGGCTTTCTTCCTGTATTGCAGTAGGACCAGGATGAATACCGAGCGGTTGCAATAGCGGTGTTACCACGTTTTGTGAACCGGGTTCGGTGATCACAAAAAGGTTTCTGCCGCTGGCTACGTACTGTGTCAGTTTTTGCTGCACTTCGGGGGAGAACGCGGTTTTAGGATCGGCGATCACGAGTACTGAAGTGGTAGCCGGAATGTCCTGCTGCGCGAGGTTTACAGTATCTACGTTAAAACCCTGGTTAATGAGTGCGCCCCTGAACGTAAGTTCGTTTACGAACGTTCTGAACTCCGCATCGCCGGCTTTGGTAATACTGCGTTCGCCGTTGCCGCGCAGGAACGTAATAACGGGAATGTCGGCGGGCGTAATGATCCTTTTCAGCGCTGCGGTAAATTCCTGTTCGCCCGGATATATGCGGATGTCGTTGTAATAACGTAAAAAGGTTTTCTTATCACCATACTCCAACAGTCGTACCAGGCGGTTTTCTTCGGGATTCAGATCTACGATCTTCTTTACGGCTTCCGGTTTCAGCACTTTCCCGAAATCGAGGTCCTGGATATCAGCTACTTTTTTGGCAATGGCGGCATCGCTTTCGCCGGGGTAGTTTTTGTAGAGCCCTTCGTTGTTGGAAAAGTCGTAGTAATACACGTATTCCATCTTCATATCGGGCATAAACCGTCGGTAGGGCGTAAGGATACGTTCGTCCTCGCTTTTCTTTTCCGGGGCGCCGAGGTAGTAGTTATTATCGAGGATGTTTACGTAGGTAGTTACTTTCAGCGGATGTTCCATTTTGGAGATCAGCTCCCGGCTTTGTTTACCCAGTGTATGCGCTTGCGTGGCCGTCATATCGACATAACCGGTTAAAGCCGGAATGGTGCTCAGGTAGCCCACCAGGAAGCATAATCCGACCAACCCGAAGTACCGGGCAGTGCGTACAGGCTTGGAGCGGGCCTCCCGCTGGTCTTGCAGCCGCATCCCGGTAATGGCTAAAAAGAAGCCGATCACGATCAGGAAGTAAATGATGTCCTGGGTGCTGATCAGTCCGAAAATAAATTGTTCGGTCCTGCCGGCGATCGACATGAAATAGGTGATATGTCGTACGGTATCGTTCCCCTGAAACAATCCGCCCACGAAGTTAAGCCCCGCCAATACCGCCAGTGTGCTGATCGCTGCTACAACCTGGTAGGTGGTGAGTGACGACATAAACAGTCCGATGGCCGAATAGGCGCAGATCAGCAAGTACAGTCCCGTAGCGCCGGAAGCTAAAAGCATCCAATCGATATTGATGATGAAAAACGAACCTGCCACGCCGTATAAACAAATGATAACGAGCAGCAGCGCGCCGTAGCCCATCATGGCCATGTATTTACCGAGTACGATATCTTTTACTTTAATGGGAGATGATAACAGTAGTTTGATAGAGCCACTGTGCATTTCGCGGCTGATCAGGCCCATGGTAAGCAGGGGGATGTAGAAGTATAGCGTATTCTTTACACCAGGATAAAATCCTTCCTGCAACCCCGCGAACACGATGGAGGTCACATCGTTAAAATGATTGCCCATCCGCTGTGCGCGGCCGAGCATCTGTATGTAATAAAGAAAATTAATGCCTATCTGTACGGGAAACACGATCAGGATGAGCCAGGCCACCGGCGAATGAAACAAGAGGCTCAGTTCCTGGCGGGCTATTCTGATAATTACTTTCATGATTGAACGGATGGTTTAGATGTTTTGTTGGATAACTGTGCGAAAATGGCGTCGAGCGAACTTTTCTCCAGTGTGATTTCTTTCAGGCGCCATTTGCGGTGAACGCTCGTTTCCACCAGTCCTTCTGCAATGTCGGCGGTAGGATCGAACCGCATGCGAACGGTTTTGTCCGTGAGGAATATTACCTCTTTCACACCCTTGATCGCCCGCAGTTCTTCGGCCGCAGGTGGATTTTCCATGGTGGCCACCAAGCTATCTGGTTCAATGTAATTGTTGAAAGTATCCATCGTGTCTTTAAACACGATCTTACCACCTTCGATCATGATGATATCCTGGCAGGTGGCCTGTATCTCAGAAAGAATATGGGAGGAAAAAATCACTGCGCGGTCGGTCGCAATTTCTTTGATCAGTTGCCGTACTTCCAAGATCTGGTTAGGATCGAGGCCGTTGGTAGGCTCGTCAAGCACAACGAGCAGTGGTCGGTGAATGATGGCCTGGGCAATGCCCACCCGTTGCCGGTAGCCGCCGGATAAATTGCCGATCAGCCTTTTGCTGAAATGCGCCACACCGCATCTTTCCTTCACCCTGTCTATTGATTCGCGGATCTTCCTTTTTTCGATCAGCCGCAGGTGCGCGCAATAGGTGAGGTATTCGTCTACGGTCTGCTCCAGGTACAGCGGCGCGTTTTGCGGCAAAAAGCCGATCCGTTTCTTAGCCTCTTCCGGGTCGGTACGCATGTCGATGCCTTCTATCAACACCTGACCGCGGGTTTGGCTCAACACGCCGCAAAGGATGTTCATGGTTGTAGATTTCCCGGCGCCATTGGAACCGAGAAGTCCTACAATACCGTTCCTGTTGATCTCGAAGTTGATGTCCTGCACCGCCCAGTCTTTGCTGTAGCGGTGAAACAGTCCTTCGATCTTTACGATATTATCTTGCATATTCAATTTATTACGCAATGAGAGATGAATGGCGCCGGAGGTTTCCGGCGCCGGGTGGGTATGGTTGGTTGTGCGATGGCTTATGGATTCAGTGGCCAATCCGGATTAAATATGGTGGCGTTGGGCCACAGCTGCCGCAGGTATTTGTCGCTGCCGGGCTGCAATTCATATTCTTTTCCTTCGGCGATATGTTTAATTGTTTTACTGAAACGGGCTTCCTTGTTGAGGCGTTTCAAATCTATTACCCGCATGCCGGTAAATGCCAGCTCACGGCGCCTTTCCTCCAGCACGAAACGGAGTATGCGCTCGTCGTCGTTGCCGAAATCAGCCGGCGTAAATACTTTATAGGCAGTCGGTGTGATCCGGTTCAAACGTAGTTTGTTGACATCGTCCAGTGCTTCCTGCTTTTGGCCTTCGCGGGCAAAACATTCGGCGCGTACGAGGTACATTTCAGGTACGTTGAGGTAGTTGCTATAGAAGTCTCCGCGGAGGAAAATTTTCACCTGATACCTTGACATATAATTGAATGGTGGCGCAGGCGGCCAGCCATCGGCATAATAGAGGGTCCAGCGTCTATCGTCGTTGGTAAACAAGGCACTCAGTTCCGGCGAGGCGCAAACGTCCATGCCCAGCCCAAATGGCCGCAGGAAGTGGCGCGCCACTATGGTTTCAGGATTCAGCTGCGCGTCGGGGATGTTGGTCCAGCCTAGCGGTGCACCTGGCACATTCGGGAACGGGCCGGGAATGATGATGCTGTAATCATTCATGTTTTTAAGTTCTCCCTGCAGTGAAATAGCCAGATCAGCATTTTTACGGGCGTTCTCATAATCGCCCATAAACAGATAGGTCCTGGCTAGCAGCGCATATCCACCGGCTTTGGAAGCCCTGAATTTCGTAAGTTTATTTTTTACAGGCAGATCAGCAACTGCGGCTTCTCCATCGCGTAATATCTGATCGTACACTTCTTTTACGCTGTTCCGGATAAATTTTGCATTGATGTCGGCAATCAGCGCAAGGGGAATACCGGGCGTCGTAGCAGCGGATGTGGCATCGTAATGCTGAGCATACACATTTACCATTTGCAGGTGTTCCATGGCGCGGCCCAGGTAAGCTTCGGCACGAACGCTCTTCTTGATGGCTTCCGATCCTTCGGTAGCATCCATAATGTTGTTGATGATACTGTTGTAGTAGAAGATCCTTTTATAGCCTTCACTCCAAAGATAATCGTTGGCGCCCTGGTCGTATGGATTGTTGTTAAAGGTGTAGATGCGCCGGCCATGCAACTGCTGTTTAGTATACAGGTTGCCGGGTTCTCCCTCGGGTAGAAATGCGTCATCGGATTGCAGATCCCAGAAATAATCGCCAAAGTTGACGATGGTACCGGAATTGAGCATGTTCTCGTAATCGGTGGTAGTTATGGGAATGAACTTATCTTTCGGTTTGACGTCTAAAAACTTGTCGCAACCGGATAGAACAACGAAGCTGAATATATAGAGAGATAATTTTTTCATGATTCCGCTTTTTTTAGAAGATGATATCAATGCCTGCTGAGTAAACTGGCATCACCGGCAATAGCCTGTTGGCGTATTGTGTGGTGTGCTCGTACGCTTCCGGATCTATACCGGCATCATTGCGGTACCACGCAAAAGGATTCTGCACCTGGAGGGTCAGTTTGGCCGAAGTCAGTTTTCTGATCCGGGACAACGCCTTTTCAAAATTGTAGGTGAGAGCAATGTCGCGCACTTTTACGTAATCGCCTTTGAGTACATTGCGGTCAGACGCATAGGAGAGCAATGTGTAATAGCTGCCGCCAGCACCTTTCAGGTCGGGCGCCGGCATCATGCCCTGTATTTTCTCATCACCTGGTTTACGCCAGAAATTCATTACGCGCTGGTCTGCATTCCTGAGCGGAAAGCCGGTCTGGATGGTAGGCACCACATCGCGGATCACGTTGCCGCCATTGGCAATGATCATCACGCTGAGAGAAAGCTGTTTGTAGGTAAAGCTGTTAGTAAGCCCCGTAGTATAGGTGGGGCGGAGAGTACCGCCGTACACCAATCCTTTCACATCGGTCATGTTGGGCACTATTGTGCCGCTCTGGTCATAGTTCGTTACTACTTTTCCATCGGTGCCGTATACCAGCATGGAGCCGTTGGTAGGATCGAGCCCTGCCGAACGGAAGCTAAACACAGCATCCATCGGGTAACCGATCCTGTTCACGCCATAACCGCCCGTAAGGGTGTACACTGTTTCATCTTTGGTGTTGATGTCGGTCATCCTGTTCTTGTTGAAACTCAACGCCAATGTGCTGTTCCAGGAAAAAGTTTTCCCGGCGATGTTACGCGTGTTCAATGCCAGCTCAAAACCTTTGTTGTTCAGGCTCCCATAGTTGATCAATGCGTTGGGAAAGGCATTGGTAGGATCAATGGTTTTTTCGCCGAGTAAATCGGTGGTATTGCGGATGTAATAATCCATAGATCCGGAAATGCGGTTGTTCAGTACCGCGAAGTCTATACCGAGGTTGGTGGTAGCGGTTTTTTCCCAGCGCAACGATTTGTTGGGAGGATACACGATATCGGTGGCGGTGGCATTGGCTTCGGCAAAAAACGTAGAACGTGCCTGCAGGAACGGCCCAACGGTACGGGCTACGTTGCCGCCTAAACCGTAGGTAGAACGAATGGAGAGGCTGTTCAGCCAGCTGATATCTTTCATGAAATTTTCTTCGGTCAGCCGCCAGCTCGCGCCCACCGACCATAACGGCAGATAGCGGTAACGCGGATCGGTTCCAAAGAGATTGGAGTTATCTACCCGCACGCTGCCTGTCAGGTTGTAACGGCCGTTATAGGTGTAGCCGGCGTTACCATATACCGAAATATATCTTTCCTCTCCATAATAGAAACCGTTGCCATCGTTAAAGGGCAGGGCAAAGGTACTGGTCAGCGACTGTGTTCCTTTCAGGTTGCCGAGGGCGAGTTCGTTTACGGGTTGAAACTGCAGATTGTTATCGCTGTAGCCCATTTTAAATACCGAAGTACTGGTATTCGAAATGGCCCGGCGTTCGGCGCCGCCCAGGGCAGAGATGTGGTGTTTCGATGCGAAAGTCCGGTCGAAGTTCAGCTGCGCGCGTGCGGTGTACGATTGGGAGTTGCCGCGTGTTTCGTACAGTTGTCCGCCGTCGGGAATATTTTTTATCAGCTCATTGTTGATGAGCTGCGCGGCATCGTTGATCATCCTTTTTGCATAGTAAGAGGAGGAGTTGTAATACTGCTTGTTATAGCTGGTACCGCGTTCGGTCTGGTATTTCAGATCAAGCGTGAGCCCTTCGATGATCTTTGCCGTAAAGCCGCCCTGCACGCGGAAGTAGTTCGACCAGTAGGATAAATCGGCGCGATCCATTTCTTCGATCGGATTGTAGGTCTCATCGTGCAGGCCCAGGTCGATCAGACGCAGGATCTCGTAAGCCGATTTTTGTTTCGTGAAATCCGCCGGACTGCCATCGGGATTGCGGATGATTTCGTAGGGCATGTTCCAGTAAAACGATTCCGGGCTTTCGCGTTGGTATTTTCCTTTGCGGATGTTGGTGTTGGCGCCAATCTCGGCATCCAGCCAGCGGAACACTTTTACGCGGTCTTTCAGTCCCACGTTGATGTCGTCGCTGCTCGTCCGCAAGCCATACCCGCTATTGCCGGTATAGTTCATCATCAGATTGTATTGATGTATATCGTTGCCTCCACTAGCCGAAAAGGCGTGGCGTTGTTTTACATTGTTGCGCATAAACAGGTCTTCAAGCTGACTCTGTCCGGACTGTGTTTTGAGCCTTGCCAGGGTCGCATCCAGTTCCGTCTGAGTAATGTAGCCCTGTTCCTGGTCATACAGTGCCTGCAGCACTTTGGTGTTGCCGGTACGCCTGATTTCGTCGCTGAAGCTGGGATGCCATTTGTTAAAGAGTTCCTGCTGCAGGTCCACCATCTGGGAAGAGTTGAGCAGGTTCATATAACCGGCGTCAGGTTTGGCGGTAAAAAATACGCCGCTGCTAACGGTAACCACCGGCTTCCGGCTGCTGCCGTGACGGGTGGTGATGGAGATCACGCCATTGGCTGCACGGGTGCCGTAAATAGAAGCTGCTGCCGCATCTTTCATTACAGTTACGTTTACTACGTCGGACGGGTTAATGTAGTTAAGGTCTCCTTCATAAGGAAATCCATCTACCACGTATAAAGGTTGCTGATTGCCGTACAAAGTAGACAGGCCACGGATAGTAGGGATGCCGTTTTGCATGAAAAGCCCAGGCACGGTGCCTTCCAAACGGTCCATAATGCTGGTTTCCATCCTGGCGCCGATTGTGGCTTCGGTAACTACACCAAATGAGCCGGTAGCGCGTTCTTTTGGGATAGACTGGTAACCGGTATTGGCGGTTACGTTCAATTCGGTCAGGGTAGAAGAAACGTGGGCAAGTATGATGGTGCTAATGTTGCCTCCTTGCAGCATGGCGGTGGTAACGACAATTTCTTTGGTTTGATAACCGATAAAGCTGATGCGCAGTACATTACCCGCATCTACCAGAAGGGAAAAGCTGCCATTCATATCGGTAATGGCCGACCGGCCGCCGCCTTTTACCACTACGGTAGCACCGATCAATGGTACGCCTATACTATCGGTTACCCGTCCTGCCACCGGTGTGACTTTTGCGATAGTGGCGTCGCTGGGTACAGGATCGTTCTTACTGTAAAGGAAAATCGTATTGTCGGTTACTTTATAATTGAAAGGCTGGTTTTTAACGATGAGGTCCAGGAAACTCAGTAGTGGCATGTTTTGTACAGAAACCGATACTGCGTTAGCTTGTTGCAGCAGGTCCGACTTTCCCCATACTACATACCCGGTTTGTTTTTTTATGGCCGCGAATACCTGTTTCATAGGTATGTCTCTTCCTGAAAAGGTGATAGACTGGGAAAAGGTGTTGGCCGACACATGTAAACAGAAAAGAAGTAGGAAGGCACTGGTTAGTTTCATCATCCGAAGCATTTTGGTTGGAAGCCGGCATGGCACACCCGAACGGCTCCAGTAAGCTGTTTTTTGCATAGATTTGCAACGTTTGGTTGTTAAAAATGGAGGTCTCGAAACCCGTTTTATAGCTACCAACGATCTTCCGGGAGTGTTTGCAGCACTTCCGGTTTTTTTTCCTGGCAGCCCGATCTTAGTTGATAAATTTTACTTCATGTTTACGAATTCAGTTGATATTAAGGCACAGGTAAAATATAATTATGGCATCACGATCAACTTACGACCTTCTTCCAGCCGGAAGTGCACGTCGGATCGCTCCAGCCCGTTCAATACGTCAGATAATTTCAATTTGCGGCTCATCTCACCAAAAAACATGATGTTAGGCACATTGCCTTCGTAAACCACTTCCAGGTCGTACCAGCGTTCCAGTTGGCGCATCATATCTTTCAAGCCCACGCTGTCGAAATTAAACAAGCCGTTTTTCCAGGCGATGGCTTTTTCGACGTTTGTATTGCCCATTACATCGAAGCTGCTGCCTGTGGCCTGCAATTGCTCGCCCGGCTTTAACACTACGGTACCACTGGTTTTGCCCGCCGGCGATATTTTTACAGCACCATTCACCAACGTGGTATAACTGTTCCGGTCGTTGGTATAGGCGTTGATGTTAAAGACGGTACCCAGTACTTCCAGGTTTATCCGGTCCGGCACATTCACACGGAACGGCTGCCTGGCATTGGCCGCCACCTCAAAGTATGCTTCGCCTGTAAATTCCACCGTTCTGTCGGCGCCGTTAAACGCCACCGGGAACCGTAGCGAGCTGCTGGCATTGAGCCATACTTTAGTACCGTCTGGCAGGGTAATAGTAAACTGCCGTCCTCTGGCCGTAGTAATTGTATTGTATTGTAAGGCCCCCGTCACCGTCTGTTCAGGCGTATATTGAAGATCACCATTTCGCAATGCCACGGTGGCGCCGTTCTGCCGGGTAATGACGCCATTACCGGCGCTATCCAGCACCAGCTGCGAGCCATCGGCGAGTGTGAGTATTGCGCCTGTTTGTCCGGGCGCTACGTCCAGTGAAGCATTGCGCACCATTTGGCGCACGGGATGTGGGTTGTTTCGGTTAAAATACCAGACCCCGCCCGCCATCAATACTACGGCTGCCACTGCCCACCACCACTTGTGGAGGTAGTGCACGCGCGTTGCCGGCGGCGCAATGGGATCGGCGGGAAGTTTATCCGACCGTAGGATCTGATCGGCCACCTGGCGCCACTGTTTGGGACTGTTGGCGGGGAGCGGTTGACCGCCATGGACTTCCAGCCAGCTTTCAGCATCGTCGATCGAGGCGCCGGGGGCGTCGCGGTCTACCAGGGCGATAAGCTCGTCCAGTTCCTCCGCCGTAGCGGTGTGGCTGGCAAGACGTTCCAGTAAATATGTTAATCGGGCGTTTAGTTCCATTATAAAGGGATGAATGATCGAGTTACGGCTCCCTATCTATACCAGACAATCAGGAAGACGATTGGTACCGAAAAAAAGCAAAGTTTTTTTCGACGCGGGTATATTAGTAGAGGAAGTCTAATAAAAGCAGGACAAAAAGCGGGTAGCCGCTTTTTTGCAGTGAGGTGCGGATGTTCTTGAGTGCCATGACCATTAGATTTTTAACGGTGCTAACAGCCAGGTTCATATGTTCCGCAATCTCGCTGATGTTAAGGGCCTGTTCCCGGCTCAGGCGGTACACCTGGCGCTGTTTTTCCGGAAGTTGCTGCACGGCGGTATTCACCATGGCCAACAGCTGCCTGAACTCCACGATCTCCGCCGTTTTCCCGGTACTTTCTCTTTGCAGCCCCACGGCGTCTATTACCCGCTCGTGAATAGATTGCCGGCGCACATAATTTACGGCGCGGTAAAAGCATATCTTTTTGATCCAGGCTGCAGGTTGGGCGACGTCGCCCAGCTGGTCGCGCGAGAGCCATACTTTCAGAAAGGTGTCCTGCACGAGGTCGTCGGCCACGGCTATAGAGCCGGTAACACGCGCCGCCATGGCCTGAAGGCGGGGAGCGTATAGTTCCACCAGCTGGCTAAACGCGGCTTCGTCGCCGGCTGCAATGCGTCGATAAAGCTCTGGAGCATCAATAGGTTGTCCGTCGTTCAATAAACCAATATTAAAATGGAAGATGTTGCATTACCCGTGGGAGAAAACGAATGGTATGAAAAGATTTTGATTGAAACAGAAGCGAATTTCGCCAAATTCTGCGGGAAATGCAAGGTCGGGCGACGAGGATGAAAAATGAGCAGTAGTTATCCGCGTCAGTATCTGTTGCAGAACGATGTTTACCATCCTAATTGGGTGGTTATGACGCAGGGGTTAAGAATCTTGAATGGTCCACGCCGTGTTGTATATATTCCGGTTAATCAGATTTGAATTTAAATATCTCTGCTACAGGCAGGCAATAACAAAAAAATCTCTGTTCTTTAAATCCTATATACATGAAACAATTATTACTAACTTAATCCTTAAATCAAGCTATAATGAGCCACGAACAGTTCTTCCGGCAAGTCCGCACGTACTATCCGATCACCACTGAATCGGAACAAGCCTGGGCTGGCTTGCTAAAGGAGAAAACGTACTGCAAGGGAGAACTATTGGTCACAGAAGACCAGATACCACGCAAATTTGCTTTTATCTGCCGAGGACTGGCTTATCAGTCGTATTTTCCGCCTGAAGGCGAGATGATCATTAAATACTTTTTCCCTGAAAACCGTCTGGCGGCATCGGTCATCGCGACTATGACCGCTACTCGAAGTAAGTTCGCCATTACCGCCATTGAAGACACCACGGTGTTAGAATATGATTTCAGTGCGTTTAGGAAACTCGTCGACACACACGAGGATATCGCCTTGTTTTACATCAATTATCTGGAAAAGCATTGGGTAGTTGAAAAGGAACCGCTGGAAATCGCTTTTCGCTCAGATACCGCCGCTACACGTTACCAGCAATTCTTGCTGTCACACGAGCAAATTCTACCCCGCCTGAAGAAATACCATATAGCTTCCTATCTTGGAATTACGCCCACTCAATTAAGTCGTATCATCAGCGGAAAATAATTTTCCGTTTCTCAACATTTGTAAATTTTTTTCCGGCGCGGATTTAATAATTTGGCATTATTGATCCAGTTGAGGTCTGTAATATTCGGGCATCGCAAACACAATAAAAAAAGAAAACAAATGAGTACAAAAAAGGTAGATGACTTCCTGACAAAATTGGAGCATCCATTAAAAAAAGAGATGGCGGTGCTGCGTGATACGATTATGAAAGTGCACCCTGAAATTACAGAAGATGTGAAATGGGGCGGCCCTAGTTTCTATTACAAGGGAGATATCGCCACTTTCAGCCCGCGTGTCAAAGATGCAGCGGTGTTGGTCTTTCATCAGGCGGAAGGACTGAGTGGGGGAGAAGTGCTGGAACCCGCACCGAAGGGTAAAGCCTATGCCAAATTCAAAAACATAGCTGAAGTTGAGGCAAAAGGCAAAGACCTTCAGGCGATAATTAAGCAATGGATTAAACTGATGGACAAATCATAGGGACATGAAGATTGTGTTTACAATTCGGAGATGAGAAAAGATGTCCGGAAGTGCTGGATATTATCCAGGTTGATTTTGGTTACAGCTATTTTCATAACATAAATGTTCGCAAATTTAATTACACAACTGTTTTAGGTCGACATAGCATTCGTGCAAATACGAACAAGGACTGTTCACTCCTGGACGTTTTTACTGGCCCAATACCGCCTATATTTACGTCCACAAAGATTCTTCAAAAAAGGCACAGTCATTGAGGGCTATTAGCACCTGGGTCCCCCCCGGGATAAACTCAATGCTATGAAAAAAACTTTAATGTTACTATTATGCTTTTGGGCGCTGCGTTCGTTTGGACAGGGGCAAACCGGGTTTAATCCGGAAACATGGAAAGCGCCATATTATTTGCCTATCGAAGGATGGGAAATCGAGCGTTTCTCTATGCCGATCGACTTCGCACCTGCTATTCCTTATAAAGGGGTGGAGGATATCCGCTTTGCTCAGGGATGGGGTGAATCTGGCCATCAGAATTACTGGTCGTACTCTTTCTTATGGTACATAGAAGGAGCACAGAAGCTCAGCGCTGAGATCATTGATAAGAATTTAAATGCTTATTATGATGGACTGATCGGCCGCAACATTGAAAAACGGAACATTCCTGCAGGTATGGTCACTAAAACTGACACGCGGATAAAGAAGCTTGGAAAACCACAGAGCGGCGATGAAGCGACCTATTCAGGCACTGTCAGCATGCTTGATTATATGGCTAAAAAGCCTATGGTGCTAAATTGTATGATACACGTTATCAAATGCCCTGGGATGATTAATACGATCATTTTGCATCAGCTTTCTCCACAACCTTTTACTAGTCCGACATGGACAAAGTTGAAAGCACTTAGAGAAAGTTTCAGCTGCAATAAACAATAACACAATCTAAAATGTGCAGATAAAATGCAGGTAACAACATTTATCTGCACATTTTAGATCGCGATGAAGTCACTAAAGCCTGTTTAGAAAACTTTCCATTAGCATATTAAATTCCTGGGGGTTCTCCATCATAGGCGCATGGCCGCATTCAGGCAAATACACTAGCGTAGCATTTGGTAACATATGCTTAAACTCTTCAGCAACGCTTGGCGGAGTGATCCTGTCATCAGCACCCCAGATCAAATGCACCGGCATGGTCAGTTCTGGAAGCTCCTTCGTTACATATTCTCTTTGAGCCGTCTTAGCTGTTTTAACAATCCGGAAACACTTCGCGTTGTCACCCACAATAGCGAATACTTCGTCAACCAGCTGACTCGTAGCTGTCTTCGCATCATAAAAAGTATACTCAACCCGTTCCTGGATATACGAGCGATTGTGCCGTCTTGGAAAGCTTCCTAGCGTATTGTTTTCATACAGACCAGAACTGCCCGTAAGGATCATAGCCCTCACATTTGCTGCATACCGGTGTGCATAAAGAATAGCGACGTGGCCACCCAGTGAATTGCCTACTAATACAACATCAGTCAGGTTATTAGAAACTATATAATGATGAAGCGAAGCTACCAGGTAATCTAAAATACCCTGATCATGTTCATCATAGATAGGCAAAGGCGGCACGTGAATATTGTACTCGTTACCAAAATGGTCAATTACCCCACCCCAATTACTTAAGCCGCCAAAAAGGCCGTGCAACAACACCAGGCTTTGTTTCATTTTTTCCTACAAAGCTAAAAAGCTGGAAAGCGCCAGTGTGTGATTTCAATCACAAAAGTTTTGACCTTTGTTGAGGATGAGCAATCTTGCCCTGCTAATGGCCTCACGGCTTACGTACAGATACTTTGCAATGTTGGTGAGAGAGATCTTCTTTATAATAGTAGGTCTGTGCTTTAATAGAAACTGGTAACGTTTTACCGGACTTTTTAAGGAAAGAATATACTGGTGCTCAAATGTTTGTTCCGCTACTTCCTGATATATCTGTAAGTTCACAGCAGATAAACTCATGTGCAGGTCATACAGCGGCTGCAACTGTTTTATATTAATCCTCCTGATGGCAGAATCTTCCAGTGCGGTGATACTAATAGCTGAAGGGGCCATCTTGTAATAGCTCTCACAATTCGCCAGAAAATCATCAGAGAAACTGAATCTGATGATCTTTTCATTTCCATCATCATCAATGATCGTAAATGCAAACTGTCCGGACATGACGAACGCCGCATACCGGGCTACCTTGCCGTAACGTAAGAAACTCTCACCCTTTTTGATTGTTTTAACCTTTGTGAGTTTGTCCAGCAATGCCCACTCCGCATCCGATACAATGGGATATTTACTCTTAAGTGGGAGATACCAGTCGGGAGAATTGTTTTTCATCATTTTACGATTTTCACCGCGATAAAGCTAGATATTTGATCACAGCTGTCAAAATTATATTAAGTCTATTCATAGCTGTTGCGAGACAATAACCTATTCAAATTTACCATCCGCTTTAAGTCTTTTCAAACTTAAGACATCAACTTTCTTCATTCTTATTTTTACCTCATTCCTAATTACCTCATTCAGGACAATAGAATCGCCGTTACAGTCGCAAGAATAGGCCCTCTCGGTATTATTATACGTCAATGCTATCTTCTGCTCTTGGGTGTAAACAGTGACCGCAGCCCATTTTTAAACATACTATATAATGTGCCTGCGCCTACCAGCAGCATAGGCACACCTATGAAAGCATACCAGAGCGGATGATCTTTACCTTTATAATATTCCAGCTGCGCGCAGGGGTTATGGGTAAAGTGGACAGTAGGATCATTAGGATCATACCATACGTCAATTTCTTTTCCTTTAGGCATGGTGTTGACGGTAAACTTGTCGTGATAGTCTCTTCCATTCACGGTATATACATACTTGAATGTATTCATATCGGTGGCTTTGCTGCCGCGTATCAGCTTTAACGTGGAATGCTCATAGTCATCCGCGATCCGGCCTTTAGTTTTCAAGCCGTTTTTGCATAGTTGTTCATACATAGTCTTATTCTTCTTTGAAGGAGAGGTAAGTCCCATGTCTGACAATTGCCATCCTGCCCAGGTGAGTACAAGGCAAATTATTACTTTGATGATTGTCCCTTTCAGGTTCATAGGTATTTCGATTTAAGGAAAATAGGAGTTTGCAAATATTTCGAATTTTACTCGTATCTGCTGATCTCTTCAAAGATTTGCTTTCTATGGTCTTCGGTAAATTCAAACCCACCGGAAGATCCCTTTGTTATTTGCTTATTCTCTACTCTGATGTCAAACCAGTCCTCGAAGAAATCGGCATAACCCCCTGTTGATATTTCGTTGTTCCCCAGGGCGACCATTGGTACATAACCTTCCACAAAAACGTCTTTTGAATCTATTTTCTCATTGCGGGATAACAGATAAAACTGGATATCATAAGCAAGGTATGAAAGAGGGTCTTCATGCAGCGCAAAATATCCTTTTTCTTTTGTGAGTTCGGTAAAAAGGTTTCTTAAAACCTTATCGAAATCGACAGCTTTTTCTTTTTCAAGATATTGCTGGAGTATATCAGAGAATCTACCTGTCTTAAAACTTTGAAGCGCATCGGCGAGTTCCTGGTCGGAGTCGTCATAAACGCTTTCATTTACAAGACCTCTGATGAAGGTCTCAAAATCTTTAGCCAAAAAGGTCTTCTTATAATCCGATTCCTGGTCAACGTGCACCACTTCCGGCTCTCCATCTTTACCGCACTTTGAATAGTCCAGCATTACCATGTCATGTCCTGCAGAAGGACAATCGCAGATATAAACGCCTGTGTCAGGGTATCCCCAGTCATCGATCATAAATCGACTGCCGAATTTGCCGCATAAGGAATGTGCCTTAGTCTTCCCGATGCCCATGATACCTGAAATAGCAATATGGTCGTCTGCCCAGGATGTATGTTCGCTGGTAGGGAAGCAGGTATTATGTGGAATGCCGCCATTATGCAATTTCATTAACTCAATGTAGGATGCAGGCAATTTGAAGCCCAATTCCTGCTCAACAGAAGCTATAAGTTTATCAGAAGGAGCCTTGCTGACATATTCCTGTATTGCGTACTCACGATCATCCCAGAAGTTGGAGAGGTCAAAGTTTTTAAATATTTCAGTTTTCATAGAGTAGTATTGTAAATTATCTCAATATATACATAAAATGAAAAGGTTCCAATTTTGGACGATCCATGGCGCCGCATTTCTATGGTCCTTAACGAAATTGTTGGCTATCAAATGAACCAGGGTATAAACATTCTTAAATTACAACCTTGACCATCTGTTATATAGACGAGGCGCTGGAGGCGTATCAATGACGGCTGGCGGCCACGTTTTCCGCATTGGTAGCCGCCGGTTGTGGATAATAACGGACTGAAATACAGCAGGTTTACTGGACCGCTGAAGTACCCTTTCTATTGCCGGTTCCCATCTGAATACACTTCAGGATTGAATTATACATCCCCAAAGCAATACCCGATCAAGTCCACCTCCTCTCCGGTCATACGCCATGTACACAGCATAGCTGCTACGGGTGCACAGCTTATATTCGCCTCCCTGAAGCGCGTTTTTTGCCGTATCTTAATAGCTCATAAGAAACCTACCCAGGATGGACCAGACAATACAGGAATACAACGATGCGATGTCAACCGAAGACAAATCGATCTGCCAAAAGCTGCGCCATGAAATCGATAAACATTTAACCGGAGCAGAAAGTAAGATCTGGCACCGGCATCCGGTATGGTTTATCAACGGCAATCCTATTGTAGGATATAGTAAGCTGAAAGGAGGCGTCCGGCTGCTATTCTGGAGTGGTCAGTCTTTCGATGAGCCTGACCTGTTACCCGAAGGGAGTTTCAAAGCTGCTGAAGCACGTTATACAGATGTAAACCAGGTAGACACAGACCACCTTAAACGTTGGCTGGATAAGTCAGTAAAGATCCAGTGGGACTATAAGAACATCGTTAAAAGAAAAGGGGTGCTGGAGCGGCTTGTATAATTGTCTATAAACCTCTCTTAACGATGCTTCCGGAGATTTAGATAGCTTAAGCAGGATGCTTCATTATTAAACAGCATCTGGACAATTATCGTATATTAGTTGTTATGTTATTACCTTCGGATAGATCATACCAGCAAACCAAACGTGTTAAGAAGGGTAAAGAGAAAATGAATAGTGACTTCGAATCCCTTGCTCAATGGATAAATAGTAAATATGATGTTCTACCCATCAGCAAAGAAAACTTTGATACCAATTATGAAAGTAAATGGTATTACTATTTTAGATGATACCGGTATTAGAATTAGCCTTACATGGAAGTTTTAAATTAGCTGCTTCTATGAAAAACATGCAGGAAAGCCTTTTTTATCTTATTATATATTTCAACAAGTGTAACGGTTGCTTCCGTGCTGATGGTATTGATGATGATCCACTTTATAGAATATCTGGCCGATGATATCGCGAAGATGTATATAATTTCGGATGAAGTTGCATGCTCGTCACAACGGTACACTTCATCTATCGTAAACTCTTTTGTATATAACTTATTATCACCTGGATTGTACTTAACCTGTTCTGATGCTTCGAAACCCAGACTATACCCTCGGTCAATTAAATCATCTATAATAGCACTTAAATTATCTACCTGTTCCATTAATGATATTTTTCTCTTGTCTCCGGTAACAGCTATGCTATTACTTCCAACTGCCCATAATTGAAATATTCAAACTATCATTTTTAACTTCCATATCTATAGGGAATACTATTTTGTACTCGTCCATATTTATCTGGCAGCTGCCGATATATCCCGTTGAATCTCCCCATAACTGAACGTGATATGCTTTCTTATACAGCGCCATCGGTACTGCCGGATCTACCTTGAATGAAGCAGGCAATGTGAGATCGCTGGGATATAGGTCAGTACTGGCCAAAGCGACCGACTTGTTATCATCAAAAACTTCGAGGTGAAGTTTCTGATGAACTGTAGTCTTTCGTTCGTAATTATTCAGCCTGATTGTTTTTAAACTAAAAGAGATATCGTCCCTGGTGCAGCCTGCAAACAGCGTAGCCATAGATAAAACGATCATTTTATTCATTCTCATTAATTTTCTTTTGTAGTTGAACATTAACTCCGGCATCCGGCCAATCTACCGGAAGTCCATAGTATATAATAAGGCCTTTTTTATAAGCCGTTTGATCAGGATGAGATGCATCACGCAGGAGAAAGCCTGCGCGACCTTAAATACACGGCAGTTCTGTTCAGGTAAGGGAATAGCGCGATCAACAGTATTATTCCCACTAATAACCACGACATTAACTCGTAATAGTCCATCGCAAACCGGAGCTGTGTCTGTCCGTTGATATCACGTACCAGTAATTTATTAGATGCTTTTATAGACTGTGCATGTGTCAATCCTTTAGCCAGTAAATGCTTAACTCTGAGATGCGTCGTTTGTCTTACTATCGGGTCGATTTTTGTCAGATGGTCCTGGAACGCATTGTAATGCCTGCTCTTTTCAAAGAGCTCGAAATAATTGATAATACCAATGCTCACACAAAACCCGAGATAACGGATCGCCAGGCAAATGGCGGATGCCGATACTCCCAGCGCAACCGGCACAGCGGATATCGCATAAATAATAGTTGGCACCATGATCATACCTACTCCAAGTCCTTGCATAAACAACGGTAGGAAATAGTTGTGATCATCTGCCTGTATATCGAAGAGAAAGAACATGGTGATATGAAAGATGAGCAGTAATAAGAATCCCGGTAGCCAGATATAACGTATCCGCTTTTGCTGAAGGGTCATACAACAGGCTATAATGACACCCGTTACTAAACCCGCCATATTGATGGAATTGATGTATGACACATGCATAGGATCAAAACGTAAAACAGATACGAAGAAATTGTTGGTGATCCCCGAAGCAAACCGGCAGATATACATCATGAAAAGTACCAGCAGCGCAATCCTGAAATTACGGAACCGGAAGATGCGCAGATCAATATATGGGCGCTTCAACGCCTTCTGCCGCAACATATATAAAGCTGTTATTCCCACAATTGCAATAACACTGTACCTGATCCGCTGGTCTTCCAGCCAGTAATATTCCTGCCCGTAGATCATAATATAAGCGATCAGGCAAAGGACTAAACTGTACATGACAAAACTCTGCCAGTCCAGCTTAGACAAAGGGAAACGGACATTGAGCCGGATATTGTTCATACTAAGCAACAGCATGATCAGACAAGGCAGGTAAGAGAACAGAGCCCCTTTATAAACAACGTTGAAATTGTATGCGTCGATCAGATCAGCCGTTACCAGGTTATTGAACGGTAACGTACACAATAGCACACCGAAGAACACGGAGAAACTAATCTCCCTGGCCCGTTCACTCCGCAGACGGGTAAACATCAGGGAAAGAGAAAGATTGACTGT
Source organism: uncultured Flavihumibacter sp. (assembly GCA_902168105.1). Classification (GTDB taxonomy): domain Bacteria; phylum Bacteroidota; class Bacteroidia; order Chitinophagales; family Chitinophagaceae; genus Chitinophaga. The sequence goes on from CABHOY010000015.1 coordinate 124,727, forward strand.
GCAGGCAAATAACATCCCCTGTATAAACCGGATAGGGAACAGGATATAAATTTCATGTGTAAGATAACAAATGAGACTCGTGATGATCTGCAGGAACGTAAACAGGATAAAATACTCCTTCGTAGCCAGGTAATTAAAGAAACGTCGCTCCAGGCTATAAAATCCAACATATCCCGCATAAAAGAGCGCCACCGCATACTGTATATCTGCCGGCTCGCTGCCATAATATCCAGCCGCTGCATTGATATTCGCCAGGGGCAGGAAGAACAGCACGAGGTTCGGCAGGATCAGCGAGAATAAGATCACCTTCACCAACCACTCCGGCGCCCACGACCTGAATATGGGAATGGAATTATCCATGACGCTGATGTTTTGGTACAGAGACATTTACATTCATACCGACCTTCAATACGTCAATATCTTTTCTGTCGCCATCAATGCGGATACGGACCGGCACACGCTGTACTATCTTGACATAATTGCCCGTTGAGTTATCCGGTGGCAGGAGTGAAAAGGCCGAGCCTGTGGCAGGCGATAATGAAATGATCGTCCCCTTGAATTCCTGACCAGGATAGGCATCAGCAGTCACTTTTACCGAATCGCCAATATGCATGCGGGCCACCTGCGTCTCCTTGTAATTCGCCACTACCCATTTGTCTGTCTCATTATTGACAATAAAAGCAAGTGTTTCACCAGCATCGATCATTTGTCCCACTTCCACAGTACGTCTGCCCATCCTGCCGTCATACGATGCCGTGATAACCGTATAGGTGACATCCAGTTTATGCCTGTCAAGTAATGCTCTTTGCCTCGTGATCTCTGCACTCACCACTGCTTTTTCTGCCCTGATGTCTTCTATACGGGAAACGGCCGCACCGTAATTGTCCTGCGCCGATTGATAATCACTCGTATTAACATCGAGTGTAGCCTGTATATTTTCGAGTTGTTGTTTGGTGGCAGATTCTTCTTTATAAAGTTGCTGATACCTGTCGTAGTCCAGTTGCTGCTTCCATACTTTAGCTTTGGTTGCAGTGATCTGTGCCTGGGCTGCTTTTGCAGTTTGTTCCATCGTATGGATATTGCTTTCCAGTACGGCTAATTGCGCTGCGGACCTTCGGATGGACGCCTCCGTCTGTTCCTGCTGCAGAACGTATTCCCTGTTGTCAATGATTAAAAGGGTATCGCCCTTTTTTACAACCTGGTTTTCGTCGAATTTTACAGCTACTATAAATCCTCCCGCACGCGAGATGACAGGGTTTACATACTCTTGTACCTGCGCATCATTGGTCTGTTCATAATTATAATAGCCCCATAAAGTAAAGATGCCCCAGATGGAAAGCGCAACAACGATAATAACTGAGATCCATCCTGTGATCTTTGTGATCAACCTGTCTGTAACGGTATATTTCTTTTTCATTGTATTTATAGAATGCCTGTAATGTTCTGGAGTAAGTAGTATTTGTTTTGTGCCATGATCTTTGCTGCAGCCAGCTCAAAACGGGTTTGCAGCACCTGTACGTCAGCATCAAGAAGGTCGGTGATCAGTGATGTCTGATTGAAGTAAGTATTCCTGATGATACGGGCATTTTCCTGCGCATGCGTTACATTTACTTCAGCCACTCCGATCTGTACCAGGGCTTCCTTATAACGCAGGAACGCTTCTTTTACCTGCTGGCGCACCTTGTCCTCGGTATCCTTATGTGCTTCTTCTTCCTTTTCCAGTTCCAGTTTTGCCGCTCTTACCTTATGAGTATTGTGGTACAGTTCCGATAGAGGAAAGGATACTTTTACACCTGTTACGCCTAATGAATACCAGTATGGATTGTAGGGATACAGGAATATCTGCGGATTGGCATAGTAGAACTCACCGTACATGCCTGCCTTAGGCCGCAGGTTTGCTTTTACCTGCCGCAAATGGATCTTGCTTAATTCGGTTTGCCGTTCCGATATGTGAAAGGAAAAAGAATGCTGCAAAGCGTCCGCAAGATATTTTTCATAGCCTGCAAACTCGTCCTGGTGTGTATCCGGATCGGTCGGAACAATAACTCTTTCATCCGGTTCGCCGGTAATGATATTCAATTTCTGATTGACGATGAGTATATCATTTTCGATGGTCACCAGCGTCATCTTTCGCCTTGATAACTCAAGCTCTACGCGTAGTACATCGCTTTTGAGTACCGTACCGTTTTTGTAAAATGCCCTGATCTCGTTTAACTGCTTTTCCTGATCGGCAATGTCCTGTATAATAAGACCTCTGAAAATATATGACTTCTGCAGGTCCAGGTATAGCGCCGCAGTCCTATAGTGAATATCTGATACAGCCTGGTCTTTTTCAATAAGACTGATCTGATGCAGCGTCTTGTCTTCTTCGATTTTCAGATTGAGTTTATTACCATTGTAGATGTTCAGGTAGAAGTCAGCACTAGCCTTGTATAATGTATGGATAACCTCATGCTGTGTTGGTTTGGAGAACAGACCATCTTCATAGACTGGTATATTGGACGCTTTTTCAGCGCTGCCTTTTATACCTACCTCGGGGTAGCGCTCCATTCTCGCATCTTTTATTTCTTCATTGGCAATACCGGCGGCCTTCTTCTTTATTTCTATTAACCGGCTATGTTCTTCTGCTCTGTGCCAGGCTTCTGACAGGGATATCTTAATGGTATCGTTTGCGGCGTTAAACGCTTGCCCATAAGAAGGAACGGCACAATTTGCAAACAATAGACCAGCTAAGTATATACTAGTTCTTAGTTTCATTCTGGAATGCAAAATTATAGTACCGGATGATTCCTCTTTTCCCTAAAAAAGTCAATCTTTTCATCATTCCGGCCAATTTGTTTTATCTTTGTTGTATCAGATGAATTGCTTACTTAATAAAAAGCACATGGGACTAATTGCCTCCTTACCAGATATTGACAAGCAGCCGGAGAGTGTGTTCGTGATGCACGAAAAGTCAGAAAAACTAATTCCTTTGCATACGCATACAAAAGGACAGCTTAGTTATGTAGAGGGAGGAATTGCCTATATCACTATTGATTTCCGTACGTATGTGATACCTGCAAGGCATTATCTATGGGTGCCGCAGGGAGTAGAGCATATCCTGCGTATCGGTTATTCTGCAACGGTCCTTCGTTCCCTGTATTTCTATTCCCATGATGATGAGGTGAACCCTTTTTATGGCAAGCTGGGGATCTATCCTGCCAGTGAATTACTGATCCAGATGATTAACTATTCAGAACGATGGGACGGCCGGCATATGTCTAAAAAGGATGAAAACTTTGAATTCCTGATTGCCCTGAAGAATATTCTGCCGCAACTTGAGAATAAATCACTGCCCATCATCCTGCCAACAACAGATAATGAGCAGATGCAGAAGATCAGTAAATACCTGGAGAAAAATATGGGAGAGCAGCTTACGGCAAAAAGTGTCAGCAGCCACTTTAATATCAGCGAACGCTCCATGTCCCGCTTGTTTCAGTCCACATTACAGATCTCTTTCCTTCAGTTCCTGAAAACAGTCCGTATGATCAAAGCCATTGAGCTGATCCTGAAAACACAGAAACCCATTGGCGATATTGCTTATATGGTAGGCTACAATAGTATTAGCTCTTTCAGTGATGCATTTCAGGAGTTTACCCACTCGCGCCCTACAGATTTTCGTAAAAACTAAAACATATAATTTCAGTTGGATGAGTTACAGCTACGGCACCTGGGTAATTATGAAATGAAAATTACACGCATGAATTGTCGTAACAGCACTGATGAGCGCAATACAATTTTAAGTTTTCAATAATTGTAAAATTTAAGAAGTGGATCAGACCTAAATGATCTAATCTACAAGTCAGGGCTGAGACTTCCATATCTTATCTGAAAAAGGCAGATATTCAGGCAGCGCGGCCGAACCATACCAGTTGTAAACTTCCACATCCAGTATACCAGCCTTTACTGCCGGATCGGTTTGTAACAGTTCTTTTGCCTCGTCAAGCGTTGCAATATCCTTCAGAATGAAAATACCCCGGTACGTTTTATCATTCTTTCCCATAGGGCCGGCCACGATCAGCTTACCTTCCTTCACCAGCCGGTTGATATTCGCCATATGCCCTCTAAAGCTCTCAGTGATCACGCTCTTATCCGATGTCTGGTTAGTACCGGTTTTGAGTATAACCAATATGTAAGCTTTCATGCCATAATCGTCGGCACCCAGCTTCTGAGCTAAAGCTTTATCATAATTGGGGTTTCCATTAGCAGCATCCTTTGCAATATTGTTTACATGCTGCTTATGCATGTTATAACTGAACTTTTTATCTTTTCCGTCAGATACTTCCACATAGATTTCAGTATCAGATACTCTTTTATAAACTACCCTTTTGGGAAAGTCATGAGCAGGGTTTTCAAATGAAAAGACGCTGTCAGCTCTCATCAACTTAAATGCAACATCTTGCCCTTTATTTTGCTTGACAACACTGGCAGTATAAATAGCGGCTTTATTTTTTTGAGTGATATCAAGGTATTCGGAAACATTCATTCGCCCATCTTTTATTTCATAAGCAAACCCTTTCAGGCGTTGATCGTTAAGACTATCCCAATGCTCGTATGTTTCTTCATTTTCTACCTTCCAGGTCCCCTGCAAAAAGCCAGGAAACCCTGATTGAGCAAAAGTATTACCAGCTACTAATAGCATGAGGCATATGAGGAAATATTTCATTGTTCTGTTTTTATGAAAATTATGAAATAAATCTGTACCACACTCAGAAAATAATAAAAGATAATTTTGTCTTTTATGCATTTATGCTTTAGCTTTGTCCTCACAAACAGAGCAAACCTCTGATATAATAACGGATAAAAAGGTATTTTTATATTAATATAATATACAATGACGACAGAACAGAAAAATATAGTGTTAGCAACAGTTCCTTTCCTGAAGGAAAACGGTGTGGAATTAACCAGTCATTTCTATAACAGGATGTTTCAGCATAATCCCGAACTGAAAAACCTTTTCAACCTGGGCAACCAGCAACAGGGGAAACAACAGCACGCACTGGCGGGCGCCGTACTGGCATATGCCGAAAACATTAACGATCCTTCTGTTTTATTACCCGTGATAGACCGTATAGGTCAGAAACACACAAGTCTGGACATCAAGCCGGACCAGTACCAGATCGTTGGTAAACACTTACTGGCGTCCATTGCAGAAATATTGGGCAACGCAGCTACGCCAGAGATATTGGATGCCTGGAAAGCAGCTTACATACAGCTGGCTGCTGTGATGTCAGGATACGAGACAGAGTTATACAAGCAGAAAGAAAGTATACCTTATGGCTGGAACGGATGGAGGACCTTCAAAGTAGGTAAACGTGTGATAGAATCTGATGAGATCTGTTCTTTTTATCTGTACCCTGCTGATGGTGGCAAAGTGCCCGCACATCAACCAGGTCAGTATATCAGTCTGAAATTGTTCCTGCCTGCAATAGATCTTACCCAGATCAGGCAGTATAGTTTATCCGATACGCCTAACAACGACTACTTCCGTATCTCTGTAAAAAGGGAAACAGGTCCTTCTGTTGATACCAACGGTATGATCAGTAACGCCCTCCACAAAGATGCATTAGAAGGTACAGAGGTGATGCTGACCGCTCCGTCAGGTAACTTTATCATACCATCAGAGCTCCGTCAGCCGGTAATGTTTATCAGCGGTGGAGTAGGTGTAACACCTTTCGTCAGCATGTTGCAGCACGTCCTGAATCAGGATCATGAAGCACCGGTGACCTGGCTGCATGGTTGTAGAAATAGTAGCGTACACGCCTTTAAAGACTTTATTTCAGAGCAGGTGCAACAGAACGAGCGACTGACACAATACACTTTTTATAACACGGCTACCGACACAGAATTGGAAGAAGGCATATACACCGGTCACCTGGACTTACAGCGGATAGAAGAGCTGGCGCATACGGAAGATACACTGTATTATGTATGCGGCCCAAGCGGGTTCATTCAGAAACAGGTACATGACCTGAAGGCGTTAGGCGTAGACAGTGGACGTATCTTCTTCGAGGAATTTGGTCCGCAGGTATTACAGATGAATTAACATGTGAATTATAAATAAGAGCGTGTTTTTAGGTGAACTGGCAATGACATATTGATTGTCAGGATAGAATAGGCGAGGGGATGTATCAGTATTGATACATCCTTTTTTTGTATATAGTTAAAGAAAAGAAGGATCGCTACCAGCATAATTACCACCGGCATTGATATAAAACAGCAACAAAGAGCTATAAAATGAAATGATTTCTGGTTATATTTAAGCAAGTCACTCATTAACGTTATGATAAACAAACAACTGCTTCGTACGCTGATCTTGCTTTTACCGGCTATTATCTTTCAGTATGCCGCCCACGCCCAGGAACAATGGGTTCCGCTGTTTAATGGCAAGGATATTAACGACTGGGTCGTAAAGATCCATCATCATGAAACAGGAGAAAATTATGGGAATACCTTCCGCGTAAAAGATAGCACCATCCAGGTCCGCTATGATCAATACGGGAACTTTAACGACCAGTTCGGACATCTGTATTATAAAACACCCTTTTCTTATTACCATCTCAAGCTGGAATACCGTTTTACGGGTGACTGGGTGAAAACTGCTCCTTCCTACACAATGCTGAATAGTGGGGTGATGTATCACTCTCAGGACCCGCACACCATGCCTAAAGAACAGGACTGGCCTATTTCAATTGAAATGCAGTTCCTGGCCGGCCTGGATGATGGACAACCACGACCTACCGGAAACATGTGTTCTCCCGGTACACATATCGTGTACGAAGGCAAACTCGATACCCGGCACTGCATCAACTCCAGCTCCAAAACCTACGATAAAGACGAATGGATCCAGGCAGAGCTCATCGTACTCGGCGATTCGCTCATCACCCACATCATCAACGGCGATACCGTATTACGATATTCCAAACCACAGATCGGCGGGCCTGTAGTGAACAGGTACGATCCTGACCAGAAACAGGACGGTAAGCTGCTGAATAAAGGCTTTATTGCATTACAGAGTGAGGGACAACCTATCGATTTCAGAAGAGTAATGATTAAAGATCTTACTGACAAGACGAAAAAATAATTCCCATACGAAAGAAGCGCAATAGAAATTTACTTTTCCATTGCGCTTCTTTCATATAAGTGCTTCTGCTTGTAAATACTAATTCTCCGGATACTGACCTAAAAGCCCTTCGAGCTTTGCTACTATCTCAGGATGTTCTTTCGCAACGTTCACTCTCTCAGCAGGATCGTAGTTAAGATTGAACAATTCAATGCTGGCCTGCCCGGCTGATTTCGTTTTCCTCAGTTTCCATGGTCCCTGACGCACCACTTCTGGTATGTTATTGTGTACATAGTAGATCTCTCTGTGATTATCAGGAGCATTTTTATGAGTAAGCACAGCAGAAATAGATTGTCCGTCAAGTACCTTGTTAGCAGGTAATGGGCAATGTACCCATTCTGCAAGCGTAGGCAGGATATCAAGACAAGTCATAGCTGCTTGTACCGATTCACCCTTCAACGTATGGTCCTTCCAGTAAACAATAAACGGTACGCGTACTCCCCCTTCATAGGTAGTTGCTTTGCTTCCCCTGAATACACCGGTATAGCCGGTATGATAGGACTTGGTAACGCTATCGTCCGACATACGGGACGGATAATCATTCCATGGACCATTATCACTTGAGAACATAAAGATGGTATTGTCCGCCAGACCTTGCTGTTCCAGCGTTTTCCAGATAGCTGCCAGTCCCGCGTCCATATCACTGATCACAGCTCCCAGTTCTCCGCCGTTTTCCATGGTGCTGTTCTTTCTATGTGCTGCAAAATATACTGGCAGGTGAGGCATGTTATGCGACAGATACAGGAAGAATGGCTGTTCTTTTTTCTGCTCTTTAATAAACTGTAAGGCTTCTTTGGTGTATAGCTGCACCAAAGAGCTGTCCTGCGGACTAACAACAACAGGTGCATTGTTACGATAAAGTTTTATAGTGGAATCGCCCTTGAAATACGGCGGACGGTAATCATGACTGTACAGTAATCCGAAATAGGAATCAAAGCCCTGATTCATTGGCAGATTTTCCTGGTGATCGCCCAGATGCCATTTACCGACCATAGCGGTCCGGTAACCTGATGCCTTCAGCATTTCGGCAATTGTTACTTCCGCTGCCGGTAGTCCCAATTTGGAACCTGGCGCCAGCGGACTGGGAATATTAGGCCTTGTGCAATACCTGCCTGTCAGCAGGGAAGCCCTTGAAGGGGAGCAGGTAGGACTGGTAACGACATAGTTGGTGGCTCTTACGCCTCTTCCCGCCATCTGGTCTAAAAACGGTGTTTTAATAACCGGGTTGCCATAACAGGAAAGATCTGCATAACCCAGGTCATCCGTTAGTACAAAGATGATATTGGGCCGTTGCTGAGAAAATACCTTACTGCTGCAAAAGGATATGACCAGTATGAATAAAGAGGCAGCTAAACGCATGAGAATTCATTTTAAGGGTAAAAAATGAATCGCTAAGATAATACCCCGATTCATTTATTTTATGCCTTCGGATATTTTGTCTCATGTCGTCAGCTGCCTCCTGGATGCAAAAGCCAGACCTGACTATTTGCCCGCTGTTTGCGGAGTATCATCCCTTCCTTCAACTAAAAACTTGCGAAGGTTCTGGATCAGTGCGTCGGATGTATTGGAATTGGTGAAAATGACATAGCCCATTTTCTTCTCTTTATATACTTCGAACTTGCATTTGAAATCGCCATTATTACCGCCGTGACCGAAAGTTTTGCCAAAAGGAGTTTCTCTTATCTCAAGGCTCATCCCCATGTATGTAGGCACCTTCGGCTTCTCATCCCAGTCGTCAAAATTGTAGTCTGAATGTTTGGACATGATAGTGTCGTAAGTTTGAGGCTTCAGCCCTTTCTGCTCCAGCAGGTACAACATGAACCGTGTGAAGATCACTGCTTCGGTGTGCATGGAATAGGCCATACCAGGTTTTTCCGGCAGATCGTTCGGGCTTGGTAGCTTGTCATAATGACCATATGCCACCATCCGCTGTAAAGAGTCATTTTTAGAGAAGAATGTATGATACAGCCCTATAGGCTCAATCACCTCTTCCTGCAATACCTGCTCAACCTTTTTACCAGTGATCTTTTCTATAACCAGCTTCAGGTATTCAAAACCTTCTCCGGAATAGTTGAAGGCAGTACCGGGTGTAAACTTGATATTTAACTTCCCATCCGGGTTCATTGACCGCCAGTTCGGGAAACCTGTCCGGTGAGTCAATACATGTCTCGCGGTGATTAGCTTATATCGTTCGTCATTTTCAATATCCTTGTACGGAAGGTATTCGTATAATGGCTTATCGAGATCAATGACCCCACGCTCCGCCAGTCGCTCCACTGCGAATGCAAAAACAGGTTTGGTAATTGATGCTGCTTCAAACAGTGTGTTATCATCCACCTTATCATCGGCCATCGAGTTGCGTACGCCATATGTTTTATGATAAACCATTTTCCCGTCCTTGATCAGGGCTAACGATACGCCGGGTATTCCATAGTAACGGCGGTAGGCCTCAATAAAACTATCCACCTGACCAGCTTCTGAGGACGTGAAGTCAAGCAGTACTCCCTTATCAGGGATCAGGTCGGGTTCAGCTGCCGATGAAACAATGAGGTCGGGAGCAACGGCTTTCTGCCCTGTCTTGATCAATGTACTGACAGCATTTTTTTGACTGATAGCATACAGTTTTTTGTCAGACCGGATAAAAGACTCCGGCAGCAGGAGCTCGTATTTCCCTGGTGGGACCATCGCTGTATAGTTGCCCAGACTATCTACCAGTGCCGCAACCCAGAATGTAGGGTTATCCAAAGCATGCAGACGGACCTGTCCCGGTAACTTTGCATTCATTGGCTTATCCCAGGTTAATTTCCCTGAAACAGCGGCCAGTTTGGCGCCGGTAGGTAAGATAACGATATCGCCCAGACTGTTCGGGTTCATATACTTCTGGTCGCCTTTGCCCCAGGCTGACCATGAAAACGTTCCATCCTGGTCTCTGTCAAATACATTAACATCAAAACCGAGCGATTTCCCGACAACCAGTTCATTTCCCAATTTTATGCGCCACTCGTAAAAACGGGTGTTGCCTTTACGGGTAACAGCTACCTCCATAATATCCCACTTGGCAGCGTTTGCAAATGGATCAAAGAACGCTTTGTCAATGTGACGCAGCTTTTTGCTGTATATGAATGAGGCCACGCCCGAACCTGTGAGCAGGTGCCGTGCATCAAGGCTTATTTGCAGGCCGTCCTGGGTATTCCACCGTACGTTCTCAGTGGTATCCTCCATGAAATCGTCGTCTGTCACTGTAAACGCCAGGTATAATGACTGCTCGTCAAGGCGGTAACCAAGCTGGAAAAAACCAGAAAGATCTGATTCGCTCTTGGGTTTTGTGTCCGATGAATTTAATGCGATCATATATTTGACGGCATTTTTCGGCCAGTCGGAAAGATCGCCGTCAACAGTGATCTTATTAACAGGGTAGGCGTAAGCTATGCTCCCGTTATGACCGAACGAGTACACACAAAAGAGAATGCATATCGCCGATATGCAGATTGCTTTAACAGATGGTACTGGCATGTCTAAAAGGTTTAATAGTGTCAGTGTCGGGTGTTATCAAAGGGATCATTGTCCATGTCTAAAGACGCTTCAGCTGCAAAAAGGTTGCATCAATAGAGCGCCTTTTCCCGGTTTCATGAATTTACTATTTTCCCCCGTGACCAGGAGTGTAGCTTTGCCCCTTCTATGGAAAAAACATGTATGATAATAATTGTGCATGTTATACATTTGCACCGGTTTTGGGGGTGGAGTAATGGAAGCTCGCCCAATTGCTAATTGGGATGCATAGGTTCGATCCCTGTCGCCCAAAACATTTTTTTCTGAAGTATAAGTACATCTTCATGCAGGAATTTTCGCAGCCGGAGTGGGATAAGTTTTATGAAATATTGCAGTTCTTAGGAAAACATCCCTTCGATTCTCCCGATACTGACCGTCTGAAAGGATTGGTCACTAAAATTTATAAAACAGCCAAGAAGGAGATCAAACAAACTGCTGCTGCCGACCGTAGAGCTGTTAATATTGCAGCTATTGAAAACACGGCAGTCCTGCGGCAAGCCAGGCTAACTTCAGTTAGCAAGGAACCCGCCAATATTATTCCAATTCCCATGCAGCATACCGTACCGAATGCGATCATTTGTTATGCCTGCCGCATTCCATACACAGAAGTGCATCATCACTACCATAGGTTATGCCCTGTTTGTGCAGATATCCATTTGCAGAAAAAGGCGCAACGCCTGGAATTAGATAACAGGACTGCTATCGTTACCGGCGCCCGTATGAAGATCGGTTATGTAACAACCTTAAAACTGTTACGGGATGGCGCTACTGTGATCGCCACCACACGATTTGCCGCCGATGCTTTGCTGAACTATAGCAAAGAACCGGACTTCAATACCTGGAAACACCGCCTGTTTATTTATAGCCTGGATCTCATATCCATTCCCCAGGTAGAAATGTTCCTGCAATACGTAAAGGATAATTTCACAAGCATTGACATTATCATCAACAATGCAGCGCAGACAATCTCTTATCCTGCCGCCTACTATAAACCGCTGGTTGACAGAAAATCTGAGCTAGGTGCTGTACAGGAGGAAGATCAGTCACGGATGCTGGTAAACCCAATGGTGGCCGCACCGCTTAAGATTGAAGCGAACGAACGATTACTGGCAGAACATACCTTCTTCCCAGCCCATAAGACAGATTTTTTCGACCAGCCGCTCGACATGCGTAGCAGCAACTCGTGGACAATGAAACTCGAAGAGGTAGATACTGCTGAAGTCTTATCGGCCAATCTGGTCAATAATATCGCACCGTTTATGTTGAACAGCCGGTTGAAGCAAATGCTGATAAATTCTCCGTTTAATGACAAGTACATCATCAACGTAAGCTCTTCAGAAGGACAGTTCAGTTATAAAGGAAAAACGATCTACCACCCCCATACCAACATGACGAAGGCCGCATTGAATATGATGACCCGTACCAGTGGGGCCGATTATGCAGATAACGGTATTTATATGAATAGCATTGATGTTGGCTGGGTATCCACAGGTAACCCGATCGAAAAGCGTACACGTCTCGAAGAAAAAGGAGTCATTCCGCCACTCATGTTAGATGATGCGGCCGCAAGGATCTATGATCCCATATATAGGGGCATGCATGGCGAAGAATTGTTTGGGAAATTATTTAAAGACTACAAAGAAGTTAGCTGGTAGTAATCAGACCGGTAGCAATCACGATAATAGTAATGGCTACAGCCAGCTCATTACCAACAGGTAGACAATAAACGATGCTGGCAATGATCAATATAGATATTATCCCATTAAACGGGATAAATATGTTGCACGCCGTCGTCTCCGGATACCACTGCCTGATGCGCCATCCTGTAGAACAATGAATGTCCTACCACCCCTGGGATCATTTTTACCCTGATGTCCAACGCCTCCAGATCTGGAAATACATCGAAGTAAACATCCGCCAGCATGTTCCCGTTATCAGAAATCACCGCACCGGTCTTTTCGGAGCTCATACGTTGAACAAACCTTGTCCCCGGGAATAACAGCGCTATCTTTCTACGTACAACACCCAATGCCTGCGGCAGGAACTCTATTGCTATAGGATATTTAGGATTTAAAGCTGTCTGAAATTTACCAGCATCTCCCAGCAGGACAAACTTGTCCGCAGCTGCAGCCAGCAGCTTTTCCATAACATGAATACCGCCACCGCTCTTCAATGCGTTCAGTTGTCCGTCAAATACATCACAACCATCAAAATAAATATCCAGGTTACTAATAAGGGAAGGAGTTACCAGCCTGAAGCCTTTTTCATGTAGTAACACGGTCGTATCGAATGAAGAACTGGTAACAGTGAGTGATTGCATTAGTTGTACATCTGCTGCAAGCATCTCAGCCAGATAAGCGATCGTTTTACCGCCACCCAATCCAACAGTTTGCCCTGCGTTAACTAATGCCACAGCAGCTTTGGCTGCCTCGTATTTGTGATCTGTCATATCTGGTAATACTTAGTAAAGACTGGTAACACTGTAATACTCAATAAAGAAGTATAAGGCTGAAATTACACAATACCATCAGGATTTTATAGTAGTATCGGTGAAATTGTTATTAACTCCCGATAAACTCTAAACCTCACTAAGCTTCAGGAAGTCCCCATCAATAATAAGTAACTTAACACCGTTGCCGGATATTGAACGGTGAGAACTTAATTCATCGGACACCACATAGGTCATGCCTTTGCTTAAATGAAAAAGATCACCGTTTTTAAGTTCACTCACAAAAGCGCCTTCCAGGCAATGAACGATATGGCCTTTTTCACACCAATGATCTGCGAGGTACCCTTTAGAATATTCAACCAGCCGGATCCTCAGTCCATTGAACTGGATAGTTTGCCAGTATGCAGTACCTGTTTCTCCGGTATGCACTGTTTTCTCAACATTGGTCCAGTCTATTGTTTGAAATGGAATATTACTCATGATATTTTGAAAGTTGGGTTAGTGTTCAATTCAGATGTGTTGTGTCAGCCCAGCGAATGTTTTTAAAGATCAAAAATGAAAAGAGCTTTCCATCATATACGTGAAATTACGTATTGGGGAAATTACAGTACTATATGGTACCCGCCAAATATTTAATGTTGATTTTTAAGCGAATTAGGTGGGATGCACTCACAGAAAAACTAGATTTGCAAAAACAACTGACATCATGAGGGCAGCCGTTATAGACCTTGGTACAAATACATTCCATTTGATCATCGCAGATCTTTCCGGTGCAGATAGCGCACCGGAGATAGTCTATAGAACGACAGTGCCCGTATTACTAGGTCAGGGACGCATCAATGAGAACATGATCATTCCGGAAGCATTTGAAAGAGGAATTCGCACCCTGAGATCATTCAAAGGGACCATAGAAGCATACAACGCCGACACAATAAAAGCAGTAGCTACATCTGCCGTCAGAAAAGCTATCAACGGGCAGGAGTTCGTAAACGAGGCCACGATCGCCGGTATTGAAATTGACGTGATCACCGGAGAAGAGGAAGCCGCTTTGATCTTCAACGGCGTGCGTGCAATAGGAGTAATTGATCGAACATCTTTGATCATGGACATAGGAGGGGGCAGTACGGAATTCATCATCTGCAATGAAAACGGCATGATCTGGAAAAGAAGTTATGATATCGGGGCCGCGCGTTTAATGCAGGCATACTTCAGCTCCGATCCGATCAACAATGCAGACCATGCTGCCATCATCAACCACCTGGACCAGACATTAGACGATCTGAAAACCGCATGCGCCCAATATAAGCCAGAAATGCTCATCGGATCAGCCGGTGCATTTGAATCATTCGCAATACTCCTGAACAACGGCGAAGACATTGGAGACATCGCCTTCAAGGTGTTGGACATAAAGGCCTATGAGAAGCTGCAGGATCACTTAATAGCCTCCAGCCATGAAGAAAGGGCCGCAATGAAGGGATTGATCCCCCTAAGGGTAGATATGATCGTAATGGCGGCAATACTGACAAACTACATCCTCAAAGGTATCGGCATAAACACACTTAGTCTATCAATGTACGACCTGAAAATGGGCGTCCTGCATTCAATCAGGGACCAGATGGCAATCAAAGCCGGCGGCAACAGTAGTCACAACAACAGCAACACCTGATCTATTTCACGTACTAAATTTACAAGGAACTCCAGGCAGCGAAGGCTCAGGCGGAGTTCCTGGCCTTAGTTGTTTGAAGCGCGCTGATACGACTTCCCAGGGGTTAAATAGCGATCCAATCGCCCTTCCGCTTGATAAAGCCTAAGAGAACGAAGCTTCAAAGAACTACAGCCAGGGACCCGCCTGAAGCCGAAGCAGCTGAATATTCCTGACTATAATAAAAGCGACATCAGTCCTGCCGGTGTTTCTCCCGCCTCGCTATCTCCGCCTCGCTCACCACGACAGGCATTGACCCGGTTCGAACCTCCCCATCCGGTACATAACTCGCAACAATCGCCCCTGTACTCGATACCATATGATCAGTAAGCTTCCATTGAACCGCCTGCGTTCCCTCTTCAAACAGCTTCTTTCCGCGTCCAAGCGTCACAGGGAATGTCCACGTATGTAACACGTCTATCAGATGATTCGCCAGCAATGCCTGCACCAGCCTGCTGCTGCCATGTACCAGCAGATCCGGGCCATCCTGTTCTTTCAGTTTCTTCAGCTCATCCACACCAGCGATCTGCGTCGAATTTTGCCAGGAGAGATCAACGGGAGAATCAGCTACTACATACTTTTCAATACGGTTGAATGTCTCAGCAATCGGATCATTTTTATCCTGGTATGGCCAATGTGCCGCAAATATTTCATAAGTACGTCTGCCAAGCAACAGTTCATATGGAGCAGAAAGGATCTTATCCAGCTGTGTTCCCATTTGTTCATCAAAATAGGGAACGATCCAACCACCTAGTTTGAACTGATTAGAGGTATCTTCTTCCGGTCCGCCGGGGCCTTGTAATACCCCGTCCATACTTAAAAACATAGTAACAATAATTTTTCTCATGGCATGATCATTTTTGATATGTTACAAAGCTACAAGTAGGTAATCTGTAAGACACGG
Organism: uncultured Flavihumibacter sp.; assembly: GCA_902168105.1. GTDB lineage: Bacteria > Bacteroidota > Bacteroidia > Chitinophagales > Chitinophagaceae > Chitinophaga. The sequence goes on from CABHOY010000015.1 coordinate 140,493, forward strand.
TGTAATTAAGACAATGTGCAGGCATTTTGCGACCAGGCTACCACTAACATAATTTCCCTTGTATATATAGCTTACGATGATTATTTTACACAATTCATCAACTTAAACTTATGCAGACAGCGACGGTGGCAGCGCCGAAAAAGGGAACAGATCTATTACAAACAAGACAGCATTTTGAAATACTGGACGGATTGAGAGGTATTGCAGCCATAGTGGTGGTGATATTTCACTTTATGGAGATAGTTTACTCCGACTATAGTAAGAACTTTGCCGGACACGGTTTTCTGGCGGTCGATTTCTTCTTTTGCCTGAGTGGTTTTGTGATCGCTTATGCGTACGACGGTCGTATTGAAAAGATGGGAATAGCGGAATTCGTAAAGTCCAGGTTGATCCGCTTACATCCCCTGGTATTGCTGGGCTCAGTACTCGGGTTGCTGACGTTTTTCTTTGATCCCTTTGCTGCAACGGCGCCTGATTATTCATTGGGGAAAGTGGCATTGGTATTTCTGACTTCTATACTGCTGGTCCCTTATCCTGTTATGCCAGATAGATATTTCAACCTCTTTGGTATAAATGCACCTGCCTGGTCGCTGTTCTGGGAGTATGTCGCCAATATTGTTTATGCCAGCATACTCTGGCGACTGAATAAAAAGGTGTTGCTGGCAATAGCCATTGTTGCCGGGGCCTGGCTTGCGTATGTGGGTTTTCGCGCCGGTAACGTGATGGGAGGCTGGGGTAAAGACAGTTTCTGGGATGGTGCAGCACGTATTTCATACTCGTTTACAGCAGGTATGCTGATATACCGTTACAACATCAGGATTAAGAACAAACTTGGGTTCGTAGGGCTTTCAATTTTATTGCTGGCAGCCTTGCTGATGCCCTGGTTTAAGCTGAACTGGCTGGCGGAACTACTTGTTGTGATCTTTTATTTCCCACTGTTGGTCGCATTGGGCGTCGGTTCAAAACTTAGTTCGCGTACGCAGGGCATATGTAGTTTTTCAGGTAAGATCTCTTATCCGCTGTATATGACACACTACGCAGTGATGTGGGCGTTTGCTAATTATTATCATCAATACAAACCCGACACCGCAACACTGGCCTGGGTCATAAGTATTTCCACGATAGTGCTGATCGGTATCGCATATATTGCCATGGTATTGTATGATGTCCCTTTAAGAAAGTACCTTACCGCAAAGAGGAAATTAAATAAGTAATAGAGCAAGAGGCCATTTCGTATAGAACGGAATGGCCTCTTACTTTTTATGATCTGATCATTTCTATTATAGCTGATCATTCTTCCACAACAGTTAATGACTCCTCCTCACTGCTTACTGCTGCGCATGATAATGCACGATATCTATATTCACCCCGTTCGGATCGGCAATAGCGAAGTGCCGGTCGCCCCAGGGTTCATCGCGTAAGTCTACCTTTATTTCAATGCCTTTTTGTTTGATCTCTTTATATATCTTGTCTACATCCTCCACCTCAATGGTCAGGTACATGCCTGTTCCATTAAAAGGTTTATGAAACAGTGATTGCTGGGAAGGATGGTCTGGCAATAAAAAGCTGATCTCTGCTTCGCGATTGGGCGTATGTAACAGCAGATAGAAATCATTCTCGAATGTAATGCCAAAACCAAGCGCGTTGGTGTAGAAGGCTTTGCTCTCCGCGAGCTTACTCGTAACAATACCTGCGTTCAGTTTCATCTTATTTGTTTTTATATTGTTTTGTGCCTGTGTGCCGGTGGCCGACAGGAGGGCGATTACCAGCATTATTAGCTTATGCATGTCTCTTACAGTTTATACCGCAAAGTTCAGATAAGCGATGCCCTAAACATTGTAAAAAACGGACAAATGCTATTTCGCATCAAATGCTTTGGCGGGCGTTATACCATAAAGACTTTTGAATTCTTTTATGAAGTGCGCCTGGTCGTAATACCCGGCGTCAAAGAATAATTTGTTCTGCCGTAGGCTTTGTACAGATGGTTTTGCCCGGAGGATATTTTGAAAGCGTATGATCTTACTAAAGGTTTTCGGTGTATCGCCCACATAATATTCAAACAAGCGGCGCAGCTGCCGGGCGCTAATGCCCGTATTGACGCCAGTCTCCACCGATATCATACCTGCGTTCTTCACAATGACATCCATTGCCTCGTAAAGCCTGCTGTCAGCATTGAATATCACATTACCTGATAACTGTAGGAACCAGCTATCCAGCTTATGCACTATCTCCGCAATAGAAAGCTGTTCATCAAGGCGGCTCTCTATAAAATGGGACAGGGCAGGTGCAACAGCACTTAATGATTCATACCTGTTAGTCAGTGCTGCCGCGTTTATGCGGAACAGTTGCGGGAACATAGTAGGTAAAAAACGAATGCCTATATAATGAAACGTATGGCCCAGGGAAAACTCAGTATACTTGCTGCTAAAGCCCATGACATAGTTTTCCGGTGGATTGCCTGGTTCAAAATACACGTCAATACAACCATCAGCTACTACGCGATAAATGAACTCGCCTGACAGTGGTTGCGTGGTTTTCAGTTGCCAGTAACAATAGATAATATTTTGCAGCTGTTTGTGCGGTGTGTATTCCTTATATACCACATCTTCCGTCGTTTCTCTGACGGATGGCTGCATAGGTGTGTACAGCAATTGTATATTGGGTGGAATATTCAAAGGTCGTTTTTATCAAAAATAATAATTTATGAATTCGCCGGTGGTCACCGGCATAGTGCTTGTATCCTGGATAAAGATAAGTATAAAGCTATATATCCGGCCAACCGCTAATAGGTAACCAGACGCCGACAATCCTATCATGTTCAAATATCCCCTTTTTACGGGATAGGTTAATCTGGTAAAGCCCCGTAATTTGTATCCGAACGTTAACCATCTCATCACCCTTAATCTAACCACTGTCCCATGAAAAGAACACTTATCGCCCTGTTGGCGGCTGCCATGTTTATTGTTAATTCAGGCTTCACTACTAAAGACGGCGATCCACCTGTAAAGAAAGAAGCTGCTGAAGTGAAACCCGAAGCATGCGGCCCCAGGTTTGTCGCTTACAATGACCACAATTTACCTGTTCTGACTATCGAATTAAAGAACTTCTACACCGGTTATTCAACCACCGTGTACAACCCGACTTTCCCGTATGATTTTGGCGAAAGGGAAGCTGGTGTGTATGTTTTTAATGTAACGTATGCTGAGCCGCTGGAAGGATCGATCGGTATCTATCCAGAGAATCCCGGCGTAGGAGTAATGTGGTGCAGCGGTCCCAAATGGGAAGCCACCTGGAGTATGAGCTGGCCTAGTCACATCTGTACAACCGATCGTATCCAGATCGGTCCCGACATTTCCTGCCGGAACTAATTGGTTACTATATTGACCTGAGAGGAAAAGCGCACGGACGCAGTGCGGTTAAATAACGCGCAAGCAGCTCATTAAACAATAAAGGCAGGAAATCCTTCCTGCCTTTATTGCCCACATTATTTTTATCTTATTGTACGCTTTTCAGATCTGGCAGCGCCTTCACCGTTTTGCTGAACGGTAACTCGTACCATTCTTTAGCATAAGGTTTCAGCAGCGCCTGTGCAGCCTCAGGTCCGCAACTTCCCGCTTTATACATATGCAGGTCTTTGGCTGGATATTTCTTCCAGGCGTCAATGATCGGCATTACAACCTTCCATGCAGCCTCAATCTGGTCGGCACGCATGAATAAGGTGGCGTCTCCGTGTAACACATCAAGCAACAGCGCTTCATATGCTTCAGGGATCGTTTCTGTATAAGATTCTTTATAAGTAAAGTCCATCTCCACAGGCTTCAGCTTCATCTGCAGGCCAGGTATCTTGCTTTCAAACAGCAAACTGATCTCCAGTTCAGGCTGAATACTGATGATCAGGCGGTTTGGAACGATATCGTCTTTGAATATTTTATGCGGACTGTCTTTGAACTGTATTACCACAACCGACGACTGTGCAGGCATGGATTTACCTGTGCGCAGAAAGAAAGGTACTCCCTGCCAGCGTTTGTTATCAATACATAATTTAGCCGCAACAAAGGTTTCGGTAATGGAGGAAGAGGCAACATGCTCTTCTTTCCTATAGGCTGGCCTGGGGTCCTCGTTAATAAGACCTGCACTGTATTGGCCGCGTACCACATTCTTAAATACTTCCGCAGTAGTATATGGCCTCACGCTCTTCATCACCTTTGTTTTCGCATCCCTGATCTGCTCGGATTTATAAGCGCCCGGGCACTCCATACCAACTATACAAAGCAACTGCAACAGGTGATTCTGGATCATGTCCCGCAATGCGCCGCTGCTATCATAATAGCCGCCACGTTTACCCACGCCTACCTGTTCAGATACGCTGATCTGGACATGGTCAATATATTTCTTGTTCCACAATGGCTCGAATACATAGTTAGCAAAGCGGAAAGCCATGATATTCTGTACTGCTTCCTTGCCCAGGTAGTGGTCTATACGGTAGATCTGTTTTTCTGCGAACCGCTTGGATAGAAAACGGTTCAACTTTTTTGCAGTGTCCAGGTCCGTACCGAATGGTTTTTCTATTACAATACGGTCCAGGTTATCTTTGTTACAGAGGTTGTGCTGGTATAATGCGTCAGAAATGGTCTCTATAAAACGGGGCGCCACGGCAAAATAATAGACCTTTGAAATGGTTTGTGCCGCTGCCTTCTCAAAAGACTTCAGCTTTTCGCCAAGTCCGGTAAAGGTTTCCTTTTTTTGGAAGTCGCCCTGTAAGTAAAACAGTCTGGAGGCAAATTCATTCCACTTCGCAGTCTCGGCAATGCCATTCCGGCTGAATTCATTTACTCCTGCCAGCATATCCTTTCTGAATTCATCCTGGTCTACTTCCAGGAAGTCGACACAATAGATAGAAAATGCCGGAGGCAGATGATTATCGGTAAAAAGATTGTACAGTGCGGGTATGAGCTTGCGTTTCGTCAGATCTCCTTTAGCCCCGAAGATGGTAATAGCTGCGGGATACTTTTTTACTTGTTTCATAATGCTGAGCTTTAAGCCGTCAATGTAGATAAAAAAAGTCACTCTGTGCCTCCCCAATTTCGTGGTTTTTGTTGAATATTTCATGGTAATTTATAACGATATATGTGGCTGGCCGGCCTTTCATGATAAAAATTGATGGTATATACCCTTAAACCTAGCCTTTTTGCGCAGATAGATCGCCCGTCCTGGCGCTTTACATAGTATTGAACAGCGTACCAGGTTTTAATTGTTACCTTTATGTAAAGGGAAGCTCCTATTATAAATCATGATATTTAATATATTTTTATATGCTTGATGATCAGGTGAGTGCAGGCGGTCCGGTGCCATTGGCAAATGGAATTCTTTCAATAGACGCCGTGAGTGATATTGATATCCTGCATCTTCTGCCAATGGCGGTCTATGTTTGCGATATGTCCGGAACAATAAAGACGTATAATCAGCAGGCGGTGCAACTGTGGGGCAGACGACTTACCGGAACTGATGACGAGCGCTTTTGGGGCGCCTGTAGAATGTACCATTCCGGCAGCACTTATCTTCCAAATACTGCGAATCCCATAGAGGCTTGTCTCAAAGACGGCAAACCAAGAAAAGAAATGGAAATAGCCCTCGAAAGAGAGGACCTCTCACGTATTTATGTCAAAGCAGATATAGTTGCGGTAATAAATAAAAATGGCGTTCAGCTGGGCGTCATCACTTGCATGCTTGATATTACACATCAAAAAGAAACACAGCTGGAATTAAATAGGAGAGCGATTGAATTAGAAGACTATTTTGAGAACGCCTGCGTTGGGCTTCATTGGGTAGATGCCAATGGTATAATCAAATGGGCAAACAAGGCGGAGCTGGACTTACTGGGTTACACCAAAGAGGAATATATTGGACGTCATATTTCAGACTTCCATGTGCACAGGGAGAAAATAGTGGACATCCTTACCCGTCTGAAAAATGATGAGATCCTTAATCAATATGAATCCGAACTCCGTTGTAAGGATGGATCGGTCAGGACTGTTCACATCAGTTCAAGTGTATACAGGGACGGAGACAGATTTGTACACACCCGCTGCTTTACTGTTGATGTCACTGAACTAAAGAAGGCAGAGTTAGCCCTCAAAGAAAGTGAAAGACGCTACAGGGAGTTAATAGAAAGTTTGCACACGCCTCTGTATACCACAGATGCAGACGGGAGAATAACACTTTATAATAAAGCGGCTGTAGATCTTTGGGGAAGAGAACCGGAAATAGGCAAGGACCTTTGGTGTGGTTCCTATAAGATCCTAGATACGCAAGGTAACATCCTTCCACTAGATATTTGCCCAATGGCCGTGTGTTTAAAGGAACAGCGCCCTGTTTATAATGAGCATATAATGGTAGTCCGTCCGGACGGGTCCATCCGCAATGTCGCGCCATATCCTCAACCTGTTTTTGATGGTAATGGGAAAGTGACAGGTGCTGTTAATATGCTTATTGATATTACTTTTATAAAAGAAGTTGAAAACGCACTGCGCGAAAGTGAAGCCAAATATAGAAGTCTGGCCAACTCACTGGAAGAGAAAGTGAATGAAAAGACGCAGGACCTTATTAATAAGACAAACGAACTGAGAATAAGCCGGGATAAACTAAAACAATACCTCGCTAAACTGAAGTTCCAGAATGAGGAGCTGGAACAATTTACATATGCAGCCTCTCATGATATGAAAGAGCCGCTGCGTAAGATCCGTATATATAATGGTTTCATCGTTGAAAATCCCGCTAACACACTGGATACAAAGTCTAAAGAATATTTGACCAGGTCGATCCAGGCAGCAGAACGGATGAAAAACCTGATCGAAGACCTATTGTCGTATTCAAGGATCACCTCAAATGATGACCGTTATGAAAAGGTGGACATGGATAAAGTTATTGAGGAGATAATGGTCATCCATAAAGACGAATTGGAACAGAACAACCTTCGCTTAAAGGCCGAAGGATTGGGAAGTATCATAGGCGTTCCATTTCAGATCAGACAATTGATGTTGAACCTGGTCGATAACTCCATTAAATACAAACATCCCGCAAGAGATGGCGTCGTCAGTATAACGATAGAGCAGGTCCAGGGTAGCGAGATCACAGAATATGACGGCGAACCACAGATCAGGTACCATAAGATTTCAGTTGAAGATAATGGTATAGGCTTCGATTCCCGTTATGCGCAAAAAATATTCGAAATATTTCAACGGTTGAATAACGTTACCGGGGTCAAAGGCGCCGGAATCGGACTTGCCATCTGTAAGAAGATCGTCCAGAATCACAGGGGATTTATACGCGGCGAAGGAAAACCAAATGAAGGAGCAAGCTTCTTCGTATACATTCCTGTAGTGCCGTCAGTTTTTCCCACAAAAATTTAACAGTCTCTTTCCGAGCTCCCATAAGGCCCGCATATTATCCGGCTTTATGATATACTCAGTCGCGCCGTTCTTCAAACATTCCTTTATGTGTAAAGGGGCGTCCGAAGTACTTAGCACAACCTTGGGTATGGGAAGATAACGGTCCTTTTTTATTGCCGCCAGGAACCAGGCTCCATTCAACTCCGGCATGTTATAATCCAGGATGATCAGTTGCGGAAGATTTGCATCGGAGATCCCATCTAAATATTCAATTGCAGTAATGCTATTGGTGAATTTATGTAATTCCGCTTCCGGTTCAACATTCAAAATAGCTTCTTCAATTAATTCCAGGTCCTCCGGATCGTCATCCGCAATAAGAATATTATACCGCATTGTTGTATAGGTTTTAACGGGTTGTGCTGTAATAAGTGCAAAAGTACCATTATTAACGCTTTTTAGCTACGGTACACTATATATAACCGCCTGACACTTCTCTACTAGCGCAAATCAGATTTTTGAATTATATTGAACAACATGAAAACATACATTCAGGCTCTTCTAGCCGGGGCGACATTGACCCTCGCTGCCTGTGGCTCGCCATCCGGCCAGTCCAGGAATAACGGAACAGATAGCACGGCAACCGACAGCGCAATCGCTCCCGTGGAAACTAAAGCCGCAAATTCAGACTATAAACCGGCTTTTGCAGGACAAACACGTATTGCCGGTGTGAAAACCAAAACTCCATATGAGGGTACCGTATTAACCGATAAACTGGATGCCCCCTGGGGTATCACTAATCTGCCCGACGGAAGACTGCTCATCACAGAAAAAAAAGGCGTTATGCGTATCGCCACTACTGCCGGACAATTAAGCGCACCTATTACCGGTCTGCCAAAAGTGAATGACGCCGGACAAGGCGGTTTGCTGGGTGTAAGGGTAGACCCTGATTTTGCCAATAACAGGATCGTGTACTGGGTGTTCTCTGAACCACTGCCTGAAGGTAACTTAACAGCTGTAGGTAAAGGAAAACTGTCTGCCGACGAGAAAAGCATAGAAGGCGCAACCGTGATCTACCGCGCCACTCCTGCCTATAAAGGAACACTCCACTACGGTGGAAGGATCGTTTTTGATAAGGATGGCAACCTGGTGATCAGCACTGGTGAACGTTCTGACCTCGAAACAAGGCCACAGGCACAACACCTGAATTCAGCGCTGGGTAAAGTGCTGCGTATCACAAAAGATGGTAAACCCGCAGCCGGTAATCCATTTGAAGGTCAGAAGGACAAACGTCCTGAGATCTACAGCTATGGTCATCGTAACGTACAAAGCCTTGCATTCAATCCTGCAACAGGTGATCTCTGGGAAGCTGAATTCGGCCCGAGAGGAGGAGATGAACTGAACCACATTGTGGCAGGTAAGAACTATGGCTGGCCTACTATCACTTATGGTATCGAGTACAAAGGTGATAAAGTAGGAGAAGGTATCCAGCAAAAAGAAGGACTGGAACAACCTGTCTATTACTGGGACCCCGTACTGTCTCCAAGTGGTATGACCTTCTACTCAGGCAAGAACATTCCTGAATGGAAGAACAACCTCTTTATCGGTGGACTTAGCAGCATTCACATCGCCAGACTGGTGATCGAAAATAATAAAGTAGTAGGCGAGGAAATGTTGCTGGAAAAAGAAGAACAGCGTTTCCGCGATGTAGTAGAAGGACTGGATGGTAACTTATATGCTGTTACTGATAATGGCAGACTGTATAGCATTCATAAGAAATAGTAAGACATTCATCATAATGAAAGAGGGGTCGCATAATACGGCCCCTCTTTTGTTTTTATAAAACAACAACGGATCAGAGTTTCATGAACTTGAACGTTTGCTGCCTGTCAAACCGGAGGAAGTAAGTACCTGCAGGCAGGAATCCAAGATCTTTCGAGATCTGTTTCTCTCCCGCTCTCACGCCCCATTGCCTGATCACATTACCCTGTATATCCAGCAGCGTAATGACCTTATACTTTTTTCCCTTCAGATCTATAGTTACCTGTCCCGGCGTAGGATTAGGATAGATCAGCAGCCTTTCTTCATTGGCAATAACAGGCGTTACATACGCTGCAACACGCGCAGCTGAACTGTCCTGTACAAAGCTCAACCAGTTAAAGTTCCAGCCGTCCTTATTGGAATAGATCCGGATCGTCTGATTACCGGGACTTAAAGTAATAGGCGCAGACGTAACAGTAGCCCAGTTCTGCCATCCTCCCGATACCGGTAAATTAACCGTTTGCAGTGTTACAGTATCTAGCTGTATTTTCAGACTGGTAGCTGTGCTGACTGCCACCCTGAATTGCATCCTGTAATCTGTATTACCTGGCGGTACCGCTATATCGTATTCAAACCAGGTGCCAGCACCTATAAAACTGATGTTAGCACCACCACCGGTATCTGATGTTGGTTCCGTACAACAGGAATTGGAGTTGTCAAACTGTTCTGCCTGTATCTTGGCGGGTATAGGTTTGTAATTAGGTGCCCTCTGGTTCGCATAGGTAGTGGCAGATTTTGTAATGCCGTTCACGGTAGCTGTAGCCGTGATCATACCCGATGTATCCAGCGTAGCTAATCCACCGCTTGTGATGCTGTTGCCATTACCTGTGATGCTCCAGACCGGTGTGATCGCCATTACCTGCCCGTTCTGATCCAGTGCTTTCGCTGTATATTGCTGTTGTTTACCTGCGATGAATTTGATATCTGCCGGGGTCACTATAACAGTGTCAAGTTTCGGCGTCCCGAGGCCCTTCTGGTAGATGCGCACATAATCTACCGTCATGCTGTCCGGCCAGTCTGCCGGTGTTATACTACCTCCCATACCCCCGCCGATGGCGACATTCAGTATTACATGGAACTTCTGATCGAACGGCCAGTCCTTCCAGTCTGTATGCGGATTTACATAAGTATAACACTTCACGCTGTCATAGGTGAAACGTAATGAGTCCGGCGACCATTCCAGTGAATACACATGGAATACCGTATCTGCATCCATTATTTTTTTCGTTGCGGAGAGATGTCCGCCATTGGTCCAGTTGTTATTCTCCGTATGTACGGTCGACAGTACAGTGCCGAAGTTATTTCCCACGTGTTCCATAATATCTATCTCACCACTTTTCGGCCATGCACCATAGGCGCTACTGGTAGGCATCAGCCATATAGCAGGCCAGGAACCACGCGCACGTGGAAGTTTAGCCCTTACTTCCACCTTGCCATATTTGAAGTCCATTTTGTTCTGTGATATCACACGGGCGGACGACCATGGTGCAGTGCTATCGCCCGTTGGGAAATCTCTTTTACCGGTGATGATCAGCTCTCCGTTACGTATCCTTGCATTGTCACGCGTTGTATCTGTATAGACCTGTTGCTCCCCGTTGATCCATCCTTTAGGACGTGCTTCCACCGTCCATTTCGCCGGATCAGGTTTGCCATCGGTATTGAATTCATCTCCATACACCATCGTCCAGTTTGGATTGCCGTCAAAGGTCACACTGCCTTTCGCCGGATAAGAAGCTGCATTGGCAGTGCTCAGTTCCTGTCCTGATACCAACAGTTTTAAGGTAGTGGAGGAATAGTTATCCGAAGAGTTGCCACTCAGTGTAACAGTGGCCGTGCTGTCATCTAAACGTTGCACACTGCCAATGGAAACACCTGCAGGTAGATTGGTAGATGTCCAGTTGCTAAGTGTCAGCGCAGGTTTGAATGTAGTGCCGTTCACCCTGGCAGTGATCACCTTTCCATTCTCCTGTCCCATAGGAATGTTAGGTCCCGAGATAGTAATGTTCGTCGGATTAGGCGCCTGCACAAGGTCGAAATACAGAATGCCGTTGGCCTTTTTGCCATCAATGAAATGGACTTCCACCCGGTTCAGATCAGTCCTGTTCTTTACGCTCTGGAAGTTGAAGGTAGCTTCCTCCCAGCGGTTGATCTGGGTCACCTTGTACGTGAAATACACCGCCTTGCCGTAGTTGGTCCCCGGCTGCAGTTTAAACATGATCTCATCTTTTGTGCTGGCATACACAAGCATCTTAAATACGCTGTTCGTACTCAGATCAAAAGAATCGGTCAGGGTGCAACCAGCTGTCATGTATTCAAAACAGCTGGTGTCCTTGATGAACTTGGCTACCAGCGGACTTGGATTAACTGCTGACGGCGCAGGATTAGGAACGCCGAACAGCACCTTTCCGGTAGTGGTGGTGCCGGCATAGTAAGCCCATCTCCCGGAGCAGGGGCCATTGCCCTCCATGTCGTCAAGGAGCATAAATTGTGCGCTGAGTTTATTGCATAACAATAAGCACAGCAACACGAGAAGTGTTGAGATGTTTTTCATAACGGAAATTTTAAACGTGGGTTAAATACTCTATAAATTCGGATTGACTATTGCATCTGCGCCTGGTATAGGCATCCAGTATTGTTTTTGGGTGATCGCGCTTGTTGGCTTCAGGTCTCCCGGATCTTTGTCCTGGTTGGCCGCCTCTACTTGTTCCAACCTTACAAGATCAAACCAGCGGTTCCATTCTCCTGCAAATTCCCATGCACGTTCCTGCACGACAGCAGCCGCAAAATCATTGCCCGGTAAGCCTTCAGCAAGTGCGTCCAGCCCTGCTCTCTGTCTTACCGCATTTACTGCTGCATATGCCTGCGCATCGGGAGTACCCGTTGCACGTGCCTGTGCCTCTGCATATATCAGTAGCACATGCGCATAACGGATCATGATCACCGGGTTGTTGGACATGTACACATCTTTAGCGCCCGACTGTATGGTGAATTTTTTATAGTATGGATGCCCGGTCGTTGTTTCCTGCCAGGATATAGTATCGCCCTTTACTACGAACTGCGTAGAGAATGTCGCATCCTTGCGTTTGCCCGCAGGATAGTTACGGAAGAACTTCAGTTCAGGGAAGAAATCACTCCAGCCGCCTTCGTTTTCAGGCATAGTGGATAAGCCGTAAAAAGAGTTATACGTAGACCATTGTCCGCGGGTGAATAAAGTAAAAACATCTTCAGTAGTACCACCTGCGAATATCTTCAGATAATCATCCTGGTACAGCTCAAAGTTATAGACAGCTTTATTATCTATTACTTCTTTCGCCTTCGCTGCCGCCAATGCATATTTCGATTGGTCTTTCAGCGGCCAGCCTGCTTCTGTCAGGTATACATCCGCCAGTAAAGCTTTTACAGCCCCTTTGCCTGGTCTTCCCGGATCACCTTTCTTGTCGGGTACCATGTCTTCAGCTCTTTTCAGGTCTTCCTCAATAAGTTTATAAACGGCTGCAGGAGCGCTTTTGCCTAGTGTCAGCAGATCAGTTGTATATTGTTCCGAAGGGATGATCGGCACTTCTCCCCATAACCTCGTCAGCCAGTAATAACACAATGCACGCAGGAAACTGGCTTCACCCACAATCGCATTTACTGTCGCAGTAGTACCATCCTGTACCTGCCCGTAGTTATTGATGATATTGGTGGTAGATTGTATGGTCTTGTAACATCCCAGCCAGATGGGATTCATCCTGCTGTTGAGCGATGATACGTTGAAGCGGTCAAACTCCCTGAACTCTTCTTTATTAGAGCCCGAATGTGTAGTAAGATCATCAGCGCCCATCGTCATGGCGATCTGTGAAACGGTAGTGAAACCACTGTTCCAGGGTACCATCAGGCTGCCGTATGCGCCAGTAAGCGCTGATTCCAGCCCTGCTACGCTGCTTAACGCCTGGGAACCGCCCACCAGTCCCCTGGGGTCTTCCGTCAGCTGTTTACTACACCCTGATGTAAACAACAGGCAAACGATCATGTATATCTTTTTCATGTGGAATGTTCTTTTCATAAAATAATGTGTTAGAAGCTCAGTGTAACACCACCTGTAATGGTCTTGGCATTGGGATAGGAACCGAAATCTATACCCTGCCTGATGTCTCCTGCGGATGAATTAGCCTCGGGGTCTAACCCGCTATAACTGGTAATGGTAAACAGGTTAGTGGCACTCAGGAATAATTTTACAGCCACAATATTTTTCAGGTGTTGTTTCCTGATATCATAAGACAGGCTGACATTTTTCAGTCGCAGGAAATCTGCTTTCTCCAGGAACCTTGTACTCTGTGTAAAGTTCCTGTTGGTGCTGCTGAACCCCGGGATGTCGGATGTTTCATTTACACCGGGTATGTACCGGTCCTTAATATCAACGGAAGTAGCTTCTCTTGCATCACCGCCGTAATACATGGCTGCCGCTTTGTTGTAGTTCAGTTTGTCAAATCCGAAAAGACCCTGCCATAGCAGATTAAGGGTAAACGCCCGGAAGCTGAGCGTATTGTTCCATCCTGTTGATATACGTGGAATACCGGTACCGATCACACTATAATCGCTTGCATCTATGGTACCGCTGTTATCTGCATCCTGATACCTTGCATCGCCTGGCACCGCACCAAATTCCTCCGCCTTTGTATCGCCGGGTTTCCAGGTGCCGAGGTAGGTAAGTCCCCAGATGGCTCCCAGAGGCTGTCCTGGCATGATCACAAATTCAGATTGAGGGGACATACCGCCACCGATCTTTCTGTCCGTCGGATCAAAGATCAGTTTCTTACCCGCGCCCAATGTCTGGATCCTGTTTTTAAGAAAGGAGATATTGAACGCGGTATTCCAAGTAACTGGTCCTTTTTCGATCACATTACCTTCTATCGAAAATTCAAATCCTTTATTCTGAACAGCACCTACATTCCTTGTAATAGCATTACCGCCCAGGTACATCGGCAGGTTTTCGTTCAGCAACAGGTCCCTGGTGTCTTTTATAAAGTAGTCTGCCGTGAAGTTGATCCTGTTATTCAGAAACCCCACGTCGATGCCTATATCCTTTTGTTCAGTAGTTTCCCATTTAAGATCGGGATTACCAATATTGCCCAATACGATCCCGTTCAGGAAAGTAGAATTGGTGAACGATGCGATCATCCTGGAATAGGAAGAAAAGGTGCTATAGGCGCTGATGCTCTGGCTACCTGTTGACCCCCAGCTACCGCGCAACTTCAGGTTGCTGACAGGTCCTGCCTGTTGCATAAATGGCTCATTGGAGATGACCCAGCCAGCAGAAACTGAAGGGAAATAACTGTACTTGTTACTGCCCAGGAATTTAGAAGAACCATCTCTTCTCAATGCTGCCGAGAAAAGATATTTGTCCTTGTAACCATAGATCACACGGCCTACGAGAGAGAACAATCCTGACTTGGTATAACCTGACGATGGACTGCCGGGTGTACCAAGTGCAAGATTATTCCACAGGAATGATTCATAGGTAAGATTGGATGCACCTGCAGCAAGGAAATTGTAAGTAGCCTGCTGATATTCCGTTACAGCGGTAATATCGAGGCTGTGTATATCGTTGAATGTTCTGCGGTAATTCAACGTATTGGTTTGTTGTAACCTGATCTCTTTGTTGGAACGCAGGCTGCTGGTAGCGCTGCCGGCGTTCGTTGCTTTACCTGCAAAAGTTTTGTTTTCGTATTCCAGGTAGTTGACGCCATACTGCATATTAAAGGTAAGTCCCCGAAGCACTTCGAATTTGAAACCGCCTATCGCATTCGCAAGCACCCTGTCTGTTACGGCCAGCCGGTCAACAGTGAGTGCAACAGGGTTAGAGAATACGGAGCTTACAGGATCTGTAATAGTAAAGCTGCCGTCTTCTTTTCTGACAGGTACGGTGGGCGACCAGGTAATGGCCTGTGCCAGCGGACTACTGGGACCATCTGCCGGGATATCTACATTCTGCGCCGTACTATACGAGCCTGTGATATTCAGGAAGGCGGAGACCCTGGAAGACAGTGCTGAGTTAATGTTGGAGCGTAAAGTGTAACGCTTGTAATAAGAGTTGTTGATCACGCCGTCCTGGTCAAGGTAGTTGCCCGATATTAAATACCCGGTTTTATCATTGCCTCCGGATAGACTTAGCAAATACTCCTGTGCAGGAGCGCGTCTGAAGATTTCATCCTGCCAGTCGGTTCCTCCCTTTGCACGGAAGTCAGTGATCTGTTGCGTAGTGAAAGGTTGGGTAGTACCCACCGCGAGTGCATGAGCATTCGCTGTTTCAGCAAAATCAGCTGCATTGAGCAGGTCCATTTTTTTAATGACGGTAGCCGACGACAGGCGTGTGGTAAAGTTGACTTTCAGTCCTCCTTTATTTCCTTTTTTGGTAGAGACGATGATCACGCCGTTTGCACCTCTGCTACCAAAGATAGCGGTAGCCGCAGCATCTTTCAGTACCTGTATGGATTCGATATCGTCCGGGTTAATAGAGAAGAATTCTGCACCGACAAAACCATCTACTACATACAAGGGGCCATTATCCCCATTGATGGAGTTAGCGCCCCTGATGCGTATCCTTACAGCACCGCCGGGAGAACCTGCTGCATTAGTCACCTGTACGCCCGCGGCCCTTCCCTGTAATACCTGATCGAGCCTGTTCACAGGCTGGTCCTGGAAGTCGGCGGTAGATATCGTTGTGAGCGAAGTGGTCAGCGTTGATTTCCGCTGTTCGCCATAACCCACCACCACCATTTCGCTGATGCTGGAAGCGGAAGTTGTTAGTGTAACAGGTAATTGAAACCTGCCGCGTACAGGTACTTCCTGTTTATTATAACCCAGTGAAGATATAACGAGTACCGTATTTTCATCAGTTACACTAATGCTGAACTCACCACGTTCATTGGTCACTACGCCCCTGGAAGTGCCTTTCACCTGGATGGTAGCGCCTGGCAACAGTTCTCCTTTTTCATTGGTAACGGTACCTTTTACTTCTTTGTCGGGAGAAGCCTGTGCCGGTGCATTTTGAGCCGGTTTCCGCTTTACAATGACCGTCTTGTCGGAAATAGTATAGGAGAGCGGCTGGTCTTTAAAAGAGACGTCCAGTGCATGTTGCAGGGAAACGTTCTTTACATCGATGGTCACTTCCCGGCCCTGGAACAATTGTTCATCGGTATACAGGAAAGTGTATCCCGTCTGTTTCCGTATTTCGTTGAAAATTTTGCTCAACGATGCATTGCGCAGGGTAAGGCTGACCGTTTGTGCATTGCCCCATGCGGGTATCTGCAATAAGATCATCATGACAAAAAGCAGCTTTAATTTCATAGCCGTTAATAGTTTTGCTGGTAATCGTGGAATTGTTTTACTCCGGGCAAAGCAAATCATATTGCTTTCGGAGAAAGACATCAGTTGCATACAATTGTATGGTTTATATAAGTAAAGAAATAATCGCCGGGTAAAGGATATCAGGGACTCATACTATAGTTTTTGACAAAAGTGGATGCTACGGTGAAACAATGATCTGTTTGTCTTTTACGCTAAAGTGTACTTCATCTGTCATTTCCAGCATCTTTAACACCTGCGACAGTGGTACATTTCTGGGAATGATGCCTCTGAAGTGAGCGTTGACAGGTGCATTATATACTACGGTGACATCATACCAGCGGGCAATGAGCCGCATTACGACATGGATGTCTTCTCCTTCCAGTTGCATAAGGCCGTTCTTCCATGCAATGACAGCTTCGGTATTGACATGTTCCTGTACGGAGAGCTGTCCGCTTTGCCTGTCGATACTGGCGCCCTGTCCGGGATACAATCGCCTGTTATTGACTTTAACAGCACCGGTGAGCAGGGTGGTCTTGACACTTGTTTCATCATCATAGGCCATCATGTTGAACGCAGTACCGAGTACCTGTACATCGGTATGTGCGGCTTTCACAATAAATGGCTGCGCGGCGTCAGGTGCAATTTCGAAGTAGGCTTCCCCATTCAGTTCCACCGTTCTCGTATTGCCGGTGAAAGCGACAGGATAACGGAGGCTGCTGGAGGCGTTTAACCACACATTGCTGCCATCGGGTAGTTGCACCTGGAACTGGCCGCCTTTAGGCGTGCGCAAGGTGTTGTAGGAAGGAATTTCGTGGGATAGGACAGACCCTGACTGGTAGGCCAGCCGGCCATTACCGGGCTTACTGATAACTGTGTTGCCCTGCTGCGCCAATGAGTTGTTAATGGAACTGTCCAGCGGGATCTCGGTACCATCTGCCAGTATAAGTGAAGCCCTGTTGGTACCGGCAGGAACGTCCGGCTGCTCCTGCTCCGTACGGGTAATAGGTGCGATGATCTTCCGCTGCAAGATGTACCAGGTACTGGCGGACAGCAATAATAATGCAATACAGGCCGCTACGCCCCAACGCCATCTGCCATTACCGCGAATGGCCTTTAACGGTGTTTGCGCAGGCTTATCGGCCGCTAATATCCTGCTGGCTACCTCGTCCCAGTGTTGATGATCATAAGGTATATCGCCGGCTTTAATATCCTGCTTTAATAGCGCTTCTATGCGAGTGGAAACGAGACCGTCGCCATCTGCATCCAGCAGATCGGACAGTTCTTTCCATTCAGCTTCTGTAGCGGAATGATGTAACACCTGGTTTATCAGGTATGATAGACGGTCATGCACTGAAACTCAGTTTTAACGTGGTTCGTTTCTTCTAACGTGGTCTTTGTTCCCCCCGGAACAACTGGCCTTCATAACAACAGACGCGTGAGGGAAAGAAAAGGACCTATCGAACGTAAAAAAAAATTAAAATAGTTACAAGTGATTATAATTCAAGCAACCACAACAAGAGGAAAGGAAGCAGGTGTCCTGCCTGTTGCAGGTAACTCCTGATTGTTTGCAGGGACCTGACTAGCGAATTTTTTACCGTGCTCGGAGAAAGTTCCAGTTCTGCCGCTATTTCAGGGATCTTCATACCCTTTTCCCGGCTCATCAGGTAGATGCGTTTTGCCTGCGGGGGAAGTTGCGTCACGGCATCGTTGATCAGCTTTACCATCGTCGTATAGGCGAGGTCCGTGTCAGGCGTGAATAGTTCCTGTTCCGGCGTTCCTGCCCCAAGTATATCTACCGCCTTATCATGTACCGCCTGACGGCGAAGGTAACTGAACGATTGATGGAAAACGATCTTCAACAGCCAGGAGCGGGGATTTTCTATTGCCGGCAGTTTGTCCCGGCTGATCCATAACTTCAGAAATGTTTCCTGGATGATATCTTCCGCCACAGCATCGTTTTTGGTGATATGCCGGGCCAGTGGCTGCAATTGGGGAACGTACGCATGGAACAGCTGCCGGAAGGCATTTTCGTCGCCCTCCGAGATTAACCGGAATAATTCTTTATCGCTATATGAGTGAGCGTGCATGCTTAGTTGTTCCCCTACGAGGTGGAAAATACAAAAGTTTTGGTTAATGGAAGGAGGAGGTAAGTTGCATATTTTATGGAACAGGTGTGCGTTACTATGCTTCAGGTCCGCTACAGGAGTACATCTACTATCCTTATCCTCCCTTTATCCTCCCTTCTGAAGGGAAGATAAAGGGAGGATAAGGATAGTAGATGTACTCCTGTAGCGGACTTGAGCCGGACCAGCATGAGGGTGTCCTGTTTTTCTGTTTAAAATGCCCCGATTTTCCTTTTTGGATTCTTTTGAGGGGTATTGTCGGTTAGAGGTGATTTGTTGTTGTAATGAGCCTTAAAATGGCTTTTATGAGGATTTAATGCGGGTACGTATGTGGTGTTACGCAATAGTCGCTTTGATGCCGCTTAGATATCGCTTAGATACCGCTAATCCTACGTTAATCCTACGTTCATGAACGTAGGATTAACGTAGGATTAGCGGTATCTAAGCGATATCTAAGCGAAGGTGTCTTAATACAGAAAAACTTTACAGTTTTTATAGTGAGGATCAGGATTGACTTTACAGATAATTGTGACGCGATCGGGTTATTTCAGGTGTCCCATGTCCTCCATGAAGTCCAGGAAGTACTTCAGTGCATTTTCCTTTTCTTTTGGAACGTCGGCGGTCATATCCATGGAAATATACCCGTCTTTGATACCAGCGGAAGTGATGTATACATTCCCTGCCGCGCCCAGGATCTTAGTCATTTCTTCACCTGTTTCGCCCAGCTCTCCCGGAAGTTTTTTTCCCAGACTCTTAGGACTAAAGAACATCGTAAAGTTGTTTTTAGCCAGCAGCTCTTTGTGTTGCTTATCAGCATTGCCTTTAAATGAACCATCCTGTATCTGGCTGATGTCCTGAAGGGACGAGCCGATGAATACAATACCGTCTTTAATGAGCAGATGCAGACTGAACGGATTCTTGCCCGTTTGCTCGATAGAATAAATTCCGCTTCCCAATACGATCTTTCCTTTCCTGATACCATATTGTAACAGTCTTTCTATCAGCTGGGTATCGTCAGAAGAGAACATACAGAGAAAATCAGGCAGGGTTTCCGTTTTGGTCTTCACTGTATCCTTATATTCAAATGTTTCTTCGTTGTATTCATATGATTGGTAGGTCACCTGGCGCTCCTTGAGATTGGTCAGCAGGAAAAGTGCATCACCTTTAATGACTTTGGCAATTGCTTTTTCGTCCAGCATTACATTTACAAGATCAGTTACAAGTGCCATCTCTTCGTTGTATCTGTAACTATATGCGCCGCTCAGTAATTTCGGCATCTCGTACATGTAGGCTTCTGTGTCAAATGCATAGCTCATGAAGCCGATCAGGCTATCAGCGTTGATGTATTTTAAGAACTTCTTGTTGAGCTTGTGATCGCAGATCTTTGCATATGAGGCGGCTTTCTCTGCATCCAGTCCCATTTCGCCGGTCAGGCGTATCTGTTCTTTTCCCATATACAGTCTGGCATTCACGTTGCCGTAGCCACGCAGGAAGTTACCGCCATATTTCATGAAATATTTGTAAGGAAAGAAGGTGCTGTAAATGCTTTGAATGTCTGACATCCAGAAAGTAGCGATAGCGTTGTCGTCTGCACTGCGTCGGTATCCGGGATTGTTCAGTATAGAAGGGGCTGTACTATTTTTACTGAATATCTCCTGAGTGGATGTTGTCAGCCAGGAAATGGTAAGGCTGTCCCTGTGCCTTTTACGTTCCTCACGGGCTTGTGTTTCTTCTGCAGATACTGCTTCGTCAGTGCCGTAGTCAAATGTTATTGGTGCGGTAGTATCTTCGGGAAGAGCAGGTGGCAGGGGGGCTTCCGGTGCCTCTGCAACAACTGGTGCGGAGTCGGCTTCTACTACACTGTCTGCTATTGGTTCATCGTAAGTGACTGCTGCTGCCGCGGTATCAACCATTACATCGTTAGCAGCATAATCGTCATATACTGTTCCGATATCACCATATGTGGCTGCATGGGCAGAGTCAGAGAAGAAGTAACTGTTGAGAGAACCGTATGTCAGATACAGCATCTGGTTATTCCAGGCAATCACTGTTTTCTCGTCAGGGCGTTGCAGTACACTGAGTCCGTTTATGGTCCGGATACTGTCTGCATGTTTGCTGAACAACGCATTGATCTTACTGGCGTCTGTCAGTGGAACAAGCAGCGCATGGTAATTGATGCTGTCTGTTACCTGGTAATAGTAATAAGCGTTTGCAGAGAGGTTAAATCCCAGTTCCTCTATGCTCTTATAATTTTCGTTGGCTGTTTCAGATAATTTCTCCAGAAATTTCTTCCCAAAAGTACTGTTGTTAAATTCGTTGGCGGGGCACAGTTGGAACAACTGATTACTTTTTATTGACACTACAGAGAAAGCCTTTTCGGGGATCTTATAGGCCAGGTCCTGTGCCGTGGCGGCAGAACTGGCAAAGGATACCAGGGCTGCTAATTGTAAGAATCGTTTCATGCTATCGAGATAATTGTATTTGATTAGATATGTCCGCTTTTCCGCTGACAAGGTCAGCCAATGGGAGACGTTGCATGATGGCCAGTTGATTTTTGGACATCTTTGCTCCCTTGTTACTAAAACTATTGATGGTATTCTCAAACCTTAAAATGCCGATGTAGGCTGCTGACCGGAAGATCTCCTTATCCTTTTCTGCCAGTTTATTAAACTCCGCCCTTGCGTCAGCAGAAGGAGTATATTCTCTCGCAAACTTTGCACCTTCCCGGTCATAGCGATAAGCAAACGGAATTTTGGTCTTAACGTTATACTCATCCAGCAACTCCTTTACCATATTATTCACATCCGATACATTCCTGAAAGAAAAGTTGACGCTGGCAATAAAGTTGTTGAAGTCTACGGTGTGGCTTACGTTGGATATTCCCTTGACAGTTTTGAGCCTGGCAGCCGCCTGCTCTACCTGTTCTTCTATCTCATTGCGGCCGGGAACCTTAAATCCGCGAATGCTGTCCATCAGCATCATTGCCCCGATCTTTGTTTTGCTCTGACTGAAATTGACGGTCAGCTTCATTGTTCCGGTACCGTCTTTCTTTACCGTAACATCTTCGATGATCTCGAAACAGGATGACAATAGAACGGAGAGAACAAACAGGGGGGTGATTAAACGCATTCTTCTAAACATATGGCAAAGATAGTTAATGCCGGAGGAATTAAAATACTGGAATATGGGTATTTTTTACCGCGGTTGGTTGCCATGGGAGAGAAGATCTATCTTGTCGACAATAAAATGCCAACCTTGAATATCCTAAAACAAACAGTGTACATCCCTTTACTTTTTCTTACACAATTTCTATTTGGGCAAAAGAATGACGATATTCCTGCTCCCTTCCGGAAGCCATCCAAACAGGAAATGGCCCGGGAAGAACACAATCACAGCTGTGCCAGAACGTCAAATGAAGACTTCTCGTCGAGAATGAAGCGATACCCCTTCAATTCATCAGAGGCGGTGCAGTTTATTTCTTTCGATTCAGATGGATTGGTGACGATTACCGCTGAAGGAGAGATTAAGCTTAACAGCAGTGATCCGGGATTGCTGGAGTTTGATACGCTGACAGGCAAATATATATCATCTGCGAAGCCTCCGTCTGTAAGGGAAGTTGTAACGCTGACAATGTCTCAGATAGACACGTTGACTGATATCCTGTATAACCACGGTTTCGCAGGGCAAATCATTGGAACGGCGCACAGAGACTGCTATTCTCCCCGGAACGCGATAATATTCCGGGATAGTAATGGCAAGGCACTGGCCTTCATAGAGATATGTTTTGAATGTACGGAAACGAGGTTAAGTGATGAACGTATATCCCTGGGCGAGATGTGCGATCAGAAGCTGGATATGATCAAAGTGCTTTTCAGTAAGGTAGGGATCAAATATGGCATTGAATGATGTATCAGCGCTTCTTTGCCTTCCCCTTTATCATCGTAGATTCCCTGATGATCAGCTTCGTCGGCAGCTGCACAGTTGGCGCTTTCTTGATAGTATAGTCATTCTTCACTTTTGCCTTCATTTCCGTTAATAACATCTCTGCAGCAGTACGCCCAATATCAGCGGTCGGCTGGGCCACTGTTGTAAGACCGGGATAAACCAGTTGAGCCGAAAAGTCGTTGCTGAAACCAACAACGGCGATATCCTCCGGTATCCTTAATCCCTTCGCTTTCACCACTTCCATCGCAGCTATAGCAGTAGGGTCATTGATGGCAAACAATGCATCCGGTGGGGTTTCCAGGTCAAGGAAATGTTTCATGTAGATCTTCACTTTCTCTGTGGTGAGGTCGTACGACAATACCAGGTCAGGATTATAAGGAATGCCGTGTTTCTTGAGCGCATCAAGATAACCCTGTCTGCGTTGTCGTGTATTCACGAGTGATTCCGGTCCGGCGAGATGGGCAACACGTTTCCTCCCGATCCCGATCAGGTGCTCCACTGCCTGGAAGGCAGCCTCATAGTCATTCACAACAACATTCGGCACGTTCATATCATCGGGCACCCGGTTGAAAAATACCAGGGGAACGCCTCTCCGCTGTGCCAGCGTAAAGTGATCAAAATTGCGTGTCTCTTTAGTATGCGATACAATGATACCATCCACACAATAGGAGAGGAGCAACTTCATATTGGATACTTCCGACTCATAAGATTCATTCTGCTGGCAGATCACTACGTTATAACCCGCCGCCTGCATCACATCCTGCACGCCTACTATAACAGATGGGAAATAGGTAGACATGAACTCCGGCACCATGATGCCGATCGTATTCGTGGTGTGCTTACTGAAGCCCAGGGCGAGAGAATTACGCTGGTATTCCATAGTGGCAGCCAGTTCAAGCACCGCCTTGCGGGTATGTTCTTTTACATTAGGGTGGCCCGTCAGCGCACGGGATACCGTCGACTTGGAGATGTTCAGTTGGCGGGCGATGTCTATTATAGTCGTGTATTTTGACTTCATACGTGGATGTTTTTACAGAACCGGGATATAAAAATAAGGTTTTGGGAACTATCCCAAGAAATTGGAACCGTTCCCACGAAAAAAAACCTTCAAAATATTTTGATCCATCAATTTGTTTGTGAACTTTTGAACTGATTTAATTCCATGTTACATAGAGATGCCGGCTTTTACACGCATTCAGGTATAGTTTATTTTATCCCGGCTTAACACACCAAGAACCACAGTTATGAAAAAAAATGTTATTCACTTTATGGGAATTTTCCCAATTCTGCTGTTTCCCATCATAGCCTTTTCGCAACAGGTGACTGTAAAAGGTAAGGTAACGGGTGCAGAGAATGGGGAGACACTGCCAGGGGTTACCGTCAGGGTGAAAGGGGCGACAGCGGGAACGGTGTCCGGTCCTGACGGCGTTTATTCCCTTCCGCTTAAACAATCTGATGTCACGCTGGTATTCACTTTTACAGGGTATGTTACCCAGGAGATCCCGCTTGCCGGTAAAAGCCAGTTGGATGTGACACTGCAAACCAGCAAGAAAGATCTTGATGAAGTAGTGGTAGTAGGGTATGGTACACAACAGAAAGCAAATGTTGCAGGTGCGATCGCATCCGTGAAAACTGCCGATCTGAAACAAACGCCTATCTCCAACGTGGTGCAGGGCTTACAGGGCAGGGTATCTGGCGTACAGATCACACAGAACTCCGCAGCACCCGGCGGGAACATCAGCATGCGTATTAGAGGCGTTAACTCCATCAATGGTACTTCAGAACCGCTGTATGTCGTAGATGGCGTACAGTTATCCAATTCAGGAGGTGTCAATGATATCAGTTCCCTTTCCATCATCAATCCTAACGACATAGAGTCTGTCGCTGTGCTGAAAGATGCTTCCGCTACGGCTATCTATGGTGCACGTGCTGCCAACGGGGTTGTGCTGATCACCACTAAGCGGGGTAAAGCCGGTAAGACCCTGGTTAGTTATGATGGCTACTATGGCGTACAACATATCACCAAACGGATAGACATGCTGAATGCTGCAGAGTACGCGGCGCTGGAGAACGAAGTATTTAAAACGAATATTTACCCCGATCCTGCATCGTTAGGTGAAGGCGTAGACTGGCAGGATTATATCTTCCGCGATGCACCTATGCAAAACCATCAGGTGACAGTAGCAGGCGGTTCGGAAAAAACGCAGTTCGCCCTGTCTGGTAACTATTTCAACCAGAAAGGCGTAGTAGTCAATTCTGATTTCACGCGCTATTCGTTCCGTTTGAACTTCGATCATCGTGTCAATGATCTGCTACGGGTCGGCGCCAGTATCCTGACGAGTTATGTAGTCAATAATGCCATTCCCAGCGGTTCTACAAGCATCGACGCCGGCGCGGTAACTCAGAGTATCCTGGGTGCTGCATTAGGTGCGCCGCCTACTTTAAAGCCCTATCGGGAAGACGGTAGGATCTGGCCTTTCGGTGATCAGGAGAATGGTCGTTACAGGGAAGTAGTAAACCCTATCGGATTATCCATGATCCTGAACAGGGATAAGATCAACAGGACCCTGGGAAATATCTATGCGGAAATAACTCCTTTTAAAGGATTGACCTACCGCGCTAATTTCAACCCGGTATTGTCTTCATCCCTGAACGATTATTATTCACCACGCGCTATTATGAACAGCGGCGATCTTGCTGCCGGTGGTGGCTCTGCGTCAAAAGTAAATTCTAACAATATCGTCTTGCTGCACGAAAGCATTATTACTTACGAAACCCGTATTGCAAAACAGCATTCCCTGAAAGTGACCGGTTTATTCGCCACACAGGGGAACAGCGCCAACTCCAATACGATCAACGCCAGTAAATTTCCTAATGACGCCACGGTCAATGAAGCGATGCAGTTGGCTACCGAAAGGACTGTTTCCAGCAGCCGTTCCAGGGACAGGCTGGACTCTTACATGGGACGTATCAACTACGGTTTCCGGGATAAATACTTACTGGACCTGATAGCCCGTGTAGATGGTTCCACCAAGTTCGGTAAGAACAATAAATATGGGTTCTTTCCCGCAGCTGCTATCGCGTGGCGTGCTTCAGAAGAACCTTTTATGAAGAACATCAGCGCTGTCAGTAACCTGAAGTTCAGGTTCAGTTACGGTATGACGGGTAATGCTGGTGCTATCGACCCATATAAGTCGCTCTCTTTACAGGGTACCAGCGGCATGTATTATTTCAATCACTCGCCTATAACCGGTATCAGACCAACAGGTATTGCCAACCAGGACCTGAAATGGGAGCGTTCATTGCAGGCCGATTTTGGATTTGACCTGGGACTATGGAAAGACCGCGTAAATGTAACGGCAGATATCTACCATAAGAAAACCGACGATCTGCTCTTCGTGAAAATATTGCCCGGTTCATCAGGGTACAATGAAGTGACCGGCAACTTCGCAAGCCTGGAAAACAAAGGCATAGAGGTAGCTGTCGATGCGATTGTTGTGGATAAGGCCGTGAGATGGTCGGTAGCGGGCAACCTCTCTCTGAACCGTAATAAACTGACAAGGCTTGACGGCGGATTAACGGAATATACTGTAAGCAATTACCAGGTGATGCAGATAGGTCAACCTCTTGGATTGTTCAAGACCTATGTGTTTGACGGAATATATCAGAAAGATGAAACGATACTGGAGGGATCAGGTAGCCGCACAGGCGGGGTGAAGGTGAAAGATCTGAACAATGATAAGATCATCAGCGCCAGCGACCAGGAAATAGTTGGTAATGCAAATCCTTCTTTCATTTATGGCTTCTCCACTAACCTGAGCTTCAAACGTTTTGATTTCAGCGCGTTCTTTTCCGGAACACAGGGGAATAAGGTATATAACCTCGTCCGTTATTCATTCGAAAATCCGCTGGGTAGCAGAAATATGTACAAGGAGCTGGTCAACCGCTGGTCGCCCACCAATCCCAGTAATGAATATGTAAGTGGTTTTCAGGGCGGACGCCTTCCGCTGACAGACCGGTTCATGGAAGACGGCTCTTTCCTCCGTTGTAAAAATATCACACTTGGGTATCGTCTGCCAAAGATCAAAAATATCAGTTCCGCACGAGTGTATGTCAGCGCCAACAACCTGTTCACGATCACCGACTATACCGGCTTTGATCCGGAAGTGAACACATTTGGCAACTCCAATAAACAGATAGGAGTAGATAACCTGGTGTATCCTACAGCCCGTTCTTTCCTGCTGGGATTGCAGGTTGGTTTCTGATATTTCACTTTAAACTGTTTCCACATGAAAAATATATTTTCACGATATAGTGTTGTCTCCCTGCTGACTTTATCTTTTTTATCCTGCAGCAAACTGGATGAGACGCCCTATTCTTCTATCTATACAGAGAATTTTTATCAGACGGCAGAAGACGCAGAGGCGGCGCTTGCAGCAGTGTATAATGAGCTGGCCGATCTGTATGCCGGTCCTTCAGCATTGATAGTGCCCGATTTTAGTGCAGATCAGATCTATCCCCGTCCCGTAGTGGGAAGAGATACCTATACGCTTTTCAGTTTTGATCCGCAGTATAGTGCTGTAGCCAGCTATAGCCGTACCAATGAATCGCCCGTTGATATCTGGAACAACTGTTACGCTGGTATTGAAAATGCGAACTGGGTGTTGCTGAAGGTACCTAACACCATCATGAGTAACGCTGCAAGGAAAAAGCAGATCCTGGGAGAAGCTTATTTCCTGCGTGCTTTCTTCCACTGGTTCCTGACCAAGAACTTCGGTGATGTAGTGGTCAGGACCAAAGCAAGTCAGTCGATCGATGACGCTTACGTTGGTAAAAGCCCCAAAGAAGACGTTTATAAGCAGATCTACCTGGACCTGGACTCTGCTGAAGCAAACCTGTCAGATTACAGTAGCGGGCTTATAAAGGGCCGTCCGTGCAAAGAGGCTGCTGAAGCCCTGTATGCCAAAGCTGCCCTCTATGGCGAGAACTGGGAACTGGCATTGCGGGAAGCGCAGAAAGTATTGAGCAGTACCACAGGTATAGGCCTGATGGACGATGTGCTGGACGTATATGACGTAGCCCGTGAAGATGCCGCCAGAAAGGAGAACCTCTGGGCGTTCGAAGCGGAGTCTATGACGAACGGCCGCAGCTCACAGATCATGAGCCTGTACGGTCCGCCTAACAGTAGTGCGCCTGCATACGGTAACACTTCCTACGGATCTGCCTTTGCCTACCAGGCTTTCTTCGATTCTTTCGACCCGAAAGATAAACGCCGGCAGCTGATGGATACCAGTTATGTGAACAAACAAGGTGTAACGGTACATCAGGCGGCTATTACACCAGTTACTCCCCACGGCGTGCTGGTAAGGAAATATGCTGACCGGAACTCTATTGGTGGCAGCCATAGTACGAATATTCCTATCTTAAGACTGGCGGATGTGTACCTGATCGCGGCCGAGGCGGAAGCAAGACAACATGGTGCTACAAGTAATGCATATACGTATATCAACCGTGTAAGGACCCGTGCAGGCCTGGATGGGCTGACCGAAGGACTGGACAAGGATGCATTTGTTGCGGCAGTACTACAGGAGCGCAGCTGGGAACTGTATGGGGAAGGTGATCGTTGGTATGACCTTACACGTACCAACACTTTCCGGCAAGTAATTCCGGCAGCAGTAAATGATGTATTTAAGACGAGAGCACCGCAAACGAGGAACCAGTATTTTCCTATTCCGCAAACGGAAGTGAATGCGAATAATCTGCTGGAACAGAATCCGGCATGGAAATAACGTACACAGGCATAGCAGCAGCGAAGGCCATACTAAAATAAACAGGCATGAGATGGACAGTAGTAGTTTATAGTGTGACAGCACTTTTTTTCGGACATGGTACATATGCACAACGTTTGCAGAACGAGAAGCTTTCGCTGGAATGGTCCCGATCAGGAAAGGGATACGAGATCACATTGCTCACTATAGAAGGCAAGGCGTTAGCAGCGCCGTCAGGAGAATATAGTGTGTTATATTCTTCAGGTAAACCTGGAACTGATCCTGACCTGCGTTATGCTGATACGCACCCTGGCGGTTTTTCATTGAAAGAATATAAATACCTGGTACATACCTGGGAGAACAATCTGAGTCCCGTAAGCATGAATACCGCTGGCACCAATATTAGTTTTTATCCTGAGAAAGTGCAACGGACAGGCAACAAATTAATGTTTTCTAAAACTTCTAAAGACTGGGACTTGTCTGCTACATGGCAACTGGATGAACAATTCCATAACGATATACATGTCAGTATCACACTGAAGGCAAAACGTGCGGGTTATTATGCCATTGCTTCGCCAACGCTGGCGACTGTGAAAGACAACAAGCCTGATTTTGCAATGATACCAGGATACTTTCAAAGTAATACCATACAACCTGATCTCGTACTCAGTTATGGTTACGGCCAGGGAATACCCGATAAACCGGTTATTTTCAGGGAACGTACCGCCAGTACGCTTAGTCCGCTGGTAACTACGGATGGTGTCACACTCGCAGTAATACCCGATCCCGGCACGGGGCGCGATCCCTGGGAGAAAGATCAGAATACGCATAGCGCATGGAAGCTGGGACTCTCCGTAATGAACAGGGCTGGTAAATATACGCCTGTCGCCTATCATCCTGTACTGGGACAAGATAGCTCATATATGAAAGCAGGAGAGCAGCGTACTTTTTCTTTCCGGTATACATTGCAACCAACGGATTGGTATACCGTATACAACCATGCCATCAACGATGTATATCGCTTTCCTGATATGCTGAAATTGAAAACAACCAGGCAATCTGTTTCAAACAGGATCATGTCCATGCTGCATTATCTGGATAATGACAGTACTTCTATGTGGCATACATTTCAATACAAGGGAATGGAGATAGGTGCGCAGGCATACCTGGGCGGTGTGGTCGGTTCAGGACAGGATGCCATGAAGAACTCTGACTATGGGGCTATGTGGATGCTGGCGACTATTACGGGCGATAGTGTTCTGTTAAATAAGCGTTTGCCGGGAGCGCTGAATTTTAAACTGGCACAACAACAGGCAGGACCGGGCTTCTTTCAGGGGGCTGCCACAGGACAATATTATCTGTGGAAAAGCCAACGTTTCACAGAAGAATGGGGCACTTATGTAGAGCCGATAGCATTGACTTATTACACCATGCTGGACATGGGCAATATATTATTGTTTGATCCGGGGAATGAGCAACTGAAACAGCGCCTCAGGATGGGGGCGGATAAACTGCTGCAATGGCAGCAGGAAGACGGTCACTGGGAAGTGGGGTATGATGGCGCTACTAACAACGCGGCCTTTACAGATATACCGGACCTGCGCCCCACGTTCTACGGATTGCTGGTGGCGTATCGTATCCTGAAAGATGAAAAGTATCTGCAGGCTGCCCGTAAAGGCGCTGACTGGCTGGTACGTGAAGGCGTCAACAAAGGCTGTTTTCTCGGCGTATGCGGTGATGCCCGTTTTGTAGCTGATTTTGCCACAGGACAAACCGTTCAGGCGCTGCTGGACCTGTATGCGCTTTGCGGTAATGAGCAGTATAAAAATGCTGCCATTGCTGCTGCAAGAATATATACCGCCTCCATTTATACACATCCGATCCCTACGCATGCAAAGAAAACGGTGAATGGCGAGGAGTGGGAAGACTGGCAGATCAGTCAGGCCGGGCTTAGTTTTGAACACGGCGGCAGTCTGGGCTCTGCTAATTCTCATGGCCCTATTATGCTGGCTAGTCATGCAGGTATGTTTGTTCGTCTTTTTTCTCTTACGCATGATTCTCTTTTCATCAACATGGCCCGTGCCGCCATATGGGGGCGTGATGCTTTTATTGACAGGAAAACCAGCGTTGCATCTTACTACTGGAAGACCATGAACGCAGGTGCAGGTCCTTATCCGCATCATGCCTGGTGGCAGGTAGGATTGCTGATGGATTATCTTGTTTCGGAAACTACCCTTCGCAGTAAAGGCGGGATCAGCTTTCCCCAGGGCTTTATTACACCAAAGGTCGGACCGCATACCTGTTACGGATTTGCGCCGGGAAAGATATTTGGCAACACGGCAAAGCTGTATATGCCTGACGGTATGCTGAAAGTAGATAATCCGCAGGTAGATCATATCTGTGCGGTTGATACAGCCAATAGCAAAATATATGTCATGCTCCTGAACGATGATGACGATGAACAGCAAGCTACCGTGCAGTTTGACGCCAGCAAGGTAAAGATAGCGCAACAGGTGGCGGTGACCATACTGGATGCCACAGGAAAGACAGAGCGGAAAAATCTTACAGGTGCTCAATGGCAGATAACGCTCCCGCCGGTTGGCCTGAAAATACTTGAGATCAGTTTATTATGAAGTCAGTTATAGATACCACCGTCATATTCGTTTTCTCAGCTTTTGTGCTGGTCATAGGAATGTTGTTTGCCCGCACGGGAAGGAATATGAAGTCCTTCTTTGCAGGAGGTGAAGCGGTGCCCTGGTTTATCGGCGGACTATCACTCTTCATGAGCTTTTTTTCTGCAGGTACGTTTGTGGCATGGGGTAGTATTGCTTACAAATACGGCTTTGTGTCTGTCACTATTCAGTGGACGATGTGCCTGGGAGGGATCATCACTGCATTCCTGCTGGCGCCACGCTGGAAAAGGACGGGCGCACTGACAGCTGCTGAATTTATTAAACAGCGGTTAGGTGGTCCGGTTCAGAAATTCTATGTCTATACTTTTCTGATCGTATCACTTTTCAATAAAGGAGCGGTGTTATACCCGGTGGCGAAGCTGGTCAGTGTATCACTGGGATTTCCACTTACCGCCTGCACGGTTGTGCTGGGACTGATGATGATCGCATATACTGCAATAGGCGGCTTGTGGGCGGTAATGGTAACGGATATCCTGCAGTTTGTGATATTAACAGCAGCTGTACTGATCGTACTGCCGCTATCACTGAATACAGCGGGAGGCTGGACGCATTTTACTGACAGGGTACCGGCAGATTTCTTTTCGGTCATCAACGGAGAATATACAGTCGGGTTTATAGTAGCCTTCGCATTGTATCACATCAGTTATATCGGTGGTAACTGGACTTTCGTACAGCGTTACACCAGTGTGGAATCTCCCAAAGCTGCAAAGAAAGTGGCCTTCTTATTCGCCGCACTTTACCTGGTCAGTCCTGTTATATGGATGCTGCCGCCAATGATATACCGAAGTATCAACCCGGCGCTTAGCGGATTGAATACAGAGAATGCTTACCTGGAAGTGTGCAGGCTGGTATTGCCTCCGGGCCTCATGGGACTGATGCTGACGGGTATGTATTTTTCTACCTCCGCTACTGCGAATACCACATTGAATGTTACTTCTGCTGTGATCACCAATGATATTTACAAAGGCATGATCAATCCCGATGCGTCCGATAAACAGCTGATCCGGATGGCGCGCTTATCCGGTTTGTTACTTGGTTGTGGCATGATCGGTATTGCATTGCTGGTGCCTGCTGCAGGAGGAATGATCGAAGTAGTGTTGAGTATTGCGGCCATCACCGGCGGACCGACACTACTTCCGCCCCTCTGGGCATTGGTGTCTAAAAAACTGACGGGGAAAGCAGCTTATATCATATCCGCTGTATGTCTGGTAGTGAACCTGTTATTTAAGTTTATCGTACCATTAGTGACGGCACTGAAGTTGAGCCGTTCACAGGAAATGTTGCTGGGAGTAGCACTGCCATTTATCATGTTGCTGATACATGAATTTGTATTGTGTGCCGGTAAGGCATCGTCAGCCGACTATCTGCAGTACAAGTCCTTCCGCAGGCAGCAGAAGGAAAAGATGGTAGAACAATCCCCGGAAGAAATAACAGCAATCCGGAAGCAGAACCTGTTCGGATTAAAGGTGATAGCCTTTGCCCTGGCATTTACTGCATTGCTGTTGTATATCCTGTCTATACTGGCGGCGACAGGGAAGACGCTGGTGGCCGGCATTGCAACGGCGATACTGCTGGCTGCTGCTATTCCTGTGATCGCGATACGCAGACTTAATAATGCACAAAAACATATCCTCAAAAGAACACATGCTATAGAAAACAATGATGTAGCATCCTCACATTAATTCGGGAATCAAAAAAAGAAGTTATGATGAAAGAACAAGCCAGTGTAGGAAGGCATTTAAAAACGTATCAGTACCACGCAGATCTGATTGTTACGGGAGGAGGACTGGCAGGCGTATGTTGCGCTGTTACTGCTGCAAGGGAAGGTGTTAAAGTGATACTGGTACAGGACAGGCCTGTGTTAGGGGGGAATTCTTCCAGTGAGGTCAGACTATGGGTATTGGGCGCTACATCGCACATGGGAAATAACAATCGCTGGGCAAGAGAAGGAGGCGTGGCAGATGAGATCCTGACAGAAAACATGTGGCGGAATCCTGATGGCAATCCGCTGATCTATGATACTATCCTGCTGGAGAAAGTAACAAGCGAGTCTAATATCAGACTACTGCTGAACACCGCTGTATTCGAAGTGACTAAAAAGGATGCGGACGTGATTGACCAGGTGAAAGCATTCTGTAGTCAGAACAGTACATTATATGAATTGAAAGCACCACTTTTCTGTGATGCTTCCGGCGATGGTATTGTAGGTTTTCTGGCTGGTGCTGCTTTTCGCATGGGAGCAGAAAGTGAAAGTGAGTTCGGTGAGAAGTTTGCTCCTACAACCGAATATGGAGAACTGCTGGGACATTCCCTGTACTTCTATACGAAAGACACAGGCCGTCCAACGGTCTTCGTGCCGCCAGCCTATGCGTTGAAAGATATTACGGCTATCCCTAAATATAAACGTATCAACAGCCAGGACCATGGATGTCAGCTGTGGTGGATAGAATACGGTGGAAGGCTGGATACTGTTCACGAAACAGAGACGATCAAATGGGAGCTCTGGAAGGTAGTATACGGCATATGGGACTATATTAAGAATTCGGGGCTTTTCCCCGAAGCGGAAACCATGACCCTTGAATGGGTAGGCCAGATACCGGGTAAGAGGGAAAGCCGCCGTTTTGAAGGTGATTATATGTTGCGGCAACAGGATATCATCGAACAGCGCGAGCATTACGATGCCGTAGCTTATGGCGGCTGGTCTATCGATCTGCATCCGGCGGATGGTGTATTCAGTGAAAAACCTTCCTGTAACCAGTGGCACAGCAAAGGTCTTTACCAGGTGCCCTACAGGTGTTTCTATAGTCATAATATCAGTAACCTGTTCCTGGCAGGACGTATCATTAGTGCGTCGCACGTAGCATTTGGTTCCAGCAGGGTAATGGGTACAAGCGCATGCGGTGCGCAGGCTGTGGGTATGGCCGCTGTGTTATGCCGGCAATACGAACTGCAACCGCGTGAACTGTTAAACGCGGAACGAATGAATGAGTTGCAATCACGATTGGTCAGGACAGGGCAGTATATACCCCGGGTCACACCGATGGATAAGCATGACATAGTGAGAGAGGGGGCAATAACTGTCAGTAGTGAATATGTATTACGCCACTTGCAGGCTGATGGTACCAATATCCAGTTAAATGCTGCTATGGGGCAGATGCTGCCTTTAAAAGCAGGCGGTATCCCGTCAATAACTGTATATGCAGACGCAATGGAATATACGACTTTGCAGGTGTCCCTGCGTACCAGCAGTAAACAGGTGCATCATACACCCGATGTGATTTTGCAGGAGCTGGTCATACCGTTGAAAAAAGGGACGCAGGCAGTGCAACTATCCTTTGATGTGGTATTGCAGGATGATAATTACATCTTCCTGTGTTTTATGAAGAATGAGACTGTGAGCTTACGTAACAGCAGTGAAAGGATCAGTGGTGTACTTTCCGTATTCAATAAAACTAATCCTGCGGTATCAAATTATGGTGCGCAGACGCCCCCTGAGGATATTGGTGTGGAGGCATTTGAATTCTGGTGCCCGGAACGCCGCCCCGGAGGCAAGAACCTCGCAATGGATATCCCGGCAGGCATTGCTTTGTTTGGAGGGGAGAATGTCCGGAACGGGATCAACCGTCCTACATATCAGCCTAACATCTGGCTGGCAGATAAGGAAGATGCAGACCCGAAACTAACAGTAAGCTGGAAGGAGAAGAAGATCATCCGGGAGATAGAATTGGTGTTTGATGCAGATTTCGATCATCCGATGGAAAACGTTATCTATCATCATCCCGAAAGAACGATGCCATTCTGTGTAGATGCCTTTGTGATCTGTAATGACAGGAATGAGCCGGTAATTAAAGTGACAGACAATCATCAATCGCTGCAACGTATTATATTGAAAGAGCCTGTGGAAACAAGTAAGCTTACTTTTCATCTGAAAGGTACGCATGGCGGAACACCGGCAGGTATGTTTGCGGTAAGATGTTATTAACGAATCATATCAACAGATATTTATGTTAAAGAAACTAAGATCAGTTTTTGGGTTGATCGTTTTGCAGTTGTCAGCAACAGCATTTGTTTATGCGCAGGATAATACATTCCATCCTGATAAACATTGGGTATGCGTTAGTCAGACCGGCTATAACAGCAATGCGCCTAAAAGATTCACCGTACCGACAGCTATGGAAGGGAAGGCCGGTTTTTATATCACTGCTACAGGTGATGACAAGCAGGTGTATAAAGGGACCACCATCAATGGCGTTGGCGATTTTACAGGCTTCAAACCTGCGGATAATGAACAACAGTATGTTATTCATGTAACGGGTGGCAATCTGCCCGAGGGTGTATCTTATCCTTTCAGGGTAGCGCCTTGTTTACTGGAGAAGGAAGGATTGAACCCGTCAGTCTGGTTTATGAATGATACCCGTAGTGCAACCGGTACACACCATTCGGCTTATGGAGGTTGTCCGTGGAGGGATGGGACTTATTACTCTTATGAGATCCCCTCCCTGATCTGGATGTATCTCTCCAATCCGGCAGCATACGACGCGATGCCTGCTACAATTTCTTACGACAGTCTGAAGGCGATCGTACTTAACCCGGACTACAAGCTTGTTAAATCCCCCAATGACGAAACTGCGTTGGAAGCAACGAGGAAATACTTCACGACTATTGAGAAACCAACGGGTAATCACATACCTGATGTGATCATGGACCTGCATTGGGGCGTGGGGTATTACATGGTAAATCCGGAAACGCAGGACCCAAGTAAAGATCCGCTGCCACGTCAGTTACATCCGCAAACGCTGGCGCAGCTGGCTTTCTTCCTGTATGCATATCCATATCTGGATAAATGGTTCTCTCATAACTTCTACGAACAGGTGTTATCCTTTACAAGGCAACAATGGAAGACGGTGGGTTTATTGGATATTCAGCGGGAGGTAGGCACATCCAAAGGAAGGCATACACCGGGCTTCTCTGTATTGCCTAACCTGCTGATGTATGAAGTGGCAAAACGTGATAAGCTGCCTGATGCGGATGCTTACATGCACGCTGCGGAGCGACAAACTACCTGGATGATCGATTCACTTTCGCTGGAAGATCCTATGGTAACAAAAGGGCAGCGTATGAGTGAGCATATGCTGCTGACTGGATTGGCGATGTACCTGTTGCAATACAAGGATCAGGCGCCAGCTGGTTTACAACGGAAAATAGCTAAGTGGGCGGATATCGTGATCAGCAGATCGGGTAATGCCTGGGACTTCAGAAGATATGATATGGATAAGAACTGGACGGTACCTGAATTCAATGAAGTAGGCAATGTGGCGGGGTTCCCGGCTTCAGGACTGCTGGCCGCTATTGTTATAAAAGATGCAGCAAAGAAACGACGCCTGGAGGAGATCTCTTTCGCCCATTTTGATAACCTGTATGGTCGTAATCCGTTGAACGTGCATGCGGCGCATCATCCGGAGAAAGGATTTAAAGATATCACCAAAGGGTATCCGAGGGGGTACCAGGAAGACGTATGCGCCAGACTGGAGTTGTCGCGCGGAGGCATCAGCTGCCTGCCGGGAACAGAAATGTATCCTTTTAATCCGTCAGGAAAGGACCGGCACCTTGAAGGATGGATCAATCATAACACCGCTTGGAACATGAGCCTCGCTGTGTTAAGCTGGTATGATAACCGTCCGCTGTTCTTTACAAAGGGCAAGGACGGTCTGGATATCAACTGGCAGGCGCCGGTGGGTAATACCAATAGCTTACCGCTGACGGTGTATGTAAACGGGGTAAGAAAAGGATCAGTAGTATTAACTGGAAATGACGATATGACCTTTAAGGGCAAGGTGGGTATCAAACCCGCTGCATTGCTCCTGGACGGTGGAGAAGTGCCTGTAAAAAAGGGTGACCGTATTGGAGTCGCTTACGGTCTGGGCTTCCTGGAAAAGCAGCTGGAATTGCGTTGGTGATATTTAGGGTTTCGTTACCACAAAATATTTCTACTTTTAGGCGAAGTAAGTCATATAACGTGAATGTAATTTTCTCCGCCAACGCCAGACGTATAGCTTTATTTACTACAATGATATCGGGTCTTTTTCTGAGCGATCATTTGTCTGCCCAGAAAAAGACCCCTTTCGATTATGTAGATCCTTTTATTGGCACCGCCAAAAGCAGTGTGTTGACCAGATGGGGAAGTGAAGGTGGCACCTATCCCGGTGCTGTAGCGCCCTGGGGATATATGCAGCTCACGCCTGAGACGAAAACCGGAAATCTCAGAGGATACGACTATAACGATGGCTCCATTTATTACTTCAGTTGTGTACATCATAACAGCGGCTTCCCAGTTGGTTCTGCTGGGGAAATGAAGATCGTCCCCGTGCAGGAGCATCATGACTTTGTACTGGGTTATAATCAAAGGAAGTTTTTACATGAGGATGAGAAGGCCAGTCCCGGATATTACAGTGTGCTTTTCAGGGATGATAGTACGCTTGTGGAGGTCACCGCTACGGAACGTGTAGGTATGTTTCGTTTTACATTCCGCACAGGCGTTTCTCCTATGATATATATTGGAGAACATAAGGGATCTGTTGTTCATTATAGTGAGGCTCCTATTGCAGCAATCGGGGAACAAAACGACGAGGATAGAGGGCTGTTGATTTTTCCTGTGTCCGAAACAGGGCCTAAAGTGATCACTGTAACAGTAAGTGTTTCTTCTGCAGGTGAAGAAAGCGCTGAAAGGAATATTGTAGTTGAAGGTGCCGCAGGGTTTGACAAAATTAGGCAGGACACACGGAAAAAATGGGAGAAGGCATTGTCAGTCATAGATATATCTGACGATAAAGAAGCGAATAAAACGATCTTCTACACTGCTTTATATCACAGTTTGTTAATGCCCTGGATCATCTCTGATGTGGATGGCAAATACCGTGGACGTGATGGGCAGGTACATACTGTCAGTGGCCGTGCGGAATATGGAGGCTTCTCTCCCTGGGATACTTTCCGTTCCCTGCATCCGCTGTTAAGCCTGTTGTTTCCTGACAAACAGCGTGACATGGTATTGTCCATGCTTGATATTTACAAACAGACCGGCTATCTGCCTATCGAAAGTATGACAGGTAATCATGCTGTACCGATAATTGTGGATACCTATCTGAAAGGAATAAAAGGTATTGACAGTACACTGGCATATGCTGCCATGAAAAAGAGTATTGTAGATGCGCCTTTCCAGCAAGAGGACCTTTCTGTATTTCAGCAGAAAGGATACATACCGTTTTCTTATCCGGAATCGGTTACGCGCTCAGTGGAATATGCCTATGATGACTGGGCGTTGGCACTATATGCAAAACAGGTGATGCATAATGACAAGGATCATCAGCTACTAATGGAGCGTAGCTACAACTACCGGCAGCTATTCCACCAGGCGGATATGTTCATGTTACCAAGACAGGAAAATGAGTTCAAGCCTGAACCTGGTAATTCAGGATACAAAGAGGGCGATAAATGGGTCTATTCCTATTTTGTGCCGCAGCATCCGAGAGACCTGGTGAACCTGATGGGAGGGGATGCACTATTCACAGAACGTTTAGATACCGCATTAAACCGTCAGCATATCGTGTTTGATAACGAGACGGTCTTTCATGTTCCTTATCTCTTTAATGCAGCCAATGCGCCGCATAAGACGCAGGAATGGATCAGGGATATCAGGCAGAAAAGATTTAAGGCCACACCGGGCGGATTGCCGGGTAATGACGACCTGGGATCGACTTCCAGCTGGTATGTTTTAAGTGCTATGGGGATCTATCCGATGGCTCCGGGTCTTCCGGAATATACCGTTGGCGTTCCCGCTTTTGATATGATGCGCATTCACCTGGAGAACGGCCGGGATTTAGTGATAAAACGTACAGATCCTGAATATCCTTACATAAAGTCGTTAACCCTGAACGGTCATCCTTACAACAAGATCAGCATTCCACATACACTAATAGTAGGTGGGGGAGAGCTTACATTTGAAATGGATGGACGGCCTGATAATAAATGGCTCGTAAAAGATACAACAGGACAAGCGGATATTGAGATCTTCAACCAATCCGCCGCAGTGAAGATGACGCATCCTGATGAGCCATTCCAGGTTCGTTTTTCATTACGGAATATGGGAAGTACAGGCACAAAAAAGATCATATTGCTGGCAGATGGAAAGGTATATGGTTACAAAAATATACTTGTAGCGCAGGGAAAGACAGTAACAGATTCCATTGCTTGCCGTCTTTACAATTTGGGGAATGCGCGTCTTACATTGAATGGACAGAACGAGATGGCCGTAGAGGTGCTCAAACCAGCGCAGAAGGCTTCGGATCACCCGGAAATAAAAGACCTGATCCTGTCTGCACTTGTCAGAAAAGGTAATCAGCAGCAGGTGATATTTACTGTAAAGAATACCGGTTGGACTACACGCACCTTCCGCGTACCATTGGAGTTAGATAAGGAAGTATTGCTAAAAGAAAAGGTGACACTGGAACCTGGAGAGGAGAAAACAATCGCCAGACAGTTTACTATGTTAAAGGAAGGCTGGCAAACAATGAAAGTGGGAGATGCTGCTGAAAAGTTCAGGGTGTACTCGGCTAATAAAGATGCAGTCGTGCTGGAGTTGTCAGCAGGTAAACAGGCGAGCAGTACTATGTTACAGGATGCTTCCGGCTTTGGGAATAATGGTCATCTCTTAGGGGATGGCATCCATAATGAACAGGGCAAACTATTGCTTGGAAAGGATAGCTATGTCGAGGTGCCTAATGCCCGTAGTCTGGATGTCATGGATACTACTATAACTATGATGGCCTGGGTGTATCCTAAGACTACAAACAACGGTCTGGTAGATATTTTTACCAAAGGCGATACGCATGTATTGCAGGTATCTGATGGCAAAACGCTTACTTTCTTTGCAGGAGGCTGGGGCAGAGGAGATTGTACAGTGCCATTACCAAACAATTGGAAAGACAATTGGCACCACATTGCAGGTGTTTGCAATGGAGATAGCCTGAAGGTATATATAGATGGTGAACTGAAAGGATTTGCTTTGCCAGAGGGACATACTAATTTATCTGTATCTAACAGGTGGACGCTGGGCAGGAATGAAGAGTTTCCGTTCCAACGGATATTCAACGGGTATATGGATGACGTGAAAGTATTTGCTACACCATTATCGGCAGCAGAAGTGTCGGAGATATATAAGAAGAAAGCCCGTTAGTATACTGAAGTAATATAAAGCGGAAAGCCTCGTTTATTGACGAGGCTTTCCGCTTTATATTACTGGTCTAAGCTTAGAAATAAACGTCTTCATTACCAACAAAGGTAGTATCTGATATTTCTATCAGCGGTTTAACAGTTGCCGGGGTTGACGTCGGAAGTGAAGGGACCGTCGCCGTAATCGTGGTCAGCGAGTTCCGTTTGGGCGTAAAAGATATTGCGCCCAGAGGAACAATATCACCATCTGGTTTCAGCCACTTTAACGTAAGCGGTATCGGTTCGCCACTCAGGTCGTCAGCAAATCTAAATGCATTGGCAGTTTGAATATGCATGGTGTTTGATGTATTCCAGGGGTAAAAATACTGTGGCTTCATCAGGCCACCGTATTCCGCGAGCAATGCACCTTCACTGAAGTTGTTGAACTGGTACTGTACACCAAAGCTGATCCTCTTTAAGGGGATATCTACAGCAACTGCTGTATCGCCTACTGTCAAAGTAACGGAGCTAAAATAGCTATCGGTCTCTGAGTAGTAATATTCTTCCTGTGCGCCGGTAAAAAGATCAACAAGCACAGTCATAAAAGACATGGCTGACATGAAGGACGTGTCTAATGTCCATGGGGAGGCATAAGCTTTATCGGCATACTCTATTTCGTTCAGTATCCTTCTGTTAAAAGGTTTGAAATAGTAAAGGAAACCACCGGATATTCCTCCGAAGAACAGGCCTTCACCCGTACCTCTTTTAATGGCTGCGACGTTGATAGTATGTGTGGAGTTTTTAGGGACTTCCAGTACGATCGTACCTAGTCTGTTAAACACGCCCTGCGCATATGGTGTAACACCGTTACGTACGTCTACACCATAAATGGTGCTGTCATACGGTGTTTTCGCTACAATCTCATTACTTGTTTTTCTGCGGCCCATAGGGGTTTCTATGACGTTGATATCACCACCCATACGTATGGTCAGCTTCACCGTCTCTCCAGATGAGGATGGAGGTGCAGGGGGAGGGGCGACCGTATCCTGTGATTTTTTACAGGAATAAAATGCACTGATTGCCAGGGCACATATAAGTATAATGGATTTGTTTCTCAGTTTCATGGGGATAAGTATTCCTGTTATAAATTGATGGTTTCATTGGTGGTCCAGTCAGTATCAGTAAATGTGATATTCAGGCCATTGTTGACCGTATTGATCGATGTTGGCATTGTCACATTCACTGTTATCATGTGATTTCTGCGCGGAGGATAGATCTCTTTTTCTCCGAGGTTCATCACAGTACCATCTGGTCTTTCCCATCTGAGTACAAAAAGAATACGTTCAAAATACGTAATATCATCCCGCACCAGGAATTCGTCAGCAGTGTAGATACGGAGGCTGTTGTCAATGTTTTCAGGCGTGAAGGTCTTTGTCTGCATTGAGTTCTGATACGCTACGATCAGTTTGCCTCCTGTGAAATTGGTAGCCTTGAATTTAATACCGAATGCAATTCTTTTCAACGGCAGTGTTATTTGTTTAGATGAATCAACAAAAACAGCTGTCTGATTGGCGTAGCCGTCCACCTCGGGAAAAAAGGCGTAAGTGGGTTGAATGGTGTCTTCCAGGAAGAGCGGAATGTTGGAAAGGTTCTGGAGGAAGTCCCAGTCGCTTGCATCGTAGCTGATGGTGTTATCCAGGTTCCTGTTAAACGTACCGGGAAAGAATTGTCCACCGTTCCACCAGGTGTACCAGATACCCAGGCCAGTACCTCTGCGGAAAGCAGCAGCTTTGATGTTAAAGGTAGTCTGTGTCGGTAGTTCGATACTGATGTTCTCAGGGCTGTTAAATAGCCCGGCTGCGTAGGGCTGTCCATCGTTTGTACGGACGTCTATCGCATAGATCGTGCTGTCTCTGACCGTACGGGCAAGTACGTAATTGTGCAATCGTCTGCCGCCAGGCAGTACGGATTCACTTGTTTTAATGTCTCCGCCAAGGGCAATATTTATTGTCCTTTTCTCTTTTACATCGGGCTTTGGGAGAACAGGTGTGTCACTTGGGGCTGCTTTATTGCAGGAGTACGAGATGATTATTGTTGCAAGGCAACAAACAACCAGTAAAGGGTTACATTTCATTTGTACAGGGTTAAGGGTTAAAACATTATCAGTATAAATCTAAAGAGGATTTCGGATACCACCAAAAAAATACCGGTGGGTGGTTTATTGTGTTACAACGTTGATTTTTCAATATCGAAAGACGCCGGGCAATAGTACTGCCTTTTTCAGGCTAGCACAAACCGGTAGCCTACACCTTTTATTGTTAGTATCTGAAGGTTTTCATCGTCTTTCAGATGTACGCGCAGCCGGGTAATGTATACGTCTAAATTACGGCTGTTAAAGAAGGAATCGTGCCCCCAAAGCAAGTCCAGGATGTCTTTTCTGTCAATGATACCATCGCGTTTTTCGTAGAGCAATTTTAGCAACTCGCTTTCCTTGTAAGACAGTTTCTTTTCTTCGCCGCCATTAGCCAGTATCTGCCGGTTAGCATAGAACCGGAGTTTCCCGAGAGGGATATGATCGGGTGTGACCGTCACTGTACGATCGGTTTTTCGTAATACATTGTCAATACGCACGATCAGTTCTTCCATGCTAAAAGGCTTACGGATATAGTCATTTCCTCCTAATGAAAAACCTCTTACGAGATCTTCCGTTTGTGTTTTGGCTGTCAGGAACAGGATAGGAACGACAGGGTCGATCGCCCGTATCTCTTGTGCTACTTCAAACCCGTCTTTGTTAGGCAACATAATATCGAGTACACATACAGTCGGGTTTACCTGTTTGAAAACTGACAGGACATTAGCACCATCGCTTTCCATCACAACTTCAAATCCTCTTCGTTGGAGGCTTTCTTTTACGATCTTACCCAGGGATGGCTCATCTTCAACGTATAAGATCCTTGTTTTCATCTTGTCATATTTTAGTCCTGTGAACCTGACGTTTTTTATCGTAGTAAACAACAGCTGCTTCAGCAAAAGGCAGCTTTACAGAGA
The DNA here is from genome assembly GCA_902168105.1 of uncultured Flavihumibacter sp. GTDB lineage: Bacteria > Bacteroidota > Bacteroidia > Chitinophagales > Chitinophagaceae > Chitinophaga. The sequence goes on from CABHOY010000015.1 coordinate 183,809, forward strand.
AAGTACTTCCCTTACTTAATGCACTCTCTACTTCTATGAAGCCCATGTGTTTTGCTACAATATGTGATACATAACTTAAACCCAGGCCGTAACCTTTTATGTTATGCCGGTCGCCGTCCGGTATACGGAAGAACTTCTCAAATATCTTTCCTGTATATTCTTTTGCGATGCCCATTCCATTGTCAGCTACACGTATTTCCAGGTATTGTCCGTGATCGATGATATGGACAAGGATATCCGGATCATTGATACTATATTTCAGCGCATTGTCCAGCAGATTATACAACACACTTGTGATATGTAGTTTGTCCGCTGTAATAATGAAGTTATTTCCTGTTGTTTTAAGGTCAGTGTGTGCATGATGTTTTTCAAACTGTAGTTTCATGGATTCCATTACACTTTTGGCCAATGTCCTAAGATCGAACTGCTCTTTGCTTAACGTAATCTCTTTGTTTTCGAACATGGATAGTTTTAGCACTTTATCTACCAGTAACCCCAACCGCTGCATTTCGCTGGCTGATATTTCAAGATATTCATCGGTCGTTTTCCTGTCTTCCAGTACATCAAAACTTCTGAGTGCTTCGATGGCTACACTTACGGTCGCAATAGGTGTTTTAAGTTCGTGTGTGATATTGCTGATGAAATCGTTTTTCAGCTGGGCCAGTTTCCGCTGCTGCTTCAGGTTCCTGTAAAGCAGCAGGAAAGAAAAGACAGTGATGCCTAGCAATATAACTGATATGAGGATAGGTTGACTTATACGTCTCAACAGATACCAGGTATTGTTGTGGAATAACACCTGATAACTGACGGGTTTCGTAAAACCTATGGTCACCACATTCCCATAGAAATCATCGGGTACAATCGGTCCCTCTGTACGTAAAGTATCTGCAGGAATATTATGAATGCTGAACGGCGTATGTATCTCTTCCTTCAGGAGCGCTTTGTTATAAGCAGTGGTAAGTTCTTTAATTGAAATGGAATCGCGAAGCGAATCCACATCTGTCAGGAAATTATAGATCCGGACAGCAGGACGTGCGCTTTGAAACCGGATATTGAGTGTGTCCCGGCCAGGTGATGCCTCAATGCCTGGTCTCCTCATGGCAACTACCATCGTACGCTGCGATTGTTGTTTCGTGCCGGAAGAATCCCTGAACCGCTCGTGTAAGACGTTGGAGATCTGCATTACGCCCTGACGGTCCTGTACCCTGATGTCTAGCGTTGAATCAAGCTTTAACTTAGCCGCCTGTAGCCGGAAGATAGTCTCCCGGAAAAGTATATTGGTATGTGTAGTAAATAGTTTTTCTTCTTCCCGGTAATTCTTATTTAACCAGTATACCTGGAACACCGTGATCAGGATGATCGTTAGTGCAATCAGGAAAATAGTGACCGGTATGGAGAGCTTATATCGCATGAATAGATATCTGGATACGTTGGTTAGTAATAACTATGATGCAAATGTATCATTTCCTTTTTCCCTGCCTAAGAACATTAACCTAAATTAACATTAAATCAAGTCATGTTAACCTCTGTTCAGGGCAGATCTGAATAGCTTTATCGTCTTAAAAGTATACAGATGAAAAGATTATTTTTTACATTTTGCATGGGGCTGGCGATGCTTACTGTAAACGGCCAGCAGAAACAGGGTACAGTGCGTTACGAGCGTACTGTACAGATGCAGATGCGTATGAGGGGAATGGGTGGCGAAGCAGAGCAGCTACTTCCGCGCACACATACCAGTAAACTGGAAGTCTTATTTGCCAATGACCAATGCCTGCGCCGCGCGGTGGAAGAGGAACGTCCTGAAGAGTTGCAGGAAGGCGGAGGGATACGGATCACTACAATGGTGGCCGATGCTAACGATGTAACTTATGTGAATCTGGCTACCGGGCAGGTGGTAGAGCAGCGGGAGTTTGGAGCAAAAAATTATATCATAGCAGACAGCGTCCATAAACTGAACTGGAAGCTAACCGGGAAGACGATCACTATCCTCAATTATCCCTGCCAGCAGGCGGTGGCGCAAAAGATCGGTAAACGCAGTATGACCAACATGGAAAACGGGGAAATGAAAACAACGCAGGTGGCGGACACCTCGAATATTACTGCATGGTTCACGCTGGCTATTCCGGTGCCTGCAGGCCCTGAATATCAGGGGCAGTTACCGGGACTCATATTGGGTATAGATATCAATGATGGCCGTACTGTTTACAAGGCTACTGAGATATCAGGAGATGTTGAATCGTCGGCTGTAAAAGTGCCTTCAAAAGGTAAGAAGGTGAGTGTTGATGAGTTTAATGCGGAGCGTGATAAAGTAATGGCAGAAATGCAGCGTAACAATAGGGGAAGAGTGATCCGTATCGGTGGGTAAGTGATATTGCTGATAATAACGCGGCTCCGGGTGTTTTATCCCGGAGCCGTTTTATTTTGTGTGTAAATAGATCTTTTAACGTCTTATTATATTAATTCCGTCAGGTGCTGCCCTGGTCAGACCATTCTTGCTCAGGCTATAAGTAAAGCTCAACAAGATGAAGCGCTGAAGGTTCTTTACCCGGCTGTCTTCAATATAACTCTGGTTGCTGCTACGGTTGATGCCTACGTTTTTATTTAGCATGTCAAAGACGCTTAACTTTAATTCACCTCTCTTAAAACGTAGGAACTGACGGCTAAAAGATGCATTCCATAAAGGAACACTCGTATTAAAACCATCTGCCCGCCGGCTGTTAACGGTATAGGTAAAGCTGGTGCTGAACAGGAAATCGGCTGGTAACTGCCAGTTGAACTCTCCTTCGTATTGGTGGGAAAAATAGCTGGTGTTGAGGGCCGATTGCAGTGAATAGGCAGTGTTATAGTAATTAAATCCTGCTCTCAGTGAAAGGTCCAGTTTGTCGGTAGGGGTGAGGAACAGCCGTGCTGACGGTCCCAGTGTAAAAGTGCGGATAGTGTTGGAAACAGTATTGATGAACTGTTCGGTTTTGCTATATCCCATATTACTGTTGAAGTTGACTGTGCCTTTTAATGTCCGGACGGGTAGCCCCCAGTTGATATTCCCCGTCATGTTATACACGCCGTTTACGTTCACGGGCATGGTGTGTTTAACCCCGGATGTATCCACAATATGCGCATCCACGATCTTGTTCTGCGTTTCCTGCAGGTTGAAGAAGGCAAACAGGTTCTTATTCCTGAAAGGGTCGACAGACACATAGCCCAACTGTACGGCATGTGTATACTCCTGTTTCAGGTAAGGGTTACCTTCCCGGATATTCAGCGGATCAGTGATGTCAGGAACGGGTTGTAGCTGCGAGACATCCGGCTGGTTGGTGATGCCTGTATAGTTTACACTGAGGTTCCGGTAACGGGTGAAATCATATTTGAACCTGAGTGAAGGTAACAGGTTAGTGAATGTCTTACGGATCACGGAATCTTTTGTGCCTGCAATGATGTTGCCTTCCAATGCTGCATACTGCCAGTTAATGCCGGCGGCAAGACTGAATTTTTTCTGTTTTGTACGCAGGCGTAAGCCGGCATTGGTATAACCATATGTGTTTTCAAAGTTATTGGTCAGCGCTTCATTGAGTTGGTCAAACTTGCTGGTTTGATGATTATAATCATAGGTTATTTTGTCGGATGTACTGCTTGTATTGCTGTGCCCAACGCTTAATTCCAGTAATGAATGCCTGAACAACGGTTCAGTATAGACACCGCGGAGGGTATAGCTTTTAAGATCGCCTTGTGTGGAATTGATCTGGTTAATAGAGTCGTAGGCAGGCTGAGAGCCGTTCCTGTTGTAGAATTGGTTCACGGAAAGCAGGCTGCCATTATTTTCACTATTGTTAATACTGGTCTGCAAACCGAGAGAGAGTGTTCTGCCTTTTACGTGGAATTTCTTGCGGAATAACAGGTCGTTACGGAAGTTGGTACCATGCCCGTTGGAATAATTATCGCTGAAACCCTGGTTAGCCAGTTGTTTATCTTCAGTCTGTGTCTCATAGTTGCTATGACTTTTATTACGTGTTTCCTGGTAGCCAACAGAGGAGGACAATTTAAGGGAGTGGAAAGAGTCAATAGCAATATCCGCAGCCAGGTTCAACCGGTGACTATTGTTCAGGTTATCGCTCGTAGATCGTTGATTATAGAAATAGGAGGAATCGGGCAGGAAATACTGGCGTTGCAGTGAGCTTTCCTGGTAAGGATTATAACGGTTATAAAAGTAGTTACTTGTGAAGTCAGTTTTCTTTCCGATGATGTTATTGTAGTTGATACCACCGCCCCATATAGTTTTGATGCCATTATTATTGCCATTTCCAGTTAAGGCGCTCATCGGATTATCAGCGTTAAGCGCAAAACTGGCATTGCCACCGCCGCTTCGATTCATGCGGTTCAATTCACCGCTGAAATTCATCAGGTCCATAAAAGAAAAACCTTCAGCATTGGTGTTATTGGCCATACCGATAGCAGAAAGCTGTCTGGCGCCTTTGAATGAGTTGACATTGAAACGTCCTTCGTACCTGTCGCTTGTTCCTGCACCGGCAGTGGCCTTGCCAAACATGCCTTTCTTTTTATCCTGTTTGAGTTTGAGGTTGATGGTCTTTTCACTGTTACCATCGTCAAAGCCGGTTAACTGTGCAGCATCACTGAGGCGGTCATATACCTGTACTTTGTCAACGGCATCGGCGGGCAGGTTTTTGGTAGCAAGTTTGGGATCGGTGCCGAAGAACTCTTTCCCGTCCACCAATACCCTGTTGACTTTTTGTCCCTGGGCTTTTACTGTTCCGTCTTTATCGATCTCTATGCCCGGCATTTTTTTCAGTAGTTGTTCCACACTTGCATTAGGCTGAGTTCTGAATGATCCGGCGTTATACTGGATCGTATCGCCCAGTAGTGTAACGGGAGGCGATTCCGCATTGACCACTACTTCCTCCAGCGTTCTGCTCAAGTCATAAAGTATGATATTGTGAAGGTGAACGTCAGGACCGCCCGCACTAATAACAACAGGCCGGGCGGTATTATGATACTTCACATGAGTAATAAGCAGCCGGTAGTTCCCGTTGGGAATACCGGTCAGTTGAAAATACCCTTTGTTGTCGGTCATGGTAAAGCTGATCAGGGAAGAATCTGCTTTTTTAAACAGCGTAATAGTAGCCGAAGCAACCGGCTGGCCGGAAATGGTATCCTGTACAGTCCCTTTAATGGTACCTGTCTTTTGCGCATAGGCGGTGAGCGTAAAGCAGCAGACAATAAACAATAATAAGTAGTGTTTTCGCATGATGGTAGTTCTTCTTAAAGAGTATGAAGTTAGATCCACCACCTGCGAAAGCAGGTTAATATGCCTTGCTTTAATGTTAAACAAGGTTAATAAAATATAGCAGGATTATCAGCGCGCATAGGCCGACAGTGCAGCAAGCTCCTTTTCTATGCCGTGTGCCCAGTGTTGCTGGGGTACTGGTTCCAGTCCGTGATGTGTTTCCTCGTCATATGCCCACTGCCTTTCTTTGTAGGTTTTGTATACTTCCAGGAAAATATCTGTAGCTACCCTGTTCGCATTGTGTAAGCTAAGTTGTGTATCGGCTAACCGTTTTCTTAATATCCTTGCATATACTTCGCATAGGTCGAAGTGCAATTGTTCATGTGCCAGCAAGGCCGGTGTTTTTCGTTCAGGCCTTACACTGCTTTGATGGCGTATAAATTCGTTTGTTACCACTACGGTAACATTGGGTGCATTACTGGTGTCAACCCGTATTCCGAACCTGCAGGATGATCTGGCTGCTACGTTCGAGTCCAGGCGACGATCTGTTTTCCCTTTAAAGTCTTCCCATGTAAGTTTGCGGTCAGGGCTCCATTCAAGTATATAGGTAGTGTCCCGGTAAGACCGGTTGTTGCTGAGCTGCGCCTGGTCAAGTTTTGGGGAACAGGCGTAGAGGCAAACTGCGAAGAGTATATAAAGCAGGTGCTTCATTGTATAATGGATGGATGATGATACGAATATAAGGTCATGTGATCTACACATATTCCTGTCTTGTCTATACCCGCTGTTAAATAGCTGTTAAATTGGCTATTTTTGTTATGGCAGATCATGAAGATACTATACAATAAATATGCCCTTACGGAGGGAGGAATTCATGCCCTGATCTGGGGCGTGTTACTGCTTCTGCCTTACCTGGTGTCGACTCCCGCCAGTGGTTACCAGATAGGTCCGTTTCCCGGTGTGTTCTTTACCATATCCGTATTAATACATATGGCTATTTTTTATAGTAACGCTTTCCTTTTTTATCCTGGGTTGATGAACCGGAAATGGTGGTGGATATACGTTCCCGTAGCTGTTCTGCTGCTGTTTGTATCGTTTCAGTTGAAATACTACGTGCTCGCTTTCTGGTTTCCCGATGTGTTGAAAGATGTTACTTCATATAAGTTCATCTTTGGCCCATCTGTAGGAATATTCTTTGTCAGCATCATTTATCGCAGGGTGGCGGACAAGGTCATGTTAGAAAAGGCAAAGGAGAAAAAACGGACTGAACAGCTTTCTACAGAGTTGAAATTTCTACGGTCACAGATCAGTCCCCATTTCCTGTTTAACGTGCTGACTAACCTGGTATCTCTGGCAAGGAAGAAATCGGACAAGCTGGAATCTTCCCTGATCATGTTGTCTGACCTGATGCGTTATATGCTGTATGATACGCAGGGCAGGAGGGTATCTCTCATGAAGGAAGTGGAATACCTGAAGAGTTATATCGAACTACAGAAACTGCGTTTTGGCAGTGAAGTGATGGTGAACAGTGTGATGGAAATAGAGGAGGAAGCCGAGCGTCTTACCATAGAACCTATGTTGCTGATACCCTTTGTTGAAAACGCTTTCAAACATGGTGTGAATTATCTTTTACATCCGCAAATAGATATTCATTTGCAGGTAAAGAAGGGGCAGCTGGTCTTTGATGTGAAGAACAGGTTTGATAACGAGAATGTTACTGCTAAAGATGAGAATTCCGGTATAGGTTTGACTAATGTCAGTTCACGCCTGGAATTGCTGTATAAAGACAAGCATTCCCTGATGGTCAATAGCGATAAGAACGTCTTTCATATTACCTTAACTTTGGTCCTTACATGATGCGTTGTATTGCCATAGATGACGAGCTGCTGGTGCGGGAACTGCTGGAAGATAATATCCGGCAGGTACCATTTCTGCAACTTATAAAGACATGTAAAAATGCAATGGAGGCGATGGAGGTAATGCAACACGAACAGGTGGACCTCATCTTCCTGGACATCCAGATGCCCCGGCTGAACGGGTTACAGTTTTTACGATCACTGCCACAGCCTCCGATGGTCATACTTGTGACGGCCTATGAGCAATATGCCATGGAGGGATTTGAATTGCAGGTAGTAGATTACCTGCTGAAGCCATTCAGTTTTGAGCGGTTCCTGAGAGCATGTAACCATGCATATGAATTGTTCCGCTTACAGCACAAGGCGGCTGATGTTCCTACAGATTTCTTTGTGTATGTTGAATATGTGCAGGTGAAAATTGTCGTAGCCGATATTGAGTATATTGAGGGTTTGAAGGACTATATCAAAATTTATCTGTCATCATCAACCAAACCCGTTCTTACGCGTATGACCATTAAGGCGATGGAAGAGAAACTGCCACCTCCTTCATTCATACGTACCCATAAGTCTTTTCTTGTGGCAGCCAGGAAGATCACTGCCGTTAAGCGGGACCTCGTTATGATCGGCAACAAGGAAATACCTGTAAGCGAATTCTATAAAGAGAATGTGACCCGGATGCTTAATTTATCTAAAGACTGATCACGCTAATTCCCGTCTTGTCGTAACACTTTCCCCTGTTATCTACGCTACCGTTAAAAAGCCTGTACGTACCCGTATTTTTGTTTGCAGATGCCATGGAACAATTAATCATCACAGATAAAATTATCAACTTATGGGACTTGCATTCATCATTATTATCCGCATTCTTTTCGTTACCAGTATGGTGTTTATTATCGGTTACATTTTTGGCGGTTTTTCGAAGAGGCCTGCTCTTGGTACGATGAGTAAGGTGGCTGCCATACTGGTCATTGTATTGTTCATCGCAACGAACGTCTTTTTAATGCGTTTTGCATTTGGTCATGGTAACGGGTGTTTCCGGGACCATCAGCAACAGATAGAGCGATACGGCAGGTAGATGCCGCTGTGTAACAACAGAAAAAAGGAAATCCTTAAGAAAAGGGTTTCCTTTTTTATTCCTATTTTAGTAGAAAATATTGCTATGCGTTGCCCCAAATTCCACAACATTACCATAGCTGGTATATTGATAGCTATGGTATTCTGCGCAAGTAGCTGTTACTCTTACCGCGTTGCTACTCATGCGCTTCCTTCAACCGGTGCTACTCCCTTAAATAAGGTCAGGACCTACAGCCTTTTCTGGGGCCTGCTTAACAAACCTCAGATGATCCATACACCTGTATGTGATTCACTGGGAGTGAACGGAGTAGCAGAGGTACTTGTTAAGAACAACTTCGGAAATGCGTTGCTGACCGTTTGTACGCTCGGCATCTATTGCCCGCTGACGCTGGAATGGAAATGCGCGGCTCCCTGTCAGCCTCAGACAGATCCTTTGTAAGTTGTTATATTCTTTCACCCCAACATTCATCCACTATGAAAATTATTAAAAACGGTGCTTTTACATGGAGTAATGAACATGGCACGTTTACACAGCCGGTAAAAGACCTGTACGATCTTGCCAATGAAACTACGGGCAGGGCATTGGATATTTACAATGATACGACCAAAGGCATACAGGAGATCATCAGGGAAGCGATGCAAACGAAGACCCCTTTGCGTGCCCTGGGCGGCAGCTGGTCATTTAGTCCTATTGCGGCTACCAACGGCATCATCCTGAATACAAAACCATTAAATATCCGTTTTCCTGTGTCGGCAGGCAGTGTGTCGCCTAAATATCCCCGCGATCCGAAATACCTCTGTATGGCACAGTGTGGCAACAGGGTATGGGAGTTGAGCAAACACCTGCATAACCTGGGACTTTCTCTTTCTGCGACGGGCGCCAGTAACGGGCAGACCATCGCCGGAGCGATTGCAACAGGTACCCATGGCGCTGCGCTGGACTTTGGTGCTATACAGGAAAGTGTGGTGGCATTACATCTGATCACCGGCCCTGATACACAACTCTGGATAGAACGGTCGTCCTATCCTGTAATGGCGGATACGTTCCCTGATAAACTGGGAGCTACATTATTGCGGGATGACGAAGCATTTAATGCCGCGTTAGTGAATATTGGTGCACTAGGATTTGTACATGGCGCCCTGATAGAAGCGGAAGACGACTTCCTGCTGGAATCTTACCAACGCCGTGCGCCATATGACGACGCTATGATGAGGCAAATGGGAGAACTGGATTTCAGTAATCCGCACCTGCCTTATCCGGGAGTGAGGCCTTTTCATATGCAGGTCCTGATCAACCCATATGACATGAAAAACGGGGTCTTCATGACCACGATGTATAAGCGCCCTTACAGGAGTGATTATACAGCGCCAGGTCCTAATTCGGCCGGCATTGGCCCCGGTGACGACGCTCCATGCTTTATAGGCAAACTGGCGGGCGTAATACCCGGTTTGGTACCTGTAATGGTCAACAAGGTACTGACAGCAAGCCTGAACATGCATGAGAAACAGTTCGGGAGGCTGAGTGAGATCTTTAATAATACTAAACTGCGGGGCAAACTTGCCAGTGCAGCTATCGGAATGCCCTTGTCATCAGTGAAGCGGGTCGTAGAGATATTGATGGAAATGAACGAATCGGCAGGGCCGTTTGTAGGTTTATTTGCTTTCCGGTTTGTGAAATCTTCTCCCGCTACGATGGCCTTCACCCGTTTTACGCCGGTTACATGTGTGCTTGAGCTGGATGGCATTCTCACGCAGGAAACGCTTGGTTTTTACGATGCCGTATGGAATAAACTGGAGCAGGAAAATATTCCGTTCACGTTTCACTGGGGTAAAATGAGCACGATTGCTCCCGACCGTTTGCGCAGGATGTATGGTGACAGTCTTGATAAGTTCCTGATTGCACGGTCCAGGATCATAGAACCTGCTGTAGCAAATATCTTCAGTAACGATATTATGAAACAATGGGGCATTGACCAGCTGGCCTAATCTGATCTGCGTCATTCTTGCTGATTGTCAATAAGATAAAAGCTCTGATAAGTCGTAGTCAAAGTTGCACAAAACGGTTTTTGTTGGGCAACTTTGACTACAGGTGATAGCATTCCCCCTGTCTTGGAAGGACATCTGTATTTAAATTTTTATTATTAAATAGTTATATATGCAATCCCATTGCAGATAAGTCCGTATCTTGGAATTTTACCTGTGAATTGCTGACAGATGAGTGGCCTCGTTTAACAAATGAGAACCAAAATTGTAGTTAGTAAATAACTGTCAGGCTACTTATATTAGCAATTCCTTAAAAACTGCGAATGGACTCAAATATCGAACAACCGGAGAAACCAGTCATATCAAAGGGCATTGATGGCTTTTTCAAAGACATTTATAATACCTTCCAATTTATCATCAGGATCTTCGCAGAGGCCTTTAAGCGCCCGATAGAAATACGTGAAGTGATCCGGCAGTGTTTCCAGGTGGGATATAAATCCCTTGCCTTGATTACAATGACGGGATTTATAACTGGTCTCGTATTTACCAAACAATCCAGACCATCCCTCTCTGAATTTGGTGCTACCTCCTGGCTGCCATCGCTAATATCAATTGCGGTGATCAGGGCATTGGCCCCCCTGGTAACGGCCCTGATCTGCGCCGGTAAGGTGGGATCTGGTATAGGCGCTGAGCTGGCATCCATGAGGGTGACAGAACAGATAGATGCTATGGAGGTTTCTGCGATCAACCCGTTTAAGTTCCTGGTAGTGACCCGAGTGATGGCAACCACCATATCTATTCCCATCCTGGTGGCTTATACAGGTCTTGTGGGAATGTTGGGTTCATTCCTGGATATACACCTGAATGAACAAACTTCATTTATCAGCTTTTTTCAGGAAGCGTTTAAAAATATCTACTTTCTCGATTTTATTACCACTGGCGTTAAGGCGGTGGTATTTGGCTTTACAATTGGAGTAGTAAGCTGTTATCAGGGGTATCATGCTACGCAGGGCACTCAGGGTGTAGGCAAGGCCGCCAACACCTCTGTGGTGATATCTATGTTCCTGATTTTCCTCGAAGAGGTATTTATTGTTCAAATAGCCAACTCTATCCGTTAAAATATGAAGTCATTTACTCCGGAAATAAATATGAATGAAAAGGTGATTGACATCCATGACCTCTATAAGTCATTCGGAAGTAATCACGTGTTGCGCGGTATCGATATTAATGTACATAAAGGAGAGAATGTGGTCGTGCTAGGTCGTTCAGGTACCGGAAAATCTGTACTGATCAAGATCATAGCCGGTTTGCTGGCACCTGACTCTGGTTCTGTGAATGTACTGGGACAGGAAGTGGATAAGCTCGATAATGTGGCCTTACGGGAACTGCGCCTTAAAGTAGGATTCTGCTTCCAGAACGGCGCCCTGTATGATAGTATGACAGTAGGTGAGAACCTGGCCTTCCCGCTCAAAAGGAATACGCCCCATATCACGCATGCACAGGTGAAGAGAATGGTTACCGTAGTGCTGGAGGCAGTTGGCCTGGCAAAGACGGTCGACCAGATGCCTTCTGAACTGTCAGGCGGACAGCGTAAACGCATAGGTATTGCCCGTACACTGATCCTGCGTCCCGATATTATGTTATATGATGAACCGACCGCAGGGCTCGATCCTATCACCTGTACTGAGATCAATAACCTGATCAATGAAGTGCAACGCCGTTTTCATACCAGTTCAATTATCATCACACATGACCTTACCTGCGCCAAAGATACCGGCGATAAGATCGTGGTAATGAAAGAAGGGAAATTCGTAAAGCGGGGTACCTTCGACGAGGTATTCAACACACAGGATGACCTTATCAAAGAATTTTATGATTATAATTTTATACAGTAAGATATGAAAGAATCAAGCAACAGACGCTCCGTTATCGTAGGCATTTTTATAACTATAGGTTTGCTGATCGTTATCGTTGGCGTACTTACACTTGGCGGTCAAAAGAAGGCATTCGTAAAGGCGGTGCGTGTAACTGCCGTTTTCAATGATGTTGGCGGTGTGCAAACAGGCAACAGCGTATGGTATTCCGGCGTAAAAGTGGGAAACGTAAAGAAGATCACTTTCCTTGAGCATAATAGGATAGAAGTGGTGCTGAACATAGAAGAGAGTTCAGCCAAATTCATACATAAGGACGTACTTGCAAAAGTTGGTTCTGATGGTCTTGTTGGAAATAAGATCATTGCACTGGCTGGCGGTTCGGACAATGTACCGGGCATCCAGGACGGAGATCAGTTGAAAGTAGCTGTGAATATCAGCCCGGACGAGATCATGACCACCCTGCAGGAAAACAACAAACAGTTACTGTCCATCACTGGCAATCTGAAAGTGCTCAGTAAGAGAATAGTGGACGGAGAAGGTTCATTAGGTAAACTGGTAACAGATGAAACCCTGTATAACAACCTGGCATTAACCGTTACTTCCCTGGAGAAGTCAGCGAGTAATACCGAACGCCTGACCCGCGGCCTGGCCGATTATGCTGCCAGCCTGCGTAAAGAAGGATCACTTACCAACGACCTTATAACCGATACGACCGTATTCAGCAATCTCCGCTCTGCAGTTGCACAAATGAAAGATGTGGCGGGCAATGCGAATGAAGTGGTGACCAACCTGAAAAGTACGACGCAGGGACTGAATGAAAGCCTGAACGGGGCTAATTCACCTGTAGGTGTACTGCTGAATGATCCTCAATCAGGAGAAGACCTGAAAGCGGCTTTAAAAAACCTGAACCTCAGTACAGGTAAACTGAACGAAGATCTGGAGGCAGCACAGCATAATTTTCTGCTGAGAGGGTTCTTTAAGAAAAAGGCCAAACGTGAAGAAAAGGAAAGAAAGGATAGTATTAAAAACGCTCAGAAATAATTAAATAAAGAGGGTGTATTCTATGTTGAAAAACAAGCCCCGGGATAAAAAAAGTTAAAAAAAGAACTTTAAGGGCTGGTCTAATGGGACCGGCCTTTATTTTTTCCTATAAAAACAATCTTCTCTAAGCAGACATTGTCATGCAAGCTGCAATTTCTTGTATTATTTTCTATAGGATGCCACATGCAAACTCAAAAGAGTGGTCTTATAAATAAGCCACATACACCCTCATGCATTGATTGGCAACCAAGAGTTTTTATA
>CABHOY010000016.1 GCA_902168105.1 uncultured Flavihumibacter sp.
AATCCTGCACAACGTTCAAATAACTGGGGGAACTCTACTAACGTGGACATGGTAATTGAGTTTGGTCACTACAATTTACCACTTTCATCCCCGTTGGTGAATTCCCCCTTTCATGATTGTTTTATTTCTGGAAAATAAATAGCCGGTATGGCGGTAAGGAGTTTTTCAGGTGTCTTTATGAATAGGGACAGGGACGCTTATGTCCTCATTAGCAGATTTTATCACCAAAAACTGAACGCTACCACGTATTGACGTTATGAAACTGACCTTCATGTTCGCAGCACCCCTTTGCCTGTGCATGGGAATGGTTGCCCTGGTTTCCTGTGGCAAGAAAAATTTCCTTGATCAGACGGAGACATCCAATCTGGACGAAAGGGCTGTCTTTACCGACAGCGCCCGGACAGTAAATTTCCTTACCAACATTTATCTTGACATCGGCTTTGCCGAAGGCGCTACCCGTTTTGGTAACGGCGGACTGGACGCTGCCTGTGACGAGGCGGAACCACAGAAGTCGGCCTCTATCACCACCTCTGTGCAATTCGCTACGGGTACGGTCAATCCCTCCATTATCAGCGCCGATGCCTGGAACATCTGTTACACGAATATCCGGCGCGTGAACCAGCTGTTGAAACATCTGCCGGAAGCGCCTATACCTTCCTATATCCGTAACGCAATGGCGGCGGAAGCCCGTTTCCTTCGGGCATGGTACTATGCTTCCCTGCTGAAACACTATGGAGGCATTCCGCTGCTGGGCGATTCCGTATTCAACGTAACCGATAAGATCCCTGCAGTCCGCAACACTTACAAGGATTGCGTGGACTACATCGTTTCCGAATGTGACGCTGCCGCAGGTGCGCTGCCATTGGAACGTATCCGTGAAGACTACGGCCGTGCCAGCGGAGGCGCTGCAATGGCCCTGAAAGCACGGGTATTGCTCTATGCTGCCAGCCCACTGTTCAACGGTGGTAATATCGATCCGCAGAACCCCGTTACCGGTTATACCGATAATGTCCAGGAACGTTGGAAGCTGGCCGCCGATGCATCCGCCGCTGTGATGTCCACCGGCGGATATTCACTGAATGAAGATAATGCGACAGCGCCAGGGTATGGCTTCTATAAGCTATTTACCCTGCGCGTGAATCCCGAATACCTACTTGCAAAGATGCAGGGGGGGAACCGTGAGCTGGAAACTGCCTGGCAGCCGCCGTCCCGTGGAGGTGGGCAGGGTGGCTTTCCTTACCAGGATTTTGTAGACGCTTTCAGCATGGCTAACGGTATGCCGATCACGGACCCTGCATCTGGCTATCAACCGAACGATCCGTACAAAGACCGTGACCCGCGACTGGCATACTCCATCATCCGTGACCAGACACCGTTAATACAGAACAACGGACTGAAGGAACCGGTGAACATCTTCCTCAATGCCAATGGCAGCGGCGCCAGCCAGGATGCTGTACTGGCAGGTACGCCTACCGGTTACTATACCAACAAGATGCTGGACGAGAATATCAGCGCCAACTTTATCCATGGCTCTCAACGCTGTTTCCCATTGATGCGCTACGCAGAAGTGCTGCTCAACTTTGCTGAAGCTACTAACGAATATGATGGTCCTACACAACCCGTCTACGATGCAGTAGAACTCGTACGCAGACGCGCCGGATTATCGCCATACGAACTGCCCGACGGTCTCTCCCGCGATCAGATGCGTACAGCGATCCAGTCAGAAAGGAGAGTAGAGCTGGCTTTCGAAGGCCACCGCTTCTGGGATGTAAGAAGATGGAAGATAGCAGAACAGACACAGAATAAAACAATGAACGGCATGAAGGTCATCAGGAATGGTAACAGCGTCACCTATACCGTCTTTCCTGTACGCAAGCATAACTTCCGCAACGCGATGTACCTGTGGGCTATCCCACAAAGCGAAACAGCGAAGTCGCCCGAACTAAAGCAAAATCCACTCTGGTAAAAACATTCTAATGAGATCAAAATTCCCGATATGCGTACTGATACTGTTGATGATCATCAGCGCATGCAAACAACAGGAAATAGCTGTGCCCGAGCAGGTAAAAGATCTTTCGGGAGAATGGCGCATTGTCAAAGCTGTTCGCAATGGTGTAGATATTACTACCCTGGCTGACTTTACGCAGTTCAGACTAAGCTTCAAGAAAGAGAATCAGTACAGCATTGAGCACCCACTACCTTTTGTAGTGAATAAAAGCGGTAGCTACGCACTGGATGATCCGAAATATCCCTTACGCATTACATTTTCGCAAACAGGTACAGGTGATCCGGTAAGCACCAGCTTTGCATACCCGGTAGCAGGTGGTAAGCGTAACCTGGTATTCACATTCAGTCCAGGGTGTACATCCAACACATACCTGTATACACTCGAAAAAGTAGCACCCTAATCCAATCCAATACAGCACGATATGAAAAGATACTTATGGGGCATCATCGGCCTGTTTCTGTTACTACTGGCAGGTTGCGTATTCCTTGAAGGAGTGGATCAACCAACCAGTGCAAAACCAGGCGAAGACATGACGATCGTCATGCATACCCGCATCGACGTAGCAGATGGTGGTCGTTCAGGTACAAGGCTGATCATCGGCTTCCTGGCGCCAAAAGACTGGCAGGCCACAGCAAATACATCCATCACATTTACAACAACTACATATGGTAACGGTAAAATGGTACCTGTGCCTTCCAGTGTCATAGCAACAAATGGTGAGAACTGGCCTGCTGCATTAAAAACCCGTTTCGGTATGGGTGGCAACTTTATGGCCGACAACCTGGAATGGGTAGTGTTCTGGACAGAGCAGGACTATAACGTACCGCAAGGTGTAAAAGAAAACATTGAAGTAACAATCGTAACGAAGCCTGGCCCGGACAACGTACAGTTTAAAACCGGTTACTTCCTGGGCACCAGCTCCGAAGGATTGAGCGACGTATTTGGTTCCAACAACGTTTACAAGTGTCAGTTCAAAGACTGCTTCACTGTTTCAAACGGTGAGGGCGATCTGATAGACTTCTGTAATCCGCAGATAGCAGCGGTTACACCAGGCGTGGCGACAGACAATGATCTGCTCACCGTCTCCTTCGATCCTGACGTAGTACAGACAGCCCTCAGTGGTGCGGAAAATATCTATCTCTGTGCAAGAGGATACACACCTGGCGGTAAAATATACGAAGCCTGTATACAAACAGATCAGTCAAAACTGAAGCCATATACCGGCAAGAAATCGGCCATCACTTTCTGGCCCCGCGGTTACTTCAACATGCAGGAAGGAGAGGAACTGGAGAAGATCGAATACTTCTTTACAGATGCCAGCGGCACAGTACAGGTAGGCTACAGCAATACTGCCAACCCATTTGTATACACGTTCAAATGCCAATAATCGTCCCATAAATTTTATACAATGGTGCATAGCAACATCAAACGATATATATCTTTCCTCACCTGCCTCGTGCTCCTTGCCTGTATGAAAGTGCAGGCCCAGCAACAGGCGGTATCAGGCCGGCTGGTTGATCCTTATGGTCAGCCGCTGGCAAAAGCAACTGTTTTTATTAAAGGTAGGGGCGATAGTACCACCACCGATGCCACAGGTAGTTTCAATATCCAGGCAGGTAGTAACAATACACTTGTAATAAAGTATCCCGGATATCATACTATAGAACAAAAGGTACAGGGCTCTACGATGTTACTGCGAATGGAAGAAACATTCATTCCTTCACCTAAGTCTGTTCCTGTCTTATATGGTGACGCATCGCGCAACAGCATTGTCGGTTCCGTGGCAACCGTATATACAAACCAGCTGTCCACAACACCGGCTACATTATATGCTTACGCATTGCCGGGCCGTATTGCTGGTTTATACTCACAGCAGAACAGCGGCTTCCGCAGCCCCGGTACAGGCAACAACTTCGATGTCGACATATTCGTTGGTAACATTCCAAGACCTGGCGCCATCGAGCCGAACGATAATACAGAAATAGGACTATGGCTGCGTGGTCAGGTCCCTGTTACAATTGTAGACGGTATACAACGTGATGTGTTCTCCATCGATCCGGAAAACATAGAATCCATCTCTGTACTGAAGGATGGATTATCTACTATCTTACTCGGCCAGCGCAGTTCACGCGGCGTACTACTGGTAACTACCAAACGTGCCCGTGCCGGCAAACCTCGTGTATCATTCACAGCACAAACAGCCATACAGCAGTCGTTACGTATGCCGAAGCCATTGCCTGCATGGCAATACGCTTATCTGCTGAATGAAGCCTTGCAGAACGATGGCAAACAACCCTTATACAAGGAGTCAGATATAGTGGCTTTCCGTGATCACACAAGCCCTTATACCCATCCTGATGTCAACTGGTACGATGAGGTCCTGCGGGATAATGCACCGCTGTCACGATACAACCTGAATGTCAATGGTGGGGGAGAAGTAGCCCGTTACTCCGTATCACTGAACTATACCGGTCAGCAGGGTATATTCAAAACCAATTCCGATAACAGCTATAACACCAATGCCGGTCTGAAACGATACCTCATCAACACTGATGTAAGTATAGATGTAAGCCATAACCTGAATGTAGGCATGCAGTTATTCGGCCGTTTGCAGGAAGGAAATCAGCCAGGTGCTGGTGCAGGTAAAGTGTTGAGCGATCTGCTGGGAACGTCCAGTGTTGCTTACCCTGTGCATAACCTCAATGGCAGCTGGGGCGGTACCGGTAACCTCACCACTAATCTATTATCATCAACGCTCAATAGCGGTTACATACAGGACAACAGTAAGGACGTAATGGCGAATGTCGACCTCCGCTATGATCTGGGCGACTGGCTGCCCGGTCTTTCTATCAAAGGGAAAGGCAACCTGTCCATACAATCTGCTAACGCTATCAACCGTAGCAAACAGGACCTGGTATACAGAATGATCGTTACACAGGACGATACAACATATGCCAGATACGGTTCGGCAGTTACCCAGCGTAACGACTTCATCTCTGTGTTTAACGCACAATACTTTTTCGGTCAGTTGGCATTGAACTACGACAGGCAGTTTGGCGCACATGGTATTAATGTGATCGCACTGGCTGACAGAAGACAAACCATCTTCAACTATGACCTTCCCGGTAAGGCGACGAACGTATCAGGTAAGGTAACATACAACTATGCAAACAGATATTTCCTGGAAGGAGCGATCAATAGAAGTGGTTACAACCGCTATATGCCTGGTAAGCAATACGGGACCTTCTATGCTGGCGGTATTGGTTGGGACATCGCAAAAGAAAACTTCATCAGTAACAATGCAGCATGGTTAAACCAGCTGAAACTGAGAGGTACCTACGCACATACCGGCAACGGTATCGATAACTCCGGCTACTACATCTGGCGACAAGACTTCAGTGAGAATAACGGCATTGGCGGTGGTATCTACGAACAAGGTACTGCCCGTTCACCAGCATCTGGTTTCCAGGAAAACGGACTGGCAAATGTGAACATCTCCTGGGAAAGCGCCCGCAAGATTGATGTCGGTATTGACATATCAATGTTCAACAACCAGCTCCAGCTGACCGGCGATTACTACAACGATCGCTATTCCGATCTCTTGCAAATAAGAGGTAAAAGTATCCAGCTGTCAGGTTCAGCCTATCCTCCGGAAAACATCGGTATCAATCTCTACACCGGTGGAGAACTGACATTGACCTATCAGAGTCAGGTAAATAATTTCCATTACTTCATCAGCGCCAATGGTAGTATTGAACAGAGTAAAGTACTGTACATGGATGAGCAACGTCGTGAATACGATTGGAATAAGAGAACAGGAAGACCGGTAGGTATGCCCTTCGGATATATTGCAGACGGTTTCTTGCAGTCCGCCGAAGATGCAGCCGGCAGTGCGACCATCGCAGGTTATAAACCATTACCCGGCGATATAAAATATAAAGACCTAAATAACGATGGAGCTATCAACCAGTTTGACGAATCGCCCATCGGTACATTCAAGCCACGTATTTACTATGGTGCGAATATGGGCTTCTCATGGAAAGGCCTGGAGATAAGCGCCCTCCTACAAGGTGTCACCAACAGGAAGAATTATGTAGCCAACTTCACTACTGAGATGGGCTTTCAGTTCCAGAACTTCACCTATGGTCAGGCTTATGAACAGATCACTGGCCGCTGGACGCCTGAAACAGCTGCTACAGCCACCTATCCACGTCTCACCGCTGATGCCAATTACAACTACAATAAGGCCGCTTCTTCTTTCTGGATGCATAACGGTAACTACTTCCGTCTGAAGAATGTAAACATCGCCTACAACCTGCCATACGAGTGGGTGAAAAGGGCTAAGCTGGGAGGCGTGAAAGTGTTCGCTAATGGGCTGAACCTCTTTACCCATGCAGCCTACGACTTTGTAGATCCTGAAGTAGGAGTGGGCGCATATCCTATCCAGCGGGTGTTAAATACAGGCGTTAACATAAAGTTTTAAACAAAGCATCATGAAGCAATTCCGCGTAATATATCTCCTGGCAGGCTTCCTTTTTGTCCTGGTGGCCTGTAGTAAGGATTACGAAGCTATTCCACTTGAAAAAGTAACAATCGAATATGTATTTGACAAGGATGATTCCCTTGGTACTTATGCAAATAAATTCCTCAACAGCATCTATTCAAAATTGCCTGGTGGCTACAACCGTGTTGCCGGCGATCTGCTCGACGCCGCATCAGACGATGCCATATCAGGCTTCACAGGTACTACCGCTGTGTCACAACTGGCTACAGGAGCTTACACGTCATATGCAGTTATCAATGAAGAAACACCCTGGGGTAGTGCCTATGCCGCCATCAGGGCAGCAAGTATTTTTGTCTCTAACATCAATATATCACCTGTAAAGGAAACACTGCCCAACGGTTACTCTATTCGTTATGCCTGGAAGGCAGAGGCTCGTTTTATAAGAGCCTTATTTTACTTCGAACTACTAAAACGCTATGGTGGCATTCCACTGATGGGCGATACGGTAAGAGCGCTTGGCGATGATGTGCAGGTACCGCGCAGCTCCTTTGCCGATTGTGTGAAGTATATCGTCAACGAATGTGATGCCATAAAAGATAGCTTGCGTCCTAATCCTATTGCAGCGCCTGAGGTAAACAGTCACCGTGCTACGAGAGGAGCGGCATTGGCATTAAAAGCCCGCGTATTATTATATGCGGCCAGTCCTTTGTTCAACGGACAGAACATCGATGAAAGCAATACACTCACAGGATATGCCAACTATGACAAAGAACGTTGGAAGCTCGCTGCTGATGCTGCCCGTACGCTCATAGAAGAAAGGTCTTTCTCATTACTGCCGAACTTCAAGAACATATTCATCACCCAGAACAACAGTGAGATTATCTTCTTCCGGCAGAACGGTAATAGCGATGAGATTGAAAACACAAACGGTCCCGTTGGATTTGCAAAAGTGGCCCGTGGCCGTACAAATCCGACACAGGAGCTGGTAGATGCTTTCCCGACAGATGCCGGCCTGTCCATTACTGACCCCGCTTCCGGTTACAATCCTATCGATCCCTATACACATCGCGACCCCCGCCTGACCATGAGTATACTCTATAATGGTGCCCGCTGGCTGAACACCGAGATTCAAACGTTCGAAGGCGGGCAGCACAGGCCTGGTGGTGCAGATCCCGGAACTAAGACCGGCTATTACATGCGCAAGTTCATGGGCAACTTTGAGAACGCTACGCAATACAGCAGTGTTCCCCACGACTGGATCTACCTGCGCTACACAGAAGTGCTGCTCAATTTTGCAGAAGCAGAAAACGAATATAACGGAGCAACAGGAGAGGTGTATCAGGTACTGAAAGACCTTCGTGCCCGTGCAGGCATCACTGCCGGAGACGACGGCATGTACGGCCTTAAAGCCGGTCTGTCACTGGATGAAATGAGGGAAGTGATCCGCAATGAAAGAAGAATAGAACTGGCCTTTGAAGAACACCGTTTCTGGGACATCCGTCGCTGGAAGATCGCAGAGCAGGTGTACAACCGGGGATTGCATGGCATGAGTATCATCAGGAATGGGGCTGACCTCACCTACGATGTGGTGGAAGTGTTCAAGCCTGTCTTTACAGGTCCGAAGATGTACTTGTATCCCATCCCTTACGATGAGGTGGTAAAGAACGATAATATGCGCCAGAACCCTGGATGGTAAGTTTTATTCCTGTATGAAATCAACTGATTAAAATGAAATATATTCTGATGTTGTTGCTGTCTGCCATGTTCCTGTCCTCTATGGCACAGCAAAAGAGCATAACCGGTACGGTGAAGGACCTGAACGGCGTACTCCCCGGAGCGGCTGTTTCGGAGAAGGGCGTACCTACCAACGGTGTGATCACCGATGCAGATGGCAGGTTCAAACTGACGCTGAAAGGACGTTCCAATGTCGTGAACGTAAAACTGATGGGCTTCACCGGCCAGGAGATCAACGTTGCCGGTCAGTCGGCCATTGACATAGTCCTGCAACCTTCTACACAAGGCCTTGATGAGGTGGTGGTAGTAGGCTTTAACCAGGTGAAACGTATCACGAATACCGGTGCAGTGAGCGGCATTACCGGCTCTGAGATCAGGAACGTACCCACTGCCAACGTGCAGAACACTTTGATGGGTAAACTGCCAGGCTTTGTATCGCAGCAACGTTCTGGTCAGCCGGGAAGGGATGCTTCGGATTTCTTTATCCGTGGTGTCAGCTCGCTGAACAGCGAAGGCAACAAGCCCTTGATCATTGTGGATGATATTGAATACTCCTACGATCAGCTGCAGCAGATCAACGTCAACGAAATTGAGAGTATTTCTATCCTGAAGGATGCTTCTACAACTGCTATATACGGTATTAAAGGTGCAAACGGTGTATTGGTAGTGGCAACCCGTCGCGGTAAAAGCGGCAGACCACAGGTGAACGTACGTGCCGAATCTGGCCTTCAGGCGCCCGTAAAAACGCCTAGATTGCTGGATGCCTACCAGACAGCCACATTGGTAAACGAAGCTTATAAAAACGACGGAATAACGCCTTTATTTACTGCGGATGATCTGGAGCTGTTCAGAAATGGTAAAGACCCTTACGGGCATCCAAACATTAATTGGTATGAAACCGTATTTAAAAAGTTCGCCCAACAAGCCAATACGAACATAGACATATCAGGCGGTACGGAAGCTGTAAAGTATTTCATCTCCGGAGGATTTCTTACTCAGAATGGCCTTGTAAAGGACTTTTCCGATCCCCGCAATGAAGTGAATACAAACTATTTCTTCCGCCGTTATAACTTTCGTTCCAACCTCGATATGCGGGCAAACAAAACGCTTACTCTCCGTCTCGACCTCACGGCCCGTTTCGGTGATATCAACGAACCACATGATGCAAACGTCGTATCTGAAGTATATAACTTTGAGAAGATACACCCATACTCAGCCCCGCTCATGAACCCTGACGGCAGCTACGCCTTTGCCGCAGATACCAAAGACAAGCTGCCTACCATCAATGCCCGACTGGCTAACGGTGGTTATACCCGCAGCAAACGGACAGACTTCAACGCGCTGTTTGGCGCTACGCAACAACTGGACATGCTTGCAAAAGGGCTTTTCTTCACAGCACGTGTGGCTTATGCCGGCATCGAACAATATTCCAGGAACCTGTTCCGTCCCGAGGAGCCGCCATCCTACCACTATAATCCTGCCGATGGTTCTTACACCCTGGACCCACGTGGTAACTACCGTTTACAGGCCTACCGTGTAACAGGTAACACCGACTTATACAGCCGGAACATCAACAGCCAGGCTTTCCTCAGTTACGATCATACCTTTGGTGCACATGCCTTCAATGGATTGGTCCTCTACAACAGGCAGAGTTACGCCTTTAAATCTGACATCCCGGCCAACTTCCGCGGTTTATCATTCAAGGCTGGCTATAACTATAAACAGAAGTACCTCCTGGATTTCAACGGCGCCTATAACGGCTCCGACCGTTTCCAGGCGAAGAAAAGGAATGGCTTCTTCCCGGCAGTTGGCGTGGGTTGGAACATCTCCCAGGAACCCTTCTTTGCTAGTCGCAAGCGGTCTATTAGCTTGTTAAAGATCCGTGGTTCTTACGGTATCGTAGGTTCCGACGTTACATCCGGCAACCGTTATCTCTATCGTCAGGAGTATTTCTACGGTGGCAACTATTCCTTCGGAGAGAACGAAACGCAACAGTCATCTATCTATGAAGGCGAGCTTGGTAACATGGACGTAAGCTGGGAGAAAGCCAGGAAAGCGGATGTCGGTATTGACATGAACCTCTTTAAGGACAAGTTGTCTATCACTGTAGATTATTTCCATGATATCCGCTACGATCAGCTGGTTCGCAAAGGCTCCGTACCAACGATGATAGGTATCGGTTACAGCCCTACTAACGTCGCCAAGACCAGTAACAAAGGCTTCGACGGCCAGATCAACTACCGTGGTAACATCCAGCGTGTAAACTTCAACACAAGCCTCGTATTCCAATACTTCAAGAACAAAGTCCTCTTTAGAGATGAAGCGCAGCCAGCCTATCCCTGGCTCCGGGAAACAGGCTTGCCAATTGATCAGCCTTTCGGATACACTTTCATCGGCTATTATACACAGGAAGACATCCAAAAGATCCAGGCGAACACACATGACAAGCCAGCTGTTCCTCTCAGCGAGTATCCCATCCAGGCCGGTGATCTCAAATATAGAGACATCAACGGTGACGGTGTGATCGACAATAACGACCGTGGCCCTATTGGCCGTCCTAATCTCGCCAACACAGTACTCGGCCTCACTCTCGGAGCGAACTATAAAGGCTTTAGCGTTAATGTCCTGTTCCAGGGTTCTTTTGGCTACAGCTTTAGTGTGGTAGGCACAGGCATCGAAACTTTCCAGAGCCAGTTCCAGCCTATCCACCAGGAAAGGTGGACGCCTGAGAATGCGGATAATGCCCAGTTCCCACGTCTTACCAGCAATCCGACTACCGTCAATAGTGCCCGTACCTACATGTCAGACTTCTGGCTGATAGATGCCCGTTACGTTCGTCTCAAAACGATCGATCTGGGTTATCAGTTGCCTAGTCGTTGGTTAGGGCAGCGGTTAAACAACGCACGTATCTACTTAAGTGCATACAATCTCTTAACATGGACAAACTATGATAAGTACCAACAGGACCCCGAAGTATCAAGCAACTCCGCAGGGGATGCATATATTAATCAGCGTGTATTGAATTTGGGCTTGCAGATAGGGCTGAAATAACTGTCGAAAAGTAAATGGGAACCACTGCTTAAAGTGATTCCCATTTACTTTTCTGTATCATTGTAGACTATAATAGTTTCTATTTCATATTCACACACCATTGTTTCGTCAAGAATTAAACTAAGATTTGTCAAGTCCATTTGGAAACTTAACGATAGATCTTAATTTCTCAGAATTTGCTTTCATTTTGTCAAGTTCTTCCGGAGAGATCTTTTTCTCTCTCATCTTATTCATCTCCGACAAAAATTTAATAGCCTCCTTACCTGTTAATGCAGGTGTATCTCTAATTGGTCTAGCCATAAACATAATTTTTGTTTGTCAAAAGGAGATATTCTATCTCTTAAAACTAAGGAACTGATTTTATTTGGAAATTAAAGAGAACATCAAATAACGGAACTTGAACTTCAATATCACCGAACTGTCCAAATTATTATTGATGGTAATGGTTAGGTTCTGGACAATGATTCTGAGAAAACAAAGAATGGTTAATTCATAAACGGTTCGCAGGTGTAACGCAATTCCTTACGAGAAGCTGAAGCTTATATTAATCGACAGGGTCGCTAATTTGTGAATCTTAATCTTAAAAGTATAATAAATGTAGATTTTTTAGTTGAAAAATGTAAGTCAATTACATTTTTTGGTATAAAACATTAAAATTACGATATTCGTTGAAATGAACTCAGTGAAAAATGATCATTAATTTCAGCGTACAAAACTTCGGTTCAATTAAGAACCGTCAAACACTATCTTTTGAAGCAGATAATTCAAGTCACCTTGAAGATTACTATACTATACCTGACACTGGCAAATTAAAGCTTCTAAAAATAGCCTTAATTTACGGGGCCAATGCGTCTGGCAAAACAACACTTCTAAAAGCGCTTGAGTTTTTACGACAGCTTGTGTTGAACCCTCTTGAAAAGAGGACTGACGCCTTAAACTTTAAGCCGTTTCTATTTGATGCTCAAACTCCGATGCAAAATTCTATCCTCGGGATAGAGTTTATTCAAAAGAAAACGCGTTATCAATATGAGATTGAATTTAATCGAATCGCCGTTGTCAAAGAAGAGCTATACTTCCATGCCCCCAACCGGGCCAATGTTTTTAAAAGAATAACAGATATAAACAGTCAATTTTCTACTATTACGTTTGGCAGTAAGATCAAAACAGATAAAACTTTTGAGAAAACACTGGAGTCAAATACTTTATGGAATAATACGGTATTGGGAGGGTTCCTCAAAACCAATATAGAATTAAAAGAGTTAAAAGATGCCGTGGACTGGTTTGTTGATTATATGCAACCGTTGATCACAACTCGTGCCTCTGTTAAAGGTTATGTTGCTGAAAGGCTACTAAATATTGAAAATGAAAAATCAACACTGATTAATATCCTTCAAAAGGCTGACTTTAATATTTCCGATATATTAATTAAAGATAAAGAAGTAGTAAGTGATCAGGAGATGAAGGCTTACACCGCATTAGGATTTTCGAGTGATCTGATAACAAAAATAAAAAACAGAACAGAAATTGAGCTTGAACACAAGGTTGGTGATAATAGATATTTATTGCCTCTGGAGGAAGAGTCTCAAGGAACTCAGAGATATTATGAATTTGCTGCTATGCTGAGTTTATTAATAGAGAAGCAAGTTATAATTTCGATTGACGAATTGGAGTCGTCTCTTCATCCGGAACTTTACACACACTTTTTATTATCCTTCCTGGTAAATGCTTCCAATTCCCAGCTTATTGCTACAACTCATAATAGGGAAATACTAAACAATAAAGACATTTTAAGAAATGATGTTATTTGGTTTACCGACAAGTCAACAGATTGTGCAACGGATCTTTATTCCTTGTCAGATTTCGATAGCTCTGTAATAAGAGATACCAGTAATGTGTACAATGCATATAAAACGGGCAAACTGGGAGCAGTGCCCCATTTAGGTGATTACTATATTGACAGGAATAATGGGAAGGGTAAATAAGGCCGTTAAAACCAATCCCACATTTGCAATTGTAGTTGATGGGGATTGCGAATCGTGGTATATCAATATGCTTAAGAGAAATGAACACGCTATCAATGTTCACTTGAAACCAGAAGTACCACAGAAGAAAAGCCTATCTGAG
This sequence comes from uncultured Flavihumibacter sp., assembly GCA_902168105.1. Lineage (GTDB taxonomy): Bacteria > Bacteroidota > Bacteroidia > Chitinophagales > Chitinophagaceae > Chitinophaga. The sequence continues at coordinate 13,422 of CABHOY010000016.1, forward strand.
CAATATAAGCGAGTATTAGAGTTAGCCAGACACTATGATAAGGTGATATGGATCTTAGACTTTGATGTGATCAATAGCGAAACACGGAAAGCCCCAAAGGGTGATAAAACTACTTTGCAAGAGTTCAAGGAATATAAATCCAGGATAACTGCTGATTACAAAAATATACTTATCATTATCAATAATCCATGTCTGGAGTATTGGTTGCTGCTGCATTTTGAAAATACAAGCAAATGTTTTTCCAATTGTGATGCTGCAGCCAAACAATTAAAAAGACACATGCCGGATTATGAAAAGAATCAACGATTTTACACCCGGCATGGAAATGATATCTATCTCAAGCTTAAACCAAATTTAAATGATGCAATTGCCAACTCTTCTAGATTAAAAAGTTTGATCTTAATAATCCTGATCAGAGCGTTGCAGAAATGTATAAATTATTTGCTTTGGATGAAATAAAGTCAATCTTTACCAAGCCAAAGGCCGAAAGCGCGCATTAGTTTTCCAAGTTTATATACCTATGAAGAGTCTTTTAATAATTGCTATGATCTACTGTTTTTCAGCGTTGCAATCACATGCGCAAGATCCACTCTTAGATACATTCAATGAATATGGTTTTAGCTGCAGGACAGAGTTTGACGGATATGTGACCAGTTACGTTTTTAAGAGAATAGGAAGCGATAAGATGAGATCATTTATCTATATCAGACCACAGATGTCTATGGCCCAGATAATGTCTTCATCAATTTTGCTCCACCGCAGGTACAGATCACCTTTCATGATGTAGAAAATGTGTTGGGAGAAAAAATGACGACCGGCATGGCTTTCACAAATCATACGGTTCAGAGTTCCTGCTTACAGCAGATGCTGGATGCCAGTAATGCCTTGAACATGAAACATTTATTTATACCAGTCAATACACTTGTCGAGAAAGTGCATTTCATTAACTATCTGCATCAGTTCTATGAAGTCTGCGCAAAGCCTTTTTTTCAGGAATATAGCACACTTGAACGCGTTGACTGCCACCTCTCAGACCTCACAGACAAAGAAGCTGACCAGTTCATTTTCAGTGGAGGCAACACCTCCATTCACCGAAGATTGATCATTAAGCCCTGTCTGGTAATCCGGGTACCCGGGATTATTACGAATATCTGGAACCGCAATTGCATGCCCGAAAGGATAAGTCAGTAATATACAGTGGAATGTATAAGTTATGGCTGCAAATAGGGGAGAAGTTGGATCTGAAGGCTAGATAGGTACAATTAGTATCGCGATATTATCAGATCTGGTCATACTCGACTTAAAGACACTAAAAATGCCATAAAGCACAGAAAATAATGGGGATTTCAAAAAATAAATGACTCATAGGTCATTTGACGATGCTAGAAGTGTCCGATGATTTGAAAACGTAAGGATAATTTGCAGCGATACATATAATCTTATGTACATTCAATAAATTGGGTATATAAAGCTGTTTTTAAAACATCGCGAAGAACATGTTATATCTCAATTTCAGAAAGAAAGATTGGGAAATTTAATAAATCTGGCTTGCTAAGTACTTTTGCACAAACTCCATGTGAAATAGCCTTAAGCCATTCCTGTCCCTTTTCGGAACATATAGCCCTAAAAATTTTCCTTTCCTCGCCCTTTTTTACTCGTATTCTATAAACGCAATCGGACAGTATCGCTTCACCCTTTTTTACCATACTTACCTTTCCTATACAACCTCTTCCTACCCTAGCCAGTAAAATATCACCAGGCTTTGCTACAACATATTTTTCTGAATAGTTTTTACTCAATTTCTTTTCGAAAGCGAGGCTTGGATTTCCATGCTTAAGTGTCGTAGTATGAATCTGAGGTATGTCTAATGCTTGTAATTTTTTTTGTTCAATGGAGCCTCTTTTGATCTCAGGAGAAAAATCATTTAACGTTTTTATCTTTGTGGTGTCAAGATGATTATATGATTTTAGATGTGAATGATATTTATAGTCCATTCTTTCCTCCAAGAAAGATGAATTAACAGAAATTTTGTCTGTGCATCGACCATCAATTTCTGCTTTGAATATTTCGATATGGCTTTTGGTAGATGCTTGTTTTTCAATAAAAATTATGTGAGTTAATGCCTCTGTTTTGGGAAATATGTTTTCAGGTAATTCAATTATCTTTGAAACACTATGATTTTCTAAAAGAGTCCTTCGGAAGTTAGTAAATTCCTTACCAGTGATAAGACTGTCAGGTAAGATTATACCGAGCTGTCCGTCTTTTTTTAATAGTGTAAGATTTTGGGCTAAAAAAATGATATCTGAAGTTATGAAGTTTAATGATTTACATAATGGCAAACAAGCTTTATCAAAGAGTTTTTGATATTCTTTGTTCTCTTTAAGTCTAAGGTAAGGAGGATTGCAGATCGCGACATCTATTTCTCCAACTATTTTTTTAAGTTCTCTGGGTAATGCGGAGTTAAGCGAATTATCCTGTAATAAATTGACGAATGGAAGAGTCGTTTTTAAACTAGCGATGCTTTTACTATCGATGTCGGTTGCAAAGAATGATGCATTTATCCACCGATTAACTGCGGCTTTAAGTAAAGACCCATCCCCCGCCCCAAGCTCTAATATTTTGCTTGGAGTATCTACAGTAATGTTAGAAACTAGTAAATCTGAAAAAAGATTATTTGTATAATATCTTCCTAATAAATCCATTCGATCGTTGATTAAGGCAATAGTGTATATTTTAGCTTATATTCACTATACGCAGTATGTACATCTGCAGCATAGGAAGCAGAACCAGTTAGTACAAAAGTATCAAAATAATTTTTAAACCGTTTTTTATCTTTTCGGAAATCCCAGGCCCAAGTCACTCCTGAAGTACGTCTTTTCCAGGTGCTTTGATTTACAGGTTCTGCGATAAGTCTCATCATTACATATTCCCATAAGAATTGGTTTATGTCTTTTACTAGATTCGAGCATACAGAAGCTACATTTTGTAGAGCCGTGTATGTTAATTTTATAGGTTTTTCGATATAAATACCGTGAGAATCTAATCCTAATTTTATCGCATTATTGGCCCCTAATTTACCAAAACGATGTACTATGCAATGCCTCAATTGGCAAACGTTTTCGTATTCTATAAGTATATCTGAAATATTTTTAGGTATAGGTATTTTGACAATGCCAATGAAATCTTTCAAAACCTTTTCAATATTTTCTCTACTAAGAAATGTTAAATTTTCTAATAAGGCTTCTGGCAACATATCTGGTGTATGGAATAGCGCTGCGCCATAAGCAATAGTTCTAAGTTCGCAGGCTTTCCTTGCGTCGAAGTCAATTGTGATTATTCTACGAAGAATTTCTCTAATAAAGCTTTCAACCGCAGAGATATATCCTAGAAGAATTAAGTTAGAGAATACCGGCTTAATTGAAGTAGTGTCCGTTATTGCATGATTTAAATCATTATGGGCATCAGTTGATATCGTCCCGGCAATATGTAAGCTATCAAAAAGGGGCCTAAAATTTCTTGGATCTAGTATTAAAACGTTAAGTTCCTTTATTTTACTATAAAATGTATCAATTGCAGATGTTGTAGATTCGGTAAACGTGGCGTCAAATAGTGACGACGTTGTCCAGCCGGAAGGAGTTGAATAATCATTAATCCTGTAGCTATAGATTGAGTGGTTATTGGCCATAAAGTTATCCTAAAAATTCATCAACTAAAATAAGCGCTGTCTTGTGAATGTTTTCTGAACGTTTAATTCCAATATTTTTAATTTTCCTTAATTCTGTTCCTGGATCGGGTTTGCTAATTAATTCGCCAATGTTATTGATCTTCAGGTCGTGGTGAATTCTTTGTTTTTGCCAATCTGGAATTGGTAGTTGATCGATATTAATATTCATACAACTTTCAAATGCTGATTGTTTGACTAATTCAGTTCCACAAATATGACAGAATCTCTGTTCTTCAGTTAATCGCGGAGTTGAACATCGTGGGCAAGGAGGGACATCTAATTTTAATTTATATTTATTGTCAACATCTAAGATGGTATCGATTTTCCTCCTGAGAGGATGTTTTTTATTTTTGGCTTTGAGGTTACGAAGTATTTCTGCAGTATTGAATCCTCTTGATTTACTAAAAGTTCTTTCTAATAACAGAAATAGTATGTGGGGGATATAACGTCTATACTCTCTATTTTCGCCAGCACTATGTGCTCCATGCCTTACAGAGCTATCTTCGTAGAGTAATCCGGCCTCAATTAGGAAACGAATCATTCTTTCGGACAAGTGATTTTCTTTTATTGAAGTTTCCTCAATTCCTATGTATATATTTTTTTCATCGACTAAACGAGAGTTTTCTTCCCGTAGATCATTTGTTATTCTTTCAAAGAAATACAAACCGGCCTCGATTACGCCTTTAAATTGGGGCATCTTTAGCTTTATGGAATCATATTCTATTCGTATGTACTTGGATTGTTCCAAAATGGTACGATTGAAATTAGCTTGGATGGTATTTTCTTTAAAAGAATTGTAGTTTCTCAATAGGCTTATAAAGGCACGAGGAATTCCAAAGGATGCATATTGCAAAATGTCCAAGATATCTTTGGGAACAGCTTGAGTATATAACGAAAACCTTTTTTCTATTAAGCTGTTCATGAATGCTATATAGGTTTCATCCACAACGGACAGCCAACAGTTGACAATTTCAGCATCATGACCAACATGGAAACGGGGTCCATATTGGGTAGTACCTGGATAAACCGAAGCCTTTGGCGCAATAATCTTTGTTTTAAGGCTTCTGAATATATCAAAAAATTCTATTAAGTACTCTGGCGTAAATGTAATAGCTGCGTCATCTAATAGCAAAATTGCCTTTGTTTTATTCAATTTGACAACCAAGGTTTCGATTAAGGCAATTACTTTCGAAATGGATATTTCATGTATCAATTGATGACTTGTTAGTTCTGAGGGCGAAAGTTTTTCTGCTTTAGCTATAAAGTCGTTTATTAGTTTCGGAGATATGTAATCTTCATTTAAATCTTCAATATTATGATTTATATCTTTACAATATTTGTACAGCCCATCTACAATTTTGCACAATACCCACGTATGAAATATAGGTATTGCGTTTGAGGACTTTACTAGTAACGGTTCTAAATAATAATATTTTCCGAATGAGGTGAAAATGCATACAGGTTGAGACTGATGTTTACCGAGGGCTATACTTTCTTGATAAATAATTCTCATTTGGTGAGTCTTGCCGGTTCCTCTTGGTCCGACAAGTAGCTTCGCACCAGCACCTTTCAGCTTTTTTTGTATATTGGTGAAATGATCATTTTCTATATTCCATATAACTAAGTCGGAATCATCAATATTGTCGGATCGCTCTTCGAACTCTTTTTCGTCGATAAGATTCATATATGAGAAGAAAGTTTTTTGTAAAATACAGAAATTGAAGGAAACCTTTAATGGTATTTGTTAACAGCAAGACAATGTCTAGAGGTAAGGCAGAAGCTCACATCGGCTTCTCCGGAAAAAAATCCCTAATCGAACAGCCAAACAACTTCGCAATCTCGTTCAGATGCTTAATATTATACTTATCTCTCCGCTTCGGATTCTCAATATGACCAATGAACCCTTCCGAATATCCCAGTGCCTCTGCCAGTGACGCCTGCGTAAATCCTTTCTCAGTACGCATTTCCTTAACCTTTTCTATTACATACAGTTCGATCTTGGCCTTTTCGCTCATCCTTTTTCAAGCGAAGCAAAATTTTATTTTCAAAATAACTACAGTGACATGTCTATGTATTTGTAAAATTCCTATCTTCGTAATCTATTCTTAAACCAATCATATGATCTACTATCTGATACGCATGAACTATTAACTCATGCGCTTTAGCCGAGGGACGTAGGAGAGGCAACGTTAACCTACACAGGGGCAAAGTAATTCTGCAAAGTCATGAAAAACCAATCATGCCGGTCCTCCGGCCAGCCATCTCATTGCCATTAAAATCAAAAATCAAAAACCAAATCAAAAACCTATGATAAACAATTCTCCACTCGATCAACTCACGCAATACCTCGAGTGTTTCGACGACATCAACGACTCCAAATCAAAACTCGACTTCCTGCTCGACACAACACTATCCAGTATCGAAACCGACGACTGGTCAGCGGACGAACGGGCGAATTTAATCTTCTTCTGTCGGCAAACGCAACTACTCTTAACCAATCTAAAAAAACTATCCAATGATCAAAACTAGAATGAGAAGATCTGATATCTTCAAAACGCTCACAGCCTGTATCATTATGAACGATCAGCAGGAGAGGAGCGCTGTAATTGCTCGCTTAAAAACCATCGGCATAAAACACTTTGTCTGTTATCCATCTTTCGAAGCCGCATCCGCCGATTTCAAGAAATTCTACAGCATTGCGGAACCTGACTTTATAATAACCAACTGTAGCGACGTTCCATCAGGCAATCTGCCAGTCTTGGAGGTCACTACAACCGAAGAGGATCTGAAGTTATCAATAATGCAAATGTTCAAACGAAAATTTAAACTATGTCGCATTGTTTCGTAATCGTGAAATCATTTCCACGGCGAATAGCAAAAGGTAAAACAGATGACATCACTAAGATGACGGCAGTCGTTCAATCCGATCTTGAACAACTAAAAAAAGAACACACTAAATTAAAACAAGCCGTTAATCAAACCATATATGAAAAATTGATCCGTATAGCATATAAAGCAAAGGCAGTTGACCGCCTGATAAGAGATAATAGGGTTTCTTCTGAAGGAGGAATGTCTTTTGTCGGTGGCATCCGCCGCACTTACACCGAAGCGCTTTGCAGAGTCGTCTCATTCTCTTTGGATTTACCGTTGGAATATTCAGAGTCCATAGAGGAAATCATCACAACCAACACTCACTGGTCAAAAATACACAAGCACATGCCAATATCCACGCCATTGAATTTACTCGATGATCTTTACAATAAACTATCCAGCGCACCAATGTATTTCCGTGAAGAAGTATCCCGTTCCTGTGGTTGGTCATTAAACACATTCTTTGCAAGAAAGGGCAACAGGGTCAGACTACAACGCAAAAGAATACACGATCATCCATTAACAGAAGCGGAAGCAGAAAAGATCATATCTATCTTCAAAAATACCATCATCCCGGCGTTAGAGGAAACATGTTTGACATGGGAACAACGCTTAAAGAACAATTAAAAACTACTGCAATATTACGAGACTGAATAATCATTCAGTCTCGTAAATAATTCAAAACATATGTTAGTTAGATTATATTTATGATAAATAAATATTTAATCTTTGATTAATGTTGTTAACAATCTGTTTAAATTGCATCTCGTAATATCTCTTTAAAAGCGAAAACTCAAAATTGATAAAAACATGAAAAAGCGACTTACGAACATTCCGCCGCTCCTTTCACCTGATCTCTCAGGATTGAATCTGATATATACCGTTTCTGCTGTTAACACCTCCCTACGACTACGACTATCCCTACCAGTCCTACTATAATCCCCAAGGACATCGTTACCCCTTCTTTTCAATAACAACTTCTTACTAATAACTTTTCATCGCATGTATGCGTGTGCGCAAACTATTGTGCCTACGCCGCCTGCCTTGAAGCTTCACTATTATTTAATAACCAAATCTGATAACATGCACATGTTAAGTACCATCGAATTCCTCATAAACGAGGATATTCCACAACAATTGCAAAGATCTGCTATTCTCAGCCAGAGATTTATCAACCAGATAATGTCCCGCAGTGGCCCGAATCAACATTCGATAAACCGGGAATATCTGGCATCGGTCAGGAATGCAGCAAATGAAGACGAGCTCCGTATGGTCGTAAGGGACTGCCAGTACAGTATTGTCCGGATGCTGGACAGGTTAATTGAATGGATACCAGGACCTGAAGTAGAACGGATCGATATGTTAGACCCTGATGATGAAGGTAAATATGTATTCAAACACCTTCACCAGGTATTGTATGGCCTCTACATGCATATCGAAAAAGACTACAACCGGTATATGGACCATCGATACAGAATTCCAGCATACAGCAGGCTCTTATTCGAGGCATCTGTTATAGACACGTTGGTGGCTTTGAAAAGCTCTCCCCATTTCCGCTCGCTCAACAGCCGTCTGCAGTATATTGTAACAGAACCATTAGAGCTGATAGTCTCGGCACCCTACGACGAAGGTCTCTCTTATCACAGCAGGAACTATATTGAAGCATTAGCCGACCAGTTACTCAATTTCGTAAAAAAGGGCGATGATGATGTATGGAGTTTGTATAACCGTCTCCAGTTTATAGACTTCAATAACATAAGCTACGTCCTGTATTTAAGGGAGAAATTCAGCGAAGAATGTTTGCCTACGCTCTCTCACAAGGAGAAATACGTCTGGCTCCTCGAACGACGAAAGAAGATCGCTCATCAGTTGGTCGAAGACGGCACCTCCTTCATGCCAGGTCAAAAATCGCTTAAAGCAATGCTGAACGAATGGCTGAAATGGGAGATCTCCCACGTAAAAAGAATGATGGAACTCGAATTAATCACCAAATAGAAAAAGAACAACATGAATAATCAATATTTGAAAATCAACTTCATCCACCACCTGAACGCATTCTACAGCCTTATCCACGAGAACGAGCGACTACGTGCCAATGATATCAGTCTCTATCTGGCACTATTCCAGTTGTGGAACCTGCGACGTTTCCCTGTCTCCTTGGAGATAGACAGAGAATCAGTTATAAATCTTTGTAAGATACGCTCAAACCACACATATGCGCGATGCCTGAAACGATTAGACGATTACGGCCTCCTGACTTATGAGCCTTCTGAGCAGCCTTATTTGAGAAGCGTGATAAAAATGGTTCCGTTGGAAAAAAATGACACACATGTGCGTGATAAAATTGACACACATCCGTGTGGCAATAAGGACCCTGGTACGTGTGTCAGTTTTGACACACATACGGGAGCAAAATTGACACACATTAATAATAAACAATTAAACAATATTATAAACGGGCGTCAAACAGAGCGCTCGCAGGAAAAAGTGGTAATACCTGATTTGGAAGAAGTGTGCACCTATTTCAGAACATTAGGGCAACCGGAAAAAGAAGGGAACCAGTTTTATTACCACTACAAAGCGATCGGCTGGACATTAAGCGGCATGCCAATTTGGGATTGGAAAGCAGCCGCTGACAAATGGATCGGCCACATTCCTTTACTCAAACAAAATACAAATGGAAGAACAATACCAATACCCGGAGAACTCCGGACAAACCGAAACAAACGTTACGATGAGCCCTTTTGATTATTGCTATCTGTTGAAACAGGTAGAAGAGAAGGGAAGGGATTTGTATCGTCATGATTTTACTATCGATGATATCGACCGCCCTGTCGTAACAAAGCTGATCGCTTACTTTCTCCGCGACGGACAGGTCGCTGCAAAAGAAAAGATAGATTTGCATAAGGGACTTTTCTTAACCGGCCCGATAGGCTGCGGAAAAACAGCCCTGATGCGTATTCTGTCTAAATTCAGCTTACCCGACCATCGCCCGTTTCTGAGGTCTTCATCGGAAGTCAGCCTCGAATTCGCGGATTTAGGCACTGACGTAATCCTGAAATATAGCAAGAGAGCATTCAATCCTTACAGACGTTTGCCGCTCGTTCATTGCTTCGACGATCTGGGAAATGAATCGCTGGTTAACTATTGGGGTAATAAGATCAATCTGATGGCTGAGATACTCTTCAGCAGATATAATCTGATGCATTCACATGGAATGATCACCCATGCAATAACGCAACTTAACGTGGCTGAACTGGAGGCGATCTACGGTAATTCCCTGCGCAGCCGTATGCGTGAGATGTTCAACCTGATTGTTTTTCAGCCGGATTCAGGCGATAAAAGAAAGTAATGGTCTTAAATATGAAAATGAGCGGGTAGTCTTGCCCGGTCTTCATCAGAATGGAAAAAGGCCCCTGCAGGAATGCGGGGGCCTTTTCAGCTAAAACTACTCTCTATGGCAAAAATAATCAGGCAGTTCCTGAAACGGCTACTAACGCCAACGCGTTGTATATGCCGTTATTCAGGCTATAAGAAGTGCCGCCTACTTTCTGGAAGAATTCAATCCCCAGCGAGAGGAAGACCGGCTTCGTGCTGTTTGCACTGATATTGACTGACAGGTTCAGCAACGCTGTAGGTGTCGCGTCCAATACCAGTTCTCCGCTATTGGTTACCCCGTTAACGAATTTCTGCGCCTCAAAGTCGATCTCAACACCTGCACAGGAAATCACAAAGTGTGTCGCTCCCGGTGGTGCAGCAATCGTGTTGATCGGAATAAAAGGTGCTAATGATACTGACAGCGCACCTGTCGCGCGGTCAATGTTCGTCGTGTAAGGCGCAAAGAGTATACTTTGCAGCGGACTGTTAATATTGAATTCAAAGCCGGTTAACATTTCCGCTTCACCGTCTATGACATTCCGCTTTCCGCGGGCGCTTGTAGCATCTGCTTTGATGACTTTCAAAAAAGCCGCCGTCAGCCTGGATGTTACATATGAGTCGCCTGCTTTTTGCAGTAAAGCACGTACAGATGTGCGGAGCAGTTTGCTGGCTTTACCAGCCCTGCCGAATTCCTCGCCATTCTCCCGCGTTCTTGCATACGCCGGGTCCGTGGCGATACGGTCACCATCTACACCGCCTTTCTCACGGGCGAAGTAACCGTTCCTTCCTTTGTAAAAACTGATGTTTCCCATCGTACCCTGTAAGGGTATGATGCCTTTTTGTTTTGGCATTTTCAATAAAGTTTTGGTTTGTGATTAAATTGTGCATTATCAGGCGATGCACATTAGCCTTTCTACGTAGATCGTTAGCTAACTTTGTAATTACAGCACAAAACTACTGTCGTATTTTTAACCAAAAAAACATCGTTGCCGTTTATGCCGGATATGCCGGATTTGCCGAAAATGAACAACAAAATCCCCAGTCGCATCGTGATTTACCCTCGCGATGTTCAGAATATAACAGGATGCCGCGAACGTACCGCCCGTTATATTCTTCAACAGATACGTGTCGCTAATAACAAATGCCCCGGACACTTCGTCACCATAGCTGAATTTTGCGCATTCAGAGGGCTAAAGGAAGAAGACATCAGACAGTTCCTTGTATGATCGATTAAGAGGATTCTTTTCCGGAGATGCGTCGTGTATACGTCGTATATGCGCCGTATATGCGTCGTGTATGAAGCATGTTTACAGGTCGATTGTAGAGCCTGCTGAACTGAACCAATAATATACAAAAACCAGGGCCGGCCTGAAAGCCTTATTAGCTTCCGGACCGGGCCTTAAAATAACTTTAAGACAAACTCAGAACGGCTTACCGCCCGATTTATAAATACGCTCCACTGGTCTTATCTACCATTAATTTTTTTTCCTATCGGAAGAATATCTGGTAATATCACACCCCCTTCATCTGCATGCAGCGTTTTCCCATTTTGCAGGGAACTTTTAAGTCCACCTATTTCTTTTTATTCCGCGGATCATCAGCCGGGTTTATATAGTTCAATCCCAACGGCCCATACGCAGTAACCTGGGTTGTATAATCGCCGGATTTCGCCCAATGGAAATGAGGGGTATTACCCGGAAGGACGAATATGCTTCCCGGAGGGTATGCCTTTAATTTTGTACTATCAAATTCGCTGCCTATACCGATGTAGAAGACACCTGATATCACGGTATAAACACGATTCTCAGGGTGAGTATGCGGCATAAGTATCGTGCCTGCCGGAACATGCACCCTTGCCATATAAGGCTCAGCTTTTTTAGGATCACCCACCAATACAGCAATTTGCGCGCCTGGCGGAAATGCGGGGAATGATGACCATTTGATGTTCTCCTGGTAAATTTCGCCCAATTTATCATTTGCTAAACCCTGGGCTTGTATTTGGGTTGCCGGCAGGAATACAACCAGGCATAGTACGAACAACAGGTAATTTATTTTTTTCATGATGATTTTTTTTTCCTACCCAGTCAATATTGCTTTACTGGGTTCTGATTTTGAATTTTGATTTGCTGTGCCTCGGGCACGAAGCAAATTTCCGCACCATTTTGCAGTTGGAAGCGTGACCTACATCACATTCCCTTTTTTTTTGCCCATTAATCATGGCCCTGATGAATCACGATGATGGAAATGAAATGAAAGGTCCGCCTACAAGCGGATCTTTCATCTTCCTGGACAGGAAGTGACACGGCCGTTGATAGTTACCTGCCTTCCATAATATAATACGTCGCTAAATCAATAGAAGAAAATGCTGTAAATCCTACCTGCCTTAAAGTACTCACCAATTGCCCCCGATGATAAGTGGAATGGTTCATGACATGTGCCACCGTAGCTGCAAATTCCAATTGTCCTTCTCCACCCCGGGGATATTTAAAGGTAATAGCTTTCAGATGATCTCCTTCCTTAGTTGTATCAATAAAGTCTTTCATTCCCACTGATGACTGGCGCCATATAGCTAATAACTGCTCTTTACTACCATTAAAATCCAGAGATAGAAACACCGGATCTGCACAGTTATTCCAGAAATCGATCCATACCCGCTCTGCACTGGCAATATGCAATACTGTTTGCTTTACACTATTGAAACTACTTGTCGCCACTTGCTCCCATTGCGTATCATTAATCTCCCGTAGCCAGCCAATTGCCTTATTGTTAGCCCAGATGTTGTATGAAGCTAATTGTAAAAGATATGCCTTGTTCATCCTATAGCTTTTGACCATAAACAATCAGCGAAGCTTTCGCTAAAGTCACAAAATGCATATTAAACCCGAGGTAGGCCGGCGTAGTGTTTTCATCCAGATCCAGTTTACTGCTTAACGCATGAATGGTGAAGAGGTATCTGTGCGCAGGGCCGGCATTAGGTGCTGCTCCTGTATATCCTGGTACGCCCACATCCGTATTGCTTTGTATTGCTTCAGCAGGCAATAGGTTTTTATCCGGATTGCCAGCGCCTGTTAATAACTCATGAACATGATCAGGAATATTAAATACGATCCAATGCCAGAAGCCACTGCCAGTGGGTGCATCAAGATCATAAACAGTTACAGCAAAACTTTGCGTGCCTGCAGGTGCATTTTCCCAATACAGGTGAGGGGACAGATTATCACCGTTAAAACCGGCGCCGCTTGCATACTGGTGAGTCGTTAATTGACCACTTAGATCCTTACTTTTCAATGTGAATGTAGACATGCCTTTGTTTTAATTTTTATCAAAGGTAGCAGCAAAGACTAGCGGCAGGGGATGGCCAGGCGTCCAAAAAGTGTAGTTAAACGTTCAATTTGTTAATTGGTATTGTTTAGGTGTTATGCCATAGATCTGCTTGAAGGATTGGATAAAGCTCGATAGGTTTTCATAACCCAATTCATAATAGATCTCACTGGCCTTTCGGTTATCTTGTCGCAGCATTTTAGCTGCCCGCTCCATGCGTTTTTCCAGCAACCATCTGTTGGGACTATTCCCGTAAATACGGGCAAACTTTCGTTTAAAAGAGGACAGGCTCATATTACATAAAAAGGCGAGTTCTTCCACCGTTAAGTTGCTATCTATATGTGACGTCACAGCCTGACGTACGATCAATTCGTCATCCGCTTCAACCTTCATATTCCTGATCTGTTGAATTTGGGCAGGGTATCGGATTGCCAGATAAAGGAACAGCTCTTCCAACTTTACTTTTTGCAATTCGGGATGAATAGGCCCCTCACCGGTCAGCATTACGTCAAGTGACTGTGTGAAATTTACCAGAAATGCATCTTTCCCAAATACTAAGAACGGGGGAGAGTCTGATAGATTGTTCCGCTTCGTTAACAACACAGCATGGCGTTCAAAAAAATCTTTCAATAGCTTCGGATCGAAAGTGATAAGGATACTGTGATATTCCTGATACGCTGCCACCATCTTTTCACTCATCAAACAATTCCCTGCAGCCAGCATTACAAACTGATGCGGTTTTACCGTTACCTGCGCGCCTGCAAAATGCACGGTTTTTTCACCTGCCAATAGAAATGTCAGCAAGTTATGGTCCAGCATGATTTTCGCCCGTGGTGCAGGCTTATTAGTGCGATAACGGAAAATCGAAATGTGCATGGAACAAAGTTAGAAAAAAGTCGCAACTCAATTTATCAGTATATCAGGAGAGACACAGAAAACAACCAGGAAGATTTCAGTCCCGGCAGGTGTGTCCCTCCTGAAGAATTTTTATAATTTAATTTATCTTAATTAACTGCTCCTTCATGCCGTCATCAACATGTTTAACATCGATAATAGTCAGTGAAGGTTCAGCAGCTCCTTGCGGCTTCAATGTTTTGTAGATCTGTTTCTCTGCCTTGCTAACTTTCCACATACCACCAGTCAGGGGGTCTACGATTAACATGCCTATAGCTCCACCGATCAGTATGTTTCCAAAGTACCAGCCATTTAATTTAAAATGAATCGGCACTGTAAGGTCCTGGTGTCCGGGTTTAGTAAACTTTACGGTATACTGTGCCGGAGAGAAATAGCCAGCACCAGATTTCAGTCGTACTTCAGCAGGGGTAACGCCGTTAAAGACTTCCCGTCCTTTTTTGTTGGTGATCACCAAATTGGCGTCCCCGGGATTAGAATTCACTACGAAGGTTTGCCGGGTGCCTCCAAATATAGTAGCGCAGGAAGAAAAGGTAAGTGCAGTAGCAATAGCTAAACCGCACATCATGGATGCTTGTTTCATAGTAAAGGGATTTGCTTTCGTTGGGCTTTGAATTTTTTTTGTCAACGCCACCGAATATATTATCCATTTTCCGTTTTTCAAAACAAAACAATTCTTTTGTACCAGTTCCATGGACGAGGGCAAAAGGGGAATTCAGGTTTATAGGATCTGACTTTCAAAAGTCAGGTCTTCATAAGAAATAGATCATTAGTCGAATTATACTTTCATTACGCAGAAAGGCTGCGTGGCAACCTTCTATCTTCATACTGTTCATTGTTTGTTAATCAATTTTGATTTAAGTAACCATCCATTTAACCTTTCTGCACTAAAGCAGCTACGTAGCCATAGAAAAACCTCAAGTTTCATTAATTACATTAACTATGCAAATTACATTCAATGGAGTTAACCCCTCCCAGCCAACAGTGGCTAAATGGGACCTGTATGAGGCAATGATTGACCTCAACGCTACCTACACTAATCCTTACGACTATGCCGACATCTCCATTCAGGCCGTCTTTACTTCACCTACCGGCGTCCAACGCACTGTAGATGCTTTCTGGATGGAAGATGCCAGCCTTAACGTTCCTTATGACAAGTGCTTCCATCTGCGCTTTACGCCAGATGAGCAGGGCCAGTGGACCTACATACTCTCGGGCAGCCTGCAGGGTGGTGCAGCAACAACGAGTGGTCCATATTCCTTTAACTGTTCCGGCATTTCCGCAACCGGCAAGGGCTACATCCGCAAGACGAATACCAGCTACCTGCAATGGGACAATGGTACACAGTACATTCCTGTAGGAGAGAACCTCGCGTTTCCAAACACTGATGTCATTACATTCTATAACCAGGAACTCAGTAAGCTGGAGCCCACAGGTGTCAATTTCATCCGTATCTGGATGGCTACCTGGGGAGTTGCGCTGGAATGGACCAACACTAACAACGTGAGCGGGTTCAATAAGCTGAAGCAGTATAAACAGAGCGCAGCGAAAGATCTGGATTACCTGCTCGCCCGCGGACAAACAAACGGTTATGCCATTATGCTTGCCATTAATTACCACAACCAGTTTATAGTAGGTGATGAATGGCAGGATAATCCTTACAACACGGCACAAGGCGGTCCCTGTGCTACACCGCTATCCTTTTTCTCGGACAGCACCGCAAAAGCGATCTTCAAAAACCGCTTACGTTATCTCGTTGCAAGATGGGGATACGCAGGCAGTCTGCATAGCTGGGAATTCTTCAACGAAGTAGACAACACCAATTACTACAAAGGTGAAGTCGAGCACGTTCCTTACGACAACTCAGCTGTCATCGATCAATGGCATGTTGAAATGGCCGCTTACCTGAAATCAATAGATCCCTATCACCTGGTCACTACATCTTTTGGCAATGAGATCTACGCAGACGGCACCTGGAGCTGCCCTGACATAGATTTCACACAGGTACACAAGTACAAGCAGGACCCACGTATGCCACGCCTGCTGGCAAACCTCAATCAGGAACGTCTCAGTACCTGGTCAAAGCCTGTATACGACGGCGAGTTCGGTATGATCGTATATGCCGATCAGGCGAAATGTGTAGACCCCAATGGCATCAGTATGCATAATGTAATGTGGGCCACCCTGCTGAGCGGCGCTATGGGCAGCGCTGCCCCATGGTGGGAACATTGGGTGGATGGGCAACTCTATTACCATTTCTCACGATTGGCAGCATTTAAAGATATAATACCTTTCGTGAGCGGTAACTACCAGAAAGCATTTCCCACTTACTCAAACACTGCTCCTGTCGATCTGACAATCATCCCGGAAGAGGTATGGCCTGTCGATCCCAAGAAACCGGCGCCTGTATTTGATTTCACACTGGATAATGAAGGTGAACTGACACCTGGTTTAAGCCGTCTGTCTCAATTTATCTGGGGCGTCAACGGCAATATGGACCTGCGTCGGCCACCCACCTTCCACGTTAATTATCTCCAGAACGGTAGCTTCGTGGTGGTAACAGGAAGTGAGATCAGCAACGCTGGCGCCCGTATCAATATCTATGTGGACGACGTGCTTGTCCTCGATCAGGTAGCGCAGATAAACACGTCCTACCAGGTATCGGTTACTGCAGGTCAACATACCATCAAGGTCGATAACCTGGGAGATGACTGGATCCTGATAGCACAATACAAATTCCTTAATGCGGTAGGGCCCTACAACCTCTATACCCTTAAAAGCGCCGATAGCACGCAGGCAGCTGGCTACATACTGAACAGGCGCTACAACCACCAGTATTTCCTCGATAATAATAATACACCGCCACCATCCGTTTCCGCCGGAGCTGTGATCAGCATACCCGGTATGAACAATGGCAACTATACAGTCAATTTCTATGATTGTGCACCCGTAGCAACCACCGCCCCCGCACAGCCTGTCACTACGTTCACAGCTAATGCAGCTAATGGCATCCTCACGTTTGTATTGCCGGAGATCGCATGGGACCTTGCATTCACTGCTACCCTTAACAACAGCACGCCAAACGCGCTTACTACAGCCGTATCTGTGATACCAGCACAAGGCTGGGCAGCGCCGACAGCCCCTGCATTCAGCGTTGATAACACTGGCATAATACCAGACGCTTCTCATCTGGGCATGTTCATCTATGGAAGCCTGGCTAACACGCAATACCGCAATCCGCCAACCTTTATGGTCAATTACGCACAGGCCGGGTATTTTGAGATACGTACCGCCGCTACTATATCAGCTGGCTTCCCACAGGTAACAGTGTATGTAGATGGTGTGCTGATGCTTGACCAGCCTGCCCTTGTTAATACATCTTATTCAGTTGCTATCACACCAGGTATACATGAGATCAAGGTTGATAATTCCGGTGGAGACTGGATGCAGGTAGATCTTTATGCATTCGTGCCATCGCTTACTGCTGATGTTCCGGTACCTACACAGACTGCTGGCGCCAGAACCGTCGTACCAGGTTATCCCTGGGGAAGCAAGGCACCGGTAAACACCTTTACACTTGATGCCAATGGCGCATTGACACCAGATGCTTCCAACCTTGCCATGTATGTCTATGGCGAACCTGCGCATCCGGAGGCCTACA
This sequence comes from uncultured Flavihumibacter sp., assembly GCA_902168105.1. GTDB lineage: Bacteria > Bacteroidota > Bacteroidia > Chitinophagales > Chitinophagaceae > Chitinophaga. The sequence goes on from CABHOY010000016.1 coordinate 31,289, forward strand.
ATCCTGCCATCATCAATGTAAGCTTCCCACAGAACGGCTACTTTAAGCTGACAATAGGAGATACCGTTTCACAAAACGGTGCGCGGGTAAGCATCTATGTAGATGGTGCGCTTGTTACCGATCAGATAGCATTTCCTGATCTCTCATATGTAACAACCCTTACAGCAGGCACGCATAACATTAAGATCGACAACCTGGGTGGAGACTGGTTTCTTACTGGTTCGCTCGTGTTCGATGTTTTATAGTAACGATATCAACTGGTCCGGAAATACCTGTTGAATTGAGCCTGAAAGGAGATGTTATAAATGTGTACTTAAATGCAGGCTCGGGGCGTACCTACACGAGTCGTAAAAGCGGGAAAGTCGGAGAAATGCCCTCCGGCTTTTCCGCTTTATTGACTGGTATTGGAACTGAAACGCCATAAAAGCAGTAGCACGACATTAAGCACGGTGAGCAGGCATAAAAATAGGATAGGTTTATGATGATATAAGCCCTGGCACATCCGGCTCACGGATGTCAGCACGGTTATGCATAAGAAGAGGAAGGACAGTCTGTCTACCTTGGTTGAACTATACGTGCCGGCAAGATACAGTAGCAACTGGCCACTTACTATATGAACAATGTACCAGGTAAGGAACTGTTTGCCTGTCAAATGATATGGGAACCAGCTGTTCATGAATAAGCCGCCGTACAAACAAGGTAATAGGAGATAGCCAGCTATGGGCAGCAGGTAGCCTGCTTTATTTATTGGTACTGTATTTCTTTGTTTCATAAGTCTGCTTTTGATTTAACTACCTCCACATCCTCCGCATCCACCTCCGCACCCGCTACCACATCCGCTACTACATCCACTGCTGCAGCTACTTCCGCAACTACCGGTGTCGTTCTCATTCTTTTTTCTTTTCTCTCCGGTTTTATTTACTCCTGAACCGCCCATGACTAATCCGATGACTATTATAAAACCTATGATAACAGTAGGAAACACGCCAGACTTTTCGTTGCAGGAAGTGAGAAAGATGAATGTCAGTAGGAGTGGAAGGAGGGTTATTCTTTTTAAGAGCCGGAGGAGAAAGTTTGGGGGGGAATGTTTGTCGTCCCAGTATTCAGGTGGTGGTTCTGCGTTAAACGTGTTGCGGTAAAGATCAAGCGTATCGGTCCGCCAGTTTTCGTGTTTGTTTCTTTCCTGTGCCCCGCCCGCTGAAGGATGGTGATGAATATTACGGTTCAGCGTTTTTCCGCAAAATTCTTCCCAGTAGCTTTGTGTGTAGATCAAGTGGAGATGCCATACCTCATCGATCACTTTGGAAGGGGAAGCTCCCTGTGGCGAGATACAACAGAGGAAGATGAACTTCCGGTATTCTTCTATGGCTTTCAACCCGAAATTGTAGTCCCATTTGTTCTCCCGGGCAAGCCTGTGTGAAAAAGGAAGCCGGGAATCAGGAGCATCAAATGGAAAGGATTCGATCCTTTGCCATAGCAATTCTTGTTCTTCCCTCGTAAATGCTGTTGTTTGATTCATAATTGTTTTCTTTATGTTAATACAAAACTCGCCTTGTTCGGAGAGATGCACGTATTGGAATTATCGTTTGGAGACTTATTTTCGTATTAAAATCGTATTATGACAACAGACGAGCTGGCGCACCTCGAACGACTAATGAATTATATTGCCCACCATTTTATAAAAAAGAGCAGCTGGGAAGATGTGTCAAAGGCGGAATGGCTTTATATTTCAGCGGAATTCAACAAGTTAATGCAAAAAGGTAAGCAGCTTGAAGACGAAGCGGCCTTCCTGGGCGACAACTATTTTTATGAGCATCTCATCATTAAAAGGCTGAAGGCCGCAAAGGCAGGAAAGGCATTGGCAGGCATCAGCAGCCCTAATTTCGGGAAAATGAATACCATAGCCGGGATATTGGGCTATGACAGCTATATGGATTTCCTTCGGAATGCAGCTGCCGCCTTCAGCTTCCACGAGCTCAAGATCAATATTCCATTGGGAGTGGTCAACACGGCGTTATTGGATCACCTCACGGGATGCTGGTATTGCTATAACAGTAATCTGCCGTTGACAGGGCCAGGTGTTAAAGAGGAAAGAGTAAGACGTTCAGCTATGGAGATCTATCAATCAGGCGATGAATACCTGGTGGAACGCAGCGGTAAGGATAATCATATGTATTACGGTAAGATCACCGCTTATGCCGACTACATTTTCATCATCATGAACAGTACTACGTTTATCCGTCAGAGACATTTTATTGGCCGGGTGAAAGATGCTACCCGTAAGCTGAAGCAAAAAGATTTTAGTGTGGACCAGATGAATTTTGTAAGTACGTGCGTTAGCTTCAGCGAAGAACCGGTAGCACTGAACGAAATATTTGATCGCGTGCCCACAGGAGATTTCGAGAAGCTATCCGTTGATTTACCTCTAAGCAGCCCTGATCTGCCGCCTCATATTCTGGAACAGCTCAAGAATAAAGGTCTGCACCAGATCTCAGATTATTGATCGTACGGCCATTATAATGAAGATGGCGGTATCCATAAGAAGATAAGCTAATAATTTATCCCCTTATGAAATCACGTTTAAACGCTTGAATTTCTCACGTTTGGATCAAACATGCTTATCAGACTTTCTGCAAACACCAGGTAGTCATGCATCGTAAGTTTTGTACGTTGGTGGTTTTTATAGGCTCGTGAAGCCGGGCGTTAAGGCTTTCAGTATATTGAAGCAGCAATTGTTGGTTAACTAAAAAACGTTCGCTGCCATCGGGCAAAAGATAGCGGCCATTACCAAGATCTTGTACCAGCGTTTCAATACCGATATCCGAAGCAAGCCTTGCAAATAAATATCCGCCAGGTTTCAGCACCCGCCACATGGAGTGGATCATATCATGGAAGTGAGCAGGGCTTTTAGCGAAATGTAATACTGCACTGCTGATCACCAAATCGAAATAGTTATCATCAAAGGGCAGGTTTTCAGCAGAAGAAATTACAAAATTCTCTTTGGAATTATTAGGAGACAGTGTTGCTGATAATTCTCTGACTGCCGCTATTGCATCAGGATTAGGATCAATGCCATACACATCATATCCGTTTCTTAAGAAGTAAATTAAGTTACGTCCACCTCCGCAGCCTGCGTCCAGTACCGTTTTACAATTATCATATGTTCCTTTAAGTAGCTGGTCAAAGAGGTAAATGTCTATATTCCCGTAAAGTTGCCGAATATCTGATTGCATGGATCAAAGTTAACGGATTAATCAGGATACTCAAGAAGTCTGGACGCGAAAAGCCTATCCGGATTGCTATAGCCATCTCGGGTTTCCGGATCATCAGAACATAGCAGACAATATTTGTCAGGAAAACTCGATAATGACATAAGCTTCGAATGCCGCGGCATGCTCGTAAAAGGAAGCTAATTCCTGGTACTCTTCTTTAAGGTCGTCAAATGCTTCTGGGCCTTTCGGTTTATAGGCATTTTTCTTTACATCCTCATAGTCATACTGCTCCCACAGCTGCTGAAAGGAAGTGGCTGATAAAAGACGGCTAATTAGCAGTACGTCCCTAACATCGATATACGGTATATCGAAGCTACCAGTAAGCCACTTACCTTCAAAAAAATGAAGGACTGGTTCTCCTATTGACTGACAGTGTTTACTTAAAAGAAAATTCAACGTAGAGTAGCCAAGAATACGACTATGAAATTGGTAAGGCTTAGTGTTTTGTTCCGGATAATACCGAATTAGTTCGTGCGCTTCTTTAATACTTGCCAGCAGTTCTTGTTCAGCAGCATCTTTATTGTGTTCTCTTGCCCATTCTAATTCTTCCTCCAGGCACCCAGGTTGCCGGAGTTCGCGCAGCACGTACTCGTAGTATGAATGTGTGGCTGCATTTTCAATTACTTCAAAATGTGGAACTGCTATCAGGCGAAGGTCTATTGCCATAAGTTAAATCAATTTCATAGATATACCGGTATGCTCCGGGGGATAGGTAAATGTATTGCGAATATGTTAGCCAGACAATACTAAATTCTAAACGATGAATAGAAAAGAAACCTATGAGAGATTTCTTTTCCTCTTTAGCTGAATACTTAGTACGCACTACCAAATGAAATCGATTTCTAGCCACCTATCCCAAATCCACTACCTTTATTCATTAACAGTTTGTTAATATCAGAAATCTCTTTACATTCGTTTTCGTTAAAAAGATCTCAATACAAAGAGCCCCAAACGTTTGTAGTGACCCCGACGATGAGATTAACAAACGTACCCCCTCAAAGTATAAGGATCAGTATGTAGCATTATTCCATACATATGAGCAACACCGCAGGAACCCTGGAACAGCTGGCGCTGAAGCTGGCGGATATTTTACGTCCATTAGGTACGCATTTGCAACAGGCAAATGCAGCCGCGTTTTTCCGTGATCTCGGGATCGTTGTCCCTGGTAACACAATTGGGACAATCGCCAACGATCTCAAACAGGTCATTACCAAAGTAGACGCATTAATAGATAGATCAACAGAACTTCTCGACGCCATAACGGCTGAAGATGCCGCTGCTATTATCAGCAAAGGAAAAGACATCATTCCGCTGATCACAGGATTAATCAATAGCCTCACATCTATCAAAACTGCTCTTGACAACCTTCAGATTCCCAATGTAAACGACCTGCCATTGAATGCAGTCAACCTGCTGCTGGTGCGTTACCTCGAACAAGTGCCTGGCCTCTTGGCCGCATTGGAGTTTACTAATGTGCTGACGCTAACAATACACAATCCCGGCTCTGAAAATGAGCAGCAACCTGAATATACAACCTACAATTTCAATCTCAATAAACTTGCAGCCTGGTTAGGCAATGCCGGCAAAGAATTCAAGAACACCTACGGCTGGGGCGACGGAAACTTCGACGGCAAACTGCTATTCTCACGCTTGTCGCAGATCCTGGCAAATATCAACATGCCGGCCTACTATGAAGAAGTAGCATCTTTAGGCAAGCTGGATATGGGCGTGCTGGAGGCAAGCGTAAAAACCGATGTACAGCCCCGTGGCATTTTGCTCAATACTTATATGGGCTTCAATACCGGCGCACAGCAAATAACGGATGGCGACTGGAAAGTAAACACAAAAGTAGAAGCGTCATTGCCCGGTGAATTCGGATTGCTGATTCAGCCGAATGGCAATATTAATATCATACCGGCTTCTCCGAATGGCGCTATCCAGGGTGCTGTATCTGCGGATGTAACTGGTAAGAAAGTAAATGGTCAGCCTTTCCTGCTCATCGGCCAGACAAGTGGAAGCCGTTTCGAGATAGGAGAGGTCACAATAGCATCAGGTGCACAGCTGAGTTGGAACCAGGCGCAGAAAAAGGCCAGCGGCAATTTCAGGCTAGAAGCCAATATCAAAAAGTGTAAGATCGTCATAGATCTTGGCAGCGCCGACGGATTCCTGAAAGATATCCTGCCGGTTGAGAAGATCACTACCGAGTTTGATCTTAAAGCCGGTGTATCCAGCGAGACGGGCTTCTACATAGCAGGTAGCAGCGCCCTCGAAATTGACCTGCCCTGTCATTTTCAGATTGGGCCGGTGGCCTTCGAAGGACTAAGCATTGCCATCAGTCCGAAAGACGGAAAGATCCCCGTGGCAATTGGGGCCGATATAAAAGCGGCGCTTGGCCCGATTACAATAGCCGTGCAGGATATGGGCGCTACTGCGGCCTTTTCTTTCCCGCCTTCCAGAAACGGTAACCTCGGTCCCTTACAGCTGGATATCGGCTTTAAACCACCTAAAGGAGTAGGTCTGAGTATAGACGCCGGCATTGTAAAAGGCGGCGGTTTTCTGTTGCTGGATGCAGATAAAGGAGAATATGCCGGCGCACTTGAATTGAGTATCAAAGATACCTTGCAGGTAGCTGCTATCGGTATCATCAATACTAAGATGCCCGATGGCAGTAAAGGCTTCTCCCTGCTTGTGATCATCAGCGCTACGTTTACGCCTGGTATTGCATTGGGCATGGGCTTCTTCCTCGGCGGACTGGGAGGTATGCTCGGCATTCACCGTACCATTCACGTGCAGGCCTTGCAGGATGGCGTACGTAACAACAGCATCGGTCATATATTGTTCCCCAAAGATGTGGTGGCCAATATGAATACGCTGCTGCCGCAGATCAAAGCAATATTCCCCGTGCAAAAGGATCAGTTCTTTATCGGACTGATGGCAAGGATCACCTGGGGAGTGCCCACACTGGTAAGCCTCGATTTCGGCCTGGCAATAGAGTTTTCCAACCCCGTACGCCTGGTTATACTTGGCGTACTAAAAGTGGTACTGCCCACAGAAGATGCAGCTATTTTACGCCTTCAGGTAAACTTTATAGGCGTTATTGATTTTGACAAACAATACCTTGCCTTTGATGCAAGCCTCTATAATTCACGGATCCTCACCTTCGCCCTGGGTGGCGATATGGCACTGCGTTTAAGCTGGGGCGCCAACAAAGCGTTCCTGATGTCTGTAGGTGGTTTCCACCCGGCTTTCAGGCCGCCGCAGGAACTGCGTGTGCCCAACCTCAAACGGCTCACGCTGACCATCATGAGCGGTAATCCCAACCTGGTGCTGACCGCTTATTTCGCCGTCACCTCCAATACCGTGCAGTTTGGCGCGAAGATAGATTTCCGCTATAAGGTAAGTAAGTTCAGCGTAGTCGGTTATCTCCTGTTTGATGTACTGTTCCAGTTCTCACCGTTTAAATTTATAGCACGTATTGCCGCCGGATTGGCTGTAAAACTGGGCAGCAGTACAATACTCTCAATAGATCTTGACTTCACACTTTCTGGTCCTACGCCATGGAATGCGCGCGGTACCGCCTCCTTCTCGATACTGTTCTTCAGTGTGAAGGTACGGCTGAATGTTACCTGGGGCGAATCACAGAACGTAATAGAGCCAAGTATTCCAGTACTGCCACGTATCGTGGAGGCGCTCAACCTCGACGCTAACTGGAGCGCCGAACTGCCGCCTAACCGGGCTAACCTGGTAACACCAGGTAAAATAACACCGGCTGCTGGTGAGATTATCCTGCTGCCATATGGATCGCTGAAAGTAAGTCAGACCATCCTGCCCCTGAAGATGGAAATTCAGCGCTTCGGCAATAACAAACCCCAGGACCTTAAAAACGCAGACATCACTGCCTTTACATTGGGCGGAGTAGCAATGCAGCTGGAAGAGGTGAAAGAGTCCTTTGTGCCTTCAGCATTCAAAAATCTGTCAGACAATGACAAGCTCAAATCTCCTTCATATACACATGAAAAAGGCGGCGTAAAGGGAGTGGATACCAGCACCCGTCTGTCCATGAACTATGGCGTTAATCGCGAAGTACAGTACGAGGTGAAAGTGTCAGACCTTGATCGTTATGATGGAGATGACTTTGAAATAGATATAGAAATGTTCAAGCTAATGGCCCTGGGAGGCGCTGTCAGCAAATCGCCGTTAAGCCGGGAAAATAAAGAGAAACAGTTCAAAGCTGTGAATGCAGCCGATCTGTTCGATGAAAAATTTGTTCTCGTAGATAATGCAACGCTTACACAGTATGCGCCGATAGACTTTGCAGGCGGTACCCGTGCCGCTGCCGATGATGCGCTCAACGCCCTATTGCATGCTGATCCGGCTTTGAAAGGCAGGATAAGTGTTGCGCCATTGTATGACCTCGTATAACCTCATAAAGCACTACTATGACAGCAATATATGGTTTCATCCCCTGGGTAAGGCAAGGCATTGCTGCCCGTATAGCCGAACCGGATACCCTCGCGCTAAATGATGGTACGGCCATGGAAAGGGCTGGGATGGAAGCCCGGCTTACCCTTCAATACACCGGAAAGAATGATCAGTCGAAGCAACAGCAGGTGACAAAGAATATTCGTATCATGGGTCCCGGTGATGTGCAGGGTATCAGTACAAAAGCGATCGTACGTACCGAGCCTCGTAAGGGCGTCAGTAATTTTGAAGCGAACAATCTTGCTTATATAGAATTCTACGAAGAGGATTTTCTCTGGCGTTATACGCCCGCAACGGCTGTCACACCGACACCGGCCAATACACGGCTTCGTCCCTGGCTGGCATTGATAGTGCTGAAGGAGGATGAATATCTGCTTAAATCATCCGCCGCTGGCGCATTGCCCTATATATCCGTAGAGGCAGGCAGTTTTGCGAATGCGTTTCACAATGAAAAAGATGCCTGGGCCTTTGCACATGTGCACATGAACAACAAGCTGGATCACCTGAATGTGGTGGGCGAGTTGCAGAATGAAGTGAACAGTGAAGTAAATGCAAATCCGGATGTAGCGGTAAGCCGCCTGTTATGTCCCCGTAAACTGGCCCGTAATACTGCTTATACCGCTTTCCTGATACCCGCTTTTGAAACCGGCCGCCTGGCTGGCTTAAGGTTGCCTACCGACGCTATAAAGGCCCAGGCGCCATCCTGGAAGAAAGCGAATATGAACAATGCAGCACGCTTACGTTCATACGATTTTCCGGTATACTACCAATGGAACTTCCGTACGGCAGAATATGGCGACTTTGAAAGCCTGGTGTCTATGCTGAAACCTATCGTTACAGAGGCTGAAGCAGGCGAAATGCCGATGGATATCCGCTATCCGGGCTTTAACCTTTCACCCGCAGGCGCAGGCTCCAAAACGATCAGCATGGATGCTGCCCTGCAGCCACCGGCCTATCAACGCCCTGCCTGGCCTGCAAATAACGACGATAAGGATACGATCAATAAACTGCGTGATCTCCTGAACCTTTCTGCCGATCTGGTAGATGCTAACGCTGTCGTCTCAACCCAAAACCATCCTTTTTTTGATAATGCTACCATTGGCGACGATCCCTTACTGGTACCGCCTGTATACGGCGTGTGGCATGCCCAGGCAAAGAAGCTGGGTACGCCGGGTAACTATCCCTGGGTGGAAACGCTCAACCTCGATTTCCGTTTCCGGGCCGCTGCCGGATTAGGAGCAACCGTCATCCAGCAACATCAGGAGGACTTCATGAACCGCGCCTGGCAGCAGGTGGAAAAGGTGAATGAAGCCAATCGTCGCATCCAGGAAGCCGCAATGGCCCGGATGATCAATCATGCCATCTTTAAAAAACACTTGGTGAATGCCGGCAATGACAGGGCTGTGATGATGACAAACCCGGTACAGCACCTCATTAAATTTGCCGGTAATACCCAAACCTTACAACAACACTTTATAGAAAGCCGTATACCGGTTGCTGTTAAATCAGCAGCTTTCCGGAGAATTACCCGCCCGGGTAATAAGACTGCCCTCAGTAGCATGAAGGCAAGCGGCTTGCAGAAGTCCTTCAAAAGCCTCGGCAACAGCACAGGACTGCTGGACATGAGCAATGTCGTAAAACTGTTCAACCGCAATGAGAATCTGAGCGGCGCACTCACCACGGCTAAAGTGAAAACTGCACCATTAGGCAGCTTGTCTACCACTGTTATAGGTGAACAGGTACAGGTTGCAATTGATAAATACGAGGCGGACATCGTCGCTAACGCGAAAGAGGTGTTCATAAAGATCATACAGGAAAAAGTAATGACGCCCAATGCAGCCTTATACAAGGGACCATTGCTGTCCGCCATTGACGGCAGGCCCGGCGTAAGCGTGAATGTCAAGGCAAAAGCAACAGAGCTGGCAAACGCGATCATTATTTTTCCGATCTCCAGGAATGCAGACGGGCAGGCTATCATTACCATCCTGGATGGCCCTTTTGCTGCTTTCTTTAACGATGGCATCGCAGCCAAAAGCTATAATGATATTATCCTCAAGAACCAGGCGCCGTTGGATGTTAATGCCATCAGGGCAATTAGTACCATCAACGAGGTCAAAGCCCTGCAGGAGGCATTTCAGAAATTTACCGGTATAGTAGGAGAGCTGCCACAGGCCAGTGCTCAGCCGGTATTTAATGCAGTCGACACAATTGCTACCGGAATTTTTGATAAGTTGAATCCTGTAACAGCCGTGACTAAACGGCTGGCATCAACCATCAGGGTGTGGAAGAATAACGCCTATGTGCCGCTACAGCAACTGAAACCTGTTATGGCCTATCCGGAATTCCACGAGGCCGTATATACCTACCTGCTGTCCCTTTCGAAGAATTATATCTTACCCAATATTGCAAAACTTCCCAACAACTGCCTGACACTCCTGGAGACTAACCAATCCTTCATAGAAGCCTTTATGGCGGGCATGAACCATGAAATGGCGAGAGAGCTGCTGTGGCGCGAATATCCTACAGATCAGCGGGGCTCTTACTTCCGGCAGTTCTGGAGTATTACAGATCAGCTATTGCCCGACAGTGATCCGGAAAAACAGCTGGATATTAAACGCATGCCTGAGTGGAAGACGGCAATGGGCACTCACAGCCCACGCCTGAATAGTAGTACGCTGGTGCTGGTAGTTAGGGGAGAGCTGCTGAAGAAATATGCCAATACCATGGTATATGCACAGCAGGCGGAATACAATGCAACAGACGCTTCCCTGCCACGTAAGCTCAAAGGTGGTATCAACTCAACGCAAACGAAATTCCCACTGTTCAAGGCAGATATTGATCCTGATATCACCTTGTTCGGTTTCGACTTTACAGAAGAACAGGCGAGAGGCGACAGGATTGAAACGCCCGGCGGTAGCACCCAGGGTAAGAATCCCGGCTGGTTCTTTGTCTTTAAGGAAAGACCTGGTCAGGTGAAATTTGGACTGGATGACTATACAGATGCTTTAGGTAACACTGACGATATGCCTGTAGGAAATCCACAGACCTGGAATGACCTCAGTTGGGAGCACCTGGTCGATAACAAAGAACAATTGCAGTCTTATCATATCAGTTTCAATGAATCGGTAACGATACAACAACCCGCTGGTCAGCCGCTGTGGAATAGCAATTCGGCCGACCTGGCAGCTATCCTGTTCCAGAGTCCTGTGCTGTTTGCACGTCACGCCGCAGAGATGTTGCCTGAATCATAATCATAACCCTGATCTTTTAATGTAGCGATATATGCCCAATACGATCTCAGCCCAATTCTATACAGATCCCCAGATAGCAGCTATACGAAGTAACCTGCAACAGAAAACAGACGGTTACCCCTTCCTGTTGCTGCCAGTGCGCATAGAGACGAGGTTTAACCAGACGACCCGTGTGTTGGGTGTCTCGCAGCAGTTCTCCGTAGAACAGGCAATGCAGGCATTGGGCGACCTGCACGTGTCAGCCATCCATGCACATAAGAGTATTACAGGTCCTGGCATACGCACGGTACAAGGCAATGCGCAGAAACTGTTACTTGCCTTTAAAGATCTGCCGCCGCTACTCTCTACACAAGAGAAAGGCTGGTTGAAACAGCTGGCTTTTGATTTCAGTCAGGATGCGCAGTTCCTGGTCAGCAAAGCACCTGCAGGCCTGCGGGCAGATGCAACGCTGCTGGATAACGTCCGCAAGCAGCTGTTACAGACCATTGATGATCGCAAAGTGCTACAAGCGCAGCAACTGCCGGAAGCAAGAGCTTTGGTCGACAACTTTACAAGCATACTGAAGGAACTGCAGCTGTTGAATGGTGGGCCGGGTAAAACACCTTACTATAACTTCAAGAATAAGAAGTCGCTCTACGGACATGTAACCAGGACCATACAGCAGGCACGCAAGTTTGTAGAAGACCTGCCCGCAGGCATCAGGGGCATTCCCTATATCAAAAAGAATCAGACCGATCGTATAGCAGCACTGAAAGAACAGGTAGCCACACAACTGGCCCGCCTTGAAGGCTCCCTGGCTACCATTCACCCGGATGCAGCCTGGAAAAGCTTTGCCACCCGCACTGTCAAAGAACAGATACGGCCGTTAGCAGATGCCCTCGCCCGTTTTGAAAGAGAGATGCTGCCTTCTTTACGTGCTATTCCTCCAGCGCCGGAAAAACAGACCGGCGATCTCTATTTCCTGGGCATCAAAACACTGATAAAGATCCGCCGCCTGAACCAGGAATCAAAAAGAGGTTATGAAACCCTGAAACGGTTCAAGAAATACATCACACCACAGATCAACGCACTCGCTGCCGGCATAAAACAAGAGATCAGTGAATCAAAACCCGAGCAAGGTAAATTGATGAAAGACCTCTATGCAGCTATTGCTGGCGAGTTAAATACCGCGACCTCTAACGTGAAGCAGTACGCCGCCAAAAACACGTCTCAGGCTTATGGTAAGAAGCAGCTGCTGGAGTTTTTCTCGGCAGAGGCAATGCCCATAGTGGAAACGCTTGGCGGGAAAACAGGTAAGGAGGTGCCGGTAACTTTAAAAAGCATCGCTGTTTATCAGCTGATGGTTCGCATATTCCCCGATGATATTTTTGTGGATACGCACGAGCCGGAACTGACGGCGGAAGAACTGGCCGCCGGTAAGGCCTTCTGGAAATACTGGTGGATAGCTAGTAATGACAGTGACCAGGAAACAGCAGCATGGGATAACCTCTGTGCTGCACTGGGACTCAGCAGAGCGGCATGGGTGGTGCGTTGCCTGAACCCTGTCCTCGATCCGACTTCCGAAAATTTCAATGCCAAACAGAATAAGCCGTCTCTGAAAACCATCGATGCGATCGCATTGCTGAACAGCGTTGCAGATAAGTTAGCTGAAGCGCCGCAGGACAAGACGGCGAAAGAACTGTTTGCATGGTTTGCGACTAACTCCAGTTTTCTAACGGGCATTAAAACATCATTGAACGGAGTAGTGCAGCACTTCACTGCTCAACAGGAACAGGACTACCTGGTGGAAAAAGTAAAGAGCGTCCTGCTACAGATCAAAGCATTATTTAGCTATATAGATATAAAGCGCAATGAACTGTCCCCGGCAGATAAAACTACTTATCAGATGCAATGGGCACAAGTCTACTTTATTGGGATGGACCTCTATGATGTGCAGGCTCATTGCAACGCTATAAAGGCACTCCCACTGAGAGAGTTCGCAGCAGCATTGCCCGATCCCTTCGTTTTTCCGGACGTACCTCTTAAAACAGCAGCATGGTCGAAGGCGCCTGTCGCAAAAGCGCTCCCGCAACGCTTTGTGGTAGTAACTATGCAGGGCGGCACTTGTCAGCATATTGCCGTTACTAAACCAGTATCTTATCCTTTACAGCTGGGCCTCGATCCTGCTAACTTCGACAACGGTAATCTTTACCAGATAGATAATAGTGGCAACCTGCAGGTAGAACCGGGACTGCAATGGATGACCGATTATGCGCAGGCCGTTGAAAAAGGCATGGCTATTACCATTGAAATATCAGGCGCCCAATATGATACAGGGTTTGATAAAGTAATAGTGCTAGGCGTAAACGAGGGTACTGTCAACCAGTCCAGGGATGCATTTGAGGATCTTATCACCAGCCATATTTATAGTGTGGATGGAATGGAGTTCCTTAAAACAGGTACGCCTACTAATAATACCCAGGATCGGAACTCCGGTTTCGAACCGGAAGGAGATGCCCGTCAGCGTTATGAGATCGAAGTAAACGGAAAACCTATAAAAGGGGGCGACGCTGATAAATGGAAGATGGCTGACGGTGATTATTTTTCCGTGTTACTGGGCCTCGATAATTATAAAGTAAAACATGTCAGTAACGTTGACAACCTGGAAGTGGCCAACGCCCTGGCTATGAACCGCAGTCTCTGGGGCGCTACACTCGGGCATTACATGGAAGAAATGTTTGACGGTGTTTTTACTTATGATAATATCCGCCGCACGGAAGAGTTCTTTACCAACTACGTAACGGGCCGGGGCATGTTGCCATCCTTCCGTATTGGTACGCAACCTTACGGGATATTAACCACCACCGCTTATTCAAAACTGAAACTCTATAATACGCCTTTGCCGGCAGTGTCACATAATGATATGCTTGCGGTAAAGCCATGGAGCGGGGGAGTAGTAGAATCGCAGCTGCAGCAGCGTTTTGAAATGCGCCTGCTGCAATTCCTGAATACATTGCAGTCAGAAGTTTGGACGCCGCTGCGCAACCAGCATGTTGTACATGCAGGTAATTTGCACAGTGGCAATCCGCAGGCAGACGATGCGCAGCAGCGGTTTATACAAATGCTGGGATTGCACGCAACCTCACTGGAATATTACTACCGCTATGGATTGAATGTCGCTAAAGGTCCTAATACCAGCGCAGTCTATACCAGCACAAACTTTGGCACAGGCGATGCTTTCGGTCCCAACAACGTGAAGAACCATTTTTCAGAGTTGATGAAGGCCGGTAAGTATACACCTTCCTTCGATTTTGATGAAGGCGTCGGTGGCCTGGCAGCCTGGTTATGGCAGATCATGCTTAATACACGCATCTTACAGCAGGTGGAACAGTCTCGCCTGTTCAATGCCAGGTGGGTTGACAACTCCATGCCTGTTAAAGGCGCCATCATTGAACATGCGCCGCTGTCAGATACTGCCTTGCTGGGTAAACTGCCCAACTCAGAAAAGAACTATATCAACTGGCTGCTGGAAGCTAAAGCTACAGAACTGCTTGGCGGCAATCAGGTGAATAATCCCGCACGCATTCCCACCAACAGCATGCTGTTCCTGCTGTTGCGACAGTCCCTCTTACAGGGCTACCAGGAGGCCGCCCTGAATATGATGCAGAAGGACTGGATGATCTCGGAGGAAAACCGCAGGCAGTTCGGTAACTCCGACAACTACTTCTATGCCTACGGCTACAATAGTTTCTACTACAACACCAAGTGGCACTTTCTGTTCAGGAATCTGTCAGACCTGCTGTCATTGCAGTTGCTGCAGCAAGGAACACAGAATACCGCATTCTACAAATATATAACGGGGCAAACAGGACCGGCAATGTATTCCATGGCCACTTACCTCGATCAGGTAAGAACGGCTGCACCCCAGGCTTACCCCGGGCAGATGCCATTCTTCGATAAACTGAAGAAGACACGCAGCGCCGTGGAATGCCTGCAGCATGTACCTACCGCAGGCCTGGACATATTGATGGCAGAGCATATTGATCTCTGTACTTACCGTCTCGATGCCTGGTACACCGGCCTTGCGCACAAGCGTCTGATGGATAAGCGTAAACTATATCCCGGCGGACTTTATCTGGGTGCCTGGGGGTATGTCGAGAACCTGCGCAGGGATATCAACAAAACAACCTACAATGGTCAGCAGCCGCTAACGCCTTTCAAGCTGCCCGCAAGCAAACCAGTATATAGTGATCCGGATAATCAGGGCTTCATACATGCGCCTTCCATCGGACAAGCCATTACGGCCGCCGTATTGCGCAATGCCTACAAAACAAATGGTAGCCAGGAAATACAGAACCGGCTTTCTGTCAACCTTTCTTCTGCCCGCGTGCGCATGGCATTACAACTCATAGAAGGCATCCGCAACGGACAGGAGATCGGAGCACTGTTAGGCTTCCAGTTCGAGCGTGGTTTGCATGAACGATATACATCTGTTGAACTGGACAAATTCATCCAGCCCTTCCGCAAAGCTTTTCCTTTGCAACAGCAGGTGGTGGAAAGCGCCAATGGCACACCAGCTTACGTGAGCCTGGTAGTAAACGGTTCCGCTATGCTGGACGTAGTGCATAACCATATTGGATGGTTACAGTCAGATACCGCGAAGTATGGTCAGCAAACCATCGCAGAAATATTAAAGGCTAACAACTACAACAGGTTCCCACCGCAGATCCGGACCATCATAGACAACAATCTTACGCAGGCCGATCTTAATAATAAACCCAATATCTACAATGCTGTGATTGAAGAAATAGACCGTATGGCCGATGCTTTTGACGCCCTGGGAGATGTCGCAGTATCAGAAAGTGTTTACCAGATGGTGCAGGGCAACCACGTGAGAGCTGCTGCTGTATTGACTGCCCTCGCAGAAGGTAAGAATATACCAGATCCGCAGGTGATCAACATACATCGTAGTGGTACCATCGTTACCCAACGGGTAATGCTTAACCTGCAGGTAAAAAACAGTCAGGTAAAACCAGCTGGCTGGAATGGTGACGAGTCAGTACGTTTCCTGACAGAGCCTTCATTCAATCATTGGCTGGCAAATGCTTTCGGGCCTGCCACCAATATTAAATATATCATCACCAAAACAGTGGGGAACCTGAAGCCAGTGAAGGTCAGCCTGTCCCTTGCATCGTTGAACTGGCAACCGATAGATCTGTTCTATCTGCCCGGTGGTGAAGAAGAGTTACGTGAAATACTCCTGCAAACGTATCGTAAAGCGCAGAATGATTACGACAGTCAACTCAGTATCGCGTTGAAGGAAAGAGATCATCTATGGAGTGCTGCTGACAAAACTATCGCCGACATCCTGCTGATGATGAAGAACATCCGTAACATGTTGAGTAACGCCCGTAATGCCGGTGCTGCGGAGTTGCTGATGCCAGATACAGTAGCAGATACCAACAACCCTAATGCCTATGATGTGACAGAGCTGTATGGTCGCGTAAAGAATACCTACCTGGCACTGGACCTGTTCCGTACAACCCTGGCCGCAAGATCTTATCTGTCGCCGGTACTGAGTGGAGACATTGCCTCTGGAGATGTACCATTAACAGCTACGGACTTCGACAGCATTTTTGCAGACCTGCAAAAGGCACGCGCATTCGGTATGCCGAACGCACTGTCCTTTACAGTACCAGCAGACGTTAGGGCTGAACAGCGCTATACTTATGCCTTACAGCATCTCATCAATATCTACAATGAAGTCCTGAGTCGCTGTCAGCAGGCTGCTGCCTTACTAACGGAGATAGATAAAGCGACTGTG
Organism: uncultured Flavihumibacter sp.; assembly: GCA_902168105.1. GTDB lineage: Bacteria > Bacteroidota > Bacteroidia > Chitinophagales > Chitinophagaceae > Chitinophaga. The sequence goes on from CABHOY010000016.1 coordinate 48,097, forward strand.
CCGAAAACGAAGGCAGACAAGCTGGGCGATCTGGCAGCTGTTATACTTGGTAAGGGTTTCAGGGTAATCCCACTGTATGCCTTCGATGCCACCCCTGTGCGTGCACAGCTACAATTACCTGCCTCACAGAAAATAACCAGGCATAATGGTCTGATGGCGGTGGAGGACTGGCTGCATAGTGCTGCTAAAGTACGCCGCCGGTTATACGATGTGACCATGTATATGCAACTAAGCGATGTATACGAGTTACCGCTAACAAGTATACAGCCCTGCCAGTTCCCTTACAAACCAGGCAACGGCGATCACTGGCTGGGACTTCCGTATCCCAGCAACTACACACCGCTGGGAGATAGCTTGTCGCTCGTAATGATAAACGACCAGGCCTTGAATACCGGTAACGTTTTCTGCGGACTTGTAATCGATGAATGGCTGGAGATCATCCCCGGTAAGGAAGAGACCAGCGGCATTGCCTTCCATTACAACCAGCCTAATGCCGCAGCGCCGCAAACATTGCTGCTGGCAGTTCCGCCGGAATATACAAACGTATGGGAATGGGATAACCTGGTACATACCATCATTGATACCATGGAAATGGCGAAGAACAGGGCGGTAGAACCAGACCATCTGGAAAAATCATTCCTCAGTCATGTATTGCCGGGCATCATATCGGAAGTAGCGCCTCCGCAATCCAACAATAACAATCCTGATCAGAACCCATTAGGGGTACAGGCTGTGATGGATTTCTCGCATATCAAACCCAAAACCGTGTAAAGAATGTCAAGAGCGAATAGTTACGCATGCGAACCCTTAAGGGCCTGGAATCGGCTGGAGCCGCGCCCCAGAACGGCAGAATTTGACAAAGCGCTGGAGTGCAGCATACACGACCCATTGTGGATGCTCACCCGTCAGTGGCAATTCGGTGAGTTCCAGGGGGAAGATACCGGCTCCGCTATCTTCGCCAAGATCTACATGCAATCATCTCCCATTACCAGAACAAAAACGCCTGCTTCACCCGCACAGGCATATAGCGACGGACTTCCGCTGGAACAGTGTATGGAAAAGCAGAACTGGGAGCTTGATTATAGAAGCCGCGTAGAAGCAGCCTTCATATTCATGAAATGTTTGGACCGCGCAGCATTGCAATTTGCTGTACCTGACTATGACCGCAGTTACTGGAAAACCCGCTTGCGGCAATACTTTCCTCTGCCTGAAATGGCAGATATAGAACCGGAGGATAGCGGTGCTCAAATGATAAAGAAAGCGGAAACACTGAGCAATGAAGTCTGCATGGACCTCTCCACAGCAACGGCCTCCCGTTATTTTGACGGCCTGGTGCTATTTGATCAGTTGCTCGGCGATATCAGCGAGACAGTAGGCTATCTGACAACAGAAAAACCGGCTCATGCATCCATGCTCACTACTGCAGGAACAGCGTTTGTCGACTGGCATGGCAGGAACTACTACGGTTCATATAGTGGGGGAGTAGAGAGCGCCTGGATACCTCGTCAGATGGAATACCAGTTCCATGCTTGTCTGCCAGAAAACACGACGGCCAATACTGTTGTTTCCGCACAGGAATACTATAACGGTACGATGGACTGGTACAGCTTCGACGTAAATAAAGCGCAAAGCGTACCCGGTCTGAGCGGCCTCCCTACCGCAACGGAAAAGGCCATGATAAAAAGTGATCTGCTCACCGTGATACCCCGTGAAGCCAAATTCGCAGGCGCACCGAACTCCCGCTGGTGGCAGTTTGAGAACGGAAAGGTTGATCTGGGAAATATTAAAGCCGGCACTACAGATATCGCAAAGCTGATCTTCACAGAATATGCATTGCTCTATAATACAGACTGGTTACTGGTGCCTTACCCTGTGCAGGTAGGCACCCTATGCGACGTAAAAGGGATTGTGGTCACCGATGTATTCGGGGAACAGTCTTTCGTTGCCGCCGCTACGCAGGGCCTGACAGACAACTGGGCCGGCTGGGGCATGTTTAACATGAGCACCATGCAAGCCAACGGCGTACGTAATCAACCGGTAGATACACGCACCTTTATACCTCCTGTGACAGTAAGATCAGTGGAAAGCGAGCCACTCGAAGAAGTACATTTTGTACGCGATGAAATGACCAATCACGTCTGGGCGGTGGAGGTAACATTGCCCGACAATATTGGTGGTACTATGGACGGTAATAGGTACGCAAAACAGTTCTCCGGCCTGTTACAGCAGTTTGATAATACGCCCGCCCCTGTTCCGGAAGAAACAGCGCCGATGTTCAGGTATTCGCTTGCCAACACTGTTCCGGAAAACTGGATCCCTTTTATACCAGTGCATGTGCAGAACAGTAACAGGGCCATACAGCTGCAAAGGGCAGCTATGCCGCGCCTGTTCCGTAGCGGTTATACGCATATACGTCCCCGTACGCAACTGTTGCGCCATGGCATAAATTCCGATAATACGCAGCCGGACCCCTACTTCATTAATGAAGAAGAAGTGCCGAGGGCAGGAGTGCAGCTCAAAGCCAGTTTCCAGCGTACGCGCTGGTACAACGGTGCTGTGGTCGGTTGGTACGGATATAGAAAGCAGGTAGGCAGGGGAGAAGGTTCAAGTGGCCTGAAGTACGATAACACAGAAGAAGTACAGCAGTAAATTTTGTTTAAAATATTTAAAGATAGCGGATCATGAAGATCACAAGATCACAGGCAGAAAGGGATGCTGAGTTTAGCAATATAGCCGCACGCCTCGCCACAGCCAAATCACTGCTGTTGAGTAAAAAAAATGTAATCGACGTTGCTATTGGATATAAAGAACGGGAAGGAACATATGTAGAGGTAATGTGTTTTGTTGTATTTGTGGAGGAAAAAAAAGCAATGTCTGACATAGCACCAGAGGATATTATCCCGGCGGAAATAGAAGGCATTCCCACAGATGTATCAACAGTACCCGTAGAGGATGAGTTGTGTGGCCCCAAAGACGGTGTTAATACCGATATAGAACGGCCGCTGGTGGGAGGTGTACAGATCTCCAATGGTCCCGATGGACAGGGTACGCTGGGCTGCTTTGCAAACATGGTAGAAGATGGGAGCTTGGTACTTTTGTCTAATCACCATGTGTTATATGGTGATTACAAAGACACAGGTGATGATATATACCAGCCCGATAAAACCTGCTGTTGCTGTTGTACCTGCGATATGATAGCCCGTAACGTGGCAGGCAAGCGGCCAACAATTGGCGGGCCGCCTGAATTTGTGGACGCAGCCATTGCCAAAATAACAGTAGATAATATATCTGAGCAGGTACTCATCAGGAATATGGTCAAAGGACTTGGCGTATATCAAAACCTGGGAGCTGCCAATGAAACGCTCACCAATGATGATGCCCTGATCAAAGGCGTGGCTCCCATGACGCAGACCTGGGATACGGAAGGAGACCCGGTGATGTCGCCAGTTGTCCCCGGCAACAGGGTACGAAAGGTAGGGCGCACAACAGGACGTACCATAGGTGAGGTAATATTGGTAGGTGCACCGGTAGACGTAAATGCTGGCAACGACAAGGTCCGTAAGTATGTTAATCAGATCCGTGTAAAGTCGGCAGACGCTGATAAGCCTTTTGCAATACCAGGAGATTCCGGTTCCGTGTTGATAGATGATCAGAATCGTATAGTGGGATTATTGATGTCCTCTAAATTTAAAGAAAAGCCCTATATAAGCACTTGCAACAACATCCACGATGTGCTCAGGGAAATGAAGATCCGGATATTTTGCCCACCCACCGCCGACTTTACTTTTGCACAACAGACGGATGCACTTACTTTTCAATTCGATGCCAGTGGCTCGGTAGATGGAGATGGGATCATTGTAACGTATGCATGGGATATGGGCAATCCTAATGAAACCGGTGCTGTTACTACGTATAGTGGTGTAACGTGTACGCATACTTTCAATACGCCCGGGAAAAAACACCAGATCACCCTCAAGGTCACGGATAACAACGGTACAAGCGATCGCATCGTCAAAGAAATAACGGTAGGGTGGCCCGCCGGTGGCGGCACAGATGATGGCACTGCTTTGGCAGCAGCCGAAACCGGACAGCGCGTCAGGACCCAGGCGCCCGCCGCGTTGCTGAGTGATCTGAAGACGCGTCTCCTGGCTTCTGAAAAGGGAAAAACAATGGCGGCATTAGTGGAGGAGTTCAGGGATGAGATACAACTTCTGGTAAATAAGAACCGTAAAGTAATGGTAGCGTGGCAGCGGAAGCAAGGTCCCGCTTTTGTAGCGCAATATCTTAGAACTATCCGCATTGAGGGCGCCCAACTGCCCAAAGAAGTAAATAATGTTCCCGTGCAACAACTGTTGCAGCATATGGCCACAGTGCTTGAAGAAGAAGGCAGCCCGCCCCTCGCAGCAGCTGTCCGCGAGCATAGGCTTGCTATCTTCAACGTATTGCACCACCACAATACTTTAGAGGAAATAATAACTGTAATTCACACATCCTAAAATACGTTTCAAACATGGAGATCACCAAATCACGGGAAGAAAGGGAAAAGGAATTTGAAAAGGTGGTGTTTCATTTACCGGAAGCGGAAGCACTGCTCCACAGCAGGAAAAATGTCGTATCGGTAAGTATAGCTTGTAAGGAGATAGCTGGCAGGCACATAGAAACAATGTGTTATGTAATACATGTGCAGAAAAAGATAGCAGCGACAGCGCTGGACGAATCCGAAATTATCCCTGCGGAAATTGCAGGTATTCCCACCGATGTTGTGGAAATCGAAACCGCCACATTCCTGGAGGATAAGAGCCAATACCGCCCTTTAAAAGCCGGTATACAGATAGCACCTAACACCGGTTCCTGGTTCGGTACCCTGGGGTGCTTTGCTATCAGTAATGAAACCGGAAAGCTGGTGCTTCTTTCCAACCACCACGTTTTATATAACGATAGTAAGTCGGACGGCGATGCGGTAGGACAACCAGACCTTACCTGCTGCGCATGTTGTACCTGCGATATCATAGCCTACAATACGAAAGGCATTTTAACTAAAGAGGTAGATGCTGCCTTCGCCACAATAGGCATGCACCAGATCGCAGACGATTACGTGATCAGCAATATCGTGAGGGGATTAGGAGAATATGCCAATCCGGGAGCCGGCGATACACAACTGACAACTGCCGATGCTCCCATCTATAGTGTCGCTCCTCTGAAGGAATATCACAAAGCCGATCAGACTATTGTGAGGACTACCGTAATTCCAGGCGAACGGGTAAGAAAAGTGGGCCGGACGACCGACAGAACAATCGGCAGAGCAGTAGGAATAGATGCGCAAGCCTGGGTAGGCATTCCTAAAACTGAACCCGCTAACTTTGAGCATCAGATGTATATCGTGCCTCATAGTACCCAGAACAATAATAATGAATTTGCAAAAGGAGGAGATTCTGGTTCAGTGATCATCAACGATCTTAATCAGGTGGTGGGCCTGCTGATGGCCAGCAAGGAAAACGGCGACCCGGCATATGACGGCAATTATGCCAATTGTATCCATAGGGTGATGGCGGCGCTTAAGATCAGCATATATGGCAGCCCAAAGGCCGTTATTACGATTACTCCACAGAGTAGCACAGCAGCGCCCTTTACTGCCACTTTATCGGCAGCACAGTCTGTGTGTAAAGACGGAGAGATCATCGGTTATATATGGGATCTCGGCGACCCGGATGTATATGGTACCGTTGCTACCAAACAGGGGAAGATTATTACGCATACTTTTAATCTTCCCGGCACCTACACTGTAACGCTGACTGTTACAAGTTCACATGGCATGAGCCACGTTGCGAAACTCCCGGTAGTAGTAGATTACCCCGCCGGTGGTGGCATGGGAGATGCCGGTTTGACCGCAGCACGGCACAACGGTGATGGGCAGGCCGCAAGACAGCTCTCTACACATGCATTGATGAATAAGCTGCAGGAAGATCTGCAAACATCAGAAGCCGGTAAACAGGTATCAGAATTTATTCAACAGTTCCGTCAGGAAGTGCTGCATCTTGTAAATCATAACAGGAAGGTGACGGTAGCGTGGCAACGAAAACAAGGTCCGGCATTCATAGCGCAGCTCATTAAAGCTATGCGCACATCAGAAGCGGTATTACCTGCAGAAGTGAATGGTGTACATCTGCAATCCCTGTTGCAAAGTATGGCGCTAGTATTGGAAGAAGAAGGCAGTGCTGACCTGGCGCACAATATCCGGCAGCACCAGCTGGGCATCTTTAACCTGTTTGACAGGCATCGTACTTTTGAAGAGATAATATCAGCCATTCATGGTAATACGATATCGTCAATGATCAGATAAATGCTGCCCGCACCTGTTGCATGACAGCTGATGTGATCTGCTGTTCATCCCATTCTTTAAAGGATAACTGCACTGCAATGTTCCCTGCTTCATAATGCAGGGTGTTGTCGTAATAGGAAAGAATGTCTGCGGTAAACGTAGTGTAATCTCCACGTGTGATCAAAGACCTGTATTCCCCGATCTTCGCAGCAGGTAATCTTTCCTGCAAACGCTCAATAGCCGCAATGATCATGTCATATGGAAAATGCGCATAAGTAGCGACCAGCTTTTTAACGCGCTCCTTAAAAGGGATATCCAGGTAAATAGCAGGTGCCTGTTGCATGGCGGTGTAGAACCATGCCGGTATCCTTCTTTTGCCAATGGCAGGTCCTTCCTGTTCGGTAAAAACCAAAGGAGCATCCGCATATTGCATGCATAAGAACTGTAATTGCTGCTCAAATTCCTGTTGGGAGGGTTGTAAGGTGGGAAGGCCGAAATGGCCAAATACAGAGCCTTTATGGCCCGCTAAAGCTTCAAGATCTATAACCGGATAACCGTTGCGCTGAAGTGAATGGAGGATTGCTGTTTTGCCGCTGCCAGTAAGGCCGGCCAGGAGTATCAATTGGGGCGGGGGAGTAGAGGACTTCATAAAAAAAACACCTTGTAGGGAGAATTTAAACGTTCCGTAACTTCATTTTCAGGTTCAGAGGTTTTCCGTGGCGTAGAACCGGACATGACCCGGACAACAGAAACACGATAAACAACAAATACTACTTACTCAATCGTACTAGGTGACTCATTACTCAACTTTATTAAGGCAGCCTACTCTCTCTCTGGTCCAAACCCATTGTGCACATGCACTTGATATAGATACCTTACAAATCTAACAAAATGTTTTTATTTTCAGAAGAAATCTTTTTTGTCTCTTTTAGCTCGTGAATTTATTGAAGGTGAATAAGCTACTTAAGCTGAATTGGCGGACATAATGTTGCTTCCCCTTTACGGAAATGTTATCCTGACTTTTATATTAATATCCATCTTATCATTTGCAAAGACAAGGTTCATATCTTCATCCTTTTCAAATGTTCCATCACGGCGAACAAGCACCATTTCATATTTAAAATTATTTTTTGCAACGCCTTCTTCATCTATATTTGGGTGTTTTTTAATGAAGCCGGACAATTTTAGAGCATCCCTTTACCTTTATATCTATATCAATGTACCAATCCTTGAAGCACAGGCATTTACTGTGTATCCTCTTTATTTGTATGTCATTGCCTGTTTGGGCACAGCTATCTCCTCCATCTATATCATCTGTTTCCCCGGTCACTGGTGCGGTGGGTGACACGATCACTATTACTGGTCATAGCTTCGCATCTGTCACCACTGAAAATATCGTCTATATCGGGAATATAAAGGCAGAGGTGATATCAGCAGGCGGTACCGAGCTGAAGGTGAAGATACCTGCAGGTATCGGCAGTGATCCTTTGTCGGTTACCTGTAATAATCTCACAGCATGGTCTGATATTAGGATCACGCTTACTTTTCCGGTGAACAACGAACAGTTCAGACAATCTTCTTTTGAAACGAAGATAGAACTGAAAGGGAATTCTATTGCCGCATTAGCTGATATTAACAGTGATGGTAAACTAGATCTGCTGTACCGGGATGCCTACGGACTGGCTTTGGCACGTAATACAAGTACTGTCGGGAATATCAGTTTTGCTGATCCGCAAGTCTATAAAATGGATAACGTTTCTTCTATTGGTACGGCAGACCTGGATGGAGACGGTAAAACGGATATCGCCTCTGTTTCTTATCCTGGTGATCATATAGTTATTTTTCGCAACACCGGCGATGACCTGAGTGATACCATTCATGTGCCCCTGACAGTCGAATCAGCATTCTCAAGTTTGTTTATATCCGACGTTGACAATGTAGGGAAGGCGGATCTGTTCCTTTGCAGCGGCAATCTGAGAGAAGTGTACCGGTTTAAGAACAACAGTACGCCGGGACATATGTCTTTTCAGCTTTGGTCGATCTATAATAACGATATCGCTATTATCCCATGGAATATGACATTTGCTGATTATGACGGAGACGGGAAAAAGGATATGACTATATGTGGATATGGTAAATATCTGCAGGTATTCAGAAATTTCGAGTATTTCGGTTACTGGTTCCGCAATCCGTTGAATATTGATATTTCCGACAGAGGTCCTACACCTAGTGATTTTAATGTGTTCAGTGCAGACATGGACCAGGATGGAAAAACAGATCTGCTGACGGCTAATACAAATTACAATAGCGTTTCCGTTCATGTTAACAGAGCAGTGCCCGGGAAAATAGCTTTTGAAACACCTCTTTATTTCAAAACAGGGGAGTCGGTGGATTGGGTATCTGCCAATGATATGGATGGAGACGGCAAAAAGGACCTGGTGACCAATAACTATTTCGAGTGCAGTATGTCCTTGTTTAAAAACATCAGCGATAGTAATAAAGTGCAGTTTGCCGCACCGGTAAAATATCAGATCGGGAATAACCTTTATGGTTATAATTATATGAATCTGACCGGCGATCTTGATGGCGATGGTAAACCAGAAATGATGGCTTGTCAGACATGGGACAAGATCTTCATTTTAAAAAATGATATAAAGCCAAATACAAATGTACACGTATGTATGGGCACAGATACTGCGCTTATGTCTCCCTTATCAGGAAACATGTACCAGTGGCAGGTCGATACGGGACAAGGATTTGTTCCCGTCGTGGATGATGGTGTTTACACAGGCAGTAACAGTGTACGGCTGGGCATCCGGAATGTACAGCTACCTTATCATAACTACCTCTATCGTTGTTTGGTTGATGATAAACACGAGCAGGTATTTACGCTGATGATAGATACAGTGAGAATACCAGATATAGAGATCAGTACTGCCAATAACAATGTCTGTCCAGGTACGCCTGTGCAGTTTTCTGCCACTTATAAAGATGCTGGTGATACGCCTTCATTCCGTTGGCTGATCAATGGTTTGCCTACAGATAGTGTTGGGCTGAAATACTATAACAACACATTGGTAGATGGGGACAGCATCTCTGCGGTGGTATACGGTACGGCCAGCTGTTCCCAGCATGTGAATGATACCAGTAATGTCATTGTCATGAACTTATATCGTGTTACGTTACCGGTAGTAAGTATCACTGCTAAAGACAGTGTACTTGCGAATGAGCCCCTGATCATTACTACCGATATCAGTAGTAGTGTTTACCCCAGGTCGTCGCTTACCCTGTTTCAGGGTACTAATGGTGCTGCATATGCTCCTTATATGCATTTGAGTGATATCGAATCGGCCAGTCACACTTTTACTATTGTTGATACAAGTAGTATTGCAGGTATCAGAAAATATTTTATACAAATAGAAGGACACAGTATTAATGGATGCCCATTAACGGTGGTTAGTGATACCATTTCTGTGATCGTGTTTAAATATACGTCTGATGAACCTTCCGGAAGATTATATCCCAACCCTGTTACAGATAATCTGACGGTGAATGATCTTGATGTCAATGATGGATGGATAACGATGGAGATAAGAAGTATGGATGGTTCGCAGAATCCTCTTATTTATAATGTTGTAGGGAAAACCAGTCTGAATATTAATGTAGCTACATTGACCAAAGGTTTTTATATGGCGGTGTTGAAACGGAAAAGCGGAGCGCCAAAGACGATCCGGTTTGTCAAACTATAATTTGATATTTATATAATAAAGACAACAAGCCTGTTCGTGGAGTGGGTTTGAACACAAAAGCAAAAGGTCGGATTTCCGACCTTTTGCTTTTGTGCCCTCCGGACGGTTGTGTCCAGGGTGTATTTTTCATATTTCGATAGCATCGATAATGCGAAATGAGGTAGTTACTGATCTGAAAAAAATAGAAGACCTTATCTCCCATAAAACTTTTTACATATCGGAAGATTGACCAGTTCCACTACCGCTCCCTTATCTGCCGCTACCGTCTTCCCATTTTGCAGATAGATCTTACCATTACGATAAACTGCCGGCGACGCCTTACCACTCTTATCATAATTGCCGGGTACCGGTATGTCATCTTTGCCACCCAGTTTAACCGGCTGTTTCATCTTGTCGATAATCCATTCTCCGGTAGAAGGTCTGTACACCGCCATCTCTGCACGGCCGTCTCCATCATAGTCAGCTGGTACCGGCATATCTCCGGGAACATGCTGTACCTGAAGCGGAATATTCCCCAGTGTAGTCTGCCAGAGCGAATTATCTGTCCGGAAGAAGCCTACATCCAGTTTGCCGTCACCGTCATAATCCGCTGGAACTGGAATACCATTTTTATGACCAAACTTAATGCTGTCCAGCCCATTGAAGTACCATGTCAACGTTGAAGGACGATATACTGCTACTTCAGCAAAGCCATCACCGTCATAATCCCCGCAAACAGGTATATCGCCCGCATGGCCAAGTGTTATTGATTTACCACCTTCCAGGTAGAACTTTCCTTCTGAAGGTCTGAAATAGGCTAATTCTGCCTTTCCATCGCCATTGTAGTCAGCCGGAGCTGGAATATCTCCTTCAGTACCAAAGTTGATATCTGCCTGCCCCTGTATCTTCCATTGACCTTTAGAAAAGAACATGATCTCTGTCTGACCATCGTTATTAAGGTCATTGATACGGGCAACATTTGTATGATGCATCCATGGTAGGGTGAACTTGCTATCAGCGTCGGTTTCTTCTTCACCAGTATAAGGGGAGAAGGTGCGTACACTGATCAGGTCTTTGGATTTCGAAAAGGTCATCAAACGCATCAGTCCATGACCGCCGTCAGGTCTGCTCTGGTAATCAGAAAGGAAGGACTTGATAATATTACCTGCATAACCATCCTGACGGTAACCTTCTCCATTATCACCTACGTGACCGGATAAGGTCATGATGACATTAGGATAGCTTTTCAGCCTGTCAAACCGGTGCTGTCCCTGCATACTGAATTTAGGAAACCCTTTCTCGTTGGTACCAGCGGTATTGTTAAAATGAATAAAGGAGTGGCTCACAAGGATAGCTTTCCTGTCGGCATATTTTTCCAGCACCTGTGCTGTCCATTTATTCAGCGGTTCAATATCCTCATCATAAGAGTCATATTCCATATAGATCACGATGAGTTTCACGCCTGCAGCAGTGAACAGATCGTAATGGCTGTCGTTGTTGTTAAGATAATGCCCGCCATACCATGGTTTATCCTTAAAATGGGAGATACCAAAGTACTTGTTATAGGAATCGGTTATCCCGCTTAACGGATATTGGCTCTTTGTCTGGTCATGGTTACCCACTGCCATACCGTAGGGAATTCCCTGCGGATAACCTGGTTGCGGTTTATCCAACCTATACATCGCCTCGGCTGCATTTGTCCATTGGTCAGCAAACTTTTCACCATCGTCAGTAATATCACCAAGATGTACAACATATGCTATCTTCTCCTTTGCAGCGTTCTTCACGATCCAGTCTGTCTGCGCATAGAACATTTCCTTTTTTCCACCATGCTTTTCCGACGTATAATATTGTGTATCCGGAAGCACTACGATAGAGAATTCGTCATCAGTTGCCTGAGGTGCTATAAATGCAGCGCCACATGTCAGCAATACACCAGCACCTAGAAAAAAGGTAAGAAGCTTTTGATAAGAACGGCCTTTCTGTCTCATTACTTTTAGAAAATTTAGACGTAAAACTGGGAAACCAATGTTACCGGAATGTTAACACGAATGAGCATACGTATTTATATGAGTGAAGTTGAACGCAGACGGATCGGTATATAATAGTCCCGGAAACAGCCAGCAGTAATGGATCGACGTAGGTAAACCACTTTACAAAAACCGGAAGATCCGCTTTCTGTATTCCTCAAGATCCTGTTCGTTGGAGAAAGCCTCAAACTTTTCCTGTTTGCCTTTACCGTCGTCTCTTACTAGTATTACATCCTGACCGCCAACGATGGTCCGCTTAGCTTTATCAAATATTAATTCCAGTTCCTGGCGGTTCTGAACTGACTGCAATTCTTCGATACGGTTCACTACAATTACAAAATCTTCCATTTCGTCTGTTTAGAGCAAATTTATAATAATATGCCCGATTTTGTAATCGGCATGTTTGTACGTTTCCGCTCTATATCCTATGTATAAGAAGCGCCCCGGTTCTTATTCCGGGGCGCCTTTTTAGCTTTAAATGATCATTAGATCACTTTCTCTGCGTTGGTCACATTACCTGGCAGATCAGTTGCTGTGATCAGTATGCGGCTGCCTGGCAATACAGGATTTGCGGTCGTAACAGTATACTTCCAGAAATTACCTGTATCTGCATTTGGAACGGCATCTCCCTGCTCCAGTTCAGCTCCTGCGGCAGACAAGATCCTCACCTTTACAGACCTGACGCGGACTACGTCCTTCACCAGCAATTTGAATACATCACCGACCAGTCCTTTATAGGACAAATCGTAATCAATATCCAGGATCTTTGGTGGTGTTGCTGCGTCACTGAAAGCGGCATTAAAAGCAGTCTGCCCGCGTTTCGCGCCTTTCTGGTACAGTAACTTCGTTACCGGATCAGTGATCGCTTCCTGAGCATATGCTGAAAACCTTTCGAAATTCAGCTGAACTGCCTGCTGTTCTGCAGTTGGAGGTTTTGTATTAGGCCCTCTTTTAGGACTTGAAATTGTTTTGTCTTTCCTGACAGTAAAGAGCAGCTTTCCTACAGTACCGGACATACCCTCCATCATATTATTGTCTTTTATGTATCCCATAATTTTAAGTTTTTAAAAATTTGAAAAAAGGATTTCATTACAATCACTGCCAAAGGGTGCAACAGGAGGCACCTCTCTGCTGTTGCGGGTGCAGCCCCTTTGGCTGTGATTGATGACACAATATTCGGAAGTATTTTAAGGCGATTTTGAAGAATCTATACAAGAGCCGGAAATTAACAAATAAGAGCCGGAAAAGGCCTCATGAAAGCATTTCTGGCTTTTCCATTTTTTCCGCCTTTTCGGAAATTACAACAAAATGACTGTAGAAAACTTTCCTGAAATCTTCGCTAAGAGGAACTTCCTCCTTGCCAGTGAGCGTTATACTACCTTGATGAACACTTTTAACGTGATCAAGGGCGACAATATAACTTCTGTGGGTACGGCAAAATAAATCAGGGGGGAGATATTTTTCAAACTGCTTAAGGCTAAGAGCTATTGCCTGGGATCGGCCATCTGAGAGTTTAATAATGCTGTGGGTACGATTAACTCTAACATAGAGGATCATATCACTATTGATCAATTCTTGAATGCCTCCTTTGGTAAGCATGAGAATACGGTTCTTCATATAATTTGAGTGTGGTAGTTAACGAATTTGGTTTAAATAAGAGAGAGAGAAAGCTGTGAAAGCTACGTAGGGAATATAGTAGTAGTAGGGATAGGGGTTGGATAGGGTTATACTGACCAGTAATTGCGTTACGGAGGTGGGAGTCGCTAAGAGTGGAATTGATTGAAATGGTCTTCATTTTGTTCAAATTTTTAATTTGATAAAATTCTTGTTTATGTTTTCATTTTGTTCACGGATCAGGATCAACATTATTCGTGCAAGTTAGTGAAAAGTAATCATTTACAGATCAAATTGACATGTTTTTTTTAATTGAGATCGTCTCATGTTAGCTACAGCAGTGCTTCTGTTATCCTTATCCTCCCTTTATCCTCCCTTCTGAAGGGAAGATAAAGGGAGGATAAGGATAGCAGAAGCACTGCTGTAGCGAATCTGAACTATACAAGCACACTTGAGTAGACAGAAATCAGGGTTGAAGGATTTAAATAGTCTCAGAAATGGCAGCGCATATATGTTACTTAGGTAGACGCACTAAAAAAGCTGTCCACCACTGGCGGACAGCTTTAGTTCATATTGCAAGCTTACTGGTTTGTAAGCCTCAGTATATCTTTAATGGTTCTCCAGATATTCTTTCACTGCAGAATGATACACGGTCATTCCTGGCTTAGCCTTGTATGCAACTTTTTTCGCAGGATCGTTGACAATGCTTCGTGCATACGTAACTGCTTCCCTAAACTTGCTATTCGATCTGAGCTGCAGTTCTGATGGAACAACTTTGCTCATATCAGGACGTTTACTGATAAATGCCTTGCCGCCTCGTGTTTTCACTACGAAGCCTTTGGCTGTTTTGCTACGGCCTACTTTTAAGCCGTTCCATAATGGATTACGTGTTCGTGCCATAGTTTAATTTTTATTCAAAATTAGGCAAATCACGATTGCGGGTTTTACGCAATTTTTTTCATCCTTTACTGGAAATCCTACGCGAGCTATTCAAAAATTTGTGAATGCATTTCATCACATCGCTTAAAACAGGTTGTACCGGTTTTACTTAAATTCATTTCATTTTTTTTGAAGCTTCTCCCGTTCCTCTTTCATATCCCGCTCCACCTTTGTAATTAAAAGTTCTGCTAGCGGAATAGCAATGATTAATAAAATAGCAGGGATATTAACGGTTCCGTACTCGCCGGTATACTCATTGATCATAGTATTGATGAATATTGTCCAGCTTTCACTATGTCCCATAAGTATGAACAATATAAGGCCGATATGATAGATGATAAGCAACAGCAATGTGCTGGATAGGATCGAAACGATCTTGTTGCCGGGAATTATCTTCTTCTTTGCCGAACGGTAAATTAAGACCGCCAGGTAGGTGGGAAATGGAGCGCAGAAGAGAGCGTACAGCAGGGCAAGCACGGCAGCTCCTCCATTTGGTAAGCCTAGTAAAAGATAGAGCACAAGAAGTAACATGAAAAGGAAGACCGTAACAAAGGTGTGTACTACGATTTTTCTCATAATTTTATTTTAAGGTAAGGGACAGTTTGTGTATTTGTTATTGGAGTAGAGCGGTAGATATGGCTATGTCTGAAACATGCAACGAAATTTACAGATCAGAAAGCTTAACATGTAGGGATATTGTAAGGGAATAAATGGCATTTAACAATCAAAGATATGCACTTTAATCAAAATAGGAGAGGGTACCCCATCATTAAACGAGGCACCCTCTTCCATTTTAAATGTTAGTCTAGAATTGCGCTATATAATAGTCAACTTCCATTACACAGGCGAAGCCATTGAAGCTGCCGCCTGCATTAAGACGGATGCCCCACTGTCCCGAGGTGGGCTTGGTTTGTTTGCTAACCTCTGGTTCATATAACACTACATTATTCACCGAAAACACCTGTTTTTGCTCGTAGTAAAAATTATCGGGTGATCCCGGATATTTGATGAATAATGTCATCTCGCCCGCTGAAGGATTGGTGACCATCACTTTTACTCTTTTTAAGACCGCATTTTCGGGAAGGTACACAATGCCATTGTCAGCAGCGAGGTTGGCGATGGTGATACTCCTTCTCTCCGTAATAACACCACTTGTAAGTCTGGCGAGACCTTTTGCATATCCCTCGGCTCCCGCTTTGTTTTGCTCCTTACCAGTCAGATCTATGACGGTAGAGTCATTCTCTATTAGTGGCGTAACTCTGTCTTTCTTGCCCCAACCAACAATGTTACTTGAGATCAGCGTTACATGTGAACCGGAGATATAGTGATCTACTATATAGCGATGAGGTTCGGTGAGATAAAAGTTGGAACTGGTGATAGTGACATAGGAGTTAATAAGGGTAAGGTGGCCAAACGCATACAACGTGGCGAAGGACCCATGATTGTCAATTGCCGCATTCATGCCGGTAATAGAGAAGCCGGTTGAATTGGCGACGTGCACTGCACAACCGTTCAGTTTTTCTACACCACAGCCTTGCATTGAGAAGCCGGTGCAGGAATCGAAGTAGTATCCATATGCAGGGTTGTTGAGTACGGACCCATCCTCCCATAATATACTTTCTGATGCACAGCTTAACATGGTGGAATAGACGAGGGATTTAAAATCATATCCCTTCTCGGAAACCAACAGTGCCCAGCAGCGCTCAAAAACGGTAGAGGTACCACCAAGTTCATTTTCCGGCGCATCTATCTTAAACCCGGTTGACACTTTCTGCGCAATGCAGGCCAGCACCCTCGTCTGGAAGATCACTTTCCAGTAAAAGCCGGTGGTCACATTGTCGACGTATATGTTTTCATAAAGATGTGAGTAGCCACGTGGAGCATAGAGGCCGTAGGCAACCTTCTCACCACTAGCTGTACCTCGGAGAAGCAGGTTTTTCAATGTGACGTTCCTCACATAGGTCTGGTTATCGATGTCGATAATGAAAATAGCGTCTATACCAGCTGAAGTACCTGTAGAAAGTGTATTGTGCGTTGTTTTTACAATAGTAGTTTTTTCCTGACTCGCTCCGATTATGGTACGTCCGTGTGTTAAAAGTATCGGCGTTGAAACTGCCAGCGTTCCTTCAGGCAGGTACACAACGTATTCCGAGTTAACGGCCTTTTGTAATGCTTCGCTATCGTCCGTAACGCTATCCATCTTTGCGCCAAACCATTTTACATTCACTTCTCCTGAAAACAGCCGTTTCCATCTGCCGGGAGTCGTAGCAGTGCCGGTAACGTCAAGAATAGTACCTCCGTCAACATTCGCCAGGGGAGAAGTGGTATCCCAGAAGAAATTGCCACCACCGCCATCGCCAGGCGTATAGTAGCCAAGTACGTTTACAAATTCATTTGCTGATGCAGTGGTATAGCTCCGCAACGCACTAATCGTGTTTAATACCATGTGTGTCTTTTTTTGAGGTTATCAACAATATAACATCCCAAAGGTAAGTGCATGATACGCACTCAATATGCGTGAGCGTAATGCCCGGTACGCGCTGGTTTTACGCGTTTTTCCGCCACCATGGCCGTCAGTATTCATGCATTGATATTTGCAGGTACAGAGTGCCAGTTCAAATTTATTACCAGCCGGAGATGCGGTAATATAACTTCTACCGAAATAATGATCTTAGTTGACAAGTACACATAAAGTTAATATAAACTTCATATATGCGTAACATTTACATAACACTGCTTTCCCACTTTTGCCGCCGGAAACGGGGACCCTCCACTTTTACAAGCGACATCGCTTCATCTGCGCTATTATAGTGCTTTGCTTTCACATTTCAACCATTATAAAAATATGAGGAAGAAATACATGCGTGATTATCGTGTGAGAAAATTATTTGCATTACTGTTCGTTTTATTGTCATGTCAGATAGCCTGGGCGCAACAAACCGGCGCCATTATTGGTAAGGTGACCGGCGACAATGATGCCCTGCCAGGTGCGACAGTTTCAATCCTGGGAAGCAGGTATGGTGCACAATCTGATGCTAACGGCAACTACCGCATTGAAGTACCTGCCGGTACTTATACTGTCATTACGACATTCATGGGGTATAACAAACAAGAAATAAAAGGTATCAAAGTAGCTGAAAATGCCAACTACCAGCTGAATATAAACCTGTCAGTAGCAAACGCACAGCTGCAGGAAGTAACAGTGAGTTATGGTAAACAGCGCGCACGTGAAGTGACAGGTGCAATCGCCACTGTTGATGCGCAAAAGCTGCAGGACATGCCAGTAATGCAATTCGCACAGCAATTGCAGGGAAAGGTAGCCGGTGTGCAGGTATCACAGTATAGCGGTCAGCCAGGTCGTGGTATCGGTTTCATCGTGCGTGGAGCAGCTTCCTTTTATTCCAGCAACCAGCCGCTCTTTGTGATCGACGGTACGCCTGTTACCGGTAGCGTGAACAATATTAATCCGGCTGAGATTGAAAGTTTCAGTTTCCTGAAGGATGCTTCCGCTACTTCACTATACGGTTCGCGTGGTGCAAACGGTGTCGTATTGATCACTACAAAACATGCAAAACCAGGTGCTCCGAAAGTAGAGTTTTCTGCTAACTACGGTCTGCAGAAAATACCTGAAAATAAACTGCCGAAGGTGATGAACGCACGCGAGTTCGCTACCTTCATGAAACAAAGAATGGACGATGCTGCGAAATACGAACCCGCGCTGACCTTTCCCGCCGACTACCACGCTGCATACGATAATCCTGAACAATACGGAGAAGGTACCAACTGGTTCAAATTAATGACCCGTACCGCGCCTATTCAGAGTTATGATCTCTCAGTACAGTCAGCCCGTGAGCACTCTTCTTCTACTGTAATGGCCGGCTACCAGGAGCAACAAGGTGTGCTCATTAACAACGGTTCTAAATTATTCTCTCTACGCTTCAACCAGGACGTCAGTCTTGCTGATAACAAACTGAAACTGGGCTTTAATCTTGCTCCCAGCTACCGTGTAGATCACAATAACCGTTTCACTACCGATGGCGTAGGAGGTTACTTTGAAAGATTCTTCGAAGCCAGCCCGCTTGCATCTCCCTATAACAAAGATGGTAGTTACGCAAGGAACGTACATTCTCCGGGAATGGTGGCCTATATTAATCCACTGGCTACCTATGAACTGACGAACGACGATTACTATACTACCCGCATCCTGGGCAACGGGTACTTTAACTATGAATTCCTGCCGGGTTTAAGCCTGAAAACAAACCTGGCTGTAGATAAAGGTGCCGAAACAGGAAAATACTTCCAGTCAGGGCTGGTAACAGGTACCGAAGGACAGACCACCGGTACCAGTTCCGCTGTTGACAATGGCTCCTGGACGGCAGAAGCGAACCTTGTTTATAACAAGACCATCGCCCGCAATCATGATATTGAAATCCTCGGTGGCTATTCAGCACAGAAATTCAGCTCCTATAGTAATACATTAACCGGACTTGGATTTACCAGCGATGATATCCCTTATTTAAATGCTGCTACCAGTGTTACGGGCAAAAGCGGAGCGGGTGCTTATTCTCTGATCTCCGGTATTGGCCGTATCAATTACAGCTTTAAAAAGAAATACCTGTTATCTGCAGCGCTGCGTCGCGACGGATCTTCACGATTTGGCATCAGCAAACAATGGGGTAACTTCCCGTCAGTATCTGCAGGATGGGTAGTAAGCGATGAGAAGTTCATGGAGAAGATCAAAGCAGTTGACTTCCTGAAGATCCGTGCCAGCTACGGTGTTACCGGTAATAACTTCTTCGGCAACTACGATCCGCAGGCTGCTATCGGCACTTACTATTATAATTTCAACAATACCATTACCCAGGGACAAACAGTCAACCGTCTTGCAAACGATGAGTTGAGATGGGAGAGGAACAAACAGTTCGACATCGGTCTGGAACTGGCTATCCTGGATAATCGTATCAACCTGACATACGACTACTATCATAAAATTACAGATGGTCTGATCCAGCAACGCCAGATCCCTGTATCATCAGGATTTTCACAGATCATTTTCAACGTAGGTGCACTTAAAATGTGGGGGCATGAGTTCACTATCAGCACCAAGAACCTCACAGGACAGTTGAAATGGAATACCAATGTGGTAATGTCGTTCGACCGCAACTTGATCACAAACCTTGTTGCTCCCGGCTTTATCAGAAGGAATAATACTGTTACTTCCGATTACTACCGCCAACAGGCTGGTCATCACCTGGGTGAATTCTATGGTTTCGTATTCGAGGGATTATACAAGGATGCGAACGACCTTGCCAACTCACCTAAATACTTAAGCACAGCTGCCAATCCTAACGGTAGTTCCGATATCGGTACCTTAAAGATGAAAGACCTCAATGGTGATAAGATAATCGATGATGTAAACGATCGCACATTCATCGGCGATCCTACTCCTACATTCACCGGTGGCTTTGTCAATAGCTTTTCTTATAAACGCTTCGACCTGAATATTGACATGACCTATTCAGTAGGCGGTAAGATCCTGAATGCGGCTAAATGGGCTTATCAAACGAACATGGACGGATCTCGTGTACCACTTGCTGCAGCCCTGGACCACTGGCGTTCTGAAGAAGACCCGGGATCAGGAGTATACCCACGCACGAAATCAGGTACTACTGGTTTAGGAAGATCTGTGAATAGTCAATGGATTGAAAATGGCTCTTACCTGTCCTGTAAAAATATCACGCTTGGATATTCAATGCCTGTGAAGAACAGCCTCCTTGCCAGCTTCCGTGTATATGCATCCGTGCAGCAGGCGTTCGTGGTGACCGGATATTCAGGTATGAATCCTGAAGTGAATGTAGGTGGCATGGACCAGTCGACAGGTGTAGGTATTGATGAAAATGCTTATCCTATCCCGAGAACATTTTCTATAGGCATTAGTACAACATTTAAATAATCAGAATCATACAGTATACGATGAGAAAGTTATATCCGGTATTGATGTTGTCAGCAATGGCAGCTGTATCTTGTAAAAAGGATTTTATTCAATTAACGCCTGATGATGGTTATACTGCAGGTAATTACTATAAAACGGAAGCACAGTTCAAATCGGCTGTTATAGCCGCTTATGCACCGCTGCGTGATGTGCTGATAAATGATTATTTCACTTCGGAGATGCATTCTGACAATACCATATACCAGCCAATTCCTGGTAACCGTGGTACGGCCATTGTTCAGAGGGAGAATGTTTCCGACTTCACCAATACTTCGACCAACGACTATGCAAATGCTACCTGGCAGCACAGCTACACTGGCATCGCCCGTTGTAATATCGTCATAGACCGTCTACCAGCAGCGAGCTTCAGTGATTCTGCAAAGGCTGTTTTGGATGGCCAGGTAAAATTCCTCCGTGCATTGAATTATTTTAAGCTGGTCCGCTTATATGGAAAGCTGCCTTTATTCCTGCATGAAGTGACTAAAGCAGACGACGCTTTTAAGGAAAGGTCAAGTGTAGAAGAAATCTACAACCAGATCATCGCTGATGCAAAAGACGCGATCCGTGAGCTTAATGCACCTGCCAAATTCCCACAAACAGGAGAAGCCACCAAAGGAGCAGCTACATTGCTGTTGGCAGAAGTATATACGCTACAGAAAAAATGGAGTGAAGCTGAAACGTTACTGAAGACCATGCCGGCAATGGGCTACGACCTGAATGCTGACTATGCTAATGCTTTTGCACCATCAAATAAGAACAGCCGTGAATCGGTATTTGAGATACAATTCCTGGGAGGTACCGCTACTGGTAATACGCCCAATGTATTGTCATTTCACTTTCTGCCAAGAAGTACAGACACCAAACTGCTGACGGGCATCTCCGTCAGCAACACCAGCACAGGTGGCTGGAATACTCCTTCTTCAGATCTTATCAAAGCCTTTGAGCCTGATGATAAACGCCTGGACGCTTCAATAGGAATTGTCGAAGGTACTTACAATGCCAGCAGTTACTTCGGATATTCTGCTGTGACAAGTGTAGTGAACTACACACCAGCAGCCGGTAAGATCGGCGTTCCTTATATCAAGAAGTATCTCCATTCACCGTTAGCCGCTACTACTGGCTCCAGTGATAACTTCCCGATCTACCGTTATTCCGACGCTTTATTGCTTTTAGCTGAAGTGTTGAACGAACAGGGTAAATCAGGAGAGGCACTCACTCCTTTGAATCAGGTAAGAAAAAGAGCTGGTTTAGAAGATGCGACCACTACCAATCAGGGCGAATTGCGTAGTATCATCCTGCACGAGCGCAGAGTGGAACTTGCTTTCGAAAATCACCGCTGGACAGACCTGCTCAGAACAGACAGTGCTCTCACGGTTATTAATGCATTCGGCAAAGAGATCAAAAAAGAGCAACCGTTCCTCGCAGCAGATGCATATGTGATCGATAAGCATCATCTCCTGTTCCCTGTACCACAGCCTGAGAAAGATCTGAACACTAAGATGGATCAGAATGATGGGTACTAATAGCTAATCGTTTAATTAGATAACTACGTAGAAAGGGCTGATACTATTTAGTGCCAGCCCTTTCTACGTAGTTATTTGATATCCCGGATGTCTGATAATGCATGTATGTGTATCTTCTCCTTGTGAATTGTATAGACGGCTAAAGTACGCACCTGCGTTTATGTCTGTTATATTTTCCGGGCCGGAAAGATTATTGGCATATTTGACATGTCGGGGAACGCTATCGTCTCTATATGTAACTCCATTCTTGAAAGATGTTATAGATATAATTCCCGGCAAGGGCTTTTTCGGCAGTATTAACGCTGTGCTAACTTTTTATGATTGTTTAATATCTTTTTCTATTTTAACGTTTATCATTGAATGCGAGAAAATTATTACTGAAAATTAGCTTAAAATATAAGTTTAAATATGGACGAGCCTCTGAACATGATTTCTGAAGAATTTCGTAAATGGCTGATTGAAGTTATTTATAAAGAGCAACATTATTTTACCGTATGGGGAAGCGACCGGACTGATAATTATAATGACAAATGGTTGGTCGATGAAATGGACGGCATGATGTTCTTCAGAGATGTGACTGAACTCCGTAGCCGGTTGATGTCCGACACTTATTTCTTTGACAATGAAAATTTGAAGAAATGGATCAGCCATCCTGACTGGGAAGCGATACCCAATAATCTTCTTGATCTTGACTTGCTTGTTCGGGAAGATTTTAATCATCTTAATCCACTTTTAGATGAATTGTATATTTTAATTGGGCTCATCGAAGATTTTGCTATCCAGAGAGACGAAGATGAAATGATAGCTCTTTTCAGAAGCGATTTGTTTATGCGGTTCAAAGATGAAGCTGCGAATACTTTTTTATGGGCAGGACAGGATGAATTTGATAAAGACTTTGACTTCACCGCGCTGATGAAAGAATGTCACAAATTACATAAAGACCTAAGTCGGAAAATTTCCTTTATGGATTAGTCCATTGTAAAAATAAAACCTATCAGGAATTCAATCCCTCGCAGGTTTTATTTTTCGTTGTCAATCAAAATATCTTCCGGAAGCAGAGTCGCCATTCCATTTGAAAGGGATCCATTTTAAATCTTGTGCGTTGGCGGTAATAGCCGAGATGAGAAAAAAGAAGGCAATAGAAGTTCGTCGTAACATGTCTTAATTTTAATAAAACGGAATATACACTTTTAAGATTATTACAAGGGTGAAAATGGGATCAGCGATCTATGAGGCGTCATAACCTGCGGACCCAGGTTGTCGTCGATAGGAGAGATGGGAAGCGATATAACTTGTCTTTAAAATACCAACTACTTGGTATTTTCTGCTTTTCTGAAAGGTGGTAGCTTGCAATAGCTGCCAATACCGGCATGACCCCATTGGTTTCACGCATCTAATTCCTATCTGTTATGAGTAATATTAATGTCCAGGCCCTTCTTGATTCAGCCAGAGAAGCCGCAAGAACTGGCTCTTCACTCGAATCTATCGGCCGTGTAGAAAGTCATTCAGATCTGTCTATTGGCAATATCGGCAACCATATTGATGGAATATACGGGGAATTGAACCGGATCATCAAAGATTATCTTGATAATGACGACAAGCTGCATGAAATAGCCAGCCAGATTGCCGGCAATGCGAAAAAGGCGCTGGAATCAGTGAAGATCGATGGAGGGAAAACGCTTGTGGAAAGTCCCCGGATGCTGGAAAGCCTGGAGGTCATTGTAAAACTTGATGGTAAGATGCCATCATTTATGGTGAAAAATGGAAAGCCTGATGTGTTAAGCAGCCCCGCATGCGCCTGGAGTGAAGATTACTGGCAGGCAGCAAGCCCTGTAGTTGAACACGCCATCAGGTGCGTTGGACGGATCAATGCGACCTATGAGGATGCCGGATATCTTGGAACTGGCTTCCAGATCGCGCCGGATAAAATTATTACCAACAGGCATGTATTACAGGTTATGGCAGACAAGCAGGGTAACGGGACCTGGAAGTTCAGAGAAGGTGTAAATATTGACTTTGGCCATGAGTATAAGGCGACGAAGTCTATTACCCCACGCGAATTCAAGTCCGTAGTTTTCGCTTCTGATAATATGATCGGAAACTATATAGATCACAAACTCCTGGACCTTGTGGTAATTGAGTTAGAGCCTGCTGCTGCTCAGGATTATCCTGAATATTATTTGAAAGTGAATACATCTGCCGACTGGGTGAACCTGGAGGACCAGGTATATATTATCGGATACCCCGGCCGTCCGCCTGTAGGAATGTATGAATTTTCCCTACTCGAAAAATTGTTCCAGTCAACCTTCGGTTGTAAGCGTATCGCCCCCGGATTCATTACCCGGCCAAAGGGAGTAAGTGAGAAGTGGACAATGGCACACGATGCAACGACTTTATTTGGTAATTCAGGATCCGTAGTCATACATAAAAACGATGGATTACTGGCCGCCGGATTACACTACGGCGGTTCATCCGGGACTACCAGACAAAACTACGCGCACATACTGGCAGAGACGCTTTCTGCCAAAGACGCCCGTACCGGGCAGACGTTAGCAGATTGCCTGGAAGCGTCACAGGCTATATTGGGTTAAAATGAACTCGACCATGAACACAGATGTGATTGTGAAAGCCATCAGGGCGACACGTTCCGAATTTGCCGAACTTTTCATGGATATCCAGATCTTTGAAGACGTACCGGTGAAGAAAGAGTTTAATGTGATCGGGCGTACCGGGAATGATCAGCAGGACTTTGAAAAGGCGTTAATGTACGCTGCTGCCAAAGGGTTCCTGCGCGGTCTTGTGAACCTGCTGATCGCAAAGGGAAAAGAAGATGGGTCGTTGCTGATGTACCACATCAATGAAAATAGTGAACAGGCGGCAGCATCCCATCCTGCGGCACCTCAACAGGCAACCAATGGGGCAGCAACGAACGAATCGTTAGCCAATGGGGCGGCGGTAACACCCCAGCCAGTAACAAGTGGACCGGTAGCCGCTGATGGTCCAATGACCATGCTTGAGGCTATGACTAATTTAAAGAAGGGGTTTAGCCAGCCATATGTTGCTGCCAAAGGTATCGTAAGAAACATGAAGGTTACAGGAAAGGTTTGCATCGATGCTCAGGCTCAGGGCACATGTGTGCTGGTTGGCCACAATATCGTTATTACAGCGTGGCATGTGGTAAAGGATCTCTTTGATGTCCAAAGTGGGGCCCCGCACGAAGATAGCCACAATAGGCTTACCGTTGTATTCGATGATGTGCTTTTATATTTGAGCGCCGAAATACGGAACAGGGGAGCCATAGTCTATAAAGCACATAAAAACTGGGATATTGTACATAACAGCTGTCATGTGTCTGAGTTAGCAGAGAATGATTCCTTAGATTACGGTGTACTTAAAGATCACCTCGACTATATACTGATAAGGTTAGAGAAGGTTGTAACACTCGATAGACCGTTTGAAAGTTTGGAAAGCACTGTCAGTGTACCCGAACCTAATGATGGTATTATTATCTTTCAGCATCCTGTGGGGTTCCCAATGCTGTTTGATACAAATGTTATAGCAGAACAGCGCATTGCTGGTATAGTCCCCGAGTGCAGGTTTCTGCATTTTATCAATACGCTTCCCGGCGCTTCCGGAGCACCTTGTTTTAATAAGGAATTCCGGCTATTTGGCATCCATCAGGGGAAATGGAAAACAAACAATGGCAATACTAAAGTCATTAATACTGGGATTCCTATTGCAAGTATCAAAGAAGATGTCAGGCGTAGGAATATTCAGTTGCCACAACCTGAACCATCAGATTTTACGCTATGGCAGCTGGACGAATCCCATGGGTTTGCACCGGTCGTTGCACGGGATGACCTGCAGTACATGATCTGGAAATCCATCAATGACAATGAAAAGAGACTGTTTAATATCAGAGGCGCTGATGGCCATGGTAAGAGTTATTGTATAGACCTGATCTCTTACATGTTACCCAAAGACCGCCACCTGGTAATTGAGTTGGAAGGCACGGCATTGTTGAACCTGGATGCTGTAAGCCTTGCTAACCTGATCTGTACAAAGGCTGGCAGCAATCCGGTTACCGCGCCGCCGGTCGACGAGGTTAACTCAACGGCGATCGTATGGTTGAGAGACGAAGTACTCGGTGCTGTGATCCGTTCACTTGATGCAGTCAGAGATAATAAGCTTGTATGGATCTGCATTAAAGATCTCAATAAAACAGATCTTCTCGGTTTACATACTGCAACATTCCTGAATTTTCTGTACGAACAGCTTACTCAGCTATCATGGCTGCGCATTGTGCTGGACGGTATGCAGGCCGCTACTCCTTACCTGGTTAAGAACAGGGAGGAGCTCTACAATTGTGCTGTCAGAGTAGATGATATTGAAGTATACCTGCATCGTTTCTTCTCAAAGTATAACCTTGATGGGTCGGAGAATGCCAGAATGATTGCAGATAGATGTTATGAGGTAAATCCATCGGCAAAAGATTATATGAGTCAGCTGGCACGTAAGCTCATGACCTTTGCAGCCTTTTATATTAAGTAATCCCATATTCAGATATCATGCTTCAGAGATCCGAAGAATCACAGGATTTTGCATCGAAGATGAAAGCTTTCCTGAATAAACAGGAGGGAGGTGCACAGTCGTCATCCGAAGGAGTAACTGCCGGTAACCCGCCTGATACAGTAGTTGATAAGGCATTCATGGCGCAACTATCAGCAGCTACGTCCCTGGCGGCGCTTTCGGGAAACTTTTCGCCTGATGATCTGTTTTCGCCGGATGTTCCGGAAGAAAGACGGCAGGACATATTGATGGAATTGTCTGACAAATGTATTGTTGATACTTCCGGCAATACTATGAAATGGCTCCTGCAACAGCCATACCGCACCATTGAGTTAAGTAGAATGATCAGCGAAGGATCGCTTACCAGACATCTGAAGGATGCATTGCCAGAGACAGATAATAATGGCAAAATGCTGAGAGCTCTACTGCGGGGGGATCAACTGGTAGCCAGTGAAATGAATGAAGAACAGTTGAAAGATATGTCTTTCGCGCTGGAAGTAACAAAGGGTCTATATCTTAGTGATCAGGACATCACGCAGGTTAAAAATCTGTTGGAGCGGTTCCGCTTTCTGTCAGACTATAATGTTTTATTGTCAAAAGGGTTCTATGGAAGAGAACGTGAACTCGCAGACCTGGCTGACTTTGTCCGGGATAGAGGCAATCAGGAAGGTAAGCATGATTTCCTGGCACTAAGGGGAGCGGGTGGATCGGGTAAGTCAACACTGCTGGCAAAATTTCTGAGTACAACCATAGAACATCACGATACTGCCATTGCAATACTCGATTTCGATAAACCCGGTATACATCCTTCAGATGGTAAATGGCTTGACATGGAAGTATCAAGGCAGATCAGTTACCAAACCGGCGATAGGGGTAACTTTCTTAAAGATAGCAGGGATCGTATAAAGGATGATCTTCAGACAGGGTCCAAATATTATGAATCATACAGCTCTCACCATAAGACAATCCTGAGAGGATTTGTAGAAGATGTGAAGGAGGCCGCCAATTATGCATTGAAAAGACATCCGGAGATAAAAAGGTTGCTGCTGGTACTTGATACTTTTGAAGAAGTCATGCAGCGGGGACTGTTTGAACATATTCGTTCCTGGTTGTATGATTGGCAACATTATGCAGCCCAATTTGACCTTGAGTTTAAAGTGATCTTTTCCGGTCGGCTCTCCGGAGATAATATTAAAAAGCTGGAGAACGTAAAGAAATTAAGAGACATTAAAGTAGAGGAACTTGATCCGGAGGCTGCAACGCGTATGCTTTGCGATCTGGGTGTTTCCTCAGAGAAAGCTGGCCAGTTGGCGGCATCGCCCGACATCCCCAGAAGACCGCTTGAACTGCGACTGGCGGCACGCGCCATGAAGACGAATCCTGAACTTTCTGTTAAAGAGCTTGAAGAAGAGCTGATCAAAGCAGGTGGAAAGGGCGCAAAAGAATTCTTTGCCGGCGTTATCTATAAAAGAGTACTGCTGCGCATCAGCAACCAGATCGCAAGGGAAATAGCCTATCCGGGTTTGATCCTAAGGTACGTGAATGAAGAGCTACTTGATAACATACTTATCCCGGCATTAGGGTTAGCCGGTGCATCTGCTGCAACCATTGAGGAAGGCTGGAAGGAACTGGTTACCTACGAATGGCTGTTGCAAAAGGATGAACATCAAAACTGGTGGCACAGAAGGGATATCAGGCAGTCCATGCTTAAAGCGATATGGAGCCAGGAACCTGAACAGGCCATACGGATCAATCAGCAGGCCATTGCATATTTTGAGCAGACAAACAATTATGTTGAACTGCTTTATCATGAATTAATGAGGGCTGGCGATAAACCCTATACCCCATCTATCAGAAAAGACAGACTCGTAATAGCTGCAAAGGAACTGGAGTTGTATGTGAATGATTTTGGGCGCTCGGGCCGCGTACTATTCAGGTATTTGCTGAGTGGGATCGTTGATATAGACGATTTTGAGTGGCTACCTAAAGACATGTGGTCAGATGCATACTACAGAAAGGGACAGGACCTGATCGAGGGGAGATTGTTCAGACAAGCATTTGCACTACTTGAAAAGTACAGAGCTAATACACCTGTCAATCCGGTAGCCAACGGCTTTTACCAATGGGAAATGGATGCATTTTATGCGAACGTTGAATGGCAATCAATCGCCTATATAAATCCCCTCTCTATTGAGGAAAAGACACAAATGCAACGCCTCTGTAGTTATACATTCCCAGGAATGATCGTAAGCGATACCTGGTATACCAGGCGCATGCTTACAGAATTGTCTGATATGCTATCAAACTATAAATACTATAATACCAGCCAGGAACTCGAAACAGGTAATGCCGGATATTTCAGCCAGTTCTGTATGGGGCTGTTACGTTGTCATTTTTCAGGGATCGACTCTGTGGCTGACAAAGCAAGTATCAAGGAGTTCCTATCGTCGCGATTAAGCGGTCATATGCAGGTGGTCGTTACGAACGACAGAAATCTGTTCCTCTTGTATAACGCTTCAAATTTATTGTCGCCGGAAACAAGATGTAATGTTGCCATTAAAGACCTGAACATAGACCCTGCTGAACTGGCATGGGGAACTGACCTGGAGCATGAATCGGTTCGTTACTTCCTGCCGAGACAAATGGAAGAGATCTATGAATTGGGAGCGCTTCATTCGGCAAAAGAAATTCTTACTACAGTAGATAAAAAGACATTGGCTATTACAGGTGCTGAAAATATCTGTTTTTCATTTGATCCATCTAAGGTAACAAAGACGACTTTATTCCGCCTGTACCGTGGCCCGGACCCCGAGTTCAGGGATCCCTGCAGGTATGCATTGCAGGAAGCATTTGTCAGCCCGCAGGACTTTGAAGCATTGGCAGCTATTTTCAGAGAGATACTACCCTTTAACCTTGATGAATTAACCCCCGCATCATTTGTATCCCTGATGTACGGTAATGCTGAATTATGCCTGGAAGATCTCATTGAACTGACTGACCGTGTGTGGAAGTTAAGCCAGTTGCTTGAAAGAGCAAGCGAACTTAAACGGCATGCGAAAAAGTTAAAAATGGTAGGGGAAGCGTACGCTGCCTGGGATGCCGCCGTCAACGCAGCCATTAGTAATCTGCAACCGTCGTCTCAGGTATTTCAGGATCACCCGCAGGTTTACAGGTAATACACATCATTTTCTGGTGACGCTATCATGCTCCATTATGACGCTGGTTCTCTCCTACGGGTCGGCTATTTTATTGTGTGCAGCTATTGTAACATTTGTTACCATTTCTTATTTTAGAAACCATTTCCTTTGTTGAAAATATTCAACCATCAAAATAGGAGCAATGGCAGACGCAATTCAATTAATACCAGGTAATACGCTCATCACTGCTACACCGGAAGAGGGCAGACAGCTGGCCATCAAAATGTCCAGGTTAATCATTAAAGCCACACAGCCCGATGCTGCTATTCGTGAGAAACTCAGGCCTGTATATGCAGAAGATCCCGCTATGCTCATCGCAGCCGGTCAGACAGTAGCCATAGAGTTCGCTACTATTGCAGCCGCTAATAATTATTGGAGAAATAATGGATGAGTTTCAAAGCACGATCGTAAGCGAATGTTTATCAGGCCTGGGAAAGGATCTTCTACAGGAGATCATAACACATGGAGAGGTAAAAGCTTTCGATGCGGATGAATATGTAATAAAGCAGGGCCAACTGCTTAAGCATTTACCTATTGTGCTGGAAGGAATGGTGAAGGTGTTCAGTGAAGAAGATGATTATCAGTTCCTGCTCTATTACATACATCCAGGGGCTACCTGTATCTTCAGCTTTGCCCATTTCTTCGGAGAAAAGAAAATGGCATTCTCCGGAACGGCAGAAAAAGCAAGTTCTGTACTGCTCATCCCTGTTCATAAGGCGCGGGAATGGATGATAAAATATCCTGTATTCAGTGGTATGATCGTTAAGGAATATGAGAGACACTACAACGATCTGCTGGAGACTACTAAACAGATCCTTTGTTATAACCTGGAAGACAGGATCCTGCAATACCTGCAAACAAAGGCTTCCATTACCGGCAATACATTACTGGCAATATCTCACGCAACCATAGCCACCGATCTGGCCACTTCACGGGAAGTTATTTCAAGGGTAATGAAGAAGCTGGAAAGAGATAAGAAGGTGCAGCAATCCGGTCGTAAGATCCAATTGCTATAGGTATTGTTATTCGATGTTCTCCAAGCCTCATCAGTTGATATATTGTCCATAGCGATTGCTGCATCATCCTGTAAGGTTCTGGTCTATCGTCATAGTCGTCTCCTAAATGGTCAAACCAGTATTCATTTAAATATACGCTGTATGTAGCCATGTTAAGGTGGTTTCTAATTGTGCGTGTTAATGGCCTGTTCAGCTATGCGCAGTATGCAGTAGCTGAATTTCGGTATAAGGAAGCTGCAAGGTACAAAAAAAGTTGAACTGCTATTTTTCAAATCACGGATTTGGAAGTTTACATTTTTTTTGTAACTTTTCTTCATGTAACCCACGATATATTATGCAACCTTCCAATATACTATTAGAGCGAATATTAGAAAATAACCAGCAACTCCAGGTAGAAAATGTAAAAAGGATCTTGATCATCTATGAGGAAAAATCGTTTTTCATAGGAGATACCTGCCTGCTGTTTAATAAGCTCAGATATGTCAGGTCTTTCTTTCCGAATGCAGAGGTTGATATCAACTTTCTGAATAAGAAGAATATGAGATTATACAGACCTATTCTTCAAAATAGTCCCAACTTTGATAATATAAAAGATGATGAATGGACGGACATAGCATTTGAAGATTATGATATGTTGCTATGTATTACTTACAAAGAGCCGGTACTGCTGAACTTCTTGTATGAAAAATACCGGCATCAGATCCGTAACAGGCAATTCCATCTGGCTGTCTTTTCGTTTTCCGAAAGTATCCTGGCTAAAGAGCCTACTGCCGAGTACCTGTTTCCTGATTACGAAGCGTTACGGGAGTATACAGTCAGCAATAGCAGTAAGGTCCCGTGTGAGCTCTACATTACCGATGAGGAACGTGCGTGGGCGGATCAATGGCTTGAGTCAAACGGGATGAAGAAAGGAGAGAGGCTGTGTATTCTGATGGATTCAGCTTCAGAAAAGAGAAAGCTGTTGAACATAGATGTGTATTTCGATTTTCTGGCTGGCATACTCCGGCAACCCAATACTAAAGTATTGATCTTCGATGAGAAGAATATAGGTAAGGAAAATTTTTATAGCGAGTGGCTGGGTAAAGAGAATATAAAGAATGTGATCTTTTCCAAACAGCTGCTATTCCGTCAGGACCTGGCACTCATCAGCTCGGGGTATACGAAAATGATTTTCGGGCCTTGTACAGGATTGATGCACTGCGCTTCAAGTATTTATAATAACCTGCTGCGCAATGGCATGCCTGCTGCAGATGTACCATTATTAATTACCTATACGGGAGAATACTTAGGCGAGCGTAACAGTATTAACGTCTGGTGGGGAAACGCACCGCTCGTCAATTGTCTGATACTTAAAGAAAGGGATAACCGTAAGGAAATTGTGCTGCTGCAGGACCTGAACCCGGAAGAGCGGAAGAAAAAAGATGCATTGCCCTGCAGGGAATATACCGCTGGCATGCTGATCAATCTCTTAGTTACAAGGCTCCTGAAACCAGCCGTTCCAACAGCAATATCTGCCAATACAGCAAACAGGGTTATTTAACGGGTGCAGTCTGTTGATCAAACGCACAGCTGGTAAGTGTTTTTGCGATAGATGCTGCATGATCGTGCAGAAAGAAATGTCCACCCTTCAGTCCTTCATGGCTAAAGGCCCCCTGAGTATACAAACGCCAGTTCTCAATATTGCTGTAGTTAGTTTCGTCCGTGCCCATAAAAGCATGGATCGGTGTGCGGATAATAATATTATTAAGAGCGGATAAGTCGTGTGATAATTTGAAATCGGCACGTAAGATCGGTTCATAGAACTCATACAGCTCTGCATTTTCCAGGAACTCGTCAGACACACCTCCAATACGTTTCAGCTCTTCTTTAAATGACTGATGGTCAAGTTTGTAAACGGCCTTTATGTCTTCGTTATCGCGTGGTCCGGCATTGCCGCTTACTATCAGGTGCTTTGGTGCAATGTCCATTTGCTCAAGTGCATGGGTAACATGAAATGCCAGCAGTGCGCCCATACTATGCCCCAAAAGTATATCCCTGCCTGGTTGTATTTTTTCTTTTATCTGATATAGTATGTCAGTCACTGCTGCAGACGTTTCGCGTATGATGTTTTCTTTGATGCGCTTGCCCCTGCCCGGTAGTTCTACCGTATGAACATCGAATTGACTGAGGTAAGGTTGCAGAAACTGAAAACTATACGAACTGCCTCCGGCATAGTGTAAAAGGAAAATTCTGGGCTTTGTCATATCTGTAGAGAAAGATTTGTTATGCAATTTATAATTTTTCAAAAAGTTTGAAAAAATTAAAGGAGATATTGTAAATTAGCCCATAGCTAAAGTTAACCGGGAATCCGAACGGTAGCCCATTAAATAACCAATATAAGTTTGAACCTGTTTTTGCCTATTTACTAAATTTAAATTGATGGCTGTTGGTACTACAACAATTAAAAGAAAATCCACGATAACCTAAGTTTCTTTAATTCAGGAGGCTAAGTTTGTTAACGTGCATAACGTTGATCCATGTTATGTTGTTGGGTTTATTATCAATTGAGCCCTGCGACTAAGACCGTTTAGAAAGACTACATTACACATCTATGAACACTGTTTATTACAGGGAGAGAATTTTTTTTCTGTTAAGGGTTTTGTTATGCTTATTACCACTGCTATGTAATTCCTTTAATATTTTCAGCCAATCCAACAACTTTAGTATAACAGGGAGGATTGTTGACGCCGCAGGTGTGCCCGTAGAAGGTGCTTCTGTAACTTTGCTTTCAGCAAAGGATTCGTCTGTGATCCTTGCCGGACGTGCTTTCGGCGGACAATTAAAATTAGATGTTACGAAATATCAGCCGGTAATTT
Source organism: uncultured Flavihumibacter sp. (assembly GCA_902168105.1). Lineage (GTDB taxonomy): Bacteria > Bacteroidota > Bacteroidia > Chitinophagales > Chitinophagaceae > Chitinophaga. The sequence continues at coordinate 81,879 of CABHOY010000016.1, forward strand.
TGAAAATATCAGCCGTTGGGCTCAGTTCATTTGACACCTTAATTAATAATACACCTTTCCGCCCGGTCATAGACCTGGGTACAATAAAACTGCATACAGATACAAAGGCATTACGCGAGGTAGAAATAACGGCAAGGCAACAGGCCTTCAAAGTGGTTGATGGTAATATGAGTATCAATGTTGATAATACCCTTCTTTCTGCGAGTAATTCAGTTTCAGAACTGCTCTCGAAAACTCCGGGGCTCTCTATGAAAGACGAGGCCATAGCAGTAGTAGGGAAGGGCGATGCGATCGTCTTTTACAACGGTGAGCGGATCCCCGCAGAACGTTTACAGTCGCTGCAGGTATCTCAGATAAAACAGATAGAAATTATTACCAATCCATCAACAAAATATGATGCAGAAGGAAAAGCTGTGATCAACATCATTGGTAAAAAGAAAATGGAAGACGGCCTGCTGGGAAGGATCAGGCAAAATATCTCTCAGGGTGATTTCTTTTCCAGCGCTACAGATCTTTCACTGGATTATAAATTCAACAAGTTTGCGATCTCCACAGGGTTTAATTTCCAGACCGGCACTAGTAATGTACAAAGGGATTCCAGGTACAATGTTGCAGATACGGCCGGCTACGTGAGGAATACCTTGTATAACAGCCGTACGCACTCAAAATATATACCTACTTACAGGATCGGTATTAATTATCATATTGATTCGGTCAGTACTTTTTCTATTGAATATAATGGTAACAAAACCGTACAGGATAAACGGATAGATAATCAGAACAGGACGCAATATGTTAAGATTCCCACGCCTGTGGCATATAACAGCGTTAATAAATCCGAAGTAGATCTTGGTAGTAATACCGTTTCTGCCAACTATAATCGTACGTTGGACCCAAAAGGGAGCAACCTGTTTGTTGGTGCGCAGTACTTCAGACAGATATACAAATACGATAGCGATATCCATCAATCAGATAGTGGTAATGTATCATCGCATTTCAACAATACCTGGTACAATCGTATTCGTTTGATTAGCGTTCGGACAGACCTGGAGAAAGTCTTCGATAAGAACAATAAACTGTCAGCTGGTGTGAAGTTCGCACAGGCTTCTACCGTGAGTGATATCAAATTTAGTGAAGAACATGGAGGCGAATGGGCGAATGTGGAGGATCTGTCCAGGAAGTTTCGTTTCTCAGAGAATGTCCCTGCTGCATATCTCGAATACGGCCATAAATTCAATGCCTACAAACTCAATGCCGGCGTAAGGACTGAAATGTCCATCGTTCGTGGATATTCAGGCGCCGATCGCGTGAGAGTGATCGACACTAATTATGTCAATCTCTTCCCATTTGTAAAGGTGAGCCGGAAGAAAGGAAAATATGAATACACGCTGAGTTATGCAACACGTTTGCACAGGCCTAGCTATGACGACCTTGATCCCTTCACTGAATACCACGACCCTACTGAAGTGGTAAAAGGAAATCCTTACCTGAGACCATCTTATACACATTCCCTGGAAGTGTCCTTAAGCTTTGATGATTATCTTTTCAAGGTAGGCTATATGCGGACCAGAAATGAGATCAGTCCTTTTCTGCCTGGTTACCTCGACAGCGGCCGGATAGAAATACAGAAAGTTAACCTGAATATCAGCAACGCCGCCTATCTCGGTGTTACCATCCCGTTAAAGACGACATACTGGGAGGCGCAGACCACCTTTAATGTCAGCTATAGCAAGCTGGATGATAAAAGGTTCAGCCAGCTGAAGGATGAGGCATTTCCATTGTTTTACATAAGCTCTTACCATACATTTTATATTCCGCATGTGTTCAATGTGGAGCTCCTGGGAGAGTATAACTCCAGACAAAGCAATGGCTTTATTACCAGTTATCACACCATCTGGACTGAAATGGCCATTTCCAGGAAGTTCCTGCATAACAAACTGAATGTGCGACTTTCCGCCAACGACGTAATTAATGCGTTTTACCAGAGCGGTAAAAATGCATATGCCAATAGAGAGAATTATTACGAAAGAAGGTTTTCAGCCAGGTTAGTGCGGTTGTCATTAACCTATAGTTTCGGTAAGCTGAAATCCGTCGACTACAAAAATGTTGGAGCTGCCAAAGAAGAGATCAATCGTGCCCATTAGTAAGTATTAAATTGTTACCCGGATGGATGCAGTATTAGGGACAAAAAGCCTGTCCGCTGCCCAGAAAGGAATTTTGCTGCGACATACGTTGCATAGCAACCAATCCTTTTTGAATGTTGGCGGCTACGCTTTTGTTAAAGGAAGTTTGGACCTGGACCGTCTTGCCTATGCTATACGTTTTGTGCTGGATCGCGCAGACGTTCTTGCCCTGTTATCAGCGGCGGATGTTATGCCGTCCGCAATGGAATATGATGTGACCAGCAACGTGATCGTACTTGGCACCGAAGCGGCATGTAAGGAATGGATGGAAAAAGACATTAAGGTCCCCATCGTTGAACAGCAGCTAATATTTTGTGCAAGTGTTTTACAATGTGGTCCTGATACCTTTTTCTGGTATGTTAAAACTCATCATATCCTGTTTGACGGATATGCAATGGCGCTCTTTTTTAATAAAGTATCCGATATATATAATAACCATAGTGAAGACCCTGATGCCGGTTTAAAAAGTTTTAACAGCTTCATTCAACAGGAACATGCCTATGAGCAGTCCCCTGCTTTTCAAAGCGACCGCAGGTTTTGGGCGGAAAAGGTGAAAGATATACCGGATGGCAATATGTTCCTCTCCCTGGCTAACCTGGGAGGAAATAAAACCCTCACATCCATCCGTAAGGAGCAGATCTTTTCCAGGGAAAATTTTAATCAGCTTGAGGAATTTTGCAATAAGCATAACGTCACAATAGCGCACCTGTTTATTGCCGTGTTGTTATTTCTAAACAGAAGTTTAAACAACGCTACAGGGGTAGTGGGCATCCCTGTATTCAACCGACCTGATAGCGACGCCAGGCAGACGCTGGGCGCCTGCATGAATGTCATACCACTCTTCCTGGATATAGCGCATATCGAGACATTTACAGCATTAGTAACCGCTGTCAGAAATGAATTGAAGTCTACCGTTAAACATCAGCGATATGAGTTGTTCAATATCCTGGAGTTACTGAAAACAGACGGTAGCTTTTTTAATGTGACCTTCTCCCATCAGAAAAATACGTATAACGGGAAACTGGGTGATGCAGATGTAGCAATTACATTTATGCATAATGGCAGTCAGCAGGAAGACCTTGCCGTTCACCTGCTTGAATACTCTGATACACGGCCCGTAGTGCTTGCATTTGATTATAGGCTAGATGTTTTTTCGGAAGCACAGGTGAAATTGCTGATAGATATCTTTAGTGAAATATTAGACCAGGCATTGAGCGCAGGTGTCTCGCTAAAGGATATCGCGATCGTAAGAGGGACCGAAGCTGGTAAGCTATTGGACAGCTTCAACCGCAGACCGGATCAATATACTCCGGCCGGGAATGTACTGACACAATTTGCAGCCTGGAAAGAAACAACACCTGCCGCACCGGCTATCGTTTATAGAGATATAATTTATAGCTATTACGACCTGAATAATATTGCTGATGCCATTGGCAATTGGTTGAAAATAGAATATGGTATAAAGAAGGGCGATCGTATCGGTTTGAAGACCGACAGAACGCCAATCTCCATAGCTGCTATTTTAGGGATATTGAAAGCGGGTGCCGTATATGTTCCCATCAGCCCCGATTACCCTGAAGATCGAATAACCTATATAGTTGAGGATAGCAATTGCAAACTGCTGATCGATAATGACAACTTACAGCAATTCGACCGGGCGACATTTACCAACCGGGATAATGATAACATAGTAATAGCCGATAGTGACCTGGCTTATATCATGTATACCTCTGGCTCAACTGGACGCCCTAAAGGTGTGATGGTAACACATGGTAATGTAGGGGCCTTTGTAAAGTCATTGCCGGATAGCTTTGGTTTTGAACCCGGCTGGCGTATCGCCTCGCTGACAAGTCTCACATTTGATATATCCATACTGGAACTGTTGGGAGCAGTTTGTAACGGTCTTAGCATTGTGCTGATGGAAGCAGAAGATCCTGTAATGGTATCCTCACGTTTTTCGGCAGGAGAAGTGGACGTACTGCAATTGACACCATCCCGTTTACAACAATTGCTGAACGGAGGTATGGACGCCCAGGTATTAAATCCACTGAAAGTACTGTTGGTAGGTGGTGAAGCACTTCCTCCACATTTATATGCCTTATTAAGGCAGCAGGATGCCCGTGTATATAATGTATACGGTCCTACAGAAACCACCATATGGAGTAGCAGTCTTTTGCTGAATGACAGTGAGACATTAAGTATTGGCCGTCCGCTCTCAGATGAGCAGCTGTATATTTTAAACGCGTATGGTCAGTTATGCCCTGTTGGCATCCCTGGAGAGATCTGTATAGGAGGGGTTGGTGTAGCCCGTGGTTACCTGAACCTGGAAGAGTTGACAACAGAGAAGTTTATAAGCGATCCATTCAGTGGTATTTCCGGTAGTCGTTTATATCGTACGGGAGATATCGGCTATTGGCGTGAAGATGCAACGATCATGTATGTAGGTCGTCGTGATCAGCAGGTGAAGGTACGTGGTTACCGTATCGAGTTGGGAGAGATAGAAAGTGTATTGCAACAATACGAAGGTATCAGCCAGTGTGCGGTACTAGCCACCGGAGATGATACCGGTAATCATCAGTTGGTAGCCTATGTCGTGGCAACAGGAACCTTTGATAAGGAAGGGGTGCAAACCTGGCTGCGTGGCCATTTACCGGCTTATATGGTGCCAGGTATATTTATTCCTTTAGATCGTTTGCCATTAACCACAAATGGAAAGCTGGACCGTCGAGCCTTACCACCGGTATCAGGTTTGATCACATCAACGCGTGAATATGTAGCACCGGGTAACGATACCGAGCAAGCCATAGCCACTATCTGGGAGGAGTTGCTGGGGATAGATAAAGTAAGTATTAACGATAATTTTTTTGAGCTTGGTGGTCACTCGTTACTAGCAGCCCGGGTAATGTCGCGGCTACGTAGTGCGCTGGACATAGCAGTAAGCATCCGTGATATCTTCAGTTATCCGGTCCTTGCGGAGCTGTCAGCTTATATAATAAAAGCGGGAGCAGGGGTGAAGTTGCCTGCTATTGTGTGTGAAGAACGTCCAGCGCATATACCATTGTCTTATTCGCAGAAGCGTTTATGGTTCATCGATCAGCTGGAAGGTAGTATTCATTATCATATCCCTGCTGTGCTTCGTGTACATGGAAGATTGGATGTATCACGGTTGGAACGTGCGTTCCGGCAGGTGTTATCCCGTCATGAAGTATTACGCAGTGTGATGCTGGAAGTAGAAGGGACCGCTTACCAGCAGGTATTATCAGACAGTGGTTGGTCGCTAGGCTACCGCCGTCTGGAAGGCGCTTGCCAGGGAAGTAACCATGTAGCTGTACAGGAGTTATTGGATCGTCCGTTTAATCTGTCCTCAGATTATATGTTGCGTGCAGATCTACAGGAGTATGCGAATGAAGAACAGCTGCTGGTGGTAGTGTTGCACCATATAGCAGCAGATGGCTGGTCCATGCCACTGCTTGTACAGGAACTGGTGCAGCTGTATAAAAATATAGAAGATAGTCTTCCCGGGTTGAGGGTTCAATATGCAGACTATGCTTTATGGGAACGCCGTCACCTTAATGGGCCTTTGTTAGAAGAAGGGCTTGCCTACTGGCAATCGCAGTTATCCGGTGCGGGATTATTGGAGCTTCCATCAGATCGTACCCGTAGTGCCTCCACAGGGCATGCGGGTAGTCGTTGTTACAGTGTGCTGGATGGAGCATTATTATCTGGATTAGAGCAACTGAGCAGCCAGGAGGGAGTAACTCTGTACATGACCTTACTGAGTGCATTTAAGGTGCTCTTATACCGTTACAGTGGTCAGACCGATATCAGTGTAGGAAGTCCGGTAGCCAATCGTAGTCATCATGAGATAGAAAAGCTGATCGGCTTTTTTGTAAATACTGTTGTGTTACGCACGGAGTTATCAGGAGCGGAATCTTTCCTTAACCTATTGGGGCGTGTCCGTCAGCTTACTGTAGATGCTTATCATTACCAGCATATTCCATTTGAGAAGGTAGTGGGTAGGCAGGGCTTACCTGCGGACCGTAGCCGTCATCCCTTATTCCAGGTGATGTTTGCTATGCAGCAGGAAGTAGTATCAGCGGTGGAGTTGGGAGATGTGACGCTGGAAGAAGAACGTATAGACCAGGTATCGTCAAAATTCGACCTGAGTATGGAACTACGTCCGCTGGGAACAGGTCCGGGCTATCAGATAACACTTACCTATAACAGCGGTTTATATAGCGATTGGCGCATGCAGGGACTGTTAACGCATTATGAACAGCTACTGCGTAGCATTGTGTTATCACCGGGTATGGCAATAAGCTCTCTGGGGCTATTGTCTGCTTCGGAGATCAATAGTCTGAAAGGGATGTCAATAGGTTCGCTGGACTCTTTGTCTACAGGAGAAGTGAAAGGCTACAATGGAAACAGTGTTCCTTATCCTGTATCAGAGACATTGGTGAGTTTATTTCAGCAGCAGGCAGTCCTGCAAGGAGCGTTACCCGCCTTGTTGTATGGAGATCAGCAGTTGAGTTACCGCGAACTTGATCATGCCTCTACACAGTTAGCGCATTACCTGCGTAAACGAGGAGTAATACGAGGCTCACTGGTAGGGCTTTGTCTTGAGCGTAGCCTGGAGATGGTGATCGGGATATTGGGTATCCAGAAAGCCGGTGGCGCATATGTACCCATAGATCCGTCGTATCCTTCGGATCGTATCAACTACATCATCTCCGATACCCGTTGTCAGTTGATCGTTAGCGATGGCTCATTGTCAGCAACAGCTGGCGATTATGAAGTGATCGACCTGTTAAGCTTACGGTCGGAGATCAGTAAAGAGCCTGTCACTGACTTGACAGAAGGTCCGCAGCCTTCCGATCTTGCTTATGTGATCTATACCTCAGGATCAACCGGCCGCCCTAAAGGTGTGCTGGTAGAACACGGTGGCGTAGTGAACTATCTATGCCATCAACGGGCTTACCTGGGTATCGGTGAAGGAGAAAGAATGCTGCAGCTGGCTAGTTACACCTTCGATGCATCAGTGGAGCAAATCTTCCTGCCATTGATCAGTGGGGCAGTAATGGTAATGATAGCAGGCGGTGTTCAACAGGACCTCGCACAGGTAGGACAGCTGATCAGGGAAGCAGAGGTCACCCATTTACATGCAACGCCCGGTGTGTTGTATCAGCTAGGAGAGCAGGGGCCTTGTCCATCATTGAAGCGTGTGCTGTCAGGTGGTGAGCGTTGTCCTATGAGCCTGGTGCAACTTTGGAATACAGGTATCTCTTTTTATAACAAATACGGGCCTACAGAGGCCACGATCACAGCCACGATCTACCGTTATGAAGGGGATGAGCTTACAGGCTCTGATCTTCCTATCGGGCGTCCGGTAAGTAATAC
>CABHOY010000017.1 GCA_902168105.1 uncultured Flavihumibacter sp.
TGGAGATTTCGCTGAAACTGACCACCCCATTTCGGTTTAAACTGACCACCTATTCCGCTTGAAATTGACCACCTGATTTCGGAGGAAACTGACCAGTTCGAACGATGTCTAAATGCTATGGCGGCAAGCCTATTTTTGATGTACATATAATCCATCGAAATGGCCAATTCCACTATAAGCATGAGCAAGATAAGACAGATACTCAGAATGTATACCCAAGGGCGTAGCAAGCTTTCCATTGCTACCCATACCGGTGTTTCCCGTAATACGGTCAAAGTTTATTTAAGGGCCTTCAGTTCCAGCGGCTGCAGTTTCGAACAGATCGATGCGCTTAACGATAAGGAACTGGACGATTTCTTCGGCAAGAGCCGTGAACACGCCCCCAATGACCGATTGATAGCCCTTCAACGTTGTTTTCCGAGCATTGACCGTGAACTAAAGCGGACCGGGGTTAGCCGTATGATGCTATGGGAGGCCTATATGAAGGAGTTTCCGGATGGCTTCCAGTATACCCAGTTCTGTTTCTACTACAACCAGTGGAAGAACAGGGTAAACCCGGTGATGCACCTTGACCATAAAGCCGGTGATAAACTCTTTATCGATTTTGCGGGCCAGAAACTTACCATCGTAGATAAAGATACCGGCGAGGTAATCGAGGTGGAAGTTTTCGTTGCCATCTTGGCGGCCAGCCAGCTTACCTATGTTGAGGCGGTGATGAGCCAGCAGAAAGAGGATTTGATCTCGGCCTGCGAGAACACGCTCCATTATCTGGGCGGTGTTCCTGCAGCCATCGTGCCCGATAACCTCAAGGCGGCCGTTACCAAGAGCAACCGCTACGAGCCTACCCTGAACGATACATTTGCCGACTTCGCCGACCACTATGGAACAACGATCCTGCCGGCAAGGGCATACCGCCCAAGGGACAAGGCACTGGTGGAGGGGGCGGTAAAGATAGCCTATAGCCGCATCTATGCCCCGTTGAACAAACAGGTATTCCATTCGCTGGCCGAACTCAATTCGGCCATACTGGAGGCACTGGAATCCCATAACACCCAACTTTTGAAAGGTCGCAACTACAGCAGGAGGCTACAGTTCGAGGAAATCGAACGGGAGGCACTGAGCCCACTTCCAGTACTGCGCTATGCCTTCAAAAAGCAGCATTATGCCACTGTTATGAAGAACGGGCATGTGAACCTGGGTGTGGACAAACATTACTACAGCGTACCCTTCCGCTTTATCGGTAAAAAGGTCAAGATCATGTACAGCAGCTCAAATGTGGAGGTATTCTATCATTATGAACGTATTGCCATGCACAAGCGGATGAAAAGTCCCTACAACTATACCACCGACAGGGAGCATATGGCTACCACCCACAGGTTTGTGACCGAATGGACCCCTGAGCGCTTTCTGGAATGGGCTACCAGTATCCATGATGACGTTAGGCTCTACATACTGAAGATATTGGAACGCAAACAACATCCAGAGCAGGCCTACAAATCATGTGTGGGCATCCTTGGCTTTGCCAAAAAAGCGGGCAACGAACGTTTGATCAATGCCTGTAGAAGGGCACTGGGCTTTGGTATCTACTCCTACAAGACCATACAGATGATATTGGAGAAGAATATGGACCAATACCCCGAAAGCCTCTTTGCCGATGAACTCCCAATGCCCATCCATGACAACATCCGTGGCGAAGACTATTACCAATAACCCCTTAAAATAGATAAAAAATGAACACGAACACACTTGACAAATTACGTAAACTGAAGTTCTACGGCATGTTCCATGCCTTTAAGAGCAGCATCGAAACCGGACAGACCGACCAGTACACCTCCGATGAGCTATTGGCGCACCTTATCGATTCCGAATGGGATTACCGCCAGAACCGGCGTATCGAACGCCAGATCCTATATGCCAGATTCCGTTATAAAGCTTCCATAGAGGAACTCCACTACCATGCCGATCGGAGTATTGATAGAAACCAGGTGATGAGGTTGGCCGATTGTACTTTTATTGACCGGTGTGAAAACCTGCTCATTACAGGAAGTACGGGGATTGGGAAAAGTTATCTGGCATCGGCAATCGGATACCAGGCATGTATGCTGGGCTACAGGGTGTTATACGGTAGTACACCAAAACTTTTTGCTAAACTGAAAATGGCCAAGGCCGATGGTTCTTATATCAAAGAGGTTGCAAAGATTGAAAAACAGCAGCTATTGATCCTAGATGATTTCGGCATACAGCCCTTTGATGCACAAAGCAGGGCGGCATTGATGGAGATCATAGAGGATAGGCATTCAAAGACCTCACTTATCATTACCTCACAGCTGCCGGTAAGCAAATGGCATGAAGTAATTGGTGAAAAAACCATTGCCGACGCAATATTGGATAGGATTGTTCATGATGCACACCGTATTGAACTCAAGGGAGAATCAATGCGAAAGAAAAGGCTTACCGTAACAGAAAATAGCTTTCAATAAAACAACTTTAAATCACTACTTTTGTTAACGCTTCTATAGCATTTGATACGTTCGTTCGCCAGCAAATTAGGTGGTCAGTTTGCCACGGAATCACATGGTCAGTTTCTCCGAAATATACA
>CABHOY010000018.1 GCA_902168105.1 uncultured Flavihumibacter sp.
CCCCCCCTTTTACACTTCAAACTGACCACCCCTGTAAGCTGTATTAATGAGGTTGTTTTAACAATAGTAAATGCGAAGTTGGCTATATAATCCAATGCAGCATGGCTAATAAAACAATACTTATGAGCAGAATAAGGCAGATATTCCGTCTGCATGCCCAGGGCAGGAGCAAAAAACAGATCAGCATACTGACAGGCTGTTCCCGTAATACTGTAAAGAAGTACCTGCATAAGTTTATAGAGAAGCGGCTGACCTATACAGAGATAGATCAACTCAGTGATCATGAACTGGAGCAGTTATTTTGTCCTTCGGAAGCACCGACCCGGGAGGAACGCTTTGAGCAGTTGCAAGCCCTGATGCCGGAACTGGAGAAGCAGATGAAGCGTAAAGGTATGACCATAGGTATACTCTGGCAGCAGTATCATGAGCAACATCCGGATGGCTATGCTATTACCCAGTTCTATAAGCATTACCGCCACTATGTCAAAAGGGCTAAGCCTGTCATGCATATGGAGCATAAGGCCGGTGATAAGGTCTTTATTGATTTTACAGGTGAGAAGCTGGCCATTGCAGACAGGGACAGTGGAGAACTGCAACAGGTGGAAGTCTTTGTGGCTATACTGGGGTGCAGCCAGCTTACCTATGTTGAAGCAGTATACAGCCAAAAGAAAGAAGATCTTGTAAGAGCTTGCGAGAACGCCCTGCATTATTTTGGAGGTGTCCCGGCAGCAATAGTACCGGATAATCTTAAGTCTGCTGTCACTAAAAGCAGCAGGTATGAGCCTACTATCAATGAGACCTTTGCTGACTTTGCTGAGCATTACGGGACAGTTGTATTACCTGCGAGAGCATATCGTCCTAAAGACAAAGCACTTGTTGAAGGTGCCGTAAAAATCATCTACCGCAGTATCTATACCTCCATCAGCAACCAACCATACCCGACACTGGAAGCACTTAACACTGCCATAAGAGAGGCGCTGGAAGTGCATAATACTACAGCTTTTAAAGGCAGGGATTATAGCCGTCTGCAGCAGTTCGATGAGATAGAAAGGAGTGTCTTACAGCCATTACCTGCCTATCCTTATGAGTTCAAGCAACAGGCTATCGTTACGGTCATGAAGAACGGTCATGTATGCCTCGGAGCAGATAAGCATTATTACAGTGTGCCTTACCGCTACATCGGCAAAAGGGTCAAGCTGCTCTACACTTCAACACGAGTAGAAGTATATGCGCATTATGAACGCATAGCTGTACACCAGCGCCATGGGCGCAAGTATCATTACACCACCAATCAGGAGCATCTGGCTTCCGCTCATCGCTATATCAGTGACTGGACACCGGAGAAATTTATTGAACAAGCTCAAGCCATTGGCGAAGCTGTAGCTGCTTATATCATCATGGTCATAGAGCATAAACAACACCCGGAACAAGCTTATAAATCTTGTTCCGGTATTCTGAGCCTTGCACGTAAGGTTGGCAATGACCGTCTTATCAATGCCTGCAAGCGGGCCAATGATTATGGTGTATACAACTATCCGATCATCCTGCAGATACTGGACAAGAAGCTGGATCATATGGAAGAAGAGCCTGTAGAACAACCTATGCCGAACCACAGCAACATCCGTGGCAGTAATTATTATGAGTAAATCTATTATTAACAATAAAACCAATCGTGTATGAACACAGACACATTAGACAAGATGAGGCGTATGCGCTTCTGGGGAATGCATCGTGCCTTTAAAACAAGTTTAGAACAACCGGAACAATCCTGTACAGCTGATGAGATGGCAGCCATGCTCGTAGACAGTGAATGGGACGACAGGCACAACAGGTCTATAGAGCGCACCATGCGTAATGCACGCTTCCGCTACAAGGCTACCATAGAGCAGCTCGATTACAGCCATGAAAGGGGTATAGATAAAAACTTGGTACACCGGCTGGCGGATGGTGAGTTTATTAACCGTAAAGAGAATGTACTTATTACCGGCAGCACAGGAACAGGCAAGAGCTTCCTGGCCTCTGCCATCGGGCACCAGGCCTGTCAACTGGGCTTCAAGGTGTTGTACGCAAATGCAACACGACTGTTCGCTCAACTGAAGATGGCAAAAGCGGACGGTAGTTCTATCAAAGAGCTGATGAAAATAGAAAGACAGGATCTGCTGATACTGGATGACTTTGGTATACAACCCTTTGATCCGCAGAGCAGGGCTTCATTACTGGACATCATCGAAGACAGGCATGGTAAACGTTCTACTATTATTACAGCACAGGTACCTGTAAAGCAATGGTATGATCTGATCGGCGAAAAAACAGTAGCGGATGCTATTATGGATCGTATCGTACACAACGCCCAGCGTATAGAACTGACAGGGGAATCACTCAGGAGAAAATGGGGTAAAAAGCAACTCGACAACAACGACTAAAAAACAACTATCTTTATATCAATATAACACCCCATTTATTACAACTTACAGACATCAACTTGGGGTGGTCAATTTGGAGCGGAATTACATGCTCAACTTCAACGGAATATCTACT
>CABHOY010000019.1 GCA_902168105.1 uncultured Flavihumibacter sp.
CAGGTGTACTCATGCCACTTAACCACATATAATGTATATGTTGATTAACAACCTCTTCTATTTTACGACTGCTATATATATTATTGATGTAGGAGTAAACCAGGATTTTTAGCAACATCCGTGGGTGATAGCTACTTGTCCCACCTGGATTATATTGCTGGATTAACTTTGTAATATCAACTTTATCCAAAATATCGTTGACTGTTCTGACTGGATGATTAGCTGGAATCAGATCATTCAAATCTGGTGGTAACAGCATCTCCTGGTTTTGGTGATTGCTCTTAAATACGACTGATAACGTTTTGCCTCTTGCCATACTCCTTATAACAAAATAAGCATCATATGGTTAACAAAAAGGCTCCTTTTTATTTTAAAAAACTGCATAAAATCGAGAAGCCGTCCCAATTACTTTTGAGACGGCTTCTTCATTTGTCTGGCCGTTAGCTTTCCGAAGGAGGTTATCGCATTATGTATACACCTTCTTTTCCAAAAGTTAACCGGATATCTTTTCGCTATTATCTAAAGTCCTGACCTTGCTTAATAAGAGATGTATCTTTACAGATATCGCCGCGTAAAAACCCATCGTAAGCATATATACAACAAATTCCCAGCTATAAACAGGCGGCGTATTCGCTGTCCGGCTTAACATCTCATCAATAGCGGTAAATGGCATTGGATACATGCCATCTGGCAAGGAAGGTCGCCTCTGTACGCTGGAAATTGCACTTATATGTGTGACTGCAGCTACTATTAAGCTATAAAGCAACAGGTTGTAAAAAAGGATGATCCATATTTCAAGTCTCAACGTAAAATGCTTCCGTCCAGGATAAGCGTATCCCCATATAAATAGCGGAATGGTACATATCATCAACAAGCATATTGAAGATATGACAAGATAGGTGTCTCCGTCTGTAATAGCGATCTTTCCCCATATCCAGACAGGAAACAACCGGTAGAAAAGCTCCGGCGGCCGCACCAGCGGACTAATAGCATAGCATCCTAATCCGACAAAGAGAATGCAGGCCAGGAGCATAGTATATAGAGATATTCTTTTTCTAAGGATATCCGTTGTAATATTCATGAGCACAGTTTATTAAAAGATTAACGCAGCTCAATGCCAGTCATGAAAGCAGAAACGGCATTGACGAGCATCGGGTGTTCTCGTAATTAATTTGCACTCAGGGCAAAGATTTAAAGATAACTCTTCCCGATGATCGTTCCATATTCGCTTAACAATTCTATCTTTCAGTGCTTCACTACCATCCGCTATCATGCTAAGTATTTTAGGATCATCACTCATCCATCCTTTCTCCCGCATCATCGAAAGCATAGATTCGGACTGTGTCTTAAGACTATACATGACCGTTTTTCTTGCCATTGCTTCATCATCGGTCATAAACCTTCCAGAGTACCGATAAATATAGTCTTCAAGTTCAGGGTACAGGCTATCCATTTTGTATTGACTTAATAAAAAATTGACTTATTGTTTAAACACGACTACGACAACAATAAAACATCTCTATTTTTCTACTCTCCTTTATTATCAGCTGCAGATGTATTATCATTACTAAGAACCATCGCCTTTTTAATCATTTGTATAAACTCAGCCCTGTATCCTTCCTTATCTTCTCCCTTCGCTCCTTCTGCGAGGGACAATGCCTGTTTATAACTTGCCTGACCTTTATGACTGGAATTCCGCAGTAATAGTCCAAATGTCGCTACAGCTGCTGCAATCCTGAAATCATCCGGCGCCTGGTAGATGTCTTTAGGTTTCCAGGGCATCACATCGGTGATCAACTTACTTGAATCTACCCGGGGTTGCTTATAACGTAATTTTACCGTAAGTACTTCTCCGGTATATCCGCCGGAAAGGATCTGCTGCTGATATTTCAGTGTATCCACTTCCGGCTTTCCGCTTTTATTCTTATTGCCGGCGGGAATGATCTCGTATAATGCTGTTACAGTATGACCAACGCCCATATCACCGGCATCCTTCTTATCGTCATTGAAATCTTTATCCTGCAGCAACCTGTTCTCATATCCTATCAGGCGGTATGACTGTACATACTTGGGATTAAACTCCAGTTGTAATTTCACATCTTTGGCGATGGTGAATAATGTGCCACCAAATTCTGTTACAAAAATGCGACGGGCTTCTTCAAAGTTGTCAATGTAGGCATAATTGCCATTTCCTTTGTCTGCCAGCAATTCCAGTTTGGAATCTTTATAATTGCCCATTCCGAATCCTAACACTGACAAATAGATACCGCTGTTCCGCTGACTTTCTATAAGCTTTTCAAGTTCTTTATTATCGGATACACCTACATTGAAATCGCCATCGGTAGCCAGGATGATCCTGTTGTTACCCTTTGCAATAAGTGCATCAGCAGCAGTTTTGTATGCCAGCTGAATTCCTTCTCCTCCGGCAGTTGAACCTCCGGCCTCCAGGTGTTCCAATGCATCCAGGATCTTCTTTTTCTCACTGCCTGATGTAGAGGGAAGCACAACTCCTGCTGCACCTGCATATACTACAATGGCTACTTTATCGGATGGTCTTAATTGCTGTACCAATACCTTAAGCGCTTGTTTCACAAGTGGCAATTTGTTCTGCTCACTCATAGAACCAGATACATCAAGTAGAAATACAATATTGGCGGCGGGGAGGTTCTTTAAAGGTATTTCTTTCGCTTTCAGCCCGATCTTCACAAGTTGATGCGCAGGCTCCCAGGGGCAGCTGGCCATATCTGTATATATTGTAACAGGATCATTACCAGTTGGACTTTTATAGTTGTAGTCGAAATAATTGATCATCTCTTCTATCCTTACAGCATCTGCTGGCGGCAAATCTCCATTGTTGAGAAATCTACGGACATTAGAATAGGATGCCTTGTCCACATCTATTGAAAAAGTACTCAAAGGCTTATCCTTGGCGGTATGAAAATCATTTTCACTGATTGCCTCATAATCTTCTTCATTCTCTATCGCCGCATTACCATTTGCTCCCTGAGGCATCACTTTAATCTTACGTGCGCGGAAGTACCCGTCACCTGAAGTTATAGCAACGCCTGGCGCCTTTCCGTATAGTGCAGTTGCTACATTTTGTTGGCTGCCAGAAGGGGCTGATAGACTGTAGTCCAAACTTTTATTTTCTCTTCTGACGCCTAATGCCGTTACAACAACATCTTGTAATTCTTTCTGAGCAGACTGCATTATTACAACCAGCGTATCCAATTTTGCATTGACCGCTATTTCCTGCTTTATACATCCGACAAAGGAAAACTCGAGTGTAACATTTCCCTTCGGAAGTGTTATGGCAAATGTCCCAAACTCGTTTGTAGGAACACCGTTAGATGTGCCCTTAATTACGACAGATGCCCCTGGAAGAGGATCCCGGTTGCTATCCATTACAATTCCTCTAAGCGTACGTTGTGCATGTAGTTGCAGACTCACTAATCCTGCCAGTAGTAAGAGGTAATACTTTAATTTATTCATTCGGTATAGTTTGGAATATGATGCCAGTAAGTTTAATTTTCCATAAACATATTAAATAATATAACATGTTTCATAAAGAGTTTAAGCATTAGCGCGTTGAATCAGACATGGCGGAAAAATCGATCACTTTCTTCTGACAACTCAGACAAAAACGTCCGTTATTTTCAGGAAGCATCTTGTTCCAGACTTCAGTACAAGGTTCAGGCATATTAATTTTCAATGACTTGCGATTACCCATAGGTGATCTTATTTGGTTTCGTCCCCATGATGCAGCTTCAGGAATAATTCCATAAGCTTTGAGATCTTATAACTTTCGATATTATCCAAACCCGATTCGACTGACATTAACCATCGTCAAATACTACCCGAATCACCTTTGAACATATTGCAATGCCATTCGTGTCTGTCTTAGACAACCTCTAATCACTCCCATAGACACGTTCCTCAGATTATGGTAATTTTATATCTCATCAAATTCATCGCTGATGGCAAGACAAACATCCATCATCCCTTTTACCGGCAAACTCGGTAATCTCATAGGTTATGAGCGCAATGGCCAGTACTTCCTGCGCAGCATGCCTGAAGTAGTACGGCAAACGGTCGCCACCCGGCGCGCAGCTTATCGTTTCGGTCAGGCCAGCAGGAAAGGCGCCCTTATCCGGCATGCATTTTATGGTGACCTGGATATCCCCTGTGATAGCGGCCATATCAATCGCCTCAACAGGGTGCTCATCGCAGCAGGTAGTAATTACGCTGCTATAAAAGGCTTCCGGTTCAATCAGCATGCAGGAATAGATCGCTTCTTTACCATAGCGCCTAAACTCTTCAGGAATAACACATTGCATATTCCCCCGCAAACCCTGGCCCGATACAAAGGCATCACTGCATTAGAAGTAAAGGTAATTGCAACCCGTATTGCATTCACGTCACGCCAGGTGGGCAATGTAGAAGCTGTTACGCTGAAGATCGATGTCAACAAACCTTTCGAAGGAATAAACATTCCATTAGATGTAACCGGGGACGGAACGCTTGTAGTCACCCTGCAGGTAAGGGGTATACATGAAGATTGCACATCCTGCAACAGGCAATACCTGGCGGCTGATATTATTGCCGTGGCAACGCCACAAGCAGCAGGCTGTATGAATAACCATAGCTATCCTCAGATTACCATATTACAATCCCGGACAGCTCCACATCATACATATGCACGCGCATATCAGCCAATAATCCAACGGGAATAGACCCTTACCTTCAGAGATGAATTATTGATGAATAAGACTTATGCCCCCTTTCTTTTAATATTATATATCTCTCTGTAGCTACAGCATAGCCCTGAAGCTGTTCTCTCATTGCCAGTTCATAGGCCAACACCTCCTTTTATTAAATTTAGTCGCAACTATACAACAGGAGATCACTACCGTATCAACTCCACCTCTGCTCCATGTTTATCCCTGCTATACAAGCATTTTCTACTAACACACGCCCTACAATCAGTCAGATATGTCCGCTTCAACAATTTCTTTTATTACCTTTACATTGCGAATACCAAAGCAATCCCTTACTATGAAGCCATATTTACTCTTGTTTCCTTTCCTTACCATTGCTATGACCTGCTTATGGCTACATCATACCGCTCAAGAGAAAATTGCCGTTAATAACCGGACTATCGAAAGGCTCAAAAAAGCAACAATCCAGTATGTACCACTCGCTACCAAAGCGCCTGTAGTGGTCAGCTGTGACCAATTACGGACAGTGTTTGGGAAGAAATTAAACACAGTGGTAATTGCCGATCAGCAAAAGCTTAAAGAAATAGCTACCTTATTCAGAAATGCTAATTCCGCCAAAGACCGCATGCTGAATGTCCGCGTTAAATTTATTCTTCAGTACACCGAACATACTGAAACCTACTGCATGGATAGGGAAGGCACACTGGAAGGATACGATTTCCGCTGGGATCCCAAAATCGTGAAATGGTTCAAACAGGAAATAGAGAGGTAATCTTTCATCCTCTTCGGAGAAACTTAAACGCTACTTTATCTCCCTTAAAATAAAACACTCAAAAAACTAGCAATACGAATATCGTATTACTTCACTTTTGAAGTAATAAAGCTATTGGAGCGTAGCCGTCACAGAAATGACTGATAAAAAAGCTGTTGTTCTTACGCAGCCTTTCAAATAGAAGGTTGCCTTTTGCATCTATTACACCGTCTTTGTCAGGCTTCTTCGGTTCATAGTTGTTTGTATACACAGTAGCGAAACCATCATAGAAGGTATTAATTTCATTATATTTCCCAAATGGCACTACGAATTTCCCCGTTGTATCAATTACCCCAACCTGTGGCATTCCATACTGGTTTAATGTTGACAGGTCCTTAACAATTGCCACTCCACAATCGAAAATCTGAATAGACGAGAACAGGGTGTCAACAATCAACTGTTTTGACTGGATATCAATGATTCCCCGTTTATCTGTAATAGTCGTTACGATCGCTTTCCTGTCATTTAGAAAGGACAGCTGCTTATACCCAGACGGCAATACAGTTTCACCTTTTTTATCTATAAAAGACGGTATACCATCATTATAAGCGACTGCAATGCCATGGCTGAAACTTCCCGCATAATCGTACCTGGGCGCTATAACAAATTTCCCGGTTCTATTTATAAAACCATAGTGCCCATTCAATCGTACGGCGGCAAGGCCTTCTGAAAAATCACCGCCGCTCAGGAAAACAGGTTTGATCACCGTTTTTCCCCTATTGCTTATATACCCTACTTTATCATTTTGTGTAATCTTGAAAAGTGGCCGCGTCTGTCCCGAGACGAAGTTGACTACCAATAAAAAGGAGACAATTAAACTATATTTCATAAAAGGATTTGGTCAGGGAATTGCCTAAAGTTACTAAATTTCTACTGCGTATATCTTCTATATACACCTGCGTATATCCACACTATCGGTGTTCGAAATGTAGCAGCATCCACCCGGGGGATCCATCACTGCATTTCCCCCCTGATCCACCTACCATAAAGGCACACCTAAGACAGAGGCCGGTTTCCAAAAATCAGCCCCACAGGGATAGGAGGAGCTCACCACTTCAGATCAAATATTTCGTACATCATATCATCTACGTATTGCAGATCGGTACAATTACAATCGCAGGGAATTAAACTACATTTATAGAGATAACCCTAGATTTCACCATTAATCTAAACCGCACATGAGCAAAGTTTTACTATTTGTCACTGCATTGCTATGCAGTACAATGTCGTTTGCCCAGGATTACTGGAGGCCACATACAGATGCCACCAGGATCACTACCGACAAAGCTGTAGCCCGGCTTGCATTCCCTACTAACTTCAAATTATTCGACCTTAATCTTGCCCCTTTAAGGAACGAAGTATTCAGAGCTGTAGGTAATACATCAGCCCACACAATTATCTCTCTGCCTAACGCAGACGGACAAATTGAGCAGTTCGAAATTGTAGAAGCATCTAATTTCGAACCCGCATTACAGGCTAAATTTCCGGAAATAAGATCATTCTCCGGAAGAGGCATTACCGACAAAAATGCCACGTTAAAGTTGAGCGTTTCCCCACAGGGAATACAATCAATGGTCTTCCGCACAGGAAAGGAAAATGAATTCATTGAGCCTTATTCTGCCGACCACACCGTTTACACGGTATTCAAAAAACAACCGAGGACTTTACCATGGAAGTGTTCTACTCCGGAAGAACAACTGGCAAACAATATAGCCAGGCAGCTGCCTGACGTAAATGCCAGGTCAACCGGCGACATGAAAACACTACGACTGGCCCAATCGGTTACTGCTGAATACTCCAATTATTTCGGCGCTACAAGTCCTTCGCAGATCTCATTGGTGCTGGCAGCTATCAATGCTACGCTTACACGTTCCAATGGTGTTTATGAAAAGGACCTGGCCATCCATCTTAACCTGATCGCAGCAAGCACCAAAGTGATCTTTTTCAATGCTTCATCAGATCCATATTCTGTTGCCAGCCAGGGCGCCGGCGGAGCGTGGAACGGTGAGTTACAGAATACGCTCACTGATTCGATCGGTGAAGCGAATTATGACATCGGTCACCTCTTCGGTGCATCCGGTGGTGGTGGTAACGCAGGTTGTATAGGTTGTATCTGCGTCAACAATCAAAAAGGAAGTGGCTTCACTTCCCCTGCCGATGCCATTCCACAGGGTGATAACTTCGATATCGATTATGTCGTGCATGAAGTAGGTCACCAGTTAGGTGCTAACCATACCTTCTCAATGGGCAACGAAGGTACAGGCGTTAATGTGGAACCTGGTTCAGGCATTACCATTATGGGTTATGCCGGTATTACCAGCCAGGACCTAGCTCCACATTCCATTGATATTTTCCATGCCGTTTCTATCGGACAGATCCAGTCCAATCTTTCTGGCAAGACTTGTCCGGTAACTACCGTTATATCCGGTAATAATGCAACTCCTGTTGTCAATGGCGGTGGTAACTTTACCATTCCTATCAGCACTCCGTTCGCACTCACCGGTTCAGCTACCGATGCCAATGCCGGCGATGTACTGACCTATTGCTGGGAGCAAAAAGATAATGCTACATCATCACAAACAGGAAATAGTAGTGTGGCCAGCCCTACCAAAACAACCGGTCCTAACTGGATCTCATATGCCCCTACTACATCGCCAACAAGGTACTTCCCGAAACTGGCGACTATTCTTGCAGGTGGTTTAGTATCCGGCCCATTGCCAGGTGGCGATGCAGTAGCTAATACCGAAGCATTGAGTTCCGTTGCAAGAAATTTAGGTTTCAGGTTAACTGTAAGGGATAATGCTCCTTATAGTTCTACAGCACCTGTGAGCATCGGCCAGACTAATTTTGCGGATGTAACAGTGACCATTAGCAGCTCGTCAGGACCGTTCGCAGTAACTGCTCCTAATACAGGTGTAACATGGGCTGGTAATTCATCGCAAACAATAACATGGAGCGTAGCGAATACAACTGCTTCACCAGTTAGTTGCGCCAATGTAAAGATCTCTATCTCTACCGACGGAGGCAATACATTCAGCACATTAGTAGCAAGCACCCCTAACGACGGCAGCGAAGCGGTAACCATTCCAAATACTGCTACTACAACAGCAAGAATAAAAGTGGAGGCCGTAGGAAATATTTTCTTTGATATTTCCAATGCTAACTTCACTATCACGTCAGGCTCTTCCTGCGCTTCTCCGGGCGGCTTAACTGCTTCTGCTATTACTACTACTTCAGCTACAGTAGGATGGACGGCAGTAAGCGGCGCTGTATCATATGATGTGGATTATAAATCAACCGCATCTGCTACATGGATCAATGCTGCAACAGCAACAACAGCTGTTACTACAGGCTTAACAGGCCTTACATCCGGCACTACTTACGATTACAGGGTAAGAACTAATTGCAGCAGCGGCAGCAGTACCTATTCAGCTTCACAGTTTACAACCACGCCACTGGTTACCTGTGGCACACCAACCGGCTTAAACAGCACGACGGTGACAACTGCAGGTGCTACCGTTAGCTGGACATCTGTAAGCGGCGCCCTGAGTTACGATGTAGACTTCAAAGCTAATTCATCGTCAACATGGACCAATGCCGTAACAGGAACCAGTTCTACATCCGCTACTTTAAGCGGATTAACATCAGGCACATTATATGATTGGAGAGTAAGAGCTACCTGTTCAGGCGGCAACGGTGCATATGCTACAGCACAATTCACCACGCTGACTACAACCTGCGCAAATACATTGGATAATTCAACCAATGGAACAACCGGTGGTGCTGCAACTATTCCATTTAACACCGATGTTACAGGGCTCATTACACCAAGTGGCGATATCGATCATTATAAGTTTGTCATCAGTTCCCGTGGTAGTATTACTATTACATTGGGCACACTGCCTGGCGACTATGACCTGAAACTGCTGAACAGCGCCGGTAACCAGGTTGCTATTTCTCAGTTGGGCGGCACAAGCAGTGAAACTATTACCAGGACCGTTAACCCGGGCACTTATTATGCACAGGTGTTTGGTTACAACGGAGCCAATAGTTCCACCTCTTGTTATACATTACGTGTACAATTAGGTACTGCCAGTCGTAGCACCGATGAAGCTATTACCACCGATGCACAAAAAGTGATCGTATTCCCGAACCCTGCTAAAGACATGGTGAACATCAACCTTACAGGCTTCAAAGGAAGATCAGAGGTGAGTATCTTCGACGTAAACGGCCGTGTGGTACTGCGTCGTGAAATGAATGCGGTTAACGCGCAACTCGATATTTCTGCATTGCCTGCAGGCGTTTATGTGGTAAGGATCAAGAATGGAGCAAAAGATGTGAGTATGACGAAGATCATTAAACAATAAAGACAAAGACAGAACGAAATACAAAAGCCAGTGCCTTGCGAGGCACTGGCTTTTTTTTATCATCATTTAATATCTTGGATCTGGCTTATTCACAAGCTGATATTCCTTTGGAGGTTCTGCATGTAACAGGTTGCGCACAAAATAATCCCAACGGCGACGCATCATATAAGGACTATCTGCCGCAAATCCATGCCTGGCTTGCGGGAATACGATCAGATCATAATCCTTGTTCGCTTTTGTTAAAGCATCTACCACCAGAAAAGTGTTATAAGGCGGTACATTATCATCCATCAGACCGTGAGCCAGTAACAGCTTTCCTTTCAGGTTGCCGGCGTAAAGCGGGTTCGCTTGTTTGGCGTAATCAGATTCTGAAGTAAGGCCATTATAACGCTCACCCCAATCGTCTTCATAGTTACGATTTTCATGGTTGCCCGATTCCGCGATCCCTACTTTAAAGAAGTCAGGGAAACGGAACATAGCAGCAGCGGTAGCGAAACCACCTCCCGAATGTCCCCATATACCGACACGGCTGGTGTCGATATATGCATAACGCGCCGCCAGCTGACGGATGCCAGTCATCTGATCAGGCAATGTATTTTCTGCCATGTTACCATAGTTCATGTCATGGTAACTTTTGCTGCGCAATGGATTACTGGTACCTTCCAGCACCATGACTACGAATCCCAGCTCCGCAAGCGCCTGATGATCCAGACGGGCGGCCAGGAATGACCAGTCACGTACGCCTCCCCCCTGTGGACCAGGGTATATGTAATCTATGACAGGATATTTCTTTTTGCTATCAAGGTGCGTGGGCGTAAACAGCAAGCCATAGATATCCGTTTTACCGTCATGTGCTTTCACAGAAAAAGGCATCGGTGCTTTCCATCCTGTGGCACTGAGCCGTGTTACATCAGCCTTCTCCAAACCAACAAGCTGTTTACCTTGCCGGTTGCGTAGAACAGTTATAGCGGGGATATCCGGCTGCGAATAGCTGTCGATGAAGTATTGACCGTCCGGTGAGAAGGTCAGCTTATGATTACCCGCTTCCGGGGTCAGATCAGAGAATCCACTACCGTCGAAATTTACCTTGCAGAAATGGCTAAAATAGGGATTGCGTGCATCAAGGCCACAGGCATTGAAAAAGATCACCCTGTTCTTCTCATCAACCCGCTCAACGCTGGTAACAAGCCACTGCCCTTTGGAGATCTGGTTCTTTACACGTCCGGTAGCAGCATCATACAGGTACAGGTGTCCCCAGTCATCACGTTCGCTATACCAGATGATTTCATTTGTTTTCTTCAGATAACGCCAGTTAATAGCATCCTGTCCCGATTCATATTGTGTTGCTACTTTTTCTTCAAAAACTTCGCGGACAGCACCGGTAGCTACATTAGCGATACGGAATTTTTCTTCCTTGTGGTTACGTGAAGTAGATACGAATGCCAGTTCAGTATTATCGTCGCTCCAGTCTACATCGTCGAAAGTACCGCTGGAAGAGATATCATCGCTTAGTGTCCCGCGGTGTGCATCAGCCGCTACCTGTAAGGGCACTACCTTTGCCTCCTTTACGTCAATAATAACACGGTGGATCATTGCAATAACGGTATCACCAGCCAGTGGATATTTCCATGCCTTCAGTGTCGGCTTACCTATATTGGTAGTAACAAGATACATGTCCCCTACCTGACGCTGGTCCTGTTTGAAAGTGGCTATCTTACGGGAGTCGTGCGACCAGCGTAATACAGGTTCGTCGGTACTCTTCCAACCGGCATTATCGGTAGCATAACCGAAATCTTTAACACCATCGGTAGTCAATGCCCGTTCAGGTCCATTGGGTAGCTCCCGCACCCACAGGTTGTAGTCTTTTATAAAAGCAATAAGCCGGCCGTCAGGAGAGATCACTCCGTGCTGCTTACGCCGATCTCCTCCACCGCTCCCCGATGCTTGCTCACCGCCTTTCTGGCATTGATAGGATTGCAGATCACAAGTCCATTCACTGCCTGCTGCATTAAACGCGATGCTTTTATTGCCATTCACAAACCTGAAAGAGCGGAACGGCAAGGCATAGGGTTTATAGTTTTGGCCTGCAATTTTGGACAATGACGTTGCGAGCTTCTCCTGATCGAAGGCAGCACTACGGGTTGCTTTCGCCGGATTGACCAGTATAAATTCGCTGCCACGGGCAGTAAGTACCCGGTACCAGAAACGGCCGTCTTCCAACCATTCAGGGGAGACTGCATTATTGTCTACCAGCGGAGTAGTATTGTAAAGAAGCCTGCTTTCTGCAAAGCGGTAATCCTCAACGGAAACAGCCTGTTGCGCATTAAGCCTGCAGGCTACAACGACAAAAGATGCCGTTAAAAGTAATTTGTTCATAGTCAGATCCTGATGCTTGAGTATTTTGGTTCGATCTTAAAGGTAAGGTTGCACATGTATATCTTACATGCTCATTATTAAGGTAGATACCTTAAACTACCCGACAAAGTAAGGCCGGATACCATCCCCAGCCATAAATATCACATTTTTTCCATTTAATTAAAATATTTCTGTTTCTCCTTCGTCTACTGATTTAAACATATTTCTATTCGTATGGCTAAAAGGCTGTCTTTGATATTATTAATTTTCCTGGTGGGCGATATTTATTTCTATCAGGCTGTCACTACACTTACACAAGATCCGGCGCTGCATCTGAGTTATTGGGTTGTTGATATCTTATTGATATCTGGAATAATAACAACAATATCCATGCTCAGGTCAGGTAAAAAGGTACAGCAAATTCTTCCGCTGCTGATGACTGCTATGTTACTGATCTTCATCCCAAAAATATTCTCTTCACTGGTTTTAATGGCTGAAGATATCTTTCGCTTGTTCCGGGGCTTCCCGGCTCGAAGCTTTTACGTAAGCGAGGTAACACTTGCACTGGCAGGTCTGATCTTTCTAATTATCGTTTTTGGCGTAACACGCGGCAAGCATTTTTACAGGATAAAAAAGGAAACTATCCATTTCCCGGACCTTCCCGAGGCATTTGACGGCTTTACCATTACGCAGATATCCGACGTACATTCCGGGAGCTTTAGTGACGCCAAAAGCGTACAGAAAGGATTGGATCTCGTAAATGCACAGAACAGCGATCTGCTGTTATTCACAGGAGACCTTGTCAACAACATGGCTTCGGAGATGGATCAGTGGATCCCAATGTTTACAAAACTGAAAGCGCCTTATGGAAAGTATTCTGTATTGGGCAACCATGACTATGGCGATTATATCAAGTGGGAAAGTAATGCCGCTAAAGAGGCCAATCTTAACCGCTTAAAGGACGTCCATGCCGAAACAGGTTTCAAACTATTGCTTAATGAAGCGGTGGAAATAAACAAACAGGGAGAACACGTCGCCCTCATTGGTGTAGAGAACTGGGGCAAAGGGGGCTTCCATCAGTATGGCGATTTGAAAAAAGCAACAGCCAGGGTACATGACAACGCTTTTAAGATACTAATGTCGCATGATCCCTCACATTGGGATGAAGTAACGGTAGACCATAACCAGCACGTGCATCTTACTTTAGCAGGACACACCCACGGTATGCAATTCGGGATTGAACTGTTTGGCTTTAAATGGAGCCCGATAAAGTATTTCTACAAGCAATGGGCCGGTCTTTACACACAAAAAGGCAAATACCTGTACGTTAACAGAGGCTTTGGTTTCCATGGTTTAAAAGGCAGAATTGGCATATGGCCTGAAATAACAGTACTCACCCTCAAGCGGGCCAGTTAATCAACTGGCCCCAATGGGTTGCCGGACCAGCTGATCTATCACTCCCTTAGGTCATCTGTTATTGGCATCAACCCAATAGATATCCCGTTTGCTGGTATAAAAGAAATATTTCCCATCCGCCGTAACAAAGGGACATAATTCATGCCCCGGCGATGCTTTGACATAGGAACGTGAGAAACATAAAAAAAGTTATCCCCCGGATTATCTAACGATCAATAAGAATATGATAATAACATTATCTTTTGAAAACACACAATCAGCCCACTAACGCATTAGCATATTCTGCTATTCTGAAACATAACGGATCTCACCTATAACTCCTTAATATTGTAACACTTGCGTGCTATGATCATAAGCTGAAATTTGCTTACATTCAGGTTAGAACCATATGCTATGTCCTTAAAAACCAAGGCGACCTCAGGCCTTGCATTCACCTCTGTACTACTTTGGGTAATACTGCTATTGAATGTTAGAGTTAATGCACAGTTGAAGGCAGACTTCACTCCGAGTAAGACCAGCGATTGCGAAAGTCTGATCACCAAATTCGTAGACAGATCAACCGGTAACCCCGTTTCCTGGCGTTGGGACCTGGGTAATGGCTTTACCTCAACAGACCAAAGCCCCAGTGCAGCTTACACTTCCCCCGGCATCTATAAAGTAACGCTGACGGTGAAGAATGCTGCAGGTAATACCAGTAATGTAACTAAGACGGTTACTGTCTGGGAAAAACCTAAACCGGATTTTACTGCCAGCCCCGCTTCAGGTTGTATGCCCCTTGAGGTTACCTTCACAGATAGATCAAATCCTGTAAACGGTGTCATTAATACTTATACATGGGACTTCGGAGATGGTGCTATTGGCTCTGGTAGCACGCCCAGGCATACGTACAACGATGTACTGTCGCCCACTGTTACCCTCACCGTTACTAATAGCAATGGGTGTACGGCCTCGAAACGGATCAGTAACCTGGTACAGGTATCAGCAGCATTGAAACCAAATTTTGAGGTATCTGAGCAATTCCTGTGCACCCCGCCAGGTGCACTGACCATTAAAAACACGACCACCGGTCCCGGCAATCTTTCTTATACATGGGATTTCGGCGATGGAGGCACCGCTTCAGGGGCTAACCCTGGTCGCCATAATTATACTGCAAAAGGCACCTATAAAATAAAGCTCACTGTTAACAGTGATAAAGGATGTACTGCCACTAAAACATCAGAAGATATCAATGTAGCTAATTTTAAATCAGACTTCCAGCTGCCGGCCAGCGTCTGTGAGAACAGTACGGCTACATTTAACCCGGCCAATACACCCCAGGCCGATAGAGTTACCTGGAGTGTCGATAAAGGCACCGTTACCACTGATGGCATTACTGCCACTTATACCCCTGCCGGTACAGGCATGGTAAAGGTGACCATGATTGCCGAATATGGGAAATGCCAGGAGATAGTGACCAAAAACATTTCAGTGATAGCTTCCCCACAGGTAGACTTCGCAAGTGAAATAAAACCGATCTGCGATGCCCCCGTTACTGTGAAACTGGTTGACAAATCTCAAGGGGCCAACAGCTGGAAATGGGACTTCGGGAATGGTCAATCATCCACACAGCAAAACCCCACCGTTATATACAACAGCCTGGGATCTTTCAATATTAAACTAACCGCTGGCAGTGCCAACGGTTGTTCCAGCATAGCAGAACACTATGTCAATCTGGTTAAACCGGAAGTGCTGACATACGCAAGCATAGTAGAGGGCTGCGTTGGACTGACCACCTCGTTCCGTGGAAAGATCAGCGCCGGCGATTCTATTGTCAGCTATGAGTGGGATTTCGGGGATGGCACTCCAAAGTCAACAGCAGCTGCGCCATCACATACGTACGACGCTGAAGGTACATACCCCGTAACGCTTGCCTATACAACGATGAATGGCTGTAAAGGAACAGTAAAACTGACTTCATATGAACGTATCCGCGTCTATACAAAACCTAAACCTGACTTTTCATCTCCGGAAGCGCCGCAGATCTGTGGTAACAACATGGTGCATTTTAACGGTACGACAGATGTAGGTGATTTATGGTCATGGAATTTCGGAGACAACTCTGCGCCAGGTTCCACGCAGAACACCACACATAGTTACAGAACGCCCGGTACATATACCGTGTCGCTGACAGTTTCAAACAAAGGTTGCCGGGAAAAGGTGACAAAAACAGCGTTCATCACCGCAGTGAATCCTTTCGCACGTTTCAGCATGCGGAATATTGACTGTAATAACCGGACAGAGATCAGCTTTGATGAAAAATCGGTTGGCAGCATTACCAGCTGGAAATGGAGCTGGGGCGATGGAAAGCAAGATACATACACTACTAAAACAAACATCGTCAGGCACAAATACAGCAAAACCGGTGGTTATAAGGTTAAGCTGACGGTTTCTGACGGAAGCTGTTCCAGTACTGATTCAATAAACGTCAACGTATACGCGCCTTCACCTATTACCATCACCACAGACAAAACAACGCTGTGTGGTAGTGATACGGTCAAAGCCAGTGTAATAACTATCAACAAGAATATCTATGGCGTAGATGTCTGGTCTTATAAGTGGACATCTTCAGATAGTACGCCACCTAACGGGAACGGCGACGACTATCAGAACACTACTTTCACCAACCTGCAACCCGGCGCCGACGCTATTCGCTTCACAGCGTATAACCTGCAGGGCTGCCCTGATACCAGCAATAGGGTTGTTGTGAATGTTCACGGACCAGTAGCGAAGTTCCTCATTCCCGGTGTTCCTGAATGTCGCGGTGCGGAGCTTACTTTTACAGATAAAACAAATATTTCAAAAGGCAAGCCGATAAGCACATGGTCATGGACCTTTGGCGATGGCACCCCTGCGAAAGATTTTACTTCACCTCCTTTCAAATACACATATGCCAGGTCAGGCTTTTACACCCCGAGGCTAACCGTTACAGATCAGGATGGGTGTACCAGCACTGCCTCCGGACCTATCGTGCAGGTGAATGGCCCTAACGCTAACTTTCAGCCCAGTGCTT
Source organism: uncultured Flavihumibacter sp. (assembly GCA_902168105.1). Classification (GTDB taxonomy): domain Bacteria; phylum Bacteroidota; class Bacteroidia; order Chitinophagales; family Chitinophagaceae; genus Chitinophaga. The sequence goes on from CABHOY010000019.1 coordinate 16,717, forward strand.
CATTGATAAAACCAGGTGGTACTGTACAGTTCCATAACTACACAACCGAAACGGGCGGTTCACCAACTTATCTCTGGAACTTCGGGGATAATACCACGTCTACAGAGAAAAGCCCTGACAAGGTCTATCCTGTTAAAGGCCTGTATACTGTAACGCTAATCGTAAGAGACAATAATGGCTGTACGGATAGCACTCAGAAACAGATCAAGGTTTCCACGGTCAACGCGGCCTTTACCGTTAGCACTTCCTTCGTGAATAACAGCGGATGTCCGCCGGTGATCGCCAGGTTCACTAATACCTCGCTCAACTATAAGCGCTCCTATTGGGATTTTGGCGATGGCAGCTTTTCCACTATCGATGATCCTTCCCATACTTACAACGACGCCGGTAAGTATAAAGTGAAACTGAGAGCGATTGGTGAAGCAGGCAATGAAGACACATATGAACAGGAAGTAGAGGTAAAAGGGCCATACGGTACTATTATCAAATCATCCGACGGAGGATGCCTTACACAAGAGATCGAATTCAAAGTATCCGCAAAATCGGCAGTTAACTTTGCCTGGGACTTTACCGATGGCGTTGTAACTGAAACAACAGATTCTATCATCAAACACAACTTCAAAGAACCTGGCATTTATAATCCGCGCCTGATCCTATCAGATCAGGCAGGTTGTAAAGGAACTGCCTTCCTGCCCGATCCTATTGTAATAGACAAACTGGAGGTAGAACTGACATCATCAGCACAATTTGTGTGTGATGAGGGTTGGGTTTCCTTTACGCCCAAATTCAACAGTTTCTCCATTGACCAGCTGAAAAAACCGGCGAAGTACAAATGGACATATGACCCGGGTGTTTCAGCCGAAAACGATACTTCCGCCAATCCCCGTTTCTACCTGAACAAAGCACAGGAATATAATTTCACGCTCACGACTACAACCGCCTACGGCTGTACGCAAACAGTGAGTAAAATGATCCCTGTGTACCCTAAACCCGAAGCGACTATTAGCGGTCCTTCGCAGGCTTGTGTAGAGACACCGGTTAAGTTTGGTGGAAATGTGACTGATGCGCGTGATCTTATCTGGAACTGGAATTTTGCTAATGGCAATACAGCGAACGTACAACAACCGGCTGACCAGACTTACAGTACGGCCGGCCCTGCAAATGTGGCCCTCACCGTTACCAGTGCCAATGGTTGTATTGATACCGCATATCACAGCATCAATATAGTACCGAAACCAGTGGTCAACGCCACTGCCGGATCTGATTTCGTGTGTTTGGGCAAGAGCACTACATTGAGCGCAAGTGGTGGTGTTACCTATCAATGGTCGCCTGCTGATCATCTCAGTGATCCAAAGGCATCTTCTCCCCTTGCAACCCCCAGTGTAAATACAACCTACCAGGTAACCGTGACGGACGCCAACGGTTGCATTAATACTGACGATGTAAGCATCCGTGTAGTGCAACCATTCACCATACAAGCTACACCGGATACAGGAATATGTATAGGACAAGTGCTGCCATTATGGGTGTCCGGGGCTGATAACTACACATGGAACGGACAAGGGATAAATGATGTTAACAGCCAGTATCCCCTTGCTACGCTCAATGCAACGGGTACTTATACCTACGAGGTAACCGGTCACGATGCCGATGGCTGTTTCACGCACGACACTTCGCTCACAGTAAGCGTGCACCCTGCTCCTACTGTTAACGCCGGAGCTGATCAGACAGTAATGGCCGGTAAACCTGTTATACTGACCGGAAGAGGCAGCGCGGATATCGTTAAATGGAACTGGACGCCGTCAGAATATCTGAATTGTGCTACCTGCCCGACACCGGAAGCACTGCCAAACCTATCTACCAACTTCACGGTCGAAGCGGAGAACTCTTACGGCTGCAAGGCCACTGACGAGGTATTCGTGAAGATCGCCTGCGATAAAGGCGCCATATTCTTCCCCACTGCCTTTTCTCCCAACAGGGATGGTAAGAACGAGTGGTTCTATCCAAAAGGCCGTGGCGTAAAAGAAGTGGTATCAATGCGGGTGTATGACAGATGGGGCAGTCTCGTGTTTGAGAGAACGCACTTCCAGATCAATACCGCGACCGCAGGATGGGATGGAACCTGGAAGAACCAGGTAGCCCCTATCGGAAGTTATGTATATGCGATAGAGACGATGTGTGAAGATGGGGGAACATTTATGTTTACAGGAGCAGTAACAGTGGTGAAGTAGGTTTGACATTGTATATACATTGTCTAAACTGGAACACCTGAATCTGGAATATAATAAGCTATCTGACGAAGAAAAAGAAAAGGTCGCAAAAGTATTTGATCAGGCGAAGTTGATCTTTTAATACATTTGACTCCAAATAGATACAAACAAAATGTTACACCAGGAATTTGAAACTCCTGAAGAATTACAGGATACCATAAAATGCTTTTGGTATAACAAAAGAGACTTCGGAGAACGGCAATCGGGTTTTGAGATATTACCAGACGGTCACGCTGAGATTATCTTCCTTTTCGGAGGCTCCTGTAGCATTTCTTACAATGGGGGCCTGCAGCCATTGCAATCGCCCTTTATTATGGGGCTACTCAATCAGCCTGTTCTCTTGAACACGACAGACGGCCTGGAAATAATCGGTATAAGGTGCTTTCCCTGGACGATATTCGATTTACTGGGGTTACCCTCCGGTAAAGACGGAGTGCGCCTATTTGAGCACCCTATTGCCCAACTTCAACCTATTCTGAACAGGTTCATATACACTAACAGAGTAGATGAAGCGCTGGCCTATCTAAAACAGCATTTCTTGCAGTTGCGGTCACGGGTTGCTATTGACCGTATGTTATCCAAAGCCGGAGTAGCTATGAGAGAAGCAAATGGCGCCATACCCGTAGGCGAGGTAGCAGCTGCTGCTCATGCAACGGTCCGTACCCTGGAAAGGAAGTTCAAGCAATCTTCCGGCCATACTGTTAAAGACGTATCTGGTCTGATGCGCTTCGAACAGGTACGAAACCAGTTATGGCTTTATCCTGAAGCCAATATTGCCGGCCTGGCCTATGACCTGGGCTATACAGATCAATCTCATCTGAGCCGGGAATTCAGGCGCTACAGCGGTACTACGCCTGCCGCATTCGCGCGGATGCATAAAGAAGGGTACAACCTGTAAGCAAGCATTTTGTCGCATTTATACAAGCCTGACGGAAGTGCTTTTCAGAATTTTGTGTCTCAATCATGCTAAATGACAGAGACACTCGAAAACAACAGATCAATACAAGATCATTCCATCTACGATGTGATCATTTCCGGCGCAGGCCCGGTAGGCCTGTTCCTGGCCTGTGAACTGGCGCTGGCCGGATGCTCGGTCCTGATACTGGAAAAAGCAGCGCATCTGCAATCGCCATTAAAACAACTTCCTTTCGGCATACGGGGCCTCTCCACCCCCACAATTGACGCGCTCTATCGTCGAGGGTTACTGCAGCACCTTGCCGTCCCAAAACGCCTTAAAAGCCCTTTTGGTCTCCCGGCTTCTCAGCAAGCATCACAACCCCAACGTTTAGGAGGACATTTCGCAGGCATTCAATTTCAACACGGCAATATTGATACCTCACAATGGAAGTACCGTTTGCCAGGTTCCACCGACACCAGTTTATTGTCTGAACTGGAGGAAGTTGAATCGGTGCTGACCCACCAGGCAGAAGCCCTGGGAGTAGAGATCAAACGCGGGCTTACCGTTACGGACTTTCATCAAACGGAAGATGAGGTGACTGTCCAGTCAGACAGCCGGTCCTTTAAAGGTAAATGGCTTGTAGGTTGCGACGGCGGCCGCAGTGTTGTACGCAAAACAGGCGGGTTTGAATTTGCAGGTACGGAACCGGAATTTACAGGCTACTCCGCCCAGGTTGATATTGCCGATCCTGAGAAGCTCCGCCAGGGCCGGATAGTGACGCCTACAGGCATGTACTTCCAATCCCAGCCAGGTTATCTGATCATGCAGGATTTTGATGCCGGAGCATTCCATCGTACAGAAAAGCCGGTAACGCTGGAGCATATTCAGGAGCTTATACGCCGCATTTCAAATACCGACGTTACTATCAGCGCCCTGCATATCGCCACTACATGGACTGACCGTGCAAGGCAGGCCACTACCTACCGCAATGGAAGGGTCCTTCTAGCCGGCGATGCCGCCCACATTCATTCTCCGCTAGGAGGTCAGGGGCTTAACCTCGGATTGGGCGATGCCATGAATCTTGGCTGGAAGCTCGCCGCTACCATTCAGAATAAAGCGCCCGAAGGTTTGCTTGACAGCTATTTTACAGAACGGCATCCAATTGGTGCACAGGTACTGGATTGGTCACGGGCCCAGGTTGCCATCATGAGGCCAGATCCACATGCCCGTGCACTGCATGCAATTATGCGCGACCTGATAAATACACGCAATGGCGCTACCTATATGGCTGGAAGAGTATGGGGTGTTCTGACCAACTATGATCTCGGTGGAGACCACCCTTTGGTAGGTCACAGTATTCCGAATTTTGAGTTCGAAGACAGTGCAAAAATTGGTGAGTTAATGCAGGATGGAAAAGGGATATTGCTTGATCTTGATGGGGATATTTCACTTAAAACCTGGGTAAGCGAATATAGCAATAGCATCAGGTATATTTCCGGAAGCGCAAAAGACCGTTTAGGTTTAAGCGCCGCGCTCATACGTCCCGATGGAATTGTTGCCTGGGCTGCTGATAAGGACACTGACTACAATGAACTTCAAAAGGCTGCTGACCGTTGGTTCCAGTCAGCCAATCATTAGGTTCGCACGCCCCCCGCACTACACAAACCTCGGCATAAAATCACCTTGCGTACATCCGGGTATCGGTATCAGCTGGTCTCCTGTCTGATCGGTATGCGAATGTTTCGCCAGCTCCTGGTACCAGTTCTTCTTAAACGGCTCTTCCACTGTTGAAGGGTCAACCAGTACGTGATAACCTCCCCTCGTCTCGATGATCTTTATATTAGCCGTATTGCCCACCCGCTCAAATATCCATGGCCGCAGGAATTGTTCATAATCAGCCTCCTTATAGTCAATATCGAAATCAACAAAACAACTTCTGCTTTTTGACCTTTGTATCTCATTCATCACTTCCTGGTGAGGGTTATGCGTTCTCTTTTGATGCTGTATACATTTGGCGAGTGTAGTAAGCCCACTGAACGTAGCATCATACATGCTGCGCGGATTAGGCGTAATGTATATGGCCAGGGATTCCTGCGGAACTGGAGTGCCTTTCTGCGTATAAGCCCCTACAGGACATTCCAGTTGCCAGATCTTATAAAACAGATCTTCCTTCCGGCTGGTGAACCTCTTTAGCTGCTGCTTGTCAGATTTGATGATATCACCCTCTGTATACTTGCCTCTGGCCAATAACCCAACATAAAAAGTTTCTCCCTCTTCAAGGTCTGGCAGCCATTCAATAAATTCTTTGAGAATATGTACGTCTTTTATGATCTGGTAATTCATAGGTATTTATGATTCAGGGAATGCAGGAACATTCCTTGTGCAGAAAGTATAGGAGTTATTCTTTTGCTTGTTATTGCTGATAGTTCCTCAGTGTAGAAAAATTAGTTGGTGCATAGAAAGGTGAATAGCCATTATAGCTGCTTCTGCTTACACCGATACTACCGGAAATAGAGAATGTACCTCCGTTACTGATATACATCAGGCCTATTCTCGCCGCCGGATTAATGCTAAAGTTCCTGCCATCCATTCCACTATTATTGCCATACATCATACCGTTGTTCTTACTTATTCCATGTTGATAAAACGGCGTATTGTAATTGAAAAGAGAAGGCTCGATCGACACGCCTCCAAATGCGACTATATTATTGGTCAGTTGTCTGTTCACCTGTAATCCCAAAGGCACAGACAGGAAGCTACCGCCGCCGCCTTTAAATGCCACAAAGCCAGTGGAAATACCAGCATACTTTGTGATAAACAGCTTCTTATGAAGATTATTGGTATCGGCCGTTTGGTGTGGGTCTGTCAAGGCAGATCGTGTGCCATTCGTAGCGCCATAAGATAATGGCGACTGTGCCTTTACAACCATAGCCGACATCAAAATAGCAATAAAGAGGATTATCCGTATCATCGCCATAAAGATAAAGATCCTTTCTTATTAATATTGCTAACATAATCATAATTTATCATTCCAGGATAAGCCGGTATATGCTTAAGCCCGTTTAAAAAAGAGGGCTTCCCCATAAGAGAGTACCCCTGTCCGTCACTGTGTTATGATCTTCATCTGGTATAAACGCTATAAGCGAATAGTCTGCCTGCCGCCTTTCAACTGAACAGACTTACCATGCCAGATGAAGGTGCCTGTCACTAAAGGAGGAAGTATGATCGTGGCATCAATACCCTGTGCACCGTTCCTTAGAAGCGTTACGGTTATCTCCCCATCGGGATGAGGCATTTTACCGGTTACCTGTTGCAACTCACCCGGTTGTGGTTTGATCTGTACTTTTTTAAATCCAGGTGCTGCCGGGGTGATACCACAAATAGTAGCAAGAAAATCATAGTTAGGACTAGCGCTCCACGCATGACAGTCAGACCTTGTGGGATCAGGGTTTTCCGCAAAGGTGGTCAGGCCGTTCTTTAACATATCGCGCCATGGCGTAAGCTGTGAATAATATAACTCTCCCATCTCTGCTTTTTTCAACGCGAGCGTAAGGTAGAAACGATAATAAAAGGTAGCCTGGCTTAAGGTAGTATCATACGACACTTTGCGCATGACTGCCTGCCGCTGTGCCACTGGAATAGCACCTGTAAGCACGCCCATAATGCTGGCATGCTGGCTGAAAGTATTATGGGCAGGCGTGTTGGCCATTAACCCTTTAGCATTATCAAAACAGGCATCGTAAGCACCCTTACTCAGGCTGGCTGCTATTTTTCTGTACCGTTCGGCCTGCGGCTGTTTATTAAAGTAACTGAACAACTCTGCAGCCTGTTGTAAAGTGTAGACATACTGAAGCGTGATCACGGAAGAATTACCATCAGTAGCGCCATCTGGTACGCCATTAGGAAATGCATGATTCCAATCTGTAAAGTTCCACCACTTCATAGGCCCCAGCATCCTGTTTGTGCTATCAATATGCTGTTCATACCAATTCAATACACCTTCTGCCGCTGTCAGGAACTGTCCAACGAATTGATCATCCCGGCGATGCATGAAGTAATCATAGATCATCGATACCCAGTAAAGAGAAAACGGTGGTATTACCTGCAAACGGTTGCTGGGATACCTGCCTTGCGTTAACCCTTCCGGTACGCGGGAATGATAAAAATCAAGCAATGCTTTGCGCATGAGACGATCATCACCTGTAACATATAGAGAAATGAGCGATTGAATACGGGTATCCCCTTCGTATTGCAGTTGCTCATAATAAGGACAGTCGTAATAAGTCTCCCCTGCACATAAACGCGCCGTACGCCATCCCACATTCCATATCTCCTGCAGCGAAGTATCATTACTTGCAAATGATGCTTTTTGCACAAAAGGATACCCGGTGTACATACCATACAGATCATCTATCACCAACGGTTCTTCTTTAGTAGTTATATCGAGTTGCAGGTAACGCCATGTACGCAACCACAGCGGACGGAATAATCGCTTACTGCCTCCATCCGGCTCAAACACGTCATAGTTCCCTATGATCTGCTTGTCTTCTATATCATTCCGGTTACCCTTTCCATGTTTGCCGAACAGGGCTTCAGCATATGTGAGCCTGACCAGGGAACCCTTCCCCTGACTTGTTATCAGTTCAGGATAGGCTACTGTATTAAAGTTCTGGTCTAACAGGATGCTTACAGTTGTATTTGCAGGGATAGTTAATGGTTCCTTACCTTGTACAAAACCTTCAGGCACCTGAATCCCATTAACACGGCGTACCGTATTGATACGCTGCTTGGTCTCTTCCATCAAAGGAATATTACGGGGTGCCAGTGTCCAGAAATTATCTGTGCCATAACCTGAAGGCGCCGGAGCCACCAGCTTCCTTGCAGGTAACCAGCGTTCATCATTAAAACCGGTCTGCTCCCATTGCCAGGGATATAGTGCAGCCTGTACACTATCACCCGGTCCTATTACCATATAAGAGTGTAACCGGGGACCATTATCTTTGGAGCACGCATGATAAGCTTTGTTCTCCCAAACTTTCCATGTACCATCTGTATTAACCGTCTTTTCATTATCGGTATCCCCCTGTAATAAAAAGGCCGTTTGATTGGATATCTGGGCTACAGCCGCCTCCTCTCCCATATTCCAGACGAGGGCCGCAATACTATTATCGCCCGCTTTCAGATATGGTGCAAGGTCCACCGTTTCAAAGTACCATTTGTACAAATCGCCCCGGGCCGGGCCATTACATACCGCAGTACCATTCACAAACAAGCGGTACCGGTTATCGGCCGACACGTGCACTATATATTGCGCAGGCTGTTGTGCAAGCGTAAATGTTTTCCTGAAATGATAGACGCCGTAGGCACGCCCCGGCACATCCGGACAAGTGATCCAACTGGCCGGCCATTGCCCATTCAGCAACGAGGCATTGACAGGCAGCTGTTGTGCAGATACATCAACTGAAAAAAACAGGAGTAATGGCAGCAGAAGAACAGGCAATCGCATTTTGGATAGTCTTAGATGAAACAAGCGGTCTCTAAATGTATTGAAAATATCGCAAAGCAACAGCATCTGCAAAGCTTCTCCCCTGCATCTTTATGTCCCGGTAAGGATACCGCTCCTCCTGCCCTTTCGTCCCTTCTTACCATATTTTGCAGAAACAGGATAGTATAGGATACTGAGTACATGGCAGACTGTTATATTAGTCATTCAATTAATTCCACGTCCTGAATGAATAAATTTTTTTTCTTAGCGCTAACGCTTTGCAGTTTCCTGCTTCCTGCAACCACTTCCGCCCAATCTGCCGCTTCGCCAAGCAGACCATGGAACGCTCATTGGATCGCTCCGCAGAACGATCCCGGTACCGGATATGGGGTTTATTACTTTCGTAAGAAGATCGATCTCACCACAAAACCTTCCAGTTTTATCATCCATGTATCGGCCGACAACCGTTATAAATTGTATGTGAATGGTACGCTGGTTTCATTAGGGCCGGCACGCGGCGATACCTATTACTGGAACTACGAAACAGTAGATCTCGCGCCATATCTTGTTGCAGGTAAAAACATAGTGGCAGCATTGGTTTTTAATGAGTCTGAATACCGCCCTGAGGCCCAGATATCTGTAAGGACCGCCTTCATTATACAAGGCAATTCTTCCAATGAAGAGGTCCTTAATACAAATAACACCTGGAAATTTACACGGGACAAGGGGCATCAGCCTATCGGAGGTTTCTTCTTTGCCGCCAGCAAAGGTGAGTTTGTGGATATGAATCATTCCGTTCAGGATTGGACAGCCATTGATTTTAATGATAATAACTGGCAACCTGCTGCTCATCTATTCCAGGGTCATTTAAAAGGTGATGGCGATGGGTTAGCCTGGATGTTAGTCCCCTCCTCACTGCCACAAATGGAGCTAACTTACCAGCGGATACCCCTTGTACGCAAGGCTACCGGTATCACGCTTCCGCCCACATTCCCGGCGTCAAAAGCGGCCATTACCATTCCTGCCGATACAACAGTTACGTTCCTCCTGGACCAAACGCATCTAACCAATGCATATATCAACTTAAACTTTAGCAAGGGTAAGAATGCAGGCATTTCAATGCGGTATGCTGAATCCATGTATGATAATGTAAAGCAGCACGGCGACCGGAAAGGCAACCGCAATGATGTGGAGGACAAAGACTTCAACGGAAGAATGGACAGCATCGTCTCCGGTGGCAGTACAGGTCAGTCCTATACGACCCTTTACTGGAGAACGTTCCGCTATATCCTGGTAACGGTGCATACACAAAGTGAGCCATTAGTGATAGATGATATTTCCGGCGTGTTTACAGGTTATCCTTTCAAATTCAACGCGACATTTAATACCAGCAATAGTGAATTAAAAGATATACTTGATATCGGCTGGCGTACCGCCCGCCTTTGCGCCATGGAAACCTATTTCGATTGCCCCTATTATGAGCAATTGCAGTATATAGGCGATACCCGCATACAGGCGATGGTCAGCTACTACAATAGTGGTGACGACAGACTGGCGCGTAATGCTATTGACCTGATGGATCATTCACGTATCACCGAGGGCGCTACGCAAAGCAGATGGCCTACCCGCAGTACGCAGATCATATCTACCTTTTCTTTGTGGTATATCGGCATACTGCACGATTACTGGATGTACAGGGCCGACAGTAGCTTCATTAAGGATAAACTGACCGGAGCACGTGCTGTGCTGGAATTTTTCAGCAAGTACCAGGGAGAAGATGGCTCATTAAGAAATACGCCTTACTGGAACTTTATAGACTGGGTAGGTGGCAAAGGATGGAATTTCGCCATGCCGCCCAAAGGTACCGATGGTGCATCAGCCATCCTCGACCTTCAACTGCTGATGGCATACCAATGGGCAGCTGAACTGGAATCAAACATGGGTATGCCCGGATATGCTGACCTGTACAGGAAGAAAGCCGCACAACTAAAACAAACCATCAGGAGCAAATACTGGAATGCAGGCAAGAAATTGTATGCGGACACGAACGAAAAAGATGTCTATTCACAGCACGCCAATTCGCTGGCAATATTGACCGGCATGGTAAATCAACAGGACCTGTCCGAAACTTGTAAGCAACTTTTAAACGATAAATCGCTGACCCAATGCACCATCTATTTCAAGTATTACCTGCACCTGGCATTGGCAAAAGGCGGACTTGGCAATGATTACCTTAAATGGCTGGATGTATGGCGCGACAATATCAAAATGGGATTAACTACCTGGGCCGAAATATCAGATCTGCCAAACAGCCGTTCCGATTGCCATGCCTGGGGCGCCAGTCCTAATATCGAGTTCTTCAGAATAGTTCTCGGTATTGATAGCGATGCACCGGGCTTCCGTAAAATAAAAATAGAGCCACACCTGGGAGATCTGACGAATGTAAGCGGCGAGATACCACATCCAAATGGAAAGGTTGCCGCAGCCTACGCTTTCGATAAAGGCAAGTGGAAGATAAAGATCATCCTACCTCAAAAAACTACCGGTACTTTTATATGGAAAACGAAGAAGTTCCCACTTAAAACCGGAGAGAATTTATTAGAGATCTAAGTAATGATATCAAACAAAAAAGCCTGTAGATAGTAGTATCTACAGGCTTTTTTGTTTTGCGTCACGGTCCCGGCATACAGCTTATCCTTTCACTTGCTGATGTCTCATTTTACTGAGAAGATAATGAATTGCCAGGGCCAGGACCGTCCAATAAAAGGCAAAACCGATAAGAAAAAATGGAGGTGGTGTATCCGGGTCCTGGTGCAAAAAGTTAATAAAAGGCAACAATGGCCCTATCAGAATAATTTTGACAGGAGACAAAATTGTCGATACGACAGATTGCCATCCCTCCTGAGAACTTGATCCCAGGAAAGCCTCGGGGGCCTGATCTAAAAGCGCGGTAGTGCCAAAAAGAAAGGCAAATGCCAAAATGAGGAAGAGCGTTACAAATTTTATTCTTGAGGTAAGCATAACAAAAGGTTTTTAGATTCCTTACCGAAGATAAACCATTCCTATTTGCTTTGCAAAACAAAGTACTTTTGCCACTAAAATAAGACACCCACCACATCCATTAATAAAAATATCTATATTAGCACTCTATATCAGCAATTCACAATGGCAAAATTGAGTTTATATGCTTTTATCATTCCAGGACTATTTCTTATATCCTGTAGCAGGTCAGTCAACCAGGACAAAGGAGTGAACGAAGTTTTAAGTTTTTATGGTGGCTCCTGCACATCCGGCGTTGGGTACAAGGCCTCAACCAGCGAAGGGAAGCAAAAATACTTTGAATTGGAGGTACGCAACAGTGAGACGTTGGAAAGCTTCGCCAGCGAACCGGAAATGCCTGCTTCCAATATTGCTTATTTGTTCTACCATAGCTTGTCAAAAGACGAGAAGAATGACTACGATGAAATTTGTGCAATAGTTAATTTCAAAGACAAAGGCCGAAAAACTTTTCGTTATCCAAAGGAAAAGTTAGCCATTGTTGAGAGTAAAATGGCTGTAGTTGAAAAGATGGTTAATTTGATCAGGAACAAAAACTTCGAAGGGATCAAACAATTTCTTAAACCAGACACCACACATGTTCACTACGATAAAGATAAATTGATTGCTACGCTGGCCAAAGCGGATCCGCAATTTGGAACTATCAAGGAATTTCTACTTTATGGTTTCTACTTTAATCCGGAAAAAGATTCCCCCGACTTTTTGCATATCTCCGGCGCTTTGATCCGCGATAAGGAGAGCAACCCATTTAGTATTGATATTGACACCAAAGCAACTAATGACGATATCATCTTACTACAATATAAACTTTAGACACATTTCTCTTTTATATATTAAATGGCTACTCTAATCCTAAAGGTTAAAGTAGCCATTTTAAAATTCGCTATAAGCTATACACTAACTTATCTTTTCACTTTTTCGCTGCGCTCCGGTAGGTTTAGAGGCGTTCTCCGCACCCGCATTCAACCCATTGTAAATGGCATTTCTATAGGCCAATGCCAGCGCTCCTGTATTATTCTCACTCACCCCATTACAGCAGGTAGACAATGTACAATTCACCAGCGAATCATACAGCCAGATGAATCCTCCATCAACAGGATACTTCTGACCACTCCAGGCCTCAAACTGATTTTGTAAGTCGCTTGGGCATGCACCTCCCTCGTTGTAGGTGTTCGTGCACTGTCCGCTTAGCTCATACCCTGTACACTGAGGCGCACTTCCCCACCAGGGCGCTCCTCCGAAAAACACTGCCGTATTCGGCTGGAAAGTACCCGTAGGAAGTGCGATAGTCTGATTGCAATAGAAGAAGAAAGTCTCACCGCCCAACATACTCTGCATTGCCGCATCAGGGCTGTCGTAAGTACCCTGGCGGAGCATACCTGACCAGTCGCCATTGCCATACATCGCTACCGACTGTTTGGTTACAACATTCGAGCCCGGAGCGTTATTCTGCCACCAGCCGCTCGACTGCATAGCTCCAAGTCCTGGAATTAACAGTGTACCGTGATTAATTCTTTTAATAATAGCGCCCCATGTTTGAGGATCCATTCCGGCGCCACCTGAATAGCATTGCAGGTGTATTGCGCTAACAAAATTATTCCCCCTTTGATTGATCAGGTCTTGAAATGTATCACTCCAGATCTCACTGGCGTAATACGGACAGAATGTAACAGAGCTATATCCTATATTTCCTAGCATCAATCCGAAGTTCACCATAGTCGTAGTGTTCATATAGTCTTCGTTATCGAAGTCGATAGCGTCTATATCTCCACCTGCTGCAACCATTGCCTGTTTCAAGGCATTGAAGTTGTCGTATAACGGATTTCCAGGCCCTGGCACTCCGTTTTGTACGAACTTCGAAATATTCTGAAAGTCGTTGGTACCACCAGCGCCAACAGAGAAAATAATACCAATGCCCTTACTTCTCAGTTGTGCCAGACGAGTAGGCAAATTCATCGGCTGAGATTCGGAATAAGTTCCGTTCGTTACAAACGGGGTGTTGTTAAAAATAAGATTGCCGTCTGTATTCACATGTACAGACCAAAGGACCAATGTAGAATACTCGCCGGTTTGAATGGCTTCTACGGCGCCATTTTGACCAAAGGCAAACGCGCCTCCGGCATAAATTCTGGTTTGTGTGTTGATCATAAGAATGGAATTTGAGGTTTGTGATGTTACTTGAGGTTTGTAATGTTGCTTGATGATGTTGAGGTATAATTCATCTGGTAGAAAAATCCGGATATTCAATTTACGGAAATAATTTGATTACAGCTTCAGTCAGTTAATAATGAAAAATGTTTCATGCTTCTGCAACCTCAATATAAAAGTGATCTTCATCCACCTCAAAATCATCTTCCTTCATTTGCTTCAGGGAGATCATCTGCCAGTCAGTCGTTGGATAGATAAAACCAAACCGGCCAGGCGCTACCGTTACCTTCACCGGCATTTTAAACCCGGGTTCATCTGCCTGCCAGCGGTACTTCAGCTGCAAATTTCGTCCCTGTTCTTTTAATGATATCTCCAGTTTAGGCAGGCTGGTATATTTCAGATATTGGTTAAAGAATGATGTATAATCTGTTTCGGTACGCAGGCCGATATAACTTACCAGCTCATCTGCCGAAAGTGTTTGATAACGGAAATGCTGTTGTATATCCTTTAACAGGTTAAACCATAATGTATCATTATCCAACACAAAGCGGAATGTATTTAACATCAGGCTGCCTTTAGTATACATATCACCGATATCATAGTGTATGTGATTTACATTATACACACCCGTTACCGGCTCCCGGTTACTTACCTGTTTTTTCTGTTCTCCCATGAATGCCACGCCCATATCTTTACCAACGCTGCATTCCATCATAAGACCTTCTGCATATGTAGCGAACGCCTCATGTATCCACATGTCAGCAATGTCTTTACAGCTGATCGCATTCCCCCACCATTCATGTGCAGATTCATGCCAGATCATCGGACAATAATCCAGGCGCATTCCTTCTTTTATCTTTCCTATGCATACACCGCTCTGATGTTCCATAGCGTACGGGCTTTCAAGCAGTGTAAAGCCATCACGGGGAAAGGGGTATTTTCCGAAATGTTGTTCAAAACATGCCAACATTGGCTTCACCTGGGCAAACATAGCTTTGCCGCGCTCCAGGTTATAAGGCATCACATAATAGTCTAATGTCAGCGTATCAGCGCCGCTGATATAGGCATCTTCAAAATGAGCGTATTTACCGATACAAAAGGTAGCGTTATAATTATTGATCGGGTAACTCACCAGCCATTCATAGCGCGTTGTATTACCCCCCATCGGCGTCTTCCGTTGCAACCTCCCATTGGATATTTCAGTAAAGCCGTCCGGCACTGTGATCCATATACGCATGGTGTCAGGTTCATCAGACAAATGATCTTTGTTCGGCCACCATAAGCTGGCGCCGGAGCCCTGGCATACTACCTGTACCCACGGATTCCCCTCCTCGTCTTTATCCCACAATACGCCACCCCACATCGGGATATTAAAATCGGCTGTCTGAGGTACTCCCTCGTAATACACGACTATCGTTTCCTCTCTGCCCACAGGCAACACAGTCGGGAACCTTACGAATACAGCATCATCCTGCCGGGTATATGATAATTGCTGATCCCCATATAGAATCTTTTCAATGCGCATATTCGCATACAGATCTAACTGCATCCGGTCAAACGGGGCGATTACCTTAAACCGGATCTTATTATTGCCCCGGATGAAACGGGCGTCAGGATTTACGTCTACATCAAGATGATAAAAGCTGACATCGTAACAGGAACGAAGGGGCGAAAGCATGCCCCGCAGTGTATCACCCCTGGTAAAGCCATTCTGACGATTGGGTACATGCGTAACTTTCGCGGCGGGTGGCGCCGCTTCCTTTTTCTGTTTCACGGAATCAGGTAATACAGGTAACAGGATATTATAATTTTCCCAGAAAGCAGGATCATAGTCATTTCCGACCTCATTGTTCATGGATGACCTGTCGTTACTGATGCCGGTAGCAAAGCGTTGTATACTATCTTTATTCACATCTGTGACCAGTAGCTGAAAATCACCGGTCCATTGTACATCCTGCATATTCCTTTTCCTGCTGCTCACCACGCACTCCCAATGGCGATGTACGGTGCTCAGGTAAGTTTTGTTACGGTACTTCTTATAGGTGATCACCATCGAGATCTTTGTAAAATCGAGGGTCGCCTTTACCACCTTAGACATGATCGTATAGCTGATGCCTCCCTTCTGATGGCCGTTCAAATAATCAACTCCGGCAGGAGTTGTCTCCATCTCACACTTTACAAGCGCCATATCAGCTTCATCAATATATAACTTTGCCCGTACGAGTGCCTTACGACTATCTTCCTTTGGCTGTAGTTGCAACACCAACAGATTGCGGTCGCCCTCCCTGATCGTTTCTTTGTAGTCGCAGATATAGTATCGAAAATTGCGCTCATTCAGAATATTATGTTTTGCGTCAATGTATTTTTGTAAGTCTTCGTTCAGGGAAGAGTAGGCCGTGTTCAGAATATTGCCGATCCAATTATACAATTGCGGATCTTTGCTCCAGTCCACTTTCTTCTTGCGGCCTTTAAGAATACGGACCTGATCTTTATGGTCCCGGTTTGTATGGTAAGTTTTATAAATATCCAGTACGGATTCGTTGAAATTGATCGTATCTCCCGCCAGGCGGATATTTTCCCTGTAAAACGCAGTTAGCCCGACATCGGCTGTATCATAATTTTCGGGAATACGGTTGAGCATCTGTTTCAGGATACCGAAACCGTCACGCACATTTACCGAGACTGCGGGGAGCATATAAACAGACGGCTCCATACGGATATCCATATCCTGTAAGTTGGCTGAAGGAAGGGGCATCGCAATGGACTTATAACCAATGCAGGAAATCAGCACGGTATCCTGCCAGAATTTTTCCGCTATTTTAAAAATGAACGCTCCTTCTGCATTGGCTATGGTACCAATGCTGCCATTTTTTAACTGGATATTGGCAGAAATAACGGGTTGCTGGTTACCGGCATCGGTTATCCTACCGGTGAGCGTTAAAAACTTCTCCTGCGCGAGAACCTGGTTAGCGACCAGGACCAATAATAACAAACAAAGACGTAAGTGGTGTTTCATCTTCCTTTTTCCAACAAAGCAAGCTATTTCAGGCTATTATGTCTACTCAAATCCGGACTTGAATAACATTTCACTACTCATTTTCCGGTTTTGGCAACTTTTTCCCGGTGCCTGGTCATGTATTCCCGGGGCGACATACCGGTATTATTCCGGAAGGCTCTTTGGAAAGTAGCCTGCGAATTAAAGCCGGCATCAAAAGCCAGGGCCAGGATAGTCATATTCTCCTGCTGGAGTTGCTGGATATTTTGCTTGAATGCCTCTACCCGGTACCCATTCACAAATTCATTGAAGCTTTTCTCCAGGTGTTGGTTCAGCACCAGCGAAATGGTTTTCTGAGGCAAACCGGTATGCCTGGATAACAGGGCCAGGTTAAGCTCGGGATCCAGGTACAGACGGTCCTCTTCCATCGCCTTCTTCAATAATGGTACGGCCTCTCCTACCAGCTCTTCAGAAGGAGGTGTAACACTTTTCCTGGCGACCGGTAATTCCTCCGGCGCCATCAGATAACCTTTTATCCCCAGGCAGTAAATCAACACTACCAGGGGAATATACACCGGATACCAGTCTACGGCATCCAGCACTTTATTGGTCAGCGATGGTATCACGTAAGGCACCAGGTAGACGAACCATATGATCTGAAAAACCAGGAAAAGACGGATAAACTGATGCAGCCACTGGCTGTGGGAGCTTTTCTCCGGTCCTACCCCAGCAAGGTACCTGGCTGACAACCACAGGTATACAGTTATGGAGCCCCAACGCGGGATGTCAGCATACACATTATAATCGTCTATAAAACGACCCAGGGTAGACGGTTCAGGCATTGAAAAGCCTAACAATAATCCTGCGATATATACTACAGTAATTAGCTCGGTACCGATATCAATAATTGCCGGTAAAAAATGCATCCTTTCCTTCCGGCCGATCCTGAAGGTGGGATCTATTGTACTTTTGATATAAAAGTATAATAGTGGGCCGACAGGCATAATAATAACAAGTGGGATAAGGTTGCCCAACAGGTTCAGAACGGGATTATTAGTGAACCAGGGGGATTCAAAGAGGTATAGATTAAGGCAGGCCAGTGCTATTAATAGTATAATGACACCCAGGAGGCGGTTTGGACGCGAGCGCTTCTTTGAAAAGAAAAGCAGTACGCTCATAATAGCGCCCTGGAAAAAGCCCAGCAGGATAAGGATGTGGAAAAAATCAGCGAAAGTCATAACCCCGGGATTTTAATTTTAAAGATAGGGATTATTGGGGTGAGTAACAATCAGCGTAGCAGCGCTTATACAATCAGAAAAATAAAATTTTAAGTAGCTTTACGCTATGCTTACAGTTAGCGGATTATATATTTATCCTGTTAAGTCATTGGGAGGATTTTCATTGCCGGCAGCCAAACTTACAGATCGTGGTTTTAAGTACGACAGAAGATGGATGCTGATAGATGAAAATAATCGTTTTCTTTCTCAACGCGAGGTATCTGTCATGGCATTTTTGAATGCCACTATCCGGGAGGAACATTTGCTCGTTACTGACAAAAGAACGGGGGAGTTTATCATGGTCCCTTATGAACCTCAGACAGCAGAAACCATCATGGTATCTGTATGGGACGATACTTGCCCTGCCCAACGCGTAAGTGACGAAGCTGACGCCTGGTTTAGTCAGCATCTGGGAATATCCTGCAGACTGGTTTATATGCCCGATGCTACACAGAGAACAGTAGATGCGAACTATGCACACAACAAAGAGATCACCAGCTTTTCTGACGGCTATCCTTTGCTGATCATTGGCCAGGCTTCTCTTGACGATCTCAATAGCAGGTTAACATCTCCCCTACCGATGAATCGTTTCAGGCCCAATATAGTATTTACTGGAGGGTTACCGTTTCAGGAAGATGATATGAAACAATTTAATATTGGGGATATACAATTCTCTGGTGTGAAACCCTGCGCACGTTGCGTTATTACTACTATTGACCAGGAAACAGCTATAAAAGCAAAAGAGCCCTTGAAAACTCTCAGCACCTACCGTGCAAAAGATCACAAGATATACTTTGGACAAAATCTGTTGTTTAATGGTAGCGGCACTATCAGCGTTGGCGACATAATTACCTTACCATAGTTTATTTCGGATGGCGCTGGCTTGCGATAATGATATCATTCATTAACGATAAAATAAAGACAATATGCAACATCAGAACAAAGAAACTCAAGGTATGGGAATGCCCTGGGAAGACGATTATGGTTATGCGCAGGCGGTAAAAAAAGGAGATACGGTATGGATAGCCGGACAGCTTGGGCATGATGAAAAAGGCGTACTGGCACAGGGCATGGAAGCACAGATGAAACAAACCTATATCAATATAAAAAACTTATTGTCCCGCTTCAACATGACGATGGATGATGTCGTAGAAGAAGTCTTGTACGTCCTGGATATGCAGACGGCTTTTGAGGCCAGGCGGGATAATAAAACCACATTTTATACCAATCCCAAAAGCGTAGCAAGTACGATTGTCGTAGTAAGTGGACTGGCATTACCAGATCAGCTGGTAGAGATAAAGATCGTTGCCCGTCAATGACCTTTATCACATTAGCCTTCACTAATTTCTGTGTACCTACTTCTTCCATTTCTGTGCAATCTTAACAGCTGTTTCAATCATGTACGGTTCCCATTGCTCTATTCGCCAGTCTGAATTGGCCAGGGAAGACTGTGCGAGCACCTGCATAGCATCTTCATAGGAAGCAGCTGATTCAAGGATAGAAGAAAGCTCCAGCTGCTGTTGGTACAGTGCCATATCTTCAACCGCAATATCTGTTGATAACGACGATAACGGGAGAAAAGGATCGGAAGAATCTGTATCGCTTTCATCACTGTTCTTACGAACGATCTCCTCCATTTTAAGAAAGTCATCGTAAAAGGAACGTCTGCTCGTTTCTGTAGTCAGGCCATTCCCCAGTTGCTCCATCACCACATATTTCAGATGCGGGCATTTTGCGATGGTCATCTCAAGCAACTGAAAAACCTCAGGAGGTACTGCGTCATCATGTGTATCCCGCCTTATACTGCGTTCAGGGGCCGCTACAGAATCTTCCCAGCTGCCGCCTGAGATATGTATCTCCCGTACTCTATCCAATGGATATAAGGCTATCATCTCATCAAAAGCGATATCAAAATTCCGGAGTTGACAGTATAGGTTGTGAAGATCAAGAATAATAAATCCGTTCACCGGCTCAAGCAGCTGTTCCAAAAAGGCGCCATGCCGCTTTACTTCGTCCAGCGAATAAGAAAAGGCCAGGTTCTCCAAACCTACAGGTACCCTGCAGGCGTTATAGATCCTCTTTAGCCTGTCCCTCCCGATGTTGAGCGTAGTAGCAGTATAAGGAATATTAAGCGGAGCACCATGATGAAAATCTTTGCCTGTCATGAAACCGAAGTGTTCCGTGATGTGGTCAAACCGGAATTCAGCAGCAGTCTGCTCCAGCTGCTTCAGCCAGTTTTCCTGTTCAGGCAACCATTTGCCGGAAAAAAGAGAAAAGAAAACACCATGGCCGATCAGCCGTTTCTCATCGCTAAAGGCAGTCAGTAGCTCCCGGAACCAGGAGGGCACTTCTTTTACCTTGTATAATGCATCAAAAGACCATTCTATGGCCTCTATCTTTGACTCCTCCATCAAAGGCAAACATGCTGCGAGAATGTTCGCATCCAGATTGCAGGCGACGGCTGATAATATTTTAGGCACCTTTTTGGAATTACAGCGTGAACATCAGAATACAGTTATCAACCCATGCCACATGCAGGACAACTTCCCTGGGGCTGAGGCTGATTTTGCTTGGCCTTATCTTTAGGTTTGGGCTGATCGTCTTTCCCACAGGAAACGACGGTCGTCTGGATGGCAATGCCGATCACGATGGCGCTAAGTAGCGATTTTGACAGCTTCATTCTTTTGGTTTTAAGATAAATGAGAAATGATTAACGATTGTCTCTCAGACAGCTACCCCTGCAAATAGGTCCCGGGATTTCTACAGTACATCAAAGCACCCTATCTTAAAACGGTACAAGCCTGTAAAAGTTACAGCTGCTACGGCGCGTTACAACTGTTTCTCTTCACTGGCACAAACGCCGGCCCCTGACCTGTTAATTATTTATTACACAATATTAGTGTTGCAATTTCTCCTGAATCTTAATCTGGTTCAGGAACGGATCCTACACTTTATCTTATTTATCTGAATGCTGGATGTAAACCATGAACAAAGAATATTTGTAATGGCCATTTAAACGTTTAGAAAATTTCAACAACAGATGAGTTAAGTACAACAGACGATCATACATAAACGTAACCCATAATATGAACTTATCTTATTCTTCGTAGAGCCATTCAATACTAACATTAACAACTGATAACAACTGGTATCGGGATTTTTGCTTACTTTCCCCGCGCCAACAACAAGTTATGTCCCTTTATGCCAACGCAACCCCGAGAGTTGCCTTTGCCTGTTCTGTACTTTTTATAATGCTTTTGCTGAGCGTTTCTGTTCGCGCGCAATTAAAAGCTGATTTCACACCGAGTAAGACCAGTGATTGCGAAAGTCTCATCACCAAATTCATAGATAATTCTACAGGCAACCCTGTTTCCTGGCAATGGAACTTTGGTAATGGCTTTACCTCTTCGGAGCAAAGCCCCAGCGCTTCTTATACTACTCCTGGCAACTACACGGTAACGCTGACAGTGAAGAACGCTGCAGGCAATACGAATACAGCCACTAATACTGTTACCGTATGGGGAAAACCCAAACCGGATTTTACTGCCAGCCCCGCCAAAGGTTGTATTCCCTTTGACGTTACTTTTACGGACAAATCGAACCCCGTGAATGGCACCATCTCTGCCTATACCTGGGATTTCGGAGATGGCGCAACCGGTTCAGGCAGTAGTCCTGTTCACACTTACAATAATGTATTGTCTCCTACTGTTACGCTCACCGTCACTAATAGCAACGGTTGTACGGCATCAAAACAGATCAGCAACATTGTCGATGCTGGTGCTTCCCTGGTAGCCAATTTCAGCCTGTCTGACAAATTCCTCTGTACTGCTCCGGGGTCACTTACTATTACCAATACTTCTACCGGTCCCGGCAACCTTACTTATAAATGGGATTTCGGCGATGGCAGCACGGCTTCAGGTGCTAATCCAGGTGCACATAAGTATACTACCAGAGGTATTTACAAGATAAAACTCACTGTTACCAGCGACAGAGGATGTACTGCTACCAAAACATCTGAAGATATCAATGTAGCTAACTTTAAAACGGATTTTCAGCTGCCGGCCAGTATCTGCGAAAACAGTACCGCCATGTTTACCGCCACCAATAATCCACAGGCAGCCGTAACCTGGAGCGTCGATAAGGGCGCTATCTACGGTTACAGTTCCGACCTCACAGCTACTTATTATCCTGCTGGCTCTGGTACGGTAAAGGTGACTATGACAGCCGATTATGACAAGTGCCAGGAAAAGGTGACCAAAGATTATGTGGTGAAACCCACGCCCCAGGCCAATTTCTCTACCGATCAGCAGGCCATCTGTGATGTCCCCGCCACTGTAAAACTGACCAATCAATCACAGGGCGCCACCAACTGGAACTGGGACTTTGGTAACGGACAAACATCTACCCTGCAAAATCCTACTGTTACTTACAATAGCCTGGGATATTTCAATATAAGACTTACCGCCACCAATGCTTCAGGTTGCTCAAGCACTGCCGAGCATTATGTGAATGTGTTGAAACCAGAGGTCTACGTATACGCAAATGTTACCGAGGGTTGCGAGGGACTTACGCCTTCATTTAACGCTTCAGTTAATACAGGCGAAGCCATTACCAGCTACGAATGGGATTTTGCCGATGGCAGCCCCAAGTCGACATCGCCTACGCCAACGCATACATATAACAAGGAAGGTACATACCCGGTAAAGCTGACCTATACAACCGCCAATGGCTGTAAAGGAACCATAGGCCTGTATTATACAAACGCCGTCCGTGTGTATAAAAAACCTACACCAGATTTTTCATCTCCGGAAGCGCCGCAGATCTGTGGTAACAACTGGGTGCATTTCAATGGTAGAACCGATGTAGGTGATACCTGGACCTGGGATTTTGGCGACTATACTTACGCATCTGGCCAAAATACAGCACATAGCTACAGGGAGCCTGGTACGTATTCAGTAACGCTGACCGTTTCGAATAATGGCTGTAGCCAATCAATCACCAAAACAGCATATATCAAAGCGGTGAACCCATTCCCGCGCTTCTCAATACAGAATATTGACTGCGACCACCGGACCGAGATCGGCTTCGAGGAACAATCGCTCGGCACCGTTACCAAATGGACATGGGATTGGGGAGATGGGAAACAGAATGCATACACGACAAAAACAAGCCCTGTTAAACATAAATATGACCGGACAGGTAATTACCTGGTAAAGCTCACCGTTACCGACGGCACCTGTACCAGTACCGACTCCCTGAACGTTAATGTATATGCGCCTTCGCCCATTACCATTACAACCGACAAATCAACGCTGTGCGGTAATGAAACGCTCACAGGAAATGTAACGGCTATTGACAGAAGTATATATGGCACATGGTCCTATACGTGGTTGTCTTCCGACGGTACTCTCCCCGACTGGAATAACAATTATGAGACGGCTACTTTCACCAATATGCAACCAGGCAAGAACACCATCCGCTTTGTTGCGTATAACTTTCAGGGATGTCCCGATAGCAGCAACAAGGTAGTTGTAAACGTACATGGGCCAATCGCTAAATTCCTCTCACCTGATGTGCTGGAATGCCGGGGTACAGAGCTTACCTTTAAAGACCAGACGGATATTTCCAAAGGGAAACCGATAAAGACTTGGAGTTGGGATTTCGGCGATGGCACTCCCGCGAAAGTATTTACCGCACCACCTTTCAAATACACGTATAATAAATCCGGTTACTTCTATCCAACATTGACCGTCACCGACCAGGATGGCTGCACCAGCTCTGCCGGCGGCTCCGCTCTTCAGGTGAATGGCCCCAATGCCGATTTTATGCCGAGCGCTTCACTGATACCCCCGGGCGGTGATGTCTGGTTCTATAACTATACAACAGAAACAGGTGGTTATCCTACATACCTTTGGGACTTTGGAGATAACACTAATTCAACGGAAGACAATCCTTCCAAGAACTATCCCAATAAGGGCATATACACAGTTAAGCTGCTGGTAAAGGATGATAACGGGTGCTCAGACAGCGCTAAAAAACAGATCAAGGTATCCAGTGTCAGTGCAAGTTTTACCTTTACCACCTCGTTCGTGAATAATAGCGGCTGTCCGCCGGTGATAGCGCGTTTTACCAATACATCCGTCAACGCCACCAGCTCATACTGGGATTTTGGCGATGGTAGTTTTTCTACTATCAGCGATCCTTCTCATACATACACCTACGCAGGAAAGTATAAAGTGAAACTGAAAGTGGTAGGCGATGCCGACACTGAAGATGAATATGAGGAGATCATTGAGGTGAAAGGCCCCTACGCCACTATTGCCACATCATCCAATGGCGGCTGCCTTACAAAAGAGATCGAGTTCAAAGTAACGGCTGCAGCAACTGCTGTTAATTTTGCGTGGGACTTTACAGATGGTATTGTGATGGAAACAACAGATTCCATCATCAAACATACCTTCAAAGATCCTGGTATATATAAACCACGCATTATCCTCTCTGACCAGGCAGGCTGTAAAGGGACTGCCTTCCTCCGGGACCCTATAGTGATAGATAAACTCAATGTAGAACTGGCATCTGTGCCGGAGTTCGTATGTGATGAAGGCTGGATCAGTTTTGCACCTAAATTCAACAGCTATTCCATCGATGAACTGAAAAAAGAAGCGAAATACAAATGGACATATGAGGCAGGCATGCAGGCTGAAAAAGATACCACTGGCACTCCCTGTTTTTATCTCGATAAGCCAAAGGGATATAATTTCACCCTGACCACTACAACAGCCTTTGGTTGTATCCAAACGGTGAGCAAAACAGTATATGCTTATCCTAAACCGGTATTGACCGTTACCGGCCCTCTGCAGGCCTGTCAGGACGTGCCGGTAAGCTTCAGCGGAGCGGTAACCAAAGTGAATGATGTTACCTGGAAATGGGATTTCGGCAATGGTAATACCGGCAATGTAAAACAACCTGCCGACCAGACATATAACAAAACAGGCGCCGCACAAGTAGTGCTCACTGTTATCAGTAAGGATGGTTGTAGCGATACTGCCCTCCATAACATTAACGTCCTGCCTAAACCGGTGATCAATGCAACTGCCACGCCCGAGGTCATATGCCTGGGCAACAGCACCACACTGAACGCCGGTGGGGGTATTGTCTATCAATGGTCGCCCGCCCTGGACCTGAGCGATCCAACAAAATCAGATCCTGTTGCAGCTCCTAAAGTGAGCACGACATATCAGGTAACTGTAACGGATGTCAACAACTGCAGCAATACAGATGAGGTAAGCATTCGCGTGGCCCAGCCCTTTAGGGTCCAGGCCACACCAGATACAATATTGTGCCTGGGACACGTGCTGCCTTTATGGGTAGAGGGTGCAGATCACTATGTATGGAAGGGAGAAGGACTGAACGATGCGAACGTCCCTTATCCGATTGCTACTATCGGAACAGTGGGCAACTACACTTATGAGGTAACAGGTTATGACGCTGACGGATGTTTTACACATGATACATCGTTGTCAGTAGCGGTACACCCCTCTCCTACTATCAATGCAGGACCCGATCGTGCAGTAATGGCTGGTGTGCCTTTTACACTCAGCGGACAAGGCAGCGCGGATATTCTAAACTGGAACTGGACGCCGCCTGAATACCTTAGTTGCCCTACCTGCCCGTCACCAGAGGCTTTGCCAAACCTGTCCACAAGTTATACGGTAGAGGTAGAGAACAGTTACGGCTGCAAGGCCGTGGATGAAGTGTTCGTGAAGGTAACGTGCGACAAAGGCGCCGTATTCCTGCCCACTGCATTTACACCTAACAGGGACGGACAGAATGAACGGTTCTATCCCAAAGGACGTGGTATAAAAGAAGTAAAATGGATGCGTGTGTATGACAGATGGGGCAGCATGGTATTTGAAAGGACACATTTCCAGATCAACAATTCTGCAATAGGCTGGGATGGCACCTGGAAGAACCAGATTGCACCTATTGGCACCTATGTATACGCCATAGAAACAGTGTGCGAAGATGGCACGACCTTCCTCTTCAGAGGTACTATTACAGTGATCAGATAACAATTATCTGCCCTCTCATCAGGTAGTAACAATAATATCTAAAAGTCCGGAGCCTTATGAATCGTATGATTTATAAGGCTTCGGATCTTTTAAGAATATTCCATACAAATTGATCAAACTTCTCCAGACTATTTTCATATGCTTGCACATAACTCCTTGATAACTTATCTTGGGAAGCTAAATGTAGCGTATGAAATTCCACTTATTATCCGTGATCGCCTTATTCGTGACCGTGTTTGCCATTGCGCAGACAAAAGTAGATCTGAAAAACTATAAGCAGACTAATGGCGCTGTAGTTACCCGGCAAGGGCAATCGCTGGAGATCAACTGGCCCGCGGGCAATTCACTCAACGGCAAGGTGGTGCTGGATCTTACTCCTTCTAAGCCACTCTTCAAAAGCATATCACTAGGCCAACAGCAAATCACTGCCAGTATAGACCCTGCGTTTGTGATGACCATTGGCAAAAGAGATCTGCTTTCCCAGAATGGCTGGAATATATTTTTTGATAAGGTGCCAAACAGGCCATATCAAAGTTATCTACTGACCCTTAAAAAGACATCGGCATCTGTAAGAACAGAAGGGAGCCGTACCATAGCCAGTATAGGTCCCATTGCGGCAGAGAAGTTTTCCGGCATGCTGGAAATTACATTCTATAATGGAAGTCCGCTATTCAATATTGCTGCTGTGATCAGCACGGAAGCACAAGCCCAGGCGATCATCTTCGATGCAGGCATGGTGAGCGCAAAACCCGACTGGAAAAACATTTCATGGATGAATACGGGTGATAGTCTGCAGCAGGCACAGGTCATTTCAAATGATACTGCGCGCAACCTTGCTGTGAAGTACAGGGCAATTGCTGCATCCGGAAAACAAGGTGCTATTGCAGTATTCCCCCCTCCACATCAATATTTCTATCCGCTGGATGAAGCCTTCAACCTTGACTTCACCTGGTATGGCAATCAATACCGGAAAATGGTGAACGGCTATGGCATTGGTATACGCCAGGAGCTACAGGGAGATAAACGTTTCGTGCCCTGGTTCAACGCACCTCCCAGCACCAAACAACGTCTTAATTTCTTTTGCCTGCTCAGCCAGGATAATGATGCTGCTGCATTTACTGCACTGAAAACATTTACACATAACGACAAGTATGCGGAATTATCCGGCTTCAAGACCATGTCCAGCCATTTCCACAATGAGTTTGTGATGAATGTTATAATGGCCGGAAAGCCTGTGCCGGAGCAACCTGAATTCGTTAAGGTGTTCAAAAACCTGGGAGTGGACATTGTACACCTTGCAGAATTCCATTACACGGCTGATCCCCGTGGCCCTGATGAGAAACGCCTGCCGCAGTTAAAAGCACTTTTTGATCTGTGCGAAAAACAGTCAGACAATAAATTCTTATTGTTACCTGGGGAGGAGCCTAATGAATTTTTCGGTGGACACTGGCTTGATATCTTTCCAAAGCCGGT
Organism: uncultured Flavihumibacter sp.; assembly: GCA_902168105.1. GTDB lineage: Bacteria > Bacteroidota > Bacteroidia > Chitinophagales > Chitinophagaceae > Chitinophaga. Next base: position 44,392 of record CABHOY010000019.1, read on the forward strand.
GTACTGGGTAATGTCCCGTAAGCAGGGACAGCCTTATGTAGAAGATAAACCTGGATATGGAAAAGTATATCATGTCGGTAATAAAGAGGAAATGCTTCAATTGCTCAAAGATGAGCAGGGACTGGCATGGACGGCGCATCCGCGTACAAAAGGATCAGTGAATACCCCCGACATCTATAACCACGAAACCTTCTTTTTGTCTGACCGCTTTATGGGCGCCGCCTGGAAAGCGATGCCGGCTGACCTTTCACAGCCTCGTCTTGGTAAAAGGGTGCTCGACCTGATGGATGATATGAACAACTGGGGCACGAAAAAGACCGTCATCAGTGAAGCTGATCTGTTCACTATTACACAGCGCAACGAGATGTATGCACACATGAACGTGAACTACCTCATGCTTGATAAACTGCCTGCTTATAAAGACAGCTGGTTGCCTATCCTGGACGCTATGCAGCACGGACGTTTCTTTAGCAGCACCGGCGAAGTGTTGATGCCATTACTAAAGGTGAATGGTCATGTTTCCGGCGATAGTCTGCAACTTCCTGCTAATGGCATTGCTACTATCGAGCTCAAACTCAAATGGACCTACCCGATGAATTTCGTTGAGATCATTTCCGGCGATGGTGAGAAAGTATACAGGGAGAAGATAGCGCTGACTGATACAGAAGCTTTCGGAGAAAAAAGTTTCCGGTTCACCAGCAAACTGGCCGGCCGGAAATGGGTGCGTGTAGAAGCCTGGGATGTTGCAGCCAACGGTGCATTTAGCCAGACGTTCTGGTTATTATGATATCAGACTATTACCGATACACTGAAGGTTAAGAAGCCTTCAGTGTATCGTAATAATTACAAGGAGATGTTCATCATATTCACATTATCATGACGGGAGGAACTCACTGCAAATCCTTTCCTGTAACCCGGTAAAAACGTAAACCCCTCCAGCTCATCGTTACGCTCATCAATATCAATCACTTTTACAACCTGCTGTTTACCGGTAGCAACACTGGCGGCGAGGTCCACATATGTGAATCGCCATTTTCTTCCTTCGATCTGGTTCTGGATAAGTACCAACAGTCCTTTGTCAGCCATCCAGTACAGGTTCTGCACCCACGGTGAGCAAGTGAACTTCTTATACAGCACATCTTTATCTGAGGTCTTCTTTGCTTTTCGTAAAGCTGCAGGATCGTATAACCGCACTTCATTCCCTTTGTCACCATAGTCGGCAGTGGCTATGTACCAGTTCTTCTTATATTGAACGTACTCTGGCCGTGTGCCTTGAATACAGGCATCATCTTCAATCGTATTGAGCAGGTTACCATCAAGGGTACCGGTCCGCTGTAATCCGTTCCAATCCACGCAATAGATCACAGCGCGCCAGCGTGTACCTTCTTTGTTAAGCCGGATACTGTTGCCAACGAAGAAGGGCGCGTTCCTGCGATAAGCGAAACCCGTAGGATGGTTGATCACATCTGTATCATTTACAGTCAGCTTCATTTCCTTATTTTCATAAACCAGGCTATCGCCCTGCAAGGCGTACTCCCTGATCACACCTGTTTCCCTGTCTCCATACAGAAAGAATCTACCTTCCTGATAAGAAATACCCTGGCATGCTCCCAAAGAATCGACGGTATAAGCATGCGCGATCTTCATGGCCAGATCAGACTTCGATGTGGACAGCGAAGTGCATAACAGTGTTACAATTCCTGCAATAATATATCTCATACTTAAGTGTTAAAGAGAGAAAGCTGCATTCATCTTCCCAAACATAAAAGCACTAAATATAGAGATCATCTTCCGGAATAAGGTCGTGGTCACAAAAACTTAATGTTGTCACCCCTAGTGGCTTAACACGCTATTTCAAGGAGCTTATTATAACGGACTGACATTGGGCTGTCACAACCAGATCAATCGTAGTGGAGGCCTGGGCGTCTATCTTCACCGTGGTTGTGGCACATATCGCTTCCTGTTCACTGACAGCCCTACCTACCAATAAACAGACACTTTTCCCTGCCGCTAAAATATCTGGCGGGGACGTTATGCGTCCCCTCTTGTTATTAATTAATCTCCCGTCTTCGATCTGCTTATCTTGATTTTCCCGCAAACAATTTAAACTCCTCCGTGTTTAAAACAGTGGTAGCCAACAACAACTTAGTTCCCTTCCTTTGATCCGCAGTTGACAATAGCCACAAACCGGCAATGCCCCGTCATGCCTTTTACTCAAAAACGAAAAAATAAAAACAATGAAAACAAGCAAAAAAATCCTGTTAAGTACGATACTGGCAGGAGCTATTGCCCCCCAAAGCACTATCGTTAATGCGCAAACAACATCTTCTTCCGGATCTGCGTCAGTTGAAGAGATCCGGCCCTTCCAGGTACATTTTCCGCAAGCAGACCTGGACGATCTACGGCGGCGTGTGCAGGCTACAAAGTGGCCTAAACCAGAAACGGTTAGCGATGCATCACAGGGAGTACAGTTTGCTACGATGCAGAAACTCGCAGCCTATTGGGCCAAAGACTATGATTGGCGGAAAATAGAGGCTAAACTGAACGCCTTACCACAATTCACTACCAATATAGATGGAGTGGATATACATTTTATCCACGTCCGTTCAAAACATAAGAACGCCCTATCCGTCATCATCACACATGGCTGGCCTGGTTCGATCATCGAACAGCTAAAGGTTATCGGACCGCTGACCGATCCAACTGCCTACGGTGGAAAGGCTGAAGACGCTTTCGATGTTGTTATACCCTCACTTCCCGGCCACGGTTTTTCAGGCAAGCCAACAGCCACAGGCTGGGAACCTGTCCACATTGCCAAAGCATGGATAGAACTGATGAAACGGCTAGGGTATAAAAAATATGTAGCGCAAGGCGGAGACTGGGGTAATGCTGTCTCGGAAACAATGGCATTGATAGCTCCTCCTGAACTGTTGGGTATTCATACCAACATGCCTGCAACAGTCCCGGCAGCTATCACAAAAGCGCTATCATCCGGAGTAATGCCATCTGACCTTTCTGCCGATGAAAAGAACGCGTATCAACAACTGGACTACTTCTTTAAAAAGGGTATCGCCTATGCACAGGAGATGGGTCTTCGTCCGCAAACACTTTATGGAATTGACGATTCCCCTATCGGACTGGCTGCCTGGATGCTCGATCACGATATTCGCAGTTATGAGCTCATTGCACGGGTTTTCGATGGAAAGGAAGAAGGACTTACCCGCGATGATATTCTGGACAATGTTACCCTGTATTGGCTAACAAATACTGCTATCTCTTCAGCCCGTCTCTATTGGGAAACTTTTCAGATCGCGAAGGGTGGTTTCTTTGATCCGAGGAATGTCGCTATACCGGTTGCCGTAAGCGTCTTCCCCGATGAAATATATGCAGCCCCGGAAAACTGGACGAAGCAGGCATACCCAAAACTTATTTATTTTAATAAAGTGGCTAAAGGTGGACACTTCGCCGCCTGGGAACAACCTAAAGCATTTAGTGAAGAGTTAAGGGCAGCATTTAAATCATTACGCTGATAAAAATATTGAACGACTACGTTAATATCTTGAAAGATTGAACGGAATTAGATTTTTATCTGGTTTCTTGATTTTATGTATCAATGCCCCTGCCATATTCTTCGGATGTTAGCTTTTAGAAGCTGAACGGTGTACTTTTAAATCTCTCTAATCCATCCACGGTGGAAGGGCTAATACTCCCCCTTCGACTTAATGATTTGAATATAATCAGATCATTTCATAAGCACTATTGTCAAAATAGCTGAATCGATAGGTAGCATTAATTTTGATTCATTCATTTTTCTTTAAAGAGATTGGTCTATTCATTCTATTCATATTTTCTGGGAATATGTTTTAATAACTTATTCAAATTAATTTTTGAATCTAAAGTTACCGATAGGTATAAAAATGTAATTATTAGGCATTATCTGCTTATGATAGCCCTAATAATTATTTCCTGATCTTAATATCAGACTAGATCAAAATGAGGTTGAGTCTTTTATTCAATCCATTAAAAATATGAAGAAATGGATACTAACGCATCTATAAGAGGATTAAGTAAAAAATTGAATGAACTCTTCTGTTCCGAAAATAAAAAAAGTATAAAATATTCTCAAGTCTGGTTATCAGATGTTGATTTTGGTGGATTATATCACTGCGAAAAATTCATTGTTAACGTAAAAGTAGCGCATGAGATAGATTCTCGCAGTGATGAAATTAATTATATAGCGACTATGTTATTCGCTGCAATGACAAAAGAGGAGATGTCATTTCTTTGGAGAGCTAATGTGTATAATTCATTTGAAGCTATTCATTGTGAAAGCGATGAACTTCTGGTGTATAGACTTGAGGATGCATGTCCATAATGGAGGGTGTTAAGATAACTGTGTAAACTGTTTATCCTGATCATAGGTGCAAGTTCATTGCAGTATCACTTTCTAAACGGCAATTGTATGGCATCACCATACTGCCTGCTGATCTTCCTCGTCAAGATCCAGTCTCGCAACAGCCTGAAATATCCCTCGGAATATTTCCCCAGCAGCTCTTTCCCATTTATTTCAATCATACCATGATCTGCATTGGGGAATATGACCAGATCAAGATGTGATCCCTCTGCCTGCAATTGCTTCAGTCGCGCGATAGTTTCGGTATTCGGAGCCTCGGTATCTTTACCGGCAATCACCCATAACATAGGATTGTTCACCTTTCTTAGTGCAGGCATCGCATCGTACTCCAGGTCAATGTCGAAATTAAACATTGCTTTATACAGTGATAATTGCGTTTCAGTAGCATTAGCCACTAAACCGGTGTAATCTCCGTTGAGCGTCTTATACCATTCCTCGTTCCCATATTTGCTTTTCAGGACAGCAAGCTCCGGCAATCCCTCTCGAAATTTACTTTTCACTATACGATCTGTAACAGCAGCTACCTCCAATGCCTGGTGCAGGGAAGTGGTATCTGGCAGTCCGTTGATCATCTCCTGCCTGTTCTCTTCCTGCGGACTGATAGCCAATCCGTAACTCGATATAACAAAATCTACTTTGGTGAGCGATGCTGTGAGCGGTACTACCCATCCTCCCTGGCTTTCCCCCATTACGCCGAGAGGGATCTTCTTTACTTCAGATTGTTCTTTAACTTTTTCGACCGCAGCAGCCATGTCTTTCGCCATCGTTACGAAGTCTGCCGTATACTTGCCTGCCGATCTTCCCGTTCCTCTCTTATCAAACACAAAAACGGCAATGTTATCTAAGGTCAACAAATATTGAAGATAGTTATTCGCAACAGCAGATTCCTGTCCGGAGCCAAATTGCAGCACCACTACAGCCTTTGGAGATCCCTTAAGCGGCAGAAATAACTCGCCATAAAGGCTATCTCCGAAAGTAAGCGGGATGTTCCTGAGAGGCGTCTTCCTGCCATGCAGCACTTTTCGATTCTCACTGAATGAAATATCGTCCCCGTTAAACCATACAAAAATATTCGGATTTTCCTTTTTCGCCCAACCCGGAGCAGATATAAAAGAACTGTCCTTCTGCCGGTATAATCTGCCGGATGTACCGTCTGTCTTTCTATATCTGAAATCGGGTTTGTATGAAGGCGTGATGATCAGTTTACTGCTATCGTCCATGGTGTACAACCCGGTCTGACCATACATTGTCAGATTGGTGAAAAGGGCAAAAACAAGTATCCAGTTTTTCATACGACGGGGGCTTTGTTTAAATTTAAACAATAATCTCCTATCCATTCTTAGTACAACGCTACATTCTGTATCGCTCAGTTAGAATACTTACCGGCTCAGATCAGCTTCTCTGCGTGGTCGACATTACCAGGAAAATCGGTCGCCGTGATCAGTATACGGGTTCCTTTCGTCATTAAATTAGGGACGGTAGTTGTATACGTCCAGTAAGATTTACCGCCACCGGGTACAGCCTCTCCCTGCTCCAGTACATCTCCTGTTGCTGACAGAATTTTCACCTCCACAACTTTAACGCGGACCACATTTTTGACAGCGATCATGATAACATCACCAATATCGCCTTTATACTTTTCTGTATTGATGAGAACAATATTAGGAGGCCTTGCAGCATCCTTGACAGCGACGTTGTAAGCAGTCTGTCCACCTTCTGCAGCTGCGGCATACATCAGTTTCATTATAGGATCAGCTATCGCCTCCTTCCCATACAATGAGGCGTCTTCAAACTTATCCCTCGCAACTAATTGCCGCTCTGTTGGTGGCATCGTGTCCGCACCACGCTTAGCGCATACCACCGTTTTCCCTTTTCTGACCTTAAGGGTCATCTGATTAGCGATAGTGCCGGATACACCATCTATGAATATATTTTGTTTTACATAAGCCATATTTTTAGTTTTTAAAGATTTTAAAATAAGGTTACCAAGCGCACGCACTTGACATACAGAAGACGCTTCTCTTCTGTCGCAATTGATGCAACTATAAGTGATAAAAAAAAGTTTAGATTTGTTCCTTTCGAAAATGCCTGGGGCGCATAGGCAATTCTAACCTTGCTATTATACTCTTACAAAGATACGAAAAGCGGCCTTAAAAAGATTGCACCAGTTTCAATATTCTCCCGAAAAAGCTTCCATAATAAATTGATTATACAAGGTTTATACAAGGCTTAACTTACGTTCATCTTACGTCTTTGAACGTAAGATGAACGTAAGTTAAGCCTTGTATAAACCTTGTATAATCCTGTTTTAATGGGAATATAATTGAATTCAAATGAGCTTCATTTCGGATTAAAATTGCGTAAAACCCGCAAAGATAAGAGCAAGAATTGCAAAGAGGATAACTACATAGTTAATTATCGTGTCGTTGTCTTCCAAATGCGGTCAATAAAAAAAATCCCGCTCAAAGAATCTAACATGCATCACAACCGCGCGAACAACGAAGTATAATGAAATATATCATCGGCGGCATATTTTATACTCATTAAACCTCTCCGCTGTTGCTTCTGGGAACCGGACAATAGTAAGCAACAATCAGCTTACGCATTGCATAATAATGTGCCTGTTATGTTAAAACTTCAAATTACTTAACCAATTAAGCAAATTTATATACAAATAATAATCAACTACTTAATCAATACATTTTGATTAAATGAAGGATTTAAAGTAAATTACATTTTATATGATTGCATTTTTTCAAAAAATAACAGATGTATTAAGAGAATCAAATACTCCATATATGCTCTCTGGTAGTGTTGCAATGAGTATATACATCGTACCAAGAGCGACAAGAGATTTTGACTTCATAATTCATCTCGAAGAAAAAAACATCGATCGCTTTATTCAGCATTTTCAAGAAGGCTATTATTGCGACAAAGATGTAATACAAGATGCAATTAGAAATCAAAGTATGTTCAAATATCATTGATCATGCATCCGGCTTTAAAGCTGATTTCGTGATTTTAAAGAACGAAGCTTTTCGGCAAGAAGAGTTTAATAGAAGAAAAGAAGTAGATTTTTTAGATATGCCAATTTATGTGGTGTCTCCTGAAGATTTACTTATTTCAAAGCTCATTTGGATACAGGATTTTCAATCACCACAGCAGATGGACGATATCAAAAATCTTACCGCTATTGAACAACTAGATTGGCCATATATTAACCAGTGGGTTAAAAAAATCAAATTGAAATCCTTTAACTTATTAGGGCATGAATGACACACCTCAACATATAAAAGAGCTGCAATTAAAAATATGGCTCTCAAAATCCCCCGGAGATAGACTCAAACAGTTTATGGAGGATAATGCTTCGCTTTTTTTGTTTTGGAACACGGTACAAAAATCGAACAACAAACAGTCCGAAAAAATCGATGCCAAATCATTTAATTTATTGCAATAAGCTTTATATATCTATACTAAGAAAGAACTAATATAGCCAATTATCCGCCGTGCTATTTATAATTGATTTATCTTAACTTCAGCCTGAATTGTAATTCGTTTAGCCTTTCGAATAAACTCAATCCCTGGTTTAAAGAATATCTCATTTGAACGGCCCTATTGTACCTTAGGATAACTTTTATAACGCACCCTACTTTTAACTATCTCTTATATATTTTGTTTTACCAACAAATAATCTCCAAAAAAAAACATGAAAACCTGGACGAACGAACCAGCCAAACAAGAAGCTGAAGCATTAATCACTGAATATTTCCAACTTTTACAAAATGGAAAATTAGATGAAGCCACTGAATTGATCAGTAGTAAATACGATGATTGGTTAGATTCCCTTTTTGTAGTTTGGGAAGATCACTACCTGATCCATGAAATACCAAAAGATTCCTCTTTTGAAGGTAAGGAATGGCTGAATGACCTGGCCTGGTTAAAAGACCTGACTATTAAGCCGGAAATGGAATGGATCAACGATAGTTATGTATGGGCTGATTTTATTTACCGGGGCGAACCATCCGGCTATGTCGGTGAGTTTTGTATCAAAAAAATTGATGAGGGATACACTGTACAACGTGTGATCTTCAAAATGGCATAATTATTCAAAAGCTGTTCTCCGGCTTTTGTGTAATAACAGAAGTTGGAGAACACGCTATCGCAGTTCACTGCTGCTTTTGAAAAACCCGTATCACTTTCACAAATCGTCCCATATAATAAGGGTTAAGCGTTGTTTCAGTTACCCCGTTTGCTTTTCCAGACGTAGAATGAATGAAGACGACACTATCACCTGATTGCGTGATAATTCCCATATGCCCTACCGTTCTGATGGTACTGTCTGTTCCTGTAAAAAGGATGAGATCCCCTGGTGTTGCATCCGCAAGATTGACTTCCTGGCCTTCGTTAGTGAAAGCGACGGAAGTACGGGGCACTTCTATCTTGAAATGATTAAAAACATAGGTGATAAACCCGGAGCAGTCAAATCCTTTTTTGGGATCAGTAGAGCTATATTTATACTTGATACCTTTCAGCGTTTTGGAGAATGTGATCACCTCTCCCGGAGTAATGCTACCAGTTTTGATATTGGATTCGCTAACTGTGATGGTAGTATCAACTGCTTCGACAAGTGAATCATCCATAAGTATTACCGGTTGTTCCGGTTCTGATGGCTTATCTGGTACATCCGCACAGGATAGCAATAGGGGCAGCAGGATTTTCAGGATAGATATCTTACACATACTCAAATATAACAAATTTACAGCATACAATATAGCTCAAGCCGCTTGCGGTGATTCGCCCGTTTGCTTTACTATTTGGCGTCAATCTTATGAGGATGTTCGATACCAAAAATGCCTTTATCAAACAGTACCGTAACCAGTCCTTTGGGGAGAACACCTTGCTGACGAATATTTTTAATTAAAACTTCATCTTCAGAATATTCGTTTGAAACAGGGTCAAAGACAAGCATATGTTTTATACCGGCGGAATCATCAGAAAATTTAACGACATACTGTTTCTCAATATCCCTGTCCGTTGTAACCAACCTGTTCACAAACAGGATACCGCTTAACGCCAGTCGTTCAAATATAAACGTTATCATGACAAGAAAAATCAACGAAGTAAAGGCGCCGAAAAGTGCATCTTTCAATGGCTTTACATTGATAATTCTCAGCACAGCGATGATAAGAAACAATAGAATACAAAATCCCAAAAGCCCTGGCTGCAAAATGTGGCGTTCGAAATGTTTCACCGTATCTCTGAGATAATAAGTTTCCTGACTGGGTATAAAAAAGATCGACAATAACAGTAGTACGACACAGGTAATAATACGACCACTATATTTCAAAAAAAATGATCTGATTTTCATAGATACAAGGCTCAATATCACCTAAATTTAGCACATAAATGATTTTACAAATCTAAGGGCATCTATCTCCATCCAAAAAAAATATTCATTTGTACATTTTTTTTGCCCTATCTTAATCAGTCGCAGACGTATCTTTAAAAACGTGTGTATAATTGACAATCATGCTTCCTCATATGAAAAAACTGCTTGCTTTAAAAGATCCTATTCTGGCATCACTGCTTTTTTCTGCGGCTTGCCTTCCGGCCTGTAAACAGGACAGTGGACCGGCGGATAAGCGCATCAAACAGATGGATACTACGCTTACGGCCCATCTGGCGGACTCAATTGGTTCCATAGTGAAACCTCAACTGGCGGATAGCCTTTCCCTTACGCTCTGGGGTATAGACTCGCTTGTGATCTCTCCTATCGCTATTGATGTAGATGATCAGGGAAGGGTTTATTATACGACCACAGACCGGCAGAAACATTCTGAATTTGACATACGCGGGCACCGGGATTGGGAGATCCCGTCCATCAGCCTGCAAACGGTAGAAGAACGCCGCGCCTTCCTGCATAAGGAGCTATCGCCAGAGAACAGTAAAAAGAACGGCTGGCTGGCAGACCTGAACGGAGACAGCTCCCACGACTGGCGCGACCTGACCCTGGAGAAAGAACACGTATACCGTCTGGACGATAGATCAGGAGATGGTGTAGCCGACCAGTCACAATTAGTAGTGGACGACTTCCATGATGAAGTGACGGATGTTGCCGGTGGCGTACTGGCCGAAGGCGATGACCTGTACCTGGCCGTTGCGCCTGATCTATGGCGCATAAGGGACAAAAACCATGATGGTATTGCCGACGAGAAAACTTCAATTTCCCACGGATATGGCATCCATGTAGGCTTTAGCGGTCATGGTATGTCGGGTGTGGAAATGGGGCCTGATGGCCGTATCTACTGGCAGATAGGTGATATCGGTTTTAATGGCAAAGGACCGGACGGACAACAATGGGCTTTCCCCAACTGCGGAGTACTGGCCCGTTCCAATCCTGATGGCAGCGACTTTGAGATATTTGCTCATGGCATCCGTAACACACACGAGTTTGCCTTTGATCAATATGGTAATATCATCAGTGAAGATAATGATGGCGACCATCCCGGCGAAAGTGAACGCCTGGTTTACCTGGTGAATGGTGGCGATCAGGGTTGGCGTAGCAATTGGCAATATGGTAAATATCGCGACCAGGACAATAATACCTACAAGGTATGGATGGATGAAAAGATGTACGTGCCCCGCTTTGAAGGGCAAGCCGCTTATATCACTCCTTGTATCAGCAACTTCGTAAACGGTCCTGCCGGTTTTGTATATAACCCGGGCACCGCTCTAGGTGCTGCTTACAAGAACACTTTCTTTGTAGCGGAGTTTGTGGGTAATCCATCCAACTCCGGCATACACTCATTCAAACTGAACCCGAAAGGCGCCACGTTTGAACTGGGTGAACATAAGAAAGTACTAGGCGGTATATTGGCCACAGGTATTGATTTCGGACCAGATGGCGCATTGTATGTAGCCGACTGGATAGATGGTTGGGACACACATAACTATGGCCGTATCTGGAAGCTGGATGATAAGAGAGAAGCCAACACACCTGAACGTAAAACTACTAAATCGTTACTGGCGGAAGACTTCAGCAACCGTAAGGAAACAGAGCTTGGAGAGATGCTGAAGAACCCAGATATGCGTGTTCGTTTGAAAGCCCAGTTTGAACTGGTGAAGCGTAAACAAAAAGGCGCTCCATTGTTTGAACAGGCACTAAAACAAACTGACAACCAACTGGCAAGAGTACATGCTATATGGGGACTAAGCCAGCTGGCCCGCCAGGACAAACAGTATGCTAAAACATTACTGCCGCTGTTAAAGGATAGTGATCCCGAGATACGTGCCCAGGCGGCCAAATGGCTGGGTGATATCAAGTATAAGGAAGCCGGACCTGCATTGGTGCCGGTATTGGCAGATACTGCCAGCCGCGCAAGTTTCTTTGCTGCAGAAGCCCTGGGCAGGATACAGTACGCGCAGGCAGTACAACCACTGATCGCTTTCCTGAAAGCAAATAACGATGAAGACGCTTATCAAAGGCATGCGGGCGCCCTGGCGCTTTCCCGCATAGGACAGGCAGAACCTCTGATAGCCCTTGCCAATGATCCTTCCCGTGCACTGCGCATAGCTGCGGTAGTGGCATTGAGAAGAATGAGTCATCCGGGTATCGCGGCATTCCTGAATGATAAAGATGAATTTGTTGTAACAGAAACAGCCCGTGCTATCAACGATGACCTTTCTATTAAAGAGGCATTACCAGCCCTGGCTAATCTGCTTGGCACAACCGCATTTAAAAATGAAGCGCTGATCCGTCGTGCTATCAACGCGAACCTGCGGGTAGGTACAGACGCTGCCCTCCACAACCTGGTGGCCTATGCACAAAAAGCAGGCAGCCCGGCGCCGATGCGTGCAGAAGCGATTGACGCTTTAAGCGTATGGGCTAAACCATCTGTACTGGACCGTGTAGACGGCAGGCTGCGTGGTGAAATAAAGAGAGACCCTGCGCCTGTAGTGAATCTTTCCACCGCTCCGCTCACAACCCTCCTGAAGGATAAAGAGCTACCGGTACGTGTAAGCGCTGCCAAAGCCATCGCTAAATTACAGATCAAACAGGCAGGCCCGCAACTGCTGGCAGCTGTAAAGACTGACCGTGATGCGGATATGCGGGTGGCTTCATTAGAAGCACTGGTAAGTCTGCAGGACGCCGGTGTGGAACAAGGGATTACGACGGCATTGTCAGACAAGGAAAAGAAAGTGCGCGTATCAGGACTTGACCTGCTGGAGAAAATGCATATTTCCGAAAGTGTGATGGTGAACCTGCTCACAGGAGTAATTGCCAATAAGACCATGGAGGAAAAACAAGCGGCCCTGCTCACACTGGGTAAACTGCCGGTGCAGTACACCGAAAAGCCACTGACAGACCTCCTGAACAAGATGGCTGCAGGACAACTGGACCCGGACATTTACCTTGAACTGGGTGAAGCGATCGACAGTAGTCATTCAACTGCGCTGGCAGCCCGTTACAAAGCATCCAACAGTAAGCTGTCATCCGATGAACTCCTGGCCACTTATAACAGCTGTCTGCAGGGTGGCGATCCAAGACGTGGCCGCCAGATATTTTTCCGCAATGAAAACGCCCAATGTATGCGCTGCCACTCTTATGATGATCGTGGCGGTAATGCCGGACCACGTTTAAATGGTGTTGCAGGCCGTATTTCGAGGGAACAGATACTCCAGGCACTCATTACCCCAAGCGCCCGTTTAGCGCCGGGATTTGGGATGGTAACGCTGGAACTGAAGGACGGTAAAAAAGTGAATGGCATTCTGCAGGGTGAGACTAAAACCGGGTTAACGATCAAGGAAGGGCAGACCGAGCGCACTATTGCGGCAGATCAGATAGCGAACAAAAAATACGCGCAATCCAGTATGCCGGATATGAAACAGATACTGTCCAAGAAAGAGATCAGGGATGTGGTAAGCTTCCTGGCCGAACAGAAAACAGACAATTAATATTTATATCAACTACATATTGAATGGCTGCATCAAATACCTGATGCAGCCATTTTTCATAGTAGACTTTTCCCGGCATTTTCTTTTTTGAAGGCCCTGTATTTCTATGTGACAACAGATGTTCTTCTTATTTCTAAACTTTGTATCTTCACCGCGCCTTACCCCATTAGATCCCTTTGTTACTACCACATTAGAGCCCCACTCATTTCTAACCTCAAAACAGAGCTCATGAGCGAAACAACAACTACGCAGCCTATTACTGCGAATCCCAACAAGGCATTATGGGAAAAAGGTGATTTCACCATCATTGCCGAAACCATGCGTGAAAGCGGCACGTCACTGGTTAATAAACTCGGTATCACACGCGATATGGATGTACTGGATCTTGGCTGTGGTGATGGAACTACTGCCATTCCTGAAGCCAGACTTGGCGCCAAAGTATTAGGTGTGGACATTGCCAAAAATCTTGTAGCAGCAGCAAACAAACGTATTCAGGAAGAAGGCCTCACCAATATTTCTGTACGGGAAGGCGATGCTACAAACCTGGCAGGAATTAATGATGAAAGTTTTGACCTGGTCGTATCCATTTTCGGTGCCATGTTTGCACCAAAGCCATTTGATGTAGCAAAAGAACTTGTAAGGGTCACACGCCCCGGCGGACGTATTGTGATGGGCAACTGGATTCCTGGTGATCCCACACTTGTAGCTCAGATACTGAAGATCAGTTCTGCATATACACCTCCACCACCGGAAGGTTTTATAAGCCCTATCTTATGGGGTGTAGAAAGCCATGTGACCGAGCGGTTTGGTCAGGCTGGTATTCCTCCGGAAAATATCTCCTTTGAGAAGGATACATATACTTTTAATGCCGCCTACTCTCCTTCCGCTTTCCTTGAAAAATTCAGGAACTATTACGGTCCTACCATGAATGCATTTGAAGCTGCCGAAAAAGATGGTAAAGCTGCAGACCTGCAACGTGAACTGGAAGAATTATTCAACCGTGAGAACAGGAGTGACGATCCTGGTAAGACTTCTATTCCCGCAACATTCCTGCGAGTGACTGTAAAACGATAATACTATTAAATACCAGTGTGTCTGGGATTAAATTGTGGCGTCTCAAAAACCAAATGTAGTTGGTGTGCTATAAGTTTCGCCCAGCCACACTGGAATAGTTATCGTTTCTGTATTGCCTGAACGTGTTAATCCAACTGCAATGCCAGGCGCTATGCCTGTGGTATCTCAACCTGAAGGCAATTGTCACAACCTTCCATAAATTGTTTGATTTTCTTAATTTTGTGGATGGCTACCAAAAACGTACCTGACGCTTCCCTAATTAGTACCGGAGGTTTAAAATCGAAAGGCTTTAAAGTTTATGAAGTCTCACGTACCGACACGCCCACGCATATTCATGACAGGCGGGACTACTATAAAATAGTGCTGGTAACCGGTGATATGATCATCCACTATGGCGATAAAAGCATCGAAACAGACGGGACCTTCCTGTTCTTCGCCAATCCCCATGTGCCCCATACTGTTGTTCATCGCTCGAAAGAACGGAAAGGTTATGCCTGTCTCTTTACCGAAGCCTTCATCGTAAACCGGGAACGTAAGGAGCTCTTACAAAACTCTCCCCTCTTCCGTTTTGACGGGATAGCCGTCATCCCTGTAAACAATGAACAGGCAATATTTCTGACCGGACTTTATCAGAAAATGATAGCAGTACACGGCGATGATGATTATCCATTCAGGAATGAATTGCTTAAAAGCTGTGTAGAGCTCATCATACATGAGGCATTGAGAATTCAGCCGCAAAAAGGAATGAAAGAGAAAAATGCCGCTACCAGGATCACCTCTTTGTTCCTGGAATTACTGGAACGTCAATTTCCCATAGAAGACACTAAAGCCCCTCTTACGTTAAGAACCGCCCAGGATTTCGCCAGCGCCCTTTCCGTACATGTAAACTACCTTAATCGGTCGGTAAAGACCGTTACCACTAAGCCCACCTCAGTACACATAGCGGAGCGCATTATCGCAGAAGCGAAAGCGCTGCTGCAACATACCGACTGGAGTATTGCCGACATCGCCTATGGCCTGGGCTTTGAATATCCAACCTACTTTAATAACTATTTCAAACGGATGACCGGCCTTACCCCCAATTCGCTCAGAAAACTTAAGGTTTGAATATCATACTTTTTAGTTTGATTCTTTTTAACAATGAGCTCCGTTTAAGGAGAACTTTGTGTTCTTATAATTTGATAAAGACAGTTAGAATACTGTCCTCTCTTACACTTATCATTAATAAAAAGGATCATGAAAAAAAGAAAACTGAATGGATTAGAAGTATCGGCAATTGGCTATGGTTGTATGGGACTTAGCCAGGGGTATATCCCCACTCCAGGTAAAGAGGAAGCTACCCGGCTTATTCACCAGGCATTTGATCTTGGTTGCACGTTCTACGACACAGCGGCAAGATATGCCATGGGCGCTAATGAAGAGTTAGTTGGAGCAGCATTGAAACCTATCCGGAATAAAGTGGTTATTGCCAGCAAGTTCTTTATCGAAAAGAATAACGAAGATAGCTCCAGGGACAGGCTCTTGCAGGACCTGAGAACTAACTTAGAACACTCTTTGAAAAGACTGGGTACTGATCACATAGAGTTATACTACCAGCATAGGGTGAACAAGGATATTCCTGTTGAAGATGTGGCATATTGTATGGGCGAATTTATCAGGGAAGGCAAAATCCGGGGCTGGGGACAATCACAGGCGACAGCCGATGAGATCAGACGCGCGCATACCGTGACGCCATTGACTGCAATACAAAGCGAATATTCCATGATGGCGCGTGCATTTGAAGAAGATGTTATTCCGGTATGTGAAGAACTCGGTATCGGCTTCGTACCGTTCTCTCCTTTGGCTAATGGTTTCTTGTCAGGAACAGTGAATGCTGATACACAATACACAGGTCAGGATGCGAGAAGGGTGATCACACGGTTTAACAAGGATAATATAATTGCTAACCAGCCGCTGCTGGACCTTATCAATCAATTTGCAGCAGCAAAAAATGCCACGGCGGCACAGATCTCGTTAGCATGGATGTTACATAAAAAAGACTTCATTGTACCTATTCCCGGTTCACGAAATCCCGATCGTATAAAGGAAAATCTTGGTGCAGCAGATGTTGAGCTGACTGATATAGAATATAGCCGGATTGAGGATGCACTTGGAAAGATTGCCATTCATGGTAACCGCACCGATGAGGACCTTGCAAAACTGAGAGAGCTTAAGTAAAATTAAGCTCTTCTCCTGCCTTCATGCCTGATAATACCCCTCCCCGTTTGATAATTTATAATTTACCGGTTTTAATTTTTATTTTAACCGTTCTATTTGGCCGCAAAGGGCCTGATTATATCATTTATAACCAGCATTACATGGATCGGACTAAAAGATTGCTTACTTCCATATTCTCTATTTTCTGTTTGTTAAACTGTGCAGCGCTTTATGCACAGACCGGAGGACCAGTTATTGCCGGTGACTTTGCAGATCCGTCAATAATAAGGGTGGATAGTGTTTATTACGCAACAGGAACGTCTTCAGAATGGGCGCCTTATTATCCTATTTACAGGTCTTCCGACCTTAAGAACTGGCGTCAGTCAGGTTACGTGTTCGACCAGGCACCTGAATGGACGACCGGCTCCTTTTGGGCGCCTGAGTATTATAAGATCGATAATACCTATTTCATTTATTATACAGCCAGAAGAAAGTCAGACAACCAATCCTTTATTGGAGTTGCTACATCTCCCTATCCTGACCATGGATTTACAGACCACGGTGTCATCATTGAGCACGGGAAAGAGGCGATAGATCCCTTTATCTTCAACGACGGCGGACAGCTTTACATTACCTTTAAAGCATATGGACTGGAAGACAGGCCTATCGAACTCCTGGGGTATAAGCTCTCGGAAGATGGTCTCAGAACTGAAGGCGAGCCTTTTTCTTTGCTAAAGGATAGCAATCGCGCGGGCATGGAAGGACAAAGCATTCTGAAAAAGGGGAAGTATTATTACATGTTCTATTCAGCCGGCAATTGCTGCGGACAAGGATGTAGTTATTCGGTAAATGTAGCCCGTTCCACGAGCTTCAAAGGCCCGTATGAGCTATATAGCGGCAATCCTATTCTCAGCGAAAATGATGCGTGGAAATGTATGGGACACGGTACCTTCGTTTCTGCAGCGAATGGCAGCATGTTTTATTTACACCACGCGTACAATAAGAAAAGTAATGTATTTACCGGTCGCGAGGGATTACTATCTGAACTGAGCTGGCAGGGAGCAACAGGCTGGCCTGTACTGAAAGATCAGCCTACCGGTACTATTGCCAGTGCAGATGTCTACGATGATTTTAACCGCCGTAATCTGTCCGGATACTGGCAATGGGACTTCCATCATGCTACTCCGGTCGTGAAGCAACAAAAAGGGTCTCTTTACCTGTCAGGAACATCAACGAAAGAAAACCCTACAGGCATTGTATTAACGGTAAGGCCAACGTCAGATAATTTTGATATGACAACTACCGTCATTAACAATAACAAAGCCCTTAAAGGACTCTCCTTCTATGGCGACGCAAATGCGGCTATAGGAATTGGTGTTGAAGGCGACAGTGTTAAAGTATGGAAAACAGAAAATAAACAACGTGTAGTTATAAAAGCAGCAGCAGTGCCAAAGTCTGCTATCGGATTGAAAATGGAAATGTCCGGAGGCAAGACCTGCGACTTCTTCTACCAGACGGGTAAAACTGCATGGACTAAACTTGCTTCGGATATTGCTGCAGGACCTTTACCTCAATGGGACAGAAGTCCCCGTTTAGGCCTGCATTATAGCGGTAACGGAAAGGAGGAAGCGCAGTTTGCCGATTTCAGGCTTCATAACAAATAATTATAAACAATCAACCCGTATCCACTTTGTTAGATGGATACGGGTTGATATGAGTTAAAAGTGCTTTTAATCCTCAAAGAAAAATCGCCCGGTACTGGATAAATATCCTCCTGTGTGCGCGCCGTTATTATTGATCACTTCAACCACGTAGATCGACTTTCCATTACCCAGCGGCACTTCCTTCGATGGCGCCAATACAGCAGAGAACTGAGGTTTAATCAGCAGCGGCTTTGTTCCTTTTACGGTAAACAACATACCACGATCCTCACCGGCAGTCAATACAAATCCACCTTCTGTAAAATAAATATCATCAAGACCACTGGCCAATACTTTACCTTTCTTATCAATGACCGACTTTTTACCATTGCTCACAATAACGAAGAAACCATTTTTTCTATCGCCACGGGTCATATCAAAGCCCTCATAAACAAATGGAAAAACAACTACGTTCTTTGAAGTCACAACGCCCCATTTACCATTCTTTTTGACCGCCATCAGTCCTTCTGACTCACTCCCGTTGGCACAGTCAATGCTGTCATATACCGGGGGAATAACATGTCCTGCAAATGGAGCATTGAACCGGAACCCGTATTTACCATCTTTACGTATCAGCTGTTCTTTAAACGCAAGGCGAGGCACTGTGGGCTTAGATGCTGGTCGCGACTCGTCTATATCCACAACCTCTCCTTTTCCCTCCCACTGCGTATCGTTTCCCGGAGGAGGAGGAACCGAAGATACTTCAGGCCACTCACTCATTGTTCCCGGTTTCCCGGCAAGAACCGGTATTGCAAAATCTTTTCCATTTTTCTCTACTTTCACAAGTTTATCAGAAACGGGATCGGCCTCATAATATACCGGCTCGGCTATCCATTGCTGGTTGCTGGCGTTAAAAACACCCCGTTTATGCAACTGCTCTCCAACAGTGAATAATGTACCGGCTTTATTGTACAAGATGTTATAAACAGTGTCCAGGACCAGGCGTTGAGAGACTATGTCATAGATACCACATTTGTTGTCTCTGGTACAGACTACGGCATAATTATACGTTCTTACGTAACGTTTATCTTCAGGAGCCGGGAAATTAACCTGATAATAGTCGAAAGGAACTACTACTTCATTTTTAGCGTTTATCGCGCCCGCCATACGGCCTTTGTAAACAGTGGCATAACCGTTTTCAAACAACTCGCAGCGGTCATATTGTGCGGGAATCTTAAGCGTACCATCCGGTGAAGCATAACCCCATTTGTCTTTCACACGATAAGGGATCAATGCCTCCTGGGCAAAACCTTGCATAAGAGCAAGTTGGATCAATGAAAACAGTAACAGGCGTTTCATATAAGAAGTTACACGGTATAGGTTATAATGTAAATATATACATTATTCTACCAACGCCTGTCACCTGAACTGTTTGGGTTTCAGTTGCTGCGCCGCAAGGGTTGCTATTTCTTCAATTCTTTTTTGCCTTGTCTCCGGGCGTTTCGCAAGCACGATCCACTGCAGCATACTTTTCTTGACAGACTTGCTTAAGCACATGAAATATTCCTTTGCCCCTGGCTGGGATTTGAGTGCTTTAGTAAGGTCCCTGGGGACCTTCAGTTCTTCTACATCATCTAAAATTGACCACGAGCCATTTTTTTTCGCCACTTCAATACTTTGGTGACCAGCTGGCATCATAAGGCCTTCAGCTATTAACCGATCCACATTTCCCTTATTGATCTTCGACCAAACGCTATTTGGCTTTCTACGGGTAAAAGACTGCATAAATTGGTCATCGTCTACCGGCCTTGCGGTACTATCTATCCAACCGAAACAGAGCGCTTCGTCTAAGGCTTCACTTCGGCTGATAGTAGTAACATTCGCACTCTTTTTATACAATATCAGCCAGATAGATTGCTTTTTATCATGGTTCTTCTCCAACCACCGCCGCCATTGCTGCTTGTTCTTGGGGGTAAACGTTTCTATATCTTTTCTCTCCATCATGCGTTATTATTTCATAACAACTAAAACAATACTTACAATCGAAATGCCTGTTAAATGATAAGCTCCGCTGATGATCCCATAAAGGATTGGCCGGGGAATATTTGGGTTGATGGCAATATTAACTGTATTCGCAAACAGATATCCAATGCCAACAAGTAACGAAAATCTTAAGGCATCCCCCACAGATGAGATATTCAGTGCATAGATCAAAAATGCACTGGCAATGGTGATAACAAGGGAACATATCGCCGGGCCTACAATAAAGATAGGTTTATTCTGTAAAGTCTCGTTTTCACGCCCCAGGGAGATCTTGTATGGCTTACTGAAAAACAAGGTGAACCACAGCGCTCCAAGCAAAAAATATACAACAAATGCCACTAAAACACTGGTCCAGTTTAAGTTCGCTAATTGAATAAGCATAAAATTATTTTTTAATAGTTTATGCTGCAAAGCTAAATGGGCCGTATGACAGCCCTATGTCAGGGGTCAGTGATAACGGTCAAAATATTCCTGTAAGGTCATTTTGTGAGGGGTGAACTTCTCAGTAAGGACATGTAGCTTTTGAATCCTGTCAAGACGGAAAAAACGGAACTCGCTACGCATACGGCACCATGCTATTAACAGCCAGCTTCCCTGGTTGCTTAATAGTGCAAAAGGCTCGATCAACCGGCTGCTTGTCTCGTTCTGTTCGTTGGTATATTCGATCTTGGTCAGGTTGAAATTTGTCAGTGCATACTGTAAGTCCGATAGATTGTTACTATTTCTTTCACTGTTCAGGATCTGTGTAAACTGCGTCCTTTCGGAAAGCAGGTTCGCTTTATCTTTTACCTGATGCCCTAATACGGCTTTTATTTTGTCGATAGCTGCTGAATAATCCCTGATAAATGAAGCATCTTTGGTTTTCAGGACTAACTGCTCTGCAAGAATTAATGCATTGGCCTGGTTCTCGGTAAACATCACGGGAGGGATCTTGTAACCTTCCATCAGCGTATACCCTTTACCTTCTTCCGTCAGTATGGGCACTCCCGCCTGTTCCAATGCCTTTATATCCCTGTAAATGGTCCTGACGCTAACCGAAAATTTATCGGCCAGTTCGGTTGACGTCAATAAACGTTTCGTCTGCAACTGGATCAGGATCGCAGTCAACCGGGAAAGTCGTTTCGTATCATTATCGCTCATTATCGACCTTAAAAGGGTATTTTGGAGCTAATATAGCTTTGAGAAGAGCAATCTCAAAATTAAGCTTGTTTTCGCGTTCATATATTCTTTAGACCTTAACCTAATGGCGTATATCAAACATATAAGGAAGCCGTCTCCAAATATCGGAGACGGCTTCCTGTTTTATTGTTCAGTACATAAATATCAGATATTGGTATTCAATGTCCTGTTTTTCTCATTTACGGTGAGTTCACTGAACCGGTTATCAGCTACTACCCCAGCGAACCGCCCGGAAGCAATTCCATAATTGATACCGGTTGTATTGGGTGTGGTATTACCGGCAAACATGTTTCCTGTGATATGTAAACCACCATAAGAACCAGATCCGGAGAATCCGATATCGATACCCGTGGTGTTCATCGAGTACAGTGCGAAGATATTATTTGCGATAGCGCTTCGTACAAAAGCCTCATCTGCATCTGTGACAACACATGGACCACCGGTTTTATTAAAAGAGTTGGACGCAACATGCAGGCCTGCCATACCGCTGAACCTGACTGTGCCACTGCATCTGTTCCCTATAAATGAACCAGCGGCAAACCGGATACTACTATCTTTTATGATCGTGTTTCCGTGAATGGAAATGACAGTTAGTATAGTGGTACTACCTCCACTCACTGCTATACCACCGAGGTTGCTGTTATTACTTATATTAAGCTGTGCTATCCTGAAACCCTCTGCCTGAAATGAGCCACCGTTCATATTGTTTCCGGAAATGGCAACAGTGATTTCCGGATCGTATTTAGCAGTATTAACACTGCCTAAATGGATCATTCGCTGACCTGAAGAGGTAGGGGTAGT
The DNA here is from genome assembly GCA_902168105.1 of uncultured Flavihumibacter sp. Lineage (GTDB taxonomy): Bacteria > Bacteroidota > Bacteroidia > Chitinophagales > Chitinophagaceae > Chitinophaga. Next base: position 66,694 of record CABHOY010000019.1, read on the forward strand.
AGTAGCATTGTCTACAGCAGACCACAATGTGTTGTTACAGATCAGGATACTTTTAGGCAACTTGTCTAAAGCAGCATCCAGTCTGATCACAGCTGCAGCAGCACTACCGGTTAACGAGACGATGTTTCCGTTAATATTGCAGGAAGAATCAACTTGTGCATCACTACTAGACCCTGCCACTATTCCATTTGAAAATAATCCTTTAATGACATTATCTGATATCACCACTTTTCCGGATGACTCAAGTGATGCAGCAGTAACGCCCGCACTTAATATGCTGTTAAATGCTTCTGCTTCTATAACATTGTTTGATATCACGGCTTTACTATCAGGATAAACGGATGTAGTAACATGAACGCAACGGAAGAAGTGCCCATCATCAAGCGACCTGGCAAGCATCAGGAATCTATTACCGGTAACAATAGTACTTTTTATCTTCTCGCACCATATGCCTCCGGGAGGATTGCTGTTACGCAGACGGGTAGAATTGTATACGATAACATTGTCTGAAACCACGGACTGGCTTTCAACAAATGTGTCCTCATTCTCATGTGCAACTGCAAGCCGTTCAATATTCCGAAAATAACAATTACTGACAAAACCGTTCCCTGTCAAACACGTGATCGCATCTCCTAAGTCAGTGAAGTACTTGTTCGTCTCATCAAAAGTATGTAATACGCCATTTACAAAAAAGGATGCAGGTAATGATCCAATCTCTTTGAAGGTGCAATTATCAACTCTGAGTATACCGGCTGCCCAATGCCTGATGGCTGTGTCTGTCTCCATATTGCTGAAAGTTGAACCAGTAACAGTCAACTCTCCAACACTTGTAGCGTCTATACCATATCCGTGAATATTGTTAAATCTGCAATTGTCAACGGTAACAAACGGTGCGGTTTGCGCAAAGATGATAGTCGACGACTTGTCCACTCTACACCTTAATGCAGCTACCGCGTTACCATCCACTGAAATCCAGTAAGATTTCGACGCGTCCAAACCTCCGTCGAAGGTGATTCCGGCAATGTCCAGGCTAAAGCCGGAAGTAGAGAAGAACCTGAAGAAAAGATCTCCGTTCACGCTTTTTTTAATGGTAGCATTCCGGCCTCCGCGAATTTTAAGGTCTTTACTAAGGGTTATCTGGCTGGCAATAAGATAATTTCCATCCGGGAAGAAGACATCTTTCGATGTATCAATGGCTTTCTGGATAGCAGTAGTATCGTCATAACTGCCGTTGCCTTTTGCGCCAAACCATTTCACACTGACGGTGTCATCAAATAATCTTTTCCATCGACCGGTAGTTTTAGCTAAAAAAACGGTTCCGGGATTCACATTTTCTACTGAAGTACTGTCCCAATAGAACTGTCCCCCGCCTCCATCATCCTCGTTGTAATATCCGAGTACTGTTACAACTTCATGTTCTTGCGTAGGTGCATAATTAATTAAATCGGTAATGAGGTTAACTGACATACTGTATATATTTGATTCAGATCAAAGATAACAGCGCATATGACATTGTATCTGCGTAGATTAAACAGGCAAAAGCAGCCTGTTTAATCTTTATAATAATACTTTTCAATATTACTCTCTTCCGTTCTTCCATCCTCCAGCACCCGGTAACAAATCACAAACTCCAATAATGACATTTCATTATACTCATTCCGGTACAGCACCTTCCCTATCTCTTCATTATTCTCAGGATTTATAATTTTTGATTCTATGACCTTTCCCTGTTCATCAACTTTTTCAACATTATGACCAAGTAATTGCAACTTCGTTTTCGTGATATACTCCTTATTGAATATCGAAATAGCAAACTCCATATGCGACCGTTTCAGATAGTCATGCATACTGGCCATGTCATACTGGCCAATCACCATTTCGACCTCCGGGATCAGATAAAGTTTGATAGTACGCTCATTCCCTTTACGGATGGTTTCTTCGACCTTATACAAGTGCATTTTCCCATCATACCGGCCATGATGTTCCGTCTTTTCAAGCTCCTTTTTAGCATTATAGAAAAAGTTCTTCTGTGTGGATAAGTAAAGATTTTCTCCATGCTTCAGAAATTTTTGTTCCTCTGCTAATAATCCATTCGGTTCATACCTGTAATTGATCTGATCAGAAAACCGGTCGTTGATAAAGGTTGATTGTGACAATACGGTCTTGCCCTGACAGGTATAGTTGATCTTTGTTACGGTACCATCTACGGCTACAGTCGTTTCAGAAACCTTTACACCATTCTGATACGTATAGTTATGAGAATATGTTGCCCCATCTTCACTGCGGTAACTTCTAGAAAGCAAAAACCCATTTTCATATTTGAAATCCTGAACGGAAGCGGCTTCCTCTATCGAATACCAACCTGGTTTCCCCAATACCTTATGTCCCTGTGAAGTAAAATGTGCGTAAGCTTTTGTATCGTTCTTATATTGAATCAAACGGTAACTTTCACCGGTATATTCTTGTACGTCTAACCGGCCCGATTCATCTCCGTCCTCCTTCCCTTTGAAGGTCTCTAAAGTGCCGATGATCTGATTTTTTTCATTGTAAAATATCTTTTTGATCCGCTGGAAGGACTCCTCGCGATAGACTTCTTTGGTAAGCAGCATACTGTATAGGATTATTCCTATAAATATACATAAAACAACGGGAAAGCATCACCGCTTCCTTAAAACACAAACACATTAATACAAAAGAGACAGATGCCATATTCTGTCTCTTTTATCATCACATATCAGTCTTCCCTATTTTGAACTCAGTTTCGGCTTATAGATCAGTATTTCGGTCCAGCGGTGTTGTACTGCCTCTGCATAGTCTTTCAACCATGTATCGAACGCCCCTTCGCCATAGGCTTCATCATATCTTGCGGCCAACGGTTTACGATACTCGACGGACAGTTCTTTAAAGCCGTCCCTCAAACGGGTTACGGCTATATAACCCGGTTCTCCGGAAGCCATCACTGAATAAACCGCCACAGATTCCTTACCGGCTTCCCATACTTTTTTAAGCTTCTTGGTCAGTTCCTGTACATTGGCAATCTTACCCGGATTGGCCGTGATATGATTGATAACGATCTTGTCGGCATAATCAGTAAGCTGCACAGTACTCAGATCTGCCTGGAAAACAAAATAACCACCCTCACCGTGACCTTCAGTAAGCGGTAATACATTGTTCATCCAATCTGCCGTATGTTCGTCACTAATATCTCCGCGACCGTCCAAAGCGGCCCAGGTACTGGGTCCTTCTGTAATCAGATAGCCACCATAGTCCGGGCCGGATTCAATGCTCCATACGCGCCAGCTCACATCTCCGGTATGATATTTCTGCGCATGACTGGTCAATGCCTTTTCAAACTGGACGGCCTTATCATTTTTAGAAAAGAGCCGGTTAGCGGTAAGTACTGTCTTCGTTTGCCCTATTCCGGATAAGGGGATAAGCAAAAAGATGAATAAAACCTTTTTCATGGTGTATGTATTTTTTTTGGTTGATGAATAAAATGGCGGATGCTATAAATAGCAGACAGGAAGCTAAGACTAGCTAAACGTTATATATCCATGCTATAGTTTAGAACACAATAGTTCGACACTATACTTTCTACAGACGAGAAAGCATGCTAGTACGTGGATTTGCTCAATAGTAACAAATTGGTTATTTAATTCAAGTGCCAGTTCTTTAACACATGTGCCTTTAAGATAGAAGTCAGTTGTTGCTTTGGAGTTGTTTATTAAGGAGAATCTTAAAGCAAGGTACGCATTTTTTTTATGCGTATTACCAAAAGCTCAATATCTGTAGTTAATCAGAATTCCACTGATTCAACCTTCCACAATCCTTCATCATTTTCAAGCCATGCCATCCCTTCGAAATGCCCTTTTTCACCAAAGACAGAAAATGATAACCTTGCCTGATCGGTCGAAATTGATCCGGTCACGAAAAGACCATAGCGCTTGATCTTACCAGTTTGTTTCAATACGTCCTGATTAGCTTCGCAATAAGCCTGAGTAGCCTTAAATGCGTCGGAACGGCTAAACACTAAATATCCTATTAATGTCATGAGCATAAAAAATGCAAACCAGAACGTCACAAATTCAGGGAATTTTTCTTTGAGATATGAAGGCCTTAAACTAAGGCTGCCACCTAAAGTTGTCATATTCTTTCTGAGAGATTCCCCTCTGGGATAATGACCTTTCTTCTCTTTATAGTCCCGCGCCCAGAAAACAATGCCTGTAATTAATAGCATCGGAGCTATTATGACGCCGATCAACGTATACGGACTAATGCCAACAAATTCTGCAACAAGGGAAAGACACCATAAAATACAGCCCGCGGTAATTAAAGTACGGTGGTTCGGTTTGGACATATGTAGGGATTGTTTCTCTGATATTACATGATCAGTATTGCTATCACACCAAGTTGTTCCTCTCAGGTAGCAACAGACTTATCCATATTAGCCGCACCAGGTATTATTGGAATGCAGTAAGATAGCGTCGCGAACAATTTGATAGACGGCGCAAGATAATAATTGCCGATATATTAAGGTAAATATTTCTATAATACACTTTTTTACACTTATTATAAAACGCTGCGACCCCATCCGGTAGCCGTTCTTCAGTCATTTAAACTTAAAATCCACATTTAAAGTTGTTATTATTCAAAAAAAGCCTAACTTAATACTATAGTCAATTCCTTAAATTCTTTGTTATGGATACTGTTAGAAATATCCTGCAAATAAAAGGGAACCTGGTTTACACAACCTGCATCACATGCAGTGTATACGAAGCACTGGAAGTACTCGAAGAAAAAAATCTAGGCGCACTTGTAGTAGTAGACGAAAGTGGACAACTGGTAGGAATATTCACTGAACGGGATTATGCACGCAAAGTCATCCTGAAAGGACGCTCCTCTAAAGAAACACTAGTCAGGGACATTATGACGGATAGCCCGGTATTTGTTACACCTGATACAGAATTAGAATACTGCATGCAATTGATGACGAATAAATTCATCCGCCATCTCCCCGTTATCGAAAACAATCAATTGACAGGCCTTATCTCCATCGGTGACATCATGAAATATGTCATCAACAACAAAGACTTCATCATTCAGAATCTGGAGCATTACATCGTCAGCTAAGTACATCAGACTGTTTGTACAACTTCTGCGCTATCGTCAGGTATTTGGTACATCAACTGGATTAAGGACCAATTTCTTTTTATTAAAAAGGAGCGGTTACTCCGTACCCCTCCTCCAGGAAAAAATTTTACGTTATGGGAAACGAACAAAGTATTCCCTTGTGGCCTTTATTGCTCTATTCCGGCCTGGTAGTGATACTACTTGCTGCTATCCTTTCTTTGTCCTATATATTAGGTCAACGCCATAATGACCGCGCTACCAATAAACCCTACGAGGGTGGAATAGAGCAGACAGGCTCCGCACGCATTCGTTTCTCTGTACAATTCTATCTGGTCGCCATGTTATTCGTCATCTTCGACGTGGAGGCCGTTTTCATTATGCTCTGGGCGCTCGGCTTCTATGAACTGGGATGGCCCGGGTACGTAGGTGTAGCACTCTTCATCGCACAACTTGTTGTTGTCCTTATATATGAATGGGGCATCGGCGCCCTCAACATCGGGGCCGATGCTAAAAAAATATTAAAAGCCCATAAACTAAAACAGAAACAAAATGAAATGGTGGCTAAGTAAAGCAGGCGATCAGTCTGGCCATACCTCGGGAAACGGCAGCATGGAAGAAGCTGTTAGCAGAAGTATTATGCTGACCACCGTACAGGATCTCCTGGGATGGGGGCGCAAAAATTCCATGTGGCCATTCCACTTCGGTTTAAGCTGCTGTTTCGTTGAAATGGCTACCAGCATTACCAGTAAATATGACGTAGCAAGATTCGGGGCTGAGGTGATTCGTGGTACACCGCGCGAGGCAGACGTCATGGTTATTGCAGGAACCGTCTTCATCAAAATGGTCCCTATTATCAAACGGCTTCACGAACAGATGATGGAACCCCGCTGGGTCATATCCATGGGTAGCTGCGCTAACAGCGGCGGCATGTATGATATCTACAGCGTCGTTCAGGGCGTAGATAAATTCCTCCCTGTTGATGTGTACGTGCCTGGTTGTCCTCCAAGACCCGACGCATTCATGCAGGGCCTGATGCTACTGGCCGACGCAGTTGGCAAGGAAGCCCGTCCGCTCAGCTGGACCATCGGAGAACAGGGCGTCATCAAACCTCATATGCTTTCGATGAAAGAAGCCAAACGCGAAGAACGCAATAATATGACTTCCTTCCGGGGGGTCGATGAAATATAAAATGGTATAAATATGCTGGAGACGGATCACATACATACACAACTGATACAGCGCTTCGGCCCGGATGCATTTCAACAGCAAATAACAGCCGACAGGATACTCACACTATGGACCAGTAAGAGTAACATTGTTTCCATTATTGAATATCTGAAATCAAACAACTTTCCCTTCCTGTATGATCTATGTGGTATAGACGAACGGGACCGGGCCGGTAAAGAGAAACTCCCCGTGGCTGATTTTACCATTGTTTATCACCTGTTCTCATTTAAACAAAATGAGTTCGTCCGGCTTAAAGTTGCATTAACAGGCGAATACCCATCACTGCCTTCCATAACAGCCCTTTTTCCAAATGCCAACTGGTACGAACGCGAGATCTACGATATGTTCGGCATCCGCTTTGAAGGCCATCCACATCTGACACGCCTCCTGATGCCCCTCACCTGGCAAGGTCACCCCCTCCGAAAAGAATATCCGGCAAGGGCCACAGAAATGGGTCCGTTCCGTCTATGGGACGAAAAGCAGGATATTGAACAGGAAGCGCTCCGGTTCAAGCCGGAAGAGTGGGGCATGCAATCGCACAGTGAGGACTCCGATTTCATGTTCCTTAACATAGGTCCTCAACACCCCGGTACCCACGGCGTACTGCGCATTATCCTGCAACTGGATGGAGAAGAGATCGTGGACGCCGTTCCCGAGATCGGCTTCCATCACCGTGGTGCTGAAAAAATGGGTGAACGTCAGAGCTGGCACACGTATATCCCTTATACAGATCGTGTAGACTACCTGGGCGGTGTTATGAACAATCTCGCCTACCTGCTCGCCGTCGAGGAAATGGCCGGTATAAAAGTACCTGAAAGAGTAAAAGTGATCCGGGTCATGCTCTGCGAATTATTCCGCATCAACAGTCACCTGGTATGGTTCGGCACCTTCGCACAAGACCTCGGACAACTATCTCCCGTTTTCTACATGTTCACCCAACGGGAAAAGATCTTTGATATTATTGAAGCCGTTTGTGGCGACCGTATGCATCCGAACTGGTTCCGCATCGGTGGTGTAGCCCAGGACCTTCCACAGGGATGGGACAGACTGGTACGCGAATTCATCGTCCACTTTCCAAAAGAACTGAAACAATATAACGACATGGTGCTGCGGAATAGCCTGATAAAGGCCCGTACCAAAGGCATCGGCGTATACACTCTCGAAGAAGCTATCGAATGGGGCGTGACAGGCCCCGGATTGCGGGCCTGCGGCTTCGAATGGGACTTCCGTAAAAAACGGCCCTATTCAGGCTATGAAATGTTTGATTTCGATATTCCCATCGCACAGAACGGCGACTGTTACGATCGCTCCGTTGTAAGGGTCGAAGAAATGAGGCAAAGCCTCCGCATCATCGAACAATGCCTCAACAATATGCCGGAAGGCGCCTATAAAGCAGACCATCCCCTGACCACTCCCCCCATTAAGAAGCATACCATGCAGGATATTGAAACCCTCATTAACCACTTCCTGAATGTGAGCTGGGGTCCTGTTATTCCGCCAGGTGAAGCCATGAGCTGTGTGGAAGCTACCAAAGGCGCCAATAGCTACTACCTGGTCAGCGATGGCAACACATCTTCTTACCGTACGCGCATCCGCACCCCGTCATTTGCTCATATGCAGATGATACCATACATCAGTAAAGGTTATACAGTGGCAGACCTCCTTTCCATCCTGGGAAGCGTGGATTATGTACTGGCAGACATAGACAGATAGTGAAATCAAATATTATGCTTACAGCAACAGAAAAAAAAGAAATAGATCACGAAATAAGCCTGGTGCCTTTCAAAAAGGCGTCAGTCATAGAAGCTTTGAAGATCGTTCAGCAGCACCGCGGATGGATCAGTGATGAAAGTGTTGAAGCAATTGCAGCCTATCTGGAAATAAGCCCTGCTGAAGTAGACAGTGTAGCTACTTTCTATAATCTCATCTTCCGCAGACCCGTTGGCAGACATGTCATCCTCATATGCGACAGCATCTCCTGTTATGTAATGGGATACCGCCCGTTGCGTAAAGCACTGGAAGAAAAGCTGCAGCTCCAGATGGGAGAAACAAGTGCCGACGATCGTTTTACACTATTACCAAACGTCTGCCTCGGTTGTTGTGATCGTGCACCGGCACTGATGATAGATAAAGATCTGTACACAGATGTGGAGCCTGCAATGCTCGACGATATCTTTAAAAAATATACATAATAAAATGGAACGCCCGCTTACAAGCAACATTCATCCGAACCGTCCGGCACTTACCCTGAAGGAATATGAAATGACCGGTGGATATGCAGCCCTGCGCAAAGTGTGCAGCGGGATGTCGCCTGCCGCTGTTCAGAAGCTGGTAGCGGACAGTAATCTGAAAGGACGTGGTGGCGCAGGTTTTAATACGGGTATAAAATGGAGCTTCGTCCCCATGGGCGATGATGCCCCCCACCCTAAATATCTTATCTGTAACGCGGACGAAATGGAACCTGGCACCTTCAAAGACAGGTTATTACTGGAAGGTAATCCGCATCAGCTGCTGGAAGGAATGATACTGGCTGCCTACGCCATCCAGGCGGAAGTCTCTTACGTATTCCTCCGCTGGGCCTATCATAAGGCGGCGGAAGTGATACGCAAAAGCATCCAGGAGGCATATGATGCCGGCTACCTTGGAAAAGATATCCTGGGAAGTGGCTTTCATCTTGACATGCACCTGCATACCGGAGTTGGCCGTTATATGTGTGGAGAAGAAACTGCTTTGCTGAATGCATTAGAAGGAAAACGCGCCACGCCACGGGCTAAACCTCCCTTCCCGCAGATCAGCGGCCTGTTTGGCAAGCCTACTATCGTGAATAATGTAGAAACACTTTGTTGCATATCCCATATCGTCAACAATGGCGCTGACTGGTTTAAAGGATTAAGTTATAGCGAAGATAGCGGCACTAAACTATATGGCGTAAGCGGCAAAGTAAAAAGACCAGGCACCTGGGAGCTTCCCATGGGTATTACCATGCGTGAGCTGATCGAAGAGCACGCAGGTGGTATGAAAGATGGTGTAGAGCTAAGAGGCGTATTGCCAGGCGGTGCATCGACAGACTTTCTGACCACGCAACACCTGGACATCAAACTGGATTACAAATCTGTTGCAGCAGCCGGTAGCCGTTTAGGCACAGGCACCATGATAGTGATGGATAGCAGTACCTGCCCCGTCGGATTCGTGCACAACCTCCAGCATTTCTTTGCACAGGAAAGCTGCGGATTCTGCACTCCCTGTCGTGAAGGCCTGCCCTGGGTAGAAAAGATATTGTGGTCGCTCGAAAAAGGAGAAGGAAAACCGGAAGACCTTGAGCTGCTGCAAATGCACACGCAACTCCTCGGTCCGGGTAACACCTTCTGTGCGCTGGCGCCAGGTGCGATGGAGCCATTGCAGAGCGCTTTAAAATATTTTCACGACGATTTCGAAAAACATATTCAACATAAAAAATGTCCGTACGATTAACGAAGAATAGTATAAACACATCTTCACCATGCCTACAATTTATATTGATAACAAACCTTTCGATGTAAAGGCAGGCAAGAACCTGTTGGAAGCCTGTCTTAGCCTCGGTCTTGATCTGCCTTATTTCTGCTGGCACCCCGCCATGGGAAGCATCGGCGCTTGTCGCCAGTGTGCGATCAAAGTATTTAAAGACGAAGAAGATACCCGTGGCCGGATCATGATGAGCTGCATGGAGGGTGTAAAAGATGGTATGCGCATCTCTGTAGAAGATGATGCAGCCAAAGCATTCCGCGCCCAGGTGGTAGAATGGCTCATGACCAATCACCCGCATGATTGCCCTGTATGCGACGAAGGCGGCAGCTGCCACCTCCAGGACATCACTGTCATGACAGGACATAACTACCGGCGCTACGAGTTTAAAAAACGTACCTATCCTAATCAGTACCTGGGACCTCTCATCAATCATGAGATGAACCGATGCATCCAGTGTTACCGCTGCGTGCGTTACTATCGTGATTATGCTGGTGGAAAAGACCTCAACGTTTTTGCCGCACATAACCACGTTTATTTTGGCAGGGAAAAAGATGGCGTACTACAAAGCCCTTTTAGCGGCAACCTCGTAGAAGTGTGTCCTACAGGCGTTTTCACAGACAAGACATTAAAAGAGCATTATACCCGTAAATGGGACCTCACAAATGCGCCCACCGTTTGTCAGCATTGCAGTCTTGGCTGTAATACAATCTCCGGTGAACGTTATGGTAAATTACGCAATGTTGTAAACCGGTATAACAGTGAAGTGAACGGCTATTTCCTGTGCGACAAAGGACGCTTCGGATATGAGTTTGTGAACAGTGAGAACCGCATTACGCAGCCGCTTATCCGGAACCGTACAATAGAAGCAGCCGGACATGATGCCGTGATGCAACACGTGCGCACTTTAGTATCAGGGCATACACTGATAGGCATTGGTTCTCCGAGGGCTTCCCTTGAAAGCAATTTCACACTCATGGAACTGGTGGGTAAAGAGAACTTCTACCAGGGGATAACGGACGATCTGGTATACATCGAACAAAAAATAGTGGACATCCTGCAATCCGGGACTATCCACACCCCTTCCCTGAAAGAGATTGAACAGGCAGATGCCGTTCTTGTATTGGGTGAAGATATCTGGAACACAGCCCCGGTAATGGCGCTGGCAGTACGCCAGTCAGTCATGAAGACGGCAGCCACCCATTCCACAGAACAGGTGCCGCTCCCTGCATGGCATGATAACGCGGTGAAAGAACTGATGCAGGAAGACAAAGGATTTCTGGCAAACATTACGCTACTGCCTTCTCCGTTTGATGAGATATCCACGGTGACAATGAATGCAGCCCCTGATGATATCGCAAGATTAGGGTTTGCGATCGCACATATACTAAATCCATCCCTGCCTGAAGTACCTAATGCAAGTGAAGCGCTTATCAATCATGCTACCAACATCAGCAAAGCCCTGCAGCAGGCAAAACATCCCGTGATCATTACCGGTACTTCCTGCTGGAGCAATGCCTTGATAAGAGCTGCGTTTGATATTGCCGCAGCTTTGGACATGAATGAAAAGAAGGCAGGACTGGCATTCGTAATGCAGGAATCTAACAGCATGGGGCTTGCAATGATGCGGGCGTCTTCTTTCGACAGGGTGGTCGCCAACGTACGGAACGCGGCCAATGTAACAGCTATCATCCTCGAAAATGATCTGTATCGATATATACCGGCTGGTGAAGTAGATGCTTTCTTCAGCAGGTGCAAAAATATTATCGTACTTGATACTTTACACAACCGCACTACGGAGAAAGCGCATGTGCTCATCCCTGCGGCAACCTTCGCTGAAGGGGATGGTACTTTCGTGAATAACGAAGCACGCGCACAACGTAGTTCCCAGGTGTTCATGCCTGCCAACAAAGAGATTAAAGAAAGCTTTAAATGGCTATCGGACATTAAATCGTCAATGACCATTACTGCTAATGGCCACGACAAGCATCCGGACGACCTGATGCTGGCCCTGGAGAGCAAATTGCCGCAGTTCGCAGGCGTATCCAGGGTGGCGCCACCACATGACTATCGTGTGCATGGGGCCCGTATTCCACGCGAATCACATCGTTACAGCGGCCGTACTGCAATGCTGGCCAACATGACGGTAAGCGAGCCTCAACCGCTGCAGGATGATGATTCATCATTGTCTTATACAATGGAAGGATACAGGGGAATGCCCCCATCGCCGCTCATTCCTTTCTTCTGGGCGCCAGGGTGGAATTCCTGTCAATCGGTGAATAAATATCAACAGGAAACCGGAGGCTCGTTAAAAGGCGGAGATCCCGGCGTCCGGTTATTTGAGCAGACCACTGCCGCACCCGTTTTCTCAAAGGATATACCTGACGCATATACTCCGAGGCCCGGCAAATGGATGCTGCTACCACAATATCATCTCTTCGGTTCCGGTGAACTGAGCGTATATACAAAGGGAATTGCATCCCTTTCTCCCGAACCTTACATCTCCTTATCAAAACGTGATGCAGAAATGTCCCGTCTGAACAATGGAGATCCTGTTAATGTAAAGACCAATGGAAAAACATACGCATTCCCGCTTTCTGTCAATGAATCATTACCTGATGGCATCATGCTGCTGCCGGCAGGGCTGACAGGATTGGAAGCACAGGACTGGGGGGCATGGGTGAACATCTCAACTGTAATTGTATGACTGTAATGCAACACATATGGATCGTTCTGGGCGTACTCTTTGTATTCCTGAACATTGCCGCAGGGCTCATCTGGGTGGAACGCAGATTGCTCGCTATGTGGCAGGACAGGTTGGGACCTAACCGCGCCGGACCACTGGGACTTTTTATTGTACTGGCGGATACATTGAAGCTATTCTTCAAGGAAGACTGGATCCCGCCATTCGCAGACAAGTGGGTATTTATTCTCGCTCCCGCTATAGTAGTAGCCAGTGTACTAATGGGGCTTGCCATTGTTCCTTTTGCACCGGGCATTGTTGTGGCGGACCTGAATGTCGGACTGATGTTCTTCCTGGCCATGTCTTCGCTGGGTGTATACAGCATCGTACTGGGAGGATGGGCTTCTAACAATAAATATTCCCTGCTGGGCGCACTGCGTGGCGCTTCACAGATGATCGCATATGAAGTGTTCATGGGCCTTTCCCTCATGGGCGTAGTGATGCTAAGTAAGTCTTTTAACCTGACAGACATTGTAGCGGCACAGGAGAACATGTGGTTTATTGTAACACAGCCTGTGGGTTTCGTTATCTTCTTTATTGCAGGCCTTGCGGAAACACACCGCCTGCCCTTCGATATTCCCGAAGCAGAAAGTGAACTGATAGCAGGGTTCCACTCAGAATATTCAGGTATGAAATTCGGGATGTTCTTTATCGGTGAATACCTCGGTATTTCACTGATCTCCGCAATGACTGTTACACTCTTTTTCGGCGGATGGCTTGGGCCTGCATTCCTCCCTCCCGTTGTATGGTTCTTCCTCAAAACATTTGTATTCATCGGCATTTTCATCCTGATGCGCGCTTCATTGCCACGCCCCCGGTATGATCAGCTGATAGGCTACGGATGGAAACTGCTGTTGCCCCTGGTGCTGCTTAACCTGTTAGTCACCGGCGCAATAGCACTCTGGCTTAGATCTTAAATGACGATAACATAAAATTGATAACAATGATTAGTCACCTGCGTACAATGTGGTTGGTTTTCATCCACCTCTTCAAGAAGAAGGTCACTATCGAATACCCTGAACAAAGAGTAGCGCTGCCACCGCGTTGGCGGGGACGTATTGTACTGACTAAAGACCCGGATGGCGGTGAGCGCTGTGTAGGTTGTTACCTGTGTGCTGCTGCGTGCCCGGTGGATTGCATCGCCCTGCAGGCGACGGAAACGGAGGAAGGACGCCGGTATCCGGAATTCTTCCGCATTAATTTCTCCCGTTGCATTTTCTGCGGATATTGTGAAGAGGCATGCCCCACCTACGCTATTCAGCTTATTCCCGATTTCGAGATGGCGGAGTATAAACGCCAGGACCTCGTGTATGAAAAAGAAGACCTGCTTATCGATAGCCAGGGGAAATACCCCGGTTACAACTTCTACAATGTAGCCGGTCTTGATGCAGGCGTGAAAGAAAAAGGTAAGGGAAAAGACGAAGAAAAACCTGTAGATGTAAAAAGCTTATTACCCTGAAAACATACAAGATATGTCGCTGGTCTTTTATATATCATCATTCGTTGCGATCCTGGCTACCATTATGGTGATCACCCGTCATGATCCTATCCATGCACTATTGTACCTGGTAGCCTCCTTTCTGGCTATTGCCGTCACGTTCCTTTCGCTCGGAGCTCCTTTCGCTGCCGCATTGGAAGTGATCGTGTATGCAGGCGCTATTATCGTGCTTTTCATCTTTGTGGTGATGATGCTCAATCTCGGCAAGGAAACGGCTAACCAGGAAAAGGAGTGGCTGCGATTGCGGGTATGGCTGGGCCCATCTATACTGGTACTGGTATTACTGGCAGAGATGATCGTGGTACTGTTGCAACCGCAGCCCACCGCTATGCCGGCTGCTGTAGTGACGCCACGCGAGGTATCGCTATCGCTGTACGGAGAATACATCATTGCCGTAGAGCTGGTGGGATTCCTGTTGATGACGGGCATTGTAGGCGCCGCACATATCGGTAAGCACAAGAAAAAGAACCTGCACAGATATCTTCAAACATATCCAAACCTGAACTGATGTCAACTGTTCACGCACATACCGTCTTAATAGTCGCCGCAATCCTGTTTGTTCTGGGACTGGCAGGCGTACTCACAAGGAAGAACATCATCTTCATGCTGATCTCCATTGAGATCATGCTCAATGCCGCCGGACTTGCCTTTGTGGCTGCAGGCGCGCGCTGGCAGCAAGCGGATGGACAGATCATGTACCTGTTCATCCTGGCCATGGCAGCAGCAGAAGTGTCAGTCGCACTGGCCCTGGTGTTACAGATCCAGCATCAGCACAAGACCCTGGATGTTGAACAGCTTACAGCACTAAAAGATTAAGTTTTTATGCAACAGTACCTGTTTCTGATTCCTGCCCTTCCTCTACTCGGCTTCCTGGTGTTGTCAATGGCGGGAAAACACCTGTCCCGCAACCTGATTGCAGGTATAGGGGCCGGCAGTATCTGCGCGGCTGCACTCGTCGCCCTGGTCTTAAGCGCCAGCTTCCTGCAATCACCTCCGGAGTCAGGCGCATATACCCAGATATTATGGAATTGGTTCCTCACCGGTCATTTATCGGCAGACATCAGCCTGCGTGTAGATGCATTGTCGCTCGTCTTCATTTGCATCATTACGTTCATAGGAGCATTGATCCATATTTATTCGGCCGAATTCATGCGGCAGGACCGTGACTATGCCCGCTTCTTCGCCAGCATGAACCTTTTCGTCTGTGCGATGCTGACATTAGTAATGGCCGATAACCTGGTCTTAATGTACCTGGGCTGGGAAGGCGTAGGGCTATGCAGTTACCTGCTCATCGGTTTCTGGTATGAAACACCGGGCAATTACAGAGCGGCAAACAAAGCTTTTGTGATCACCCGTATCGGCGATACGGCCATGATCATTGGCCTCTTCCTGCTTTTCAAAGAACTGGGCACATTGTATATTCCTGATATACTGACGAAGGCTACTGAACATTTCAACAGCGGTTCTTCCACCATTACACTTATTGCACTGTTACTCCTTTCAGGAGGTATCGGCAAATCGGCACAACTTCCATTGCAGACGTGGTTACCTGACGCAATGGCCGGCCCTTCTCCCGTGAGTGCGCTGATCCATGCGGCTACAATGGTAACCGCCGGTGTCTACCTCATAGCAAGGATGCATACCTTATTTGAGCTCTCTCCTACCGCCATGCATATTACTGCCATCATCGGCGCTGTAACCCTGTTTATCGCTGGTTGCAGCGCCATGGTACAGACAGACATCAAAAGAATACTGGCTTATTCAACCATCAGCCAGATCGGTTACATGTTCCTGGCGCTCGGTGTAGGCGCCTGGAGCGCTGCTATCTTCCACTTTTTCACACATGCATTCTTCAAAGCATTATTATTCCTTGCTGCAGGTGCTGTAATAGAAGTGCTGCACCATGAGCACGATATATTTAAAATGGGCGGACTGAGAAAGAAAATGCCTGTCATCTACTATACCTTCACAATAGGTGCGGCGGCATTGGCCGCATTGCCATTGGTCACTGCAGGGTTCTTCAGTAAAGATCAGATCCTCTGGTATGCCTGGAGCGCTGATGGCGGTCATCCGCTGTTGTGGGCCATTGGGTTGGCAGGTGCCTTTATTACGGCATTATACTCCACCAGACTGATACTCGTAGTTTTCTTCGGAGAGATGAAAACTACCCCTGGGCATCTTCCTGGCGCAGCTATGACCGTCCCCTTGGTTATACTTGCCTTCTTTTCAGTAGCAGTGGGCTGGATAGAATGGCCACATAATCTTCTACACGTTTCTCTTTTTTCAGAACACGTAGAGCATGCATTGCCCGCCACAACACTAAAGGCCGGCCTGCCACCGGAAATAGTATTCCAGCTGATAGCGGTCGGGGTATCTCTTTTCGGTATTTATAGCGGGTACGTATTGTACTATGGAGAAAGCCCGCTGCTCATGCGCTGGAAACAATCACAAGGTCTCATGGACGTAAGGAATTTCCTGTTCAAAGGATGGAAGTTCGATCAGCTGTATGATACATTGCTGGTGAGGCCCTTCCTGTTCATTACCCGTATCAATAAAGCGGATGTATCCGACAAACTATACACTGCCATTGCAGATATTAACCTGCATCTGAATAAGCTGTTCTCCGTATCTCAGAACGGCTCATTAAGATGGTATGTAACGGGTGTGCTGGTAGGTATCCTGTTTATCATCACCTTACAATTACTGTTATGATACTGATATGGATGATATGCATATTACTTGCAGGCGGTATATTATGCTGGCTGACAGCACAGAAGTCTGTAGTACTGGCAAAATGGATCGCCCTGCTTACTGTCACCGCCGATCTGGTGATCGCGTGCTGGCTGTTCCGCATTTACCAGGCCTTTCCAGATAATACATCCTGGTTCATTAACTACCAGACAGACTGGATACCGGCATTAGGTATCAGCTTCCACGTAGCAATGGACGGGTTTAGCCATGTATTATTGCTCCTGACGTTCTTCCTCGGCATCCTGGCCGTGCTCTGTTCCTGGAAGGAGATCCGGGAAAAAACCGGTTTCTATTTCTTCAATCTGTTATGGACCATCGCAGGCATCAGTGGTGTTTTCATTGCCATGGACATGATACTTTTCTATTTCTGCTGGGAGGTCATGCTGATACCTATGTATTTCCTGATCACCATATGGGGCGATGCCCGCCGCCGTTATGCAGGTTTCAAGTTCTTCATATTCACACAGGTGGGCAGCCTGTTGATGTTACTGTCCCTGCTGGCCCTGTACTTCATTCATGGCGATCAGACGGGTACATATACCTTTGATTATTTCAGCTTGCTGCGTACGTCTACAGGCTCGCCTGTAATGACATGGATCATGCTGGGATTCCTCATTGCGTTTGCCATCAAACTACCGGTAGTACCATTTCATAACTGGTTGCCGGATGCGCATGGAGAAGCGCCTACGGCAGGTAGCCTTGTGCTGGCCGGCTTGCTATTGAAGACGGGGGCTTATGGTATCATCCGTTTTGTATTGCCGCTTTTCCCCGAAAGCGCCGCCGCCATTGGCCCCTGGATGATACTGCTCGGCGTTATTGGCATTATCTATGGCGCCTTGCTGGCCTTTTCACAAACTGATCTCAAACGTCTGATCGCATATACATCTGTGAGTCATATGGGTTTTGTGCTGGTAGGTATCTTCTCTTTCAGTAACATCGCTATGCAGGGAGTGGTCATGCAGATCCTTACTCATGGTCTCAGCACAGGGGCGCTCTTCGTAATGGCTGGCATGCTGAAGGAAAGATTACATACAAGAGATATCACAAAAATGGGAGGGCTATGGACGGCCATGCCGGCTATGGGAGGCATCGCGATCCTCTTTACAATGGCTTCCGCCGGACTTCCCGCACTGGGTAATTTCATTGCAGAATTTTTCATCCTGCTGGGAACATTTACATCCCATCCAACTTTCAGTATCATCGCCACGCTTGGGCTGATCCTTTCAGCCGTTTATTCACTGCGTATGATGCAGAAAGTATTTATGGGACAGCAAACTGCCACTGAACCAATAAACGATATCAGCGCCAGGGAACTTGTTATTATGGCTGCACTGAGCATCAGTATAGTGGCCCTCGGGTTGTTCCCGCAGCCTGTCATCGATACCGTGCAACATTTATCTACTATTCATCCGTTACTCCATGAATGAGCTACAACTATCAGCCCTGCTTCCTTTCATTGTACTGGCAATGGCATCGGTAATTGTGATATTACTGATCGCTTTCCGGTTGAGTCACACTGTTATCCAGGTAGTAGGATTTTTGATGATGTGCCTTGTCGTCTTCGCCACCTGGTATGTCAGGGATACACTGCCACAGGAAATACCGCCGCTATTTATTGTGGATGGGCAGGCAGCAGTATTCACGGGACTTATAATTTTCTGTGTATTGGTAATAGGGCTGTTCTCGTACATCTACTTTGAAGAACGGGAAGAGAATCCGAAAGAATATTACATACTTCTCTTTCTGGCTACACTGGGTGCTGCTATCCTCACCATCAGCCAGCACTTTATATCCTTCTTCATTGGGCTGGAGTTATTAAGCGTAAGCTTATATTCATTAATAGCATATCTGCGCAACAGGAATAATGCCGTAGAAGCAGGCATGAAATACCTGGTGCTGGCCGCATTATCATCCGCCTTCCTGCTGTTCGGAATGGCGCTTATCTATATGGAAACAGGCAGTATGAAGTTTTCCGGTATTGCTGAAAAGTTAGTGACAATAGGTTCCTCTCCCCTCTTCCTGATGGGTCTGGGCACTATCATTGTCGCCGTAGGTTTTAAACTGGCCCTTGTACCTTTCCATTTGTGGGCTGCGGATGTTTACCAGGGTTCTCCTTCGCCTGTTACAGCATTCATTGCCACTATCTCCAAGATCGGAACATTTGCCGTATTGCTCCGTTTCGCGCAAGGCATACAGCTGCAACATTACCAGCTGGCCACTACCATCTTTTCCGTTATTGCTATTGCTTCTATGATAACGGGTAATATCCTCGCACTAAGACAACACAATCTGAAACGGCTGCTGGCATATTCCTCCATTGCGCATTTCGGCTATCTGCTCGTAGCCTTTCTTCCCGGCAATAATGCCGGTACCGAAGCGGCCATCTTTTATCTGACAGCCTACTCTATTACGTTACTATCTGCCTTTGGGGTGATCATTATGTTGTCGTCAAGCCAGCATGAAGCAGAAGATCTGAAGAACTATGAAGGGTTGATCTGGAGAAGGCCAATAATGGGAACAGTACTTGCCATCTCTCTGTTGTCCCTTGCAGGTATCCCACTAACCGCGGGCTTCCTGGCGAAATTCTTTATACTATCTGCCGGTGTACAACAATCTGTCTGGTTGCCATTACTGGTGTTGGTACTTACCAGTGTGATCGGCCTGTATTACTATCTGCGTATCATTAATACTTTATTTTCTACGACGGTGTCAACTGAAGCAATTCCCAAACCGGTACATCCGTTCTTCCACTTCTCCACCTATATTACCCTGGTGATCATGGCAGGGTTGTTATGCTGGTTAGGGATATTTCCCGGACTGATGTTACAGGGGATAAAAGCTTTCCTCATGCTGCATTAAATATGAACGACTTTATTACCGGGAAGCCTGGAGCCAGTTAGTACTCGCTGCTTATTAATCACTGGCTGGAGCTTTTCTCTCAGCTCATCATTCGAAATAACAATAATCTCAAAAGGCTGAAGGCCATTCGACGTCGGTGTGTAGCATATGGCTTCCAGGATGGCCCTCTATCTTATCACCGTTCACTTTTTGTCCGTTCATTGCCACAATCGGGCGGACTGGTTCTATATGACCGTTAAAATTCTAATTAAGTTCGTTACTATCTGGCAATTTGTTTCATTCCGCCTTCAAGCTTTTTACGGGATTGGCCATTGCTGCTTTAATTGCCTGATAACTTACAGTGATCACGGTGATCAGTAAAGCGCCTGCATCAGATACAATAAATATCCACCAGCTCATCGTTGTTTTGTAAGAATAGTGTTGTAACCATTCGTGTAAATAGTACCAGGCCAGCGGTATAGCGATCCCGCAAGAAATGGCCACCAGCTGGGTAAACTCTTTCAGCAACATTTGCCATAGATCAACTACAGATGCACCCAGCACTTTACGCACGCCAATTTCCTTTTTACGTTGTTCAGCTACAAAAGAAGCAAGGCCGAACAAACCGAGACAGGAAATAAAAATGGCCAGCATGGAAAAAAAGTGGATAGCTTGCCGACCCTTTGTTCATCAGCAAATTTCCTTGCATACACTTCGTCATTAAAAGTATAGTCAAAAGGTGCATGGTATTTTTTGAACACAACAGCGATACTATTCAAAGCACCTTGTACCGATGCCCCTTGCTTTATACTGATGGTAACCGTATTGCAGAAGTTCAAATTATTAAAGAATACCGTCGGCCGCACCGGGCTGTAAGGAGACTCCATAATAATATCTTTTATTACTCCTACCACCTGGTAGTTTGTCTGGCGGTATTGAATGGTTTGCCCTACAATATTTCCCTTCATTCCAATCTGTTTGACGGCCGCCTGGTTTAATATAACCGCGAAACTATCTGTTGCCAAGTCTTTTGAAAAATCCCGGCCTTCCGCAATTTGCCAACCAATAGTGTTTCCAAAGTCCTGGGTTACGTAGATAGTGCCAAAACCTGGCAGGGTACTGGGATCTTTTCCAGGCCAGTTAAATCCAATATTATTAGAGGCTACTAAAGTGGTAGGGCTGTTGGATTCTGCCATATCATCGACTATTCCTGTGGCAAGAAGATCACTCCGGAATGCATCATAGTGGCCAAACAGATCAGGAGTGGTCATCGGTATCGTGATCAACCCTTCATTCTTATAATTAACCGGCCTTTTTTTCGCATATTGGATCTGTTTAAAAACAATGATAGTGCCTATAATCAATGCAATGGAAAAAGTAAATTGTATTACAACCAGTACCTTTCTTGGAATCGAAGCAAACTTCCCTGCATGGAATGTACCTTTTAAAACTTTGATGGGCTTAAATTTAGAAAGATAAAAAGCCGGATAGGCACCTGCCATTAAACCCGTTACCAGGGTAAATACTATTGCTAATAGCCAAAAGAGCAAATTTGCCCATGGGAAATGTATTTTCTTATCGGCCAGGGTATTGAATAAAGGCATTAACGCCAGCACAAACAAAACAGATAACATAAAAGAAAACAGCGCAACCAGTACCGACTCACTCAGGAACTGACCGATCAATTGCCTTTTAAGTGACCCGATCGCTTTACGGATACCTACTTCCTTTGCTCTTTTTTCACTACGGGCGGTAGATAGGTTCATAAAATTGATGCAGGCAAGCAGTAATATGAAAACGCCTATAATGCCAAACAGCCATACAAACCGGATGCGGCCATCTATTGCCACCCCATTTTTAAAATTGCTGTATAAGTGCCATTTATCCATCGGGTGCAGCAATAATGTTTCTTTGCCTTCAGTGGCAGCGTTTTTGTGTGCCATTACCACATCTTTTATTTTATCTGAAACCCTTTCAATGCTGAGGCCATGGAGACATATTTAAAGTCAGCGGCATATTTTTCCCGAAGTTCGTCCCCCAAAGGCATGGCGACGGCAGACCCTGTACCAGCTTCATTTTTTTCACTATAAGAGGTGGACATTATTTGCGCCAGCTCACGGTGATTGACATGATAATTATTGAAACTGATTTCATCCCATATCCATAAGCCAATTAACATGGCGACGGCCATGCCGGTTGCAAGCCCCAGAATGTTGATAACAGAGAACATTCTATTTTTTACCAGGCTACGCCAGGCAATTTTAAAATAGCTTTGAAGCATGGCAGTTTATTTGTAAAAAGACGCCTGCCTGCTCCGAAGGTTGCATTTAAAAACATTAAGTTTATATTCGATATGGCTCGAAATTAAAAATAGAAGTTACCTACAGGTTACAGGATTATTTACCATCTTGGGAAATCTAAAAAACCTTATATTATAACAAGCAATAGAAATCATTAAAAAGAATAGCCTTATGAGCACAAAATTATTCTCTGCGTTTACAGCATTTACATTGATGCTGATCCTATGCAGTTTTGTAATACCCTATTCATCTGATGAAAAAAAACAGGAGAATAAGATAGAGAACAAGATTGTTTACAATAAGAAGAAACATAGCATAACATTATCATGGTCGGCATTCGGGTCTTCGGGAAATTATGTGATCACAAGAGGAGGCAGTCGTTTGGCTTCAGACTTTGCGCCCGTAGGTTCAACTTCGAAGTTGACATTTACAGATAATAAGCCCAATGCAGATAAGTACGAAAACTATTATAAAATTACCCGTGACTCCATAACAATAATAGTTTCGCTAGAGAAGCAGATCTTTGGCGACAATATGTATTTCTACGATAGAAAATATGAAAAGGCGGAAACTCCACGAAACGAAATCAATTCGCACTTCCATACTATTGGTCTGGGCGGATCAAATGGCGAGTGGACTACAAAGCGTCAGGCATACTATTTCAAGCCAAATGTTAATGGTCAAACTTACGATGACGGCGGGTCGGGTTCTGCATCATCGGCAGAAGCTAATTCAATAGAATTAGGATTCTATTCTCACATTGGAGGTTTAGGTAAAGTACCAACAGATGTTAAATTAGGTGCTATATTCACCAGACCTCACCTATCAGGTGGAGCGAATGCTACTTGTACCTTCTGGCGTTCTATGGAAAATGTGACAGTGATGCGGGATTTCGCCTGGACAGTTTCTCAATCGACAAGTGCACGAAGAATGCAGATTGAAAGCACTTCGAAATACATTTCAGATATTGGCAGCAGCAATTTTTGGGGTAGCGGTGGTTTTATTGCCGATGCTTATTATACATCGTCCAGACCTAACTGGGGTGGACAACAACAATGGTACACAAGAAACACTGCTTTCCCTTCAGGTTCGGGAGCTATGGGAGGATCGTATAATATGGTTTGGCAAGGTTGCGTCAATCCTCCACAAGCGAATAACATTAACTCTCCAATTCCAACTACGCCTATTATCAGAGAAAAACCTTTTCTTTTTATAGATGACGATGGTGAATACAAAGTATTTGTTCCGGAGTGGCAAAAGGATAGAGTAGGACTTTCCTGGTCGCTTACAGATATGGGCAAAGGCAAAATTCAGGACCTGCTTACCGACTGGTATGTTGCCAAAGCAGGTGATACCGATGTAGAAATCAATAAGGCGCTAAAAGCTGGCAAAAATATATTTTTCACACCAGGACATTACTCATTAAATGCTCCTATTCAGGTGAATAGAAAAGATGCCATACTGCTGGGTGCAGGTATAGCCTCGGTAACGCTGGAGCCTACTGAAAAAAACACCTGGGGATGTATCTATGCAGACGACAGGGATGGAATTATCATTGCCGGACTTCTTATGGATTCATTCAATAGTACAACCTATCAGGTTAGAGTTGGTAACGAAGGAGCAACTGCAGATCATTCTGCTAATCCTATCCTGCTCACTGACATCACTTGCAGAGTAGGTGGAGTTCAATCAAAAAACATTCAGATCCAATCTTCTATGCAAATAAACAGCAACAATGTCGTGGGCGACCACTTCTGGTTGTGGCGTGCGGACCATGGCTCGCAACGTGGCGGAAATGCACGTTGGGTAAGAGATCGATGTAAAAACGGACTTATTGTTACCGGCGATGATGTTACGCTTTATGCCCTGTTTGCAGAACATTACCAGGAATATGAAGTGTTGTGGTTGGGAGAACGTGGCAGAACCTATTTTTTACAAAACGAACCACCATACGACGCCCCGGATCAGGCAAATTGGAGCAGTCAGGGCGGCAGAGTTGATGGTTATGCTGCATTCAAGGTAGCTAATACTGTAAAAGAACATCATAGCATAGGAATGGGCTCTTATGCAGTTTTCACAGGAACTGATGGCAAAGTGAATAAGAAAAATGGCTTTGAAATACCTAATAGTCCGAATGTGACACTCGAAAAAATGTGTATCACCCGTTTTGCCGGTCCGGGTAATATCCTGAACGTTATCAATGGTATTGGCGGTAGCACAGCAACTGGCGTAAATCGTGTGGCGTCATACAACAACGGTGCAGGTACACAACCTTACGACGAAGCATTTGATCTGCCCAATCGTGAATCATATCCTGCGTATATCGTTATGGATAAGTAAATGATAAAAACGCCTTCAAGCTGTTGAACTTGAAGGCGTTTATTTTTTGCGGAGGGGAGCAGGGCTCGAACCCGCGTCTTCAATTTTGGTACAGAAATTTTTCCAGTTAAACTATCCCCCCAAAGAATGGTGGCACACAGGAATCGAACCTGGACCTCTGCCGTGGCACGCACAGCATTCTTCCCTTAAACTATACCACCAGGCAACAAATATAATAATTATATCATTCAATTTTAACTATCACGTTGTCCAGATCTATAGACGAAATCTATAGCCTATGATATTATCTTATCTCACGCTGTTTTCCACCGGCTTTGTCTAATATTGACAATTAAACCAATTAAGACATGGATATCTTCGAAGCAGCCCGGACAAATAATGTAACAGCATTGATCGATCTTCTTAAAGACGGACAGATAAATGAAAAGGACGCCAGAGGATCTACTCCCCTCATTCTAGCCACTTATTATAATAATACTGCAGCTGTATCCGCACTGTTACAGGCAGGGGCCGATACTGAAATACAGGATAGCATGGGCAATACGGCGCTTATGGGCGTTAGCTTTAAAGGCTATACAGCGTTAGCTGAGATGTTACTGAAAAATGGAGCCATAGCAGATGCTGAAAATGGTAACGGCGCCACAGCATTGACCTTTGCCGCTACATTCGGGCATAACGAGATTATCAATGTATTACTGCGTCATGGCGCCTCTCCCATCAAAAAAGACAGGTTTGGTAAAAACCCGATCGACTATGCATTACTCCAGGAGAATGCGACAGGATATGAGACCATGGTTGCGGCTATAAAACGCTGACCGCGGATATGTCTGTCTTTTCACAGGATAAAATTTTTGTATGACAATAGTACAGTTCGAATATATAGTGGCAGTAGATACGTATCGCAGCTTTAACCTGGCTGCGAAAAATTGCTTTGTCACACAGCCTACGCTCAGTATGCAGATCCAGAAGCTGGAAGACTCACTGGGCGTAAAAATATTTAACAGGAGCAAATCGCCCGTC
This sequence comes from uncultured Flavihumibacter sp., assembly GCA_902168105.1. Taxonomy (GTDB): domain Bacteria; phylum Bacteroidota; class Bacteroidia; order Chitinophagales; family Chitinophagaceae; genus Chitinophaga. Next base: position 92,042 of record CABHOY010000019.1, read on the forward strand.
GTTCCGACTGAAATCGGGACGGAGATCATCATGCAGGCAAGAGTACTGTTAGCCGAATATCAGAAGATCCAGGACCTGGTGACGGACAGGAATAAAGAGTTGACAGGAGAGCTGAAGATCGGTATTATCCCTACAGTAGCTCCCTATATCGTTCCCAAGATCATCACACAATTCATCAGCAAATACCCGGCGGTTAAATTAATAGTCAGCGAACAGAATACGGAACAGATCACACAACAGCTGAAGCTTGGCGCTATAGATTGCGGCATTGTATCCACACCGATACATGAACCGCAATTCACGGAAACACCATTGTTCTATGAGAACTTTGTGGCGTATGTTTCTGAAGATAGCGTACTTGCTAAGAAGAAAAAGCTAAAACCATCCGATATTAATATCGAAGAATTGTGGATACTGAACGATGGACACTGTATGCGCGACCAGGTGTTGAATCTATGTCAGCACCGTAAAACTACCAAAGGGTCACAACACTATGAGTACAATACAGGAAGCATTGAAACGCTTAAACGCATGGTAGATGAGAACAACGGCGCTACCATCCTGCCGGAGCTGGCTTTGAATGACCTGACGGACAAACAACGTGAAAAGCTGAGGTACTTCCAGGCACCGGAACCAGCCCGCGAAATAGGACTGATCACACCTAAAAATTTCGTAAAACGCAAAATGATAGAAGCGTTGAAAACGGAGATCCTTGCCTCGGTACCACAAAAATTAAAAACAAAGAACAGGAAGGAACTGATAGAAGCATAATAAAAAGGAAAGGCATATTCAATAACCTCTCTTAGGAGACTGCTTCCCGTACCTCTGTGCTGATGTAAGTAATTTAATTCGATAAACCACAGGTAGGCCATCGGTTCTTTTAGTTGGATTAGTTTTGTTTTGATTCGCGTTTTAATGTTTTCGCAGTTCCCCAAACGGTTATCGCCCTGAAGATTAATTTGATGTCAAGCCAAAACGCATAAAAAATCAAACCTCTTTAATTGAGGGTACAAAATCAATGCACATGCTTCATGGTTTTCAGTTAAACACATCCCCGAACTCCATACATATATCAAATGAATATCCCATCAGCGCCTTTATTCGAAATAACTTCCGATTATCTTGGCGGACAATGTAACGGACACTTTTAATATCCGAAAAGGAGCTGGTCAAAATCGCCACTGCCAAGTCTCGTTTTTCATTACTTGCTTTAATCATAGACGAATAATAATTGAGAAACTAATAAATTGTATTTATTAAGATGTTCCGCTGTAGTAGAAAATTAGGTTTAGGTCTATTTTCAATTAGTTTTTCTTCATACGTTACATTATTTGTATATAGCCGCTCAAGAAGCATATTGTCCTTTTTTACGTGAACGATCACAGGCTTTCAAAACTTCTGAAACGCAATGACCTGATTCTTGATCGGTTTAACAGTTCTTAAATAAGCATAGATAGCTGCAAGATCATTGGCCTTCATTCCAGCATACAAATACCATGGCATTGGGATTTGTGGATCGCCCGGGTTAAGTTTAGCCGCTTGCTTTTCTTTACCCTCAAAGCTTTTAAATCGTTGGATGAATATATCTTTACTCCATGATCCTATACCGGTTAACTTATCCGGTGTGATATTTGCAGAACGTATAACACCGCCTTGCTGTTTAAATTCCATTCCACCGCCAAACTCCGTTCCAGGGATTATATCCCCATGATACCTTTTACTATGACAATCTACACAAGCTGCTGCGTTAACAAGATAAGCGCCATACCTGATGGTATCCTTTTCCGATGGTAGCCTACCCAAATTGGCCTTATACGGTATGGTATTAATGATAAAATTGACCGGGAAGTCAATTTCTGACGCCGGTATGTCTTTTTTAATTGCGGGAATTGAACGCAAATAGGCAATGATGCTATACACGTCCTCTTTATCCATTTGCCCTATATGACCCCAAGGCATTAGTGGAAAGATGGCTTTGCCAAATTTATTTTCCCCGGTAGTTAGCGCCCTGAATATTTCGCCGTCTGTCCATCTGGCTAATTTATAAGGGGTTATGTTAGATGCGTAAAACTTGCCGGGAAGGCCCATCTGCTGATCAAACTTTTCCCCTCCGGCCCCAAAGCCGCCCACCACCGGGCCACCGTACAAACTTTCGTCTTTGGTGCTATGACAGTCCATACAAACAGAAACGTGGTTGGCTAAATACTCGCCGCGTTTTATTCGTTCTGCCGTGCGTTCTATTTTAATTTGAGGTGCTGCGCCTGTATCTGGTAATGCTACCTTTACATAAGTGCCAGCGGTAGCCACGACTAGCAACAGTGCAAATAGGATAAATCCAATTACTTTTACTGCTTTCATACTATGCTTATTTTGTGCTTATATGTTTTAATGACATAAAAATTGGGTGCAAGCCTGTTGATGTTCTGCAATTTTTTAACTAATCAAGTCGTTTAGTTATGCAGTGTACCGCCCTTTGTAAGCTTATCACGGATAACACCATTTGTTTGAACCTCCCAACCATATTAATTTTCAGAAATAGTTGGGCTTTTCAAATCGTACTTATCGGATTTTACTAAATCGACCATAAATTTAGCTACACTTTGCCTGCTGATTTGTAAACTTGGTTTAGGGAAGTTGTTAAAACTCACCTTTAAAGTTTTTATCTTTTTAGAGTCATTTAAGGCGACAGGCCGTACAGCCGTCCAGTTTAAGCTTGAATTTGCTAACAATTTCTCTTCTAATTCGTGTTCGGAGTAGACAAAGCGGAGCTTGGTATAGTTAATTAACCATCTAAGCCAAAAAGGAATCTCCTTTTTGGTTTCTCCGACACCCCATGCAGAGACTGTAACTAAGCGTTTTAGGTTGTGTTGATCCGCTTCGGCTATCACATTTTTTATGCTTTCAGATATGAAATTTGGGGGAGTTATTAATTTAGACCAGGGAGCATCTGAGGCTCTGACAATACCCAAAGCACTTATTATTAGGTCACACCCTTGCATTGCAGCCGCTAAATCTGCTCGACTGGTAGGTGTTCCCTGATATACTTTGATTGATTTTGAACTAAAGGATATTTTGTTTTTATCTCGCACCAAAACATTTAAATCATAGCCTTGCTTTAGAGCCTCTTCGACGATAAGGCGACCAGTTCTACCAGTAGCCCCTAAAATGAGTATTTTCATAGTCTTTATTTTACTTGTTTGTTAATCCATTTATTGAACACAAACCATTTTTATCTTTTTTAATTTTTGAGTGCCTGTTATAAAACTTTATAGATCTGACCGGTTTGTCCGCCCAAAATGCTTTTGACATAAGCCCGCGTAACCCGGCTCATCGTAACCGGAACGTGTCTAGGGAAATATGAAAAACAGGCTGCAGATTCTTCAACTATGTCAGGACCGACCGCATTGATACGCACTCCATTTTCCAACTCTATTACTGCCCCTTTTTCAAGCCATTGAGTGTTTTCCAATGGTAGCTGTGACACCTATAATTAATATTTTCACTTTCTCTTTTTTAACAAAATTGATTCAAAACTTTACATTTGTCAAGTAATGGCACATTTGTCAAGTATTGACAATAAAGACACTAATACACATTATCAGTATGTTAGCAGAAAAAATAATTCAAAAAAAAGCAGAGCCGGATTGTGATTGCTCAATAATAAATTCAATCAATATCATAAGCGGAAAGTGGAAACCCGTTATTATCTGGATGTTATTATCAGGTCCCAGGCGATTTGGTGAACTTCATAAAGGAATTCAAGGTATTGCACTAAAGGTATTATCCAGACATTTAAAAGAACTGGAGGCTGACGGTATCATTAATCGAAAGGTATATGCCGAAGTACCGCCAAAGGTGGAGTATACACTCACTGAAAAGGGGACGTCGCTCAACGACGTGATGCAGTTATTAGCAGAATGGGGTAAAAAGAATACGTAGCAGAATAAGACATTTTAGTATACAAATACGACAGCGCCAAAAAGCAACTTAAAACTTGGAGGAATATCGAACACAAAAAAGCACCTTGAAATAACTTTGTTATTTTGACGTTGTCCGTTTTTTGTTGTGCTAAACAAATATTTGTTAATAAATAATATAATATCCACATCACCACAAAAATTAAAAACAAAGAACAGAAAAGAACTGATAGAAGCAGTATACAAATAAAATAAAAGCCCGGCGGTCACCGGGCCTTTTCCTTTTCGCTTATCCTATATATTCTGTTCCTCGCGGCACTACATCCTGAAAGACACTACTTCTTCACGTTCTTCAATCCCTCTTCTATACGGCGTCCATACTCCTCATCACATTTATAGAAATGCTCAACCATTGTCTGTTGTATCGCAGGCGTAGCGGCTACCAGTGTACCCACCATATTGCTGATCAGATCAGCACGTTCCCATTCTGCAAATGACCTGTAAAGCTCTCCCGCCTGTTTATAATTGTTCGTACGATCAATGCTCTGACGCACTACTTTCGCTGCAGCATAAGTCGGCTCATAAACCACTTCTGTTTCTGGTACCTCCACCAGTCCATTCAGACTGGAAGGTTCGTAATTTACATGTGGATTAGCTCCTGCAGGAACATCTACCTTATAGGTCATATTACCATCCCGCTGATTAGTGCCTACATGTTTCTTTGGAGCGTTAATAGGCAACTGCAGATAGTTAGTTCCTACGCGGTAACGTTGTGTATCTGAATAAGAGAAGGTACGGCCGATCAGCATTTTGTCATCTGAAAATTCAAGACCATCTACCAATACTCCCGGGCCAAATGCTGACTGCTCCACTTCTGCGAAATAATTCTCAGGATTCCGGTTCAAGGTCATCTTACCCACAGGTAACCAGGGGAATTGTTCCTTCGGCCAGATCTTGGTATCATCTAAAGGATCGAAGTCCAGTTCAGGATGTTCGTCGTCGCTCATGATCTGCACGAACAGTTCCCACTGCGGATAATTACCGGCTTCAATCGCCTCATACAGGTCTTGTGTAGCATGGTTGAAATTCACCGCCTGAATTTCCTGCGCTTCCTGTTGCGTCAGATTCTTAACACCTGCTACCGGCTCCCAATGATATTTAACCAGAACAGCTTCACCTGCCTTATTCACCCATTTGTAAGTATTCACACCCGATCCCTGCATCTGACGATAGTTTGCCGGTACACCCCATGGAGAGAATACCCAGGTGATCATATGCATCACCTCAGGAGAATTACTGAAGAAATCCGTTACACGCCCGCCGTCCTGGCGATTGTAGATCGGATCCGGCTTTAGCGCATGAATGAAGTCGGGGAATTTAATAGCATCACGGATAAAGAATACCTTCAGGTTGTTACCTACAAGGTCCCATATGCCGTCCTCTGTGTAGAACTTCACTGCGAAGCCCCTCGGGTCTCTCAATGTTTCAGGAGAATGTCCTCCATGGATCACTGTGGAGAAACGAACAAACAATGGTGTCTGTTTTCCTTTTTCCTGGAACAATTTTGCCCGTGTATACTTCGATGCAGGATCATTCCCTACGGTGCCATAAGCTTCAAATACACCATGTGCACCCGTGCCACGTGCATGCACTACTCTTTCAGGCACACGCTCGCGATCGAAGTGAGCTATCTTCTCGAGGAACTGGTAGTTCTCCATCACAGCCGGTCCACGGTTACCTAAAGTACGCATGCTCTGGTTGTTGTGTACCGGATGTCCCTGGCGTGTGGTTAAATGATGATTCTCCTGGTTCGCTCCCTCCTGCCCATTCTGCATTGTATTCAGATCTTGACTCATAAGGCGTAATTTTTTTGTTTGGTTTATGGTTACAAAAGTATTCTTGTGCTCATCATGAGAAAAGAGAATAAAGAAATAAAATGGCTTATAGATTACCTCTATCAAAAAACGGATCGACATTGTTCAAATCTATAGACAAAATCTATCAGCCATGATATTATTCTATTCAGTATTATCAACTGAACATAATAAATGATATTGCACATCATTTACCATTTAAACATCACAACCATGGAACTCGACATATTCGAAGCAGCCAGGACAAACGACGTTTTTGTTCTGAAAGAACTGGTAGCAAAGGGACAACTCAATGCGAGAGATGGCAGAGGTTCAACACCACTGATCATTGCTGCCTATTATGATCATATAGAGGCCGTAGCATTCTTACTTAAAGCAGGAGCAAAAACAGAACTGAAAGACAACCTGGGACATACCGCTTTGATGGGCGCCAGCTTCAAGGGGCATACGAACATAGTAAAACTGTTATTGAAAAAAGGGGCTGCCGTCGGCACAGAAACAGATCATGGTGCAACTGCGCTTACTTATGCAGCCACCTTTGGACGCAACGATGTAATTGACATCTTGCTCGATAATGGCGCCAGCCCACTCAAGAAAAAGATCATGGCGAGGATCAGGCTGATTGCGGGTCTGTTTAGCAGAATGCTTTCTCCTGTGAAGAAAAGGGAAATAGCAATAAATGATTAACAGGCCTATCTGGTCTTTTCAAAGTAGAGATGCGTCGTTCCGCCAATGTTTAATTCAAAGCCTTTGATCTTTTTATTAGCATCTCTTAGTATCAGCATATGGTACATTAGCGGGTATGGGCTTTCCATATGATCGGTGCCTGTCAGGGTAATCTTTCCGGGATCCTGTTTATGCGCATTTAAAAATAGCTGGTGATCTTTTAAAGTGATATGATAGTTACAATCCAGTTCCCGGCTATAATAGGTTCCTACATAGTTTTTTAGCTGTGCATCACTCATGGAAGGCACCTCATGTACTTTTACCATATGAATGGGCTCTCCGGGAGATACGGGTGTAATAAGGTCCAGGCTTTCGGATCCCCTGTTAAATGCATATTCTACACGCATATTCCGGAACAATGAAAATGTATCTTTTGTCTTTCTTACCATCAGGTCATTGCCATTCATCCACAGGCGTCCATCCCGCACAGTAAACCTTACCTGATAACTATCTTCGGCGTAGTAAATGCCAGTCAATGCCTTCGCAGCAATTGTATCTTCTAGCACGGCATCAGCAGAATCTTTCTTTACCAGGGTGTTTGTCTGGTTAATATCAGTAGTGAAGACTTCGGGTATAAAAAGTGCTGCCAATTGTTCCACCCTTCCATATATCTCACTGTTGCCTGCATTGGAGAAAATAATAAACCCGGTTTTCACATCCGGATATATAGTAATAACTGTCCGGTAGCCAGCCAGTCCGCCGTTATGTATGATCCTCCTGTTTCCCCTGTCTTTATCTACAGCAACTCCTAAAGCATAGCTGATCTCCCGGCCTGATCTGAGTTTCCCTTTTTCGGTCAGTTGTTCAATATCTTTACTGTCCCCTGCTTTAGGTGCATAAAAATTCATGATCCAATGCGACATATCAACAACATTGGTGAATAAACCACCATCTCCCAATGTATATACATTCTGATAACTATTCGCCAAACGTCCTGCGTCATCATTACCATATGAAGCAGCCCTTCCTTTGATCATTTCCCTCGGGTTATCCACAAAACGGGTACTGGTCATTGACAACGGCCTGAATATCGCTGAATCTGCAAATGTTGTAAGGGGACGCCCACTTACTGCTTTAACAATTTCAGACAATAACACATAATTCGAATTGGAATAAGCATATTTTGTACCCGGATCAAAATTCAGTGAACGCTGGTCCTTCAGTATGTTTAATGCAATTTCCTGCGTAAGCATTCCGTCCATAGGTAAGCCCCCTATAATGGCCATATGGATATCATCCCGTATTCCACTGGTATGGTTCAATAAGTTCCTCACTGTTATTTTCTTCCCAAAATCAGGCATCCAGGGGAGATACGTATGAATATCTTCATCCAGTTTCACCTTTCCCTGTCTTGCCAGCAACACAATACTATAACCTGCAAATTGCTTGGAAACAGAGCACATGTAGTATATACTCTGTGGAGTGTTCATAACACTGTCTTCCACATTGGCCAGGCCAAATCCTTTTGAATAGATCAGTGAATCATTCCGAACAATGCCTATCACACATCCTGGCGCATCTGGTTTATTCCATTTCTCAAAAAGCGCATTTACCTTTTTGATAGTGGAATCAGGTATTGACTGAGCATATACGTTACTTATTGAAAAGGCGGTCAATAGTAAAAAGGCTGACAATAGTCTCATGATGTTGTCTTTATATGGTTCGCTTTCTGTCGTGGAACGGGATGTATCAGCAATATACTGAAAACCGCTTAGAAACAATCCCTTTAGTAAAACACTGTATTGACTCCAGCCAGCAGATCCATACAGGACGTCCCGGCCAGGTGTATATGAATGGGGTAAGACGACAAAGCACTTGTTAGGAGCGCGGAATACGCCACTATTTTTGAAAAGAGTAACACATACTTTGCATTTCATCAGATCCTGTTCGTCAATTTGCCTCATCTTTGTGACATAATAATACTGAGGATCATGAAACCATACGTTATTTGTCACATGCTTTGTTCAATTGACGGCAGGATCATTACAGAGAACTGGAAGCCGTTCAAAGGAGTTGAGTTCTATGAACAGACAGGAGGAAAAAAGGAAAACGCAGATGCATGGTTCTGTGGAAGAGTAACAATGGAACAACATTTTGCGACTGAACTACCCGACCTATCGGGCTTTGAAAAAATACAGGATAAAACAGACTTCATTGCTGACGCACAAGCAGATTCCTATGTAATTGCACTTGATGCTGCCGGTAAGCTGGGATGGGATTCCAATGATCTGGACGGTGACCGGCTGATAGTTGTGCTGACGGAAAAGGTGCCGGCTGAATACCTGGGCTACCTTCAGTCAAAAAGTATTTCCTACCTGTTTGGCGGCGCCACTACGGTAGATCTTTCCCTTATTCTCACCAAGTTACAACAGCGCTTTAACATCAATAAAATAATGCTGGAAGGTGGAGGCGGCGTCAATGGCTCATTCCATAGAGCGGGCCTGATAGATGAATTCAGCATCCTGTATTATCCGATAGCTGATGGTACCAGTACTGCGACCTTCAATGACACAGGGCTGCCTACTATTGAAAGCATCCCGTATAAACACCTTAAACTCGCCCATCTGGAGCAGCTGGGTGAGGATATAGTATGGATGAAGTACAAAGTCTTAAAGTAAAGAGAAAAAGCGCCCGCAGGGAAAGATCATGCTAAACATCGATAATTTTCAATAAATATTTCTTCGCTGCGGTGTAAATATTTACTTTTACGCCACAAATGAAGCAACCAGAACTATCCAGGCGCATTAGTCTGTTACAGGCTACTGCTATTAATATGACAGATATGGTGGGCATAGGCCCATTCATTGTATTGAGCGTAGTGGCTGAAGCCATGCACGGGCCGGGCTTTCTGTATGCCTGGATAGCCGGGGCTGTGCTATCGTTCATCGACGCGATGGTGTGGAGTGAACTGGGCGCTACCTTTCCCAAAGCTGGCGGTAGTTATAATTTCCTGAAAGAGGGGTTCGGCCCCAAAACAGGAAAGCTCATGAGTTTCCTTTTCGTATGGCAAACCATGATACAGGCGCCATTGGTCATTGCCTCTGCCGCTATCGGTTTTGCACAATACACAGGGTATATCGTCCCTTTAGGCTTCTGGGGCACGAAGGCCGTCAGCGGTGGCATGGTCGTCCTGATCATTTTCCTCCTTTACCGCAATATTGAAACTATTGGCAGGATCAGCGTACTGCTATGGGTAGGCGTTCTCGTTACCATGGTCTGGATCATTGCCGGCGGTATTGCGCATGGCAGTTTTCTCGAACCTGTTAAACATATTAACGACGGACTGGAGATCAACGCTGCATTTGCTGCCGCACTGGGTTTTGCAAGTGTAAAAACTGTGTATAGTTATCTCGGCTATTACAACGTTTGCCACCTGGGCGGAGAGATCAGGCAACCGGAAAAGAATATTCCCCGCAGTATGTTAATTTCCATTGCAGGTATCACGGTACTCTATCTCTGTATGAATATCAGCGTGGCTTCTGTATTACCCTTTGACCGCGTTCAACACAGCCCGTTCGTAGTAAGTGAATTTATTGAAGTACTTGGCGGAAACACAGCGGCTAAAATTGCCACTATCCTGATACTATGGGTGGCTTTCGCTTCCGTATTTTCCGCTACCCTGGGCTACAGCCGTATTCCATATGCGGCAGCACAGGACGGCGCCTTCTTTAAAATATTTGCACGTCTCCACCCTACTAAGAATTTCCCTTATGTATCGCTACTGTTTTTAGGAGCGATCGCCTTTGTATTCAGTCTGCTGTTTAAGATCAAAGAAGTGATCAGCGCCATCCTCGCTATGCGTATTATGATACAGTTCATTGCACAGGCTGTAGGTTTGATACTTCTCAGCAAAAGACAGGGCAGGAACTTCTTTAAATGGCACATGCCTTTGTACCCGCTGCCGGTTATCCTCGCAATCATTATCTGGATAGGCATATTCATTTCTACCGGCCCGCATATGATGCTCGCTGGCGCCACAGTTACAATGGTGGGCGTTGTTGTGTATATTGTCAAGTCAAGGCTGCAAAAACGCCTGTTATAGTGTAACAACAGGCCAACCTGCATTGTCCCACGTCAGCTGCGTGATCCTTAACTTGGACCGTCCGTTATCTGCTGCGTCATAGCCGTGAAAGATCATGTAGTAGTGGACATCATCATGGGAAACAAGCATTTCTGCACTGAAGATAATCCCCCTTCCGGCAACTTACTTCCTATATTTTCTCAAAATGCTTACATTTATTCTAACTAGAGGAATATATCAACCAAAGAAACCAGCATGAAAGCAGTAAAAACAAATATCACTGCTTCCCACTCCCCTTCTCCCCAGGAAGAGCTTTGGAACAGCTTCCGGCAAGGCAGCCGGGATGCGTTTGCCATGATCTACCAGGAGCACGTGGATAACCTGTACCACTATGGCGTCCATCTTTGCGGCGATGGAGAACTGGTCAGGGACTGCCTGCAAGAGCTCTTTCATGATCTCTGGCAAAGCAGGGAACACCTTGCAGATCAACTCCTGAATATCCGTTATTACTTACTCTCCAGCTTACGCCGGCGACTGTTACGTACCCTGGAAAGGGACCGTCGCTTCAGAGCTGAAACAACAGAGATCCCCTTTGACTTTGAACTGATCCCCAGCCGGGAACATGCCATTATACAGGATGAAAATCAGCAGGAACAGGTCCGGCAATTGCACACTGCCCTGAACGCCCTGCCCCACAGACAGCGGGAAGCCATTTACCTTCGCTTTTTCCACGAGCTCTCCTACCAGGAAGTAGCCGACATGATGTCCATGAAGGTTGATTCAGTATACAATATCATCTCAAAGGCCATCGGCGTACTTAAAAAAACACTGCCTCCGGCAGTACTGCTACTTTTGCTGCATCCCGGTAAATAGCTGATTATCCCTGTCTTATCTACCACCCGGATATTTTTTAAAAATAGTTATTCCAAAGCGATGAGATTGTCCTCCTCCCTGTCTCTTTATATTAAAGCGACCATTTGCAGCAGTACCATTTATATACCGCCCGCGACTTTGCCCTGGATGAATACTTCCAGGAGTGGGTAATGCGCCCGGATGTAAAGAATACTTATTACTGGGACAACTGGTTGAGACAATATCCGGAGAAGAAAGCGGCCATTGATACTGCAGTTCAGCTGATAAGGTCCATTCATTTCCGCGATCACCAGATGACAGCTGTACAGAAAGAACAGCTATGGGACAATATATGGGACAGTATTGCTACCGATGATATAGCCGCGCTACAAACTCCCGCAGCCCCAGCAGTCAGCCGTTTCCGCAGGCTCTTTTCCTGGAAATATGCTGCAGCCATATTGTTATTCGTTTTCATGGGCATACTGTGGTTAACAATGAGAACTCCATCATTCCGGCCCGTCACGGCCAGCATGTCCACACTGCCCGGACAAACAAAAAGACTGCTATTGCCAGACAGCTCTGAAGTATTACTGAATGCCGGTTCCCGCCTGCTCTATACCCAGAAGGAAGCGCATTTACGGGAAGTTTGGCTGGACGGTGAAGCCTGGTTCAACGTGCGTCATACGAAAGAGCATACAGGATTTATAGTACATACATACGACCACCTCTCGGTAGAAGTATTAGGCACACAATTCAACGTGAACAACTTCGGGAATAAAATTGCGGTCGTTTTACAGAAAGGAAGTATTAAACTGAACATCACGGAACAACAGTCTGAGCATCCAACACAACTGTACCTCAAACCGGGAGAAATGCTCCGTTATGATAAAACGGATGGGGAATATACCAAAAGCAGGACCGACGCAGAAAAAGTAACTGCCTGGACACGCGGGCAATTAGTCATGGACGAATACACTGTAGCGGATGCTATACAGTTCATGCAGCAGGTATTTGACCGGCGTGTTACCGTAAAAGACCCCAGGGTATTACGGTACAAAGTTTCGGGATCTATGCCGATCATTTATAATGCAGATACAATGTTGATACAGTTTGAAAAAGCTTTTAATGTACGCTTTTACAAACAGGATAATACAGACCACGAGGCGAAAAACTGATACCCAGATTTTATTAACCAAAATTAGATCGCACATGAAAAAACGTTTACGTGTGCTGCTGATGCATGTATTTGTATCAGGCGCCCTATGCTCCCACGCGCTGGCTCATAGTCCGGACGCTACGCCTGCAATACACTTGCTTAAACAGCAGGATAAAATATCCATCAGGCAATTATTCCGGCAAACAGAAGTAAAATTCGGCATTTCTATTGCCTACAAAAGTGACCTGATCACCGATCAGAAAGCCAGCGTGGATATTGCCTCTTGTAAATCGCCGGAAGAGGCGCTCGAAAGAACATTGGCGCCTTTCAATCTCTCTTTTGAAAAAGTACGTGAGAAATTCTACCTCGTAAAAGCAAAGGAGACAGCACCGGTCATCACCGCCATGACCGCCCAACGGCCGGTGCGCGGAAAGGTCACTGATGCAAAAGGCGCTGCGCTACCGGGTGTAACCGTTCGCGTGAAAGGCACAAATACCGGCGCCGTAACAACAGCTGACGGTACCTATACAATTAACATTCCCGGCACTGGCAACGATATCATAGAAGTCACATTTGTCGGTTACCAGTCGCAGGAAATTCCTGTAGGTACACAATCAGAGATCAACATTACTTTAACAGAAAATACCAGCACACTCAACGAAGTGATCGTAACGGGTTATACCGCACAACGAAAGAAAGACCTGACAGGTGCTGTCACCGTCATAGACATCGGTGAAATGGTAAAACAACCTTCCGGGCAGGTTACCAGCCAGTTGCAGGGACAGGCTTCCGGTGTAACTGTTATTGGCTCCGGACAGCCCGGCGAAGAACCCGTAGTACGTATCCGTGGTGTAAACACGTTTGATAACAATAGCCCGCTTTATGTAGTGGACGGTGTGCCTACACAAAGTATCAATGACCTCAACCCTAATGATGTAGCTTCCATGCAGGTATTGAAAGATGCAGGCGCCGCCTCCATCTACGGTTCCCGCGCTTCCAACGGTGTGATCATTATCACAACTAAAAAAGGTAATGGCAAAGTGAAGATCAGGTACGACGCTTATTATGGCCGTCAGTATCCTAAAGGTGGCAATGTATGGAATACGCTCAATTCACAGGAGATGGCAAACCTGCGTTGGCTACGTTATAAGAACACCGGCATTCCGTTAAGCGACACTTTATATGGCAATGGCGCTACACCGGTATTGCCTGATTATATCCAGCCTGTTGGATTAATGGAAGGCGATCCACGCGTAAATCCTGATCTCTATTATGTTAATCCCAACTATACAGACCAGGACGATTACAACAGTTTTTATTATATCACAAAGGCTAACAAAAAAGGCACTGACTGGTTCCATGAGATCTTCAACCCTGCCTCTATGACCAGTCACAACCTGTCTGTCAGCGGAGGCACCGACAGAGGCAGTTACCTGTTCTCGCTGAATTATTTCAATCAGCAGGGAACACTGATGAACACTTATCTGAAAAGATATATCGTCCGCTCCAACAGCCAGTTCAATATCAGTAAAAATATCCGCATAGGAGAAAACCTTTCCTTCTCTATTACAGACAACCCGACCGTAGATCTGCTTACTGCCAGTGGTGCCGTGGGCATGGCTTTACGTGAACAGCCTATTATCCCTGTATATGACATCAGGGGCAACTTTGGCGGATCTAACGGCTTGGGTCTCGGAGACGCTATGAATCCTGTCGCCATGCAGTACAGGACCAGGAATGACCGCGGACAAGTTAACAGGGTATTTGGAAACATCTATGCCGATATCGACTTCCTCCGTCACTTTACCTTTCACACCAGCTTTGGTGGTGAAGTCAATTCCGGATGGCGGCACAACTTCACCTATCCGCAATACGAGAACAAGGAAAACGCCGGTGTGAACGCCTATACAGAGTCCAGCAACTTCGAACATAACTGGACATGGACAAACACAGTAAACTATCATAACAGCTTCAATAAAGTGCATACCCTCAATGTACTGGTAGGCGCGGAAGCATATGATGAGCGTTCCCGCCAACAGATCGGCACCACACAGGACTTCTTCATTTTCGATCCTGATTATGTAGATAATGGTACAGGCGCCGGCGGACAGGTTATCACTGCTAACCGCTATTCCGCAGGATTGTTATCACTTATCGGCAGAGTGGATTATAGTTTTAAAGACAAGTACCTGTTGAGTGGTACACTGCGTCGTGATGGTTCTTCCAAATTCGGTATCAATAACCGTTATGGATTGTTCCCTGCAGCCAGCGCAGGATGGCGTATTTCACAGGAGTCTTTCCTGAAAGACGTCAGCTGGTTAACAGACCTGAAGATACGCGGAGGATGGGGTATTATGGGGAATCAGCTAAGTCTTACTCCCGGTAATGCATTCACACTTTACGGTGGTAACAAAAACACTTCCTACTATGATCTGCTGGGCACGAACAACAGCATTGTACTGGGTTTCCAGCAGGTGCAGATCGGCAATCCGGATGCGAAATGGGAAAGTGATATCAACACCAACATTGGTATAGACGCTACACTCTTTGGTGGAAAACTGGAGATCTCTGCGGATTATTATCAGAAGAATATTAAAGACCTGCTCTACAACAATGAACTGCCGGGTACTTTTGGTACGGCTCCCGCCCCTTACTCTAATGTTGCCAACATGAAGAACAAAGGTGTGGACCTCACTGTAACGAGCCATACGGACATTACCAAAGACCTGAAGTTCGATGCGACCGTTACCTTCACCACCTTTACGAACAAGATCGTAAAGATCGCGCAGGGTGTAGATTACTTTGACAGCCAGCCCCGCAACTTTTCGGAAAGTATCATCCGCAATGCTGTCGGCCAGCCCATTTCCAGCTTCTATGGATATCAGATCAATGGCTTCTGGAATAGTCAGAGCGACATCGATAAGGCTGACCAGTCGGCACAATCAACCACCGGCGATCCGTCAGCCAGTTTCCAGGAAGACGCCGCCCCCGGCCGCTTCCGGTATGCGGATCTCAACAATGATGGTGTGATCAATGCCGATGACCGTACCTTCCTCGGTAACCCGAATCCTAAAGTATCTTATGGCATCAACCTGGGACTGACCTACAAACAATTTGACTTCAGCATGTTCCTGTTTGGTGTACACGGCAATGAGATCTGGAACCAGGTAAAATGGTGGACCGACTTCTCATCTTCTTTCGACGGTGCTAAAAGTAAAACTGCGCTATATGATTCCTGGTTGCCAGACCGTATGAATGCTAAAGCGCCGATACAAGAAGGCGAAGGCTCTTTCAGCACGAATGCCGTACCTAACTCCTACTATGTTGAAAATGGCGCTTACCTCCGCTGTAAGAATGTACAGTTGGGTTATACGTTCCCGCAACAGCTGGGAGGCCGGCTGCATATCGAAAGACTGCGCATCTATGTACAGGCGGCTAACCTGTTCACCATTACAAAGTATTCAGGTATTGATCCGGAGATAGGCGGCAGTGATGTAAGGAGTTTTGGTATTGACGAAGGCACTTATCCAAGTCAGCGCCAATTCCTGGCAGGTCTAAATCTTACGTTCTGATGTTAAACTTGAAAACCATGAAACTGAATAGACATATAACGATACTCTTCATAACAGGCATAGGTATTCTTATGCCTTCCTGCAGTGACTTTCTCGATAGGGTGCCACCCTCTTCTCTGAAAGAAGAGCTCATTGCCAACAGGAAAGGCGTCAATGCTTTACTGGTAGGTGCTTATGCAGCACTTGACGGACAGGACTTCACAGATGGCGATATGACCAATCTGTCAGGAGGCGCAGGCTTTGCAGTATCACCCGACAACTGGATCTATGGCAGTGTGTGTGGCGGTGACGCCCATAAAGGCAGCGATCATTTTGATTCCCCTCCCACGCTGGACCTTGCCAGGTTCAGTGCCGGCGCTACCAACAGCTTCCTGAATGATAAATGGCGCGTAAATTATGAGGGTGTGACACGCTGTAACTCTGTTCTGAAATTATTACCGCAAGTTACCGACATGACCGAAGCAGAGAAAACGGAAGCAGCAGCTGAAGCACGCTTTCTGCGCGGGCACTACTTTTCCGATCTGAAAAAGATGTTCAACATGGTGCCGTGGATAGATGAAAAGACCACGGATATGAAGACGCCAAATAACCAGGACATCTGGCCCCAGATCGAAGCCGATTTCAAATTCGCCATGGACAACCTCGCCATTACACAACCAGAAGTAGGCAGGCCCAATAAATGGGCTGCCGCTTCTTATCTGGCAAAGACATACATGTTTGAACACAAGTTCACAGAAGCTAAACCTCTCTTTGACCAGATCACAACCCAGGGTGTTACTTCCAGTGGTGATCTTTATGCATTGAGGGACCGTTTTGAAGATAACTTTGATGCTGCTACAGAGAATACTTCTGAATCTGTTTTCGCGATACAGTTTGATGCCAATGACAACTCAGGCACCTCGGCCAATGCCAATCAGGGACAGATGCTGAACTATCCTTATAACGGGCCATTCAGTTGCTGCGGATTCTTTCAGCCTACACAGGACCTCGTAAACTCTTACATTACCGATCTGCAGGGATTGCCTTTCCTGGACAGCTACAATACGCATAATGTAAACACAGAAACAGTCGATCCCCGCCTGGATTGGACAGTGGGCCGTCAGGGTATCCCATACCTTGACTGGGGCGTACATCCCGGCGATACCTGGATCAGGGAGGCTTCTACTGCCGGTCATTACTCTCCTAAAAAAAATGTATACTGGCAGGCTACGCAGGATGAATATTATGATCCCCGTGGATGGGCGCCTGGCAATGCCATCAACTATAACCTGATCCGTTATGCGGACGTATTGCTGATGGCGGCAGAATGTGAAGCCCAACTTCAGAATTATGATGCCGCAGAGGCATATGTGAACCTCGTCAGGGAACGTGCCGCTAAACCGGCCAGCACTGTTTACAGGTATAAGGACAACAATTCCCCTATGAATGGCTTTTCTAACGTCCCTGCGGCCAGTTATAAGGTCGCTCCTTACCCGGCAGGCGCCTTTGCCTCTAAAGGTCAGGATTATGCCTTAAAAGCCGTTTATTTCGAACGCAAGCTGGAACTGGCGATGGAGGGTCACCGCTTCTTTGACCTCGTACGCTGGGGAGTGGCTGACCAGGTACTGAATGCCTTCTTCGCTTTTGAAGGAGCGAGGACCTTAGATATTCAAGGCGCTAGCTTTGCAAAAGGTACGAATGAATATTTTGCCATTCCACAGCGGCAGATCGATCTTTCCACTAATGGAAGTACGCCTACGCTGAAACAGAATAACGGGTATCATTGATAAATGATGGTTAGTTAAGTATATCCTTTTACAGATTAGAAAAGGCTTTCGGGCAAATGCCTGAAAGCCTTTTTCTTATAGAGCGCTCTATATTGGTCGTCTATCAATTATATTATAATTGCCATTGAACATCACCAATATTAAATAATGCGATTCATACTCTATTTCTTTTTCATCCAAATCAGATTCAATACTAGTCAGCCAAAACCATGGTCCTTCACATGAACACCGTAGGTCAGATTCATAATCAAGACAGTACCTAAGTCCACAATCCCAACACCAAATGTGAAATCTGCCACATTCATCACATTTACCAGTTGCTTGGATCGAAATCATTCCTTCAATTATCAAGGAAGGATTTGCGTCCCAAAGAACCAATCCTTCTTCACACCCATCATTTCTACAATGTTCCCAAGAATTTATATCAAAATCATCAATTTCCTCTTCTGGTAATAGCTTGATCCCAATATGTTTCCTGTGCTCTTCTCAAAGCGGCTGCCGTATGCCCATTTGAACAAACAATAAAACCTCTTTGAGCATTAACATCTTTCATTAAACCTTCGAAAGATTCAACCTCTTTTATGTCAACAGGTCTCTTTCTATACTTCGCATCAAATATAACTCTGCCACTTAGTTTAGAATCAAATCTATAGTCAACCAAAACATCAATCTGACGTTTTCTCTCACTAATAAATCCTTTGACTCTCGCATTTGGTATAACTGTAAAATCGGCCTCATAGTCATTAGCAGTCAATTTTGCGACTAATCTTTCATACTGACGCCATTTCTTCATAGTGGTTTAATTTATTTAGGGGCAACCTACTATCATCTCATTCAAATAAAATATCCATCGTAAGTTCATTTTGAACGAGAGACATTGAATATTGATTTTTACTTAATCCAAAAGTTGTTATTATTGTTAAGAAAACAGATTTACGTGTTTTCGATTCTGTTTTAAAAACGCCAATTTTATTTCTTAGCTCCTCCGCGTACTTCTTATCAATGGTAAATTCATTCAGCGAAAATTTCATTTCACAAATATTGACCACATGATCCCGTCTATCAATTACAAGATCAATTTGTGCTCCTGGACGATCATTACTAATCCATGAAGAAGTGTTCGTTTGGATACCGCTTATTCCCAATGCCTTTTTAATTTCTCTGATATGCGATAAGCAAATTTGCTCAAAAGCATAACCACTCCATGCTCTTTGCGCGGGGCTATCTAAGCTATTTATCCAATTATTTTCATCTAGAATGCTGCTCTTCTTTATAAATTTCAAATAAAATAAAGAATAAAAATCAGTTAGTTGATATAAACTGTTTCTTTCCTTCTTCCCGTACGCAATATATTTTCTAATGAAACCGCTCTCTTCAAGCTCACCTAAAATTCTCGTAACACTTCCACCGGAAGGAAGTTTAGCCTCTTTAATTAGTTCTCCACGAGTAAGACCTTTTACTTTTTTACTTAAAGCCTCAATAACCGAGATATGCTTTTCTGCATTGTCAAATAATGATGTATAAAGATTATCAAATTCCGTGCGCAAGGTTGCTTCTTTCCCAAAGCATAATTTATCAATATTTTGAGCAGCGCTTTGAGTAATATTGATCTGTTCCAAATAAAAAGGAATCCCCCCCATAACCATATACAATTGTATTACCTGATATCGGTCAAAATTTGCCTTTTTCGCTTTTAAGAATGCTTCACATTCTTTCAAAGTAAATGGTTCCAATCTAATTCGATGTGTTACCCTATTGTGTAAGCCACCTTTATTGTTAATAAGTTTACTGATCATCCACCCTGCTGCTGAACCGCAAACTATCAAGATGATATCAGTTCTTGCACTCGCCCAAGAATTCCAAAAATGCTCAAGTGCAGATATAAAGCCAGATTGAGCCGTATCAAACCAAGGTAATTCATCTAAAAAAATGACCTTTTTACCTGATTTTCCTGATTCCAATAATTTAGAGAGTTGTCGAAATGCTGTAATCCAGTCTTTGGCCGGTTCCATTTCTTGCGCCGAAGGACCATATTTTTGCAAAGCAATATGAAAGTTAGCTAATTGTTGCGACAAGCTTACTTTTGAAATACCTGTCACATAGAAATCAAATTGATTGACAAAGGCATTCCTGACAAGGTAAGTTTTACCTATTCGTCTCCTCCCATAGACAGCTACAAATGAAGAAGATGTATGCTCTTTTAAATTATTCAAGAGTTGAAGTTCATCTTTACGGCCAATCATTTTCATCCACATTCAATTTGGCCATAAATATACCTATTTGCATACTTATGGCCAAATTGACACATTTACCTGGCCGTAGAGAATGGATTCAGAGTGAAAAAGTATTGGTAAAATGTTATATCTAAAAACACGTAGGTTGATCAATTACTCATCGGGCCTAAATATGAGCGAAAATAAACAAGAAAAATAATACGATGGCACAACAAGAAGAGGACGTATTTCATATTAACTGAAATACGTCCTCTTTGTTTATTATATCAATAAACCACTTTATCAATAATATGCAACCACATCCACTTGTTACTTACCCAGATTCGGATTATTCTGCTCCTCCGCCTGTGGCACGACAAAAATGTAATAAGGACTATTGGGCACAAAGCTGGTACCATCCCCGAACGTAAGCGCCGTATGATATTTCGCAGCCACTTCTTTAGTACCACCATCGGGTGTTACTACAGTTACATTTATATCCTTCCCTTCTGCATCCACGTAAGGCTTACGCACAACGGCAAGCTGATTACGGATGATATCGGATAAACCAAATCCCTCGCCCCACAGTTCTTTTCTCCTTTCGATCAGGATCTCTTTTATCAGATTCTCCTTTGTAGCTCCTGCCTCTTCAAATAACTTAGCGCCTCTTGCTGTACGGAGCTGATTTAACGCATTGATACCTTCTGTAAGATTATCTGCACGTGTATAACCTTCCGCTTTGATCAATATTGCTTCCGCGCTTCTCATCAGTACCAGGTCTGCAGTTTGGTCTGCTTTAAATTTAAACTTTTTATACTGAAGATATCCTTCTCTTGCGGCGGCAGAACCATCCCATGAAAAAAGCGTCTTACGGATGTCACCAGTTTCGAACAGCTCTCCGAATAAAGGATCGGCCATAAAACTATAATAATAAGAAGAAGCTGAAGATACATCCAGGAAGTGAAAGCTGTAGCTACCATCACTCTGACTGGGAATTTCAGGATGTCCCCATATCCACTCAGCGTTACCCACATCATTGAATCCTTTGCTATACTCGGATGCGGCCATCAATGGATAATTCTTTTGTGCTTCATCTGCTGCAGCTGCAGCCAGCGCCCACCTGCCGGTATTCAGGTAAGCCCGTGCCAGCAGACCGTTTACAACATCTGCATCGATCTTATATTTTGCCGGACGGTCATAACCGGTCAGCAGTTCTTTTGCCTGTAACAGATCAGAAAAGATCAGCTCATAGATCTCCTTCAGCGAGGCCTTCGGATTGCCTTCGGTAGCAGCCGTCGTCGGTGTTGTATAAATAGGCGCTGTTTTAGCGAGGGAATCTTTCAGGTAGGAGAACTGGTAGAATGAAGCGATGGTCAGATAGGTATGCGCCCTTAATGCCAATGCCTGTCCTTTGAGCACTTTCTTGGCAGTTGCATCTCCTTCTACTTTATCAGCGTTAGCAATAATAATATTGCTATTGTTAATGATCTTGTACAGCTGGCCCCATACAGCACTGACACGCGCCTGCGTCTTATCGTTCATCTGCGTAAAACGATATGCTGTGGGGAATCCGTATTTGGTAGTGATCAGTGCTACGTCATTCGCCATGGCGTCGCTGGTTAACGCAATTGTTTTGAAACCCGGGTTACTGTAAGTGCCACCGTAAAAGTCATCCATCATAGCGGCCCAGGTGCCTTCAGAGATGGTAGAAAGATTATCGACGTTCTTCAGTACAATATCCTCTGATACCGCATTAGAAGGAGCGGTATCCAGTTGTTTGTTGCAGGCCGACAAACCGATGATCAGCGCTGCTGTATATGTATAAAATCTGCTTGCTTTCATTTTCATTCAAATTAAATGTTACACATTAGAGTCCTACCTGTATGCCCAGTGAAAATGTTTTCATCGCGGGATACTGGTAATAAGTGGTGCCATCTACAGATTGCTCGGGGTCCATACCCTGGTGACCATAAAAAGTTAACAGGTTCTCGCCCAGGGCATATACTTTCGCACTTCTGATACCGATCCTGGACAATACCTGTGCAGGCAGTGAATATCCCAGGGATACCGTTTTAAGACGTGCATAGGTTGCGCTATAAAGGAAACGGGTAGAGCTGGAGGTCCAGTTCAGGTTATCAGTTGTAAGTCTCGGTACATCTGTATTTGTGTGTTCGGGCGTCCAACGTTCCAGCAGTTCTGTAGACCAGTTACGACCAGGACTTGCACCACCACTCAGCAGTGACACATAATCGAGATCCAGTACCTTTCCACCGATACTATATGCCAATAAGAATGATAGCTCAATATTTTTGTAATTCAAGGTATTGGTAAAACCACCCGTTACGTCCGGCAGCGCGGAACCTGCATAATACTGTGTAGCAGAAGCATAGTTCGTCGTAGTCACTTTTTTACCGTCTGCTCCCGTCTGATACCAGAGCGGATTACCGGTTTGAGCATCTACACCCGCCCATTCACGCAGATAGAACTCATAAATGGAAGTGCCTACCATCAGCTTCTTGGTTCCGCTTACAATTTCCTTCTGAGGCAGTTCGGTGATCTTGTTCTTGTTATGTGCTACGTTCAGTCCCACATTCCATTTGAAATCGTGGGTACGCACAGGTATCACATTCAGTTCGAGTTCCAAGCCGGTATTACGCAGCGCTCCGATATTGGCGCTAATAGATCCGAACCCTGTGGATGGCGCCATAGGTTTTGCATACAGTAAGTCCTTGCTGGTCCTGTTATAGTAGTTGATCGTACCGTACAGGCGGTTGTCAAACAATCCATAGTCCAAACCGATGTTCAGGTTTAGATTGCTTTCCCATTTCAGGCCGGGCGTAGCTAATCTGGAAGTGATCACACCTCCGTTACCCAGGTTATTCTTAATATCAAATAATGCCAGATAAGCATAGTAGCTACTCAGGTTATCATTACCGGAAGCACCATAACTACCTTTAAGTGTTAGGGCATTCAACCAACCCACAGAACGCAGGAATGTTTCTTCTGAAATACGCCAGGATGCACCGGTAGACCAGAAGGTACCCCAACGGGAATCAGGAGAGAAACGGGAGGAACCGTCCCTTCTGGCTGATGCGGTGAAATAATATCTGTTCAGGTAGTTATACTGACCTTGTCCGAAGAAACTCAGCTTTGTATAATTATCCGTTATCCCTGTAAAATCATTTAACTGTGAGGCCGCAGCCGGCTCGTACAGGTCTGGCAATGCAAACTTCTGACGACTTCCGCTTTGCGTGCTGGAATTGAAATAATAGTACTCATGTCCCGCCAGCAGATTAAGGTGATGGCCACCCTGCAGATCCGCATCATAGGTTAGGATATTGTTCCACGTATAGATCAGTTTCCTTCCACTGCCCTTACTGATCGTACCTCCTATCTCTGCATCGCCGCCTACTGTAGGATTGGTATATACCAGCGAATTGTTGTTGACATAGTCGATGTTATAGCTGGTCTTGAAGTGTAAGGTCTTGACGAGGGTTGCATCCAGGAATGTTCTTGCAGAAATATTCTCATTGGTATACCTGTTCTTGTCCAGCGGTAAGGAACCGATCAGGTTCTCACGGGCCAGGGCAGCAGAGGGACGGTAAGCGCCGTAGTCAAATTGTTTCTGCCCATTGGCGTCAAGTTTGAGTGAACCATCCGCATTGCGCTGATAAATTGGATAGAAGCCCGGAACTGCTCTGCCAAACAGCACTACGTTATCTGTACGCGAGTCAGAAGATGCAGGATAATCCTGTGCAGAGCTGGAACCTGTGATATTCAATCCGGCTTGCAGCCATGGCTTAGCCTGTAAGGTAATATTGCTTCTAACGTTATAACGCCTGAAGCCAGAGCCCATATAAGCGCCTTCATTGTTGACATACCCCCCGCTAACGTAGTAGGTAGACTTTTCACTACCGCCACTGAAGTTAAGCTGAGCTTGTGTATATTTTCCTGATTGCTGTATACCTTTTTCCCAGTCGTCGTTCCACAACGGTCTTGCTCCTGTTACGATCTTTCCTTCTGTTCCTACCGGTTGCGGAAAGCCGGGGCCATACGGATTAATACCCAGATCCGATACCACTCGCGCACTGGCTGTAGCGGCAGCCTGCGCAGATGTTTGGCCATTAGTAAGTTGTTTATTACGCAGCGCCTCCCAGTAGAGCTCAAAATACTGGTCAGTATTGATCTTATCATAATCTGCTACAGCGCGGCTACTCCAGCCCTGATTGAAAACGACATTTACCGCAGACTCTCCTTTTTTACCTTGCTTGGTAGTAATGATGATAACACCATTGGCGGCACGTGAGCCGTAAAGGTTAGCCGCAGTCGCATCTTTCAATACACTGATAGCTGCAATGTCTGCCGTGTTGATAGCGTTAATATCGCCGTCATAAGGGGCGCCATCGACAACGAACAGCGGTGCACTGGAGGCATTGATAGACCCCACACCACGTATACGTATAGTGGAGCTGTTGCCCGGTTGCCCGTTAGCCGATGTGGTTTGCAGGCCGGTTACCAGCCCCTGTAAGGCATTCGTAACATTGGGCGTAAGCCTGTTATTGATCTTATCTGAACTAACGGTAGACACAGCTCCCGGATATCCGGACCGTTTTACGTTCGTATAAGCCACTGCTACTACTTCGTCCAATGTGGTATTGGCTGGTTTCAGGAGAATAGTTACGTTGGCGTCACCTTCACGTACTTCTGTTTCCACTGTTTCCCTCCCGATGAAAGACACTGATAGCACCATCTTGTTACCGGAAACATTTAGTTGGAAGTGCCCGTTCTGGTCCGTCGTAGTCCCAAATGAGGTACGGCCGATCTTCACAGTCACTCCCGGCAATGGTTGCTTGTTTTCTGCAGCGAGCACCTGCCCCTGTACTTGTCTTTGCTGCGCAAAAAGCCCTGTGCTTAGAAGCAGCGTAAGCACGAGGGTTACATTTTTTTTGAACATGGGTGTTTAGATTATTAGAATAGAGAAATACATTGCCGTTAGGGCAATAGCATATATATCAGCTGCCGGATAAAGCAGCTGGCAACGAGCATTATAATGTGCGAGAATTAAGACGTGCTACAATAGCAACTCATACTTGCAGAAAAAGGTACTAAACGAAATAAAGTTGGTAAAGGTGTAGCTGGTCTTCTCATAATATTTTGGTTCTTATCATTTATTCCAGCCTGTCTGCTGAAATACATATCGGGCAGTACAAAAATAGGATAAATTAATAGTCCACCAAAATAGTAGGTTAATCTTTTAGGGTTATTTTATTGATCTTATCAAGATTATCTTTTTGTACTTCTGTAAGTTAATCTTTACGAGTTGAAAAATGCCGGCAGGGAATATTTAAAAAACAATAAACAGAAGAATATCAGTAGATATTTTTTCATGGAGGATAATTTGCTTTACAAAATTTCATGATGAGTGTATTTACACCGGCCATGAAAATTCTAAAAGAAACTATCTTATGGTTTACGGGAATGGAAAAAAGCTTTACGATATGCGGAAGAAGATGGGTTATTTACTTTTTTTTATAAACATGATACATTCAAATATGTTACATCACTACATGCTTCGCAACTATAGACCGAGACATACTAAATTATATTTCTAATCTAGAGCTTTACTTTATGAGTCAAAAATCATTTTATGATCTTGAATATATAATTGAAATAAATGAAAAAAGAATAGAAGAATACATCTCAGCTTACCAAAAAGTATTGGAGAGACTAACCAACATAATAATAATTTATTCAGCAATAGCTATTTTCCTTGTTCCCATTTACCAGGATATTTGTCATTTTGAAATCACACATTGGTTCCTTCGGATGTGTTTTATGATCTTTGTTACACTGTTTCTTCTTTCACTATATTTTACTGTGCGTTTAATCATACCTATTGAGGTATCATATCTTACCTCTCCCAGGATGTACTATGAAACTATACGCATACAATATGAGCAGAGAATCGGGCCAAACAGACAAGCTGATATTATCAAATTATTGCAGGCCTCTTATATAAATGAGTTGGAGCAAGCGCTAGAAATGAACATACGGGTATTTACCAGGAAGAGTTCCTTTTACTATAATGCGTTAATGTTCGGCCTACTTTCTGCAATACCTTTCCTAATATGTTTGGGGTTCCATATCACAAAAAAAGAGGATGAAACGCAAAAGGTCGAAGTAGTTAATTATGAAAAATATCTTAACTTACATTATAAATTAGATTCAATAATGTCTAAAAGCAATAAACCTAATACAGGTTCACCTTCTTCAACAACCAGTGCAACAACTAAATTGCCAGGTATTAATAACGCACAAGTTATCACCTCCTCACCTAATGTTATTAGGGAGAATTCCAGCAATATAAAAAAGAGATAACTATTCCCTCCCTTAAATAGGAAAGTTTATACCAATACTTTAATTTTCTATAAACGAAAATTGTAAACGCCGCAGTATTCTTTTTAGCAAAAGGACACTGCGGCGTTTTTTTATATACTTGTTTAATCGATTAATGTTAACTAATTCCTCCTATAGGAAATCTTCTCGAGTAGGTAATAATTCTTTTCTATGGTTAAATTATTAAGTGAACCAGGTTATTAATATGACCTCACTTCTCCCTCACAACCTCCCAAAAAACAATCGCTCTCCTATCACTAAACCCCAGCCGCTCATACACCTTCCTCGCCCTGTCATTACTCGTCAGAAAATGTAAATACAACGCATCTCCATTCGCCACATTCCTATTCACAATATGCGCTACTAACTGCTGCGCATATCCTCTTCCTGTAAACTCCGGATGCGTACAAACGGCGCTCACTTCTACCAGCCCTGTTATCTTCGTGCGTTCACCGGCTATAGCCACCAGTTTTCCTTCCTGGCGAATACCAAAGTAATTTCCCAACAAAGGCGTGTTTTTGTAAAAGAAACCTGGCTGCACGAGATTAACAAGCGCCAGCATTTCTTCGACATCATCCAGCGGAACAACATCAGGAGTCGGCAGTGATACGGATTGCTCACAGATCATCTGTATACAATCCAATTGACGAAGTAATGTCCAGTTATCCGGTAAAGGAGGTAACTCACCAATGATGATCATTTTTTCTCCTGCAGATGTCCAGGGTAATATTTCATTCAGGTCGGCATGAAGAGGATCTGCACATCCAACGAATTGCAGTGTACCTGCAACATAACGTTGAACGGCCGGAGTTCCCTGTGCAAAAGCTTTATGTGTTGTTTGCAATGCATACCATACCGGGTTATCTAATGTTTCGTAATTGTTGTGCATAGTTCAAAGAAGGGGAATAACCTTTATGCAGTGAAGAGCGACAGGAATCTTATATAATCTTCAAAAACCTCTTTATTGATCCTGTATTTTGTATTACGGCCTTCTTTCTCAGCTATCAGCAGATCCGCGTCTACCAGCTGCTTAATGTGATGAGATACGGTAGACTGTGCGAGGTCAAGCATCTCTAGCACCATTGTACATGGCGTCCAGTCCGATTCTTTCCGGACCGCTTCCACAATCCTGATACGATATGGGTCACCTAAAGCTTTGGAGATCTTTTCAATTCTTTTAATGTCTAATTTCTTATTCATCGATGCAAATTTATCGATTATGCCCTGTCGATAGGCTGTACCACCTCTCTAATAATGTCATTAAAATGTCAAATGCCGATATATTTTTTATTACCTGACGATGTCTCTAAATATCATATAAGATTTTATACTACAATATAATAACTTGCTATTATAACAAGTACATAGACAGCGAATTATACTGTCTCTGTAAAGCCGCTACTATAGCGCTCTTCCTGAGATAACCCATATATAACCCATATATAACCCGTATATAAGCCATATATAACCCATATCTAAGAAGTATGGGTTATATATGGCTTATATACGGGTTGATTACAGCTTATAGATGAGATATTGGAAAGAGGTCTCTAAATATGAAGCCTTATCAGACGCCGTATGAACCGGCATCTGATAAGGCTGAAACAAAGAAGCAGTCTTATTTTACGGAGGAAGGTGCGGGTGAAAGGATCTTACAATCAGTCAGCCAGTTTGTCAATAACTGCGGCCAGGCCTTGACAGATTGCAGATTAGAGCGGTATCCCATATTGAAGGCGTGGTTACCGTTGGCGAAGATATGCGCCTCCACAGGTACCTTTGCCTGCCGGTAGCGCTCCAGCAAGCTAACGATAGGGGCAGAACAGCATTCATCATCATTAGAAGCGATCAGAAAGGCCTTAGGGGCATCTGAAGGCACTTTTTCAGGAATGCCCAGAGGTCCCGGATATACCAGTATCTGAAAATCGGGTTTGCCATTCAGGCGGTCGATCGGGTCTTTGGCACGTGGATCTCCATACCCCGGACCATACGCCACCTGCGATACGACTTCTCCCCCGGCCGAAAATCCCCAGATACCGACCCGGTTAGTGTCAATACGCCATTCAGCGGCATGGCCACGCACGAAACGCATGGCACGGTAGGCGTCCTGCCTGATCTCCTTCTCCAGGGTATAAGGAGAGTTCTCCTCACGGAATAAACGATATTTCAGGATGATAGCAGCTACCCCTATACTGTTCAGGAAACGGGCAGGATCACGGCCTTCTGAATTGTAGACCAGTAAACGGAAGCCTCCTCCGGGACAGATCACAACAGCAGCGCCGGTCGCTTTTTCTTTCGGTGGAAGATAAATGGTGACAGATGGGTTATGGATATTCTTTACGTAGTAATCTTTGGCCTCTTCCGGCTCGTTTTTCCGGGTTTCATACCCGGGAGCACCATCGGGCCATAAGTAGAAAGTTTTTGCGGTATCCTGGGCTATAACGGTGGAAAATGGCAATAAGCAAAACAATGCCAGAAGAACATACCCTCGTTGCATAGTAAAATGGTTTTACCAACAAGATATAGTTTGCCAGCCGGAATTAGGGGAAAAAATGGCCACTTACCCCTGAAAAGGAGTATCACATGCCCGGGACCGGGCTAAATTAAAGAAAGGATAATATCAGGTAGATGTATCTGTATCGTCCCAGTCATGAATGCCCATGAAGCGTCTCAGCCAATTCAGCGCCATGTGCCGCTCAAATGAAGCCGGTACATGCACGTCCGCCCTGCTTTTCCCGCCGCTGAACAACGTATCCCTGAAATGAGTGGTAGTCAGTTCATAAAAGATGTTCTCGTCGTAGATCTCAACCGGGTCACGGAAGTTCAGGCTACTGAGAAAACCTTCCAGTCCATCCCCCAACGCCGGCAGATGCTGGATCATTGTGTTGATCTGCTCTTCTGTGGCCTCTTCACCCGGCATAGGTTTGTCTTCCACCAGCGCAAGCGCCCAGGCCAGTATATAAGCTGCTTCTATCTTCCAGGAAAGATCCAGTATCTCGTCTTCCGTTGATGTTCTGGTATTCAGGTATGCTACTTCCTTTTCGCTGACATGCGACCAGATATTTTCTGCCTTCAACCATTTAATAATCCCGTATTTCTTCGTCTCATCCTGTATCGTGTAAGCAATAGCAGTAAGGATCATCACCCTGCAACCCACCTCTCTCGGAGTAGCAAAAAGGTCGTGATCAAAGTTCAGGTATTCCGGATAAGAGATCTGATAATTGTTGATGCCGTGTTGCGAGAGCCGCTCCTCAATTTTTGTTTTTCGTGTTACTAGCATTTATCTATTAAACTTCTACTTTATTTATTCACAGGATTTTATGGCTATAAATATACAAATTCCCTCAATATATAATTATTTATATTAAACAACGTTGTTCTGATCATTTTTTTATTGCAGATACTTTAAGCAGTGATCTGGCGGCAAAGATCGATTTAAAGCAATCTTCAGTAACAACGGGTATTCACATGATCAGTTTAATGCAAAAACTTACACTGCACTGCTACTATTTAACATCTTATTAATAGAAGATTCCGGTAGGCGTAGCTATATTGCGCACCTGATAGACATGCGATAAGCATGTCTCTTCATAACGTGAGATATGAAAGCTGGGTATTCTTATCCAGCTCCTTCTTCACCAATTTCAGTATGATCGTCCCCACATCCGGGGAGTCTAGCCTGCTTCAATTATTCCGTTCGCAGACTCTTTACAGGATTAGCAATAGCGGCTTTTATGGCGGAGTGACCTATGGTAAGCCAGGCTATACCGATAGAGGCCAGTAGTGTGATTATAAAGAACCCTGCTCCTATGCTGATACCAAAACTGAATTGCTGCAGCCACTTGTCCATCACATACCACGCCACAGGCGTCGCAATCACAAAGGCCACTACGATCAGGATGAGAAATTCTTTAGAAAGTAACAGGATGATACCGCTAACATTTGCGCCCAATACTTTGCGGATACCGATCTCCTTTCTCCGGCGTGCCGCCATGAAAGAGATCAGTCCATATAATCCCAGGCAGGAAATGAAGACTGCAATACCGGCGAAGATCTTAAAGAGTTGCGCCAGTTGGTCTTCCTGTTTGTAATAATCTGCCACTGTCTGATCAATAAAGCTATACTCAAAGACATAATCGGGGAAGGTTTTACTCCAGATGTTCGCCATAGCCGCCACCACTTCTTTAGCATTTTTCGCTTCAATCTTAATATTGGCTGTTCTATAGCTCCGCTTTATGGTGGTCATGACCACCGGCGCCATAGGCTCCCGCAAAGAACTTACATGAAAATCTTTTACGACACCAGTGATCGGCCGTGTACACCCTACTATAGTGATACGTTGTCCTATCGCGGCTTCCGGACTTCCAAATCCGGCCTTTTTTACTAACGTTTCATTTACTACAAATTCCCTTATTGTATCGGAAGCATAATAGATCCTGCCGGCCAATAGCTGGAACTTGTATATATTAAAAAAGCTGGTATCAGCTGGTTTCATATTCACGATCAGATCAGCTACATCAGTATGGTTAGTGCCCAACTTAAGATCGGTCGCCCAGAAATTATTCCCTGTTGGTGCAAAAATGCTGAAGCTCACATCTTTGATCCCGCGTTGATGCAGCAATTCACTACGAAGGTAGTCCACCTTCAAACGATTAATACTGTCGTTGGGAAAACCGGCAGTGATAACGGCTTCCTTATTGAAGCCCATATCTGCCTTCCGGAAATAATTCATCTGCGAAATGACGATCAATGTACCGACGATGAGTACCTGTGCAATGACGAACTGTAATACGACCAGTCCTCTCCGCAGATTGATCCCCTTTATACTTTCAATACCTATCTTACTTTTTAAGGCGCTCATGGGACTGAACCCCGACAGTACGAGGGCAGGATAAAAACCTGCCAGTATGCTTACAACGGCCCACAACGACACAATAAATGCAATGGACGAAGCAGGTGAAAATATCAATAGTGATATCTTCATGTCCAGCAGCCTGTTTAAGGGTGTAAGCAGGATGGCCGCCAGAATAATGGCGCCTGCCATGGCAATGAAGCAGGTAAAACTGGTTTCGCCCAGGAACTGTATTAATAGCTGTCGCCTGTTCCCTCCCAGTGCCTTCCTCACGCCCACTTCTCTTGCGCGATTGATGGCATTTGCCGTAGACAGATTGATAAAATTAACGCAGGCAATGATCAACAGGAACAAACCTATCAGGCTTAATGCAGTGGCCAGTTCTTTACTGAAAATACGGCCCGTGAACGTCTCGAAACGACTGTCGCTATGCATTTCTGCCAGTGGCCGCAATAACAACTTGTAACCTGCATGGGACGGAGGGACATGCCTTGATACAAAACCCGTTAGTAATCCGTTTAACTGGGCGGTTGCATAATCGGCCCTGGGCAATACGAAGCAATAGTTGTCGGTAATACCCACCCAGTCATTCAGATCAAAACCTATTTGTGTCAGGGTAGCATAAGAGATCACAAGCCCTAAAGGGAAATCTGTATTGGCAGGCGGGTTCTCCAATATGCCAGTAACAAGTATATGTTGTCCGTATACACTGATATGCTTACCAGGCGCCTGCTTCCAGTCACCAAAATATCTTGTGGCAAAATCCCGGGACAGCAATGCTGTATTCTGCTCTCTGATGGCGCTGGCCGCATTCCCTGTCAGCATTTTAAAATCGAACATCTCGAAGAACTCCGGTTCTGCAAAAAAGGTCCCTCTCTGTTCTTTGAACTTCTTCGTTTCTCCTCCGGCGCCCGGAATAGTCACCTGGACATCTTTATCGCCATATATAGCCGCCACCTTCTCCAACTGGGAATAATCCTTCCGCAAACCTTGTGCATATGGAAAGGGCATACCTGTACCATAACCACCTGACGCTTCTTCCTGGCTGGCCCTTAGAACACGGTAAATACGATCTTTCTTAGTATGAAAACTGTCAAACTCTTTCGCATATTGCACGATGACAGCAATCAGAAGGAAAGCGCAAAATCCTACCATCAATCCTGTGATGTTCACAAAGAAATGGCTGCCGTTGCGAAGGAAATTTCTGAAGGCGGTCTTAATATAGTTTAAAAGCATGTACGTTATTTTAATGTCATTATTGAACAAAACACCGGCAGATCTTTACTCTGCTTTCAGGCTCTTCACAGGGTCTGTCAAAGATGCCCTGATAGCCTGGTAACTAACGATCATTATTGTAATAAGAATGGTCGAAACACCGGCAATTAAAAACACATCCATTCCGATAGCAGTACGATAGGCAAAACCAGCCAGCCATTGCTGCATGATCCACCATGACAGCGGGAATGCGATAAAGACTGCCATCAGTACCAGCTTCAGAAAATCACCCGAAAGCATTAATACCACACTTTTTTCCGATGCCCCTAAAACTTTACGGATGCCGATCTCTTTCTTCCTCCTTTGTGCAGTGAAAGCAGCCAATCCGAACAGGCCCAGACAGGATATAAGGATGGCCATTCCTGCAGCGTAACCAGACAATGTCGCCAGGCGGTTTTCAGCTGTATATTGCGCCTGGTATTCACCATCCACAAATGTATAATCGAAGGGAAAACCAGGGTCATATTTGTGGTAGATCTCGCGAAGCTGGTCAATTGTTTCCCGGTTCTTACCCGCTTTGATCCTGACCATGATACGGTAAGTGGCAAGAGGCTCGAGCCGCATCGCAAAAGGCTTCACATGCTCATGCAGTGATTCAAAGTTGAAGTCTTTCACTATACCTGCTATCTTCCTGTTCTGTCCCCACATCTTCACGACCTTCCCGACAGGATCGCTAAGTCCCATAGCCTTAACCGCCGCTTCATTAAAGATGATCTCAGCGCTATCTGAACTTATGCTGTTATTGAAACTTCTGCCTTCTTTCATCTTCATCCCCAGGGTTTCAATAGCCCCATAGTTCACACCGATATTGGCGAAGCTTGTTTTATCGTCCGGCCGTTTACCTTCCCAGTGAATGTCTGATGTGCCGCCATAATCATTTACAATGCTGTTATGATCTATGCTTGATGCAGCTGCTACTCCCGGCAGGTTTTTGACCGCATTTACAAAAACGGGCGTTTTATTTACAAGGTCCGACCCTAGTTGAAAACTGATGATATTCTCCACATTGTAGCCGGGGTCTTTAGTCTGTATATACCTGATCTGTTTATAAACTACCAGCACGGCAACAATGAATACGGCAGAAACAATGAACTGGAACATGACAAGTCCCTTTCTTACCCATATTTCCCCTAAAGAGGCCCGTAATTTACCTTTCAGGATCGCAACGGGATTGAAGCCTGAAAGATAGAAAGCAGGGTAAAATCCGGCCAGAAAACCTGTAAAAATGGTAATCCCTAAAATGGACAGGAGCAATAAAAGATCAACATGCAATGTTATCTGTTTGCCGGTGATCGCGTTGAACGCAGGCAATAGAAAAGGTATCAGTACCAGTGTGATGGCCAACGCTAAAAAGGTG
Organism: uncultured Flavihumibacter sp.; assembly: GCA_902168105.1. Taxonomy (GTDB): domain Bacteria; phylum Bacteroidota; class Bacteroidia; order Chitinophagales; family Chitinophagaceae; genus Chitinophaga. The sequence continues at coordinate 126,016 of CABHOY010000019.1, forward strand.
ATCATCAGCGATTCTCCCAGGTATTGAAATATCAGCAGCTTTCTGTCCGCACCTACCACCTTCCTGATACCTACCTCTTTCAGTCTTTTAGAAGCTTTGGCAGTAGAGAGGTTCGTAAAGTTAATACTGGCGATGATCAGGATGAAAAGTGCTATGATGGAGAACATCCGCACATATTCTATTCTGCCTCCGGCCAGTACGCCGTTCTCATAGCGGTTATACAGGTACCCGGATGAATACCGGCGGGCAAATAGCTTGAAGCCGGCATTTTTATCCTTATGTTTTGCGAAGTCTGTTATTTTTCTGTTGAACTGACCTTCATCAGTGCCTTTCTTCAGGACCACGTAAGTGGAAGGATCGATATTGCCCCAGGAATTTAAAAAGGAATATTGCTCAAGGTATACGTCAAACGGGAGGACATAATCATACTTTACTGATGAATTAGCGGGAATGTCAAATACGCCCGATACCTGGTATTGCTTTTCATGCTGCCATTCAATAGTCCTGCCGACAACATTTTCCGTAGTATGAAACAACTTTACAGCCAGCTCCTTTGATATGACGATGCTGTTCTTATCTGATAAGACCTGCTCCTTATTCCCCTGCAGGAGCGGGTAAGAGAAGATATTGAAATAGTCTTTCTCAGCATAGTACCCTATAGCGTTGAGATTATCATCTTTTACAGACAATGTGGATGCTCCCGACCAATAGGGATAGATCACGGCTGCTGCATATTCCACTTCTGGCATCTCATCTTTCAATGTCCTTGCGAGAATACCCGGCGTAGACGCCATCGTTTGTATGCCTTCCGAATTTTCGATATTGACCATTACCTGGTACAGCTGACTGTCCTTTTTATGAAACTTGTCAATATGCATTTCGTCGCTGATCCATAGATAGATCAGAATAGCACAGATCAATCCGGAAGACAAACCGACCAGATTAAGCAAAGTGAACTGGCGGTCCTTCATGAGGTTGCGCCAGGCGATCTTCATATAATTCTTTAGCATTAGCTGGGGAGTTAGACTATTCAGGATGCCAAACTGCCAAGTGAATGCCAATCTACAGTTAATTATTATAAAGATAAATATACATTATCCATATGCATATATGTTCATTTTCGAGACATGCTGTGTTCGATATTGACTAAACAAAAAAGGCTGTAAACGATCGTTTACAACCTTTCTCATATTTGGTCCACAGCCTATAGAAACATTCCGCCTGATACTTCTATCGCTTGTGCAGTGATCCATCTTGCTCTTTCACTACAAAGGAATGCCGTCACGCCGCCAATATCTTCAGCCAGGCCTACACGACCCAGTGCCGTGTTCTGCGCGATGAAATCTTTTGCGCCGGGGTGGGCATCAAAAGCACTTTTCGTAAAATCTGTTTCAATAGCGCCGGGAGCGACGACATTCGCGTTGATCCTTCTGCCGCCTAATTCTTTAGCGAGGTATTTCGTGAAGTTAAAGATGGCTGCTTTTGTAGAAGAGTAAACGGAATAACCAGGTGTTACAAACCTTGCCAGACCTGTGGAAATATTGATGATCCTTCCACCATCGGCAATCACGTCCTGTAATGTTTGTGTGAGGAAATACACACCTTTAAAGTGAATGTTCACCAGGTCGTCAAAGTCCTGTTCTGTCACATCTGTGAACATGCCGTAACGATCAATACCGGCGTTGTTGATAAGGAAGTCAATATTAGTTGTGTCCCATTTCTCTTTAAGCGCCTTCTGCAGTTCAGCTTTAAATGCAGGGAATAGTGTAGTATTTGCAGTATCCAGCTGCAAAGCAATAGCTTCTACATTGAATTTTTCAATTTCAGCAATGACATGCTGTGCTTCGTCTTTTTTGCTGTGATAAGTGAAGACTATATTATGTCCGTCTTTAGCCAGTTCGATCACAGTGTTTTTACCTAATCCGCGGCTACCGCCTGTTACCAGCGCTATTTTCTTCTTTGTTTTCATTTTGTACTGTGTTTGTTTTTACAATACAAAGTTGACTCAAACAGCGGTCCTGGTTATGGTGATCATTTAAGTAAAAATGGTACCCTCTTCAGTATTTCTATCGTTGCTCATGTAAGCGCCTGAATTTGGAAGGCGTTGTTCCCTCAAATGATTTAAACCATTTGGTGAAGTTGGAAGGATCGTAAGTAAGTATCGCTGCAACATCTGCCACGGAATGTTTATTATCCAGCAATAATTCTTTTGCCATCTTCAGCAACTTTTGCTCATAGAAATAACAGGGATGATACCCGGTATGTTCTTTGATCACATTGCTGAGATGTGTGGGATGAATGAACAATAATTCAGCAAACTGTTTCAGTTCAAACATTTCATCTACCCTGCCCGCGATGATATCCGTCAGATGCTCATCTATCAGGCGGAGATAATCCTGGTAGATCTCTTCCTTACGGCCGATATACCTGGTGGGTAATTTGATCTGCGCTGCCTCTTCCGGTGAAATTCCCAATAACAGACAATTGGTTCCGGCAGGAGTTGTTGAGACGTTGATCATGGCGTTTACGTTTAATTCGCAATTATAAAACATCTGTCAGCAAAAAAATGGTGACCATTTCAGTATTTGATGCAAAGATCGTGGTTCTTGTTGGCCAAAATCCCTTTGCTGCCTTTTTCAGAGTATAAGACATTGATTTTAAATGTAAATTTAATAAAATAACACCTTGTTTATGCCCAAAACAATAGCTGCACAAATAGTTGAACAACTGATAGCCGCCGGCGTCAGAAGAGTACATGGCGTGGTTGGCGACTCCCTGAACAGTATTACGGACGAGATCCGTCAGCATAAGGAGATAACGTGGATACACTACCGCCATGAAGAAGCTGCCGCCTTTGCAGCAGGTGCAGAAGCACAGCTAACGGGGAAACTCGCCGTATGTGCTGGCAGTTGTGGTCCCGGCAATATGCACCTGATCAACGGCTTGTATGACGCCCACCGGAGCATGGCCCCGGTACTGGCTATCGCCGCCCAGATCCCCAGTACGGAGATCGGTACCTCCTATTTCCAGGAAACGCGGCCCGAGGCCCTGTTCCGGGAATGCAGTCACTATTGCGAAACGATCGCCTCTGCCAGGCAGATGCCCAGGGTATTACAGATTGCCATGCAGAATGCCGTCGGACTGGGAGGCGTGGCAGTAGTTGCATTGTCCGGAGATGTGGCCATGCAGACGGTAGAAAGTAACGGACTGGAACATGAGCTGCTTATAAGCCGTCCCACGATACGGCCCTCAGATCATGAATTACGCAAACTGGCAGACCTGATCAATCAGTCGGAAAAGATCACCCTGCTCTGTGGCAGTGGTTGCGCAGGCGCCCATGATGAGCTGATCGCCGCAGGTGAAAAACTGCTCTCTCCCATGGTACATGCCCTGCGGGGAAAAGAACACGTGGAATACGACAATCCTTTTGGCGTGGGTATGACGGGTCTGATCGGGTTCTCTTCCGGGTACCATGCCATGGAACATAGTGACCTGGTTATTATGCTGGGCACAGATTTTCCTTATAAGGACTGGTTTCCTTCCCGTGCAAAAATTGCACAGGTGGACATCAGGGCCGAGCGACTGGGCAGACGTTGTAATATCACCCTGGGGCTGGTAGGAAATGTGAAAGAAACCCTGCATTGCCTGCTGCCTATGGTAAAACAAAAGACCGATCGCTCTTACCTGGACAAATGTGTGGAACATTACAAAAAGAGCCGGGAATCGTTGGACGATCATGCTACAGGCAAATTCAATACAGCTCCGATACATCCGGAGTACCTGGCGTACAGGATAGATGAGATGGCGTCAGACAATGCCATTTTTACGGCGGACGTAGGCGAACCGACCGTGTGGGCTGCAAGGTATCTGAAGATGAAAAAAGGACAACGCCTGCTGGGGTCTTTTAATCATGGATCAATGGCCAGCGCCATGCCGCAGGCTATCGGCGCGCAATTGACCTATCCCGGCAGACAAGTGATCTCCCTCTCAGGAGATGGTGGTTTTGCCATGATGATGGGCGATATTCTTACCATTGCGCAATATAACCTGCCGGTCAAGATCATTGTCTTCAATAACAGCTCTTTAGGCTTTGTGGCGATGGAAATGAAAGTAGCAGGCCTTCCTCCTTTTGGCACCGATCTGAAAAACCCTGATTTCGCCCGTATGGCCGAGGCTATAGGTATCAGAGGCATTCGCCTGGAGGACCCTGCCAATGTGGATACCGCGCTTGAAAAGGCCTTCGCGCACGATGGCCCTGTGTTGATAGATGCGGTTGTTAATCCGTCAGTACTGGTGATGCCGCCTAAGATAGAGTTTTCTCAGGCGAAAGGTTTTGGCATGTATGCGTTGAAACAGGTTTTCAATGGTAATGGTAAAGAAGTGTGGGACACACTGACCTCCAATTTCCTGGATTAGGTCAGGCCACCACTGCTTCCTTATTGTATTTGTTCCTGTAGTCGATAGGCGACAGACCCGTGATCTTTTTAAAAACAGTTCTGAAAGACTTGGTGTCGTTATAGCCTACATCATACATAACTTCATTTACGTTCTTGTGGCTGTTCTCCAGCCATTTTTTTGCGGCCTCGATCTTCACCCGTTGAATATATTCAGCGGGTGTATTGTTGGTCGCTTTTTTGAAACGACGGTCAAAGTGCCTTCTGCCAATGGCAAATTTAGAAGCCAGATCGTCTACAGAGATCCTTTCAGTAAGATTGCACTCAATGAATTCCTGCGCCTTTTTGATAGGCTCGTCTTCATGTTTTTTCTGACCGTTGAACATCACGAAAGGCGATTGGGATTTCCTGTCAATTTCCAGTGCGAACAACTTAGCTATCCTGATGGCCAGTGCACGGTCCGTATATTTTTCAACGATGTGTAACAGCAGGTTCCAGTAAGAGGAAGCGCCGCCACTTGAGTATAACCCCTGTTCCTCAGTAATGATCCTTCCATCCATGAGCTCCACTTCAGGGAACATTGCCCTGAATTCAGGAGCAGAAGCCCAATGACTGGAACATTCTTTCCCGTTCAGTAATCCGGTAGATGCCAGCATGAAAGAACCAATGCACAAACTGGCTACTTCAGCCCCGTCATGATAATGATCGACGATCCAGGGAATGAATGCTTTATTCCTTTCCAGGGTCGCTTTCAGATTACCACTTAATGCAGGAATGACGATCAGGTCTGTTTTCTTTACATCCCTGATCAGGATTTCAGGATGCACAGAGAAAAGTCCCTGGTTCAGCGGTATTTCGTGGGTCAGTCCGACCAGCTGCACTTTAAACATGGCTGGCTTACCATCTGCTTCGAGAAACTCATTCAGCGTAGTAAACATGTAACGCGTATCAGAGATGGTGCCTAATACAGCCTCATCCGGCACGAGAATTGAAATGTGTTTCATCTGGGATCAGTATTTAATAAACAGGTTGTATGGCAAAAGTAAGGAAATTTAGATGTCAGAAACAACCCCGTTACAAGTCCGGAATACAACCCCTCCAACCTATCCAGTCATCCTATCTTTGAAATTGAGAAGAACTCTAACTGAATGAGAAAGATAATCGTATCTATGAATGTTACGCTCGATGGTTTCATGGCGGGGACCAATGGAGAGCTGGACTGGCACTTTCCTATGTGGAACGAGGAAATGTCCATCTATTTCTGCGATCAGTTGGGAAAGACAGATACCATCCTGCTTGGCCGCGTGAGTTATGAGCGAATGGCGCGATACTGGCCAAATAAGACATTCTCCGGAATAGCGCTGGAATACGCGGACATGATGAACAATCATACAAAGATCGTATTCTCCCAGACACTGGAAAATGCCACCTGGAGCAACACCCGGCTGGTGAAAGAGAACGCCGGTAAAGAAGTGCTGAAGATGAAGCAGTTGCCCGGTAAAGATATGATCATCTATGGCAGTGGCAGCATTGTCAGGTCGTTCATACAGGAAGGCCTGATCGATGAATTCCAGATATGGGTACATCCTGTCTTTATACAACAGGGCGTACCGATGCTCAGGGATATGGAAGAAAATATTTACCTCAGATTCATAAGAGCGAGGACTTTCAGTTCAGGGGTGGTCATTCTATATTACAAGTTGGAACAGCAATAGATCTCTCACTTACCATTTAGTTCCCAGAAGCCGGCAGCGCCTAACAGGATCGCCTCTTCCCCCAGCACGGAAACCACGAACCGGGTATCTTCCATATGAAACTGGAGATTAGAGCGGAACAGGTCAAATGCCTGGGCAATATTTCCACCCAGTACTACCAACGAGGGAATAGGCTGCTGTTCCAGCAGGAACATGGCAAGATTGTATCCAAACTCCTGGAATACCTCCAGGGCATATGACGATTGCTGCGCCATACCGGCCAGCTCTTTTACACTCTTTATTTTTTCGCCACTCAGTTCTTCATAACGGCGAAGGAACCAACGGGTAGAGAAGTATTCTTCCGCAGTTGTATCGAGGAAAGGGGTCTTCCAGAAAGTCCCCTCCTGTGCAATGCCTTTATCTGCTACGGATGATCCGAAACCGGTACCAAGTGTTAGTCCGAGTACCTCCTTCTCACCTTTCACTGCCCCGTTGAACAACTCACCCTGCAGGAAACAGGATGCATCATTCATGATCCTGATATCTTTTTTATCGATGCCCAGTTGCGCCGATAGTAATTCTTTTACATTCAGTCCATACAGGGATTCATACTTGTGCAGGCCTTTGATCAGACTGATCCCCTCTTCATAATCAAAGGGACCCGGCATGGCGATACCGATATGATGAATACCATTACCAGCCAGCATGCTTTTCTTCATGACATAACTCCAGCGACTGATGATCTTATCAGCACTGGCATGTGAGTCAATATGTTCACGGTGAACAGAACCAGGCAGGAAAGCCCTGCGCTGCATATCCACCAACGCAGTTGTAATATGAGAGCCACCAATATCCACGCCTAAAACCACTGTCTCTTTCATGCTGTTTGTTTCGCTGAGTTTTTCCAATATTGCTCTATCTGTTCAAAAGATTGTCCTTTCGTTTCCGGCAGCAGTCTGTATACGGCGATGAAAGCACAAAGACAGAATGCAGCAAAGAACCAGAAGGTTTGTGCAGTACCCAGGTTACGCAGTAATACAGGGGTTAGCTGTCCTACGATCGTGTCTGATACCCACATCACCATAATGCTTAAAGATAATGCCCTTGCTCTGATATTGTCAGGGAAGATCTCTGCCGCTATCACAAATTTCAGCGGACCTATCGAAAATGCAAAGAAGGCAAGAAAAGCCAGCACACAACAAAGTAATGCAATGCCAGTAGCGCCGGTATAAAAACAGAAGCCGGTCATGATCAGACTGACAGTAGCTCCTGCCGTTCCCCAGAGGTATAGCGGCCTTCTTCCCAGGCTATCTACTTTCCAGATAGCAAAGATGGTAAAGAAGACGTTCGCAGCCCCGAAGATGATCTGGCTGATGAAAGAATTACTGAGTGTAATACCTGCATTGTTCAGGATAGTAGGCCCGTAATAGATAATGGCGTTAATACCGCTGAACTGTGAGAATAAGGGCAATAGTATCCCGATCAGTAACGCCCGGCGCATGGCAGGTGCGAACAATGGCGCATATCCTTCCTTTTCATTTGTACGTCCGCGTTGCAGCAGCCACCGCGGACTTTCAGGCACCCATAACAATCCTAACAGGAACAGCGCCGCAGGCAACATACCGAGGCCGAACATACCACGCCACACATCCTGTACAAACAGGAAGTGTATCAAACCGCCGCCGGTATCCGCTTTATGTGCTTCTGCATAAGACAGTAACTGTGCGTTACTGCAATACGCCACCAGGATGCCAATTGTAACGGCCAGCTGATAATACGTAACGAGGCGTCCCCTTTTATCGTCCGGGGCAATTTCAGACAGATACAGCGGCACGATGCTCGAAGCAATACCAACTGCCACCCCACCTGTAATACGGGCTGCAATGACCCAGGAAAGCTCAGGAAGGAAGGCGCAGCCCAGTGCCGCCAGCAGGAAGAGCAAAGCTGACATGTAAAGCAGTTTCTTTCTACCCAGCCGGTCGCTCAGGTTACCTGAGATGATCACGCCCACAATACAGCCAGCCAGTGCGGACGATACGAACCATCCTTCCTGGAAAGCAGTTAATGCGAACTGCACTCTTACAAAAGGCAGTATACCAGATACGACTGCCATATCAAAGCCAAAGAGGAACCCACCTAAGGAGGCTACCACAGTGGTCATAACGAGGAGAAAACTAGATTGTTGTTTCATAACTGATGGTGCTGAAGACCGGATGTTCTTCTTTGATAAAGGCTTTTACTACCTTTGCCTTGCCCGGTCCTTTATTAACAAGGGTATAACTTTCTGCTGCCGCCGGTATCACAAAAGTCTCCGCATACTGGTACACCGTTTCCTTTCCATTGGCCGTCTTTACCGCTATAGTAGTACCTTCCACGAGCATCATTACCAGGCATAGTCCATTTGTATTGCCGGTGATCTCACTATTTATTTCCAGGCGGTGCACATCATAAAAATGCTGTTGATGCGTAGGCACATGCCATAACTCCCAATCTGTACCTTTTTCTATCAACGCCGGAACGGAGATCAACTCTTTTTTCACCACCTCTCCCTGCCTGCTGAAGTCCAGGTTATTAAAGGCATGTTCAATGTTGATCGGTCTTGGTTTTCCATCCAGTCCGGGGCGAACCCAGTCATACATTTTGAACGTGAAAATATACGGCGTGGCACTGATCTCCAGTACCATATTGTTAGCTCCTGCACTGTGCACGGTACGGTTAGGTATCAGGAAGAGGTCATGCTTATTTGCCTTATGCTGTTGTACATAGTCCGTGATCTGCAAAGTTTTGCCCTCTTGCTGACTGTGTTCCAGCGCAGCTCTGAACTGTATGGGATCGATATCCTTTGCAAAACCAAGATACACACTGGCATCCTCCTTACAGTCCAGGATGTAATACGTTTCATCCTGTGTGATCGTTTCACCGAAATGCTCCCTGATATAGGACAACGCCGGATGGCACTGAATAGACAGGTTACCACCGTCAAAGGTATCAAGGAAATCAAAACGGATAGGGAATTCATACCTGAAAATGTCCGCATGTTTTCCCAGCACAGATGTATGTTGCAGGAACATCAGCCATTCGAAAGGGATCTCAAAGAGATAACTGTCACTTTCAAACAGCACTCCATTTTCCGGTACGATCATTTCAAATGACCAGGCCAGGTTCACTTCTTCCTGTGGCAGCTGCGGAATATGTTCTTTCATCCATTGGCCGCCCCAGGCGCCAGGTTCAAACCATGGGCGTACGCGGAAGGTATCACGGCAGATATGCTGTATGCCGGCATAGAGGTCTGCCGCTTTTATCCATGTCAGGGTATTCCCCCATTGCGTATCTGCAAATATGCTGACCCTGCTGGCCAGCGATTGTTTATGATCGTTCAACACTACCCAGTCTACGAAGTAGGCACGTTTGTACATCTCAGCAGCTGCATCTGTTTTATTGCAGCCCAGGTTAGTCGCCGTACCTGCACGCATGCGGTATTGCAGTTCATTCTTAGGCATATCAAGATAGACCAGTGGTACTCCGGGTTTTACCAGTGCAGCACCAGGGCCAATTACAATATGCAGGTCGTACCCGGCGACAGGCTGCATAGCGTCCAGCATCTCCGGATAAAAGAAATCAGACAACTGTAAAGTAGTACGCGTACCCCACACAGCACCACGTTCGCCGAGGAAGGGAGCTACCAACTGTTCGATCACTTCTTCTTCCTTCAGGGCTTCTGCTGTGAAATACCATTTCACTTTTAACGCCTGTTTGCTAAAGATCTCATCCAGCGCTGCCTGTACCTCATCCCATAGTACGCCTGTATAACCATCTATCTGTACCTGCTGCTGCGATATGATCCAGGCAGCCAGTGTTTCATAACCGGCATTGATCTTTCCTTTACCTAAAGCATGCGCCGGATAGATATTATAGCTTTCAGGCGTTTCCGTTTGCTGCAACGGTAGCAGATATTGTCCGGAAGTACGCCAGCTTTCTCTTTCATCTTCCATCCTACCCGTAGCAGGATTTGATTTTACATTGTTCGACATGTATTACAGTTATTTCGTCTCCACACGCAACATCATAATACCTTTTGCAGGCAATGTTACTTTGTTATTCAATTGCTGTTTATATTCTTCCAGCATGTTGCTCTCCCATATATTCAGGGCGGCAGCTTTATCTTTCGCCGTGAAGGTAACAGGAGCTGCGATGTCCGATGTGTTCACCAGCCATAACACCACGCCCTTTCCATCATCGGCAGGTTTAATACTCTCTATGTATACCGGCTTGGTATCGATATTAAAAAATAGTAATTCACTGGCATCGCCCGCTGCCGCAGCAGCTATCAGTGGCCTGTGATTGGCTAGTCCCAACTGGTTTACAGTAAATGCATCGTATGCATGATGTACCTGCAGATAGTAACGGAACGTAGCAATGCCTTCCTGTGAGTGGCGAAAGTTCGTATGCCATAAATTGTTCATCACCCACGAGTATAGTGCAGGATGTTGTTCTGTGAAGTTGATCCATTTCGGAGAATCATACAGTCCTCCTGTCAGATCGGCCGTTGTTTGTTTACCTACTTCAAACAGCGGAGCATCGGGTGTCGACCAGGTAATACCATAGTCTTTGTTGGACACATCCACCCATCGCTGTACGGTATACCAGTTCCTGTTGGCATATTGTAACTGGTCTGCTTCCACATTAATGCTTCCCCAGGGAATACTGTATCTCACCTGTGCATCTGCTACATTAAAGGGGAATGCAAAGTGTACGCCTTCTTTCGCAGTAACTGCTTTTTTATCTATCGTGTTGATGATCTCTATACGGTCTACACCTGCTGCCAGCCTGACTTCCCTGCTTAAGGCATTAGCTCCCGGCGCAGAAGATCCTACCAGCAAACTGACTACCAAAGGACCTTTCTCCTTTATACTGATCTTTGCAGGACCAGCGTACTGGATCTTCGCAAGGGAATCGCCAGGCAGATAGGAATATTGATTTAAGCCACCAGAATCGGCCAGGTTACGGGAAATGCCGGTCCGCTCCAGGCGAATGATGTTACCTGTTATTTCGTCCAGTGTTATTTTGTACAAGCCGTTCTGTAGTGTGGTGGTTGTAACGGCCGCCTTTGTATTAGCAAAAGCTTTACCTGCATGAATGGTGAAACGTTGTTTAGAGAAAGGAGCGATCTGTTTCACCAGTACAGCCAGTTCACCTGTGCTCAGTCTTTGGGATGGTACGCTCTTTCCGTTCATATCTTTTACCAGATCACCAGCGGCACTTTGTGCGGCAGACAGGATCACCACTTCAGAACGTGCATCGCCGATGGTATTGTAAACATCCACAGTATTGGCGATAGCTGGTCCTTCAGCAGCTTTTGCCAGCAGGCCGGCCGACTGCTCTTTTCCCTTTAATGCGAAAGAACGCTTATATCCCCATTGGGAAACGGCTTTAGGATCGTTTGGATGAGAGATACTATTGTAAGCGCCCCATGTATGTTCGTTGAACAGGAGGATATTATTCCAGGTCGTATCAAAATCTTTTGCAGGATAGCCTGGCTTGTTACGCAGCGCCCAGATAGCGTCTGCCTGTTGCAGCTGCTCGGAAGCATTCCTGTTATAGCCTGTTTCCTTTGCGGCGGAAGCGATACCGTCGGTCCAGAACTCTGTATAGTCGCCCGACACTACGGGAATTTTATCCTTATAAGCGGCTTCAAAATCACCGAAGAATTGTTTTACTGATGTAATGACCAACCGGGGTGAGGCAAACTTTTCATTCCATTCCTTTACTGCCTCCGGCAGTTCAGGATCAATGGGTGCATTGTCACTCATGGCCCATGTCATGATAGTCATATTGTAAGGGAACTTCTTCCTGTCCAGTTCTGCGAGATAATCAAACAGGTAAGGGTTCAGGAAGTTCTCTGAAGGTTTGCCGGTGTAATATGGCACAGGGTCTTCTATGGTAAAGAAGTTAGGGATCTTGCTACCTTTCAGTGTATAGCCAATGGAATAAGGCTCGCTTTGCCAGTAGAGCATTTTCTCACCGGCGGGCGATTGCCAGTAGAAAGGCCTGTCACGCCACTTAGGTGAGTTACCGATACGGTCGCCCGCATTGGGCGCGCCCCAGAAATACCGGATACCTGTAATGGCCGACTGGCTGGAAAGGCCCCAGGAAGCGCCTGGAATGTCTCCCTGGAACATGGTGTTGATATCCAGTCCGTGTTCTTTCGCAGTTTTAACAGCGGTATGGAACATCTGCATCAGCTGACGGGAATCGGTCACGCTGGTATTGATATTGGCATATGCACCATCAATGTTGATCCATCCCTTTTTAACGGCCTCCCAGAAGGCTTTTTTCTTCGTTTCATCTGCAGCAGCCAGGTAGTGGTCAACCACCCAGAAAGCCTCCGTATTCCACTTATAACGTGCCTCTGCGGGGTATTCCTGTGTACGTTGGGCAATCTTTATCGCTTCGTCGATATTATTCATATGCAGCTGCATTACTTTCTCCTGCACGTTGGTATACCCGATATCCACATGCGAGTGAGGCAGCAGATAAACCTTCCATTCAGGTGCAGGCGCCACCATACAGTGTGCGGTGTATTCCCTGCCACCGGCAGCCAGCTTCACATCTAACTGTGTTTCGTGTTGTACAGGGCCACCTGGCAGGGGTAGTTCGAAGACATTCGTTCCATCGCTGCCGGCATCGATCCGTATGCTGTCTTTTAATCCGTTGAAGCTGATAAAAGCGGTAGCTGTTACATTGTTCTTTCCGCCGTGGAACAGGAGACGCACCATCCTGGCCGCCCTGCCTTCGTATTTCAGGTAAGCGACTGTGGGTTTCAGTTCTATGGAAGTGAATGAGGGTTGTTTATCCTGTGCATTTGCAGCGGTATAGTAACCACACCACATCAGCAAAAACAGATAATACTTTGCCATATTTCTATAATTAAGCTATATGTACATACATTTTATTTATAAAACGTCTTATACAAGCCTGTTTTTACAAAAAACAACCGTAAATTGTGGACTTTAAGACATTTTATATGTACAAACATATAGACTATGGTCATAGAAAGCAAATTATTTTTTGCAGCCTTTATGATCCAGTCTATTACTTTTGAGAATATGAAGTTTTCTATTGACCATAACAGTGCTGTTCCCCTCCATGTTCAGGCGGAGGAGTTATTGCGGAAAATGATTGAAGATCCTCAGTTCAGGAATGGTAAGTTCCTGCCCAACGAGGTAGAATTATCCCAGCAGCTGGAAATTTCCCGTACTACGCTCAGACAGGCGTTGAACAAACTTGTATATGAGGGCCTGCTGATACGCAAGAAAGGAATAGGCACCAGGGTGTCGGAGAAAACCGTCAGTTCAAAATCCATGAACTGGAAAAGCTTCTCACAGGAGATGGCAGCAAGAGGCATCCCTATCAGGAATTTTGAGCTGCATATCAGCTGGGTGAAGCCACATGAAGACCTCGTTCATTTCTTTGGCATTAAACCGGAGGAAAAGGTGTTAAAACTGGAGCGGCTGAGAGGACGTCCGGAAGGTCCGTTCGTATATTTTGTGTCTTACTTCCACCCAGTCATCGGCCTTAATGGCGAAGAGGATTTTAAACGTCCGTTATACGAGATACTGGAACAGGATTACAACGTTATTGCTACGCTGTCGAAAGAAGAGATCAGTGCAAAAGCAGCCGATAATTTCATTGCGGGCAAACTGGAAATTGACGCAGGAAGTCCTGTGTTGTTCCGCAAACGTTTCGTGTATGATCAGGCGGATAAACCTATAGAATTAAACCTCGGATATTACAAGTCAGACAGCTTCATTTATACCGTTGAAAGCAGAAGATAATTCTCACTTTTTTTAAATGACGACTACGTACTTCCCCTGCGTAGTGAGTACCGATCTTTGAGTAGCAAAATTGCAATTAACCTCAAAGATTAGAACATGACATTTAACAGAGTCAGTGAATTAAAGGCCATTACTACAACTCCCCTGCCCAATGAAATTGCTACCCTGCTTGGATACTATGATCCGGGCGATAAGGGAGCCGGTGAGTTCTATTGGGACTCTACCTCTACGGAGACCGATAACCTCGGTACGATCATTAAAGTTACAACCATTGCCACCGGAAGATGGAAGCGTATTTACACATCTTCACTGAACGTTCGCTGGTTCGGAGCAAAAGGAGACGGTATTACAGCTGACGATGATGCTTTCACAAAATGTATCCAGACTGCCGGTAGCGGGTCTGAGATCCTACTGGGCCGTGGTAATTACAGACTAACTGCAGGCCAATCTTACATAGGCTATAGCAATGTCAGATTTGTGGGCAACAGATGTATCATTACAGCCGATTTCACCGGTGGTACACTTTTTACATTTTCACTCAACCAACCAGCACAACAACGGGCTGAAGGAATTGAATTTGTAGAAGTCGATTTCATGGGAAAAGGCTTTGCTTCAGGCACGACGTGCCTCAGTTTTAACGGCTATCCTAAAAACGCAAATCCAGATGATGCTGGCGACTACAACTACTTCGCTTTTATTCGGATCATTCAATGTAATATCGTCAACTTTGATACCGCCATTAAATTTAACATCTGCCGCAATATATTGGTAGATAATTGTAATCTGACCGGAAGTAAAAACGGTATCTATTTCCAGAACAAACATGCAGAAAGCATGGTGCGTGATACGGTTATTTATTGTGCAGGATCGAAGAATGCAGGTTCTTATGGTATTAAGTCAGAGGCGACTGATAGTGGTGAATATAATACCAACGAGGGACTCGTTATTGAAGGTTCTACTATTGATCAGACCCAGTATGCTATCTATGCTAAAAACGCAGCCTTCTGGAAGATCACTGGCAATTACATTGGTACTCAGCTGGCTTATACTGATCCAGTGTACATTTCCGGTTACAGGGCTTACACGCTTCTCCTGGAAAAGGATAACACATTAGCGCTGCCTGCAAATGCGCGGACCTGTAACATTTCCAACAACAACTTTTATCAGGGAGCGCTTAAGATCCGCAATCTGGCCGCGGGCACATGGAGCCTGCTTAGCGATATATCGGGTAATCTGTTTACCGGTATGAATGACAATGCCATTGAGATCGGACCAGGAATAGCCCATCTTAATATCACCGGTGTATATGGAGAAAAGGCTTCCCCAGCCAGTACATATGGCGCACTTGTAGAACTGGACAGTGATACCACCGTATTGAATATCTCGAAGCTCACCACCGATCAGCGTTTTGTGAACGCAGTGAACATAAAGGGAGCTAACGTCTCATTCACTAATATAGAAGGTGTTGTGCATGCAGGAAGCGGTCCTGCTGTTAATAATCCATCCAATAATAGTATCACCGTAGCGAATATCCGCGGCAATGGCCTGTTTGCTCAGAAGGCTTCCGCCAGTGTTCCTGTAAACACTTACAACAGCGGAACTCCACTATCAATCACCACTGCATCTATCCCCGTGTTTAACGGCATGAAAGGCACAATAACGCTTGTGGGCGCCTTTAATCCATCCGTCGCCGGGCAGGTATTACAACTCGCTACTTCAGGCGTGAGCGTTACTATCCCTAATGCGCCCGGTAGCAGTGCACAGTTCCATAAGCTTTACGGTACAGGTATGCGCATGATCAGTCATGTTATTCCATTCACTGCTAACGCCAGTGGTAATCTAAGCGTAGGCCTTGCAGTACTGGATTATCTGGGAGGTTCAACAGGCGTGGATTATCACTCATTCCTGACAATAGAAGTTGATGCTTACTAATAGCCGCCACATTCATTACCCGGAGGATTTCCTAATATATTGCCGAGTGAAAATCCTCAACAAATTGCACATGCACATGGCAGTAACTTGTCCAGGTTAAAAACGGTCAAAAAAACTTTTGATCCGAATGGTGTGTTTACTGCACAACCATTGGCAGTATAGCCATTCTTTATAATAGTTATCAGTAGCGTAAGTAGTAAGCGTGTCTGTTTTTCGTGTTGAGTGTATGTGCCGGCCATATGACTGAGTGCATATACTCAACTGCGCTGGTTTAACATTTCATATCACGAACAACTATCTACTTTCACAACGACAATATTTTATTTCTTTGTTTACCCAAAAACTCCCTTTTTAACTATGAAAAGATCATTGTTAGCCACCCTCATGTTATTTGTAAACATTGGCATGTACGCAAATACAAACACTCAATCCACTACCCACAGAACAACAGTAAGCGCTCCTGTTACAAGCACAGTAGTAACGCCGGATTTCTTTTACTTCGTTCGTCCATTGGGCCAGACTATTCCAGGTGCAAGGCTTGCTTCATTTCTTCTGTCGGTACCCGGTCCCGGTGAGCGTGATATCGTTGAATCTGTAGACTGGGATTTCGGTGATGGTACCCCTGCCACATTGAACACACTACTTGTAAATCACGCGTACTATCAGCCAGGTACATATGATGTGACCATGACTGTCCGTTATGTAACAGGTGAAACGTTTGTGATCGTAAAACCAGTTATCATTACATTCTAAGGTACTTTTTGAACAAAGGTCAGGGGAAGGGATATCCTTTTCCTGACCTTTGTTTTTCCACTCGACTTTAACTCCTCTCCATATTATAAAGTGAATAGTTAAATAACGTTAACACGGTATATAAACTAACACTGTTTAACTTTTCTTTTAGAACGATTGCTTTATTTTTCCACCAACAATAAAACCCATACGTTCATGAAAAAAATTCTACTGTTAGCCTTGCTGCTTGTCAGCATGTTGCCCATTTATGCCCAGACGTCCATAGGTGTTATAGCAGGATATAACCGGTCTTCAACTAATCCTGGAAATTACAAAGGTCAATATCCTAATTCGAATTTTTCCTTCAAATCAGGTTGGCGTGCCGGCGTGACAACAGATCACCGCTTATCGAAAAAATTTTATCTGCAACCACAATTATTGCTGAATTCAAAAGGCAGGAATTATGATGTTCCTTATAGCCAGGAACTGCCACAGGAACTCTCAAGTACTATACAGCTGTTATACCTCGAACTACAAGCAAATATGGTTTTTAAACAACAATGGGGCAGTGGCAAATTCTTTGTAGGAGCCGGACCATATATTGGACGAGGTGTCGGTGGTAGCGAAAAGAGAACAGGTTATATAGAGATCAATGGAGAAAAACACCATTTTGATACTAAGTATAAGGTCAAATTCGTGAATAATGTGCCGATCCCTGCTGATGATAATAATACATACTATGAACCTAATGATGTGGGCCTTAATCTCCAGGCAGGTTATGAGCTGAAGAATGGATTGTTCTTTAATGCTGTTTATAGTCTTGGACTCACCAACTTGTATCATTCTCCAGCAGATCCCAATCCCAAGAACACCTATTGGGGTTTAAGCGTGGGGTATTTCTTTAAAAAATTCAACTGAGGTAAAAAGTACCGTAATCATCCACAATTCAAGTCAAAATGCCATGAAGAAAATAATACTATTAGCTTTGCTGGCTATCGGCATACTGCCTGCTTATTCACAAACATCTATAGGCGTTATTGGAGGATATAATTTGTCATCGATCGTCCCTAAAAGAAATTTAGAAAGTTGGGGATACGATGTATCTTCCAGATCAGGATGGCGTGCGGGCGTGATAACTGACCACCACTTATGGGGTAAGTTTTATCTGCAACCACAATTATTGCTAAACAGGAAGGGCTACGATTATTCCTTTCATAATGAGGTAAGTGGCAACTATAGCAAGAGAGAAAGACAATTTCTCTATCTCGAATTACAAGCCTCTCTTATGTTTAAACAACAACTCGGTAAGGGTAAGCTAATTGTCGGAGCAGGTCACTATATTGGTCGTGGTATAACTGGCAAAGAAAGATTGACTGGTTATATGGATCTGGATGGAAGACAAGTATACTTCATCGATCACAGTAAAATAAAATTCAAAAGTAAGGAGCCTTCAAATAGCACTTTTCCTTATGACACTTATGCAAAACCATATGATCTGGGCATAAATTGTCTGGTAGGTTATGAACTGAAAAATGGTCTCTTCTTTAATGTAACTTACAGCGAGGGCATAACTGAGCTGGGGTATTACAATGGACCAGGTGGTAACACATATTGGGGGCTAACAGTAGGGTATTTTCTGAAAAGATTCAACTAATAAAAAAGGGTCCGCCGTCGGCGGACCCTTTTTTATCTTTCGTTCAAAAGGAACTTATTTGAGATCACTTTAAATGAGACCTTCCTGTCTTTCGACCGGATCACTAATCCTTCCCTTTCCACTTCCTTCCCCTTCGGGCTTAGTACCGACGCACCATCAGCAATGGTCAGCATTTCATCCAATGATGCAGGTAATGTATATTGCTCATCCAGGATAGGCACTGTTTGTAATTCCAGCGACGCAAACAGGGTCTTAAACTCATCCAGACCCAGATACTCATACCGGTCTATATCAAAGGCATTAAAGAACCTTACTGTTTGTCCTCTCAGACCGTAGGGGTTACCTTGTACTCCCTCACCGATCAGCTCTCCCTGTATAGCAAAATTTTTGCCCAGCCCGGCGAGCTTCTCTTCGAGCTTTTCAGCTCTTGCTATTTTCCAGAAGGTGTTATCATCTGTTTCTTCCAGGTCCAGGTTACGGGAGCATACACCAAAGACGCCATCGTTCAGGTAGAAGGTAGCAGAAGAACCGTCCAGTTTCTCTGTTACATAAAATGTATGTTTCCTGAACTCTTCGTACTGACCACTCAGGTTCTGTATCCTTTCCTCGTCTGTTTTGGGCATGAAAGAAGGGAATAGTCCTTTTGCGATACCACCCAATGCAGCCGGTACAGGAGGTTCATATTTAATGACGCCTAAACGCTCGGATACGTCCTCTCCGATCTGATAAGTATAGCCTTCCAGCAGACTAACGGGCAGTAATAAGCCCTGGGAGATCTGCCCCCTTAACTTTATTGTTTTTAGTCTGAAGCCTTCCTGTTCTCCCATCTTCCGGTAAGAGCTCTTTCTCAGGAATTCGAACTCTTCCCTGACAGGCAGGAATGAATCTATTTCACAATACACCGCATGATCGCCGATGCTGTATTCATTTTTTTTTACAACTAATTTCCACCCCTTAACGGTAGCTACCTCAATAAGGTCAGCCCCAACAATAGGTTGTACGTCATCAATGACAACCGGGGATACCAACTTTCTTTCCATTTCTTTACTTCTGAATGCGAAGCCTTTTGGGTTTACGAATCTGATTTATTTCATCTATAGAGGCCAGGTATATAGATAAGCGCCGCAAATATATACATTTTTCACCATTCATATAATAACAATTGACCAATACTCCCCTCCTATATGCCGCATTTGCCCCCCGTCAGGCCCATTTATTGATGTTAACTTAGTATTCACCAAACCTTAAGACTATGTTCAGAAACACCAAAGCATTCAGTGGCTTTTCTGTAAATGATACTGACAAGGCAAAGGAATTTTACAGCCAGACATTAGGGCTTGATGTAGCAGTAATAATGGAAGATATGTTACAGCTTAACATTAATGGCAATAATCCTATCATTATTTACCCGAAACCTAACCACTCGCCTGCTACGTTTACCGTTCTCAATTTTCCGGTGAACGATATAGACGAGGCTGTAGATGCACTCACTGCAAAAGGCGTCCGGTTCCTGCAATATGATGAGCCTATCAAAACGGATGAGAAAGGCATCTGCCGCCAGAGCGGCGGGCCATTGATCGCCTGGTTTGAAGACCCTGCCGGCAACATTCTTTCTGTGCTACAGGAAAAAGAAGATTAAGTATATCTTTGCCGGGAATTTTTAAGACTATGTTGTGGTATCCTTATACACAAATGAGGCAGGTAAGTGAATTACCAAAGATGGTATCCGGAGAAGGCGTGACCATGCACCTGGAAGACGGCCGTTCATTAATTGATGGTATCTCCTCCTGGTGGGCGGTTATACATGGCTATAATCATCCGGTGCTCAATGCCGCTTTACTTACACAGGCAAATAAGTTTGCCCATGTTATGCTGGGCGGCATGACACATAATCCCGCGCTGGACCTCGCTGCTAAACTTGTCAGCATTACGCCTGCAGGTTTGAATCATGTTTTCTTTTCCGACAGCGGTTCCATCGGTGTGGAAGTAGCACTGAAGATGGCTATTCAATACTGGAAGAATATTGGCTACAGTGGCAAAAGTAAGATCATATCATTGCGTAACGGTTATCATGGCGATACGTTCAAAGCCATGGAAGTAAGTGATGACTCTGACTTTACTCGCGCTTTTTCAGATGTACTGACAAGGGGTTTCATACTGGATATTCCAACGGGAGGATTTGACGCGGATGCTGCACAGGTAAAAGAAGCTACTGATGCACTGGAAGCGCTGCTACAACAAGAGCACCAGAACATTGCTGCTTTTATTGTCGAGCCGATCGTACAATGTGCAGGCGGATTTAATATCTATTCGCCTCTTTATCTGAAAGCGGCACGGGACCTTTGTACGAAATATAATGTACTCTTTGTCTTTGATGAAGTAGCCACCGGATTTGGCCGTACAGGTAAATTATTTGCGGCGGAACATGCAGGTGTTACGCCCGATATCATGATACTCGGCAAAGCTATGACAGCCGGTTACATGGGGCATGCGGCTACGCTTGCTACGACCGCAGTATTCGATAGCTTCCTCGGTGATAACTATGAGAAAGCGTTGATGCATGGCCCAACGTTTATGGCTAATCCACTTGCATGTGCGGTTGCGTTGCAAAGTATAACCCTCATTGAAGAAGAAAATTATTTACAGAAAATAGCACGCATCCAGGCGATCATCAGAGAACAGTTTGATACCTTCTCCACCCCTGCTATTGTTGCAAAAAGAACAATAGGCGCTCTGGGTGCTATCGAAATGAAAGATGCAGCCTGTCTGTCGGGATTCAAAGAATTCTCACAACAGAAAGGTGTATGGCTTCGTCCCATCGGCAACGTGTTATACCTGATGCCACCTTACATAATAACCGAAAAAGAATTGCTTACTATTCTGCAGGTGATGAAAGAATGGATCCAACAAATAAAATAGTAATTGGGGGCTGATCAGATGTGATCAGCCCTTTTTCGTTCGTCCTCCCTCATTTGATCTGGCATCATTGTTGCCTATAGAAACCGAACGTAAAAATATACCGTAATATATCTTTACGTGGGACTATGCCAAGAGACACAACAAGACCTTCCGATGGAATATGTAACCATACATTAAGAACCTGGATTTCAATTTAAACAACAAAACAATGAGAAAATTACTTTTCAGCGCTATTGCTGCTGTAGCACTTTTGACCGCTTGTGACAAAGACGACGACAACAACAATCCCACTCCAAAAAGCGAATTCACTATTGATGGACAGGATGGAAAAACAACTGAAACTCCTTTCGGGTTCCGTGTACAATGGAGTGTTGAAGAAGGTGGCAGGATGCTGGTTTCCAATGTAAATATCAATGATCCGTCCTTCTCCGGTAAGATCGACGGTGTTTCATTTGCGGTGGACACATTTGTGAACGGGCAAACCTATACGTTCATGCCGGAAGATTCTTCGGCATTCAACAAAAAGGTGAACTTCAGTGCGGCCGATGTTGTAGTTGGCGCCAACTTCACAAACAACGCTATTGTTCCCGGTACCGGAAAACAACTGACAGACCTGCAGAGTGGCAGAATAGCTATTACAAAAGACCCCGGCGAAAGCTACCGGATAACATATATCCTGGATTATGGCGATGCCAAAGTATCAGGAGAGTTTAACGGACTAATGCCAGTAGTCAATAAATAAACAGGAAAAAACCATATCCCCAAATATGGGGATATGGTACCCCTTTTATGGGGATGTTGCCATCAATCGTGCTTATCTGAAAGTACGTATCATACTGAGACCAATCGCCCCCTGCTGATACGTTGGTACAATTATATTTTCTCCGTC
This sequence comes from uncultured Flavihumibacter sp., assembly GCA_902168105.1. Lineage (GTDB taxonomy): Bacteria > Bacteroidota > Bacteroidia > Chitinophagales > Chitinophagaceae > Chitinophaga. The sequence continues at coordinate 148,065 of CABHOY010000019.1, forward strand.
TGATTTCTTGTTCTTAAATAACTTCTTCAAAGAAGGATACACCCAATAAGCCAGGTCAGTAGATAGGATTCCTACACCAGCTCCTGCTACCACATCACTGAACCAGTGCCTGTTATTCGACATACGCATATATCCGGTAGTCGCCGCCATAGCATAACCTGCTACTCCATACCATATAGATATGTCCTGGTACTCTCGTCGCATAAATTCAGCGGCAGCAAAAGCAGTAGCTGTGTGGCCGGAAGGGAATGACATATAATTAGAGCCATCAGGCCGGAGCTCATGCGTAGATTTCTTGGTAGTCATAACAACTGCACCCATTACGGCATTAGCCATTCCATAAATGATCGTACGGTCTATAAAATTGTTTTTCCCCTTGACGCCTGCTGTATTTAAGGCGTATACAAGAAAGGCCGGTGCATATTGCAGATAGTTATCCATTTCATTGATCTCCCGTTTCCCATCCTCACGTATTTCTTTCTTGAAATGATAATTCACTTCTTTCAACTTATTCCATTTCAAAGAAACAGCGCCATATACAACAAACGTAGCAGGTACCGCCAGCAGACCATTGCAAGGCTTTTTCGTTTTTTCAGGAAAATGCGGATAGAGCAGATCTGGCGCCAATGGTGCTTCATTCATAGCAGTGGCAGTGTCCTGTGCTATTGACAGGTTAGGAAGCAGGAATATCGCAGACAGTAAAAGATACAATACAGCATTTCGCATGCTGTGCGCAGTCATAGGCATCGTCATAGGTATAGCAATAGTTGTAGGTCGTTACCGGAGTCTCGTGGAAACCCGGGAACAGGATCTAATAGGATTTCAGTTTCATATATTCAATACTGGCTTCTTGGCCTTTATTCAATTTATTAGGACAATATAAAGAAAATAAATAATGTTTTAGAAGAAAGTCTAAATAATTCTCAGATCACCCCATAATACCTATCTGAATATATGTACCATGCTAATACCAACAGCCCCTTGCTGATAGGTTGGCAATATTACATTTTCGTCTGCCGTTTCCCTGCTCTTAAGCAACCGCTTCACCGGGGGATAGAGATAATAAGCCAGCTCGGTTGAAAGTATACCTACACCGGCCCCCGCCATCACATCACCCAGCCAGTGCCTGTCATTTGACATGCGCATATATCCCGTAGCCGTTGCGATTGCATACCCTGCCACGCCATACCATACAGATACATCCTGGTACTCACGCCTCATAAATTCAGCTGCAGCAAATGCTGTAGCGGTATGTCCGGAAGGAAAAGACTTGTAATTAGTTCCGTCTGGCCGGAGCTCGTGCGTAGCGTTTTTAGTGATCGTCACTGTGGCACCCATAATTGCATTAGCCATGGCGTAAATAACAGTACGGTCCACGAAATTATTTTTCCCTTTGATACCCGCAATGTTCAGCCCATATACAAGCAAGCCAGGGGCGTACTGCAGATAGTTATCCAGATGATGGACCCTGCGGTCCCCTTCAAGGTATATCTCCTCCTTGAGATAATTATTTACAACCTTCAGTTTGTTAAATTTCAAAGATGCAGCTCCGTAAACAATAAACCCCGCCGGTACCAGTATCAAACCTTTGTAAGGTCTGTTAAGCGGCTGCCGCTGATATAGCGAATCATCCGGGAACTGCCGCCGGCCTGTTGTGTCAGATAACTGTGCGAGTGACAAATGAGGATACAGTCCTATTAAGGACAGCAAAAGATATAAGCACTTCTTATGCATGATGTGTAACAGTTGTAGGAATAAGAAACTCTATAAACTATAGACGGGCAGACTATTGAAATAATCTGTTAAGAGTTGAGAGTATTTTCATTCAATGTTGTTTGACTATACAAACATAAATGGCAAATCTGTAGAGAAACTGGCGAAAAAGAATTTAATTAGACCTTATTTCATTTTTCAGCCGTTCGATGTTCGCCTGTTTTCCTTTTTCCAGTGTATTGCGACAGTAGGCAGTGAAGAAATGATGGGTTTCCAATAGCTTTAAAGTGTCATTACACCAGTTGGTAAATTTTTTCTTTGTCCTCAACTGGAACTCTCTCTTTACAAGTTTGTCTGTTATTTCAAACTCCCTTGTTCCGAAGTGGTAAGTATCTGCATCACATATAATTTCTTCCAGCAGCGTTTTAGGCGATGGTGGAAATTTGGTTACCATTATGCAATCGGAGATCACATCGATCAACATGGCGTCAATATCTTTATCCATGAAAAAAGATCTCATCAAAAGTACGCCCGCTTCTTCATGTGAATCAATATCAGCCACCAGATGACCTGTATCATGAAACCATGCTGCCATACTTAAGACGAATCTATCCTGGTTATTCAGTTCATAATAGTCGGCAATTTCCATGGTCCTGACCACCACGCGTTCTGTATGTGAAAGATTATGATATACCAGATTGGCTGAAGTCAACCTTGTAAAAAGGTCAACGACAAATTTTTCAGCGAGATACTCCGTGTATGTTAATTCCATTGTTCATCAATATCTAAGTTCCCGAATGCTTTAACCAAATATCGGGGCCAATTCTGTAAAAATTCTGTCTTTCCTGCGTCCGGCTTGCCTGCAAGCCCGATGGCGATAAATATATTCCCGGCCGGCATAAGGGTATATATCATCGGCTGTGTTGTTAAAACAGGAGCAACTACTAATGATCGACCGGTCTGGATAGAGAAATCATTCAGATTATACGAATATCTTATTTTATGCGTTTATTATTGCTATCAGCGATTGCCTTCATATTCTTCCAATCACCGAATTTTATTGCTTTCTTTATACACCTGCTGACTGGGTCGAATTTACCTATGTCGACATTGCTGACGCTTATAATTTTAACAATTCATCAACACTAAAATTTATCCGCTTACATGAGACCCAAATTCTACTTTATGTTAAAGTACACTGTGCTGCTATGCTGTTTAGGTACAATGCTTTCTTTATCCCATTCCTGTAAGAAAGACGGTACTAACAATCCGCCGGAGCCACGACCAGACACCACTAACCACGAAGAGACATCCCCTTTCTATGGTAAAACACTTACTAAAAGGCCGCTATTGGTAGAATACTGGGGCGGCTGTTGTTATGACAGATCATCCGTAGGCCCTTTAGATGCCGTTCCTGACAGCGTAGACGTTGTTAACATCTTCACCCTCGGCATTGGCAGAACGGCTGAAGGAAAATGGGAATTTGAGCACAGAGGCGTATCCGGTCAGAATGAGTGGAGCGACGTGCTGACCAAAGCACATGCCCTGCAAAAGAGAGGTATCAGGATAGTGGCGACCTCTTTTGCCGGCGGATTGGTAAAGTTATCTGCCGCTGCTGCCGATTCTATGGCTAAAGTAGTGAAAGATTCCCTGGACAAATGGAAATTCGATGGTATAGACCTTGACCTGGAATATGGTAATGTTAGAACAGCGAATATTGACAGTAGTTTCATTGCGCTAAGCAAATATGTTGGTCCGGCGTCAAAGACCGGCAGGATCCTGTCTGTGGTAGACTATAACAATTACAACCTGGCACAGATCAAAAGGTCAAAACAATATATTGACTACGTTATGACGATGTCTTATTGGAATAAGGCTGCAGATGTTATGAAGTGGGTACAGTCATACGGCGATGGCATCGGCAACCGCCAAAACGTTCTGATCGGTGTAGGCGCCGGTTGCGCCATCAATGCAGGTCAGGCCACAATACCCGGTGAAGAACTGAAGATAGCGGATACATTACGTGCTTCTGCCCCCGGCAGCGGCATGATGGAATTCATCTTCGGATGCAGTTATCATAACAAAGATCAGAACGGAAATATCACAAAAGATGTGAGTTACACAACGAATATCATCAACAAACTAAAGAAATAATCAATGGAAACGCCGGATGGGTAAAACTATCCGGTGTTTTACCTAATCTCATTTATACAAGGCCACCATTTCTTTTAAAATACCTCTCAACGTTTTCAAAGGGATATCCTTCTCCGGATCAAACAGCATTATTTTCATTCTCGCGCGTTTTTCAATGATCAGCTGCGGATGATCTATCCTCGTTCCCTCTACTATCCCGATATATGGCTGCAGATATTTCTTGTGTGTCCATAGATAACAGCACATCTTTTTATTGTAGCAATAAAAAGGCATCCCGTATTTCCAGGCCTCAGTAATGTTCTCATCATAATCAAGGATGATTTCCCGGAGGGCCAACAGGCAGCTTTTTACAGGCTCCTCCTGTTTCATGAAATAGTTATCTGCTTCTCTTAACATTGGGGATGGTGGTTAGGATGTAAATATATCGCCAATTTCCCCATCACCCAATCTAATCCCGATTCGTCTTACCTTTGCGGCATGGATTATTTCAAAAAGCTGCTTGAATTACTGAAAACAGAGCGGGAAGTAGACAGGAAAGCATATCTGGAGATGACAGCTTCAACGTCAGTAGCCGATCGCAGGGCTAATGGACTTACCTGGTACCCTATTGCCATCAGAGGTTCCGAAATGAGCCGGGGAGACTATCTCACTGTAGAAGTGGAGCGTACCACCCACCAGGATATCGTGCACCAGCTCCGTTTTGGCGTGTCAGCAGTCCTTTTTTCGAATCATGATCCTAAAACCGACCGCGTAGAGGGCACCATCTCTTACCAGGGCGGTAACCGCCTGAAAATAACGCTCCGTACAGATGAGCTGCCGGAGTGGGCAAATAACGGCAAACTAGGTATCGACCTGCTGTTCGACGATAACAGCTACGACGAAATGCAGAATGCCCTTAAACAGGCCGAAACCCGTGTTAGTAAGGAAGATAATGACCGGCTTATCCGGATCCTGACAGGGGAGAAATCGCCCGCCTTCCAGGACAACCATCCTTCTGTTACCGTTCCCCGCCTCAATGAGTCCCAGCAGGCAGCCGTAAACAGGATACTGGCCGCAAACGACCTGGCTATTGTGCATGGTCCTCCCGGTACCGGTAAAACCACTACCCTCGTACAGGCCATCAAAGCGCTGATCAAACAGGATAATAAACAGATATTGGTAGTGGCGCCGAGTAATACTGCTGTAGACCTCCTGAGCGAAAAACTGTCTGACGAAGGGCTTAACGTACTGCGCGTTGGTAATCCGGCCCGTGTTTCCGAGCGACTGTCGGCACTGACGCTGGACAGCCGGATGTCGGAACACAACAGCATGAAGGAGATCAAACGCCTGAAGAAGCAGGCCAATGAATTCAGGGACATGGCCCACAAGTACAAGCGCAATTTCGGAAAGGCTGAAAGAGAGCAACGCAAGGCATTGTTTGATGAAGCCCGCAGCATCATGAAATCCATCGAAAATACCGAACAATACATCATGGACGACCTGCTGGCGAAGGCCCAGGTGATCACAGCCACCCTCGTAGGGGCTAATCACTATACGGTACGCCAGTTAAAATATCATACTATCGTCATTGACGAAGCTGGACAGGCCCTGGAACCTGCCTGCTGGATCCCTATCCTCAAGGCGCAGAAAGTAGTGCTGGCCGGCGACCATTGCCAGTTGTCCCCTACTGTCAAGTCGGACGAAGCCGCCAGGAACGGTTTGAGCACCACACTGCTGGAAAAATGTACAGCCCTGTATCCCGAAGCGGTCGTGCTGCTGGAAGAACAATACCGCATGCACGAGATGATCATGGGTTATTCCTCTGCTATTTTCTATGAAAATAAATTGAAAGCGCATGCCTCAGTAGCAGGTCATACGCTGTTCCCCGAAGATGTGCCGCTCTCTTTTGTGGATACCGCCGGCTGCGGATTTGACGAAAAATCCGAAGGAACCAGTACCACCAATCCGGAGGAAGCCGCCTTTCTTTTCAAACACCTGACACAACTCGTAACAGGTTTTAATGGCCATTACCAGCAGCAGGATCTTCCTTCTATCGCCATTATTTCACCTTATAAGCAGCAGATCCATCTTCTGAAAGAACAGCTGCAGCATTCCCCGGAACTGCAGTCTTACGGTGACAAGATCTCCGTCAATACGATTGACAGTTTCCAGGGGCAGGAAAGGGATATTGTCTACATCAGTATGACCAGGAGTAATAACGACAATAAGATCGGCTTCCTGTCCGACATCCGCCGTATGAACGTGGCTATGACAAGGGCCCGTAAAAAGCTGGTTGTCATAGGCGACAGCGCCACACTTTCCCAACTGCCCTTCTATGCAGGGTTTATTTCCTATGCAGAGCAGCAGAACGCCTACCAGAGCGCCTGGGAATTTATGGTTAACTAGGCAGGGAAATTTTGATACCTTTATATACCGAACACTATCCTAACAACTGAACCTATGAAAAGAACTACCCTATTGTGCCTGTTCACAATCTTGCAGGCGCTTGCCTATGCGCAATTCAAAACTGTTGCTGAAACTCCTTTATTTGATGAACCTGAAACCGGTCATGCGAGACTCCTGCAACTCAAAAACGGCAATACTGTCGTGGTACGCCTGGGCAACAGAAGCGGGATCGATATTACCGTTTACAATCCGGACCATAAACTTGCCGGCAATAAACACCATGTTCCATCCTTCGAGAAGTTGAAAGGAGGACGCGTCAATGCCATCTTCGAAACCAGTGGCAGCACCGTTACTGTCCTGATCAGCGAGATCCGGGAACGGACGCCCGTGCTTTACAGATTGTTGTTTGACGGTAACAACGGTAACCTGGACAGGGAAGAAAAGATCGCAGAAGCTGAACAATACCACTTCAAAGATGTACGCTGGATCCCTGAGTTTGATCCGGTAAATTCCTTCTCTGTCAGTAAAGATCCCGCCAGTGATAATTATGCAATATTCATCCGCCGCTTCAAAGAAGATCTGGCAGATAAAAATCAGATGGAAGTAGTGGTATATAGCGGAGAACACCTGGAAATAAGCCGGGCCTTTTATCAGCCGGCCTATAAATATGCATCCTTCAACTACCTGGACATGGCCGTATTAGGTGATGACCGGGTGTGCATCCTGGGATTTGCGTACAACGAGATCGCGTCCAATGACCGCGAAGGACAACTGGTGATGACGACCCTGACCAAAGGAGGAAGACGTATGACCTCCGAACTGCTGGACCTCTCTGACAACCGGATCGCCGATAGCGCTATTGTGCGGTTCAATCCCGTTACCAAAAAACTTATGCTGTTGGGCACTGCTCATATTGAGGATGCCGACCCGCAGCCTTATGGGGGATTCCTGGTCATTATAGACCCTTTTAAGGCGAAAATTGAACAGGAGGTGAACATCTACCCCACCGAGGCCGATGTCCAGAAAAAGAAGCTGTATGGGCCCGAAGAAACATTTACAGGAATGCCACAGGATATCGTTGTTAATGAGGATGGCAGCTTTTCTGTCATTTATGAAGAACTGGCCGCCGAAAAGCATTTACCGAGAGATGCCACCCCATATACTTATTACACGCTCGATAATGCAGCAGTGACCTCATTTGATGTGAATGGCAAGGTTTTGTATACAAGCTTCATTCCTAAAAAGCAGTTCCTTAAAAACGGTTCTTATCCATCTTTTTATATCGCACACAGAAAACTGTCCACACAACAGTTGATCGCGGCGGACCAATACCGTTCATTCGCTTATCTGGCCGCAAAGGGTAAACTGTATATTTTCATGAATGACGCAGAACAGAACACACATCCGGAGAAGGGAGAATTAGTGCCGTTGCGGGTACCTTCAAACGGACAGGCGTTTACCTATATCGCCGGAAGCCCCGCGCCCGAAAGGAACTTATTTTTTGGCAAACTAAGAAAAGATGAGACGCATGCATTAGCCGTATTCAATCTATCTGACTATAACAGCGCGACCAGCACCTACGTAACGCTGAAACTCGAAGCTACACGCAAGGAGAGAAAAGCAAGGTTAGTGTGGCTGACGCCGGAAGAATAAAAAAAAGGCTAAAGTAAGAATACTCCAGCCATTGCTAAACCTACAACTGTTTACACTGTTCATGTAACATAAGTTCTCTGTCACAGTTGTCAAGACAGCGGGGTGTTATCAGCTACTATTTTTTAGGCGCTGGTAACGTTCCGTTGTTATTGATGGGCCAGATGCCTGGTGTCGGAACGCTCACACCTTTGGTGTTACCTCTTTTACTTTCGTCGTCACCGAAGAAATACAGTGCCCAACCTCTGTAGGCAAGCTGTTTCTTACCGTGTACGTCTATCACTCCAAAGTCAGCCTTTTTGAGGATAGTAGGAATATTTTGTACTGTAGTCTGCTGGTAAATAGGCCATACAGCGTCATTACTGAAGTCAGGCTTAGTATATTTATTGATGTTGAATGAATCTTTCGAGAACTGATACAACGTTCTGCCATAAGCATCGGTGATGAATTCTGTCACCTCATCTCCTGCTACATACTTACCGGTGTACTTAATACCATCTTTACCTACAAGTTGCGCTTTACCTAATGCTACAGAGTAGTCAGGTTTTGCCGTGAACCAGGTACCGCCTACGCTGTCACCTTTGATATCACCGGCTTTAGCGTCATTCTGGAAATAATACAGCGGCCAGCCTTTATAAGTTGATTGCTTTGCACCATCTGCGCGGGTGATCACACTAAAATCTTTTGCATCCAGACCTGTTTCAAGGCTAGGATCAGCTTTGTAAAATACAGGCCATTTAACGATACAGTCGCCGCTACAAGCTGACTGTCCGCTTACATCCAGGGCAAAGGAATACAGGGTACGTCCCTGCGCGTCTGTCAAAATTTTTCCAAGCTTTTCATTGGTCTGCAATCTTACATCTGCAGTGTTGGTTGGAGGTGTATCCTGATCATCATCATCGTCACAGCTTACAATACAAGTTGCTGCTAAAACAAAGAGGGACATCGCAGCTAAGGTTTTTCTAAACTTCATGTTGAGTTTTTTGAATTTTTAATGATTACTCTGATTTGAGTATGCAAAGCTCAAAATATCTGTGCTCATTAAAAATTACCAAACCTGGTCATATCCATCCCCTATTTTAGTGATTTATGCTATGTGTTCACCGGAAGCGCTCACTTTTTGAGATAGCAAAGCTACAATTCATCACATCATCAGAATTACACATAACAAAGTATTAATGATAAAAATCAAACAATTAGGTGGGAAATGGGGCGGATTAACTATAGCGGTCATTCCTCCAGGGATAAGCAGTATCCGAGTACCCGCGCTCTTCCCAGAAGCCTGATTTATTTTCAATAAGGAACTCTATCCTGTGGATCCACTTCGATCCCTTCCAGGCATATAACTGCGGCGTGATCATTCTTACAGGACCACCGTGCTCAATTGGCAAAGGCGCGCCCTCATAGGTATGCACTAACAGCACATCCGGTTTCAGCGCCTCTTCCAGGGATACGTTGGTGGTATAGTCGTCATATCCGTAACACAGGATGTGGGTGGCATTCTCTTTCGGCTGGGCCAGCGCCGCCAGGTCAAGCAAACGTACGCCTTTCCAGTTCATATTCAGTTTGGACCAGGTGGTCACGCAATGGAAGTCGGAAGTATCTTCTGTTTGCGGCAGGGCTAAAAAATCGTCCCAGGTCAGTTCCACCGGGTGCTCTACGGCGCCGTCTAAGATCAGCCGCCATTCATCCAGGGGGATCTCCGGTTCGATACCCAGGTCCAGTACAGGCCACTTATGGGTAAGTACCTGTCCAACTGGTACCACGGGCATACCATGACGGTTAGGATTACCGGCACCCATAGGCTTGTTATCAGCTACGGAAGGCGTTTGGCGGATCTTATCCTCAAAACGGGCCTTCAGCTTCATACGGGCCTCTACGACCCTTTTTAGTTTGTCTGATTCTTCCATAGTATGAAGGTATGAATTATTGAAAAACTGGTAAATATGAATATCAAACATTCAAATTGCAGCCTGAATAAAATAAGATCTCTATTTCCGACGCCTATACGGCCTGGGCCATTCCTCCCCACTCTTTATAAGATAAACCGTTCAGTTACAATTCCATTGCAGCGAAAAACGGTATACTTGTTTTAACGGAGGATCTGCGTTCGTGATGGTTCACCGGAAACGCCCCCCGGATTGAGGTATCAGCGCATTGAATTATGGTAATTTGATAGCTGGTAGATACCCATAAATAATATAAATTTGATACTGTACTTAACCATTGCTGATGCTTTTGACTTCCTCCTATGAACTGAAGACAGCATTTGCCTATGCCAGGACTTTTAGCCTGGAGAGGAAACTTTTTTACATAGATAGCCAGATGATACTGCTGGGTATCCTGGACTCTTATGCCAGCGATATCGCCATCGATAACGCCGACCGGGAAAAGCTGATCCAGTGGTTACACGCCCTGAACTGGGAACAACGTCCCGGTACTCCTATTCCCACCGGTAACAGGCCCAAAGTGCCTATTATGACGGAGGCGGAGAGAATGCTGGAAAATGCGGCCTATTACCAGAAAAAACTGGGCGATGAACAGCTTCATCCCCAACATATTATTCTCTCCCTGCTTAGCATAGAAAACCGCTGTCAGTACAAATTCCAGTCGCTCGGTATCATCTTCGACGGTTACCTGGACCAGATCCGGGCACAGAGGAATATCCAGACCGGTATCCCTTTCCGTAGTCCGCGTATCAAAACTTCCCATATCAGTTTTTTCCATCCGCTGATCCGGTTGTTTTACGGCAAACAACAGAAGAATGCTGCAGTTGAAAGATATTTCAGGGAAGCACAATCGCTGCTCCAGTATAATGATACGCACAAATGCCGGGCACTTTGCCACCTGGTATTACAGATGCAGCCCGATCATATAAATGCGTTATGGTTATCGGGCGTTACATGGAGAGTGGAAAGGAACTTTCAGAAGGCCCTCCCTTTTTATGAGAAGGTACATAAGAAACATCCGCAACATACAGGCGTACTGGCGGAAGTGGCGCATTGCCATAGTGAACTGGGTAATCATGCGTGGGCGCAAAGACTGTACGAACATGCACTGTCATTAAATCCGGGATCGTCCGAACTCTTGAACAGCCTGGGCTTTGAATGTATAAAACTGGAATTGTATGTGGAAGCGATCTCTTATTTTGATCAGGCCATCGCATACGACGAAGAATGTGCTTATGCGTATAACAATAAAGGTTATGTGTTAATGCACCTGGGATTTCCGGTGGCTGCGCGTGAGCTTATACTTAAATCACTGCAGTTCAATAAAGGTAACGCATACGCATATCGGAACCTGGCACTGCTTGCCCTGAAAGAACAGGATGAAGACACTGCCAGGGAAATGCTCCTGAAAGCACAGCGCTTTAACTTTAAACGTAATTATGGCAATGAAGTGGATGAATTGTTACGCAGTCTGAATAAACAGAAAGTTACTTCGTAACAGCCGCATAATACTTACTGATCCGCTCATTATAAGCCACGCTTCTCATCAGTACCAGTCTGTATAAAGCAATCCCGGCACTGGCGCAGGCGATACCCGCCAGCACGTCCAGTACATAGTGATGGCTGGTATAAACAGCTGAAAACCAGATACCCAGTGCGATGATGCCGAAGACGGTCGTGAAGAACAGGTTAGTGGTCTTCCTGGCGTAGAAGAATACGATCAGGGGATATGCAGAATGCAATGATGGCATAGCGGCAAATACGTTCGATCCCTTTGCATATAATGATCCGAAGATATTAACGTTCAGCGCGATATCGAACCTTGCCAATCCGGCTGTATTACCAGGTGTGCTTGCAATAAAGTCAAAGCCGTGTAACTGTACATACCATGGCGGCGCGGCGGGATAAGTATAGTAGATGATGTATCCCAACCAGTTTACAACGATAAACGTAAAGGCGAAGTGAAGGAATGCGAGTCTGTCCTTATAGAACAGGTAAGCGGCGAATGCCAGTGGGACCGGCACCCAGCATAGATAAAATGATCCCGTCAGCACATCGAGCCATACCTGTGTATGATGTAACCAATATTCGTTCGGTGTTACTCTCACTCCGTCCATCATGACACCGAACCATGCTTTTTCTGTTTCATAAATGTCCTTGATATGAACAGGCCCCGTCAGATAGTTCGGGAAAGCCTTCATATAGTCGAACACGATCCAGTAAAAGATGAAGATCGAAAAACCCAATATAAAGCGGCGGGTAGGCCTTGATGCGTAATAACACCCATTAAAAATCGCTATCAGCCATAGCTGATCAGTCTTAAAACCAAGCAACCAGGCTGAAAGCAAGAGATAAGCGATGCTGATCGCCGTAGTGATCAGCATATTTCGCCTATCAAAAAAAGCAGTTGTAGGCCCGGCAGGAACTGGTGCGTCCATCTTATCTCACTTTTGAAAATCAGATCCGAAGATCTTGTCCCAGAATGAAGAGCTAACGCCATATCCTTTGGTAGCATCGGCATAGTGATGCTGCATGTGGTGTTTCTTTAACTTCTTCCAGAACTTAGCTTTAAAATTGAAATGGTGCAGTGCATAGTGGGAGATATCGTAGAAAAGATATCCGCCGATGAAGCCTGCATAAAATCCGTAGAAATATACTTCAGGTATAAAACTCTTATACAGAAACCAAAAACCGAGTGCCAGCGGTATGCTCACAGATGGTGGCAATACCAGGCGTAATCTGTCATTAGGATAATCATGATGCACACCATGGAACATGAAATGCAGTTTTTTACCCCAGGCTGATTCCGGTTCAAAATGGAATACAAAACGGTGCATGATATACTCAGTCAGCGACCAGACAAAAATACCGGCCAATACACTGAGCAGCCAAACTACTACACCTGCATTCACTGGTACCAATGCCGCCCAGCAGCAATATGCGATAACAGGAATATATATGAACAGCGGAACGCTGAAATGTACTTTTGATAATTTCTCCAGCAAGCTGTTTCTGAACATAGGTACCGACTCTTGCGAGTTGGAAACGTACTGTCTATTACTCATTTCGTCGTGAATTTAACAATCTACCTTTTATGGCTTGAACTGCTCCTTTATTTCTTTTCCGGTAGCAGGATCAATTCCCTTCATTTCAACGTAAACTACGTTCGGAAACCAGAAGGTACCACCTTCGATCTGGAGGTAAATCCTGTTCAGCTGCGCCATTACACTACCGATCTGCGTATAGATGTGGTAGTCGCCCTGGGCAGATTTCATCAGGTACATTTTTTTCTTGTCATAGGCTACGGAACGCAATTCATATTTGTCTTTCGCCAGTTGTTTTACCTTCAGTCCGTACGCAAATTTACGTTGTATATAATTTAATCCCTTCTTTTCATTGTTTTCCGTGTACCTGATCCAATAAATACTCACCGGCTCATCCTCATCCAACGTACCGTCTTTCTCCAGGTTCAGGTCGTAGACGATGGTATTGATATTAGGCGTACGCTGCATATAGAACAGCATATGCGGGATATTCTGCGGTACCGGGAAAACAGGCTCCACAGGTTTTGCCTGAACATTGGCCATCGCCATTACGGGCAATACCATGATCAGCAAAGCGATCACCGGCGTCGTGGTTGCGCTTCTGATAACGCGGGTTACCTGGTCCTGCTGGTCCATCGCTTTCTTGGCGTCCTTCAGGCGGCCTACGGCGGTGATATTGGTCATTATCGCCATAATGAACAACGGGAAGGTAAAGATAGAAATGGTCTCAAATACATGGAATGGAACACCTGGTATGTACAGTTTATAGTCCCCGCCAATGAAATGAGATGTGATACCACAGGCTATGGCAGACACGGAAATGATCACGATCCTTTCCGGGCGTTGCATCAGCCCTCCTTTACATTCAATACCCAGACCTTCCGCACGTGCCCTCGTATAACTTACCATCATAGAACCGATCAGGGCTATAAAGGCAAATATGGAACTCAGGAAGTAGTGATGTCCGATCAGGTAATAACAGATGCCCAGGAACAGGACCATCTCACTGTAACGGTCCAGTACGGAATCGAACAGGGCGCCAAAGCGCGACCCCATGTTACCCAAACGGGCTACCTGGCCGTCCAGCATATCAAATAATCCGGCAAAAAGGATCAGGGCGCCGGCCCATCCTACATAAGACAGGTCTCCCCTGTTGCCTTCTTCAACTCCTGTTACAAATATTATAACTACACCTATGTTTAACAGGAAACCGATCAGGGTGACCGCATTAGGGGTCAGTCCCAACTTGATCAAGCCTTTTACCAGAGGATTGATCACCACATAAATTGCTTGCTGCAGCTTATCTCTGAATCGTTTTTTCATGGCTTACGATTAATAATCATTAAAAATCAAACCTAACTCTTCCCCTGATACCCCAGTTGGCGATCAACGGGTTATCCAGGTATGTGAACCTCTTTACCAGGTCTAACCTGAGAAGTTTAAATATATTAGCAACGCCCACACTAGCCTCCACATACGGGTCGCTACCCAGTGTATAAGTGATCGGCGTTCCATCTGAATAATTTGAGAACTGGATCTTCGATGGGTCCAGCCTTGGATCGTTCCCTTTGCTCAATCCACCGTATAACACCTTCACGGTAGCTACCTCACGGAGTTTCAGTTTTTTCAGCAAAGGTATCTTATTGAAGATAAACCCGTTAAAGCTATGGTCAATATTTATACCAGCATAGCGATCACTCACAAATTCCAGGAAGTTCATGAGGTTATAAGACTGTAACTGGTAAGCATATGTCTGGTTCGCTCTGTGGATGGTTAACAACGGATAAGGAATATGTCCGAAGATGTAACCACCCTCCAGCACCACCTCACTATACCCGAGCTGTGACAGGTATACCATTTTGTAAATATTCAGGGTGATGTTCTGGTAATTGTACCCGCTGTTGAACAGCCCCTTCACTCCCGCGATTGCTCTGAGTGTGAAGATAGGATATTTGTTGGGGATGGGTATTCTGAAGTTCTTTCCCTGGTAGAACTGCTCGTGCGGCGCCCAACGCAGTTCCAGCGATAATTCCGCTGTCGTGATCTTCTTAACACTGTCTAACTGGCTGGTACCTTTGTAATAAGATAAAGTACCGGCAGGCGTCTGTCCCCAATGTTTGAAACCTACCTGGAAAGAGGAGTGATTATCAAACTCATGGAGGTAATTCAGCCTGTAAATGTCGTTATACAGCCACTTATCGTTGTTACCACGTTTGAAGGACAACAGGAAGTTGTCTTCCTGTACGAACTGCAGTTCCTGGCCCGGGATCTTGGTATCGTGCTGATAGCTCGCTTTAAGGGCGCGTACCGGCCAATCGTAAATGGACTTATGATTAAAGGCGTAAGAACCTCCGAAGTAATATTTCCATTTCTGGTCTTTAAAACCGTAAGCGCCGTATCCTTCCAGGTAGATGCTCTTATTGAACTTAGGCGTCGTCCTGCCCCCTAACCTCAAACGGAAACCTTCCACCGGGTTAAAGTTATAGAACGTATTCACGGGACCTATTTCAAATTTCGGCCCTACCGATTTCCAGCCGGCCAGCAGCAGGGTTGCGATATCCATCGTACGTTTGAAGGACTTCATATGCTGCAGGCTGTCAATATTGGCATATACCTTCGATTCCGCAGTGGTCAGCGTATCGTGCCTGTTCTGCTCCCAGAAACTTTCAGGTTTCTCTACCTCTTCTGTATTTTCCACGATCGAGCTTCCGGCATAGAAGTCATCCGACATCGGCTTGTTCGTCACCATATTCTTCAGAGACACCGTACGTTCTCCGTAAAGACCGCTTTTGCCTTTGAAGAGACCAAAATCGGCCATCAGCGTGCTCTTGTTCATGAAGTAACGGCTATCCTGTGTTTTCTCGAAATCCATATAAAGGTGGAAATCACGGATAAAGTTCAGATTGATCTCTTTATTAGCCGTCATATCCGCCTTCTGTATGGCATAGTTACCGTCCAGGGTGATATACAGTTTACCTTCCAGTAACCGGTCTGTTTTATTCCGTGGATAGAACTCCAGCACGATCAGTTTTGAGCTGTCGGCCAGTTTAATAGTATCTGCGATATAGTACTTGTAGAAAGTAGGACCGGCGTTGGCAATAGGACTGAGGAACTGGTTAGTGAACAACATCATATTGTTGTCGTAAATGTCCACGTCCTGGTAAATGTGATTCAGATAAGCGCTCAGACCGCGGTTATCGATATAGTTCTCAAAGCTGACCTTTTTATCGGCAGTGATAATTGTTTTCTTCTTTTCAGGGTCCCGGCGGTAATATACATCCGCCAGTTTCTCTTCCAGGTACATGGGGAGGAGCGAACGTCCGGCCATCTTAGTTGTATCCTGGTTTTCGAACACAAATTTATACTTCCGGGTAAAACGGCTGTTACTGACCCTTTCCGATACATTACTTAATGCAAACTCCAGTTTCTCGTACTGATTGTACTGGGCATAGTCATAATGTTCCATCCTGTTCTTTGATTTATTATCAATGACCAGTCGGATCAACTCTACAGCCGGGTTATCCTTGTTACGGTATCTTTCTTTCTTACGCCTGATCACGACTTCGCCCAGGTTCCTTGCACCACTTTCGAGGTTCACGTTCCTGACTTGTTCGGTACCGTTCTTTATGCGTATCGTAACCGCTTTATACCCCAGGAGGGAAAAGCGTACACTATCTTTTGGGCTATCAAACTGCAATTCATACCGGCCTGCAGCATCGGTAGAGATGCCGAAGGATGTACCGGGTACAAAGACACCCACAAAGGGTAATGGGGAACCCGATTTATCGGTAACCACTCCCTTCACTGTCGTTGTTTGTGCAAATACTGAACTAAAGCCGAGCGTAAGCAATAACAAAAGACCTAAACCTATATTTTTACTACCATTCATCTATCTAACATCATTTAAAAACGAACCGCTTCTGCATTATATAACTATAAGTAAAACCAATCAGCAAAGATACCAGCACTTTGAACAGCCCCACCATTTCCAGATCATCCTTCCATCCTGTAAAATGCAGTATCACCCACATACAGGCTGTATTCAACAGCATATTCCCCACCCAGGTAATACCATATCGCAGTGCCTGCCCTCCAAATGCTCCTTTCTCCTTGTTAAAAACCCACTGCCGGTTAATCAGAAAGTTGGCGACGCCGCCAGCAATGGCACCGGCTATATTTGCACCGGCAGACCACGCCCCTGCAAATACTGACAGCATAAATACTGTGGTCCAATCCACACCTGTTGCTATCAGCGAAGAAGCCTGAACTTTCAAAAATTTGATCATCCTGCAAAAATGTTACTATGGTAAACAATCTGCAGTAACAAGTTGGTATATACTCCTGCTACCACGTCGTCCATCATGACCCCCAGTCCGCCGGGCAGCGCCTCGGTACGACGGATCAGTAATGGCTTGCGGATATCAAAGAATCTGAACAACACTAGTCCGGCCAGTACATAACCGGGGGTTACCGGCAGGAACAGCAAGCTGAAACACATGCCGGACACTTCATCTATCACCACTTTCTTATCATCCTTGCCCCAATGCGGTTCAACTTCTGTACCGGACCAGATACCTAATAATGTAACTCCGATGGTAATGGCCAACGGCCACATCCAGGATATATGACCACCAGCCTGCGCAAGGTACCAGCAAAGAGCTGTCACGGCGGCAGCAACCGTGCCCCCTCCCTTGCCTATATAGCCTATGCCCAGGCTGGTAGCGATTATTTTATGAATACGGATCATTCTTCGTTTAAAATACCTTCATAATAATCCAGACCCAGGTGCGTGATCAGATCTTCGCCCATCAGGTAGCGCAGTGTGTTCTGCAACTTGATCAGCTGTTTGAAGATGTCATGCTCAGGACGCAGCCCTGGTGCTGTTTGTGGTGATTTCAGATAGAAGGACAGCCATTCCTGGATACCACTCATACCTGCACGTTTCGCAAAGTCAATGAACAGTGCGAGGTCCAGTACGATCGGTGCAGCAAGAATAGAGTCACGGCAAAGGAAATTCACCTTTATCTGCATTTTGTATCCCATCCATCCGAAGATGTCGATGTTATCCCAGCTTTCCTTATTGTCCTTACGCGGCGGATAATAGTTGATCCTGATCTTGTGGTACATATCACCATACAGTTCAGAATTTTCATCCGGCATCAGGATATCTTCCAGTACGCCCAGTTTGGATACTTCTTTTGTTTTAAAGTTGTCGGGATCGTCCAGTACCCAGCCATCGCGGTTACCCAGGATGTTGGTGGAGAACCAGCCCTCCATACCCAGCGCGCGAGCCTGTAAACCAGGGGCCAGGATGGTTTTCATCAGGGTCTGACCTGTTTTGAAGTCTTTACCTGCGATAGGGGTTTTAGTCTTTTTAGACAATTCAACTAATGCTGGAATGTCGCATGTCAGGTTAGGCGCCCCGTTCGCAAAAGGCACTCCTAATGTCAGCGCTGCATATGCGTATATCATGCTTGGAGCGATACGCGCATCATTGTCTTTCAGGCCCTGTTCAAATGCCGCCAGTGACTGGTGAACATCTGCAGCTTCATGATAAATTTCTGTGGAACCACACCACACCATTACAACACGGTCACAACCCTTCTCTTTCTGGAAGTTCTTGATGTCCTCAATAACAGCCTGTGCCAGGTCATAACGGGTCTTATAATCCTTTACGTGTGTGCCGTCCAGATTTTTAACAAAGTTTTTATCAAAAGCGGCCTTCATTGGAACAATAGATTCCAGCTGTGGTTTGATCGCTTCTAACATAAACCTGTCAAGTACTTCAGCTTTTACAGCAGCGGTGTACACATTGTCTTCATACACATCCCAACCACCAAATACAAGATCATTCAGGTTTGCTAAAGGAACGAAGTCCTTGATTAGCGGATTCCTGTTCTCTGTTCTTTTTCCCAAGCGGATGTGGCCCATCTGTGCTACGGACCCTATCGGTTTGGATAAACCTTTTTTAATTGATTCTACGCCGGCAATGAAAGTCGTTGCTACCGCACCCAGGCCCGGCATCAGGACCCCCAGTTTCCCTTTTGCTTCTTTAATTTGATGTTTCATAAAAATGTGAGACTTTTATTTAACTGTTTTAATCAAAACCATTTGTTGGTGGTGTACCAGTCCAGTGTTTCCCGCATACCTTTTTCGAGGTCATACAAAGGGCGGTAACCCAGGTCCCGGCGGATCTTTTCTATGTTGCAATTCCAGTTCTGCGCTGTCAACTCGTTTAATTTGTCCTTATTCAGCAACGGAGCACCACGACTCACCATTTCTGAAATAGCGGCAACGATCCTAATAACAGGCAGAGGTAGGTGAACACGAAAAGTACGTAGCTTCAGATATTGTTTTATAACACCGGCCAATGCGTAACGATCATACCCGTTACCGTCCGAAATGTTATAGGCAGTTCCCGATACGGGCGCTGTAAGCGCCAGAATAGCTGCCTGTGCGAGATCCTTGACGTAGACAAAACTCAGCCACTGGGCGCCTTTGCCCATATAAGGTTCCAAACCCCGTCTAAACGTCTTGAACAACACGAAAAGGTCCCGTTCTCTCGGCCCATACACTGCGGTGGGCCTTAATATTACCCAGGGGACATCTGAAATAACTCCCAGGTATTCTTCAGCCAGTAACTTACTTTTTCCGTAACTGGTCACCGGTTGGGGTTTGACCACGTCCGGTACAGGCCAGCTGGCATCATATGCTATGGGGCCTACGGCGGCCAGACTGCTGATAAATAAAAACTTTTTGATCGGTACCCCCGATTCTCCGGCTGCTACTGCCAGGTTAAGGGTATACCCTGCATTGATCCTGTTATATTCGTCCAATGATTTCGCTTTCGTAATTCCTGCTCCATGAATGATATAATCGAATCTGTGCATTGCGATCATATCCTTCAGATCATCCTTACGGCTAAAATCAGGATAAACAAAATTTACCGGCAAATGTTTCAGGTGGGAGACATTACTCGATGCCCGAACAGCGGCGTACACCTCCATTCCTGCATTTAGGGCTGCCTCCACCAGATGATATCCTACAAAACCGCTGGCACCTGTTATCAGTATCCGGGGTTTCATATCTCTTTTTCGTATATCCTATAGGTCCTGTAACGATCTGCATTGATACCCCGCATAGCGGCGTTCATCATTTCGTTAGTTTCCAGGATCCAGGACCCTTCGCCATAAGCAACGCCTTTCGCCCTGCCCACTTTCATTAACTCGCCGTAGAAACAGGCATCAATTCCCAGTTTACGGTGCGATTCCAATACTCCCAATGCCAATATCCTCAATCCATTCACTTTCCTCTTACCCAATAATAATTTCACTATACCGGTCGGGAATAACCTTCCCCTTTTGATCTTGATCAGGACCTGGTTGATATCCGGGATGGCCAGTGCGAAACCTACCAACTTCCCGTTCTCTTCTGCTACAATACCAAAATCAGGGTCCAGGATCATTTTCAGATCTTTCGCCAGGTACATGAATTCAGCCTCTGTCATCGGCACAAAACCAAGGTTCTTATCCCAGGCGCTGTTATAGATTGCATGGATGCCTTTCACCTCCTGTTCAAAATTCTTCATATTGACCTTGCGGAAAGTGATATTCCGTCTGGTCATTATCCTCTCCTGCAATACTTCCATCACACGGAAAGGCCGGTCGTTCATGTATTGCGGAATGATCTTCCAGGCATACATGGTTATCTTCGTGGCAAAACCCGCTTCCTCAATCAGTTTGACGTAATAAGGATAGTTATAGGTCATCATCACTACCGGCGGACCGTCAAAACCTTCTATCAGTAACCCGCAGGCTTCGTTGGTAGAGAAGTTAACGGGTCCTATCATAGTGTCCAGCTTACGTTCCTTCAGCCACTGAATGGCTGCATTGAACAGTGCCTGGCTTACTTCTTTATCATTGATGCAATCGAAGAAACCAAAGAAACCATCATTCGTTTTATTGAAGATGTTAGCGTTCTTATTGTCGATAGCAGCGATCCTTCCCACTATTTCATTACCACGAAAGGCAAGGAATGTCTGCAGCGCTGAATGTTCGTGGAAAGGATGTTTTCCCGGAGTCAGGAGGTCACGTTGAGCAATAAACAACTCAGGTACATAGTTTGCATCGTTCCTGTACAGATCGTGCGGGAAATCGATGAACTGCCCCAACTGTTTCTTGCTGGTAACCATCTGAATGGTCACCTTAGGTAAACCGTTGGTTTGTTGTGAAGCATGTACCGTTTGCTGAGATGTCTGCAATGTTTCCATTTATATTTTTTGCTTTAAGGGTACTCCCGCACGTGTAAATGTCTCCGTTAATTTATCTACTGCGGTCTCGATCTGAGCAAACGTATGTGTCGCCATCAAAGAGAACCTGATCAGGGTAGCATCCGGTTGTACTGCCGGAGGCACTACAGGATTCACGAAAACACCTTCATCCTGCAGCATACGGGTGATGCGGAATACACTTTCTTCATTCCTGATATAGATAGGGATGACAGGTGTTTCAGATACATCTCCGGTATCGAAACCTGCTTCCTTTAATAAAGTTCTGGCGTAGTTGGTGTTGTCCCACAGGCGCTGAATGTGTTCTGGTTCGGACTGAATGATATCCAGTGTGGCAAGTACGCTGGCTGCAGACGCAGGTGTAATGCTGGCACTGAATATCAGGGAGCGGGCGGCATGTTTCATGTATTCGATCACGTCACGCTCACCTGCGATGAACCCACCCAGGGAGGCAAAGGACTTACTGAAAGTACCCATGATCACGTCCACCTTGTCAGTGAGACCGAAATGGGCAGCCGTACCGGAACCATTAGGGCCTACTACACCTAATCCGTGAGCGTCGTCTACCATGACACTGGCGCCATAAGTGTCCGCCAGTGCAACGATTTCAGGAAGACGGGCAATATCGCCTTCCATACTGAATACGCCGTCAACAACGATCAGACGTACAGATGACTGTGGAAGTGCCGATAATTTGGCTTCAAGGTCTTCCATATTGTTGTGGCGGTACTTGATAACCTTTGAAAAAGACAGACGGCTGCCATCAATGATTGAAGCGTGGTCCAGCTCATCGAGAATGAGGTAGTCGTTACGACCAGTCAGACAGGATAATGCTCCCTGGTTTGCCAGGAACCCGGTGCTAAATACGAGAGCGGCTTCCTTACCTACGTATTCCGCCAGGCGATGTTCCAACTCCAGGTGAAGGTCAAGCGTACCATTAAGGAACCTTGATCCTGCACACCCCGTACCATATTTGTCGATAGCACGTTTTGCGGCCTCTTTTACCTTGGGGTGGTTTGTAAGTCCCAGGTAGGAATTTGATCCGAACATTAACACTTTTTTACCGTCAATGTCAACTACAGTGTCCTGAGATGAAGAGATCGGTCTAAAATAAGGGTAAAGGCCCTTTTCCTTAGTAGTGTAAACTCTGGCCAGTGAGGCTTCCTTTGCACGTAACAATTTGCTCATTCTGATATATCTTAAGCTGTTGTATAATCTTTCTACTTTATGCGAAAGTATAAGATTATTGTTCTGAAAACGTTTTCAGATCCAAATTTATGTATTGAACACTAATAATTTGCAGTGGAGTTTTTATGACGGTATATGATAAGTCCCCCGCAAACAAGCTAGTGTCTAATAATATGTCAATCAAATTACGAACATTCTAATACGAAGGTTTCGTAACTCTAACAGTATGCTAGTTGCGGTTTAAACATGTAGTTAGTGGGTTGTAACTAACAATAGGTGATAATAACGGTGGTCTAACAGTATATTCGTTGTGGTTTAAGGCGTATCATAAGCCGGTTTTTATAATCTGCTAAACCGGAATGACGGCACCAAATTAGGAAAAATTTTCAATTAAAAGCCAAAAACATTAGGGATTGACGTCAAAATATTACATATATACAACAAAGTGGTAATTTCATTATCTGTATGAGCAGTGGTCGACAGATTAATTTAATAAATTAACAATGAATAAATTCCACATAAAAATAACAGATAATCTGTCATATCCTCCCTCCTTCCGTCACCCCTTATTAAACCCCGCCCGTTTCAGGCAGTCTACTTATATATACTCACGGCAGTTTATAGAAAAGATGACCGGGTCTGGCCCCTCCGGAAATCATCAGCGGGAACAGGGAGTATTTCACGTAAATCCAGTATATGAACATTCGCTACCACCTCACAGCATGCATCTTATGCCTGGCGATGACCTTTACGGCTTCCGCCCAGGAACAACAGGAACAGGATTCTACCGGTCTGCCAGGCGATAATTTCAGCTTGCAGGGCGCCCTCGACCTCTTTAAAAGATCAGCGTCCCCCGAAGAATTTGAAAAGCTCCTGAACGCTGAAGACAGCAAGATCAATAACCTCGACCTTAATGAAGATGGCAATACCGACTACGTCCGGGTCATCAATAAAAAAGAGAACGACGTACAGGTATTCATCCTGCAGGCACTGGTCTCTTCTACAGAAAGCCAGGACATAGCCGTTATTGAACTGGAGAAAACAGGAGATAATAACGCCATTGTCCAGATCATTGGCGATGCCGACATCTATGGCGAGTCCGTCATTGCGGAACCGGAAGAAGAACCGGAAAACGCCTTTAACTACACCAGCGCCACCCATGGCCCAGCCGCCTCCTCACCGGAGGGCGTTATCGTAAACGTGTGGTTATGGCCCTGTGTACGCTATGTATATGCACCTGCTTACACCGTTTGGGTCTCCCCGTGGACATGGGTAAGCCGTCCCGTATGGTATCACCCCTGGCGCCCCATGCCCTGGCATGTATACCGCCCTATCCGGTACACCTACGCACACAGATATGTGGTAGTGCCCGTTCGCAGGATCCCTCCTGCCCGCGTTATCTATCGCCCTGTAAGAACGACCTCCGTCACCGTCATTAACCGTAACAGAGTGGTTGTGAATAACTACCGCACCACCAGAAGAGTTGAACGTGTTACACCTAACAGGACCAATAGCGGCGGTAGAAAAGCCCAGTCTTACACCCCCTCAAGAACTGACAGAAGCGGTGCTGTAAGAGGGGCCACCAGGGTGGACAGAACTACCCGGGGAGACAGGGGCACAAGAGTAAGCGGCAATCGCTCCGGCGGAAGGACCAATGGTAACCGCACAGGAAGCACCCGTGGCAGGACAGGCAATCGCAATTAAGCCGTCCGGCGGAAAAAGTTATCATAAACGGAAACTCCTCATTATAGTAAGGGGCTTGTAATATGTTGTTTCACAACAGTATATTACAAGCCCCTCAAACGTTTTAAACCCACGCCCCTCCTAAATTCAAGCCACTCATATAATATTAATAAACTATTTGTACATTCATCTTCGATTATCGATATACCAAACATTATTGTCATGAAGATCAGCCATTCCCTACCTGCACTGTTCATATCCCTGCTACCGGTATTAAATGCCAGCGCCCAGGACCAGACTTCCCATCAACAACTTCAGGAACAACCTGACGAATGGGATGAGGCCAGCTGGTCGCCTCCCGACCAGGATTCCACCGGACTGCCCGGAGATAATTTCAGTCTGCAGGGCGCCCTTACCCTCTTTAAACAGGCTAATACCCCGGAAGAATTCGAAAAATTACTGAACACAGAAGCAAACAAGGTCAACAACCTTGACCTGAACGGGGACGGCAATATCGATTACCTGCGGGTGATCAATAAAAAACAGAACCAGGTCCAGCTTTTCATCATACAAGCGCTCGTATCTAACCAGGAGAGCCAGGACATCGCTGTTATTGAGCTGGAAAAGACCAACGAAGGCACGGCCGTTATCCAGATAGCAGGCGATGAAGATATTTACGGGGAAACCACCCTCGCCGAACCGGTAGAACAGGCAGACAGCCTGTACTCCGCCGAAGACAATTCATTTGATTACACGCCATCCCGTTCGCATGGTCCCGCAGCAGACGCAGGCATTTCCAGGATAGCTCCTGCCGGCGTCATTGTGAACGTATGGTACTGGCCCTGCGTACGCCGGGTCTATGCGCCCGCCTATGTGGTATGGACCTCTCCCTGGTCATGGATCAACCCGCCGGTATGGTGGAGACCATGGCGCCCTATGCCGGTCTATGCCTATCGTCCGGTGTGCCAGCATTACAGGTATGGATATGCCTATGCTCCGATCAGAAGGATCCCCCCTGCCAGAGGAATGTACTATCCTGTAAGGACGTATTCCGGTATGGTTTACAGCCGCAACCGGGTGGTGATGACGAACTATCGTTCCACCAGGGCAGACCGTGGCCGGTATTCCGGGTACAACGGTGGCAGGTACAATGGGTCCAACAGAAATGGCTACTACGGCGGCAGAAATAACTATAATGGTTACCGGAACGGTTACAGGGATAATTATGGCAGGAACAACAGCCGGCCAGGCGGACGTCCCGGTTACTATGACAATAACAATGGCGGCCGCCCTCAAAGTGGTGGCAGACCGTCCGGAAATTATCAGCCTACCCCAAGAGGCGGCAACTCCCAGAATGGAGGAAGACCATCCGGTAACTACCAGCCTAATCAGGGAAGTGGTAACTCCCAGAGTGGTACCAGACCATCCGGCGGATACCAGCCTACCCCAAGAGGTGGCAGCTCCCAGAGTGGAGTAAGGCCACAGGGCAATTATCAGCCGAGTCCCAGAAGTAACAGCTCGTCAGGCGGTAGAACCAGCACCACCCGTGGTGAAAGAGGCAGCCGTACCAGGGGAATTTAGTAATTTTAGACAAGTGCTTTTTTGCTCATGAGCTGTAAAGCCAATCCTGATCCTCAATATAAAACTGTAAAGTTTTTCTGTATTAAGACAAGTACCGGTTAGATAACGCTTAGATAACGCTAATCCTACGTTAATCCTACGTTCATGAACGTAGGATTAACGTAGGATTAGCGTTATCTAAGCGTTATCTAAGCAGAATCTGGTTGATTACTTCCCTGTTTTTTAAGTCCGTCATATATCCCCTACCTACCGGTCACACCGGCAGTTTTACTTATTTTTAACCCACTTCCCAGATATTTTAAACAGATATTGTAAGTTTCCGGCTGGCTGGTATACTAATGAATAAAGACCCCGTGACGAACAGGCGTTTTAAATAAAAAAGAAGCATGAGTAATGACCAAAGCTGACTTTCTGGATCATACCCTTCCGCACCAGGGAATAATTTTTAAAGTAGTGAATATCTATGCAGATCACAAAGAGGATAAAGAAGACCTTCTGCAGGAGATATGGTTACAACTATGGTTGTCTTTTCCCCGCTTCCGGTTTCAGAGCAAAGTATCTACATGGATGTACCAGGTAGCATTAAATACTGCCCTGACCTACTCCAGAAAATCTGCCACCAGGAACAAACATCTCCGCAATGTGGCGGCGCCTTCGACAGATGATGATGAAAACACGCAACACGAACAGGAGCGCTTACTGTGGGAAATGATACGCTCGCTCCCAAAAGCAGACAAAGCACTGATCCTGTTATATATCGAAGGTATGAGTTACCGGGAGATCTCGGAGATCACCGGCGACTCCGAGAACAATGTCGGCGTTAAGCTGAACCGTATCAGGCAGAAATTAAAAGATCTCCTTACACGTACTAAAATTCAACAATAATGGAACCACTGGACGAGCTGGACAACCTGTTGAAGGGGGCTTCCGGAGAAGATAATAAGGAATTACTTACAGGTCAATCCGTGAGCAGGATGATAGACGAAAGATTAATTGAGACCAGGAAAAAATTAGCATCCACATTTAGAAAAGAGATCAGACTCATTATCATAGGTTTACTTTTCATGTTCTTTTCTGTAACGCTGAGCATTGCTTCCGGAAACCCGGACAAAGGCGATATGATAAGGACCCTGATCTATGTGGGTACAATACTTTATCTGCTTGTTTGCCTGTTCTTATTTATAAGACTAATGCGCTTGTCGCTTTTGCAAAAAGGCACGCATATCAGGGATTATGTAACAGAAATTTACAAAAAAACAAAAAGTGCACTGCACGTATATCTCTGGATATCCAATGTCACAGGAATAGCAATGATAGCCGCACTCCTGGTATCCTTCAGCGTAAGCTGGCGCACGACCCTTTTTGTGACAATACCATGGGGCATTGCGCTGCATTATATCAACATCTGGTATATAAGAAAACGATTCGGAGAGAGACTCGAAGGAATGAAAGCACTGACTGAAGCATTCAATTAATTAAGAGAAAGCCGCTCCGTTGTAACGAAGCGGCTCTCTCTGCTATTATAGTCATTTATGTCTTCTTTGCTTTTCCCAGCCCTACTTTAAAGTTATCCGGAGTACCTGATACTTTAATATTCATGAAACGCACCTTTTTGTCCTTATCACGGTATTCAATCGCATCTACCTGGTCAGTATCCACTTCTTCCCTCTTTTTGCCAAAAAGGGACTGAAAACCTACCTGTGTAACCATCTTCAATGGTATACGCATGTAGTATTCCATCTTCATATCCAGCGATTGCTTACCGGAGATCTCCATAAAGCCCAGAGACGAGTTGATATTCATTGTCGGGATATCAAGCACACCGTTTTTCAGGGTCAGTTTATTTTTCAGGGTATCGAAGCGGATCATGTTCAGGTTCTTGTCTTTGAAGTAACCGGCCATTGCCTGCATAGGTGCAAAGTTGATCAGGCTTCCGTTCCTGATATCAAGGTCCAGTTGAGCCTCACAATCGTCAATAATAGGCGTAAGGTCCGGATGCATCAGGATACGGCTTTTGATCTGGCCGTTAAGGCGCCCTTTCACGTTCTTGTTGATCACATAATCCTGTCCGAAGTGATCAAGTTTCAGCATCAGCTTTTCGATATTCACATCGAAGGCCCTGATCCTGCTGCGGAAATAGATCTTTTTAGGGTCTGCGCCATTGAAATGACCTTTCATACCTATCTCGCCTTCTGCAACGCCCATTCCCAGTGTATCCAGGTAAATGTGCTGATTGGTCGTCATACGGACGTTACTGGTGATGTTCTTCAGCCACAGGCGATGATATTTTATCCTGCCGATATTGACAGTAGCACGGAAGTCAATGAATGGCACAGTGAAGATGTTGAAGCCACTGGAATGACTGGTGTCTTTGATCACAGTACGGGTTACCGCCGGTGCTGCAACTACGGTTTCCTCATCTTCATTTGCTGTCAGTTTATAGTTGGTCAGCTGGTCGAGGTCAAGGTTCCTGGAAGTGAACTGCAGGAAGTTTTCTTTCTTACGCTTCACGGAATCTTTACCCATGTACAAACGCATGCTTACATCAAAGTCCGTTTTACCGATACGCCCTGTGAGGGTGTCTAGTTTCAGGAATTTATCAGCACCCACCTTCACAGTACCTTTTATGCTGTCAACTTTGATCTTATGTTCCTGCAGTTCTGCAGAGACATTGGCCAGTTTTATCTTAGCAAATTTGAACACAGAGTCATAACGAAGATCAGTTTTTGAACGTAGCCATATACCGGTAGCCACTTCATGCTGATAGTCTTTCGGTACATAGGTACGGCTGATAGGTCCCAGTACGTCTTTCATTGCCAGGCGTTTCGATTTCAGGTCAAATGCGATCTGTGTCTTTCCTCTCTTTACCTGGTCGAACCAAAGCTGATAGTTGATCACACGGCCGCTGAAAAGGATATCGCTGCTGTCGATCATACCACCGAAGTTCCGCAGTAACAGGGCGGTATCGTTGATATTGAGCTCTGCTCCAAAATCATGGAAGGCATGCGGATATTCCTTGAAGCTCGCATACAGTTTCTCCAATTTGAACTTGCCTTTAGGCAATGGAGCAGGGTGCTGTAGTTCTTTTACAGAAGTTTCCAGCGACAACCCGATATTGAACCCGTATATTTCTTCCTTTGCTTTCTTTGCTATAACAGAATCATATGACAAAAGCTCTTTCAGGATCATCTTCTTACTACGTGCATTGAATGTTACCTGCACCGGCTTTTCCTGCTGATGGAACAGGGCGGGCAGGTCACTCAGGGAGCCATTCATCGCAAAGTCAGAATTGCCGAAATAGAAGGAAAGCGTATCGAGTTTTACGAAGCCGTTCTTCATATCCGCATGCAGGTTCAGGTTATGAATGATATGCGGATAGTTGGGAATACGGAAGGTCAGGTCACTTACTCTCAGTTCGCTCTGAATACCTTCTTTCAGTTTACCCATGGATGCTTCCGGCACGGTCATGTCCACCAGCTCGTTAAAGTCCATTTTCAGGCTGATATGGCCAGTCAGACGCTGCAGGTCGGCTATACCCAAAAAGGCGCCGATAAACTCCAGCTGCAGGTCAGAATTGATCTGCATGATCATTTTAGGATCGGTGAAGTCCTTCATGACAAAATTGGCCTTGAAGACACCTTTCTCAGGACGGGCGCTTACACTTAACAGATGCAGTTCCGAGGTTTTCAGGGAATGTCCTGCGCCATTTGTATAGAAACCCTTGAAGCCCAGGGAATCGATCTTTTTATTGGCTTTTTCATTGAGCAGCCAGCCGTTCTCACAGCCGAAGTTGATCTTTATCAGCGGCATCTGATCGCCGCCAAGCTTTCCTTTGATGATACCGTCAAAATAAAGACGGCCGTCATAACGGAACTGCTTCATTTGCTCCATAGCCGATGCGGGGACAAATGATACTAACTGGTCAATGTCAGGCCTGTCTCCTTTCACTTTAAAGTCAACGTTATTACCATTTTTCAGGTCCGCTGTTCCTGTAATGCTGAAACTGGCGTCTTCCAGTTTGAGGCCGCCTACAGGCAGGCTAACAAACTGCCGTTGCTGATCGTATGTCAGCTGCAGGTCCAGTTTCACATGTTTGTTCCTGAACAGGGAAGTATCTGTCGGGGTGGTATAGTCAGCGATCATTGATCCCTCCAGGTCAGCAAAAATGTTGACGCTATCGGCGCGGAAAGCAGTTTTTATCTTGTCTATATGGGTATTTACGTGCTGACCGCTTTGCTTATCAGAAAAAGCGATGTCCAGGTCCCTTAACACGATCTTTTTGATATCGAGGTCGAGAGAGGCGGATTCGGTTTCGGTAGTAGTGACCGTGTCCTGCTGGATCCTGTTAGCCTCTACAATGTTGAGGTTACCATTTACATCCCTTACCAGGTCAAGATGCCCTTTTTTAAGCAATATAACCTTGACGTTATACTTCTGCCGGAGTATATCTGGCAGGCTGAACCCTACATACAGCTTTTCAAGCTGGTACATGGGTCTGCCGGTCTTTTGCTTTGTGGCGAAGAACCGGACATTTTTCAGGCCTATTGAGATGTAGGGGAAATTCTGAAAAGGAGATATGGTACTGCCTTCAATGACCAGTTCGCCCGGCAACTGTTTATTCAATTCCTTGATAGCGAGGTTAATGAGGCGTTGCTGTTGTGAATACAGTACACCCACGGCGATACCCACCAGTACTATCAGGATAACAATAGGTATTAAAACAATCCGAAAAATCCTCTTTCGCATCTTGCCAGTCATGGTGTTGAGACTTGTCTTAAGTGATAATAACGGCAAAAATAGAAACCACCCCTATAAAATAAAAATATTTTATATGTACACTCCTATTCTGGCGACGAATCAGTAAAAAATACCATAATTCAGGCGAATACCACCACAGCCACAGGTAAGGTTTGTGGTACCTTTGAGATGTCCAAATAACATATTTTATGTGTGCAGCTAAATTCGAAAACAAGCCTAATCTGATGGGCAGCATACTACAGAACAGGTGCCCAGCCTGTCGCAAAGGAAAAATATTCACATCTGATAACGCGTATAACCTGAAGCACTTTACCGAGATGAACGATCATTGTCCGGTATGTGGGGAAGATTTTGAGAGAGAAATAGGGTTTTACTATGGTACGAGCTATGTCAGCTATGCGCTGACTGTGGCATTCAGCGTGGCGACATTTATCGCCTGGTGGGTGATCATCGGGTTTTCCTTATACGATGACCGCATGATCTGGTGGCTGGGTGTTAATGGCGTATTGCTGGTGTTACTGCAACCGCCTATTATGCGGATCTCCCGGACAATATGGCTGGCATTCTTCGTACGGTACAAACCAGCCACACGTGCGCTGGCGTATAAGGTATAAATGTTAAGATCATATCATTTTTACTGGTCTACCTAAATCATATCCTAAGGCCGGATCCTTTACCAGTAAGGGTCCGGCTATTTTATTAGAACTCCGGCAGAACAGCGGTAGAACAAGCAGAGGAGACGCGTAGAAGAAGCAGTATAGAAACAGGGAAGGGAAAACAAGCCCTTTCTGATAGTATTTTATCCTCTCCATTGAGCTTTATACGACAATAAATTTGAGCTGCTAACGAAAACAGTGCAATCCCTTTATCCCCATCTTTGCATTGTCAAACAGCTCAAACAGAAATGAAAAAGGAACTAGTTGCGAACAAAAAGCTACCCGGCCTGGTCTATTCACACCTGGCAAAAACGAAGATCGTTGGCGAACAGTTTATCATAGAACATGGGTTGTGTTATATCGTATCTGGTTATCTGAAAGCAGCTGATTCGGATTCGACCAAAACTTTTGCTCCCGGAGATATGCTGTTCTACAGAAAGAACTTCCTCTCCAAATTTACCAAGCAGCCCGAAGAAAGCCTAGACTTCAGATCCATCACTGTTGTATTTGACAAAGAGACCCTGACACAGTTTAGTGAACAATACGGTATTACCTGCGAAGCGCCTTTTGAAAATAAAAGTGCAGTGCTCAAACTTGAGCGCAATATCCTACTGGAGAATTACTTTAAAACACTGACTCCCTATTTCGATACTTCCCTGCCGGAAAACCTGATCAAACTCAAAAGACAGGAAGCCTTGATGCTACTACTACAGGTCAATCCGCAGCTGAAAGATATCCTGTTCCAGTTTGACCAGCCCGATAAGATCGATCTGGAAGCTTTCATGCAGCAGCATTTCCGGTTTAACGTCGAAATGAAAAGGTTTGCCTATATGTCGGGCAGAAGTCTGGCCACCTTTAAGAGGGATTTTGAAAAAGTGTTCCATACTACGCCCAGCCGCTGGCTGTTGAAACGCAGGCTGGAAGAAGCACATTACCTGATCAGTGAAGAAAAGAAACGTCCCTCTGATGTTTACTATGAAGTAGGCTTCGAAACCTTCTCCCATTTCTCCTATGCCTTCAAACAACTTTACGGTATAAATCCGTCGGGTATCCAACAATAAAAAACACCAGATAAAATGAAACAAACAGTCTTGATCACCGGAGCTTCCTCCGGTATAGGGAGAGCTACGTCCCTGCATTTTGTAAAACAAGGATGGAACGTCATTGCAACAATGCGCAGCCCGGAAAAGGAAACTGAATTCATCCGTGACCCGAATATCTTCGTAACCCGGTTGGAAGTGACCGATCAGGCATCCATTCAGTCGGCTATACAGAGGGGCATAGAGAAGTTCGGACGGATAGACGCACTGGTCAACAATGCCGGTTACGGACAACAGGGGCTTTTCGAAGCAGTGACACCTCAGAAGGTACAAGCCCAGTTCGATACTAACGTATTTGGGGTAATGAACGTTACGAGGGCTATGCTGCCACATTTCAGAAGTAATCAGGCAGGCGTTATTCTAAATGTATCATCCGGAGCGGGCCGTGTTACTACCCCGCTGCTGACCATTTACGCCGCTTCTAAATTCGCCCTGGAAGGGTTTACGGAATCGCTGGCCTACGAGCTGGACTCCCAGCATATCAAAGTAAAAATGGTTGAACCAGGCTTCATTCCTACCCCATTTTATGAAAGGGCGAATGAAGAATTCGCAGCTGATCCCTCACTGGCAGACTACAAGGCGTTCTCTGAAGAAATGGCCGAATTTTTCAAATCGTTTGAAGGAGGAAATTTATTCAGCGCTGAAGATGTAGCAGGCATTATCTTCAAAGCAGTAACAGATGATAATCACCAGCTGCGTTACATAGCAGGCCCCGACCTGGAACCTCTGTTCGAGATCCGTAATACCAAACCTGATCAGGAGTATGTGGACACCCTGCGGAAACTGTTCATGCCTAAAGGTTTTGCTGACAGTAACTCCCTGGCAAGACCTTAAAGTGCGCCCGTTCGGGAAGCGTTGAAGGAAAGATATGAAAGTCATAAAAACAGCGGATGTCTCATAAAATAAAATGAGATATCCGCTGTTTTATCAACGCCATTCACCCCAAATTATAAGCCCGTTTACACTCCGCACATTCTTCAGTTCATATAACAGCGTACTATGCTATTGCGCATCCTATACATAATGGGCAATATCTGCTACAGGCTTATCATTTTACAAAAGCCTCGCCCCGACGGACAGCGACTATCACATTACGGTACAGTGTTAGCATGAGGATAAAAAAATTAATTACTTATGGCAAAAGCTTCATCCATTTCCAAAAAAACAGCGAAGTCAGCTGACACTGCATCCACTCCTGTATCAGATTCCCGTCTGAAAGAATTCTTCTGTGAAGAGTTAAAAGACATTTACTGGGCAGAAAATCACATTGCAAAATCATTGCCCAAAATGAAGAAATCAGCGACTACGCCCGAGTTGCAGACGGCATTTGAAGATCATCTGCAGGTAACGTTAGGTCATATCAGCCGCCTGGAACAGATATTTGAACTGCTGGGCAAACCGGTGAGAGGTAAAAAATGTGACGCGATCGAAGGCATTGTGCTGGAAGGTGAATCCATCATTGCCGATACCGAAGCAGGAACTGCCACCAGGGATGTCGGACTGATCCTCGCCGCGCAAAAGGTAGAGCATTATGAGATCGCCACATACGGCGGACTGGCGCAACTAGCCACTACTCTCGGCCTGACAGACGCTGCTTCACTCCTGGAGGCGACGCTGGCGGAAGAGAAGGAATCAGACGTACTGCTGACCGAAATAGCAGAAAACAATATCAATTACGAAGCTGCAGAAGAATAGTCCTTCCAACCTTATCTGACAACTATAAAAACACTAAACCATGCCGGGTAAAAAGACCACCAAAGTTCTTGAAGAAAACAAAAAGATTGCTGAACTGTCCCCCAATAAAGAAGAAAGTACCGGAGAGATCATTACCACCAATACCGGTGTAAAGATCAATGACGATCATAATTCGCTGAAAGCCGGTGAACGTGGTCCGACATTGATGGAGGATTTTATTTTCCGTGAAAAGATCACACACTTTGACCACGAACGTATCCCGGAACGTGTAGTGCATGCACGTGGTTCAGGGGCACATGGTGTGTTCCAGGTTTATGAATCGATGGAAAAATATACAAAGGCCGGTTTCCTGACAGATACATCGCGTGAAACACCTGTCTTTGTAAGATTCTCTACAGTAGCAGGTTCAAGAGGTTCTACCGACCTGCCGCGAGACGTCAGAGGATTTGCAGTTAAGTTCTATACCGAAGAGGGCATTTTTGATCTTGTAGGTAACAACATGCCTGTATTTTTCATACAGGACGCTATTAAATTCCCGGACCTCATTCATGCCGTAAAACCGGAACAACATAATGAAATACCACAGGCGGCGTCCGCACATGATACCTTCTGGGATTTCATTTCCCTCATGCCGGAATCGACCCATATGATCATGTGGTTGATGAGCGACAGGGCCATTCCCCGCAGCCTCCGCATGATGGAAGGATTTGGCGTACATACGTTCCGGTTGGTGAATGCGAATAACGAAAGCTGCTTTGTAAAGTTCCATTGGAAACCTTTACTTGGCGTACATTCTGTAGCGTGGGACGAGGCGCAGAAGATCTCGGGGAAAGACCCTGATTTTCACAGGCGTGACCTGTGGGAAGCGATTGAAAGCGGTAATTTTCCTGAATGGGAATTAGGGGTACAGATCGTTCCTGAAGCAGACGAACATAAGTTTGATTTTGACCTGCTGGACTCTACCAAGATCATTCCGGAAGAACTGGTGCCTGTGCAGCGGATCGGTAAAATGACCCTGAACAGGAACCCCGACAATTTCTTTGCCGAGACAGAGCAGGTAGCGTTCCACATCGGACATGTAGTGCCAGGTATAGATTTTACGAATGACCCGTTGTTGCAGGGACGTCTTTTCTCTTACACGGATACCCAGTTAATACGTCTGGGCGGCCCTAATTTCCAGGAGATTCCCATCAATCGCCCCATCAACCCGGTACATAATAATCAGCGGGACGGATATATGCGGCAAACCATTAACCGTGGCAGGACTGCGTATAGCCCTAATTCACTTCGCGGAGGAGACCCTGCACAGGCGAAAGCAGCAGAAGGCGGGTTCACTTCTTACACAGAAAGAATTGATGCCGTCAAGATCAGGGAAAGGAGCCGCAGTTTCTTTGATCATTTCAGTCAGGCCACCCTATTTTACAACAGTCAGTCAGATCCGGAGAAACAGCATATCGTTGATGCGCTACGCTTCGAATTAGGTAAGGTAGATACGGTGGAGATCAGGCAACGCATGATAGGCATACTTACGCAGGTAGATAAAGACCTGGCCAGCCAGGTAGCATATGGCCTGGGACTGGAAGTACCGGAAGAACCGGAAAAGCCCATTAATCACAGCGTTCCCGCCGATGCCGATCCTGCAAAATATGAACCTTTTCCACCGAAAACACCGGTACCGGATATTTCAGCGCCGTTAAGTATGGCCAATACAGTAAAAGACAGTATCAAAACCAGAAAGATTGCGCTGCTGGCGGCAGACGGGGTAGACGCAGCGTCACTTACGACCGTGAAGAAGGCGCTGGAAGCAGCAGGCGCCATTGCGGAAGTAGTAGCGCCGCACCTGGGCGATATTATTGCGGCGGACGATACACTGATACCGGTGGTCAAAAGTTTCCTGACGGCGGCTTCTGTATTTTATGATGCCATATATGTTCCTTCAGGTTCGAACAGCGTTGCTACACTGGAAGCGGATGCAGATGCCGTACATTTCCTGAATGAAGCATACAGACATTGTAAAGCTATAGCAGCACATGCGGGAGCGGTACAGGTATTGGAGGCTACGTATTTTTTCAAAAAATTACCGGAGGATAAATCTGAAGGATCAGCGTTGATGGAAGGTGTTATTGTGAGTGACGATGCGACCGGATTGGCAAACACATTCATAAAGGCCATTGCGCAACATCGTTTCTGGGAGCGTGAGAAACCACGCCGGGTGCCTGCATGATCTCTTGTTTGGTTGGATGGCAGCGGGTCCACACACCCGCTGCCCTTCATCTAGGTCCTTCAACAAAAATACAATCTGGGGTTTGGCAAAAATGGCCACGATTTCCCGTGGTAGATACTATGTTAATACTATAAAGACGGTTAAAATATTGCTGGTAATTTTTTACTTGTGATATCGGAGTATACATGCCATTCTACATAAAGCATTGTTTATTAACAATCTTTAGGAATAATTAAAGCAGCTATATACCTCTAACATTCTTCTCCAAGGGCTTTCAAAATCACACTGCAAAATTAGTCATGAAGTCAGCGAAAAAAATCCCGGAAAACAGGGGTTTTCCCAGGGAGGCCCTATTGATACTTTTACAAAGGAAAAATAATAAGAATATGTATCTCAAATAATTATATATTTCCACCCTGATTTATGTCCATGAGAATACCTATACTTATCGTCCTACTATGTATAACTACCCCGTTATACGCCCAGACCCGTAATAACGTGAGTCAGAAAATGATTGCTCAACGAGGGGCTTCCGACGCAGTATCATCCGAATTATATATCAGGCTGGCCAGAAAGCTGCCTTTGAGAGATAGTGTACAGGCGCTGAAATATTTTCAGCAGGCATTGCAACTGGAAGAGAAGAGTGAGAGTAAACTAGGCATCGCACGTACTTACCTGGCAATAGGCGCCTGGTTCAATACCATCAATAATTTCCGGGAGGCAGAAAAACACCTGCTCATTGCCAGGGAAGATATCATGAAAGATACCAGCCGTGAAGCCCGTATGCTAACGGCTATGATAAAGATCAATCTTGCGGAGGTATTGGGAAATGAGGGACAAACACAATTGCAGACGGAAGAATATCTGCAAACAATACCCTTGCTTGAGAAAATGAACGCGATCCCCGAGCTGAATGCCACCTATGAAAGCCTGGGAAATATCTTCTTTAATAAATCACAGTATAAAACTGCTATCACATATTATTATAAAAGTCTGACCAGCTATGAAGACCCGGCCCGCTATAACCATCTGATAGCCAGCAGGCATCTTAGCCTCGCAAGCTGTATGTATCACCTGGACAGCCTTCAGAATATGGAAAGCCATCTGATGGAAGCCAAAGCAAAGTTGGACAAGACCGGCGTGGACTCTATTGATATCTGGGCGGACTATTATTATCATCAGGGCTTACTGGATGTGAAACATCAGTTGTACCATCACGCAGCCAGTATGTTTTACAGCGGCTTGTTCATTGCGCGCAGGCTTAACTACAACGTGGCCATCTGCAATAACCTGTACTCGCTGGCAAAACTCTTTGAAAGACAGGGACAATATGACAAAGCCATGAAGGCGATGGAAGAATACGGACACCTGTCTTATACGCTGAAGGATTTTCCATTCCGTTTACATGCCCTGGACCTGATGGCCGAACTGTCGTTCAAGCAACACTATCCGGATGATGCATATAAATACCTGCGGAAGTACATCATACTTGCTGACAGTTTACAGGAACGGGAAGTAACGGAGAAGATCCATGAACTGGAAGCACATTACCAGTCTTCCGAAAAAGAGAACCGTATCATGCAGTTGCAGCATGAGAACGAGCGCCAGGAATTCGCCCTGCAGAAGAACCGGCTGTTGATCTCGCTGATGGTAGTGATCATGTTATCATTGCTGGTCGTGGCAGCACTCAGCTATCTGTTTTACCGCAACGGCCGCAAACTGCTGGAGCAACAGCGACAGCTACACGAATTTGAGGTGGAACGCATCCGTCAGGAGCATAAGATATCTCTCCTCTCGGCTATGCTGGAAGGACAGGAAAAAGAACGTACAAGACTGGCGCGTGACCTGCATGATGGATTAGGCGGATTACTTTCAGGTATTAAACTGGAGTTATCTACCGTAACGCCGTCCCAAACCACAGTATACAGGCAATCGCTCATTCAGAACACGCTGCAGCGACTGGACGGAGCAATGGATGAATTACGTCGTATTGCCCGCAGCATGATGCCTGAGATCCTAATTAAATATGGTCTTGGAGAGGCTACTGTTGAATATTGCAGAGGATTGAAAAAGACGGGAACAGATAATATCATTTGCCAGGTGTTCAATTTTCAGGCAGATATGGAACATACCCGGCAGGTAGTATTATACCGCATTATGCAGGAACTGGTGAACAATGCGGTCAAACATGCAGAGGCCTCGCAGATATTAGTGCTGTTGCAACAAACTGACCACACATTGTTCCTCACCGTTGAAGATGACGGAAAAGGATTTGATACGACCACAGGCAATAAACTTAAAGGAGCCGGTCTGGCGAATATCGAAGCGCGCGTGGAATTCCTGGGCGGCAAGATCGATATACAGTCCGAACCTGGTACAGGCACGGCCATTACAATAGAATGTGCAACATCCATTAATTAGTTAAACGTAATTGAAAGAAGTTATGATCAAAGTAATAGTGGTAGAAGATCACCCTATCATGGTAGAAGGTTTGAAAAACATCCTGCGAAGTGATGCAGGAATAGAACTGAACGGCGATTATGGGGATGGTAAAAGTGTATTACAGGCATTGGAAAAAGGGCAGCCGGACGTAATACTGATGGATGTGAACCTTCCGGACATCAGCGGTGTGACGCTTTGCGGGGAAGTTAAAAAGAAATATGAAGATGTTAAGATCATTGCGCTGAGCATACATGATGAACAACCTGTCATACACAGTATGTTGCAGAACGGAGCAAGCGGGTATGTGCTGAAGAATGCACTGGGCAATGAGATCATCCGGGCTATTTATGCCATTATGGATGGGGAGGAATACCTGTGCAGCAGTACGAAAGAAGCGTTGAAGAATGCTGATATGGAACTGCTGAAAGCCATACCACGTATCACCCGCAGGGAAAAAGAGATCCTGCAGCTGATCGGCAAGGGATTAACCACCATGCAGATAGCGGACCAATTGTTCATCAGTACGCATACGGTGGAAAGTCACCGCAAGAACCTGATGGAGAAATTCGGGGTAAATAATACGACTTCCGTCGTGAAACTGGCATCAGAATACAAACTGCTTTAGCCTGCTTCCGCTTCCAGGACCTGTAACCGGGCGGGATCTATTACGGCCATACTTTTGCCGGAGATAACGATGATCTTTTCCTGTATCAGTTCACTCATTACACGGAAAGCCGTTTCATAGGTCGTACCGGTGTAAGACGCCAGGTCCTGGCGACTGAGTGTCATATTAATATAGCCATCATCGTTGGCGCCGAACTTTTCCAGGAGGATAAGCAAGGCATGGGCGATACGGCCCTTTACAGGCATATGCACGAGATTGCGCATATTCTTTTCTGACTCCTGTAATTCACTGGCATAGAACATCATGAGCGCATGCAGGAAATCATGATTGACTTTAAGAGTAGCCTGGAAAAAGGCCAGGTCAATAAAACAACCGTCAACCGGTTCCAGTGCAGTCGCCGACACAGGATACACCATCTCACTGCCCACGCCCCTGTGCCCGACAATATCACCTTCTTTGGCAAAGCGCACGATCAGTTCTTTGCCTTCACCCCAATGCTTGTGCACTTTTACTTTACCTGCATTCAC
Source organism: uncultured Flavihumibacter sp. (assembly GCA_902168105.1). GTDB lineage: Bacteria > Bacteroidota > Bacteroidia > Chitinophagales > Chitinophagaceae > Chitinophaga. The sequence continues at coordinate 187,726 of CABHOY010000019.1, forward strand.
GAAGTAGATCCCATTTACCGGCTCTCCTTCCCGGAAGAGCATCTGACCTTTCTTTAATGTAAAACTTTGTCTATGTGTCGAAATGGCTGGCTTCCATGCAGGAATACACAACTTACATAACATACAGGATTGCAGATCGCAACCATGTTTATCTTTCTTCATGCCTGTCAATTAATTGCTGCACCGTTCCGGTCATGTCCTTCAGGTCCACCACTTTCCCTACCACTATTACTGCCGGGTTAGACATGCCGGCATGCTGCGCTTTAAATAGGATATCCTTTACGGTACCTGTTACTACGTTTTCTCTGTCGGTCGAACTGTTCTGAATAATGGCCACCGGCAGGTTCTCTTTCCCGTACCCGATGAATATGTCCATGATCTTTTCCAGTTTGCTCATCGCCATTAATATAATGACAGTAGCGGTTGAACGCGCTGCCAGGTCTATATCGGCCGAGATCTCTCCTGTCAGGGTAGTACCCGTCGTTACCCAGAAGCTCTCTGTGATACCTCTTGAGGTAAGCGGTATCATCTGACCAGCAGGGCCTGCCAGGGCGCTTGAAATACCTGGAACAACCTGGACAGGGATGCCGGCGCCTTTAGCGGCAGCTATCTCTTCGGTAGCCCTTCCAAATACGAAGGGATCTCCTCCTTTCAGTCTTACTACGTGTCCATGCGATTGGGCATAAGAGACGATCAGATGATTGATTTCCTGCTGCGAGAGCGAATGGCAGCCATAGCGCTTGCCTACAAATCGGACCACAGCACCCGGTTTGGCGTAGGACAGCAGCGCTTCATTCACTAACGCATCATATAATATTACATCTGCCTGCCGGAGAACGTTCACTGCCTTCAAAGTTATTAGTTCCGGATCGCCTGGTCCTGCTCCTACCAAAGATAAGTATGCCATGTGAGATATATTATAATAATATTTATATGAGTAAAATCATACGAACCACTATAAAATTAGAACACTTATTCCTAATTTCATGATGCAGATCATAAAAAACGGCACATTTTACGACTCGAATCAGAAAATAGATATCATATTAATTAATTCAACATATAGAGGCCGTTCTAAATTTATCAACTCAATTCTTTGCCAATGAAAATTGTAATTATAGGGAATGGCATGGTTAGCTACAAGTTTTGCGAGAAAATAATCGCGAAATTGCCGGCCCGGGCTGCAGAAATCGTGGTTTTTGGAGAAGAGCCCCGACCCGCCTACGACCGAGTTCACTTAAGCGAATTTTTTGCGGGCAAAACAGCAGATGACCTTCTCATGGCTCCGGCCGACTGGTATGTCGCCAACGATATTACCCTTCACCTGGGCGACCCTGTTCAGCAGATTGACCGTAACACCAAAACCGTCCATTCATATAAAGGTATTACAGAAGCGTACGATTACCTCGTAATTGCTACAGGCTCTTCCGCTTTTGTGCCGCCTATTCCTGGTGTGGACAAAAAGGGTGTATTCATTTACCGCACTATAGAAGATCTGGAGCTTATGCGTGACTATGCCCCTAAAGTGAAAAGAGGTGTAGTGATCGGCGGCGGCCTCTTAGGGCTGGAAGCAGCGAAAGCACTGCTGGACCTGGGCATTTCCGATACACATGTTATAGAGTTCGCCCCAAGACTGATGCCCCGGCAGATCGATGAAAGCGGGTCCCGCATACTGGAGCAACAACTCAAACAACTTGGTTTACAGATACATACCAATAAAAACACCAGTGAAGTGACCGGTGGTGATACCATGACCGGATTGCAGTTTGCGGATGAGTCCATCCTGGAAGCAGACATGTTGGTAATATCCGCCGGGATCAAACCACGGGATGAACTGGCGAAACTAAGCGGCCTGGAAACTGGTCACCGGGGTGGTATCGTAGTCAACGAAAAACTACAAACAACTGATCCTGAAATATTTGCTATCGGCGAATGTGCCTTATATAATGGTATGATCTACGGGTTGGTAGCGCCCGGTTATGAAATGGCGGAAGTGGTAGCTTCTCATATTGCCAGTGAGGCACAGGAGAAAGCATTTACCGGCTTTGACATGAGCACCAAACTCAAGCTGATCGGTATAGATGTGGCCAGCTTTGGCGATCCTTTCGCTCCCGCAGAGACGAGTCGCAGTATCGTGTTTGAAGACACGATGAAAGGGGTGTATAAACGCATCAGCATCACCAACGATGGTAAACACCTGCTGGGAGGTATCCTCATCGGCGATGCGGACGCCTATAATATGTTGCTACAGACCGCCAAAAATAAGGTCATCCTCCCTCCCAATCCCGAAGACGTGCTTTTGGGTTCCCGTGGGGGAAGCCAGGATGCTGGTCCGGGCGTACTCGGGTTACCGGACGATGCCATCATCTGCAGCTGTGAGAGTGTGAGCAAGGGCAGTATCTGTGCTGCAGTTGAAGCAGGTAATGAAACCCTGGATGCTGTTAAGAAATGTACTAAGGCAGGCACCTGCTGCGGTGGTTGCACACCAATGGTGAAAGACCTGATCACAGGTACCATGAAGGCACAGGGCAAGTATATCCGCAACGTAATTTGCGAGCACTTTTCCTACTCCCGCCAGGAGCTGTATGACCTGATCCGTATCAAAAACGTCCGTTCTTTCGACGATGCGCTTGACCATTATGGTCATGGCGATGGTTGTGAAATATGCAAACCTGTTATAGCGTCTATCATGGCCAGTCTCTGGAATGATATGATCCTGGATAAAGGCAATGATGTTGTGCAGGATTCCAATGACCGTTTCCTTGCCAATATCCAGAAGGGTGGCACTTATTCTGTTGTTCCCCGCATCCCCGGCGGTGAGATCACTCCTGCCAGACTGCTGGTCATCGCACAGGTGGCCTTAAAATATAACCTGTATACCAAGATCACCGGCGGACAGCGTATAGACCTCTTCGGAGCACACCTGGACGACCTGCCGAACATCTGGGAAGAGTTGATCGATGCAGGCTTTGAAAGTGGCCATGCTTATGGAAAAGCACTACGTACCGTTAAAAGCTGTGTAGGTTCTACCTGGTGCCGCTTCGGCCTGCACGACAGCGTAAGCTTTGCCATACAGATAGAAGAACGTTACCGCGGCCTGCGTGCTCCGCATAAGATCAAATCTGCAGTATCCGGATGTATCCGCGAATGCGCAGAAGCACAATCTAAAGACTTCGGCATCATTGCTACGGAGAAAGGCTGGAACCTTTACGTAGGAGGTAATGGTGGTTCCAAACCACAGCATGCCATCCTGCTGGCGGCAGATCTGGACAGTGAAACCTGCATCCGCTATATAGACCGTTTCCTGATGTTCTATATCAAAACAGCTGATCCGCTTACACGTACCGCTACATGGTTGAATAAACTGGACGGAGGCATCACCTACCTGCGTAACGTGGTTGTAAATGACAGCCTGGGTATTGCGGCCGAACTGGAAACAGAGATGCAGTCCCTCGTTGATAAATATAAGTGCGAATGGAAGGAAGTAGTGGAAAGCCCTGAATTGCGCAAACGCTTCAGTCACTTTGTAAATGCGCCAGGAACAAAAGATCCGACGGTAAAATTCGATACGCTGCGGGAACAGAAGAAGGCCGCAGAATGGAAATAGAAAATCAATTCATTAAAAGACATTCATCAATAAACAGATAACTTATGTCAGCCATCATCAGCACGAGCACAAACACGACCACAAACATCGCATGGTTCTTTGCCTGTAATGTGATAGACGTTCCGCCAAACGGAGGAGTATGCGTAAAATATGATGATGTACAAATTGCACTGTTCCGTTTTGCCAGACGCGATGCCTGGTATGCTACACAGAACATGTGCCCTCACCGTCAGCAGATGGCCCTCAGTCGCGGCATGACAGGCACTCACAACGGCGAGCCTAAGGTGGCTTGTCCCTTCCATAAAAAAACATTCTCTCTCGAAGACGGCCGTTGCCTGTCTGACGATCAGGAATGTTCCCTCACCACCTACCCTGTCAGGGTTGAAAACGAAAAGGTGTACATAGGGATCATGCAGGAAGCATAATATCAGCAGAGAGAGCGGGAATACTCTTATTGCTAACATTATCAACAGAATGCATGAAATGTTTATTCTCAGTAGGTTTTTTATGTCTGCTTTGTATGCTCTTTTTCCGTCCGTCCGTACATGCACAGTTCACATTGGGAGCCCAGCTTCGGACGCGTACGGAATTCAGGGATGGCCAGGGAGCACCACTGCCGAAAGGCGCCTCCCCTGCTTTCTTCACCTCCCAGCGTAGCCGCCTCTTTGCCGGATTCAGTGGCTACCGTTTTAAACTGGGATTGACAGTACAGGATGTACGGGTATGGGGACAGGATGTTTCCACTCTTAACAGGGTCACTGCCCAAGACTACAACGGATTACTGCTACATGAAGCCTGGGCTGAAATTATGCTGCTGGACACAGTAGTAAAGAACAAAAGCCTGAACCTCAAAATTGGCCGCCAGGAAATCGTTTATGACGACAGCCGCCTGCTGGGAAACCTGGACTGGCTGCAACAAGGCAGAAGACATGATGCAGCAGTATTGAAATATGAAACGGGACCATATACATTGCATCTCGGCGCAGCATTTAATCAGAACAGGGAAAATGCAGCCGGCACTATATATAACCCAACTCCCCCGGGAAATTACACAGCTACTACCAATGGTGGCGCCATGTACAAAAGCCTGGAATATCTGTATGGCTCACGGAAACTATCTGCAGGAACTATCTCTTTCCTGTTCCTGGCTGACCAGTTTTCCAAATTCCATCCCGATAGCACAGGCGTTAAGATCTGGGATAATGGCGTACATACACGCATGACGACAGGGTTATATTTCATCAATTCGTTTGATAAACTAACACTGACCGCCGCCGGATATTATCAGTTCGGCAAAAATGCCAACGCGCAGGAACTCAGCGCAGGACTACTGTCCGCCGCTTTCCAATACCAGCTTTGTAAGTCGTTCAGTGCTGGTCTTGGCGCTGATTACACTACCGGTGGCACAAGCACGACAGGCAAAAGTCATGCGTTCGATCCGCTATATGGTACACCGCACAAATTCTGGGGCTATATGGATTACTTCTATGTGGCGAACGGATCTGGTAACCGCGGATTACAGGATTACTACCTGAAAACGAAATATAAGGCAGGCACCCGTTTTCAACTGACAGGAGATGTACACGAGTTTTTCAGCGTCAGTGATATAGTGGAGAACGGCGTTTCAATCAGCCGGAAATTTGGCACAGAGGCTGACCTCGTAGCTACATACTCCCTTACGAAGGTGATCTCTTTTGAAGCTGGTTACAGCCACTTCTGGAATACAGCTTCACTGACTTCTACTGCCGTAAAAAATGTCTCCAATGCACAAAGCAACAGTAACTGGGCATATGTGATGGTTGCTATCAGACCGGAGATGATTTTTAAATAACATAATTATTCAACCAGATCTTTTTTCAACATGAATACTCAACAACCTCTCAATAAACTGCCGCTCTTTTCATTGAACTCGGTGCACATGCGTACATTTCATACCACGTGGCTGATGTTCTTTGTCTGCTTCTTCGGATGGTTTGGCCTGGCGCCCCTGATGCCTACTATCAGGGAAGACCTGGGACTAACGAAATCACAGGTAGGTAATATCATTATTGCTTCAGTATCCAGCACCATTATAGCAAGGTTGATCATAGGCAAATTATGCGATACCTGGGGGCCGCGTAAAACTGCTGTGCGACTGCTGATAGTAGGTTCGCTACCCGTGTTTCTTGTAGGACTGGCACATGATTATACAACGTTCCTATTGTTCCGTCTTGCTATCGGCGTAATAGGCGCATCCTTCGTAGTGACACAATTCCATACCTCCATGATGTTTGCGGCAAATATAAAAGGTACCGCAAATGCAATTACGGGCGGATGGGGAAACCTGGGTGGCGGTGTAACCAACATGGTAATGCCGCTGATCTTTGCTGCCATTGTGGGATTCGGATATACTAAGCCGGAAGCATGGCGCCTGGCGATGATCGTACCCGGTGTTATGATGCTGATAGTAGCATGGATGTATCACCGGTTTACACAGGATACTCCTACGGGTAATTTCGATGAGATCAACCGTAACAGTCCTGTAAAGAGTAAAACTGACTGGACCATCCTGGCAGACTGGCGTATATGGGCCCTGACGCTGGCTTACGGCATGTGCTTCGGTATGGAGATCACATTTGACAACGTAGCATCTTTGCACTTCGTGGATACATTCCATCTTTCACAGAGCAGCGCCGGTTTCTGGGCTGGCATCTTTGGTTTCATGAACATCTTTGCAAGGGCAATGGGCGGCATCGTATCGGATAAGGTGGGCGCGAAAGCAGGCATGAAAGGAAAAGGTATCCTGCTGGCTATTGTATTACTGCTGGAAGGTATCGGACTGCTTTTGTTTGCACAGGCAGGCTCACTGGCGCTTGCTATAGTATCTATGCTCACTTTTGCGCTGTTCCTGAAAATGGCGAATGGTGCAACGTACGGCATAGTGCCTTTTATTAATGAAAAGAATGTAGGACTGGTAAGTGGTGTTGTAGGTGCAGGCGGCAACCTGGGAGGCATGTTGTTCGGTTTCCTTTTTAAGTCTGATAGCATCACTTATGTCGATGCATTCACTTATATCGGTTATATCGTAATAGCAGTGTCCTTCATCATACTGTTGACGAGATTCATTAAAAAACCGGCTACTGAAACGGCTTCCGCACCTGCCGGACAAGTAGCATTTGCAGACTAACAATGACAGGCAATCATCAACATAGTAAACTTCCTGCGGGCAGTTACCGTAGCACCTGCTGTTATTGCGGCGTAGGCTGTGGTATTATTGTGCACAGGGACAGGCAGGGAAAGTTAAGCGTGGAAGGAGACAAAGATCATCCGGTAAATAAAGGCATGCTTTGCTCCAAAGGCATGAACCTGCACTATACTGTGATGGACACATCAGACAGGCTCTATTACCCGGAAATGCGCTATCACCGGCATATGCCACGGCAGCGCGTTTCCTGGGACCAGGCGCTGGAGCGTACCGCTGCAGTGTTCAAACAAATGATAGCACAATATGGCCCTGAGTCTGTTGCATTTTATGCCTCCGGGCAATGCCTGACGGAAGAGTATTATGTGGTGAATAAACTGATCAAAGGATTTATCGGAAGTAATAATATAGACACCAACTCCCGTCTGTGTATGAGTAGCGCGGTAGCCGCCTACAAATTATCGCTGGGAGAAGATAGTGTTCCAGGAAGTTATGATGATATAGAACAGACAGACTGCATATTCGTAGCCGGCGCCAATCCTGCATGGTGTCACCCGATACTGTGGCGCAGGATTGAGGCTGCGAAGGCGAAGAACCCTGACCTGAAGATCATCGTCAGCGATCCACGGGTAACACAAAGTTGTGCGATAGCGGATGTTCACCTGCAACTGATGCCAGGTACAGACATCGTATTGCATCATGCTATCGGCCGGCTGTTGATAGAAGCAGGACATACAGACAATCATTTCATCCAGCAACATACCGAAGGCTTCGCCAAATACCGGGATACCGTAATGGAGCGCAGCATCAGCAGTGCAGCGGCAGTATGTGGTATTTCCGAAGACCTGATCTATGAAGCAGCCGCTATGATAGGCCAGGCGAAAGGCTTTATGACCATGTGGACGATGGGCTTGAACCAGAGTGCGGTAGGCGTAAATAAAAATCTGAGCCTCATCAATCTCAATCTTATCACCGGTAAGATCGGTAAGCCTGGTTGCGGACCATTCTCACTGACAGGACAGCCGAATGCAATGGGAGGACGCGAAGTAGGCGGTCTGTCCAATATGCTGCCGGCACATCGTGTGCTGGACAATCCTGCACACCGTAAAGAAGTGCAGGAGTTCTGGGGCGGCACAGCTATCTCCGACAAACCGGGACTGACAGCCACGGAGATGTTTGAAGCGTTGAATGACGGCAGGCTGAAAGCCATCTGGATCATGTGTACCAATCCGCTGGTAAGCCTTCCTGATGCACGTATGGCTGAAGCGGCGTTACAGAAAGCGAAATTTGTGGTTGTACAGGAAATTTCCTCTAAACCTGAAACACTGCGTTATGCAGACGTGGTACTTCCTGCGGCTGCATGGACGGAAAAAGAAGGTACGATGACCAATGCAGAAAGAAGGATCACTTATCTGCAAAAAATAAATGAAGCTCCCGGAGAAGCATTACCTGATGCTGAGATCATCAGTCGCTTTGCGAGGAAGATGGGATATCATGGGTTTGATTATAATAACCCATCAGAGATATATGCTGAACATAGCCGGCTCACTGCAGGCACCAATATAGATGTGAGTGGCGTCAGCTATGAGCTGTTGAAGGAAAAGAGATCCTTACAATGGCCCTTTCCGGCCGGCGCCTCAAATAACGGAACACAAAGATTATTTACAGATCATAAATTCTACACATCATCTGCCAAAGCAATCATTCATTCTTTTCCTGACGATAACCGGTCAACACCGCCTGATCCGCAATGGCCGCTCATTCTTACTACCGGCCGTATCCGCGACCAGTGGCATACCATGAGCAAGACCGGGAAAGTCAGCAAACTGAAACAACATATTCCTACGCCCCTGCTGGAGATCCATCCAAAGGATGCGGCTGAAAGAGAAATTAAAGAAGGAGATATTGTAGAGATCTTCAGTGAGAATGGCGTAGTGCGTGTGAAAGCGCAACTAAGCACCTCCATCAAACAAGGTGTTGTGTTCCTTCCTATGCACTGGGGTAAGATACTTGATAATGACTTGAGCCGGGCCAATAACCTTACACACAGACTGGTAGATAAGGTTTCCAAACAACCCGACCTGAAGTATACAGCAGTACAGGTGAGGTTATATCAAAAGCAGGTTCAGAAGATCGTTATCATTGGCGCCGGTGCGGGCGCATGCGGTTTTGTAAAGGCCTATCGTGAAATAAATACAACAGATACTATCACTGTATTCAGTAAAGAGGACCAGCCTTTTTATAACCGCGTAATGTTACCCGATTATATCAGCGGTACCCAGCAATGGGCACAGCTGGTAAAAATGACAGACGAGGAGGAAAACCTGCTGGACATTACACTGCACAGAGGTGTTAGTGTTAATGGGATAGACCGTGAGCAGAAAACAGTAACAGACAGTAATGGCCTTGTACATGCATACGATGTATTGATCATGGCGATGGGTAGTCGTGCGGCTACCCTGAGGGATGCGCCTTCTCTGGATGGTGTGTTTACGATGCGTAACCGGCGGGATGCAGATGCGTTCGTCCGGCATATTGACCCTACAGCAGGAAAAGTGATGATTGTTGGAGGCGGACTGCTGGGTATTGAGTTAGCTGCTTCACTAAGAGAAATGGATATAGACGTGGCCGTTATACAACGCACGTCTAAACTGATGGACAGACAGCTGGATGCTTTAGGCAGCCAGCTGTTATATGAAGAGCTGACCGACCGTGGGATCGAGATCCTGTACAATGATGAAATAGAAAGATTCACCGGCTTAAATAAACTGGATGGCATACAGCTGAAAAGCGGAAGGCATGTAGCTTGTCAGGCGGTGGTCATGTCTATAGGAACTGTTCCTAATATTGAACTGGCACGTGCCAGTCACCTGCTGTGTAAAAGAGGTGTAGTTGTGAATGAATACCTGCAAACAAGTGATCCGGATATTTTCGCTATCGGAGAAATTGCAGAGTTCAACGGTACCCTGTATGGCATTACTGCAGCAGCAGAACAACAGGCCGCAGTAGTTGGCCGATATCTGGCGGGTGACCTGACCAGTTATTATGAAGGGTCTTTATTTATGAATATCCTCAAAATGCATGGCTCTGATCTTTGTTCGCTGGGTATGATAGAAACACCTGATGATCCTGCCTATGAAGAGGTAGTGTTCATTGATAAATCAAAGCGTTATTATAAGAAATGTGTTATCCACAATGACCGTCTTGTAGGCGCTATCCTGATCGGTGATAAATCTGAGTTCCTGGAGTTCAGGGACCTCATATCCAATAAGATCGAATTGTCGGAAAAACGCCTGGAGCTCTTACGCTCCGGCAAGAAAGCCGCTCCGGTGATCGGCAAACTGGTATGCAGCTGTGGAGGTGTGGGAGAAGGTAATATATGTGAGAAAATCAAAGAAGGAGCCGATACCCTGGAAAGTTTATGCCAGGCGTCCGGCGCAGGTATGGGCTGCGGTAGTTGCAGACCGGAGATCAAAGCCATACTTGAAAAGCAACTGCCATCCACTCCAAAAGAGGAGGCAGTATTTATCATGCAAGCAGTTTAATCATGATCAGACATACACAGACAGTGAGCATTAATTTTACGGGAGGGATCGTCTCTCCCGGACAACTGCTGACTATTCTGGATATAGCGGCAGCAGCCAGGGTCACCCAGGTGCGGTTTGGCTTACGGCAACAACTGCTGATAGAAATACCGGGTAAGTACCGTCAGCAGTTTGAGGAAGATTGTGAACGCCACCAGATCGTATTCCATGCATACGGTATTGCGCCTAATATCACCAGCTCCTATCCTGCGGCCGGCATTTTCATTAATGAAAGCTGGCTGACCGAAGGCATCTATAAGGATGTATTCGCATTATTCGATTACACGCCTGCAATGAAAGTGAATATCTGCGACAGCAGGCAAACATTCACTCCTTTTTTCTCCGGCCATATTAACTGGATTGCAGCAGGACAGGCCCACTACTGGCATTTATTCATCCGTTTCCCGAAATCCAGCCGTCTCTTCGCATGGCCCGACCTGGTATATACCAACAATATCGGTCAACTGAGTCAATTTATCGAGTCTGTACTGCAGGAACAGCCATCTATCAGTAATGACGGACTATATGCCCTTGTGAAAGATAAACTGGAATATGCCTTCCGTCCGGTAACGGCGGAACTGGAGCTGCCTCCTTTCCATCTGCCTTATTATGAGGGCTTCAACCGGCATGAAAATCACTACTGGCTGGGCATTTACCGCAGGGATGAGGAGTTCCCCCTGCCATTCCTGCAAAACCTCTGTAAGATCTGCCTGGAAACCAGGACAGGGCAATTGTACGCCACCTCCTGGAAATCGCTCATCGTCAGGAATATAGCACCGGAGCACAGAAGACTGTGGGATTATATACTTGGTAAATACGGGATCAATGTAAGACATGCCGCTAATGAGTTGAACTGGCATGTAGAAGATAACAGTGAAGATGCGTTGATCATCAAAAGGCATATCATTCGTCACTTTGATAATGCTGATGTAAGGACTTACGGTTTATGTTTCAGCATCAGGATCAACCCGGGCAATAACTGTTTCGGGTCTATCGTGATCACCAAACAGGAAAGTAAAACGAAGAGCAGGCTTAAAGGGCTTCAACGATTTGATATTCATTATACACAGGATTTTAACCCCAATTCCGGCACATTGCTTCCTTACCGGACAGGAGTAGCCAAAGAGCATCTGGGGCCTTATATTACCTCTCTTTGCCGGGAGTTTTATGAAAATAGTGCATTGACAGATCCATTGCTGAACTATGTAGCCGGACAGCAAACGGTTATCAGTACCACGCAGCCTGAGAAGGAGGTGCATCAATGCATGCGGTGCCTGACCGTATATGATGACGTTGTCGGCGATCCGGGACAGGGCATTGCAGCTGCAACTGCCTTTCATAGTCTGCCGGAGCATTATCACTGTTCACTCTGCGAAGCGCCGCTATCTGATTTTGCAGTTGTTACTGCAACATCGCTTGGATGGCTGGCCGGAGCACAGGATTAACAATACATTTACATTTTTCCCATATGCACTACAGCAGGTGCTTGCAATGAAAATTGCGCTTATTTTATCACAAAAAGCCATAATAGATGCACTAAAACGTTATAGAACTAATGTTTTTAGTACTACTTTTGCAGCGCAAATCGCGTAAATAAATTAATATGTCTCCTAAATCGGCGCCTGACATCGTTTTAATCGGTGCGGGCATAATGAGTGCAACGCTAGGCGTACTATTGAAAGAATTACAACCGGAACTGACCATTGAGATATTCGAAAGGCTGGATATCATAGCAGGAGAAAGTTCGGATGCATGGAATAACGCAGGTACAGGACATTCTGCTTTCTGCGAACTTAACTATACTCCCGAAAAGGAAAATGGTGATATTGAGATCAATAAAGCTATCAAGATCGCGGAGTCTTTCGAAGTAACCAAGCAATTCTGGTCTTTCCTTGTACAACAGGGTTGTATTAAATCTCCGGAGACATTTATTCAGAGCGTTCCTCACATGAGCTTTGTATGGGGTGAGAACAACGTTGAATATCTTAAGAAACGCCAGCAGATGCTGGAAAGCAATAATTTATTCAAGGGCATGCAGTACTCAGAAGATCCCGCAGTCCTGAAACAATGGATCCCATTGGTGATGGAAGGTCGTGGTGCTGATGAAAAAGTGGCAGCTACCCGTATGGAATCTGGTACGGACATCAACTTCGGCGCCCTCACACGTGCACTCATTGGCTACCTGGAAAAGCAGGATGGTGTACAGGTACATCTCAAACATGAGGTACGTGACCTGGATCAGGAAGAAGATGGTAGATGGTATCTGAAAGTGAAGAACCTGGAAACAGGCAAGAAAAGAAAGCTACATACGAGATTTGTATTCATAGGCGCAGGTGGTGGCTCTTTGCCATTGCTGGAAAAATCAGATATTCCTGAGGGTAAAGGCTTCGGCGGCTTCCCTGTAAGCGGCCAGTGGCTGATCTGTAAAAACCCGGCCATTGTTGAAAAGCATGCGGCGAAAGTTTACGGTAAGGCTTCAGTAGGCGCGCCTCCTATGTCTGTACCACATCTGGATACCCGTGTGATCGATGGAAAAAAGGCATTGCTGTTCGGACCTTATGCCGGTTTCTCTACAAAATTCCTGAAAAATGGCTCCTGGCTTGATCTGCCAAGGTCCATCAAATTCAATAATATACGCCCCATGCTGGCTGCCGGCCTGGATAACCTTCCGCTCACCAAATACCTGATTGATCAGGTACGTCAGTCGCCGGAAGACAGAATGGAAGCCTTACAGGAATTCCTGCCGCAAGCAAAGATAGAAGACTGGGAACTGGAAGTAGCAGGACAACGCGTACAGGTGATCAAGAAACATCCTGAACATGTTGGTATCCTGGAATTCGGCACTGAAGTAGTAAGTGCGGCAGATGGCTCTATTGCGGCCCTGTTGGGTGCTTCTCCGGGAGCTTCCACTGCGGTATCCATTATGTTGGAACTACTGCAACGCTGCTTCCCTAACAAGCTGGCGACACCGCTATGGCAGAATAAGCTGAAACAGATGATCCCATCCTACGGACAGAAGCTGGCGGAAAGCCCTACCCTGCTGGAACATGTGAGAAGCTGGGCAAATGCTGTATTGGAACTGAAGAAATAAGCAATTACATACTGGTAATAAAAAAGAATAGGGGATATGGAAATATCCCCTTTTGTTTTAACCTTATCTTATTGTTTCTAAGAGACGTGTTTCAGGCTGTAAGACTTACGCCTTACAGGGTATTTTCACCAGCACCTCCACATTCTTCTCCGGCTCTGCCTGTATTTCAAAAGTGCCGTCATGTAAAGCGGCGAAATACGACATCATATGACATACCGGCTGGTGAAGTATTTCATTAACTCCTTTCTCGGATGACTTAAAAGGAGATGAAAAGATATAATTAGCGTAAAAAGATCCCTTTATTTCAAAGTATCCCGGCTCAAACCTGAATACCATCTTTGGTATCTGATGGGTTGTTGAATGCCTGTTCATCCAAAAAAAGAGATTCAGGATCAACTGCCGCATCACGGATTCGTCGATATTCGCTTCCACAGGTATTTTACTGTTCTGTAATTCAACGGCGGGAGATAGCAGATTGTTGTATGGCTCTTCACGTACCAGTTGTCCCAGAAAAAAAAGTAAGTTGGTCGTCTTCCTTTTTAACTCGAAGATCTTGCCCAGCATATGCTGGATGATCCGGATATTCTGCAGTTGAAAATCAAGTTCTATTACCTGCGATCTGATTGATTCTGCCTGACGGGTGATCTTGTTCCCCATTGCTTTCCCGTCATACAGTACGATTAGTTCAACACTTGAAAGTATGCTTGCTACAATAGATTTCAATTCATGAAAGATGTCTTCTATTAGCCGGCTGTCGTCAAGGAAATTTTGTGCTGACACAGAACTTTTCATGTAACGCTGTTTACAGGCTTCCCTGAAGTTGACTCCGGTGTACAGTCACTACCGGAGTGTAAAAATAACACTTAACGCGCTTTCTTTTCTATTAACATTCTTACTAATACGAGTAAAATATGATACAGAAAATGTTAAAATGCGTTCTTATCGCCTTTGATGGTATTAAACACAGTTAAAAATATGATACGCAGATCGAGATACACTGACCAATTTTCCATGTACCATATGTCATGCTCGATACGTTTACGCAGGTGCAGTTCATCTGTGATCTCTCCACGATAACCGTTCACCTGTGCCCAGCCCGTGATACCAGGCTTCAGGAAGTGACGGATCATATATTTCTGGATGATAGCAGAATATTCCTCTGTATGTTTCAGCATGTGCGGACGCGGGCCAACGATAGACATATCGCCCAGGAACACATTAAGGAACTGTGGCATCTCATCAAGGTTCGTCTTACGCAATATACGCCCTATCCTCGTAAAGCGGCGGTCATTCCTTGTAGCCTGCTTGGAATTGGCATCCTGGTTCACGTACATACTTCTGAACTTCAGGCAACGGAACGTCTGATTGTTACGTCCGGTACGATGTTGCATAAAGAATACCGGTCCTCTCGATTCCAGTTTCACCAACAGCGCCAGCAATGGTATGAGCCAGCTCAGGATAAAGAGCATCACAGCGCCACTGAACAGGATATCGAACATGCGTTTCCGGAGCCGGTTGGCAATATCATCCAGCGGTTCCGCCCTCAATGAGATGATGGGTATATTATCCAGATAATCTACATATATCTGACGGTTCACGAACATCCTGAAGTCAGGCACAAAGCGAAAACGGATAAAATGACGTTCTGCTTCATGCGCCAGGGTATATAGATACGGGAACTGTTCAGGTGATAATGTAGAGTAGATCTCTCTGATATTATTTGATTGCGCATACGGGATACAATCTTTCAGCGTACCTATAACCGGGTAGTGAGAAAGCTCGTGCACGTTACCGTATTCTTCGAAATATCCCTCAAAACGTAAGTTGCTTTTTCGCCCCATCAGGTTGTCCACCAGTTGTTTTGACAGTTCATTATACCCCACGATCACCACCTTACGCTCTATTTCCTTACGGTGAATGATAAAGTTCGTCAGCATATAAAAGAACAGCCTGTCCAGCAACACTACTATCATGAACATGGTCATGTAGGTCACGATAAAGATCCTGTTGAAGGCCTCTTTGTTCAGGAATACGAAAACCAGCATCAGCAGCAGGTACAACATAATACTCTGCAGCAGCTTTTTGATGATCTTTTCTACAGACATCTGCTGGCTCATAAAATAGATACCTGTTGTATACAAGGCAACGATCCATGCTATATTTGACGCCATCAGAAACGTATCCCTGTTCACACTTACCGGCACACCATATTGTTGCAACCAGTAAAGTGCAAAAAAGAAGAAGGCATTGAGGCAGATAAAATCCAGTACTAGGATCTGAATGCTACATATTTTGAGATAACGGTCCAACATATAAAGTGAGGTTCAATGATGTTAACTAACTACTACAGCTTCTTCAAAGCGTGACATTATTTTTCCTACTGACAGATGTGTCTCCGCATACATCCGTCCGTTCCTTGCCATTTCTGAAGCATTGTCCTGCATGGCGCTGATAATGCCGTCGGTAAGCGCCTGTTGATCTTCTGCATTAACCAGTACGCCCATATTATGCTTGCTTACCAGGTTGTGCAGGCTTGTACCGCTATTGGCCGTGATAAGCGCCAGTCCACCTACCGCCAGGATAGTAGTAAGCTTGGACGGCATTACCAGGTCACTTGCATTACCCTTTTGTATCACCAGGTGCACGTCGGCCATATTGAGGAAATGATTGAACTTTTCGAATGGCTGTAGCGGAAAGAATATGACATTATCAAGGCCTTTCGACTCTGCCTCTGCTTTTAGCTTCTCCTTGTAAGGGCCAGAGCCACAGATCAGGAATTTCAATTGTTTATCACTTTTCAGTGTTTCCGCAGTATTCAAAATTGCTTCCAATCCCTGCTTCTCTCCTATCGCTCCGGAATACAATACGATCTTGTCATCGATATTAAATCCATACTCTGTTTTCAGCGCAACGCGGTTTTCTATGGGATGGAATAAGGACACATCTACCCAGTTTGGAAAGAAGAAGATATCCTTACCCGCTTTCTCCTGGATCTTATTCATCATACCATCTGAAATGCTGCTCACCATATCCGCATGTTTAAAGATGTAACGCTCCAATCCGAACAGCGCTTTGATGAGCTTCGGAGAGGAGATCATCTTCAGGTCTCGGGCCGCTTCTATCTGCATATCCTGTATGTGATAGAGGAATTTGGCGCCTTTGAACTTCTTATACAATACGGCGAGTAATCCCAGGTGGAATGGTGGCACCACTGCTATCACCACATCAAATTTCTTACGGGGCAGCAATTGCAGTACCTTGAAAAAGGCAGATACCGCAAAAGAAAAGTCCAGCATGATACGTGTCTTACCGGATGGTTTTGCCGGTACGTACTGCGGGCAGCGATACACTGTGATCTTACCTCCCTGTCCGTTATTCTCAATTACTTCTTTCTTATACCAGTTCTTGTTCTTGTCGTATGGGGGCTGCACCTTCCATTCCGGATAATAAGGATAACTGGTGATGACGGTGCAATCGTATCCTCCGGCTGCAAGCCATTTGATCATTTCACCATTATACTTACCTATCCCGGTTGGTTCCGGTGAAAAATTACCTCCAATCAGTAGTATTCGCTTGGACATACCGCTATATAGATTTCTGTTTTTACTATTTCCATCTTTCCGACACGAAGGCCAGTGGATTGCCTTTGAATATTCCATTCTGTGATACTGACGCCGTCACTACAGAACCTGCCGTGATAACGGTATCTGTTCCGATCGTAACACCTGGTCCAATGAAAACACAGGCGCCGACCCAGCAACCATCCATCAGCACTATTGGGCCATTGCGGTAAGGCATTGCAGGATGCCTGTAATTGTGATTACCTCCACAGAGAAAGGCACGTTGTGATACACATACATTATTACCGATCACCAACGACTCGAAATTGAGCAGATAAACTTCTTCTCCCAACCACACGTCGTCGCCTATTTCGAGTTTCCAGGGGAAATGAATGTTCACCCGTGGTTTGATCACCACGCCATTTCCCACTTTGGCGCCGAACAAACGTAATAGTCCTGCCTTAATACCTGAAGGCACAGGAAAGGCCGTCAGGAAGAAGAACATTTTTACGATATACCAGCAAGCCTCCTTTAATTTACCAGCGCCGCGGTCCAGACCTTCAGAGGCATCGAAGTCTTTTAAACGGACCTGTGACAAATAAAAGTTATCCATTACTATCAGGAATTATTATAAACAAATACTACATTCTTCTTCACCAGAAAACGGTATACACATAGTCCCACATAGGCGCCCAGTGTGTTCAACAGGATGTCATCGGCATCGTACACGCCGATCCTGAAGATCATTTGCAGCAGCTCTATACAAAGACTGAAAAAGAATGCGGCGATTATTACTCTAAACTTGTTGGCAGGTGTTCCTGACAATGCATCTGTAAGAAAGCCCAAAGGCATAAACAGCACGATATTCCCCAGAAGGTTCAACAGAAAGAGAAGCCAGTATCTAATAGAACCAGTTGCTTCAGTAATAAAATCATAAGTACTCTTCAGTGGCATCCATCTCGGCTCTCCATAGTGTTCGCCTGCGGTCCTTGTCGGCTCCCAAAAAACGATGTACAACAATGCTGCTAAATACACGATCAGTAAAACCGTAACATCGCGTTTCTTTACTCTCAATATCATCCTTGTCTTAACCTGTTATTTCGCTTTAATTCATACATCTTGGCATCTACCAGGAAACGGTACCAGAAGCCCTGCAGGAAATGCCATACAAGCCCTGCGCCGCCATCCAGGAAACCCAGCCTGATAAAGTACCGGTAGAGGAAGTAAATGAAAGGACGTACGAACAAAGGGATCTTGCTATATACTTTTTCCTTGATCCACCGTTTACGGGAAGACTGCTCCCCGCTTAACGATACTTCCACATTATTTGAAGATGTTGTACCCTTCTCTATATCCAACAGATCCTTCACTTCACGTGAGGCATAGTTATTCTGTTTAGCCGTCCACCAGGTAAGATCATTCAGATTATGATCCACCATATCATATTCGAACGCCTCCGTTTCTCCTTTATCGAGTACTACGTGTTCATCCATGGCACGCTCTTCCAGTCTGCCCGTGCCTGTACGCCAGATGCGCAGCAGGCGGTGCGGATAGAAACCTCCACGTTTCATCCATTTCTCCATGAAGATCACACGGCGTTTGATAATATAACCGCCTGTTTCCGGCTTGGCCAGTGGCAGCTTAGTATTGATCTCAGCTATCAGTTCATCCAACAGGTACTCATCACTGTCCATGCGCATGGTCCATGTTGTAGTAATGTTGCAATTGTCCAGCGCCCAGTTGAACTGGTCAGAGTGGTTGCCTGGCCATGCTCTCTGCACAACCCTGGCGCCCAATGCAGTCGCAATTTCAACAGTACGGTCAGTAGACATACTGTCAACAATGATGATATTATCCGTGATACGTTTCAGATTCTGAATGCAACGGGTAATATGTTTTTCCTCGTTATAACTGAGGATGATAACTGTTAAGGAATTAGACACCCTGATTTATTTTGACTTGTACAATTCGATATACTTATTCACGAGACGGCTTCTGTCGAAGTCACGCTGCATCAGTGCCGGAGCTGCTGCCGACATGGCCGGCAACCTGTCTCTTTCTGCATAGGTTTGCTCCAGTATGACCTTTATATTTTCAGGATCAATACCGGAGATCCAACCCAGTTTATTATCACTGATGTAAGTGCTTAAACCTACCATGTTGCTGATCAGCACAGGCGTGCCCATGGCAAGAGATTCTATGACGATGTTGGCAAAATTTTCGTTGTAAGAGGTCAGTACCATCACATCATGATCACGCAGCAGTTTAAACTTGGCATCTCCATATACAGGGCCAACCCAGTTAATATGCGCGTCGATGCCATACTCACGTGTCAGCGCTTTCAACTGCTCCAGGTAATCCTCTTTGTAAGGGCCGGCGATAGTCAGTTCGTAAGGGAATGTAACCATGCTGAGCCCCTTGAACAACAGTTCCAGTCCCTTCTTCGGATCGATCCGGCTCAAGAAAACGAACCTGATCTTCTGCTGTACAGTTTTTGGCGTTATCTGTCCACCGGGTACGGTTACAAAGTTGAAGATCTCTGCCACGTCTGAAGCAGGATAGATCTTCTTTATCTCGTGTACTTCTGCGAGAGAAGTGGCGTGAAATTTCACTTTAGATAACAGCGGATCACCAACCACTTTCTGAATGATCTTCTTCTGGAAATTATGATTGGTTTCCATTATATAGTCACTCAGCATCCCACGGGGAGAAACTACAGGACGTACTCTTCTTACATAACATACCAACAAGGTAAAGATGCTTACAAGATTCCACCAGGAGTGGATATGCACGGCATCATACTTTTTGATATTTTTATACAGGTAGCTGATCAATCCGGGAGAAAAATGCGTATGGTCTTTTGTCAAACGTTTAAAGTAGAGCGTATCCACGCCATCCACCTGTTGCACAACACCATGCGGCACGTTCAGCTCATCTTTTCCGTTGGCAGTAGTAGTTACTACCGTCACGTTATGTCCTTCCGCCACCAATTGCTCGCACAGTGCAGAACTTGAATAGATAGGGCCGCCATATACGTAAGCAGGTTTGTAAGATGGGATTACATGAAGGATGTTCATCTGTTACTTTCTTTTAACAATTTGTCTGTTTGTGTTACAATACTTACTAATAGACGAATCCATCTACCCTGTTAAAGTATTTTGCGGTCTTGTCAATATCACTTACCGCCTTTGCAGGAACGCCTGCATATAATTTCCATTCTTCATAGAACGGTTTATTCAGTAAAGACTTTGCACCCAGCACGGAGTAGCTTGGCAAAACTGCGCCGCCAAGAAGCACTACGTTCGTACCTACGAAAGTGTATTCACCGATCACGATAGGTGCGCTGTCCTGACGATTCTCATACACATTAATGGAGTGCGTGAGCAATTGAGACTGATACCCTGCTATAGTAGTGAACTTCCCTATGGTGATTGAATTTGTACAGTCTATATGATGGTTCTTGGTGATAGCCGCCCATTCTCCCATGATCAGTTCAGCCTTGCGTTCAGGCTGATGACGGAAATGTTTGGAGTTCGTATTGGTGGCAAATCCTGTCACCCAGTTGCTCCTGCCTATTTTGGCATGTTCACTCATCCGCATCAGGTCAAGGTTCACAGCAACAGTAAAGTGATCAATACGGCTGTTCTTTTCCATGACCAGCTTACCGGGAAATACCCACGCTAAGCCGATACGTGCAGTGGGATGAATTTTATATTTAAACCAGCTTTGCAATGCCAGGCGCTTCAAACGCCAGGGTAGACATACAGTAATCAGTTTAAGGATCATTTACTGATATATTAGTTCTTTGAATACATGGATAAATACGCCTTAATCATGATCTCAGGAGAGAAACGTTTTACATTGACTAAACCCTGGTTAATTATTGCGTCTTTGTTTGTTTTATCTGATAATTTCAGGAACTCGGCTGCGAATGCTTCCGGCTGATGCGGATCTGCATGTAAGCCAGCTCCTCCGCTTACTTCCGGCATCGGCTCGATACTGCTGGCGACTACGGCCGCACCACAAGCCTGCGCCTCTATCACCGGCCAACCAAATCCTTCAGAGAAAGATGGAAAAATAAAAGCGTAACAGTTACTATATAAAGCCCGTAGTGTAGCATGCGGCGGTTTCTTTACTGATACCAGCCTGTCCTGCAACCCCAGCTTCACTGCATGCGCGTGTAACGATTCTTCTATTTCATTACCTGCGTAACAGATCTTGCCGTCATATTTATCGCCCAGTGCATGCACCATATCCAGCAACATCTTCCTGTTCTTACGCTGCAATTTGGAACCTATGTGCAGTATATAAGGCTCATCAGCGCTTAGACCTGTATCTTTCAGTAATGTATCACCCTCTGCCTTCGCTACCGGATAGAAATCTCCATTAAAGCCATTGTGAATAACCTTCCAGTTAGATTCGTCCTTACCTTTTCCTGCGGCCAGTTCTTTCAGCTGGTTCAGGGTAAGGTGAGATACACAGGCGATCTTCTTTGCACTGATCAGATTAGAAAGTATCCACTCCTGCATCACCTTTCCAAAAGAAGAAGCAGGGCAATAGGCATCTGCATGTCCTCTTGCACCTCTGATAGCCAGAACATCATGGCAGGTGATAATGGTACGTTGTTTTGGCAGATGTTTGAGATAAAAGGCATTGGAATGATCGCAGATATGATACTGTGTATCCTTTGCCTTAAATGCATTTTTAAAACGAAGTACTAAAGGAAATAATATCCACTTGTCCAGATACCCGAACCACTTGCCGATCCCACCAGAAGTAGCACTGAAGAAAGATCCGAAGAAAACGGTTGGCTTCCAGATCTCTGTTGTATGTCCCTCGTTCTGTAAACCGCTTTCCAGCATGCGGCAAAAACGCTCCATACTTTCCTGCCTGTCCTTCTTATAATTTCCTATTAAAACAATTCGCATATACTGTCTGAATATTTTTATGCTATACTGTAGCTAACTTCTCCCGCCCGAACACTTTTTTAAAGTCAGGCAGAGAGCCCATAAAAAGCGCGCGCCCTATCGTAAAACTATTCAACAGGTAGTAACCTCCCATTGACAGTACCAACGCTATAAAGAGCCGCGCAAAGGGGTTTATGATGTGCAAATGCTCCAGTGCTATGAACTGTATCGGCTGATGCAGGTACATAACAACCATGGACGCTATGCCGAATTCATTGAATGGTTTGCTGATCAGCGGATATTTTGCTATGACCTTTACTAATTCTATCAGGCTTAAAATAATCACCAGGCTGGACACCAGCGTAACAAAAGGGATACCATATTCACCGTTCTTCATACCATAAGTATTGGCAGGATAGTAATAAGTGAACGTGATCACCACTGCCAGCAATACAAAAATTAACCACTTATATTTACCGGGATCGCCCTGTATACCTTTGTACAGATAGCCAATGTAGAAGATCGGTAACGCCGCAAATGCAACATCTGCGTTCCATGGTAATCCAAAAGAAGGTAAGAATTTATTAATCGCATAACTGATCACCAAACTTACAAGCATCAACAAACCAATGATCTTTTTACTCACTTTGTTTACGAGGAAATTCATCACCTGTTGTACGAGGAAGAAACAGGTTACATACCAGAACACTGCCGCCCATCCTATCAGGTAACGGCCTCCGAGAAAAGGTCTTACAATACCCTTTGCGATGGTTTCCTTCCCTGTCAGTATCTCGCGCATTTCGTATGGTACGTAGACCAGACAAAGGAAAGCCACATAAGGCACAAGTAAATGAAATGCTTTTTTTGTCAGATATTCTTTCCAGTCGGCAGAAGGTTTAAACAAAAAACCACCTATGAAAAAGAACAATGGCATATGAAAGAGGAACAGGTATCTCACCGTTGTTTCGGGAAATATATGTCCCGCCACTACTGTTAAAATACCGATGCCTTTTAATGTATCTATCCATCCTATCCTGGACGAGGTATTCAAAGTATTACTCATGGTGCAAGGTATCATAGAAGCAGGTTAGCCGCCTGCCACTCCCGGGGTTGGCATAGTGTTTCATCAGGAGCCCGGTTTTGTTATGGTTTATATGCTGATATGACTGAATGTTATCTGACTTCCATGGCATATTCTTCAGACACTTCTTCTTCCTCTTCATCATCGCGAAGTGACGCCATCATAAGACCTCCTACCAGGGTCGCAAATCCAAGTGAGGTAGGCTGCGACCATCCCCCCTGTGCTACAAGCATTAATCCATTACTGAGCATCAGCCAGGGAAGTACGTCGCCTGTACGTAATTTTCTGAACGAGTCGAATGCCAGACTGATAGCCAGCCCTATACGGATAAATACCAGTCCTAATCCTAAAACAGGCCCAAGTTCGCCCACTGCACGGCCCCACTCTCCTTCCGTTATCTGGAAAGAGATCCCTCCTGTCATCAGCACCGCACCTACGTTCGTTCCCATGCCTATTCCAAATCCCCACAATGGCATATTGGACGATGATGATAAGGCGCTCGCCATACCTCCCAGGTAACGGTCGAGCAACACTCCCTCCAATCCTCCTTCATTTTCATTGGCACTTTCAAAACGGGCTGTAAACGCATCAATGGCGGGGCCGACCACACTTGTCTGACTGAGAACGGCTACCAGTAGTACCAGGCCGATCACCGCCCCGAACATCCTACCCGCTAATTTAGGATTGCTGGAACCTGCATAGAGACAGAATACCAGTGTAATAATGATCTGAAAAAGCAATGCACGGCTGATGGAAAGGGGTATGGACATCATCAGTGCACCTGTAGCAGCGATCAATATCCAACGGTTGATCTTTTCAGCGCCCAGCCAGAAATAAAAAATGAATGGCGCCGCAAAACCAAAGAATAGTGTAGTACCATTCGTAAAGGAAAAAGTTGCAGGAGGACGGAAGAAACCCATCGCGCCACTAAAACCCGCACCTGTTTCACTATCGCCTACACCTTTGTTCACCCATGCAGTTTGCGGACTATAAAACTGTAATGCGATCAGTACTAACATGGGTATCGCGATCATCACGGTGGCCTTCCCTATCTGCACTACATCTTTCCGGGTAAAGACGCTTCTTATTACAAACATCATCGGAAAATGTATCAGCAGGATACGCGCACCATATAACGCTACAAACGGGTTACCGTGCCCCAATGTGAGTGCGAAAACAAGCCCCAGCACTCCGATGATCGTCATGAGTGTGAGTGAATATGCAGGAATAAGTATCTTTCGTTGTAAACAAACAATGATCAACCACAATGCCACAGGATCGCGTACGATCAGCAGCGGCGTAGCCAATCCAGGCAATACCCAGCGACGTAATGCTCCTTCTAACAGCAACAAGAGGAAGTATGCCCATACTCCCTGTTTCAGCCGCAGCATCAACTTCTGTGAGTTGAACGCTGTGAGCTGCTGATAACGTAACGCTGCTGCTTCAGCGATACGTTCTGCCGACGGATGATTACTCTTGGGATATTGATTCATAATTTCCTGAAACATTTATAACAGATGACCAGTTACTGGCACCGGTAAATAAAACACATATATCTATCAACATAAACCAGTATGGCATTTAAGCGCATCATTAACAAGCAGATCATGCTTGTCTGATCGCTGTCGCCAATTCCTGTCCATAAACCTGCCATGGTCTGCTACGGGCTTTCTCCATTGCTGCTAATCCAGCTGCCGGTATATTATCCGGCTGGTTCAGCAATGCTGCGATTGCATTGTATAAAGCGTCCGTCGATCCGGCTTCTGTCAACCAGCCGTTCTTTCCGTTCGTTATAAGGTCCGGGCCTGCCGTACGATCTGTTGTGATCACCGGCGTACCTTGCGACATCGCTTCTGTGATCACCAGTCCAAACCCTTCAAACAATGATGGGAACAACAGTACATCGTGTGCTCTCATTGTTTTGAGGATCTCCGCGTGCGGCATGCTGGGTATCCAGCGGTGTTTAGCAAGTGCAGCATCCAATGCCGGACACTCCGCTGTTACTTTCTTGCCTACTACTGTCAGCGTTACCGCATTGCCCAATCGTTCTACCGCAGCAAAAAGATCTGCGATGCCTTTACGCTGTGACAGTCCGCCTACAAACAATAATCTCAGCGGGCGTCCTGCTATCTTCTCATACTCCCTGTTGCTGGTAACGGCGGGGAACCCATAAGGTATCACATCCACCGGGGCCAGTTTACCGGGGTAATCGTTCAATGTCTTTGCCGTAAAACTGCTGGCCACAAAGATGCGGTTCGCCAGTTTCAGCTCTTCATCCTTTCTGTCCAGTTTTGCCTGTGAAGCCGTTAGCCCGACCAGTGTATTCTTCCATTCCGGCCAGCGTTCCCTTTCAAGTCCCAGCAGGTGCCTTGACGTACGCCAATAACCTATCGGCAGGTCGTACAGGCATTTCAGCCCCAGGCGGGACGCTTCACGAAAAGTGAACATAGCGCCGTCTTCGTAAGCATATACTGCATTTATCTGACGCGCTACTTTCTCCAGGCGGTTCGTAAGACGTCTGTCCATGTTATGATAAACAGCATCTACAGAGAACATACCTTTCTCATGCCTGATCAGGTTTTTCATTCC
Organism: uncultured Flavihumibacter sp.; assembly: GCA_902168105.1. Lineage (GTDB taxonomy): Bacteria > Bacteroidota > Bacteroidia > Chitinophagales > Chitinophagaceae > Chitinophaga. The sequence goes on from CABHOY010000019.1 coordinate 213,326, forward strand.
TGCTTTTGCAGCCACCAGGCGGCCCAGTTCAAACCAGGGCCAGGTCCTTGTAAAAGGCTGCAGTCGTGCTTCAAAAGCACGACGCCTGATCTCAGACAAGGGCCCTAATCCGCCGAGGCGGTCCAACGTACTTCCCGGAAAGGAAGCGATCGCTGTATGAAACTCGGACAGGATATCAGCATCTGCCAGCCCTGCTACTGCAGCCCTGACATTTGCATTGCCTGTAGGATGAGATATGATGACCATCTTAGTTTTGCTTATGTAATCCAAGTATATCGCCCCATGCAGAACGTAATGCTGCTGCAGAAAATCTGCTGGCATACAGTTCTTTCTGGGCCGTCTTTGTTACCAGGCCGCTCCTGATATCTTTTGCAAACGCCAGGACAGCTGCCTTTGCCTCTTCATAGGAAGAAGTGGCAGGTATCACACGCGTCGCCTGCGGATCGCACGCGATGTCCGGAATACCTCCCTTGTCGGTAGACAGCCACGGAAGCCCTGCACTCATTGCCTCCAGCAGGCTGACAGGCAGCCCTTCCGGATGTGTAGATAATAGCAGGTATGCATCCAGTTGTGCGATCGCCCCTTTCAATCCCTCTTCACCCGCAAATGGACCATGAAAACGTACGTTAGGATAACGGTCAAAAGATCCCGCAGGATATTGTTTGCCTTCACCCCAGAGATGGAACTCTATTTCTTTCAGGTCAGCGTCTTCACTCATACGGCAGATCAGATCGATCCCTTTTTCAGGGATCAGGCGGCCATAATAACCGAACCGCAGTTTACCTGCAGGTCCTTCACTGAAGGCCACTTCCACATTCCTCGAAAAAACGGGTACGACATCTATCTGGCGGTTCAGTACCACTTTCATATCGCCTGCATTCCTGAAGGAACATGCAATGATGGTACTTGCCGCCTGTAATGTCTTCCTGTATTTTGGCCCCCAGGTAGCCTGGTCTTTGGCGTCTCCGGAAGTATGGTGATGATGCACCCACTTCTTGTAGACAGGCAGCATACGGGATAATAGCCAGATGCTTTCTCCCTGCCCGTTCGTGTATACAGCATCATATTTCCCGGAACTGCGCAGCTTAACGCCTAATTGCAGCATCCATAACAATCGCTTGTAGGAACGTCCATGCTTTCCAAAATAAACCCACCGGCATGTACGTTTGTAAAACGCTTCTGTTTCAGGTGCCATAGCCGCATTCAGCACGACCAGGTCTATTTCAGTACCTGTCACTGCCATCTGCCGGCAAAACTCCTGCAGATGACTTTCTATACCACCTGTTTCCATTAACTGGGTGGTATAGACCAGTATCCTTTTTTTATCAGAAGCCTGCGCCATATACTCGTTCGATCTTATCCTTTGCAAATCCCACACGGTAAGAAGATACTACGCCCATGCGATACAGTTTTGCCATCAACGCAGCTTTTGCCCTGATGAGACGGTATTTTAATTTACCAGACACCTGTACAGCATTAGCGCCTTCTTTTATTGAATCGGCCACCAGTTCCAGCAGGAATTGTCTTCTCTTTTCCAGCATATCCTTTTTAACAGGAGACGTGTTCAGGTCTTTCCTTTCCAGTATCTCCTTGTAGGAAATAATATCAATGAACTCTCCTACTGTGGCCAGGCGTGGGTCCGATGGATTCGGATGGATCAGTTTCACATTTGCGCCCATACCAAGTCCTGGCAATGCACAGTGGATCTTGGTGGTCAGTACCAGTGACGCCTTGCAATACCTGGCCAGCAACTCGTCCATGTGTTTTTCAGACACCTTTGAATAAGACTCAAGATCACCGGATGTATCTGGCGGATCGTGAGAGACCCTTACCGGCTTTTTGCCCAGTAATGTTTCCAGTTTGTTGAATACCGCATCAGGCACCGGATGGTCTACGTTATCTACCAGTAGTACTTCTCCGTCAGGATTGTGCGTAACAGGACCACGTGGTTTTGCCGTAATGGTCAGGCAGCTGGAGTAATAGGCTGGAATGCCCCAGCCCAGCAACAGGCGTAACGTTTTAGTATCACGGCAACCGATAGGTGCATGTTTCTTAAAATGCTCCCTTACGCCTGCATCTGCCAGCAGGGCAGAATTGGCGATATGCACAGCGGCATATACAGGAGTGATATTATCCGGAGCAGGAAACTTCTTAAAGGAGTGCATGTACCAGCCATTGGCTATCAGCAATCCTTTTTCATTACTTGCCAGATCGGCGTGCGCCTCCCTGTCGGCTACCTTCGAACCTTCAGGTAACAGGTCTTTGGCGACCATTCCCTGAAGTACATCTCCGATATTATTCCGAAGTAATCCTTCTACCTGATAGTAATAATTCATATAGTATCCTTGTTAAATTTCTGTTGGTAATGTTGAGTTATTCGTTCTTCGGATCTTGATCAGCGTATAGGTAATATTCATGACCACCTGTATCAGCTGTATCAGGATATTCATTGTCAGTACGCCGCTCAGGGTAGATACATCGATCAATGTAACCCCTAATACGATAGAAGCGATACTAACCGGAATTGAAATGATTGGATTGATCGCCCAGCTTCTGCTGGTAAAGAGAGAAAAGGTGAACGCAGAGGTAATGCCGAGACAACTAATAAAGCTCCTCAGTACTATCTCTTTTGTCAGCCCTGCATAATTGGGGCCGAGGACCATCAGGATCTGTGAAGAGAATAACCAGACAGCCAGGACGATACAGACACTCATTGCAAGTAGTCCTGCCTGGATCTGTAAGAAACGCCGCAATAACAGACCTGAGTTATTCGGCAACCGGGAAAACCTCGGTAAGATAAGGGTACTGAATAATATCGTAATAAAGCTAAGCGCCGTAGATAACCTGTCCAGTGCGCCCATTTGTGCAACTCCTCTTGTTGTTCCGAAGATGGAGATCAGCCAGATAGTGATCTGTCCGGAAAGACAGGTATAGATCCCCATTGGCAGCAGCCGCTTCACCATCTTCATGATATCCTTCCGGATCTGCGGGTCCGGCTTCTGATGCCAGTCAGCATAACCGGATGAGATCTTCCTTAGATTAAAGTTTCCCCATATCTGCGGAAGGCCCGCCGCCAGGATGGCGACAAACGCCCATGGGAAAATGAAAATAGTCAATGAAAGTAACACCAGCCTGCCAACATTGAGCACAACTGCGTTCTTTTGCAACGGTGCAATATCCTGTCTCAGTTTAGGCGCTATCTGCAGCAAAGTACCTGACAACGCCATGAAGAAAGATGGAATGAGTGAGAGGATGATCAGCACGGACATCAGCCAGCTGGCATTGTGATGTCGCATCAGGTACAGCAGTACTGGTACGGATACCAGCAAACTGCCCACGGCGAACTTCCTTCTCAGATCCATCCCGGTGGCCATGACAGTACCTAGTTTAACACGGTCCTGCCACACCTTCCCACCCTGGGACATTACTCCGGTAGAGATACCTCCATCGGCCAGTACTGTCATCGTACCCAGCATCGTATTGCCAAGTGTATACAACGCGTACTCTTCAGGTTCCAGCAGCCGTATCACAAGGATACCGCATACCAGACTGATAGCCTGCACCAACACCTGGGCGAAACCGGTCATTGTAACCAGTTTTACCCATTCTAAAGTTTTGGTGTATTTCGGATTGCTAAATAACTGATTAAACACTTTTACTCGCATAACGCATTTCGGCAAAAGCAAGCCCTTATCCTGCCAGTTGTTCCCACTGTGTTTTACTGTCCTTTCTAAATAACTCTACGTCGCAGGTTACCATTTCACTTACCAGTTCCTGCAGATCGTATTTTGGTTCCCAGCCTAATTTTGTCTTTGATTTTGTAGGATCGCCTATTAACAGTTCTACTTCTGTAGGACGGAAATAAGCGGGATCTACGGCTAATACCTGTTTGCCGATAGGCAGAATATATTCTTTATTGCGGCAGGCGCTTACATATGCAACTTCACCCACACCAGTGCCTTCGAATTTCAGTTCTATACCCAGTTCGTTGAACGCCATACGTACGAATTCACGTACTGGTGTAGTAACACCTGTCGCAATTACGTAGTCGTCCGGCGTATCCTGTTGCAGGATCCTCCACATAGCGTCAACATAATCTTTTGCATGTCCCCAGTCGCGGCGCGCATCCAGGTTACCGAGGTACAGTTTGTCCTGTAACCCCAGTGCGATAGCGGCTACTGCACGGGTGATCTTACGTGTTACGAAAGTCTCACCACGCAGCGGGCTTTCATGGTTGAACAGGATACCATTGCAGGCAAACATACCATATGCCTCTCTGTAGTTCACCGTGATCCAGTATGCATATAACTTCGCTACAGCATAAGGGCTACGCGGATAGAAAGGTGTGGTTTCTTTTTGCGGAACTTCCTGTACCAGACCATACAGTTCTGAAGTACTTGCCTGGTATACCCTTGTCTTCTTTTCCAGCTTTAAAATACGTAGCGCTTCCAGTATACGCAGGGTGCCTATACCATCCGCGTTAGCGGTATATTCCGGTGTATCAAAACTCACTTTTACATGGCTCATCGCTGCGAGATTATAGATCTCGTCAGGTTGTGTTTCCTGAATGATACGGATCAGGTTAGTGCTATCGGTCATATCGCCGTAGTGCAATTTGAAACGTACGTTTTCGCTGTGAGGGTCCTGATAGAGGTGATCGATCCTGTCAGTGTTCAGCAGTGATGCACGGCGTTTTACGCCATGTACCATATACCCCTTTTCGAGCAGCAGTTCTGCCAGGTATGCACCGTCCTGTCCATTTACACCGGTAATTAAAGCAACTTTCATACAAAAAAAATGATTTTATTAAGATAATTGGGGAATATGATTAACTTCCGGAGAGCACGTTCAATGCCGGTTGAGCTATACCTATGCTGTAACAGGTGAAACCGTTTTTCTCGAGATATGCGTTATCGTATATATTCCTGCCGTCAAATACAACAGTACCCTTTAATAATTGTTTTACACGTAACCAGTCAGGCAGACGGAACTCATTCCATTCTGTTACCAGCAGCACAGCGTCTGCACCTTCAGCAGCGGCATACATATCGTTACACCACTTAACGGTATCGCCCAGTGTTTTCTTCGCTTCATGCATTGCTACAGGATCGAATACCTGTACATTGGCACCGGCGTTCAGTAAAGATTCTATAACTACCAGGCTGGATGCTTCACGCATATCGTCAGTGGCAGGCTTGAAGGAAAGTCCCCATATTGCGAAGGTTTTGCCCTTTAGCATGCCATCGAAATGTTTGCTGACTTTTCCGAACAACACTTTCTTCTGATCGTCGTTCACTGCCTCAACTGCTTCCAGGATGCGCAATCCATGTCCATATTCTTTACCGGTCTGCACCAGGGCTTTTACGTCTTTAGGAAAGCAGGAGCCACCATACCCGATACCCGGATAAATGAAGCTGTTACCGATCCTGCCGTCACTACCAATGCCTTTACGTACTTTATTTACGTCAGCACCTACCAGTTCACACAGGTTAGCGATGTCGTTGATGAAGGAGATCTTGGTGGCCAGCATGGCGTTTGCAGCATACTTGGTCATTTCCGCAGAAGCGATGTCCATGAAAATGATCGGATGACCATTCAGGAGGAACGGATGATACAAACGTTCCAGCATCTCTTTCGCCCTGTCTGTATTTACGCCCACCACAATACGGTCAGGTTTCAGGAAGTCCTGTACAGCAGCGCCTTCTTTAAGGAACTCAGGATTGGACGCAACATCGTAGTCGATCAGTGCGTTTCTGTTCAGCATTGCTTCTTTGATCGCCCTGTTCACTTTCACAGCTGTACCAACAGGTACAGTACTCTTCGTTACCACTACCAGGTAATCGGTCATATTAGTACCGATCTCTTTCGCAACCTGCAATACATATTGCAGATCAGCACTGCCATCTTCACCAGGAGGCGTACCTACGGCAATGAACGCGATGTCTGCACCGGGGATCACTTCCGCCAGGTTAGTGCTGAAAGAGAGACGGCCATTGTTGAAGTTGCGGGTAACGATCTCTTCGAGACCCGGTTCGTAAATAGGTAAAATTCCCTTTTTAAGGTTATTGATCTTTTCAGTATTAACATCCACACATACTACCTGGGTGCCTACTTCTGCGAGACAGGCGCCGGTAACCAGCCCTACATATCCTGTTCCAATTACAATTGCTTTCATTTGATGATATTGAGACGCTGTTAATATTCTTTTTTACAATGCAACCATGTGCCTTTTATGAAGGAAATCGGCATAAGCCTGTACTAATCCTTCTTTCAGCTCTACGCTGTGCTTCCATCCAAGCTTATGCAGCTTTGATATATCCATCAGTTTCCTGGGGGTACCATCGGGTTTGGAAGCATCAAAAACGATATCACCTTCATAACACACTACTTCTTTCACAGTCTCTGCCAGTTCACGTATGCTCAGGTCTTCACCAGTACCAATGTTCACCAGCTCTTTTTCATCGTAATGCAGCATGAGGTATACGCAGGCAGCTGCAAGGTCGTCTGCAAACAGGAACTCACGTTTTGGCGTACCACTGCCCCACACTGTAACACTCGGTGCTCCGTTTTCTTTTGCTTCATGGAAGCGACGGATCAAAGCCGGCAGTACGTGTGAATTTTCAGGGTGATAGTTATCGCCGATACCATAAAGGTTAGTCGGCATAACACTGATATAATTACAACCATACTGGTCGCGGTATGCTTCACATAATTTGATACCAGCTATTTTGGCAATAGCATAAGGTTCATTAGTTGGTTCAAGCGGCCCTGTTAACAGGCTGCTTTCCTGTAATGGCTGTGGCGCCATCTTTGGATAGATACAGGAACTACCCAGGAACATCAGCTTTTTTACGCCATGTTTCCAGGCAGCGTGGATGATGTTGGTTTCCATCATGAGATTATCGTACAGGAACTCTGCACGATAAGTATTGTTAGCATGGATGCCGCCCACTTTTGCTGCAGCCAGGATCACATAATCCGGCTTCTCTTTAGCAAAAAAGTCATTTACGTCAGCCTGCGAACGCAGGTCCAGTTCTGCGGAGCTTCTTGTCAGCAGGTTATCATATCCAAGCGTTGTCAGTCTTCTGCTGATAGCACCGCCTACCATTCCGCGGTGACCAGCTATATAGATCTTATCTTTAAGTTGCATAAGGTTGAATCTTTTTTATAGCAGTTCCGGTCTGTTTTCCTTTACCCACTGATGCAGTTGTTTCACTTCCTGTCCTTTTCCTTTCTGGAGGATCAGCAGTACTTCAGGAGTATTTACTACCACCACATTTTCCACACCTACTAATGCTACGAGTTTATCTTTTCCTATTACCATGCTATTTACAGGATCGCTCTCTATAAATACCGCCTGGTGATTGCTGTAACGGTAATGGCTTGCAAGGGCTTCTGCAAGGGCTTCATAGCCACCTACGTCACTCCATTGCATAGCGCTGGGCACTACCTTTACAATATTGCTTTTTTCCAGTACAGCATAGTCTATACTATCTGAAGGAATTGCTTCCATTGCTGCCAGGGGAATAGACCCGGTCTCTTTCCAGATAGTCGCAGCTTCAGCAGCTGCTGCATATATCTCCGGTGCATATTGCAGCAATTGCTGCAGTAATACGCCAGCCTTACCGCAGAAGATACCGCTGTTCCATAAGTAGTCGCCGCTTTTCAGCATTGCTTCAGCAGTAACAGCATTTGGTTTTTCGGTAAAGCGCACTACATCAAAACCGGTATACTGGATATAACCATATCCTGTTTCCGGATATGCAGGTTGCAGTCCGATAGTGACCAGATGCCCTTCGGCAGCCAGCTCTCCTGCTTTCTTTATCGTTTCAGCATACAGGTCCGGCGTACCAATAAGATGATCTGCCGGTGTAATGAGCAGTATGGTTTCAGGTGTTGCGGAGAATGCCGCCAATGCTATTGCAGCAGCGGTATTACGTCCCACCGGCTCTGCCATCATCTGTACATGCTGAGCACCTGCTTCACTGAGTTGCTTTGCCACCATTTCAGACTGCTGTTCATTTACCACAGCCACTACACTGTCACAAAAAATGCTGTTACGCACCCATGTGAGCTGCAGTAAACTCTGTCCGTCAAATAACGGCAACAGTTGTTTTGGTGTCTGTTTATTTGATAAAGGCCAGAGACGGGTCCCTGACCCTCCACATAATAATATGTGTAGCATAGTGTTCAGCGTTAATATTTTAAATAGGATTTCCAACGCCTACTTTCGCGGCGCCGGCATACTCTTTTTTGTTGTTGCCCAGCACCATCAGATCGCTGTTTTTCACAGTCGCGATCAGTGAGAAGCCCATGCTGTACAATACCGCTTTAACGGTATTCTTGCCTGCTTCCACTACTCTTCCATGCTGATGCATCAGCGGACCTGCAGTGATACGGATCAGATCATCCTCGTGGATCGGGAATCGTTCAACTTCTACGTCCTGGTATTCACGCAGGAAGCGTTTGATCAGATCAACTTCATGATCAGGAATGCTGGCAGGTTTACCCAGCCAGTAAACGAAGTTTACGATACCACTGGTCTCACGTACAAGTGTTTTCTTGTCTTCAGGAATACGCACGAATACATACGACTTAAAAAGAGGTTCTTCAACGATCTTCTTTCTGTCGCTCCACTGATGCGTTACTTTATTCAGCGGACAATATGTTTCGATCTGTTTACGAACAAGTGCATCCGCCACTTTTTTCTCCCATCTGGGCTTAGTATAGACTGCATACCAGGTGTGTGTCTTCTGTTCCATTTCAGAGGGTTTTTGAAGTTAATACATGACTAGATTATCAGATAAGGTGGAAATCATAAAGGCGGGAAGGGAGGAGGTCAAAAATTGGCATAGCTTCGCCTCCTCAGTCACATGAGTAGTTTTCACAGTGATAGTTTTCAATGAGTTGCATCATAGACGCAACTCATTTTGTTATTTGAAAATTTTTGTAAAACGTCCCTTCTTGACAGCCCCATTTTTATGGTCATCCGTATACCCATATCCGTAACCCTGCCCGTTACCATAGCCATAGCCACCGCCATAAGCATATCCGTAACCAGGCAGTCCACGCATTTTCAGGCCATTGAATACAATATTCAACTTGCCGAGATCCCCCTGTTCGTACAGGTCTTCTACCAATTTCAGATTAAACTTCGGTGTTCTGTCATGACGTACTACGTACAGCGTAGCATCAGCAAATGGCGCCAGCAAACGTGCGTCTGTAACAGGACCTACCGGAGCTGTGTCTATAATGACATAGTCAAAAGAAGCTCTTAAAGTGGCCAGCAGGTGTTCAAGCCTGCCATTCAAAATCAACTCGGTTGGATTTGGTGGTATCACACCTGCAGAAAGCAGGTACATGTACTCGTTATTTTCTATCGGCTGTTTAAGAATATCATTCAGTGAAGAATGGCCTACCAGGTAATTACTGATACCCGGATGATGCGGCACATTCAGGATCTTACTCACTTTCGGTTTACGGAGGTCAAATTCCAGCAACACTACTTTCTTTTTGGTCAGTGAAAGGCTCAATGCAAGGTTTACTGCAATGAAACTCTTTCCTTCACCCGAGATGGAAGATGTTACCAGGATCGTTTTATTATCTCCATTGATACCGATATAAGATAAGGTAGTACGGAGTGCCCTGAACTGTTCGGCGACAGGTGTACGCCTTCCTTCTGCGATGGCGATGCCACCACTCTTGTCGAACATGATCTCGGCAATGATCGGTGCAGAAGTACCTTTTTCGATATCTGACCGGAACATTACTTTATTATTCATCATGTCTTTCGCTGCAATGAAGCCCGCAACAGTCGCAAGACCGAAGATGATAGCCATGGCCATCACCATTGATTTTTTCGGACTGAAAGGCAGACCGTCCGCTTCAGCAAGGTCAATGATACGGCTGTCAGAGATGGCGGCTGCATATTGTAATGCTGTTTCTTCACGTTTCTCCAGCAGGAAAGTATAGATGTTGTTTTTAATAGCCTGTTGCCTGCTTACTTCCAATAATGTTCTTTCCTTATTAGGAACGCCTTTCAGCATTCCCATAAAGCGTGTATTCTGAGCAGCCAGCTTTGCTCTTCCTGCTTCCAGGTTAGTACGTAAGCTCCGGATATTATCCATAATGGCCGGTCTCAGTCTCTCTTCCTGTGCAACCAGGCTTGCCAGCAATGGGCTGTTCTCTCCAGTTGTCTTCCGCAGCTTTTCCTGCTGCAATTCAGTTTCCTGCAATCTTGTCAACAGTCCCAGCAACGTCTGGTCCTCGATGCCGATAGTAGCAGGTACTACGTTATCTTCACCCTGTTTCTCTCTTACATACTTTTCAACAGCGTTCAGTGTTGACAATTGCATATCAGCTTCGCTCAGTCTTACATCGTTATCCTGTACGGACGACAGGAACAATTTACTCTGCTCGCCGATATCAACAATACCCTGATCGGTTTTATAACGTTCTATCTGACCTTCAACCTGACTCAGTTCTGCGGTGATGATACGTAACCTGTCTTCCACGAATGACATTGTCTTGGACGCAGTCTGGTTCTTATCCTGGATAGATTCGGCATCGTATGTCCTCATCAGCTCATTCAATATGTCTTTACCTCTCTGAGGTACTGCATCAACATATTCCAGTCTCAGTACGTTCCCCTGTTTATTGGCAGGAGCTATTTTCAGCATGGCGATGATCTGCCCTGCTAATGCTTTCTCTCCTGCAATACGCATATAGAGATGTTTATCACGCAGGCTCGCTGGATTGAACCCTGGATTTGGCGTTATTAATATGCGCCCCCATGTGGTCGTAGTTACCGTATCATTCAGCGGATAAGTTTTATCACCCAGGGTGATCTTCTGACCTTTATAATCATATGTCAGGTCCAGGAGAGCACCTGCCATCGGATCGATATGATCCGGGTCGATAAAGGTGATCTCTACGGGCGCTCTTTTATACATAGATACATCCCTGATCCTGCCTTTTTCGAAGATCTCTCCATACAGGTTGAGATGCCGTACAACAGACTTAGCGATTGTACGGGATTTCAATATTTCAATTTCGTTTTCTATTTTCTTTCCTGATCCCAGAGGGTCCATCATTTCGATGATAGAGCTTTCCACAGCCCGTGCATCTTCCTTGATGAGAAGTGTGGAGGACATTTTATAGAGCGGGGTAGCATATCTCAGATAAACATATGCTATGGAGAAAGAAATTATTGACGCAATCACAAATAAAGGCCAGTAAGGCTGATATTTATGCCTGATCATCTCCAGGAGGCCCGTATGTTCCTCTCGTTTTGTGCGCGTATTTAATACTTTCTGTTGCATAGCTCTCAACACAAATTTGTAGGATGAATTATTGGAATACCATCAGCTTAGTTGTTCAATATCAATTTGTCCAGTACAATCACGAACAGTGAAATACTGCTCAGGATAATTGCTATTGTTTGGCGGTTGCCACTTGCATTAGCTACTCTTGCTTTAGTTGGTTCGACATATACAACGTCGTTGGACTGTACATAATAGTAAGGTGATGATAAGACATCATTGTCATTCAGATTGAGGCGTTTAACAACCTTCTGCCCATCTATTTCTCTAATTAACAGTACATTTTCTTTTTTACCGTTAATAGTAATATCCCCAGCCGCACCCAAAGCTTCCATTATCGACATCCTTTCGTTATTGATGTTGACAACACCAGGCCTGCTTACCTCACCGAGCACTGTTACCCGGTAGTTCAGGAACCGGACACTCACCACCGGATCTCTCATCAGTTTCCTGTTGTTCAACTCTTCACGCAGATATACGGTAAGTTGCTCTTTTGTAAGTCCGGCCGCTTTTACTTGTCCAAGTACCGGATACTCAATAAATCCCTGTTCACTAACTAGATAACCTGTTGCCTGGGGGCCTCCTCCAGCAGCTCCGGTGGATGCAACACTTGGGGTGTTAAATACAACAGCATCCTCGGGGTTCATGCTACTCACAATAATTTGCAATACGTCATTTTTGTGAATTACCGGCTCGAAATTTCCTTGCACGGGCGCAATAACAGTATCAGATATATTATGGAAATAAACTGATTTCTGTGTACTGACACAAGATGTAAAGAAACAGCAGATAAGGACCGGAACAACAAAGATATAACGTAAATAATCCTTCTTTAGAATCATCTTACCGTTTTGAATATTTAAAGGTTTTTCTTCCGCGCTTTCCGTAACACAAAGCTAGTTTATAGCCGTCGCCGACACACTACTCGTTACAGTAAAAAACGTCCACATAACACAAACGTGCCTACTAATTAGAGTACCATCTTTCACAAAAGATGCATCATATCTTTAAACGAAAGCATCTGAAAAAAAATCCAAGAATTCGTAATTAAAAAGAAAGAATACAAACTATTTGACCAGATTTTTGAAATTAGTTCTGATTTTGTGGCAACATTAAGTTTTTGATAAATCTTCTTCAGGTGTTGGTTCACCGTGAAAACAGTTACAAAAAGCTTCTCCGCCATCTCCTTATATGAGTAGCCTTCTTTTAACAAAGCAAGCAATTCATACTCTCTTTTAGTAAGCTTGTGCCGGATGTCTTCAAGGGGGTCCTTGGCGATGTAATTAATAAGTAAATGGGCCGCTTTTGGAGATAGCGTACCTCCTTCACTGACAGCATCCATAATTGAATGATAGATCTCCATTAAACGGCTGGTCTTAATAATATAACCATTCGCTCCCTGGCGGATCGATTCAATTACATAATGTTTTCCGTCATGTCCCGACAGAACAATTAGTTTAGCTTCGGGGTAAACCTTCTTCAATTCCTGCATACCCTGTATGCCTGATTCCCCCGGTAGTGAAATGTCCAGTAATATCACGTTCACCTCAGTCTCTTTAAATGGAAGCGCTCTAAACTCCTCCATTGACTTACAAGCAAATACGACCTTACACTCTTGAAAATCCTCTAGAAACTCCTTGTAATTGTTCAACTGGAAATAATTATCTTCTATAATTCCAATATTGATCATAGGGGTAAAAAGTTAGCAAGGTTCATAATTGGTTCAATAAAAAAATATGGCATATAAAAAGTACTTGATTGTGCAAAAATAGTTCCAAAAACGAGAATTTATACGGCAATTTTGCAACTCGCTGAATATGAGAACAATAAAGATGAAGGTTCGTTGGCTTACACTGTTAACTATCCTATTATGCTAATTTATATATGATATTTCGGTTAACTTTTCTCAAATATTCACAATAAGAGTCACCACGAAGATAGAAATTCATTTTTAAATTAAATACTCACTAGATAATTATTCCTTTATTAAGTATTTTGCTTTTTAATTGGACGGCGGAATGTCCGGTCAGCATTTTGGGAATTCCACATGTTGTGTACCGGGCATCGGGGATAAAATATTCCGCCAGGCATTAAAAGTTAGAACAATGAACTCCACTCATACTTCAGAGAGCAACGCATTACTGAGCAATGCCAGTAATGTATTGGCAATCACTGCTCATGAATTTAAGACACCGCTAACCACCATTACATCTATCGTCGATCTACTTTCCACAAAACTGCAGACAGACCACCATATGACGCCGTTCTATGAAAAACATCTGTCGCGGATCACTTCAGAGATCTTTTCCCTGAACAATATGCTGGACGAAATGCTGACTATCAATAACATCCTGTCTGGCAGCATTGAAACCAGGAAAGAACTACTGTATGTCGAAGAACACCTTGTTCCCTTAAAAGAACAGTTCCATTCCCTTACAGATGATGGGGAAACTTTTGAGATCAATATTTCAGGTACGCCCCGTAAAATATTTGCAAGTCCCAGCCAGATCACCAGAATATTGACAAATCTGGTCAGCAATGCTTTTAAATATTCCCGTCAGCACGCTCCTAGCGTTCGCCTTGACTACGGCGACAGTTCACTTGCTATTACTATCGCTGATGATGGCATCGGCATACCTGCCGGCGACCTGCCTCATTTATTCCAACCCTATTACAGGGGAAGTAATACAAATGGTATTGCCGGTACAGGATTAGGTCTTACCATTGTGAAAACTTTTGTTTCAGCAAACGACGGAGATATTTCCGTAACCAGCGAACCGGAAAAAGGCACGGTTTTTACACTGGTTTTCAGGTATCCCTGATACCTGCCAGTAAAATATAAGCATGAACGCCAGAATTCTTTTGATTGAAGACAAAGCCGGTCTTTTGGAGACACTTAAAAGCCTGCTCGAACTACATGACTACTCGGTAATTACTGCCAGGAATGGAGAAGAAGGATTGTCAATGGCTATCCAACATCTGCCTGATCTTGTGATCAGTGATATCTATATGCCCGCCATCAATGGTTATGAATTACTGGACAGGTTCCGTGAACATGCACAGCTCTGTAAAATACCCGTGCTTATTACCAGCGCCAAAAAAGAAGATAATGAAATAAAAGATGCGATGCAGAAAGGTGCCGCCGGATATCTTGTTAAGCCATTTGTGTTTGCACACCTGCATGAACAGATCAAAAAAGCACTCGCAAAACATTAAGCAATTACTTCACAAGCATCACCGTTCCCCTGTATTCCTTCGGTTCATTACCACTGGTGTTGAAAGAGCATACATATACAAATGCCTGAGACGATTGAGGCCTCCCCTTCATGTAGCCATCCCATCCTGTTTTCGGATCATTTGTCTGAAAAACCAGGCTTCCCCATCTGTTAAATACCCTTAACTGATAATTGGTCACTGCATCATATACTTTAGGACGAAAAAGATCATTGTTACCATCGCCATTAGGACTAAAAGCAGAAGGCATTACCACGAGGCAGTTCTGCCAGGGAGAAGTAACAACCGCCATTCCTTTTTCACCACATCCATTGGCATCTTCTATTTCGAAATGGTAATTGCCTGTTTTCAGATTACGATGCAAACTATCCGCCTGCCACATATCTCCATCCATCCGGTATTTATAAGGCGGTGTACCTCCTTCTACAACCCATCTGATGCTGCCGTCACTCACTTCGCTACAGCTGCAGGGCGCCACGTTCACTTCCTTAACAACCAACGGCGCCGGTTCCTGTATCAGCACATCGGCAGTATCGATACATACCTGTTTGTCCTTTACAACAAATACATAATTACCAGGCGCCAGATCTTTGAACTCGCGTCCTTCTCTTTCAATGCCATTCACTAAAAGCTCATATGGCGGTACGCCTCCTTTAATGTCTAATGTTATTGCGCTTTTATTATCACCGCCACAATGAGATAGTGTTACATTAGTACTGGTTGTCAGATCAGATTCTCCTACAGTGACAGCCCCTTTTGATGTTACACCATCTGCAGCTGTGACCAGCACTTCATAAAATCCGCCAGGCAGGTTAGAAACCTCCGGCGTTCTGTAATTGCCGGGCGTCCACTGATAAGTATAAGGAGGCGCTCCTCCTATAACCTTTACGCTTACACTCCCAGTCGCAGTATTATTACATGAGGCGGTAGCCGTCAGTTCCGTTTTCATTATTTGTTTAATCATTGAGAGATTATCCATGAAGACCACTACCCCAACACCCGTGTTGCATTTTTCTTCCCGATACGCATAAAAAGAAATGAATTTATGTGCTACACGCGGTTTGAATTCCGCCGTCCATCTATGCCACACAGTATCGGTAAAACTGCCCGATGTCCACAACAATTCAGAAGTATCGCCTGGTGTATCGCCTCCGAAAATAGCCAGGTTCCCATAACAATGTTCATGACTATAAATACGGCTGAATGCAAGGTCCAACGACAGATTATAGATCAGCCCTTTTTGCAGTGGCACAGGCAATTCCTGCTCTATCCCTTCCGTATAATTATCTCCTGCCTGCAAACCAACATAGGTCTCGCCTGCTTTAGCTGTTTTACGGAAATTATAAACACCCGGCAATATATCGGGCGTATTGACTGCCACACGCCATCCCGGCGGAGCTACCTTTATCCCCGGTTTACCCTCAAGCGAAGAATTCCGTAAAGTAACATGCTGCGCACGTGCCTCATTATTCATAAAACAGCAGGACAGCAAAAACAGAATTAATACACATATCCTGTGCATAGAATATGTGAGATAACAACATGGCTTTCCCCTTAACCGTATGTGGACGGCCCGGATGGTTTGAATCATAGGAAATCAGTTAGGTCAATCGGTCAATAAATCTTTCGTTTGTTTCTTGCGATTAACATGCAAATGGATTCTGGTCACAGTTAAACATTGTGTCTGATTTAATTCACAGGTATGGTGAGGAGGACATCGGGAATTCCCCCGTTGATTAAATTACTTTACGCTTGTTTTATTGCATTTCCAGTCGACTAAAGATACAATATGTTTTTCATTAATATAACACCACCTATATATTTTTATTACATTTAGTAAATTAATACTCAATATAGTAGCGCACGCTACTGCAAAAATAAAGGCATAGAATAATCTATGCCTTTATCGTGTACAGATGACTTACTCGTACATGTTTAAACTATTCTTTTATTGGAAACAAGCAAATCATAGTTTAACCCATTGTCACCTGATCTTAAGTGTTGCGCCTTTTTGGTCCGCGCTTGTTATTATCTTTCTCTTTTTTAGGGCTTCTTTTATCTTTTGGTAAGATCACTTTAATAGTATCATCAGCGGTTTTTTCGCGCGTAATGTCGCGACTGTAATCGTTCCCTAGATTAGGACCTCCCTGTTCAAGACCGGTACTACCGATCGACCTGTCTCTGATTGCCATAACGTTCTGTTTTAGGATGATCAAATATTACATACTCACACTACTTTCGGCGCCAAAACCATGCCACCAGAAGCAGCCGCGTGTATAGTACTCAGGCATTTTCATATGTGAAAAATCTCTTAAAATTTTACACCAGATTGATCATTTCAGTCTGTTTAACTATTTTTCCGGGATTTTAGTGTTAAATTGTATTAAACAGATCGTTTACACCACCTATGCCTGATACAGCTATAAATGCTGTGATGAGTTAGTTAAAGAAAAAACCTGTAAGTATGAAGGACAAGTTGCCTTATATCACTTCAACCCATTTCATTTCCCTGATCAAAGCTTATCTTCAGGGTCATAAAACAAAGCCTGAAATACTTGCAGAAACTGCAGAAATACTTCCATCCTCTGTCCATAATGAAGTTAGCCAGCTCCTCACTGCAGCTGCACATAGTATGAATGACGCTTTTTATGCGGACATTGTAGATAGTATTCAACACACTTCCGGCACAGTTCCTACACGTAAGGGACTGATCCACCATCTTGAGGCCTTACTGCAGGAAGAGATCACCGTACAGGAACTGCTGGATTGGGCTACCTGGTACACCATTGAAGAAGATCAGATCAGTGCTGGTATTATGGATGATTTTGCTGTGGAATATTTCTGCCTCGATTTCCTTCCTGTGTATCACGAACAACTTACGGAAACGCAATTTCATAGCGCGTTACAACTATTTAAGCAGCAAGCTGAAAATCCGTTAAAAGAAAAGATCGCATTAGCGTTACTGATAGAAACAGAACGGCAACATTTTTTATATTTCCTGCGTAGTTTTTTAGAACAGCCTCAGTATGTTGAAGCATTGGATTCTTACTTGATGAAGAAGTTTGGTATGGACCATAATAGCTTTCCGTACATGGATGATGTAATGAAAATGAGCGGACATCCGGAAAAGATGGAGGAATTACTGGAGAAGGCGAGGATGTTAGCCTAACTCACCATCAAACTACATCCTCTCAGCGCCGAATTATCCAGGCGGCCCAGCACCTCAAAGCTCCCTTCGCTGTGTAACCTTCCGATATCATCTGTAGCAATGAACGCACAGGAATAAATATTGGCAAGGTCCACTACATTGATCACACCGGAAGCATTTGACATTGATAACTGAAAAGGATCATTTTCATCTCTCACCAGTACCTTCATCCATGGCGGTGCAGTAAACACCCCCTCCCCTTTGGAGTACGCCTGGGATAATAATTCCGTCATCCCGTATTCTGCATGGATATGCTCACATCCCAGCCTTTCCCTGAGATAGGCGTGTACCTGCTGCCTTGTCCATTCCTCCCGGCGTCCTTTCATACCCCCGGTTTCCATGACGATCGTATTTTTCAATTGCAGGGAATGATGCTCTGCAAAGTCGAGCAAACCGAAGGTGACGCCAATTAACAACGTTTTCTGACCGCTGGCTTCCAGTTCGCGGAGGTTGTCGGCCAGCTTATCATGTTCATAGAGATAGAACCCGCTGGCGGCATGCCCGCTCCTTTTCACCATATCCTGCACCATGTATACCAGGGATGAATGCTGACGCTCCAGGTAGGAAGGCAACAACCCAAGTACCACGAAGTCGCTGACAGGACCATATGTCCGTTCAAATCCGGCCAGGAAGCTCCGTTCATAAACGGCGGCTTCCTTTACAAGGTGACGGCTGTTAATAGTCTGAGTGGTGCCACTGCTTTCAAAGACCAGTTTCGGCGTGAAGCTGCCGCAGGTAACGGTATGCGTTTTAAAGAACTGGATAGGCAAAAAGGGTATCTGCTGCAATGAGCGAACATCTGAAGGACGTCTGCGTAGGGCGTCAGTATAAGCCCGGTAAAGGGCATTTTCCTGGTACTGGTAACGGAACAGCTCCAGCGCTGCCGCTTCCATATCCTGCTCATGTAAGGTGGTAAATAACGCTGCCGTATTGATGCCGCTCATGTCGCTTAACTTTAAACGTACAAATTTAGGGGTTACGTAACAATCAAACCAGATTTTACGTTATAGCTCTGTGGAATGGTTGTCAGGGGCGTATTAGCTATAGTTAAAAAAATAATGTAGGTTTGTTATATGAAGAAAATACTCGTTTTATCCCTGTTCGCATTGGCAGTTATATCCGGGTCTGGTTGCGGGAAGGACTCCATCGGCACAAAGCCAATGCTTAGTTTCCTCTCCTACTCATCTGACCCTGTGATACCGGCCAACGGATTGGAAGTACGCTTCCAGGTAAAGGACGGTGACGGAGATATCGAAAACCAATTCTGGTTCTCACCGATGTATGATACTGCGCCGGAAGACACGAATTTCACCTCACGCCAGATGCCGAACCTGGAAGCGCATAACGGCACTAATCTCACAGCTGAAGTGTTGCTCCAGCTTGATGCTATCGACTTAGCCGGAACCAACAATGTTCAGAAAGACAGTCTGCATTTCCTCATATACATTGTTGACAATCACAATAATATCAGCGATACTATCTCAACTCCCAAAGTTGAGGTACTCTACCAATAAATAGTCTTCAGGGATCAGCAATGAAGAATGCATGTTACTGCACGTTCATTCCTGATTCCTGATTATATTTGTTCCATGGACAAATTCCACGAACTCCGGAACAAGATCGCTACGGCCGTAATTGGCGGCGGCGAAGCACGCATCTCCTCCCAACATAAAAAAGGTAAACTTACAGCAAGGGAACGGTTACAACTCCTGATGGACGAAGGCTCTTTCGAAGAGCTGGACATGTTTGTACATAACCGTAACCGTGGTATGACCA
Organism: uncultured Flavihumibacter sp.; assembly: GCA_902168105.1. Taxonomy (GTDB): domain Bacteria; phylum Bacteroidota; class Bacteroidia; order Chitinophagales; family Chitinophagaceae; genus Chitinophaga. The sequence goes on from CABHOY010000019.1 coordinate 232,865, forward strand.
CCGACCAGGAACAGTTCCCCGGCGATGGCGTCGTTACTGGCTATGGCACAATCAACGGCCGGCTGACCTATGTTTTTTCCCAGGACTTTACTGTTTACGGCGGCAGCCTTTCAGAGCCGCATGCCCGTAAGATCTGTAAAATAATGGACCTCGCTATGCAGAACGGTGCGCCTGTTATAGGCCTGAATGATAGCGGTGGCGCACGTATACAGGAAGGCGTAGTGAGCCTGGGCGGTTATGCGGATATCTTTTACCGTAATACCCGTGCATCCGGCGTCATTCCACAGATATCCGCCATTATGGGCCCTTGTGCCGGCGGTGCTGTATACTCACCCGCCATTACAGATTTCATTCTGATGGTGGAAGAAACTTCCTATATGTTCGTAACAGGGCCTAACGTCGTTAAGACAGTTACCCATGAGGAAGTAACGGCCGAGGAACTGGGTGGTGCGCATACCCACGCAGTGAAGAGCGGAGTGACCCATTTTTCCTGTACGAACGAAGTGGAATGCATCCGTAACATACGGCAATTGCTTAGCTATGTGCCACAGAACTGTGAAGAAGATGCGCCTGTATATCCATACGAACCGGCCGATGAGATCCGTACTGCGCTGAACACGATCATACCCGCCAGCTCTAACCAGCCGTACGATATGAAAGATGTTATCAGCGAATTGACAGATGTCGATAGTTTCTTTGAAGTACATAAAGATTTTGCTGAAAATATCATTGTTGGTTTTGCTCGTATTGCCGGCAGAAGTATCGGTATTGTAGCCAATCAGCCGGCCCACCTGGCCGGGGTACTGGACATCAATGCTTCTGTAAAGGGCGCCCGCTTCACCCGTTTCTGCGATGCCTTCAACATCCCATTGCTGGTATTGGTGGACGTACCTGGGTTCCTGCCGGGAACAGATCAGGAATGGAACGGCATTATCACCAATGGCGCCAAACTACTTTTTGCACTAAGTGAGGCCACCGTACCGAAGATCACCGTTACTACCCGGAAGGCCTACGGCGGCGCTTACTGTGTGATGAATTCCAAACATATCGGGGCTGACCTCAACTTCGCATTTCCACAGGCAGAAATAGCCGTAATGGGACCAAAAGGCGCAGTAGAGATCATCTACAAAAAGGAAATAGACGCAGCTGCCGATCCGGAAGCCCGTACAAGTGAACTGGTAGCGGAATACACTGAACGCTTCGCCAACCCTTATCTGGCGGCGGAAAAGGGGTATATCGATGAAGTGATCATCCCCGACCAGACACGTATAAAACTCATTAAGGGCTATGCCATGCTTGAAAACAAGGTAGTGACCCTGCCCCGGAAGAAACACGGGAATATCCCACTTTAGTTCAATAATTAGAAATCAGAAATCAGGAATTAAAGCAATCTTTGGATGCATAATTCATAATTTCGCTATCCAATTCCTGGTTCCTAATTTCTAATTGCCGATTATTAATGTTTCGCGGTCTCTTTAATTTCATCATTTTCTCGTCCCTTTACGTGGCATGCTTCGCTATACTCATGATATGGCAAACGAATACATTGCTGCATATCCGGGATATCAACGAAACTTACTACTTCTTCGTTTTCTGCTCAACTATCTGCAGTTATAATTTTCACTGGTACCTTACGCCTGCAGATTATTCCACATCTGAACGCATCCTGTGGGGCGCCCGTCATAAAACACTACAGATCGTGCTTGCTGTTGTAGGTTCACTGGGGGCAGCCTACGGCTTCTGGCTGTTACGGGCTCACTGGCTGCCACTGAGTGGAGCTGCTGTCCTGACCTTCCTGTATACCGCCCCAAAACTGCCTCAAAAGGCATTCATATGGCTGCGGAAGATCGCTGTTGGTAAGCCCGTATTCCTGACAGCCGTCTGGGTATACGTCACTACCCTGCTGCCTGCATTCATTGAGAAACAACCCTATTCAAATACTTTGCTATTCCTGACATTATACCGTTTCTTTCAGGTATATACCATTTGCTTTCTTTTTGACTACCGTGACCGGGAGTCCGACAAAAAAGAAGGTATCCGCTCCCTTATTACGTACCTGGGCACACACCATCTTAAAAAACTCTATATAACAGGGCTGGTGCTGGCTATGGTCTTTGCACTGGCGCTGTACCCGGCCCTCGGCTGGCTATTGACGCTTACCTTGCTGGTCCCGGTGTTGATAACCGCCCTGCTTACACGATACGCCATGCGCAACCGGTCAGATCTCTTTTACTATTTCGTACTGGATGGTATGGTAATGCTATCATCGCTGCTCCATATTATTATCGCGGCTTTGTCATAGCGAACGCCAGGCTTGTGGTAACCGGCAAACACTTACTTTTGCAGCACAATTAACTTAACAGCTAACTTAACAGCAATGTCTAAAAAGCAAAAATCTATACTCAGTAAAGAGGCGCTTACTTTCCTGCGTAAATATCTCAATAATCCCTCCCCTACCGGATTTGAGAAGGAAGGACAGAAATTGTGGCTGGAGTATCTGCAGCCTTTTATAGATGAGCATTATGTAGATGCATATGGTTCGGCAGTCGGCATTATCAACCCGAAAGCTCCTTTTAAAGTGGTGATTGAAGCACATGCTGATGAGATATCATGGTTCGTCAATTACGTTTCTCCTGAAGGACTTATATACGTGATCCGCAATGGAGGCTCTGATCAGCAGATCGCGCCTTCCAAACGCGTGAATATCCATACTGAAAATGGCACCGTAAAGGCAGTGTTCGGATGGCCGGCCATTCATACCCGTCTTCGCAGCACAGAGGGTAAAGACCCGCAACCCAAGGTGGAGAATATCTTCCTGGATTGCGGCGCCCGTAGTCGCAAGGAAGTGGAAGATCTCGGTATCCATGTTGGCTGTGTGGTGACCTTCGAGGATGGTTTTGAGGAATTGAACTATGACTATTACGTTTGCCGCGCCTTTGATAACCGTATCGGCGGCTTTATGATCGCAGAGGTAGCCCGCATGCTGAAAGAAAAGAAACAGCAACTGCCTTTCGGCTTGTACATCGTGAATGCCGTACAGGAAGAAGTAGGGTTGCGTGGCGCTGAAATGATCGCTAAGAGGATCAAGCCAGATGTGGCCATCATTACCGATGTAACACACGATACCACCACTCCTATGATCAATAAGAACATTGAAGGTGAGATCCGTTGCGGCAATGGTCCAAGTATCACCTATGGCCCGGCAGTGCACAACATTCTTCGTGACCTGATCATTAAAACAGCCAAAAAGAACGAGATACCTCACCAGCTGCATGCCGTAAGCCGCAGCACCGGTACGGATACTGACGCCTTTGCCTATTCCAATGACGGCACCCCGTCTGCGCTGATCAGCATCCCGCTGCGTTATATGCATACGACCGTGGAAATGATCAAGAAAGATGACGTGGAAAACACCATCCATCTCATTTATCAGACACTCCTGAACATTACACCGAAAACAAACTTTAAATACCTGTAAACCAATTAAAAATCAGGACCTAAGGATTAGGAATAAGTCATAATTGAGCGCTATTCCTAATTCTTAATTCCTAATTTCTAATTCAATTTTAATTTGTAGGTTTGCTCTCAAATTAGATTATTATGCAAGATGTGCAGATCCGTCACGACTGGTCTATTGAAGAAATAAAAGAGATCTATAATACGCCCTTGCTGGAACTGGTTTTCCGTGCTGCTTCCATACACAGACAAACGCAGGATACTGCAGAAGTACAGGTTTGTACCCTGCTGTCCATTAAAACAGGCGGTTGCTCCGAAGATTGTTCTTACTGCCCACAGGCAGCCCGTTATAATACCGACATTAAAGTGCATGGCCTTCTGAAAAAAGAAGACGTGCTGGCATACGCCCAGAAAGCGAAAGAAGCTGGTTCTACCCGTTTCTGCATGGGTGCTGCATGGAGGGAAGTAAGGGATAACCGCGACTTCGACCGTGTACTGGATATGGTAAAGGGCGTAAATGAACTGGGCATGGAGGTTTGTACTACCCTGGGTATGCTGACCGAAGAACAGGCCCAGAAACTGGCGGATGCAGGTTTGCATGCCTACAACCACAACCTCGACACTTCCAACGAATACTACGAGTCCATCATCACTACCCGTACCTACGATGACCGTCTGCGTACACTGGACAACGTCCGTAAAGCAGGTGTAAGCGTATGCTGTGGTGGTATCATCGGTCTGGGCGAGTCTCACGAAGACCGCATCGGTATGCTGAAGACCTTGAGCAGTATGCCTACCCATCCGGACTCCGTTCCTATCAACGCGCTTACCCGCGTAAAAGGAACCCCGCTGGAAAATATGCCTAAAGTTGCTTTCTGGGATATGGTGCGTATGATCGCTACCACCCGTATCGTAATACCAAAGGCAATGGTACGTCTCAGCGCCGGCCGTGCTGAAATGAGCATTTCCGAGCAGGCCCTCTGCTTTATGGCAGGCGCCAACTCCATCTTCACCGGTGAGAAGCTGCTGACTACTGACAATCCTTCTTTCGAAGAAGATCACATGATGTTTGAACTGTTAGGTCTGAAGCCAAGAGAGGCTTTCAAAGATCAGCCAGTTGAAACTGCTGCATTGAGCTAATATTATCTGAAAATAAGAAAAGGGAGTTCGCCTGAGGTGAACTCCCTTTTTTGTTTAATATGACCAGGATACAGCTTGCATATAACGTTCATGATCTTCCGTTCATCCTCCGTTCGGAACGGAAGATGAACGGAAGATCATGAACGTTATATGCAAGCTGTATCCTGGATATGTGCTGGACATACCCGGAAATATTAACGATAATAAAGATTACAGGAAGTAAGCCACCCCTAAAGCATATCCCTTCATGCCCAATCCACAGATACTTCCCACACAGGCAGGCGCTATCATGCTTTTATGCCGGAACTCTTCCCGGGCATGGATGTTACTGATATGTATTTCCAGTACAGGGGTCTTGATAGCGGATATAGCATCGCGCAGCGCAACAGAGGTATGGGTATAACCGCCGGCATTCAGCAGGATACCGTCAAAAGAAAATCCTATTTCATGCAGATGATTGATCATTTCCCCTTCAATATTGCTCTGAAAATAGGTCAGCTGCACGTCAGGGTACTGCGCCTTCAGCTTTTCGAAATAAGACTCGAAAGACTCATTCCCATAGATACCTGGCTCCCGCTTTCCCAGCAGGTTTAAATTAGGGCCATTGATGATCGCTATCTTCATATGATTCTCAGTATTATTGTGGCTTTAAATTTATTACTTTCCGTCTCCCCAGCGGAACGTGTCCTGTTCTATCCCTGCAAGGTCAAGCACCCTGTCCACGACAGTCGCCGCCACATCTTCCAATGTTTTCGGCACGCTGTAGAAAGATGGCGTTGCAGGACAGATGATCCCTCCGGCTTCCGTTACCGCCATCATATTTTTGATATGCATCAGGTTATACGGGGTTTCTCTTACCACACAGATCAGCTTCCTCCTTTCCTTTAGTACAACATCCGCCGCACGAGTGATCAGGTCATTGGAGATACCGGTTGCAATACGTCCCAGCGTACCCATTGAACAGGGGCAGATGATCATGGTGTCAAACCTGCCTGAACCCGAAGCAAAAGGCGCATGGAAGTCCTGCTGTGTATATGTTTTGAAAGGTAATTGCTTGTAGTCGTCTGTGCCTAACTCTGTTTCCCAAACGGTACGTGCATTGGTGGTCATCACCATGGCAATCTGGTCTGTCTGTGCGGAAGCCGCCTGCAATTTATTCAGTAATTGCCTGGCATAAATGGAACCGCTGGCACCTGTAACCGCTACAACTATACGATGTTTCATTCGCTCGATTAATAGAGTACAAAGCTAGGGCAAAAAAAATACCGGCCATAGGCCGGTACTAAATTCTTTGGATAAATAGCTTAATTGCTTCCTCAGTTTGATTTGCTCACAAGGTCATCCATCGTGATCCCACTGTGACTTTCATCGTAAATGCATTCCCCGTTACGGATCAGCAAAACCTGTGGAGACTCGTGCGGTACATTGAAATCCGCTTCGATCCTGTTAGAAATGTTCCTGAATTTGATCAGGTCCAGATAGTAAAAGGAAATTTCTTGTGGCGCAGCTGCTCTCTCCAGCCGGGACTTCGCAACAGCGCTGATAGAACAACGCGTGCTGTGTTTGAAAATTACTACCGGCTTCGTTACCGACGCCTCCCTGATCTCTGTTAACTGATTCTCTGTAGTAAGTGGTATCCAGTTCATTAACAATCCTTCGCTTTTATCTCTTGTGTTGCTTTACCGATTTTCATTGGACAACCTAGTTTATTCTGTGATGCACAAGAGGTTAGGAAAGCAGCAAAGATAAAGAAAAGACAGGCCCCGGCCAAAACTTTCAGATAAGATGATTGCATAAAGGGATGTTTATTTGAATAATGAAATTTCATAGGGAATGGTGATATCACTTTTTTAATCGCCAATTTTTGACGTTACTTTGCAAATATAAAATTTATATTAAAGATTTTAGATATAATATCGCTCCTTTTTCCCTGAGACAACATAAATATAACGATAAAACGCAGGTAACCGGTTTAAAATTATATGGCAAAAGTACATTTTATTGCTGTAGGCGGCAGCGTGATGCATCAACTAGCTATCGCACTGAAGATCAAGGGTTACCAGGTAACCGGCAGTGACGACGAGATCTATGAACCAGCCCTGGGAAACCTGCGGCAGGCGGGTATAGCTCCGGCTAATATGGGTTGGGATGATAGCCGTATTACGGCAGACCTCGACGCTGTTATTCTGGGTATGCATGCCCGTGGGGATAATCCTGAATTGATCAGGGCCAAAGAACTGGGTCTTAAGATCTACTCCTTCCCGGAATACATCTACCAGGAGAGCCAGCAGAAAAAGAGGGTCGTTGTAGGCGGCAGCCACGGTAAAACGACCACTACCGCTATGATCATGCACGTATTACAGCAGTCGGGACAGCCTTTTGATTACCTGGTAGGCGCACGTCTTGCCGGTTTTGCGCAGTCCGTCAATATTACCGATGCTCCTGTGATCGTTTGTGAAGGGGACGAATACCCAGCTTCTGTCATCGAAAAAAGGCCTAAGTTCCACTTCCTGCATCCGCATATAGCGGTGCTCACCGGTATCGCCTGGGACCATATTAACGTGTTCCCGACCTTCGAGAACTACCTGGAACAATTTGCCATCTTCCTCCGTACCATGAAGGCAGGCAATATCCTCATCTACAACAATACTGATCCCGAACTGGTTAAACTAGTGAAGACCGAAGGTCTGCACCTGAAACTGGTCCCTTACGATATACCAGAACACGAGATCTCCAACGGCGTTACTACCGTAACATTCGGTGGTCAGCAATCTGTACTGGAAGTATTCGGCGATCATAACCTGCTGAATATGCACGCCGCCCGCCTGGTTTGTAATGAACTGGGCATCAGCGATGATACTTTCCTGAAAGCCATCGCTACCTTTAAAGGCGCGGCCAAAAGACTGGAACTGGTTGGCAAAAATGACCACTGCGCCGTTTACCGCGACTTTGCGCATGCACCGTCAAAAGTAATGGCTACCATCAATGCCCTGCAGTCCCAGTACCCACAGCGCAGGCTGATAGCTGTACTGGAATTGCATACCTACAGCAGCCTGAATGCTGACTTTATGGTACAGTACCAGGGTGTGATGGACAAAGCTGACGTGCCAGTGGTATTCTACAGTAAACATGCACTGGAGATCAAACGTATGCCTGACCTGGCCCCCGACCTGGTGGCGCAGGGCTTTGGCCGGAATGATCTTCATATATTCACCAACAGGGAGCACCTGCAGGCATTCCTCGATAAACAGGACTACAGCAATGCTAACCTGCTCATGATGAGTTCGGGTGATTATGAAGGATTGGACGTAAATTCGCTGAAAAAATATCTATAAAAATTAGTCATGCCCTCTTTGCAACTGAAAAGGCCCCTGGCCGTAATTGATCTGGAGACGACCGGCACCAATGTGGCTACGGACCGTATTATTGAAATTGCTATCATTAAGGTATTCCCCGACAAGACTACCCAATCAAAGGTGAAAAGAATTCACCCCGGCATGCCTATTCCTGCTTCCTCTACCGCTATCCACGGTATCGGTGATGAGGATATCAAGGACTGTCCTACCTTCAAACAATGTGCGAATGAACTGCGCCAGTACCTCGACAACTGCGACCTGGCCGGTTATAATTCCAACCGTTTCGATATTCCCCTGCTGGTAGAAGAATTCCTGCGGTCGGGCCTTGAATTTGACGTGAAAGACCGCAAATTCATCGACGTCCAGAAGATCTTCCACCTGATGGAGAAACGTACGCTCAGCGCCGCCTATAAGTTCTATTGCGATAAGAACCTTGAGAATGCACACAGCGCAGAAGCAGATGCCCTCGCTACCTACGAGATACTGGAAGCGCAGCTGACCCGCTATGAGCAGTTGCAGTCTGAAGTAGGTCCGCTGGCAGATTTCACAAAAGAGGATGATTATGTGGACTTTGCGAGACGTATGGTCATGCAGAATGGCCAGGAAGTATTCAATTTTGGCAAATATAAAGGAAGGCCTGTAAGGGAGGTATTAAAAATAGAACCTCAATACTATGATTGGATGATGAAAGCTGATTTTCCGCTGAATACCAAGCAGAAACTCACAGAAATTTACCATAGTATGATGTTAAAAAAGATTTAATATTTATAAAAGCCATACTTTATTTAGTGTTTACACTAATTTCGCACTCCTAAAACAACATTTGCTAGATTGGAAAAGCTCGTCATAATTCCCACGTACAATGAGAAGGATAATATCCGTAACATCATTGACGCGGTATTTGCCCTGCAGCAAAACTTTCATATACTGATCGTGGACGATGGTTCGCCCGACGGTACCGGTAATATTGTGAGGAATTTGCAGCAGACCCATTCCGGCGAATTGTTCCTGGTGGAAAGAAGCGGTAAACAGGGATTAGGTACGGCCTACATCCACGGTTTTAAATGGGCGCTCGAAAAGGGATACCAGTACATTTTTGAGATGGATGCTGACTTTTCCCACAACCCGTCCGACCTTGTAAGGCTCTATGACGCCTGTGCAAAACAAGGCGGAGACGTTTCCGTAGGCTCCCGTTACGTAAAGGGTGGCAAAACTGAAAACTGGCCCTGGGACAGGGCTGTACTCTCCTACGGCGCTTCCGTATATGTACGCCTCGTTACCTGGATAAGGGTCAAAGATGCTACTGCCGGTTTCGTATGTTATAAGAGACAGGTACTGGAAGCAATTAACCTGGATGCTATCCGTTTCGTAGGATATGCCTTCCAGATAGAAATGAAATTCACCGCCTGGAAGCTGGGCTTCAAAATAAAAGAAGTTCCTATCACCTTCAAGGACCGTAAAGAAGGATATTCCAAAATGAGTAAGGGTATTGTGAAGGAAGGAATACTGGGAGTACTCAAAATTCAATGGGAAAGCCTGTTCCGCAAGTATGAAAGACGCGTAAGAAACAGCGAATAAGCGGACAATGAAAAAAGCACTGATACAATTACACCTGTCGGTATTTCTGGCAGGTTTTACAGGTATATTAGGAAAACTGATCACCCTTAATGAAGGAATGCTTGTTTGGTACAGGCTCCTTTTTACCGTCATCACCCTCTACGTCATTTTCCGTTGGAGGAAAATGCTCACCAAACTTTCTTTTAAACAGATCGTCCCTATCGGCCTCACAGGCATGGTCGTGGTACTGCACTGGCTGTTTTTCTACGCCAGCATTAAATATTCAAACGTTTCTATAGGTGTAGTGTGTTTTGCCCTCACCAGTCTGTTCACCGCTGCCCTTGATCCATTGATCAACCGGTACAGGGTGGATAAGATAGAACTATTGCTCAGCGGAATCACGCTTTGTGGCATTTTCCTGATCTTCCATTTCGACGTGCAATACCGTACAGGTATTATCCTGGGTGTCATTTCCGCCTTGTTTGCGGCCCTTTTCACCATCTTCAATAAACGCCTGATCGCCAAATACGACACGCCAACTATTACTTTTTACGAGCTCTCTGTTGGCTGGGTAGGACTTACGCTGATCATGCCTGTTTACCTGTATTTCTTCCCGCAGCCATTGAGCCTGCCTTCGGTCACTGATCTCAGCTACCTGCTGATCCTCGCCTGGGCCTGCACTGTGTGCATGTATATGCTGCTGATGAACGCCCTGACAAAGATCTCTCCCTTCACTGTAAACCTTTCCTTTAACCTGGAGCCGGTATACAGTATTGTGATGGCTTTTATTCTTTTTCACGAGAACAGGGAACTGACTTACGCGTTCTATATCGGCCTTGCCTGCATTGTATTGTCAGTAGCTTTACAGATGACAAGGGTGACGCGGAATATACGGCAATCTCATGCCTGATTTTGACCGCCTATCCGCAATTCCCGCATAAGTAAACACCAATTTTACTATTTTAGAACACATGAAGAAAATCATGTGTGCCGTCGCTTTTACCGGCCTCTCCTTAATAACCTATGCGCAGCAGCCTGCTAAAAAACCACTTGATCATTCCGTATATGATAGCTGGCAAAGCATTGGCAGTAAAGCAATCAGTAACAACGGTCAATGGATCGTGTATACTGTCACTCCACAGGAAGGCGACGCCTCCCTCGTTATTTACAACAACAAGAACGGACAACGCCTGGAAGTGCCCCGTGGCAGCAATCCTGTGATCACAGAAGACAGCCGGTACGCCATCTTCGCCATCAAAGCCCCTTTTGCCGTAGTGCGACAGGCGAAGATCAAAAAGAAGAAGTCCGCCGACATGCCTAAAGATTCTCTGGGCATCGTTACGCTGGGCAGTAACGACGTCTATAAAGTCCCTGCGGTAAGATCTTTCAAAACACCTGAAAAAGGCAATGGCGTACTCGCCTATCTGAAAGAAAAGCCTCAGGCAGATACCGCCAGTGGTCATCTTGTGATCTACTACCTGGATAAAAAATCCGCAGATACCATCAGAAATGTACAGAATTACCTGTTCAGCAAACCGGGTAACCGCCTGCTGGCAGAGACCGTGTCAGATAAAAAAGACTCTCTCTCAAAACCGGCAGTACTACTATGGGACTTAACCGCACACAAAGCTGATACCCTGAGCCGTGGTACCGCTCTCCGTCAACAGTTTGCCTTCGACGAAAAAGGCGAACAGGCAGCCTGGTGCAGTTCTCGCGACAGTGCCAAAGCCCTGCAGCAATTCTACTCATTGTACTACTATAAGCCTGGCCAGGACAGCGGCATTATTACTGCCGACAGGCACACCCGTGTTTTCCCGAACAACTGGTCTGTCAGCGCCGATGGCAAAGTATGGTTCAGCGAAAACGGTCAGCGCTTGTTCTTTGGCACCGCCCCTGTCAAACCTCCAAAGGATACCAACATCGTCGACTTTGAAGTGGCGAAAGTGGATATCTGGAATTACCAGGATGATTACCTGCAACCCATGCAGCTGAAAAATGCAGATAAAGAACTGAAAAGAAGTTACCAGGCAGTATATTATCCCGGTAATAAACAGATCGTGCAACTGGCCGACAAGGACATGGAAAGTATCACAGTTGCAGATGAAGGTAACAGCCCTTATGCGGTAGGTTATACCGACAAAGGACAGCGCCTGGCCATGCAATGGACAGGGCATTCCCTGAAAACCAGCTACCTTGTGAACCTGGAAAACGGCAACCGTAAGTTATTACAGCAAACCCTGGACAGTATCAGCCGTATTTCTCCCGCCGGGCGCTTTATCACGTGGTATAACCTCCAGCAGAAACAGTGGTTCGCCTATGAAACTGCGACAGGCATTAGCAGGAATATTACGGAGAAAACCCCTGTTTCTTTTGCTGAAGAAGATGATGATCATCCGGATGCTCCCGGTCCTTATGGCATGGCGGGATGGCTGGAAGGCGATAAAGCCGTTTACATCTATGACAGGTATGACATCTGGCAGGTCGATCCTACCGGGAAAGCCGCGCCACAGATGATCACCGCAGGTTATGGCCGTCAGCAGAAACTGCGTTTCCGTTACACGAAGGTGAAAAAGGAAGAGCGTTTCTTTACACCCGGCCAGCAATTGCTATTGGAAACCTTCAATGAAACGACTAAAGAGAACGGCTTTTATACGGCCCCCAGCACCTTCAAAAAGGCCCCTTTAAGGCCCGAACTCCTGGTCATGGGACCATATACCTTCAGCGACCCGGAAAGGGCTGAAAACGCCGGAAATTACATTTTCACCAAAGCCAGTTATGTACAGTCGCCCGATCTTTATACCGGCGCCTCACTGGCCAAAGCTGAACAGATCAGCCACATCAATCCGCAACAACAACAGTACAACTGGGGTACGGCCGAACTTTTCAAATGGACGGCCTACAACGGCAAACCAGCTGAAGGCATCCTCTACAAACCGGAAGATTTCGACAGTACGAAAAAGTACCCTGTGTTGCTGTATTTCTATGAGAAGCTGACAGACGGTTTATATAACTACATGCCTCCTGCTCCTACTCCTTCAAGGCTTAATATATCTTTCTTTGTGAGCCGTGGCTACCTGGTACTTGCACCGGATATTACCTATGAGAATGGTTATCCGGGACAGGGCGCTTACGATTACGTAGTAAGCGGCGCCCGTGCGGTAGCGGCCCATTCCTGGGCCGACAGCCTGAACATGGGCATCCAGGGACAAAGCTGGGGAGGCTATCAGGTGGCTTACCTGATCACCCGCACGTCACTGTTCAAGGCTGCCTGGGCAGGTGCTCCCGTAGCGAATATGACCAGCGCCTATGGCGGCATCCGCTGGGAAAGCGGTATGAACCGGCAGTTCCAGTACGAGCGTTCCCAAAGCCGTATCGGGGCCACTTTGTGGGAAAAGCCGGAGCTGTACATGCAGAACTCCCCTCTTTTCCAACTGCCTGCAGTAACCACACCGCTGGCTATTATGAGCAATGACGCGGATGGGGCCGTACCCTGGTATCAGGGTATTGAACTGTTCACCGGTTTGCGCCGTCTTGGCAAGAAAGTATGGATGCTGAATTATAACAACGAGGCCCACAACCTGGTGCTGCGTCAGAACCGTAAAGATATTCAGCGCCGTGAGCAGCAGTTCTTTGATCATTTCCTGAAAAATGCGCCTATGCCGGAATGGATGGAGAAAGGTGTACCGGCTACGGATAAGGGAAAGAACTGGGGCTGGGAAACGGCGGAGCAGTAAGGTACTGCGGGCAAAAAGGTCAACTTCTATAACAGTCGTTGACCTTTTTGCTCTTTGCCATTTTTATGTTTGGTGCGGATGGGGCTTACAGTGATTCTAGCGTTGACCTTCCAGCTCGCAGTTCGGATGGAATCACTGGCTGTACTTCTTTGAAGTTTCTAGGTATTGAGCGTTTTTTGGCGGTTAGGCTTTAGTTTTCCTATTTAACCCCTGGTTTGTCGTATCAGCATACTTCAAAGAACTAAAGGCCAGTGATTTCCACCCGAATGCTCACTGTGGCCGGTCTCCAAAACAATATCCAGAGAGTTTATCCCCCATACTTCACTAAGAGCCATCCTGCTATTTGAAAACCTGATCTCCTTAGAATCGACGACTCTAGAATCAACTACCTTAGAACCTATCGCCTTTGCCCTTACCTGCTATTTTGGAATCCTCTACTTTGGAATTGTTCTACTTTGGAACCTGCCCCTCTGGGGTCTAATACGTCCACCGTTATGGTACGCGTTGGTGTCGTCGCACTCCAAATCAAGGGATTTCTATCCTCTCATATAGCCTTAAAGGATAACAAAACGGGGATCACTTCACTGTATTCGCTATTATCAGCCGGATTCCAACATATCCTGTATATCCTGCAATAGTCTTCCAGGTAGGCAGCAAAAAGGGTGGTTTCTTCTATGTACAGGCCTATTGGGCCGGTATTACAGGTCTCTTTGTATAGTGATGACTATATAAAAAGGCCTATAGTACTGGTTTAATAGGCCTATACATATATACAGTGACCCTTTTCGCAGGCTACCAGAGGCATTGAAGGGTCTTTTACCAGTTATGAAAGGGTCGAGATGTTAACAGTATACCGGCGGCACTGAAGCATAAGGGCATAGCATAAAGACATAACGGCATAAGGTATAGTTGCACTATGCAGAAAAAACCATAATCGGTTGTCCTGCAATTATTTGGGAGACCGACCGTAGTGAGCATTCGGGTAGAAATCACTGGCCTTAGTTCTTTGAAGTATGCCGATGCGCCCCACAAGGGGTTTAATACGAAAACTAAAGCCTAACCGCCCCCAAAAGCTCAATGTTCAGGAACTTCAAAGAAGTACAGCCAGTGATTCCATCCGAACTGCGAGCTAGAAGGTCAACGCCAGAATCACTGTAAGCCCGCTGATTCCCATCGAAGGGAAACGCAAAGATCACCATCCGCCCCTATCAGAGAATAAACTACTGATTTAAGCAATAACAAAACAAGATATCAATTTGACAACTAATCCCCGCTACATCCAATACCAACGCACACTTCCCACATTTCACCCACTGCAACCTCCTGTCTTTCAAGCTACTCAAATTATTTTTTTTTATATACTTACAAACAACTAAGTTTGTATACGAAATGAAGACCTGATTCAGATTTCGTGGATGTTTTGCATATCTGATAACCTTATACATGTTCCTATGAATTTCCGTATCTACCAACCGGCAACTTCGCTGGCACCCTATGTTAAGCAGTATTATCATTTACAAAGCGCTAATAACGGATTGATCAATCTGCCGCAGAACCTTTTTTCCCTGGGAGATCTTTACATGGTATTTCTGCAGGAAGGAGAAGTGATCTTCCAGCCATCCCAGCACGCTTCTTTTACTTTACCGGAGGCTTCCGTAGTAGGACATTTTACCTGCCATCATCAGATCAGGGTAAAGGGCCCGGTAAAAATGACCGTGATCCAGCTGAATGCCTATGGCTGTTACAGGCTGGCAGGTCTGGATATGTCTTCCTTCAATAACTACTTCCGTGATCTGCAGAAGCAGGACCGTGAGTGTTGGAAGGACCTGGCCGATAAAATAGCCGCCTGCGAAGATGTAACCAAACTGGATGCAGTGCTGGACAATGCATTTACCAACATGATGTGCTCACATGTGCACAACCTGAAGCAGGTAGATGAAATTGCAGAATATATCATTGACCGTCAGGGATATACGAATGTTGACTGGTTGACGAAGAAATTCAAGATGTCACGTCATACACTGGAAAGGAAATTTATGGAAGTGATAGGGCTGACGCCGCAGTTATTTGCACGTATGCTCCGCTTCAGGGATGCGATGCGTCATATGCAGAAGATGAATGTGGAAGAATGGCAGGCATTTATCACAAACAACGACTACTACAGTCAGGCATTATTTATACAGGATTTCCTCTTCTTCAAAGGAGAAGCGCCGGTCCTGAACCAGGAAACAGCTATCGCTCAAATGCCGGTAGCGCGCCCTGTAGCCGTAGCGTAACAAGACTTTAGACTAAAAAATGAAAAATAAGAGAGCCGCCTCGTTCACGGGACGGCTTTTTCATTATTACTATTTTTCCTTTCTTTTGTATCATGTACACACCGAGCCACAACGCCGCCTACTGGCGGGAACACCTGCGCTTACAGTCCCACGTAGAAGGGGGCTCATTCAGAGAAACCTATCGTTCCTCCTGGGAGTTTAAACGATCTGAATTGCCGGCGGCTGTGAAGGGCGACCGGAATGCTTCGACTGCGATCTATTTCCTGCTGGAAGAGGGCCAGTTCTCTGCATTCCACCGTATCGCGGCCGATGAGATGTGGCATTTTTATGATGGACATTCCCTGGTTATCTACGATATCGATCCACAGGGTGGGTTAACCGTCCACAAACTGGGCCTGAACATAGAAGCTGGCGAACAACCTCAGTTGGTGATCAGGGCCGGCCACTGGTTTGCATCCCGTACTGAAGTACCCGGCGGTTTTGCCCTGGTTGGCTGCACCGTTGCACCAGGTTTCGATTTCGCTGATTTCGAAATGGCAACGAAGGATGGCCTTCAGGCGTTATACCCGCAACATGGAGAGCTGATCGCCTCTCTGGTATATAGTTGATACGACTGATGAGGATCAGCTATGGACTATCAGCCATAAATATTATATTCGCTTTTGATCGTCGGGGTACTTACTTAAGTGAGTTGTAACTTACAATTAAAAAAACACAACGCTCTACCAACTGTATGTCGGGGCTATGGCCCAACGTTTGTAGACTTTTGCATACATTACTAACTAACAAACATCATCACTATGGACCTATGTTCCGCTATGGACTGCGGTCCGCAGCAACTATCTCTTCCGTTATGAAAAGATTCTTTCGTTTCGTTTTTTTCCTGTCCCTGGCAATCCTGCTATTTTGGTTGGGCAAACAATTCGGCAGTAAAAGTGTAAATCAGAGCATTCTTTCCAACAGCCAGATCGTACGTGAGATCGCGGAACTGGCCAGTCTTGAAGTACAGGGTAATGCCACTATCAAACGCAGTAATATAGCTGATGACGGAGAGTGGACAACAAACCTTAAAAAGGCTTTTCTGGAGAATACCATCTGGGTATCTATCCCTTACCTGGCTAAATATGGCATCAATGCAGATGAGAAGAATTTCCGTATAACAGTGTCAGACAAGAAGATCACTATTAATCTGCCACAGCCGAAACTACTGAGTTACGAGCTTAAGGTAGATAAAATGGAAACGTCCAACAGGAAAGGCTGGTTCCTGTTCCAGGATGATGAAACCTATACCGATGTGCAGAAAAAACTGTATCAGAATTCCCGTGATCAGCTGGAGAACAATAACCTGTACATTAATCAGTCAAAAGAGAAACTCACCAAGATCATCAGGCAATATTATGAGCCTTTCCTTCATGATCATGAGCTGGAAATCACATTCGGCAACAGCGCGCCGGTATTATTGAATTAATAAGGGGCAAGTCCTTCTGTATGCTCTGCTAGGCAGCATTGGTGGCAATGTATTTCACCAGGGACCGCTTGGCGATAGGCAGTAAGGTCTCTGTTACCGGAAATACAAGGTTTGTATCAATGCGGTATACTGCAGGGGTAGGCAGCTGTTTGCGTTGCCTCACAAGGCCTGTTTTAATATGCTCGCAGGTATGCACCAGGTCTTTGGTGTACGTGTCGAGGTATTGTGTATGAATACCACGGTACTTTTCATCATGGCGCTCAAAAATGCTTAATCTGTACTCATATACTATAACGTCCTGGTAGCGGCCGTCACAAAGGAAGAAGTAGCCTTCCTGCGTATCCAGCGGGATCAGCCCTACGGGCGAAATGTTCAGACTTTCCTCCACAAATTCATAGATCTCCGTGCCTTCACGGATGGCGCCATTCATCTTTTGAATAGCGTACTGGATAATAGTTTCCAGCTCCTGCATCAGTTCATCGTCGGCGATCATCTGTTCATAAAGCAGTTGCAGGCGCTCCATATTCACGGCAGTAAGGCGTTTCGGGAACTGCTGCTGAAGGAACTGTTTGTTTTCCCTGAAAGACAGCAGGTTGTTGTAATGGAAGATAACGTCCCCCAGCTGCGGATACAGCTTGTTTTCGTTGAAGTAACGGGTTATTTGCTGCAGGTAAGCAAGTAGGGTATACTTTTTCTGCTCAAAATCGATATAACCATCAGCAAACCACGTCTCACTCAGGCTACTCATATCAAAATAATTTAATGGATTATACCTATTAATTTACAAAAAATCAGGCAACTATCCATAAAACGGAAGTGGTAATTCCCGCCACTGTTAACGGTATATTTACTTTATGAAATAATTTCCTGGGGCGATGTATTTATTGAACTTATTTGTTTATCTTCAATATTATTTTTCATTTTTTTAATTTTTTAGTCATGAACATTTACGTAGCCAACCTGCACTACAGGTTGAACGATGAAGACCTTCACCAGATATTTAGCGAATTTGGAGAGGTTACTTCCGCTAAAATTATCAAGGACCATGAGACTGGCCGTTCACGCGGTTTCGGATTTGTGGAGATGCCCAACCAGGAAGAAGGTAGCAAGGCTATGGATAGTTTGAACGGTACTGAAATCGAAGGCAAGCAACTGATGGTAAACGAAGCAAGACCTAAACAACCGAATAATAACTCAAGAGGTGGTGGATTTAATCGCGGTGGCGGCGGTGGATACGGCGGCGGCGGCGGCCGTGGTCGTTATTAATTCTGTTGGCCAAAGCTTATCTCGGTCAAGAAATTGAAAAAGGCTCCTGCAAAGGAGCTTTTTTTATGCCCATAAGTTTCGCTTACACTGTTCCGCCATGCGTTGTATGACCCTGCTATACAGGGAATTACAAACAGCTTCTGTAAAAAAAATTACGAATGACAAAATACAGATCCACGATTGTTATCGTCCTTGTATTTATCATTCGTAATAAATATCTATACACGGCTTATGATATGTGTTGCGCCACTATTCTGGCATAACATCGTTAACCGCAGATCCCCCCACATATACCTTCCTATAGATGTGTCGCCTCAACGAAGCATCGTTCCAGGTTAGTAACTCCTGTGCTCATCAAAATTCTCCAGTTCCTGTGCTACTGCACTCAGGAAGGTAGAACCCAATGCGCCGTCTACGATACGGTGATCGTAAGACAGTGACAGGTACATCATATGACGGATGGCGATGGTATCACCATGAGATGTTTCTATTACAACGGGGCGTTTTTTGATAGCACCTACTGCCAGGATAGCCACCTGCGGCTGATTGATGATCGGTGTACCAGCCAGGCTGCCAAAGGTGCCTACGTTGGTCAGGGTAATAGTACCGTTCTGTGTATCATCAGGTTTCAGGCGGTTCTGACGGGCTGCATTAGCCAGCTGGTTTACCTGACGGGTCAGGCCTACCAGGTTAAGCATGTCAGCATTACGGATCACCGGAACGATCAGGTTACCTGTAGGCAAAGCTGTCGCCATACCGATGTTGATGTCTTTCTTAACAATGATCTTATCACCGTCCAGTGAACTGTTTAACAGTGGGAAACGTTTGATGCACTTTATCATCGCTTCGATGAAGAGCGGTGTAAAAGTGATCTTCTCTCCTTCCCTCTTCTCGAAATCCTTCTTCACCTGATCACGCCATTTCACCATATTGGTCACATCCGCTTCTGCAAAGCTGGTTACGTGTGGACTGGTATGTTTGCTACGCACCATATGCTCGGCTATCAGCTTACGCATACGGTCCATTTCAATGATCTCCACATTACCGCCATAGCTGGCAGTGCTTACCGGAGCAGATGCTGGCTGAGAGCTAACGCCATTGTTCGTAGCAGCAGTTGGAGTAACAGCAGCCGGGCGACTTACAGGTTGTTCTGCAGCAGGTGCAGGCGTTTCTGTCCTCTGAGCTACAGGAGTAGCTGCAGGAACAAGTCCCTTGCTCTTCGCTTCTACAAAGTTCAGTATATCTTTTTTGGTGACACGGCCTTCATTGCCGGTACCAGGTATTTTTTCCAATTCAGCAAAACTGATACCTTCCTGCTGTGCAATGGTAAGCACCAGCGGAGAATAAAAACGTGCACCGCTGGTCACGAACTGTGCCTCATAAGGAGTGCTCACCGTTTCATGCGAAACAGGTGTTTCTTCCCTGACTACGGCAGGAGCTTCCTGCGCTGCGGGAGGCGCAACGGGAGCAGTAGTGGCAAAACCAGCATCAGCAACAGTGTTGATACGAGCAATGACAGTACCTACTGGTACTACGTCATTTTCTGCGTACAGAATCTCTGTAATTTCCCCATCAGCTATAGAAGGTACTTCGCTATCCACCTTATCCGTAGCAATTTCAAGCACAGTTTCATCAGATTTCACCTGATCTCCCGGCTTCTTATGCCAGCGTAATATGGTGGCTTCCATAATACTTTCCCCCATTTTGGGCATTACCAGTTCTACAATGGCCATAAAATTGTGTTTAGCGTTTTGGTACGGGAACAAAAGTAAGGTTTATACTATCAACTTCCTCAATTCATTCATCGCATAGGCTGCTGTCATATGTATGTTATTCAACCGGTCAAAACGCAACTGGAACTTCACTGTCACCAGTTCTTTGGCACTGCCGGCCGCTATCCATACTGTACCTACCGGCTTTTCCGGAGTACCGCCATCAGGCCCCATGATGCCCGATACAGCTATAACATAATCAGTTTTTAACTGCTGTAGTGCGCCTATCGCCATTTCTCTCACGACTGCTTCGCTCACCGCACCATTTGTCTGTAAAGTTTCCTGTTTTACGTGCAGCAATCCGCTTTTAATTTCGTTGGCATAACTTACAATACTGCCTTTATACCAGGCCGAACTTCCCGGCACCAGCGTAATATTGTGCGCAATGAAACCTCCGGTACAGCTTTCTGCCGTACCTACCGTTTTGCCTTTTTCTTTCAGCAGGTTTCCCAGCACTTCTGCAATAGGAAGGTCCTGATCTGCCACGGCAATATCTGCCAGCAGTTCCTTCATCTGATGAAAATAGATGGACAATGCGGCTGCAGTAGATAACTTATCTATCCCGAAAGAGGTAAGCCGCAGCTTCAGCAGGCCATAAGACGGCAGGTAAGCCAGCTTGATATGCGGAGGCAGGGATGACTCAAAATGTGCCAGCCGTTCTGCAATGAACGACTCTCCCATGCCCGAAGTCAGCAATGTCTGATGTACGATGGCCGGCGTCTGGAAGTATTCCTGTAAGCGTGGTAACACGTGATCGGACATCAGTCCTTTCATTTCATGTGGTACGCCCGGCATAGAGACGTAGACCTTTCCATCCTTCTCGAACCACATGCCCGGCGCGGTGCCCCTGGTATTATGCAGCACAGTGGCTACATCGGGAACCAGCGCCTGGTCTACGTTACGTTGCAGCGTTGGCAGGTTCCTGCTTGCGAAGAACTCCATCACCTGCAGATAGGTGGCTTCGTCCCTCACCAGCTTTCCGCCGAAATATTCACACAATACGGGTTTGGTAATATCATCTGCCGTAGGCCCCAATCCGCCCGTGATCAACACAATGTCCGACACAGCCCCTTCCCTGTCCAATGCCTCCAGGATAGCTTCCCTTACATCTCCGATGGCTACACGGCGGTGTACCCATATCCCCATCGCGTTCAGGTGCTGGGCTATCCAGGCCGAATTCGTGTCTATTGTCTGTCCTATCAGTAGTTCATCTCCTATCGTGATGATACTTGCTAATACCTTATCCGCTTGTACTGTCATGATTACATGCTTTTTTCAAAGAAAGGCGCCAGGCGTTCCATCATGACCGGGGGCATCCCATACCGTAGTTTGGTATCTGCATGCAGGAATACCAGGGTAGTGACGCCTACGTTCAGCAGCTCGCCCTTTTCGTTATACAATTCTGTATGGAACCGGATCTTGTGATCTACCGGCAATTCCTTCAATATAGTCTTAACTGTTATAAGATCATCATAATAGGCCGGGCGCAGGTACTTTGAGTTTAGCTCCGCTACCGGCATGATGATACCTTGTTTTTCCAGTTCTGCATAGGTAAAACCCAGCGTCCTGATGGCCTCCGCACGTCCTACTTCATAGTATAATGCATAATTACCGTAATAAAGGTACCCCATCTGGTCCGTTTCACCATAGCGTACGCGTATCTGTGTCGTCTGTATAAACATAATATCGGTCTTATAAAGCCGACGCCTGCATTCACCGCAAAATGCATTCCGCGTTTTCCGGCGCCTGCAGGCATCTGGTATTTGATTATTTTCCTATCAGATGATCCAGGCTGTATTTACCTGGTCCTGCAACTAAAATAGTGGTAAATGCAGCCAGGAACAGGATGCCCATTTCGTTCTGCGAAAATGGTACATTCTTCATTACCATGAATACTACAACGCCCATCATAAATACCAATGGTATAGCTGCAAAGCGGGTCAATAATCCGATCACTAGCAGTGCTGCGCAAAGCGTTTCCGCAAAGACTGTCAGTGACAGGGAGATGGTTTGCCCTATATGCAACGGATCAGGGAAGCCGCCTTTAATTTCGGAGAACTTGTTCAGTTTCGCTAATCCATGTGTGAACATTGCTGCTCCGAAAACCACGCGTAATACCAGCATGGCGAAATTTATAGCGCCGGTGTTCACACGTGAAGTGAATAGTTTACTCATAGAGAAAGTAATTTAATCCTGCAGATCTGTTTACTCTTTTCCTGTTTACGGTTAAAAGTATGCAGGGACGTTTTTAAATTTAAATGAACTGGTGATAGAGTGCGCCAAAAATATGATTAATAATAAACAATTAAAACCTGTTATCAGACAATCAGGTAATTGACACCGGCAATTATTTTTATCATCTTCAATATGCACTGACAGTCAGCCGCCAGCAACAATACCATTGCGTACAAATACCGGATTATGTGGTGTTTAGATAAGTTGGTTTAATTCTTGCGAGTCAACACCTTAATTTCAGAGCAGCACAATCAGATCATAAGCAGGTTCCGCGTATCAGGTGCCGGTTGGCCGGTTCCCGCCAGGTCCCTTCGGACGGCGTATAGCTTAATTAAATGCAATAGCTATATTTGTTGCTGTTTTTGTCTCCCTCAAAGCAATATATTATTGATTCTGAATGGAAAATAATTTCTGTTCAGGATTCGTTTTAAACGCATATTCAAGATATAACAGGTTAAAAGCATGCAATTCATAAGAAAGTTTCTTGTTCCCGGACATTGGTACTTATTCCTGGCATCTTTCTGTATACTGGCAGCGCCTGTGTTAAAAGCACAGCAAACGCGCGTCTATACCGAGCCGGATAAAGTTTTCAAGGATGCCCAGCAACTTTTCCAACAGGAAAAATATGCAGTGGCCATGCAATTGTTCCGGCAAACGATCGATAATATCAGTTATTTCCAGGAAACCAGCCGTAGCCTGGTCAGGACAGACGCACAGTATTATTATACCGTTTGTGCGCTGAAGCTGGGACAGGCCAATGCTGAAAAGCTGGCGCTCGAGTTCCTCGCTAATTATAACAACAACGCACGGGAGCAGCTTGTCAGCTATCAGCTGGCGAAGTACTACTTCCACCAGAACAAACTGAAAGAAGCTATTCCGCTGTACGAGAAAGCCAATATCGAAAACCTTTCCAACAGTGAGATCGCAGAGGCAAAGTTTGAACTGGCCTACTGCTATTTCAACGTAAAAGACTTCCAGAAGGCCCAGCCCCTCTTTGGTTCCATTAAGGAGGTCCCCGGCAAATACTATCAGCCTGCCAACTATTATTACGGCTTCATTGCCTATTACAACAGGCAGTACAATGATGCGCTCACCAGCTTCCAGCGCGTCGTGGACGATCCTAAATACAGCAAGATCGTTCCCTATTATATCGCAGAGATCTATTACTTCCAGAATAAAAAAGACAAGTTGATCAGCTATGCGGAGCCCCTCGTTAAAAAAGGAGGACTCTATTATGAAGCAGAACTGAAACAATTACTGGGTCAGGCTTATTTTGAAAGAAAAGAATACCAGAAAGCATTGCCTTACCTGCAGGAATTCCAGGATAACGCAGAAGAAGTAAGGAAAGAAGATATTTATCAGCTGTCATATAGCTACTATCAGACGGGCAACTATACTAAGGCCATCAATGGTTTCAAACAATTAAGCAGTGAGCAGGATTCCCTGGGACAAAATTCCATGTACCTGCTGGGCGATTGCTACCTGCGTACTAACCAGAAAGCGAATGCCCGTAACGCGTTTGCCTTCTGCGCCCGCAACAGCGCCAATACACAGCAACAGGAGATCTCCCGGTTCAACTACGGCAAACTGTCTTATGAACTGGGTTACCAGGACGCTGCTATCACAGAGCTGACAAGCTTCGTAAACACCTATCCGCAGTCAACTTACAACAAAGAAGCCCGCGAGATACTGGTCAACCTTTTCCTGAACACCAACAACTACAATGATGCATTGACCATCATTGAGGCGATGCCTGAGAAGACACCTACCGTGCTGAAAGCTTATCAGAAAGTAGCTTACGGCCGCGCCACAGAACTGATAAATGACCAGCAGCTGGCGGAAGCCGACCGTTTGCTGGATATTTCACTGAAGAACCCATACGATAAGAACCTGGTACAACTGGCCCATTTCTGGAAAGCAGAAATTGCCATGCGTCAGAATAAAACAGATGCCGCCATCAGTCACCTGAACGTTTACCTGACCGGCAACGTGCCTGCCTCCGGCGAAGCCAATGGACAGACCGCCAGCTATAACATGGGTTACAGCCTGTTGAAAAAAGAAGACTATACCCGTGCCCTCCAGCACTTCGAAGCAGCACAGCGCACTACCGGTCCTAATGCAGCACGTATCACTACCGATGCGGCCCTCCGTAGCGCCGACTGTTACTATATGCTGAAAGATTATCCGAAAGCAATGGTCCTGTATGACAAGATCATTAACAATAATCAGCCGGGATCAGACTATGCCACTTATCAGAAGAGTATCATTCTCGGTATTCAGGGTAAGACTAACGAAAAAGTGGCCCTCCTCAAACAACTGGGTAACAAGTTCCCTTCTTCGGGCTTCGGAAACGATGCTGACCTGGAAATTGCCAATACTTACCTGGCGGAAGAAAAATATACTGAGGCGATCCCTTACCTGGAAAACGTATTGCAAAAGCAGCCTAACGGTCCTAATGCACCACGTGCATTGCTGAAACTGGGCCTTTGCTATTTCAATAAGGATAACGATGACAAGGCTATCTCCTACTACCGTCAGGTGGTAGAGAAATATCCTAACTCTCCAGAAGCCAACGAGGCATTGAATGCAGTAAAAGACATTTATGTAGGACAGGGTAAAACAGATATGTATATCGCCCTGCTGAAATCTACAGGTCAGTCAGTAAGCGCTTCTGCCGAAGACTCCCTTAGTTATGCATCTGCAGAATCAAAGTTCAGTAACGGCGACTGTGCCGGCGCTACTATCGCCTTCAACAGTTACCTGCAGAAGTTCCCGAACGGCGCATTTGTGTTGCCAGCTAACTTCTACAAATCTGAATGTGCTTACAATAACAAGGACTATAACGGCGCCCTGCCTGGTTATGAGTTTGTGCTGACAAAGAACAATAGCCTGTACGCAGAGCGTGCAGCATTACAGGCAGCCAATATCAACTTCTACGAGGTGAAGAACTATGAAAAGGCCCGCAGCTACTATCTGCAGCTACAGGACCTTTCCACCACGAAAGAGAACACCTTCGCTGCCACCCGCGGATTGCTGCGCAGCAACTACCTCCTGAAACACTGGGATGAAGTGAACAGCTATGCAGAGATCCTGCTGTCCAGCAGTAACATCAGTACTGACGACCAGATCATCGGTCACGCTTACCTGGGTCGTGCAGAACAGGAACAGGGCCAGTATGACGAAGCGATCAAAGAATATAAGATAGCTGCGGGTCTGACCAAATCTGAAATTGGCGCTGAAGCCCGTTACAATCTGGCTTACTGCCTGTTGCAGAAAAATGACCTGGCAGGTGCAGAGAAAGCTGGTTTTGATGTAATAAAGAATACACCGGGATATGAAGTGTGGGTAGCAAAATCCTACATTCTCCTGGGAGATGTATATGCCCGTCAGAAAGACTATTTCAACGCAAAAGCTACCTTCCAGAGTATTGCAGAGAACTGTCCGATACCTGAACTGAAACAGGAAGCGAAGGACAAACTGGCGAAAGCTGAAGCAGAAGAGAAGGCTGCTTCTAAGATCAAATCCAATAAATAATTCCGAATTACGTTAGCATGAACGCTTATATCAAACATATTCACCGGTTCCTGGCAGTAGCAGGTTGCAGTGCGGCAGGCATTCTGATGCATCAGCAGGCATACGCGCAGGAGACACTGAAAGAGGAAACAATTGATATCATTTCCAATTACCGCCCAAAATTGCGGGATGCGGCTAAACTGAACCTGACAGCGTCCCTGCCTGGTTTCGATACTACCCGTCCACGCCTGCAATACCAGGTACCGGCGCTGAACCTGTATTTCATGTACCAGCCTATTCCGCTTAAACCGTTAGCGTTGGGTAAGGATTCATTGAGCCAGTTACAGAACAACTTTATCAAAGCCGGCTATGGTAATCTTAGTACGCCTTTGATACAAGCGGGTTTTGGTACCGGCAGGCAGGAAAAATATAACTTCGGATTGTATGTGAATTACACATCCTCCAAAGGAGATATTAAAAACCAGGACTATAGCGCGCTCAATATACTGGGATCGGGTACTTACTTCACTCCCCTGTGGGAAGTGAACGGCAGTATCGGATATGACCGTAACCAGGTGCATTACTATGGTTATGACCATGCGCAACTGGAGTTCAGCAAAAACGATGTTAAGCAGGCCTTCAGCCAGTTCACGGCACAGATAGGCGCTAAGAACAGGACCCTGAACGACTGGGCCTTTAAGTTCGAGCCTTCCGCTAAATTCATCTACTTCAGCGATTCCTATAAACGTAAAGAGCCTACTGCGATCTTCAAGATCCCGGTATCCAAGCAACTGTTTGAGGATGTTTACCTGAGGGCTGAAGGTATCTTTGACCTGTCTTCTTTCAAGGAAGACGATCACGAACAGATCAATAACAACGTGGTGGCCATCCATCCGGCACTGGAGATCATCAAGCCACGTTTCATGTTACATGCAGGTGTGAACCCTACCTGGACCAACAGCAAGTTCTATCTGCTGCCAGATATCGTGAACGAGACACACATCATTTATAAGAAGGTGATCCTGAGCAGCGGATGGATGTCTTATGTTAATAAGAACAGCTACCGTAACCTGGCTAACCAGAATCCATTTATCGGCAGTTACGGTGAAGGTATCCTGAACACAAGGGTGGAAGAGAAATACACCGGTATCAAGGGATCACTGGGCAGCCACTTTAACTATAATACCAAGTTTGCTGCAGTTACCTGGCACAACCTGCCACTGTTCGTGAACGACAGCATAGACGGTAAGACCTTCTACACGAAGAACGAGGAAGAGTTAAAAGCCTTCAACCTGCATGCAGAAGTAGGTTATATACAGGAAGAGAAGTTCCAGATGAGATTAGCATTTGACTGGTTCAACTATAACAAACAGAAATCCGAGATCAAGCCCTGGGGCCTGATACCCTTCCAGGCAGACGCTTTCGCGCAATATACCATTGCTAAGAAGCTGCACCTGAATGCGAACCTGTATTACCTGGGCGGTACCTACTACCAGGTATTTGCCACACAGGATTTCGACAAGACCAAGGGTAAATGGGATCTTAGCGCTGGCGCCAACTATGATATCGGCAAGAACTTCAACATCTGGGTGAATGCCAATAACCTGTTTAATTCCAAATACCAGCGTTGGTTCGGTTACCCGACCTACGGACTGAATGTATTGGGAGGCGTGATGATTAAATTTTAAAATCGTACAATTGCACCTAGTAAACAGGAATTAAGGACGAGGAAATTGAATACGGACAACATATTACCCCAATTCCTAATCCTTAATTCCTGATTTCAATTTCGTTCGAGGAGAGAGTCATTTTATAATAATAGGAATATCTACGTAATTGGTACTACAGCAATACATAACAGAAATTTTGTTCAGGCAGCATACATGCTGTCTGCCCCAACTAGGCGTGTTCAAATTAACACATACCCCCGCGCGTTACGATGTTACCAATAAAACGATCTCCCCTCCCGGAGAGATCATCACTTTTGAGGAAACATTGACAAACGACGGAGGTCTTGTAGAATGGATCTCGCAAAAGGAACTCCTGGTGCCTGCTATCGCGCAGCTTAAAATGGAGAAATATATAGATGAATTCAAGCAGGCCCTCAAAAAGGGGGAGCCTGTTATAATACCAGGTGTAGGAAAATTGCAGGCAAATGTGGTGGGCAGGATATCCTTTGAACAGGAACCGCCTGCTATTACAAGGGATGTGCTGCATGTTAGTCCGGTGATCAGGCAGGATGCCAGCCATAAGGTAACAGTTGGGACCAGGGAAGTGGTTAACAAGCAGGTGGTAGACCACCTGACGGCTTCACAGTCATCATCTTCTTCTTCGGCTTCAACCTCCCCTGCGGCTTCAACGCCAACACCAGCGCCGGCGGTACCAGCCTCCGATCAGGGAGTTAAGCCGCCGTCTACAGTAACTCCTGCTGCAACGGAAGATTATGAATTTAACGGATATACCAGGGAAATCCCTTCTAAACTACGCTGGCTGTGGATCGCTATTCCGGTAGCCTGCGTTGTTACTGCCGGGATAGTATGGTGGTCAGTAAACAGAAATAGACCTGAGATCACAAGGGCGGAAAGCGCGCTACCCCCTGTTCCTGTAGAGGCAGTACCTGTACAGGTGGAGCGGGCTGCTGACAGCGTTGCCCGGGCTGCTGCTGCCGCTGCATTGCCATCCACACAGGAGTATAATGTTATTTTCGAAGTGTTCAAAACCAGAAAAGCTGGTGAGAGTATGTATAAGAGGCAAGTGGGATGGAAACGATTCGTGGTATTCCGGGCTAATAAGGACTCCACATTGTTCATGCTGGGTGAACACTTTAAAACGCCGGCAGCTGATACAACTGCCATGAAAGATTCCGTATTAAAAAAATATGGCGCTAGGATCCAACCTTTCCTTGAGTTCAGTAAACTCACCGAAAAAGACACTGCGGCCTGGAATTGGAAAAAATAGATGTTATAATAAAAGAGATCGGGGTAGTATTTCCAGCATAAAGGAAATACTACCCCGATCTCTTTTATATCAAACTTTGTGGATATCAGTTAAAGAACAGCTGTCTGGCTTCCGGTGATTCCTGTTCAGAGAAGACAAGACATCTTCTGAGACAAGGTTTCGCACCAGATCTCTTTCTTAGAAACAACAGCCAGCTCTGATCCTGAATTATGTGGGGAAATGTGTCCCTGGAGCTATGGATACACTAGATCTCTTTTGCTACGATCTCCAGCCCTTCTTCAAAACTATGGGGGGCAAAACCCAGCTCTTTCACGGCCTTATCAATAACAAAACCTGTTTTAGCCGGGCGTTTGGCGGGCTGTGTGAAGCTTTTGGCATCTACCTTTTCAAGAAGCTGTGTGTTCAGTTTAAAATAACCGGCAGTTTGTACCGCCATCTGATAAGGCGTCAGTGTTTCCTTGCCTGATATGTGGAAAATGCCGGCAGCCTTCTTATCTGCCACCAGTTTGCATCCTACGGCAAGGTCCTGTACGAGCGTGGGTGTACGCCATTGGTCATCCACGACCTTTAGCTTCTTTCCCTGCTCAAGGTTATTCTTTACCCAGGTGATGATGTTACTGCGCTTGGAATCTGCCGCTACACCGTATACCAGTACCGTACGTACGATGGCCCACTGGAGCTTACTGTTACGGACCATGCTTTCTGCCGCTACTTTGCTGGAGCCGTAGTAGCTGATGGGGTTGACCAAATCATCTTCTGCATATGGCCCCTTTAAACCGTCAAATACGAAGTCGGTAGACAGGAAAACGAAGAAGGTGTTCTGCTTTTCGGCAGCATGCAATAAATAACGGGTGGCTGCGACATTCGTGTCCCAGCACAGGTCTTTATTGCGTTCACAATCATCTACCTGAGTCATGGCAGCAGCGTGGATGAGAATATCCGGCTTATGCTTTTCCAACAGATGATCCACACTGGTGGCATCCCGCAGATTGGTAGCTTCATAGGTATATCCCGCCTGCATCGGCAGCCGGTTAGGGCCTCTTCCGCTGGCTATTACCTGATACCGGCCATCCTCCAAAAAAACGGGAATAAGGTGCTGGCCCAATAATCCGTTGCTTCCTGTGATTAATACCTTCATATCTATGCCTTTTACTAAAATTACGAATTCAGTTTCAATTTGGAATTACGAATTACGGAGGAGCAGTGGGATTCTACCCAATCTTTACCAAAAGCTTATCAGGATAGCTGTAAACCGGAACATCGCTTACACGGACATACGATATTTACAGAAGCCTCCTGACACAGAAAAAGGGCTGACCTGCCGGTCAGCCCTTTTGAATATCGGATAGCTCAGATAAGCTGAACCCCTATTCCCACCACAATTTCAATGGATGATCAAGATCAGTATCTAATTTGAATGGTCGTTTATCTGCTGGTGCGGTAATACCGGCCGGCCACTCGGCTACTTCCACGGTACCGATCTGTAAGCCAAGTTCGGAGATCGTAGTGCCCATCTTTACACCTTCCTCAGGGGTACCTGCCAATGCGAAGCAATTGGTAACAGTCATGATCTTATCCCCACGCTTTAGAGGCCCTATAGCAAGAAACTCCGACACGTCAGTATTGTACTCTTTTACGATGGCATAGCTATTAGTGATATATCCAACACCTCCTGCCGGCAGACCAACGAGTCCGCCAGCGGCGTATGCATCGAAAGAGAAATAAGCGTAAGACATATTGATGCTAGAAGCAGTGACACCTCCTATCAGGCCTCCCACGTTACCGGCTCTCAGATGTCCCCTGAAAGAACAACCGATCATATTACTGTTGTTACTATATCCGCAAATGCCGCCTACATATGGGCTTTTGTCTTTATTTCCTAAAATATCACCTGTCACCGAACAGCCGATAATATTAGCCCCACTGGCATAACCTACAATACCTCCAATTGCCGCATCAGCTCCAATAAGCCCCTCAGGAGCAAGTTCGAGCCTGATGTTCTTTATTATACTGCCGCTATCTGCATAACGGAATAAGCCAACATATGAAGACTCGTTCACTTTTTGAGGTGCACTCATCTTAAGATTTGTGATCTTGTGGCCTTGTCCGTCGTAACTGCCCTTAATGTTGCGAACACAAGGCGACTGGTCGAACAGCGTATCAGGGAAGGCGAAGTCCTGTACCTGTACATAGTGGTCTGATGTATCAGAATTACGGATAATGGCTATGTTAATGAAATCACGGTAATCCCTGATCTTGTATTCGGCCTTCTCCGTTTTTGCCTGTACTGTTGCATCAGGACCACTAAATGTAACCTTCAGAGTAATTTCGCCGTCACGATAGTTGAATACGCCATTTAACTCGATCGTTGCGTTACCATTTCCATCTAGCTTACCATTGCCTTTCACAGGGGTGTCGGTTGCCTTTTTCAGGCCGTTGCTGCCAACCAGTTCATAAGTAAACGACTGGCTGGAAACGCCATTGCTGAGTTTTGCATAAATACCCGGTCCGTTGATCATACTGGAAAGCTCAAACGATCCGATCTGGTCATAATTAAAGGTAACCTGGGTCTTTTCGGGTTGGGGCGCAGGGGGATTAGAATCGCCGTCTTTACTGCAGGCTGTTGCAAACAACATCGCTGTAGTTAAAGCGCATAGGTATAAGTGTCTCATGTATAGGTATACTTAGTTTAGATTTAAGGTAAAATTATTAAAAATGACCATATTAATATCTGGGTAAGAAAGCATGTTGCAAGATCTAATGCATTGTTCCCATTTGCTATACCGTCATTAAAAGATGATTTTACAGAAGATGATGAAAACAGATATACAGTTCGGCACCATAATAAATAACTAATTATCAACCGTTAGGCCGCAGTATGGCAAGAGATTAAACTGGAATAAAAAAGGCCGCACCAGCAGGTACGGCCTTTTATGTTAATTGTTTATTATTATTTAATACTCATACCCAGGTTATACATCGTAAATGCCCAGATATCCGCCGATTCCTCGATCAGTTTGGAAGTAGGTTTACCGGCGCCATGGCCTGCCTGTGTTTCTATACGTATAAGCGTTGGGTTAGCACCGGCATTGGCCGCCTGTAAGGTAGCCGCAAATTTAAAGGAGTGTGCCGGCACTACGCGGTCGTCATGATCAGCCGTTGTGATCAGGGTGGCCGGATACTGCGTACCCGCCTTCAGGTTATGCAACGGAGAATATTTGTACAGATATGGAAACTGCTCCGCCTTGGCGCTTGTACCATATTCTGTTACCCATGCCCAACCAATAGTGAAGTTCTGGAACCGCAGCATATCCATCACACCTACTGCCGGCAATGCCACCTTGAACAGGTCAGGACGTTGCGTCATACAGGCGCCCACGAGCAAGCCACCATTGGAACCACCACGAATTGCCAGTTTGGACGGACTGGTATATTTTGACTTTACCAGGAACTCTGCAGCTCCGATGAAATCATCAAATACATTTTGCTTCTTCTCCATCATACCGGCTTTATGCCATGCCTCACCATATTCGCTGCCACCTCTTAATGATACAACGGCATAGATACCGCCCTGCTCCATGAAGAACAGATTGGATACGCTGAATGCAGGCGTCATCGGAATGTTGAAACCGCCATAACCATAGAGCAATACCGGATTCTGACCATTCAGTTTAATACCTTTCTTATAAGACAGGAATACAGGCACTTTCGTTCCATCCTTGCTGTTGAAGAACACCTGTTTGGTTTCATAGTCTTCCTGGCGGAATTTCACTTCACTCTTAGAGTGAAGAGCGGACTTACCGGAAGCAATGTCATATTTATAGATAGTTGCCGGCGCTACGAAAGAGGTATAAGTATAGAAGAATTCCTTATCCTTATCGTTACCACCAAAGCCACTTGCGGTACCAATACCAGGAAGAGCGATCTGCCAGTCCAGTTTACCTTCATAAGTATACTGCGCTACCCTGGAAGAAGCGTCTTTCAGGTAAGTGGCAAACAACCTTCTTCCCGCAGTACCAACACCCTGCAGCACTTCCTTCTGTTCGGCGATGAGCAGTTTACGGCTGGTAGGGTTCTTCGGGTCTACAAGCTCTACCTTATAGTTTGGTGCACCTTCGTTGGTAAGGAGCAACAGTTTGTCGCCATCATTATCTATCACAGAAGGTTCGAATTCAAAACCTGTTACCAGTGGGTTAAACCCTTTTTGAGCGGGGTCCTGCATGTCCCTGTAGAATAACTGATTACCAGAGGTGCCTTCAGACTGGTGCAGGATGAGGAAGCGCTCGTCTTCTGTCACATCTACGCCACAGTTGCGCAGGGGATGTTCTTTATCCTCAAAAACCAGCACATCCTGGTCCTGTGAAGTGCCCAGTTGGTGGTAATATACTTTATGGAATTCGTTCTTTTTAGACAGCTTGCTCTCTTCGGTAGGCTTGTCGTACCTGCTGTAGTAAAAGCCGTCCTTCCTCCAGGAGATGCCACTGAACTTGATCCAGTCAATAGAATCTTTCAGGAGTTGTTTGCTTTCCACATCCATTACAAATGCCTGTTGCCAGTCAGAACCGGCTTTGGCTATCTGGTAGGCCATGTACTTTGCGTCTTTCGAGAAAGAGATGCTACCCAGCGCTACAGTACCTGCCGCTGAGAACTTGTTGGGATCAATGACAACTTCCGGTGTGCCGGTCAGTGATTTCTGCCGGTACAGCACAGACTGGTTCTGTAACCCGTCATTCTTATAGAAGTAATAATAATCTCCTTTTTTGAAAGGAGCGCCTACTTTAGGATAGTTCCACAGTTCTTCCAACCTTTTTCTGATAGCCCCACGGAAAGGGATCTTATTAAGATATGCACTGGTAACAGTGTTCTGGGAGGTCACCCATGCTTTTGTTTCGGGACTGTTATCATCTTCCAGCCAACGATAAGGATCGGCGACTACTGTACCGTGATAGTTGTCTGTAACGTCTGTTTTATTAGTTTGCGGATAATTTATTCCTTGCTGTTGCGCCATTACTGGTCCTGTTATCATTAATAAATACAAAAAGGTAAAGATAGGGTGTGTTAGCGTACGTGTTTTCATTTGGTCTATTTGGGTTTGTATTTAAATTATATCTATATATATTTTTTAAAAAAAATTCCAGGTTAGTTAATTAAAAATGAAAATTTCGTGTAATTCATCAGAATACTATTAGAAAGAATACGCAAAATGTTATTTTTGTGCGCCACTTAGATAATTTCCTGGCAATTTATGCATTAGCAGCGTGATTTACAGGAAAAAAGGTAAGAGCGGGGGTTGGAAACAGAGGATGCAAATTATCACACGTTAGGGGTATATCATGGTACAGGAAGCTGAAAAAAACACCAGATTCCCTGAATCCAACATAAAAACGTAGAGAGGGAAATAAACATAACTATGAAAAAAGTTTCTAACATCGCAGTTCTTACATCTGGCGGGGATGCGCCAGGCATGAACGCAGCCGTTCGTGCAGTTGTAAGGACCGGAATTTACCATCAGTTAAATGTGTATGGTGTTATGTACGGCTACCGGGGAATGCTGAAGAATGAAATATTTCCCTTAGAGTCCAAATCTGTGGCCAACATTATTCAGCGCGGGGGTACTATATTAAAGACCGCACGTTGTAAAGAGTTTTATGAAGCCGAAGGCAGACAAAAGGCCTACGAGAATCTCAAGAAACACAATATTGATGGTATCGTAGTTATCGGAGGTGACGGTTCATTTAACGGAGCTTACAAAATGAGCCAGGAATTTGACATTCCATGTATCGGCTTACCTGGCACTATCGATAAAGATATTGCGGGCACTGATTTTACCATTGGTTTCGATACGGCAGTGAACACGGCAGTGGATGCGATCGACAAGATCCGCGATACAGCTGATGCGCATGACCGTTTATTTGTTATAGAAGTAATGGGACGTGATGCAGGCTATATTGCCCTGCACAGTGGTATTTCCACTGGTGCTGAGCACATCATGACACCTGAACACCTGATCGATGTACAGGATATCATTGAAGATCTGCAGACGAACGAGCGCCGCAGAAAACTGGTGAATATCATTGTAGTTGCTGAAGGTTCCATTGCCGGCGGTGCTGAAGAAGTAGCCCGTCAGGTAAAAGCCAGCTGTCCTCAGTTGGATACACGTGTGTGTATCCTGGGTCATATACAGCGTGGCGGCTCACCCTCCTGTCAGGACCGTATCCTGGCCAGTCGTATGGGCTATGCAGCAGTAGAAGCATTGTTAAGCGGTACTTCGAATGTAATGGTAGGCATTGTAAACAACAAAATCCAATATACACCTCTGGAACAGGCTATCAAGGCCAAAGAACATATTGATCCGGAGTGGTTAAAGATGGTAAAAATACTTGCGAGTTAAAAAAAAGAGCTATGAGTACAAAAGATTTATCAAAATACGTACACAAACAGATGGACCATGCAGCTTCCCGTGCACATTCCCTGCACAAAACAAAAATCGTAGCAACCGTTGGCCCAGCCTGCGATACCTATGAAGGCTTACTGGCATTAGTAAGAGCCGGCGTTAACGTGTTCCGTCTGAACTTTTCACATGGCTCTCACGAGGATAAACTGCGTATCATCGGGTATATCCGTCAGATCAACCAAACCGAGCCTTACAACGTAGCTATACTGGCCGACCTGCAGGGTCCTAAACTGCGTGTTGGTGAGATTGAGAACAACGCATTACCATTAGTAGCTGGTCAGATCCTGACCTTCGTAAATGAGAAAGTTGTAGGTAACGCTGTAAAGATCTATGTATCTTATGCAGACCTGCACAAAGACGTTAAACCAGGACAGAAGATCCTCCTGGATGACGGTAAAATCGAAACAGTAGTAAGAGAGATCACTGCCGAAGGTGAGATCAAAGCTGAAGTTGTCCTGCCAGGTGTGCTGTCTTCCAAAAAAGGCTTCAACCTGCCAGATACTAAAGTATCTCTGCCGGCACTGACCGAAAAAGATATAGTGGACCTGGAATTCATCATCGATAACGAATGTGATTGGGTCGCCCTGTCCTTCGTTAGACACGTAGATGATCTCCTGCTGATCCGCAAACGCCTGAAAGAGCGCAATTCTAAAATGAAGGTGATCTCCAAGATCGAAAAACCTGAAGCAATTGCGAACCTGAAGGAAATCATATGGGAAAGCGATGGCGTAATGATCGCCCGTGGTGATCTGGGTGTGGAACTGCCGGTTGAGCAGATCCCTATGATCCAGAAAGATATCATCCGTAAATGTATCCACCGTGCTAAGCCTGTAATCGTGGCTACACAGATGATGGAAAGCATGATCGACCGTACCCGTCCAAACCGTAGTGAGATCACTGACGTAGCTAACGCGGTACTTGAAGGTGCTGATGCGGTGATGCTGAGTGGTGAAACAGCTACAGGTCAGTTCCCTGAACTGGTGATCCAGACGATGAGAAAGATCATCGACGAAGTAGAAAAAGAAGACATCATCTACAACCGTAATCTGATCCCTCACCGTCACTCTCCTACCTTCCTGAGCGATGCACTTTGTTACAATGCCTGTAAGATGGCAGAAGACCTGGATGCAGATGCACTGATCGGTATGACACAGAGCGGTTACACCGGCTTCATGCTGAGCAGCTACCGTCCGCGTTCTCCACTGTTCATCTTCACTAAAGAAAAGACATTGGTGAATCAGCTGAGCCTTAGCTGGGGTGTACGTGCATTCTTCTATGATGGTGAAGAAGGTCTGGACGAGATCATCGCTGACCAGATCAATATCCTGAAAGAAAGAGGTTTCGTGAAACCTGCAGATATCGTGGTAAACACTGGTAGTACGCCTGTACAGGAGCACCTGCCAACTAATACGATCAAGATCTCCACTGTTGCTGAATAAGCAAAAGGGAACAACATTATATAAATAAAAAGGTCTCGTATTAAACGAGACCTTTTTATTTATACTTACATCATCCATTATAATGTCAGCACGAAACGGGTAAAGAGACGGATACCATTGAAACCCATCTGCACGGAATCCCATGCACCGCCGCTTTCACTGTCATAAGCCGATAATCTTGCGCCATCCACAACGCCCAGTGACGGGTGAACATTGAAGATATTATCAGCACCAATGAACCAGTTAAGCTGTTTAGTGAATTTATAGTTTACAGCAAGGTCTGTTACTGCCTTTCCTTTATATTTAAACAGTTCAGGCACCAGTTTATCTCCATCGCTATCCAGCCCTACCAACGGATTGATACCCGTACCTGCCAGGTCTCCGCTCCAGCCATAACCATACAGTTCCACCTTACCGAAATAGGTAACGTGAGCGCTTACACCAAATTTGTTGATACCATAATCCAGGTTCAGGCCCACTTTTACCGGAGGCGCCGAAGCCAGTACAAATTGTTCTTCACGATCGCTGAAGAATGACTTTCTATGCAGCTCAGTATCGTTCAGCCTTTCGGGTACGTTGATCTTATTGATCTCCATATGCTGGAAGTTAGCCGCTACCAAAGCCCTGAAACGCTGGTTCGCCCAACGTTTGTTATAATCGATCACCACATCGATACCAGTGTTAGTGGTATTTACTGCATTTGCAAAGAACTGCGCATTGTCTATATGCAGATCGTTTAAAGTATTATACAATTCTTCAGACAGTGTGGTATCGCCTGCACTGAACTGGCCTGACAATACGATCCTGTCTTTTACCTTCACGAGGTAACCGTCTACCGTTACAGACAACGCGCTGACCGGCTTCCAGGTAAAGCCCAGACTTGCATTCACTGATTTCTCCTGTTTCAGGTCAGGAATGCCTGCAGCCCTGGTAATGCTATTGGTGTTAGGAGCGATCTTCACTTCTGTGATAGTTCCTCCCTGTACGTTCGTGTACTGGGAACTGAAATTGACCTGTTGCAGCGAAGGAGCACGGAAGCCTGTACTTACAGAACCACGCAGGTTAAAATTAGATGTCACCTTATACCTCGTAGCGAACTTATAATTGCTGGTAAAACCAAAATCACTATAGTTCTCAGCACGAACAGCAGCGCCTATCAGCCATTTATCAGTCACGTCCAGCTCTGCGTCCACGAAGCCGGCCACATTGGAACGATTGGCATCAACTTCATCGCTGGGGCGATAACCAGGGAAGCCCTGTGCACCTGTAGCCTTAAAAAAGGTAGGATCATAATTGGTATATGATGCTTCCTCTCCCGCATAGATCTTATAATTCTCATACCTGTATTCGGCCCCTAAAGCCAGGTGCAATCCAGCGCCTACATTAGGCAGTTCTTTACCCAGGGTCAGGTTAGCTGTATTCTGCAGGAAAGAGAATCCGCCGTCATCGAAGTGAGTAGGCGTATTAGCGCCCATGGAAGCGTTGAACGTCTTATCGCCATAGAAATGAAAGTCATTGCGACCGAGGGTATTGCTGAAATCCCAGGTCCATCCTGCGCCAAATTCTCCTTTAATACCGGCAGCTGCAGACCAGTCATTGATCTTTGTCTGAATAATAGGATCGAACACAGTATCGTTGGGCAAACCGCCGGGCGATGTAACTGTGTACATGATGTCCTGATAGAAGATCATGTTTCCGTTCGCGTCTGTCGGGAAACGATCAGGGTGTGCGCTGGAATTGGGATTATTACCGTTAAAATGCCTGGTATAGGCATATGTGTCGGAGAATTTATGATTATATCCGCCGAAGGCGTAAAAAGTGGTACGTCCATCTTTGAAAGGCACTTCCATATTCAACATACCACCGCCGGTAGTCTTGGAAGCATCTCCATAGGACCTTCTCACTACGTTGACAGGCAGGGCGTCTTTGTTGGCAAGATTTGTATCGAGCACCTGACGGAAGGTTTTACCCTGTTTCAGGAAGTTGCCGGAGAAGTTCAGGAAGCCGCCGTTTTTACCGAGCGGCACACCGTAGCTTAACCCAACGGAAACAGCGTTACCATCAATAGCACCGTTATTCTTGTATTGATTTAACTCCTTACCAAAGTAAGTATTGTATTTGTGGTCGTAGTAACCGGCATAACCGGCATTTACGTAAAGATGGTTCACCTCTTTTTTTAGAATGATATTGATCACACCAGCGATAGCGTCGGAGCCATATTGCGCAGAAGCACCATCACGAAGTATTTCCACACGGTCAATGGCTGCCTCTGGGATGGCGTTCAGGTCAGTACCTGAGTTACCACGGCCACGGGTACCATATACGGCGATGAAAGCCGTCTGATGACGGCGTTTGCCATTCACGAGCACGAGCGTCTGATCTGGTCCCAGACCGCGAAGTGTCGCCAGGTCTATCTGATCGGCGCCATCACTACCACTTTGTTTGTTGTAGTTAAAAGAAGGTGCAGAGACATTGAGCAGGGCTGTCAGGTCCATCTTGGCGGTAGGATAAGCAGCCTGGCTGAGAGAGATCACATCCACCGGAACAGGTGTTTCGATCTTTGCACGGCCTCCGGAGCGGGTACCTACCAGTACTACCTGGGAGAGTTCCGATACTGTGGACGCCAGCTGGATATCCACCTGTGTACGGCCATTTACGGGAAGAGATAACGGCTTGAAACCAATAGCACTGATCTCCAGTACATCGTTTGATTGCGCTTCAATAGAATAGGCGCCGTCCTTGCCTGTCAGCGTACCGGCATTACTCTGTTTCACCCTCACGGTTATCCCTTCAAGGGGAACGCCGGTGGTGGCATCTGTGACTTTACCGGTTATTCTTTGTTTCTGGGCATATGCTGCCGCAATTGGCACATACAGGCATAATAATAAAAGTACGATACGACTTAGACTCCTGGTTGACATCATATATTTACGTTAAGTTGGGTTATTGTTAAATATAACCTATTTCAGGCATATAGATAAAATAGCATCACTTTACTCAAGTAGTCGGCGTTGGCTGTTATAACATTATATTTCATCTATCTGTCATAGATTGCCTTGAGATAATAACACATTACACTTGGCACTTGTTTAACACCTTCCCGTTCTTATCCCGTGTAACGTATAGTTATCATGAAAGGTTACCTCAAATCATTAACTAGTCATTAACTATTCACATAAAACAAAAGGATACCTTTATAACACTACGGTTGTCATTGTGCTATCCTTCAAACAGAGATAGTTACCACTGTTTCAAATTGCGCTAAAATATATTGTTCCCAGTTGTACCGGCGTAAAGCTGGCATAGGCAACGCTTTTTATTTTATCACCTCAAAAACTGACCAAAAGATGTATCTGTTTTCAGCAGGCTCCATCGAATTTTTCAGAGAGATCTATTCCCCTTCAGATGTTCCCAAGAGATTTTGCGGTACCATTATGCAGCACTCCGCCAAGGTCGTACATGGCGACGCCCAGAAGGTCATTTTCCTCCAAAGACTGGCCGCTGGCCTGTTTGAGGTATTTGAACATCAGGTAATATGTGAAACAGCTGAAAAGGAGATATTACCTACTCCTTTAAAACCTTCGCTGCACTTACACATTTCACTCGACAACAATGACGTGGATGCTTATGTGAACGGCACGGACAGTGTAGAATTAAAAAGGGATGAAGTAAATCTTTTCTATCTGGAGGAGATCAATGTCGCTATTATACCAAAGGGTAAACATTGCTTTTTTCACATCAGTTTCAGCAATGATACATTATTCCGCATTTTAAAACAGCCTGCCTTCGAAGCAGAATATGACAGGATCAGAAAGAGTGTGCACAATGCGGAAAAGAACATGGGAGGTATGATCAATGCACCAGGCCAGGTACCGTTGGATGCATATTATATGATGCTTGTACAACAAATAAGACATTGCCGCTTTAACGAGATAGCGAGTATCTATTACCGGGAGAAGAAGTGTATGATGATGCTGGAACATTTCGTAAAGCAAATGCTGCCACGTAAGGAAAACACTATCAGGCTAACCTCATCTAAGGTGATCATCCTGGACCTTGTGAAGGAATATATTAAGTGGTATACACACCAGTCTCTCACCACTAAAAAGTTGTGCCAGCAATTTAATATTACCCGCAATTTCCTTGAGAAAGGTTTCTATCAGCTCAATTGTATTTCCGTCAACCAGTTCATACACTATTACCGGCTGGAATATGCAACTAAACTGTTGGTCAATGAGGATATGCCATTGAATAATATTCCCCGGTTAACCGGCTACAGGAATTATAAATCCTTCGCCGCCGCCTTCAGAAAATATTTCAATTGTGACCCGGAACTGTTCCGTCATCCGTCATAATTTCCACACATCATCCATTCCTTCGGGGATACTTTATAAATGTTACATTTACACTATTGCAGACGGCATACATGTTGTCAGCAATAGTGTAAATTGTTTTATATGAGCACTTTCAGAAGTATCAATCCATACAATCAGGAAACAATAGCTGAGTATACCTCACATACTGAGGCAGACATTGAACAGCGGCTGGCATGGGGCCATCAGGCATACCAGCATCTGTTGCACACCACCCTGGAGGAGCGCTGCGACTGGATGCGGAAGCTGGCGGGTTTGCTAAAGACCAATGCAGATGCGCATGCAGCCATCATTACCAGGGAAATGGGCAAGACGCTGAAGGAGGCAAAAGCTGAAGTACTGAAGTGTGCAACTTCCGCTGAATATTATGTGGAACATATTGCTGATATGCTGCAATCCAAACTTATTACTTCGGATGCGCAGCAGAGTTATGTATCATATGAGCCGAAAGGCATTATACTGGCTATCATGCCCTGGAACTTCCCCTACTGGCAGGTGTTCCGTTTTGCTATTCCGAATCTTCTCGCGGGCAATACCGGATTACTAAAGCATGCCAGTAACGTCAGTGGTTGCGCCCTGGCAATGGAAGATCTGTTCCTGGAGGCAGGTTTCCCGGAAGGCGCATTCCAGGCCCTGCTTGTCAATTCACAAAATATTGAGCATGTTATAGCCGACCCCCGTATACAGGGAGTTACCCTTACAGGCAGCACGGGCGCTGGTATGAGTGTAGGTGCGCTGGCGGGGAAATACATCAAAAAATCCGTCCTGGAACTGGGAGGCAGCGACCCTTTCATTGTACTGAAGGACGCTAATCTTGAAGAAGCCGCTAAAATCGCTGTAAAGGCGCGTATGCAGAATGCCGGACAATCCTGTATTGCAGCCAAACGCTGGATTGTGGAGGAATCGGTTCTCGGCGACTTTACCGACAAAGTGAGCAATCTTCTGGGCAATATGCGCCAGGGAGATCCTTTTGACCCTGAAACCGATATGGGGCCAATGGCACGCCCGGACCTGGCGGCCGAGCTGGCCCAGCAACTGAAGAAAACTATTTCTCAGGGCGCGAATCTTTCATTGGGCGGGCAACACCAGGAAGCCAACTTCGTACCTACCCTGCTGACGGGCGTACAACCCGGCATGACGGCTTTTGAAGAAGAAACCTTCGGGCCATTGGCGGTGATCATCAAGGCATCCAATGAAGACCACGCCATCAGGCTGGCCAATCAGACTCCATTTGGTCTGGGCTCGTCCCTATGGACGACCGACCTTGACAAAGCCAGGCGGCTGGCCCGGCAAATAGATAGCGGGAACGTGTTCGTCAATGCTATGGTACGCTCAGACGCACGCCTGCCCTTCGGGGGAGTAAAACAGTCCGGTTATGGCCGGGAACTTGCGCTCGAAGGCACAC
Source organism: uncultured Flavihumibacter sp. (assembly GCA_902168105.1). Classification (GTDB taxonomy): domain Bacteria; phylum Bacteroidota; class Bacteroidia; order Chitinophagales; family Chitinophagaceae; genus Chitinophaga. The sequence continues at coordinate 275,267 of CABHOY010000019.1, forward strand.
ATGAATTTTTGAATGTTAAAACGGTTTATATAGCTTAGCAGCCTGAAAAAACAGGTAACAACACGTAAACTGGCAACAAAATCTGCATGACGAGGAATAATTATGCTCCCTATATTACAATCAGCAGGGAAGAATGGGCTAAAAGGAGTGACGATCCTATGTTACATCTACTCAGTGATATCGATACGTTGCAGGGCCTGAACGAGCCACTGACGATGGACGAGATCACACAGATCTATGTACCGCTTTCCCGTTTGCTGAATTTGTATGTTAGCAGCGCACAACGGCTCCATGCCGCCACCAACAGCTTCCTGGGAAGTCAGTTCCTGAAAGTGCCTTTTATTATCGGCATTGCCGGAAGTGTGGCTGTGGGCAAGAGCACAACCGCCCGCGTGCTGCAACGTTTGTTGTCTGCCTGGCCTAACCACCCTAAAGTTGACCTGGTCACTACGGATGGATTCCTTTATCCTAACCGGGTATTGGAACAACGGGGTATCATGAACCGTAAGGGCTTTCCGGAGAGCTACGACATCCGCCGGCTGATACAATTCCTCGCCAATGTTAAATCTGCCAGGGAAAGGGTTTCCGCCCCTGTGTACAGTCACCTGGAATACGACATCCTGCCTAACCAGTTAAAGTGGATAGAGTCCCCCGACATTGTGATCGTCGAAGGTGTGAACGTGTTACAGGTAAGACCCGGGCAACAGCAGCGGGAACCAACGATCTTCGTTTCTGATTTCTTTGACTTTTCCATCTATGTAGATGCAGAACTGGAAGATCTCCAGCAATGGTATATTGCCCGTTTTAAATCGTTGCGGCAGACAGCTTTTCAGAACCCTGACTCTTATTTCCACCGGTATGCCCATTTATCTGACATAGAATCAGAAGAATTTGCGACCAACATCTGGAATGAGATCAACAAACCTAACCTGGAGCTGAATATTATGCCCACCCGTTTCAGGGCCAGCCTTATACTGGAAAAAGGCAGTCATCATTTTGTACAGTCGCTAAAACTAAGAAGGATCTGATCTAAAATATTCACTGATGCCAGATATCGACCAGGTAAAACAGGCCTTATTAAAGCTTGATAAACATTCGGGGGATAACTGGCATTTATTTGAGCCGTTACTGCAACCTGTGGAGTTCAGTAACGGCTCTTTTCTTGCCCATATGGGCAGGGTCTCTTCTGCTATCTATTTTATCTCTTCAGGTATCGTACGCGTATTCACGCTGCATGGGGACCAGGATGTATCCCTTGATTTCGCATTTCCGGGGCAGTTTTCGACGGCCTACGCCTCTTTCATTACCCAACAGCCTTCCATCGTCTCATTGCAGGCTATAACGCCTGTAAATGGCTTTGCGTTCTATTACGAAGACCTTCAGGCACTTTATAAAAAAAGTCATGCGGCAGAACATACCGGCCGGTTACTGGCGGAATATCAGTACGTCCGCAAATATCACCGGGAACTGGCTTTCTTACAATACACGGCGAAAGAACGATACCTTCAGCTCCTCTCGGAACACCCGCAGGTAGTACAACAGATCCCCGTAAAGTACATCGCCTCCTACCTGGGCATTGCACCGGAAAGCCTGAGCCGGATCAGGAGGGGCCTTAGCTGATACCGGTTGCAGCATTGGGCCTTCCAGCGCGCAGTCGGGGTGGGGTCACATGTTTTCACGTGATCATTTCATTGTTCGGATATTATACTTATCAGCGTCCGGGAGAACTGGTATATACCTCCGCTTAGATACCGCTTAGATACCGCTAATCCTACGTTAATCTTACGTTCATGAACGTAAGATTAACGTAGGATTAGCGGTATCTAAGCGGTATCTAAGCGGTATCTAATACAGAATGTCTTAATACAGAAAAACTTTACAGTTTTTATAGTGAGGATCAGGATTGACTTTACAGATAATTCTAAATTCAGTATGGACTTTACGGATGCACAATTTAAGCTTTACATAGCAATTTGAGTTTTTATTCCTCTGTCTTTATACAGAAAAACTTTACAGAAGGACGCCTGATATATCTTTACCGGCACTTTCGATAGTTCTATTTACCCTCGCAAGACGCATCAGCATACTTCAAATAGCTAAAAGCCAGTGATTTCCGCCCCGAATACCTGCTGTGGCCGATCGCCATAAATATGGCAGGAGTCCTGTACGGACTATCTCACACACCACCATATCCAAGCAATATATATGGGTTGAAATGCCAGTCTGCTCCAGGTATACCAGGGCGCTGCCGGTAATCCGCCGGGGGCAGGCAATTGTTTTACCGCTACGTAAATATTAGCGGGGAACATTACGATCAGCAACCCGATCAGTCCCCAGGCCGCGTAGGTCCTTACCGCCGGAAAAAGCAAGGCTGTCCCGAATACTATTTCAAGTACTCCGCTTATCAGTACAAGCTGCAGCGCATATGGCAGCCATCCATCGATCATATAAGTAAGTTTCCCGGGGGTAGCAAGGTGCATGACGCCTATCAGTACAAACATTATTGCCGCAGCTATCTGTGCATCATGCTGCATCTCCTTCAGCCAGGAAATATCGAATAAATGACCTGTCAGCAGTAATAATAATCCTATTGATAAAAGTCCGGATAAAAATGCCATTGTCTTAATTTTGATACAAAGTTCTCTTAAAACCAGGCCGGTCGAACTAACATATGTTAGCTTTTGCCGCCTCAACTTATTAACAATTATTTATAGGTATCGTTTTTGCAGTAGAATAATTATCCGATTACATTTGAATCACTTATTTACGATAATGAACACTACAATGAAAAAAGTATTTTATCCATTTGCTGCCGCTATTATTCTGGTCGCTTCTGCTTTTACGTTTATCTCTTCGCAAAACTGGAAGATCGCTCAAGGATATTCCATTAAGTTTTCCGGTTCCGGCGCCGATGGTATTTTTAAGGATCTGAAGGGGCAGGTTATATTTGATGAGAAAGATCTTGCAACTTCCAAATTTGATGTTACCATTGACGTAAGTTCGATTAATACCGGTAATGGCTTAAAGAATACGCATGCCAAAGGCGGTAAATGGCTTGATGCATCGAAATATCCTACTATTCATTTCACGTCATCCAAAGTAAGCAAAACTGCTGCGGGTTATGAAGCGCACGGCGAACTGGAAATGCATGGTGTAAAGAAACCCTTCACTGTCCCTTTCACTTTCACAAAGAATGGCAATGGTGGTACCTTTAATGGCACCTTTAATGTAAACCGTGTTGACTTTGGTATCGGTGAAGCTGGTGGCAGGGTTGACGATGTTTTCAAACTAAATGTCACCGTTCCTGTTACACAATAAGCAACATGTTTAAAAGATATTTCTTCAACGGATTGGCAGCGGGCGTTCTATCAGGGCTTGCTGCCTTTCTTTATTACCGCATCTATGTAATCTCGCTCGAGGTATCTTACGCCCGTATCGTTTCTCCACCTGGTATATTAAGTGCTTCGCTATTTGCAGGAATGTTAATAGCGTTATTCTGTTTTGGCGTAGATCGCCTTTTCAAAAAGGAAACACCCGTTTTGAGTGGTCTTCTTCTCATTGCAGGAACTTTTCTCAGCATCATCATTCCTTTTATGATCAGCCTTCCGTTGATTGTTGACCGTCCGGAATTATTTCCTGGTTTAGTTGTGCCTATGCATCTATTTCCCGCACTAGCCTGGTTTGCGTTAAAGCCATTGTTTAAGAAAGTTTAGCTACGGTTGTTGTCTTCCTTATTGTGTTTTGCCAGCGGCGTTCACTACGGTTTCATATAGTATCCGGTCTGTGCCCGCTTGTAACGCTATTTAGCATTGATATGTTTGAACGTGTTAATATTTTTGGACGACCATTAACACATCCCCCAATACACACCCCTTAAACGAAATTCAATTAACCCTAAATAATGAAAATATCTAACAGGGATTATTTCCATAATCTATTCCTAAATAAAGAAGACAAGTGTATTCATGTTAGATCGTTTAACCAACGGCGTTATATCTGAGACTGAGATGTACTTATGATTTAATTTAATTGCTTGCACACAGGGCCATTTCAATGAAGACAATTATTTAGTTGAAATCATGAAGTAGCGACGGTTGCAGGTGGAGATCACTGGCCTTAGTTATTTGAAGCGCGCCGATACGAACTACCAGGGGTTAAATAGTGATCCAACTGCCCATCCGCTTGAATAAGCTCGACAGCACGTAGCTTCAAAGAACTACAGCCAGTGGTCCCACCTGCAACCGCAGCAGATGTCAAACAACAAAAATCCCTACGCAAAACGCAAAAAAATAATCTAAACTTCAACACACAAATAGAAATCCACACCAAAAGAATAAAAAAGCCCCCGCGTTTTCACGCAAGGGCTCAGGCATAATTTCGTTAAGCTAACAAATCATACCATCTCAAACCCATTCATTCATATGGGTGCCACTGCCCATGCTAAGTTCGCGGGCAGAAATGGTGAAGGCAACGCTCATCGGGCTCTTGTCATCAGCGTCAAAAGACTCTTCAAACTTTACCAGATAGCCTTCCTTAAAATTGAGCTTTTTCAGCTCTGCATCAGAATCTCTTTTGAAGAATGTAATGGTGCCATCTTTTCTTTCAAAGTTGTTCACCATCCATTCAAAGAGGTCTGTTTCACCAGTAGATTCGACAACTAGACGTATGCGACCACCGCGGGTTATTGATGAGGGGCGGCCGGTAGCGTCTACTTCTTGGGTGAGGTCGTAGCTGCAGTGTTTTACCACCATTTTTTTGCCAGCTACTTCAAACACTGATTTGAAGGACATGGGTTAAATGTTTAGAGGTTCAATAAAGAAATTAACAAATGAAGCTAACTATTTATGTATTTATCTATGTTTCAAATTTAAATTAATCTCTTAATACAACCAAAAATATAACTCATCTTGATCTCATTATCTGTCTGTTATAATCGAGTTCGTTACGTGTGGTTTCCAGTTCTCTATTTAGGTCAGCGATCTTTTCTTTTAGTTCTGCAATAGTCTGTTGTGCATTCTGTAAACCTCTCATCTGTTGTTTGCCTTGTTGTATTGACAATAAATTCTGAATAATATTATTGTACAGGCCGTAGTGTGATACTGATTCTTTAGGAATTGTATTACGCATGTTCACCAGGTCCTGCGCAATCACCTGATCCATGTAATTGGCATTCTGAGTCGGTAAATTGATCGAATCAAGATTGTTCTTTACCTTCTCCATCTTTTGCAGAAAATCGCCTTGAAACGCCTGTTCCTGGCGGAATGAACTCAATTGTTTACGCAAGGCCGTATTCTCTCTCGAAGGTACCTGGAAATTAAAAAATACGGCCAGTACGAAAAGCCCTACTGTAACAACAAAAAAAAGCAGGAACCATAGGAATGCGGATGTTCTCTCCTGTTTGTTTAGTACACGCATGTATTATATTGTTTGAATGAATCAATCTGTGAAGAACCACCTTTTGGTCTTATGTTTACGCAGGTATTCTGCATCTTCGGCAGATTCCTCTTTTACGAAAATGCCGCTGTCTGTTTTACGTCCGATGTAATCCAGCCTGCTCAAGCTTTCGAACAGTTTGCTGATTGCACGCACAAACGGGATCATCGGCTGCAGGCACTCCCTGACATCAATATGTTTATAACGGATGTTCGCACAATTGACCATGAGTGTTTCCAGCTCTCCCTGCCGCAGCTCGCACCATTCAGAGAAGTAGTTCAGCAACTCTTCTTTACCGGTGCCTGCACGCAGATCTATTGCGTTCTTTATAGTGCGCGCCAGGCCTGCCACAACTTCCAGCATTTCGGCTGGCGACTGGTACAGACCTAGCCAGCGGAACTGTGAAATACGAGTACCCAGATATTGTACAAGCCTTTCCGTAATATATAGTACTACCTGTGCGAGGTCATTATTCTGATTTCTCCCGTAGATCTTCTGCACGATCTGTACACCGTGTAACTCCAGATGACCAAGAAATTGGTCCAGCTCCTGATGCAGATCAGCTAATGAAGGATGAGCAGCCACGATGCTTGTTGGCGGTATATAATCGTCATCCAGCTGCGGACGTCCATCCGCAACATTAATGCGGCCCAGCACCATCTGATAACTGCCCAGCTGCCCCTGCGGTAATTGTGATACCGGCTGTACGAACAGCTGGTATTCAGGTGTAGCGTATGGCAAACGTGGCGGATCTTCATGCAACAATGGTTCTCCGCTAGGCTGACGGTCAAACGGGTTCACCTGGATGATGATATAATAAGCACCCTCAGTATGTTGCGGGTCCCATTTAAAGGTTGCTTCCGGAAAAGTAGTTGCATATTTGAGTGAATGCACGGTATGTTCCGGGATCTCAATACGGGCGCCACCGGGAGTTACAGCACGGCATTCCGTAAGTTTGATACGCCACTGATGCTGATTGTCTGTCACAAACCAGCAACGTAAAGATTCCTTGTTTTCTGCCTTCGCCGGCAATAGTCCGTAGTTCTGCGCATGCAAACCGCTGGAAATAGCATCCCGGATCTGATCAAGCATCGCATTTTCTGTTTCTACGAAATGCTGTTTTTTTATTTTCATTCCATCCACCCAGTTAACGGGAAAATGTTTGAGCGGTTCTGCCATGGGATGATTGTTTACGATAAGAAATGATTGTTAACATGTATAAGGGATTAACGTCTGTTTCAATTTAACGATCCAATAACTCACTATTCGTTTGCCATTCAATTACTACTCAGCACAACCCTGTTACAAATGATCACACTATTTTCCTGCATGCCGTTCATAAATACCGGCTTCTCAGGGTCCAGTGTGCGTGCTATTCCCAGCCATCTTGATTTAAGGTGGAAGACCCATCCGTAAGGCTGTCCGTTCGGGTCCATCACATCTATCGGCGTATTGGGATAACGGTCATTGTAGTCATTCACAAAGTGATAGAAGAGGTCTCCCAGGTCCATCTTGATAGGTGTACGTGCCCTGAAATAAGTACGGTCGAAATCTCTACTGTTCTTCTCCAGTTCAAATCCGATCACGATCAGGTCTCTCATATCATCTTCGTTCACTTCCGGCTGTTCATGATAAACCGGATACTGCCACCACTTGTGCACTTTAGCCGGTATAGCCATCATCCTTTCAAACGTTTTGTATACGAAAGTCGGCAGCACAAAAGCAAGGAAACAGGTCAGCATCGGGTAATACAGAAAGTCCCCTTTAGTGAAGAGGAACTGTACCAGCATAAAGCCTACAGCACCAAACAGGCAGATCGCCAAAATGAAGGAAAGCTCGGAACCGAGCGTGTGCTCATTAGCCCAGAACCGCGTATACATGATGTGACAATGGGCAATGCCCAGCCCCAGGAACCAGACCTGGTAAAAGAGATATTGGCTGACAAGATTCTGATGTGTGAACAGGAAAGGAATGGAGCTGATAACCGCAAATACAAGCGTAAGCAGGAACAGGTACCATAATGCCTTTTTCTTATATAGGGTAAAGTTTTTAATATAACGACTCAGCAACCCTACTATCAGAGATCCGATCGCTAATATTGCGGCTAATACAAGATAAATTTTCGCTTTAAGTATCATAGTTTTCCAATTGGGAAAAGGGTTAAAACAGTTTTACAGCGCCAACATTATGTGCAAAAATAGTTCCATTTAAGAGCTACAGGAAAAAATTATATCCCATAATTCCCTCTTTATATTTGCTATCGGCCACAACTACTTGTTTCTCATCAGGATGGGGTTCCAGCAAAGTTTCCACTTCCACATCTGCAGGCATCAGGAAGCCCAGACAAGTCTCCAGCAATTTACCATACGGTTGCCAGGAAAGAAAATCGTATACCCGGCGATGTTGCAATGGCCCTACTTTTACAAGTACCCGCGGCATATCGGTGTAAAACAGGTTGCCAGTCATCGAATCTATCCCCAGCCTGCATTCTCCCAGGCCTGTCTGATTACCGGTGGATACAGCGACAGGTCCATGCTGACGGATGATCTCCACACGTTCATCCAGGATAGCTTCCAGGTATAATTGTACCAGGGGTAAATTACCTGCTATACGATGAATATACGGCAATAACCTGATAAGTTTATTGACCGGTGCTTTAGGTAGTCCCTGCGGGATACCCCAGAAGGATAGGAACAATGCATCAGCATCCTTTCCAAAAGCGTCAAACAACAGGTGTTTCTCTCGTTGTTCGAGAAATACACGTTGCAGAAAAAATTCATGTTCAAGCGGACGGAAGAATTTACGGGCCTCCTGTTCCTCCTGCTGATGCTTTTTGTAGTTCGCTACCATTTCACTGACGTCCTGTTGCTTCTGAGGAGAGAAGGTATGGAACAGCCCTTCAGGTAACCGGTCATACAGTCCGTCACGGGAGAGTGTCAACGTCACAAACGGATGATATGGTTGTGAGTCATCCAATTGTGCATCTAAAATATCTTTATTAAAAGCTCTTGTAAAAACGTTCTTCATTTGCACTGCCACTTCAGCTTCTTCCACATCATTGTCCAGCAGTTCGCCCACCACTACTTCAGCACGTACATCGTAGTGCAGACGGCGTATATGATCAATGACTTCTTCGAGCACTGCGGCTTTTTGGGCATTATTTACCATCAACGGGTTAATTTAGGTTTTTCGATTACTCAGGGTCTTATTTCAGGCTTTCAACTAACACAACAATTATTAAAATTTCAACTACGAATGTAGGTTGTTTAGTCATTTATGTAAAAAAATATTTAAAATTGCATAAATTGAAAAACCCATGACCCCGCGCAAGTCCCAAAACGAGCGAAGACTAAATACGTACAGGCCCTTTAGTAAAATTACAAGCCATATTGACCCAATGGTATTGTATACATTCCTGTCCTTACTGGCTATCAGCATTGTTTTGCTGGCGTTCCAGGCATCTAACAGGGAGACCTGTAGCGAAGCCGCCATTGTATTAGCCAGTCAGCAACATGCCAGTAAATCCAATTCATTTACAGCCGGAGAAGTGATCACTTTCAGAGCAGATCTGAAAGGTAGCGGCAATGATGGATTAAGCTGGGATTTCGGCGACTCTACAGCCGCAGCTCCCGGACTACAGGTATATCACGCTTTCAGCAAAGCCGGCAGTTATACCGTTACCCTACGCCGTGGTAAATGCGACTGGCGGCAGGAAGTGATCGTCCTGAATGCTCCTCCCGAAAAAGAACCTGATACCAGAGGTGATATCTACCCTGTTATAGATGGCCCCGAAGAAGTGTTTGTCGGCCGCTCTGTCACATTCTCCAATCGTACGCCAAATGCCCACAGCTGGTCATGGCAATTGTTACAACCTAATGCAGATACCCACTCCGGCAACTCCGTTAAATATACTTTCGGTTCTCCCGGCGAACGTATCCTGTCCCTCATCGTGAACGGCGACAGCAGCAAAATGGTGACTAAACGCATTACTGTGTTCAGCGCAGCACCTCAACGCCCCGCAAATGACCATTTTGAGCCTATTCCTTTCCCTGAAGAGCCAAAACCAACTGATCCATCCGCGGGAGCGGCAGCTGCGCCAGAAAAGCCTAAAACGCCCGCTATTTCGGATGATGAGTTTAAGTTCTTCCTGACGCAAGTGGTAGACAAGCAAAAAAATGCATCCGACTTCTCCCAATATCTCTGTGACAATCTCGGAGCACGTGTGCTGCTAAACGATAAAGACACTGATACCTTCTCACATTTCTGTTCCAGGATCAGGGGTAAGAAACGGTTCAAGATAGAGCTGGTGAACCTCATCAAAGACCAGAACGGCTGTGTGAAAGAGATCCGGGTAAGATATGACAAGAAATTCCTCGGTATATTCTGATCATTTACACGAGTTGATGAAAAACGAGCTGTATGAAAAATCAGTATTATAAATTGCCACTGGACTTTTCCCGCGTCCTGCAAAAGAAAGACCTGCCGGACTGCAGTCTTGAAGATTCCGTGGCCCAGCATATACACCTGCTCATCACTACCGTACTCGGAGAGAACAAAGACGATCCGCAGTATGGCTGTAAGTTGTGGGATTCGGATTTCGACATCCGTGCATCCAACAACGAAGTAAAGGAACAGGTTGAAATAGCTGTTAAAGCAGCTATCTCCCGTTATGAAAAGCGGTTAACACAGATCAGGGTAATGGCGATGGTCAGTCAGGAAGAACTGGCCGGCATTAATGCACGTAAGATCAAAAAGAAGATCAAAGTAACCATTACCGGTACCCTGTCCCGCAATAAAACACCATTCAATTACAGCAGCTTCTTCTATGTAAGTCCGCTGTCGTACGATTAAAGCCATGCCATGCCCAGAGAACAAAAAGAAAGGATAAAAGACCGCATGCTGAAAACAGCTGCCAGACTATGGGGTTACCCCGATGCAGAGGTGGAGTCTTCTTTCGATCCCATTGTGCAATTATTGCTTGAAGCCTGTGCCAGCGAGCTCGAAAAGATCTCCGGCGAGATGGACGTATCACATGCCCGCCTGGTGGAACGCCTGGCACAGATCATGATGCCGGAGCCCATTACCAGCAGTCAGCCAGCCTATGGCATATTACATGCTTCCAGCAATGAACCCTCCACCACCATTACATCGGAGCATCAGCTTTTCTACACATTGAGGAACGGCTTCAATTCAAAAGACCTTTTCTTCATGCCCCTGACCAGGCATCGCCTGTTCCGCGGACAGATCAAATACATGGCTATCGGCAATAAACTGTTTGAGACCCGTGAACACTGGTTTAAGGAACAGGTATTACAGGGTAGCCTGCTGGTAGATACACCTCCCAATCATCTCTGGCTGGGGCTTTCCCTGGAAACGCCTCCTGCTTCCCTTGAAGAGCTGTCGTTCTTCTTTGATCTCAGGAATGCACACCAGCAGGAAATGTTCTATTACTATCTGCCGCTTGCCCGGTTCTTCCTCGACGATACCGAGTTCACCGTAAAAAGTGGGTATAGCCATAGCCGTGATATTGCTTCCGAAGATCTTGACAACATTATGCAACCGGCCTTCGATACCAATGCACGGTATGGCCAGCAGATATTACAACGCTTCCGCCATCATTTCCTTACCATCAGTAAACCGGCATCACTGCCGGCCCATGCTGTCGCCCCTGCCGCTTTGCAGCAGATCTTCGGACAAGGCTTCTCAAAGCTGCATCCTGATACCTACTGGATCAGGATAGAATTTCCCGAAGCGATCCGGCATACTTTACTGGAAGACTTATTCTGCAACATCAACTGTTTCCCTGTCGTTAATAAACGCATCAATGAGCAATCGCAACGGCTGAACCGTTACCTTAACATCATGCCCTTGCATACCTCGGATATTTATTTCGACATCAAACGGGTATATGATGTTACGGGTACTGATTATCACGTCCGCAACTTCACCACTACAGGAGAAATGCAGGAAGGCGAGCTGGTAGTGCGCAGTAGTGGTATCGGCAGATTTGACTCCCGCGAGGCAAAAGAGATCATTGCCTACCTCATCGAAGTGATCAGGGATGAGAGCTCCCTCTTCGAAGAAGTGCGGAATGATTATGTTTCCAGTCGCATACGGGAACTGCATCAGCTAATAGCCTCTCTCGAAGAACAATTACAACCAGGCACGAACCGGGGCAACATTCCTTACCTGATGATCAAGCCCCGTGAGGATGCCGACTTCCTGTTCATAGAATTCTACACTACCAATGGCAGCATCGCCAATAACATTCGTATGGGCAGCCGCCTACAGGAGTATGGCAGTGTACAGCTGCAACCGGGTTCTATTACGTTACTATCCAACACACAAGGAGGCAGGGACCGTCTCAGTATAGATGAAAAGATCAATCTCTATCGTTATCACCTGCTCAGCCGTAGCCGTATCGTCACTTCCGAAGACATCAAAGCGCTATGCCGTTACGTGATCGGCAATGAGTTGCGCGAAGTAACTATCTCTAAGGGTGTCTCTGTCCTGCCTGGCGCTGCCGAAGGCTACAGTCGCACACTGGACATCAAACTAACACTTTCCAAACCTGCGATTAATTACGCTACGGGTAATCTCGTATATCTTAAAGACGAGTTGCTGTCTCAGCTGAAAGAACATTCTGCGAATAATTATCCTTACAGGATATTTATGAATGAGGTGTTGATATGATTATTATTTTGAGCTTTGTTCCTTTTTTAGTGGATGGGAGATGCTTTCAGCATGTTGTAAAACGTGCTGCACCCGCTTGGCTCAATATCCATAAAGCTTTATCAAGCGTGTGAGTTTTGGATCTCTATTTAGCTTTATATCTCGTACCTCAACCGGCTGAAGGCACTTTTTTACAACATGCTGACGCTCTTCCCATCTCCCTACGGATATCCCAACATCAGCATTCAGGGCATAGTACGATAATAAACGTTATATAACGTTCGTTCCACATGAAGGTAAGAAGACACAATATTCATTGAGCAATGGCGATTATTCAAGCTCATAACACAAAGACGCAAATAATCAAATAAAGTAAAGCAAAACCAATTGTCAAACTACTTCCGGAAAACAATTACAATTATCAGTATACACACATAAAGTATTAGCTGCACTGAATTTATTACGATAATCCATTATGGGGAGAACAGCAGCGGCAGCGGTTTCAGTTGGGAATCGCGGGCCTTCGGCTCTTTGACACACGATTGATACCGCGAAATGCATATTCAAAAGCCCATACGCTTGAAAAAGTTCAATAGCATTCCAACCAAAGAGGCGCCGACCGCGATCCCAAGCTGAAACCGAAACGCTTCGGGATCAACCAGAAACAAACGCACGGTTCACACTATCTGGGAGTAAGCTATCAATACACACATCTCCTTTACAAACTGTAAAAGCTCTTACTAAGTTCAAATCTTCAGCAATCTCACATCCTCGCCTGATTTCAATGAAGCCGGAGGAACTCCCTTCCGCCCACCTGCATCACAAAGCGTGATCGTATTACCGAAACCAAGATCAACATAGATACGATCACTCACAATCCATCCCCTACCGGATAACTTAGTATTTTTCCGGATATACACACCGTTCGCCTGAAGATCATCCAGGAGAAGAATACTCACTAGCTGACCATCTTCAAAGGTATTATCACTTTGCAAACGCGCAGAGAAGGCGGCGGTTACCACAGGAGCTTTCCCCCGTGTTCTGGTGTCAACAGTAATACGGATAGATTTGAAATCTTTGCTACCAGAAGATGTTACAGCCTTCGGAGATCCTCCCGGCTGCACAATACCCGAGGCAGGCTTGGAGAAGACAGAGACACTGGCATTCGCCTTATTGAACACGTTATAACCAAAGCCGGGAATGTATATCTCCGGACTTTCGAATAACTGTTTAATAGCAATGATCTTGTAAATGTATTGTGCAGTTTCATTGTTAAGCGCCAGCTGATAATAGTCGCTACTACCCTGCCTTTTGACATTCCGGGAAATGTTGCCGGCGCCTGCATTATATGCAGCAGCGGCCAGCGTCCAGGAATGCAGCTGACCATATAGTTGCCTGAGATACCGGCAGGCGGCATGTGTAGACTTCAGCAGGTGATTACGTTCGTCATTATCATATCGTACTTCCAATCCCATGGCAGCGGCAGTAGCAGGCATGAACTGCCAGACGCCCTGCGCGCCAACTGCGGAAGTAGCATTGGTAAAACCACTTTCAACAACAGGCAGGTATTTAAAATCCTCCGGTATATCGTACTGCTGTAAAATAGGGATAATGACAGGAAAGTAAAGATCGGTCTTCGCCTTGAGTACCGGCAGGAAGTTGCGGTACTTCAGATGTCCCTTGATAACGTCCATCAGTTTGTAGGAAACGAAGTCGCGTTCCATAGGAACCGTTTCTCCGCAGAAACTTACCTGCTGCGCAGTGCCTGTCAAAGCGAATGTACAAAGACAGCCAACAAACAATATGTGAATAATGGTACGCACGTGAATGAACTATTTACTGATCATATACTTTGGTAAGGCACTCACAGGAGTATAAAGTACTACCTGATTATCAGTTGTCTTATTGTACATCACCAGGATGATCTCATCATTCTTTTTGAAATCGCGGGCAGCGGCGACATACACAACACTTTCATCAGCCCTGCCTGCAACAGTTGACAAACCTTTTCTGTAGAGTACCGGCATAGTGAACAGCGCGGCTGTATCTGCCTTTGTCTTGTGCATCAATGTTACCTTGTTGATCACAAAAGCGTTTCCGGAACGGTTCCTGATACGAAAACTAAAGTATACCAGGTTGTTAAGGCTCATCGCCTGGGAAAAGCTTAATGTAATGCCATCTGCTGTGGTTTCATACTGATGACCGCCTTTCCGTTGCTTCCTGAAATCTTCCGCAATGTTGCCTACCGTTACCGTGTCAATGCCCGATGCCGCAATGGCGGCATCCTCAGTTTCTTTGGAATTGTCCTCTTCCTGTATGGAAGTCGTATTGCTTCCTGTGCTGGTATTGCTACCTGATTTAACTGAATTGCCGGCAGAAAGATTGTATTTCAACCGGGACAATTCTGCTTTTTCACGGAATGCAAGTATCAGATAATGTATATTATTTCCTTCCCTGATCACCAGGTTAGTGGCTCTGGGATTGGCCACTGTTGGCCTGATAAATACTACGTTACCATCCACAATGCGATAATCATAATCTGCGTTCTTGCCATCTCCGATCTGGAATGTAGTGATTGCTGATCCACAGGTAATAAGGGTGACAGCGCCTTTAGTTGTAATAATGCTATCTGTCTGTGATTGTCCGAGCGCATTGCACCATGACAATAAAAAACAGAAGACGCCTGTTAAGACATACTTCATCTGATAATCTTTTCCTTTCTTAATTTTAAAATAATGAGAGACAGTGAAGCTGAAGACTGTCCTGCCATTCAGCTTCACTACCTTCATATCAGGATTTATCCTGTTCGTATTCAGTATCCCATTCTGTTGCATCTTCGCCTTTATGTCCCTCCATTTTAATCATGAAGTTCTTTGCAGGGAAGTATGGTTTCAGATGTATATTGAGGTGGATACGATCTTTCTGAATTGGGTCCTGTTCAAACTTACGGACATTAAAGTCTTCGATCAGTTTGTCAGGTCCTGTGATACTGTCAAGGAAACGTATGATCTGCTTCATCAGATCTTTACGCGTGTTGGCATTGAAGTTTTCAAACGCACGGCGGTTCAGGAAATCCATCATCACTTTTGTCACATAGTCGAATACGCGAACAACAGAGTAGGTTTGCAAACCAATATTATCGCCGTTGAACAATGTCTTGGCACTGAAGGCCATTACTTTACCGTATTCCTTTACCATGGGTATCAGACCCATTTTTTCAAGGCTGGCAATTTCACTCTTCTTCAGTTCAAACTTCACACCATCCACTTCGTTCATACCACCGAATTTCTTACCGGCTGTTACCTGCGACATCAGCGTTCTGTAGATCTTACCTGCCAGTGCACCGGACGGAGGAACATAGAGGTTATCCTGTTCTTTGATCTCATCGAACTTTCCACGGCCTACCAGCCAGTTACAGGTCATGATCACATTGGAACGGTGTATTTCGCCACCTGTCAGGTTAGCCAGCTCAAACATTTCCATCACGTCGTCAGGTGCGTCAAGATGAGAGAAATCTGTTACCAGCATCGTCTTATTTTCATAAGCGATCTTCGCCCACTTCTCCAGTACTTTATTGGAACCGAGATAACCCGGAATAACCAGCAGACTGTAGTTATCACGCAGGTCAAGGCGGTCATAATTGCTGACCAGCTCCTGGTGAATGGCGTCGATAAAGCGGGTATTGTCCAGGTCTTTCAACTGGTCAAGCTCCACGTTGATGAAAGCGATGTTCTTGACTTTATCCGATTCTGTATTCTTAAAGAAGAGGGCTACGTTGCGATAGGATTGTTCCAGTTCGCGGGTAACTTCAACTGCTTCAGACAGGTTATTGTTCAACACTCTTTCTGACTGTTCAGAATGTTCGGTACAGAAGCTGACCATATCGGGCAGGTCCTGTGCCTCCGTCAGCACTTTTTCCCAGAGCTCGAGGGTCTTTTTCAGTTTGTCCCGCTCTCCTTTTTTTGTGCTTTCTGTTAAAAAGATATTACGGCGTGCTTTACGCTCGGGGTTCAGGTTCTGCACACCTTCAATAGCACTTTCCAGCAGGTCAAAACCGCCGTATTTCGCCAGTATGTCTATATTTTCCTGCAGGGATACGGGTTGCTGTTTCGAGGCCGGGGTTTGCAGCTCTTCCGGCTGCTCCTGCTGTTTTTGTAATTCTGCCATAAGAACAAGTTGTCAATTGTCAATTAGGACTCAGGAATCACTCCTGATTTTTCACTTTGTGTTCAGGTCTGCCACCAATGCACGGATGGATTCCAATAATGCCTGCCTGGCAGCGGGATCGGCCAGGGCTGCTTTCAGCACTTTATTTGTTTTCAGATGTTTCATGATCTTGAGGTACTGTTCCTTTTCTGTAGCCAGATTATCCAGGAATGCACTCTGGGCGGTAATACCCTTTATACCGAAGTCGCCAAGATTGTGGAACTCCAGGTTTTCGGGGATCGTACGGCCTTCTGCATCATGGAACAGCATGTTCACAGCAGGCTTGTAATGTTCAAATACACCTTCTACAGTCGTTAGTCCCTGCACTATTTCCGGTTTAACAGGTGTTTGCTGGGTCAACTTTTCAGCAAACAGGGTCCGGTTATGAGAGATCTCAACAATGGCCTCATTGGCGTCGAGTTTTACCTCGTTACCACCAATACCGTAATTGTCATTCATATCAATTGGTTTTTACAACAATAAATGTTCTATGGTCGTTCTTCTGATCTTCCCTAAACTTCCTGAACGCCGGTATGCCATTGCAGCGTACCTTGAGCGTCTACATCCAGCTTAACAGTCATGTGGGGTTGCAGGCTACCTTCTATGATCATACGTGACAAGGGCTTCCGTAACCTGCTTCGGATCACTTCTTTCAATGGACGGGCGCCGTACTGTGGCGAATATCCTTCTGCCGCCAGTTGTTCTCTTGCGGCAACAGATACTTCCAGTGTGATCTGTTGCTGCGCCAGTAACTGCAGCAAATGTTTAAGGTGAATATCAAATATCTTCACTACGTTTTCCTGCTGAATAGGGCCGAACGGTACGATCTCTGTGAGCCTGCCAAGAAATTCGGGTCTGAAACTTCTTGACATGATCTCCATCAACTGTTGGGAGGCGGGTATCACTCCCTGCCTGAAAGACTGGGCGATGACATCGCTTCCGATATTGGAAGTGAACAGGACCAGGGCATTTGAAAAATCGCCGGTCTTACCCAGGCGGTCATGCAATTTACCTTCGTCCATTATCTGCAGGAAAATATCAAATACTGATGGATGCGCTTTCTCTATTTCATCAAATAAAACTACGGCATAGGGCTGCTGACGGATCTTAT
Organism: uncultured Flavihumibacter sp.; assembly: GCA_902168105.1. Classification (GTDB taxonomy): domain Bacteria; phylum Bacteroidota; class Bacteroidia; order Chitinophagales; family Chitinophagaceae; genus Chitinophaga. The sequence goes on from CABHOY010000019.1 coordinate 292,689, forward strand.
TTACCAGCAATCCCCCTTCTTCATATCCAACATATCCCGGCGGAGCGCCATATAGTAATGCCGCCGAATGTTCTTCTTTAAATTCAGACATGTCAAACCTGATCATGCACCGCTCATCCTGGAACAAGAAGTCTGCCAAAGATTTCGCTAACTCCGTTTTACCGGTACCTGTTGGTCCGAGGAAAAAGAACGATCCTATCGGCTGGCCAGGTCTGCTGAGACCGGAGCGCGATTCCAGAATGGCTTCAGCAACAGTTTTCAGTGCGTGGTCCTGCCCTACTACCCGCTTCCGCAATTCGAGGTCCATATTCACCAGCCGTTCCCGTTCGCCCGACTGGATCTTACCCAAAGGGATACCCGTACTTTCCGCGATCATGGTAGCCAGATCAGTAGCTGTTGCAGCGGTATGGTGTGTTTGCACTAAAGGCTCCAACTGTAATATAATATTTTTCAATGCGGCCTTTAATGCAGGCACCTCATTGATCTTATATACATCATTCTCTATTTGTAAACGTGTAGTCAGTAATGCGCTGAAACGACGCATACATTGCTGATACCACCACAGCAGTTCTTCCTTACTATCGCCTGCCGCTTCCAGCTTGGTTTTGACGTCTTCCAGCGTCTGCGCGCCGGTGTCCTGCGTAGTACGTATAGCAGCCAGCGTACGGTCCAGAAGGTTTACAGCGCTGTCCGGCAAACTCCGCTCTTTGAGGTAACGACGGGACAGCTTGATCGCTTCGGTGATAACGTCCGGAGCTACCTTCAGATTGTAATAGCTTTCATAATCCGGCATCACAGCCTGTATCATACGTGCAGCTGTTGATTCGTCAGGCTCGGATAATTGTATGATCTCAAAACAGTGACGCAACAGACCATCAGGTTCTATCAACTTACGATAACCTTCCGGTGTACTCGTTGCAATGAGAATAACCTCCCCTTTGTTCATGGCGGCCTTTAACACATTACCAATGCCACCGGCCGAACCAGGTTGTTTGTCTAATAATGTATGCAGATTGTCTATAAATAACACATGCCTTCCGGCGCCCTGCAATTGTGTAATGATCTGTTGCAGGCGGTCTTCCAGCTCATTTTTATAAGCAGCCCCGGCGATGAATGCACCATAATCCAGTGCATAAACGTCGGTCTGTTGTAATTGCTGCGGCGCCTGTTTATTCACAATAGCACGTGCCAGAGCATCGGCCAGTGCAGTTTTGCCTACGCCTCCTTCTCCGGTAACAAGAATGCTGGAACGTCCCTTCCGTGTCAATATCTCGAACATGGAACGTACTTCTGCATCCCGTCCTGCTAGTGCATGTTGTGCCTGCAATCGCTGAGCATCCGTAAGCTTGTAGATATATTTCTGAACAGTAGCTTTACCTGTAACGATCGTCGTTTTAGGAGCAGCGTTATTAGCGTTATTATTATCTTTTTTATTAAAATGAGTGAGCAGTTGTGCTCTCTGTAATGGAAATGTTTTTAACTGTTCAAATGAAAAACCCACACCGGGTGTACTAAGCGCCACTAACAAACACCAGGCATCCGCAGTATCAAGATCATATTCTAGTCTTACAGCGTCCGCTTCCTGCAACACATTTGCAGCATAATCATCCGCCTCTGGCTCTTCCGGTGAACGTCCGCCTTTGGCGATATTATCCAACCTGACTTCTGCCCATTCTTCCAGGTAATAAGTATCAACATCCATTGCCTGTAATTGTGCAGTAAGACCTATCTCTTTATGCAGACATGCGAGTAGTAAATGAGCGGGCGTATAGTTCACATGGTGGTGTTCCTTTGCCAGCGCCTGTGCGATGCGTATTGCAGCCTGCACCTCGGGAGCATATATGGTATACGTAGTCAGGGTCATTTGGGTAGTTCAAGGTTTTTCAGTGAACTGTTTAAGGGTTAAATATTACATTGATCTGTTCCTTAAATGTAATATCGGGTTTTAATCTTTCGTAGTAAAGATACTGCGAAAATGTATATGAAATATTTATTACGCACAGGAAAGAGGGATTAACATATTATGCCATTTGTAAGTATCGTGTATACATAGTTCATACAGCTATAACAGAGAACAACTATAAAGATTGGAGGCCATAAAAACAAAGAACAAATAATAAAAATACATCAGATATCAACTCTCTGACGCAACCTTTTTTTGTTCCGTACCACTCACTTCCATTAAGCAGATGGCAGTAAGGAAATGCCCTTAAGCGATGGTACCTTCTTCTAAAATCTATATAATGGGCATTTCGAGCCTTATTAAGACAATAAAACGATTAGACCGAGATAAGGGCCTTCTTAAAAGCGCCAGGCCTAAAAATGGCATATTATAAAAGAATTCTGTCATTACCCGTAAAGTATATACTTCTATAGCTCTAATAGCCTGCAGCAGTACATCTGCTATCCTTATCCTCCCTTTATCTTCCCTTCAGAAGGGAGGATAAAGGGAGGATAAGGATAGCAGATGTACTGCTGTAGCGAATATGAAGCGAAGTTGCGGCGACAGCATTATCAATATTTACTGGTTTTACTGGCATTTCCTTCATTCTCGAGAGGTAAACCCGTCCTGAGTAGGCTCAGACCTCTATATCTCCATATCGCGAAACCGGCAGCAGTCCAGGTCTTGTTATAGTTTTGGAGACCGCCCGCGGCGAGCATTCGGGTGGAAATCACTGGCCTTAGTTCTTTGAAGTATGCTGACGCGCACTACCAGGGGTTAAAAAGAAATCCCAAAGCCCATCCGCCAAACAACGCTTAATAGTAGGTAACTTCAAAGAAGTACAGCCAGTGATTCCACCCGAAGTGCGAGCTAGAAGGTCAACACCGGAATCATCGTACGCCCGCGAAAAAAACAATTCAAAACACAACAGCCAGTCGTCAACGATGGAATAGCAGTAAGCCCGGATACATTACAATTAATCCATATCAGCGATCAGGACATTAACACTCGCGGTTTTGATAAAATAATTTCCAATATGTCCCAGAATAATTATTTTCGTGCTGACCATGTATCTTTAAATTAGTTAATCCGGCATTTGAATTGTAACTATGGAAAAACCTGCCGCTAACAAAGCAGTTAATCCGGGCGGTACCTACTGAAAATGAATACACGCCGTCCCCAATTTCCATGTACGTCTTTCATTTGCTGTCATAAATAAATTTGTTAACAATACCATATTTATCAAGCTAAACCTCAAGGATATGTCATTCAAAGCAGTATTGCGTTTAGATGGTGAAGAAATCAATGTACTGGATTGCCAGTTTTCCTTCGCTCAACATACAGACCACAATGGAAAACCAGCCGCCCGTCCTACGGGAGGAGCGCTGACGGTTTTACTCGAATCAGATGGGAATACGAACCTCTTCGACTGGATGATCTCCAACACACAGACCAAAAGCGGCAGCATTGTCTTCTATCGCCGGGACGCTATGTCCAAAATGAAAGAGTTGAAATTTACAGATGCATACTGTGTTGAGTATGCTGAACATTTCAAGGCTACAGGAGACGTACCTATGCAGATAAAACTTGTACTGTCTGCACGGGAGGTACAGCTGGGTAGCTCTACTTACCAAAACCCATGGCCGCAGTCGTGATGTAATTTATTAAGCGCTACAGGATTGTTCCATTGCCGGTGTACATATTACCGTAAACGTGTAATTCTTACTTAAAGCATGTATCCATGGCCCTGAAGAAATTTCCTGCTTTCAGTACATTGTGGGCAAGTTATCCACACGATTCAGCCGCACCTCCCGGTAGTGCACATGCTATGCCCTGTAACGAAAAGGATAAGAACGGTTTTTATCATTACGAGAATCAGTGCGCTATCCGTATGTCGTACTGCCTCATCAAAGCCGGTATTTCACTTGCCAATTACACTGACCCCAAGTGTCAGCATGGCTACGCACGCGGAGCAGAGGGCCTGGCCACCTGGATCTGGCGCAACTTCGGCGTACCGCTGCAGGTAGACTGTTCCAATGCTGCGAAAAAAAATGACTTTATCGCCAATCAGTACTGGTCAAAAAATGGCATCATTTTCTTTAAAGACTTCTATGGGAATAATAATACAGGCGATCACATAGATCTGCTGTACCATGTCAATACACAGATCAGAACAGCTACCGGCGATTACACCAGTGATAGCCGGGTGAAACAGATCTGGTTCTGGGAAGTAAACTGAAACTGTATGAAGACATTACACATCATTTGTACCTTACTGTTATGCGCTGCTGTTACAGCCTGTGCTCAGACGCCCACCAATAAAGTAACGGTACAGGATGCCGTGTGGATGCCTAAAGCTTACCTGGATGCCAGAAAGGTACATCCTCCACAGGATACGTTCTGGAAGACCGTCGACTTCGCAAAATATCTCAGCCCATTGAGCGCTCTACGTATCTACAATTCGAGTCAGCAACAACAGGTTAGTGTATATACTTATGGTGCGGAGAATTTTCCAATTGCGGTAACAGGTAACAGACATACTCGCGACCGTAAAGAGTGGCTGCTGGATAAACCTATTTTTACCGGTGGTCAGTCCGCAGTCTATGACAGCGTACACTTTAGTCTGATCAGTCACGGTAATGACCGGACCGACCTCTGGGTTGGGTTGATATATGGCGATGGTAAAAAGGATTCCATTCAGCTGGCCCCTGTACCCAAAGAAGCTGCCGGCGCCCCATTATGGATGCATGCCAATAATTACCTGGCTTACTATTTCAAAGGAAAGCATTTCGATATTTACGATGATAAAGGCGCATTGTTGTACAACGATGTAAATACAGATCCCAGTGGCGCCATTAATGGATTGCCAGGGTACAGATCCTGGAGCGTCACTTCAAATAACATCTTCCAGGTAATAGCCGATAACCAGGGAGATGCCGGTATTTCCAGCTTCAATGTCGCTTTCAGAGGAGAGAGCATCTCCCTCCAACCAGAACAGGCCACAGGCCCATTGAACAAAACACTTGTATTGAAAGAAAAGACTAATAAAAATTAAGCTTCGGAATAGCAGGAATTATTTAGCGCAGCATAGCACATGTATATGATCTGTATGAATGTATTGAAAGATGAAGTTGCGTCAGATGTCTTTTCCTGGATCAATTCCTAATACATCATTCCTAACTTTTTCCCCATGGCACTGAATACAAAAACCTCATTCTCCATAGCCGGACAACAATTCGAAACGTTTAACACAATCGAATTGCGACAATACATTAATGACCATCACGAATTTGAAATATATGTCAGTTACGACTGGTTTGAAAAACTGGGCGGTGGCATATCCGGCGCTGCAAATAAATTTCTGGGCGAAGAGGCAGAGATCACGATAGCACCGGCAGAGCAATTGCCTGGTATGAAAAACCTCATCTTTAAAGGCATTGTAACAAATATTACAACCGGAAAAGTGGGCGACGGTACACATGGTCATTGCATCATTCGCGGCCATAGTCCCAGTATACTGCTCAATGATGATCCTCACATTGCTGCATATGAAAGTAAGTCGCTTTCAGATATTGTTTCCGCCACTGTGAAGAGCTATCCTCCCAATGTACTGAAAACAGCTGTTAATCCGGAGAACAAGGAAACACAAAAATATGTGGTCCAGTATAATGAAAGCTCTTACGCTTTTATTACCCGCCTGTCTGAACGTTATGGGGAATGGTTCTTCTATGATGGCCAACAACAGATCTTTGGCAAATACTCGCCGCAGAAAATTACACTGACACACCAGATAGATCTCCTTGATTTCAATATTGCATTGTCCGTACTTCCGAACAATGCCAAGCTAAATGGGTACGATTACCGCCAGGATAAAGTTGTGGAAGACACCACGCAATCCAAAGAAACCGGTAAACTCAACACCTATTCACAGCATGCCAGTGACATTAGCAGTAAGCTATATAGTCGCGAGGGATTGTATAAAATGAACTACGCTTTCAACAGCAGTGCCAAAGCACAGATGGATAAACTGGCTACATTACAGAAGAAAGGCAGGCTGGCAAAGATGGTGACCATTAAAGGCAGCAGCACGAATCCGGCTATCCGTATAGGAGATACTGTTAGCATAAAGGAATCTTTCTCAGGACAGGAACAACATCATGGTGAATTTATGATCACTGGCGTACGTCACTATTGCGGCGCTAATGGAAGCTATCATAACATGTTCGAAGGCATTCCCGCAGATGCTGCAGCGCCACATATTAACCTCGCTAACATTCCTTATACAGAGCCACAATCGGCCGTTGTGACCGATAACAACGATCCTAAAGGACTGGGCCGTATCAAAGTACGCTTCCGCTGGATGCAACAGGGACAGACGCCATGGATACGCGTTGTATCAGCATCTGGAGGTGGCGATAAAGGGATGTTCATCATGCCGGAAGTAGGTGAAGAAGTCATTACGGAATTTGAAGGTGGCAATCCCGAACAACCTTTCGTTATGGGCGCTACTTATAATGGCGGCGCCAAAAGCAGTTACGGTAATGCCGGCAATGACATGAAAGCATTGAAGACCAGAAGTGGTAATACCATCCTGCTCAATGATGCAACAGGCAGTATTACAGTAACAGATAAGAATGGCAGCAGTATGGCCATGGATGGTTCCGGGAATATAACTGTTAGCTCTCAGACACTGATCACAGTGAAAACAGAAGATCATATTGTAGTGGAAGCGCCTAATAAGATAGAATTGAAATCTAAAGAAATACATCTTTTAGCAACAGAGAAAGTATTCATTGGTGAGCAGAACGCCAGCATACTGGTGGACAATGCCGCCAACAATATTGAAAGCGGTGCGAAGACTATCCTTTCCGCCGCAGAAGACGCCAATATTGTGGCCAGCAAGTCCAACCTGTACATTGATTCCAAGAACCTTTTTGCAACAGGGGAACAGGTGGTGAATATCGACAGCAATAAAGGGAACGTAAAAGTAAATGGAAAAGTAACTACTGATATTGTCGGTGGTATGCTCAATCTAAATTGTTAAACACATCTTATGAACGAGCATAATCCTATAGCACAATTAGTGAATCTTATCCAGAAACAGTGGCTGGAGAAAACCGCGAATAAACCATCTCTCAAATTCGTAAGGTTCATCATTAAACCGGAAGAGGCACGTGTGTATGAAGGCTTCTGTAAACTGGAATCTTCTGAACATGGAAGTTTACCAGAAATGTTTGTAACCCAGCTAACGTCTTTTGAAAATGAAGACACTTTCAGTGCAGCACTGATCAAAGACTGGCTGGATACATACGAAAAGAGCATGGCATTAGTGCAGCATGTGCAGGAGCGGGCGATCTTCACCTGGGATCCCCGACCTTTTAAACAGCTGTTAGAACGCAACAACGGCGTACCAATGGACGATGTCTTGTTGTCATTACTCGGCAGCTTCCGGCAATCACTGCCCCAGCAGCACAAACAACTTGTACTGGCTTTAATACCCCGTCAGGTAAGCAGTACCAAAGCTATGAAGAACTGGATCGCTAACCTTTTGAAGAAAGGAATTCCTGCTGGTGTGAAACTGCTGGCGATCGATCATATAAATGCAGAATATTTTGCCTTTCATGAACGCCAGTTCCCCGATATGATCTGCAATATCCATATTCCCATGGACCTCCAGGCTGCTATACAAAAGCTGGCCACCAGCGGCAATCCCAATGACCCGGAAATCATGTTACGCAAGTGTGTGTTTGAAATGGGCGCCGCCATGAAAGATAAAGACCTGAAACGTCTTCATCGCTGGGGGCAACAGGCACTGGACGCAACCCAGAGAAGCGGTAATAAAGGACTATTTGCGACGGCTCATATCATGTATGCAGGCATCCTGTTTCATTTCAAAAAAGATCCGAAAATACCCGAACTGTTGGACCGCGGACTACGTATTGCGAAACAGGGCATGCAGATGAACGATGGCGCATGTTTGCCACTACTGGTGCAATTCTATGGCTATCATGGCGCCTATGCACAGATACGCCGCCGTTTTACGGAAGCTATCAACTGGTTCATCCAACAGGCAGAGCTGGCAGAACAACATAAATTCTCCCAACAGGCATTAAATGCCTGGTACCAGGCAGCAGAACTGTGTAGAAGGAAAGACAGTGGCAGGTACTATGACGTACTGGAAAAAGGCTATAAGTCGGGCCTGCATTTATCTGATGAAGAGATCAGCGCCTCCATCTATATCTACCTGCTCCGCGATTACTATGACTATGCACATGCCAGTCGCAAACATGATATTGTACAGGCCATAGATGAAAAGATGGGCAGAGTGTTTGGTAACGGCTGGAAGTCGGACGTAGACAATATCCGGAAGAACCGTGAGCCGATGATCCTCCCCCGTGAAATAGAACAAAACGAGGCGCTTCAGCCTTTAAAATAATTGCTTATGCTGGTCAGCAATAAACATTTTATTCCTGTTATAGGGCTGGATATACACATTGTTATCCTGCTGGGATTTCCTATTCCCCTGCCCCACCCTTATATTGGCTTTGTACTGGACCCTATGGACTACATTCCATTCATGGGCGCCAGCACCAAGGTCAATCATGTGCCAAGAGGAGTAAGTGATACAAGTGGTATCATCATCATACTCTTTCACTTTCCCATGGGCGGCCCCTGGCTGCTGGCGCCTATGATAGGCCACGATTCGGTTAACTTCTTCGGCAGTAAGACCGTGAAGGCCGAAGGCAGATTGTTAAGTCCTACGGGCCATATGCTGATGACCTGTAACGATATTGGTATTCCGCTTTCCCTTCAACCCGGCAAGAAACTGAAGCCTATCCCAAGCATGTATCTGCCCACTTCATTCTCCATTCCACTTTCATTTGGCAAACCAGTGATGGTAGGCGGCCCTTATGTACCCGATTGGGCGGGCGTGCTGTTAAACCTTGTCATGTCTTTCGGATTCGGCGCCCTGATGAAAGGGCTCGGTAAACTAGGCAGAAAAGGATTGACAAAGTTCAACCATGCACTGAAAGGGAAAATAGGGAGTAACAAACTCAGTAAGGCATTGTGTAAAAGAGGCTTTGAACCTGTGGACCTTGTGCAGGGTATCATGATATATGATGGGATGGATTTCGAACTGCCAGGCCCGATCCCGCTTAAATGGATAAGGTCCTGGAACAGTGACAGTCCGTTCAACGGCGCGCTGGGACATGGTACGCATCTTTGCTATGACATGCGCATTGAAGAATTCATCAACGATGGCGCTGTGGTAGTACTGCTTGGAGATGGCCGCAGTGCAGTGTTTGATGCACTGCCCGCCACCGGCGACAGTGATTATAACCGGCATGAAAAGATGACGCTGACGCGTACCGATATTGATGAATACTGTTTATATAACCATGACGACGGATTGTATTACACCTTCCGTAAAACATATACTGCAGCAACGCAGTATCATCTCTCTACGATTCATGACAAGGCACAGTTCATGATCAGTTTCCATTATAATAATCGTGGAGCGATCGTGCGTGTTATTGACAGTGTAGGAAGGCACCTGCATGTAAGCAGTGATACTGCCGGACGGATCACCGGTGTAACAGTACGCCACCGCGGGCAGGAAAGGCTGCTGATCAGTTATGCTTATAACGAGGCAGGCGATCTTACTGCCATCACCGATGCGTTGGAACAGACCACGACAATGACCTACCGTGATCATCTGATGATAAAAAAGACTGATCGTAACGGACAGTCCTTCTACTGGGAGTATGACAAACAACGCCGTTGTGTACATACCTGGGGAGATGGCGGATTACTCGAAGGGCATATTGCTTATTATCCGAAAGAAGGATATAACCTTGTCGCCAATTCACTGGGACAAGTTACCACCTACTACTATACCCCCGATTTTGTAGTATACCAGATCAAAGATCCGCTGGGATATTCCACATTCACGGAGTACACACCTGATTTTGAAATATACAGGACCATTGATGAGGAAGGGAACATGACAGGTTATGTCTATGATGAAATGGGTAATTGCACTGCTGTTGTTCATCCGGATGGCAGTCAGCTGACCTACAGTTATGACGAGGAAGGTAAGTTACTGGTTGCTGCAGATGCACAAGGCAACAGCACTTCTTATGTTTATTATGACAACGGATCACTACACAGCCGCAGTGACGCTAATGGCAGTCTGCAACTCTTCTCGTATAATGCGCAGCACCTGTTGAGCAGTATTGCAGAACATCAGGCAGGGAATACTACTTTCACCTATGATGAAGACTATAATCTGTCGGTACTTACATTGCCGGATGGCGGGAAAGCCAGCTGGGAATACGACAACTGGGGACAATGTCTGAGCGCCACCAATCCACAGCAACAAGAACAACTTTTCCAGTATGATAAACTGGGACGGGTAACAGAGATACATGTACCTGACGGTAATATCGTGCAGCTGCAGTATAACGCCTATCTCGATGTAATACGTGCAAAGGATAAACATAATGATGTCAGGTTCCAGTATACGCCGTTGGGCAAGCTAAAGCAGCGTGAGGAAAATGGCGTAAAAATGCATTTCATATACAATACCGAAGAGCAGTTGAATACAGTTGTTGATGAACATGGCAGCAGTTTCCAGTTTATCCGTAATGCACGTGGAGAGATCATAGAAGACAAGAGCTTTGATGGAATTATACGGCGCTACACAATGGACGCTACAGGAAATTTACTGACTATAAACCGGCCTGGTGGCAAACAAACAACGTTTGAATATGATAGTAATCATAGGATCACGCGGGCTGAATATAGCGACGGCGGCTGGGAAACTTTCAGCTATGACCGTAACGGCCTGCTGATAGAAGCCGTGAATGAATTTAACACTATCAGCTTTACAAGAGACTATCTTGGCCGCGTTGTAGAAGAACGGCAGAACGGGCATACCGTAACGGTTAGCTATAACAAGAAAGGTCATAAGGATAATATTAAAAGTTCATTGGGAGCGTTGATAGCCCTCACGCATGATAAAATGGGCACATTGACCGGTATAAACGCCAGTCATGAAGGAACAAAAAATGCCTGGACCGCACAGATCATGCGCAATCACCTGGGCCTTGAAGTAGAACGTCATCTGCCTGGAAATATTAATAGCAGCTGGACATACGATAATGCAGCATTGCCGACAGCACACACGATACATCATGGTGATGAGATCACCCGTAATCTGTATTACCGCTGGGACCCGCACGACAGGTTACGCCAGATCGTTAATGCAGTGGATAAAGGCATGACTAAATTCGGTCATGATGAATTTGGAAATCTTTCCTGGGCGCAGTATGAGAATGGGCAATATGATTTTAGGTTACCTGATAAACTGGGCAACCTGTTTCGCAGTGAAGAACGGAAAGACCGTAAGTACAATGCCGGCGGACAATTAAAGAGCTCTGCACAGGCAAGATTTGAATATGACGAAGAAGGCAATCTTAGCAGGAAAGTCACTGCTGACCTGAAAGCGTGGCAATATGAATGGTATGGTAATGGTATGCTTAAAAAAGTGATCCGCCCTGATAATAGTGCCGTCACTTTTGAATATGATGCATTAGGCAGAAGGACCGCTAAAATATTCAAACAACAGATCACCCGGTGGTTGTGGAATGAACATACTCCTATACATGAGTGGACTTATGAAGCGGGGCAAAGACCGGTTGCTGAAGTAGATGAAATGGGCAATGTAATACAGCCACCTGAACCGGTACCACCTGCTTCGCTGATCACCTGGGTCTTCGAAGGAGCTGTTCCATCAGCGAAGATCATCGGAGATAAAACATATTCTATCATAACAGACTACCTGGGTACGCCTTGTCAGGTATACGATGCAGATGGCGCATTGGTATGGGCCTGTGAGCTGGATATCTATGGTAAACCCCGAAAGACGAAAGGCGATCTGTCTCTCATACCTTTCCGGTACCAGGGACAATACCAGGACATGGAAACTGAACTTTATTATAACAGGTTCAGGTATTACTTACCTGATGAGGGTATTTATATCAGTCAGGACCCGATAAGGCTTGCCGGTAAAAATGCCACCTTCTACAGTTATGTAAAAGATACCAACTGCCAGATAGATATCCTGGGCCTGAACCTGATTGAATCAGTATTGACACTGAAAGATCAGGCGCCTGAAAAACTAGCCAATGTAAGGGCGAGTAGTGGCGCAAGAGACGTAGAGGGCCGTGTCAATGATGCGGAACAGAAGCTGTTACGCAAGCTGGAAGAGCGGTTTGATGGACAAATGGACAAGCTGCATGGTTCTACGCTGGATATTGAATCGAAACCAATATTTATGAAAGCGAAGAACGGCGCTACCATCTATGTGCCTGGAATGGCGCCATGTGACTTTTGTAATCCTACTATGCATAACTTTGCAGTAGATAACCAGATGACGATCAATTACACACATACTAACAGGGCCGGGCAGAAATTTACTGTGAAGTACCCTTTGGCCGGTCACGAAAATCAAAAACTCAAGGCGCCTTTTCCTTGTCCTTAATAAACCAATTATGTATCCGAACACGAAACAACATATACAAAGCATACAATGGAACGATTTCCCCGGAGGGTATGGCAGTTCAACGGAAGAGGTACCGCCGATACTGGAATCGCTTTGCGATATGGAAGAAGAGGACGAGGTGCTTTCACTCTTGTATGGTGAGTTGCTCAGTCATCTGAGACAGGGTTATCTTGTGTTTGACATTTTAAATCCGGTCATACAGATCTTTGATAGCTTATGCAAAGAGCGCTTCTCACATCCTGCGGCACTGCTTGACTTTCTTGCTTATGTGTACACACTTGATATCAGGTCGGCAGTACCGTTATTGACGATGCCGGTACGCTATAGCTTTGGACGAAAAGAAGAAGCACCCGATCCGGGATTTGCTTCCTTTAAGACCTTCTTCAAACAACATTTTTATAAGGCTACCGACGAAACGCTGATCACGAGCGATGTGTATTATACGGCGGTGTTATTTCCGGCAGCGGAAGAGATCAGCAGGATCTTCAACATTATTATCAATAATAGCAATAACAGGATTGTAGCTAAAACTGCCATCATCAGTGCAGCGGTGATCAATTACCTGACTGAAGAAAAGCAAGAGCTTCCGGAGGAAATAAAACAATTATTCAATGCTGATGAAACACTGACAGCATTTATTGCTTTATTCAATGGTATCAGCGGTTTCCCGGTGGAGCAGGAACAGTTGCAGGAACTGCTGGATATGGAAGAAGATGTGGAAGCACAATGGGCACAGGCCTTTATTATAGTAGTGGCGACAGATGCATTGTTGATAGGCAATCTTTCGGACGAGGAACGATTCAGGACTGCACTGGATGGTATACTTCCGATACTGGAAGAACAGAAAGCAATATTCGACCAGGAAGAGCAGGAAATGGATTTCCCGCTATACCCATACATGGCGGAAGATCTTACAAGTATCGTATTCAGGAATTTCCTGAACAGAGGCGAAGTACTTGACGTATCGGAGTTGAATGACGCGCAACGGTATTGCCTGGAAAAATTACGTGCACTGAAGATACATACGCATGCGATGTTACATGCAGGGTTGCTACCCGAAGGTATTACACCGGATAATCAGCCTACCCTTCTGCCGATATATAATTATTCTATCTGATCAGGAGGGAGAGGTGCTACGCAGCATAACATCTACCAGAAAGAAAAATAAATGGCAAGCGATACATACAAAAAGCGCCCGTCTCGATTTACTGAGACGGGCGCTTGCATATAAGTTTAACTGGTTACTTTATCGGCAGATAGGTGTAGAGACTATACTTTCCTTCCAGCATACCCGCTACTTCTTTTTTGAAACGATCTTTATCGGTTTCACCACCGCCCCAGAACTCACGGCCTAAGAGGAAGTCATTGAAGTAAGTATTCCAGTCGCTATATTCGGATTGTACCACCTGTGGCGCTTTTTTCAACCAGAAATTCGCCTGTCCCCTATTGAAATACCCTGCCTGGTATGCAATACAGATGTTATTGATGTAACGCGCGATATCCCAGGCCCTGATACCGGCCTTACTGAATTCAGCATAATGGTCTTTAATAAACTGCATACCCGGGATGTCGGTCTTGGACAAACTATATTTGCTAAGATCGATAGCTGTCAGGTCTGCACCTGCTCCACCGTTTTCCTCCAACACTTTACGATATTTGGCGTACTGCGCCTGATGCCCCTCCTCGAGCAACCAGTTGAGTGACTTCTCCAGTTCTGCGGTATTATGGATATCCCAGTAATCGGCCAGGGTACCTTTTGCTTCCTCCTCACCATCTTTTTCTTCCGGCTTAAAAGGGAAGATAAAGTACCTGCTATAGGCTGCCTGTATGGACCTGGAAAAATCGTCCGAACCTGGTTCTCCCTTTACTGCAGGCTGGATCAGGGTATTGAAGGCCTGTTCAGGACCGCCATAACCATGTACAAAATACACGCCTGCCAGCATGAACGGATATAATTCATCATTCCTGATCACAGGTGCATCGTGGGCTGTAGCTACCTGTACCTGTTTATCCTGCTTATTGTTATTGCTGTTACATCCTGCTATACTGATCGCCAACAGGCAGATGGCAGGGATGATATTTAACTGAGTTCCTTTCATGTAGCATTGTTTTGTTGAATCTAGAGGCGTCAAATATAAAACTTTTCAAATTCTTTTATAGATGATATATGATTATCAATCACTTAATAAATACTCTACAAAACCTGTAGGGTATTATGGAATTATCCCTATATTTGTGTCGTTAATAAAGGCAATCACACAAAATACAAGTTCACATGCCTCAATTTAAGTATAGAAAGTTAGTCTGTTGTTGTAGCTGATGTCATACTGCCGATAATATTTACCGGCGACCGTTTCATAAAAATCATTACAACCATTTTAATCACTGTTTACCAACCATCGTTAAATTAATTTTATGTCCAGCAACTTCAACAGATACGCCGATCTTCTTCCTGAATACGAACTTGAATTTGTGAAAAGGTCCGACAAAGACAGGAAATCAATTAGTCCTTTACATGCAGGCGATACATTACCTGCTTTCTACATAAATAAGAAAAATATTATTGCCACTTCAGATATTTTAAAGTCTGTACAGGGGCCGCAGCCTATCACACAGCTGATAGACCGTCCGTTGGTACTGGCTTTTCATTCTATTCACTGGAATAGTTACGGCAACAGGCTGCTGGAAGAGCTGAATGACATTTACGCAGATATCCGCGTAATGGGCGGACAGTTGCTGCTGGTAACCACCGACGAAAAAGAACACTTTGAGCAGGCTACATCCGGACTGCAGTTACCATTTGCGAGCATCTGGGACCAACAGAACCAGATTGCAACGAAAGCTGGTATCTACTCTTCTACTGATCCTATCTGGGACAGGATATCGGGAGTGAACGAAGATGTACCGGTACCTGCCATTTATGTACTGACGCCGTCTTTGAAGATCGCTTACAGCTCAGTGGACCTGTGGCTGGAAAAATCACTGGAGAAGAGGGACCTGTTATCAGCTGTATATCAGGCAAGTCACCAGGGATCACATGGAATAGCTATATAGAACTACATATCAGAAAACGGCAAAGCCCTGTACGCCCACGGTGTACAGGGCTTTGTCGTTTTATTTGTATATTGTTCATATGCAAACTACCCCTGAACAACCCACTCCCAAAGAGAAGGAACCTGCCTCGTGGACAACGGTGATCTGGATGTCAGTTGTTGCGCTGACCGGCTTTGGTTTCGCTGTTTACCGTTTCCTTCAGTTCTCACAGACAACGGGTCAGTTGAATACCGTCCGCCTGACGCGTATAGAGCTTTATATTTACCGCGCCGCCGGTCAATGGGGAGTTATAGTTGTTTTTATAATTATGGGCGTTTTCGGGCTTTATAATGCCATTATTAGCGTCCGGCAACTACGTTCCAGTAAACGTCGACCGTAGGGGGATATACAAAAGCGCTCCAGGCTTCTTCTGCTTCCTGCGCGGTCAGATCGTTGTTAAACACCATGACCCTGTAATACATCCTGTATGTCTTTCCATAGGTCATTTCCATAGGCCTCATTTTGGTCGGGCTGAAATTCATCATGATCTCTCCCCTTTCGGAATTTTCGGGCCATACACGTACCGGTTGGGGATAGTCAAAGTCATAAGGATGGTTCATGACAAGGATACCTGCCTGACCTTTATCGGTGCGGCCGGTGATCTTGATCCACCGGGCGCGTGTACTGTCGGCGTCTTTACGGGTCTTACCTTCAGAGGTTAATACCTGACTGGTAGTGGTGGTCCATTCTGCGTTAGTGCGCAACCCGAATCCGCCGCCATACCGGTATTGCAGCAATGTAATACCAGCGGTATCGGCACAGTTCTGTGAAGTGTAAAAATCCCATAGGGAGCGGGTGTTGTCTGTTCCGCTGTTGAATGCTCTTATTTCCCAGGTTTCATTAAGGGCGACGGTTTCTTTATCGCCCGAGAATGCGACATGGTCCTGCAATGCTTCAAAACCACATAATACGGGTCCGTTTGTGCGGCTAATGAGTCCCTTGAAACGGACGGTACCTTCTTTTTTCTGCAGGTTCCAGAAATCAGTTTCTTTTCCTTTGAAAGAAGTATGCGTCCACGGGTTCCAGATACCAACATGATGCCAGTGACCTTCCGGATGGATATTGGTAATGACCTGGCCATCGGGCGCCCATAAAGGATGAATAAAACCACTGCGGCGGTAAACTTTATCAACGCCGGCTGGTGGCTCCACAACGCTGTAATTGTACTGCAACAGCCTACGGCTGTTTTCTCTGAGCACTAACGCACCGGCGCTATCTTTTACCTGCATGCCGACAG
This sequence comes from uncultured Flavihumibacter sp., assembly GCA_902168105.1. GTDB lineage: Bacteria > Bacteroidota > Bacteroidia > Chitinophagales > Chitinophagaceae > Chitinophaga. Next base: position 309,528 of record CABHOY010000019.1, read on the forward strand.
CGGGACGCACAGGCGCTCCTTTTACCAGTTCATATACGCGGGTGGCGTCTGGCTGTGTGATGCCATCCAGTATCCAGAACAGGTACTTGTTCTGATAGTTCTGAAAGGGAACTGGCTTGCGCTCGCCTCCTTTTATTTCAAATAACTGCAGGGAATCGGTTGCGGTCATGTTATAATTTGCCGGCGCCTGGACGGGCACATTGACCCGTCTGTATTTTCCGGAATTTACGTTAATACGGGCCAGCAGCTGGGCATGCGCAGACCCTGTTGCTGCTGTTAGCAGGAACAGTACGGCGTATCGCAATAGGTTGTTCTTCATAACGGGTTATTCATTAGAGGGTGATAGATGCTATCGTAGTAAAGCGCCGGTACCGGGCCTGTCGGCATAGATGATACGTCCGTCCACGATCTTAACGCCATCGGAAGTATCTTCCGCCAGTAACAGCGGGCCGTCCATATCCACATAGTCCAGGTAGGGCAAGAGGTGGGCTACTGCGGAAGTGCCGACAGTACTTTCGTTCATGCTGCCGGTCATAACCTGCATGCCCAGGCGTTTTGCATGATGGATCATCCTGCGGGCGGGTGTAATGCCCCCGCATTTGGTCAGCTTGATATTGATGCCATGGAAGAGCCCTTCACAGCGTGCTACATCATCTTCTGTAATACAGCTTTCATCGGCAATAAGCGGCAGAGCGGATTGCTCGTATACTTTCTTCATGCCTTCCACATCGGCGGCAGGCATTGGTTGTTCGATGAACTCCACCCCCAGCGACTTAAACGCTGCTGCATTCCTTAAGGTTTCTTCCACACCCCAGGCACAGTTGGCATCTACCCGGAAGATGGCGTCAGTATGCCTGCGCAGTTCTTCTATGATGGCGATATCGTGCTTCGTACCCAGTTTGATCTTATAGATCGGCCAGGGGAATTCTTTCAGTTTGCTGACCATATTCTCTACCGTATCGATGCCGATAGTATAATCGGTCATAGGATTATGGGAGATATCAAGTCCCCATACTTCATATAATTTCTTATTCAGTTTTTTGGCGTAGAGATCATGGGCGGCCAGATCGATGGCGCAGAGTGCAAAGAGGTTGTCTTTGAACAATGGGTATAGTAAGTCCCAGAACGCTTCAGGAGTTGTTAGGGTATGCCCTTCTATCAGTGCGCGGTGGGCATTGATAGCTTCCATGAGGTGGGGCACCGTCATATTGTAGTACGAGTTATCTGCTGTTTCTCCCAATCCGCTCAGACCATCCTGTTTCAGCTCTACCACCAGCAGGGGTTGAACATCTTTGGATTTACGTGAGATGGTAAAGGTATGTCTGAACTTTAATTCGAACGGGTGTAGTGTCAATTGCATAACACAAAATATAAAAAAGAGACAAAAAAAGGGCTGGCCTTTTCAGACCAGCCCTTTATACTATATCCCTAAGCTATTACTATTTCACTTCTTCAAATTCAGCATCAGTTACGCCTTCGTTGCCGGCAGCGCTTCCCTGTGGCTGACCTTCACCCGGAGCACCACCGTTAGCCTGTGCTTCCTGTGTTGCTTTGTACAGTTCTTCAGAAGCTGCGGTCCATGCGTTGTTCATTTCTGTAACAGCTGCATCTACCTGGGCGAGATCGCCACCTTTATGAGCTTCTTTCAGTTTGTTCAGGGCAGTTTCAATTGTGCCTTTCTTATCCGCTGGGATCTTATCACCGTATTCTTTCAGCTGTTTTTCAGTCTGGAAGATCAGGCTATCGGCCTGGTTGAGTTTTTCGATCTTTTCGCGTTGTTCCTTATCTGAAGATTCGTTGGCTTTTGCTTCGGCTTTCATCTTTTCGATTTCTTCCTTGCTCAGACCACTACCTGCTTCGATGCGGATATTCTGTGTTTTACCGGTGCCTTTATCTTTTGCAGTTACGTGCAGGATACCGTTGGCATCGATATCGAAGATCACTTCAACCTGTGGTACACCGCGTGGTGCTGGTGGAATACCGTCCAGGATAAAGCGGCCCAGTGTACGGTTCTGGCTTGCTAAAGGACGTTCACCCTGCAATACGTGGATCTCAACGCTTGGCTGATTGTCAGCAGCGGTAGAGAAGGTCTCAGATTTCTTGCTTGGAATGGTTGTGTTAGATTCGATCAGTTTAGTGAACACGCCGCCCATGGTTTCGATACCCAGAGAAAGCGGGGTAACGTCCAGCAACAGTACATCTTTCACTTCACCGGTCAGTACGCCACCCTGGATAGCAGCACCAACGGCTACTACTTCATCCGGGTTTACGCTTCTGTTTGGTTTTTTACCAAAGAACCTTTCCACTACTTCCTGGATCTTCGGGATACGGGTAGAACCACCTACCAGTATTACTTCGTCGATCTCGGAAGTGCTCATGCCTGCATCTTTCAGTGCTTTACGGCAAGGTTCCAGTGTTCTTTCCACCAGTGCATCAGCCAGTTGCTCGAATTTAGCACGGCTCAGTTTCTTCACCAGGTGTTTAGGTACACCGTCAACCGCAGTGATATAAGGCAGGTTGATCTCTGTTTCCTGAGAGGAAGACAGTTCCACTTTTGCTTTTTCAGCCGCTTCTTTCAAACGCTGCCATGCCATTGGATCTTTGTGCAGGTCAACCGCTTCATCTTTCTTGAATTCTTCGGCCAGCCAATCCATGATCACCTTGTCAAAGTCGTCACCACCCAGGTGGGTATCACCGTTAGTAGATTTTACTTCGAATACGCCGTCACCCAGTTCCAGGATGGAGATATCGAAGGTACCACCACCAAGGTCAAATACTGCGATCTTGCTATCAGCATGTTTTTTATCCAGTCCATAAGCCAGTGCAGCAGCAGTAGGCTCATTTATGATACGGCGTACAGCCAGACCTGCGATCTCACCTGCTTCTTTAGTAGCCTGACGCTGAGCGTCATTAAAGTATGCAGGTACAGTGATCACTGCTTCAGTTACTTCCTGACCCAGGTAATCTTCTGCTGTTTTTTTCATTTTCTGCAATATCATAGCAGAGATCTCCTGTGGAGTATACAATCTGCCATCGATATCGATACGGGTAGTGTTGTTTTCACCACGCGCAACTTTATAGCTCCAATGCGGTATTTCATTGGATAATTCGTCATAATGGCGTCCCATGAAACGCTTTACTGACATAATAGTGTTCACAGGGTTGGTGATAGCCTGGCGTTTTGCCGGGTCACCTACCTTTCTTTCACCATTCTTTAAGAAACCCACAACGGAGGGCGTAGTTCTGCGTCCTTCATCATTGGCAATTACTACCGGTTCGTTACCTTCCATAACAGCAACGCATGAGTTGGTAGTTCCTAAGTCAATACCTATTATCTTTCCCATAGTTTTTATATTCTCGCTTGTAGTTGTAGATAGATTTTTGTCTCCGAGGTAGCAAATGTCAATGATTATGCCAACGGATGCAGCATGCAAATATGTCAGTTCACAGTGTCAGTTTACCGACAGTTTATGTTTATGGCAGGTTTATAATGAACAATTTAGATACAAAAGGGGTTTTTTAAGTTAGGCACATGAAACCGACATGTGAAGCGCTAGTGATGTAATTTAAAATTCAGTCACCTACCAACCCCTCAATAATGATTATGAAAAACACCTCAATCTTCCGGGCAGCATGTATGCTGGCTCTTTTCGCACCTTTATGCAGTATAGCCCAGACCACTGTGAACGGTCCCATTTTTACGGATGGCCCTGGTTACAGACGATGGTCAGTGGGTATTAACGGGGGCCTGCTGGCCCCGGTAGCTCCCACCGGCGGCAGCAATGACTTTACTAAATGGAAAGCCAAGCCCGGTTATGGAGCCTATGTTAAATACCAGCTCCTGCATTCCCTGGGTATCAGGGCCGACTTTGTCGGTGGCAAGCTGGCAGGCAATAATGACAACAAACTGGGGAATGAAAAAGACCCTAACCGGAAAATCAACTCCTTCGAAACCAAGCTAAAGTGGACTGCCAGCCTGAATGCTGTCGTAAATGTGGCCACTATCAACTGGATGTATAAAAAGAACGCCATACAGATATATGTATCTGCCGGTGGTGGATTGGCCAATTACTCTCCCAAAATAAGCAACCAGATGGAAGGCAACCTCATGGAATATAAAAGAGGAGGCAGCATCACCGAGTTTTATGTTCCTGTCGGGGCCGGATTGAAATTCAAACTGTCCGAAGCAGTGAACCTGGACCTGGGTTATACCATGCATTATGTGGACGGGGATAACCTGGACGGAAATGATCTCGGCCTGAACCGGGACAAATACTCTTATGGTTATGCCGGGCTGGAATTCCCGCTGGGCTCCCGCAACAAACCACAGCTCTCCTGGCAGAACCCTGCAAAGGTCATGTATGATGAACTGACTGCACAAAAAGCCAATCTGCAGCGTGAGCTGGAAACCAGCCGGGCCGAAAATGTCCGCCTGACCGCAGATGTGAACAAACTGCTGGCGGATGCTGACGGAGATGGCGTATCGGATCATTTCGACAAATGCCCTGGCAGCACTTCCGGCTCTAAAGTAGATGGCAGCGGCTGCGATCTGCCAAAAGCAGAAACTCCTCCACCACCTCCTCCTACAGTAATTATCACGGAAGAAGACCGCAGGATCGTTAGGAACGCCATTGAGAACCTGGAGTTCCAGACCGGCAAATCCAGCATTAAACCGGCTTCCTATGGAGCCCTCGACCGGCTGGCAGAAATGCTTAAGACCAAAGGCTTCAGCCTGAAACTTGGCGGTCATACCGATAATGTAGGTAACGCTACGAAAAACATGGCCTTATCTAAAGACCGTGCAGAATCAGTAAAGCAGTACCTGGTGAACAGAGGTACGAATCCATCTAAAGTAGAAGCTGTAGGTTATGGTCAGGACCAACCGATCGCCAGCAACAAAACGGCGGCAGGAAGACAGAAGAACAGAAGAGTGGAATTTACTATCTACTAATATATAGCTCCCACAAAGCTTTCGAAGGACTGGCAGTTGTACTGCCAGTCCTTTTTCTTATTATATTATTGCGCCTGCTAACTCCCCCGGCGGATTTTTTATACCTTTGACGTTACTTTTGGCATTAACCGTTTATCAGCATGAGTGTTGTACAATCCATCAGATCTGCTGCAGCAGCAGCGATCAAGGCGCTTTACGAACAGACAATTCCTGCAAAGGACATTGCGATCAATACTACGAAACCTGAATTTGAAGGTGAATATACCGTCCTGGTATTCCCTTTCACTAAATTCAGCCGCTTAAAACCGGAAGAAACTGCTGATCAACTGGGTAAATACCTCGTCGAACATAATCCCGACCTCGTGTCTGCCTACAATGTGATCAAAGGCTTCCTGAACCTGCAGATCACTGAGCAATACTGGACGAAGTACCTGCAGCAACAATTCAACAACCGTAACATTGGCAAGAAGCCTTCCAACGGCAAAAAAGTAATGGTGGAATACTCTTCCCCTAATACCAATAAGCCTTTGCACCTGGGTCACCTCCGTAATAACTTCCTGGGCTACTCTATTGCGGAGATCCTGAAAGCTAATGGTAATGAGGTGATCAAGGCTAACCTGGTGAACGACAGGGGTATCCACATCTGTAAATCCATGCTGGCATGGCAACTGTTTGCTCATGGCGATACGCCGGAATCGACCGGTATCAAGGGCGATCACCTGGTGGGTGATTACTACGTGAAGTTTGAGACCATCCTGAAAGAACAGACAGAACCTATTATAGCACGTGCACTGGAAAACGACTTTAAAGATTTCCAGGGTGCAGATCTCGAACGTATAGAGAAACTGGTTACCGCGTTCCATAAGCCTGAAATAAAGGCCGACGCAGACAAGCTGGCCAAACTCAATGATGAGATCAAGGAACTGTCCCGCAAGCAGACAGAGATCATGCAGCAAGCACAGATCATGTTACAGCAATGGGAAGCAGGCAATCATGAGGTAAGAAGTCTCTGGGCGACAATGAATGGCTGGGTATACAAAGGTTTCAGTGAAACTTACGAACGCCTGGGCATCGACTTTGACAAGATGTATTACGAAAGTGAGACTTACCTGCTGGGTAAAGACCTGGTAGAAGAAGGGCTGGCTAAAGGTGTGCTGTTCAAGAAACAGGATAACTCCATCTGGATAGACCTGACTGCCGACGGACTGGATGAAAAGTTATTATTACGTGGCGATGGCACTTCTGTGTACATGACGCAGGACATGGGTACTGCCCGTCTTAAATATGACGACTATCATATGGACCAAAGCATCTATGTGGTAGCGGATGAACAGAACTATCACTTTAAGGTGCTGCAACTGATCCTGAAGAAATTACAGGAGCCTAGCGCTGACGGTGTTTTTCACCTTTCCTATGGTATGGTGGAATTACCACATGGCCGTATGAAGAGCCGTGAAGGTACTGTAGTAGATGCTGATGATCTGATCGATGAAACCATCGCAGCAGCGGCAGAACAGACCAATAACTCAGGCAAGCTGAAAGACCTGGACGATGATGCCCTGCAGCAACTTTATAAGATGCTCGGTATCGGTGCTATGAAATTCTTCCTGCTGCGTGTTGATCCGAAAAAGAGAATGGTATTCGATCCTAAGGAGTCTATTGATCTCCACGGATTTACCAGTGTATTCGTTCAGTATGCGCATGCCCGTATTAAATCTATTCTGCGTGAAACAGCTCATGATATCGATAAACTGGAAGGTTACTGTCATAAGGGCAGCTTACTGCCGCTGGAGAAAGAACTGATCCTGCTGAACGAACAGTATGAAACTATATTGGAAGAAGCAGAGAAAGAGATGAGCCCTTCTGTGATCGCCAACTATGTATTCCAGCTTGCACAGCAGTTTAACTCATTCTATGCAGAGAAGGTAGAAGGTAAGTATACTTATTCTGTACAGTCTGCGGAAACACCTGAAAAGCAAAAGCTGCGTACCCAGATCGTTATGCTCACAGCAAGAACGATCCAGAAGGGTATGAAGCTGCTGGGTATTGACGTACCGGAAAGAATGTAATATCGTTCATGTTATAGTATAAAAGTAAAAAGCTCCCACTTGGGAGCTTTTTACTTTTATATCTTTTCCTTCAGAATACTATTGCGTTACGGCCAGCGCTCTGTCGCACAGCTCCTCTCCTTTTGCTACCTCACCATTACCAATATATGATTTGCCAAGCATAAACATGGCAAAGGCATTCCCAGGCTGCATATTCAGTAATTTATCCCAGTAAATAATTGCATGACCGAAGTTACCGGCCAGGTAATAATGGTGCGCCAATGCCTGCATTGGCCGTGGATCGTTCTGTCGCAAAACAAGACAGGACTTTAAATGCTTCAGGCCTTTTTCCACCTCACGTACATGCAGATACGCCGTGCCCAGATTGAGATGATAATCTGCATCAGCAGGATGCCCTTTCTTCAGTGCTGTTTCAAAGGCGCCGACTGCATTTTGGAAATCTTTTGTATTGAAATAAAGTACGCCCATGGCATACCATGAAGACGGTTGTTCTTCATCCAGCCGTAGATAGTGCCGGTAATAGCGGATACTTTCATGATATTCTTCTTCCAGGGCACAGATCTCTGCTATTTGCAGATAAGCCACGGAGTAGCTGCTGTCATGTTGTAAGATTTCATTAAAACACTTCTTTGCTGCCTGGAGTTTACCTTCATTCCGGCAGTTCACTCCTTCCTTGTAAAGACCCTTTAATTTATTTCCTGGAAAAGCCATAGCAACTTGCACGAATAAAACCGCCCATAGTAGCGGACATAGGACACGGATATTCAACATAGAGCATCATAGAGACCTCCCAAAGATAGTAAATTTATTGCATATCTTCTGCTGAGAATCCCAATGGTAACAGGTGTCTGATAGTCTGGATGACAAACACCTTACCGGTTTGTCCGCTCATAATGACGCGGATGGATTGCTGTTGGCGGCCTTCATATTCGGACAGTGTTTGCCGGCAGATACCGCAGGGCGAAATAGGGGTGTCATTACTACCTGAAGGATTGTGATAACTAACTGCGATCGTGAGTATAGGTACTCCCGGGTAAAGCGATGCTGCTGTAGATAAAGCCACTCTTTCTGCACAGATACCGGCAGGGAAGGAGGCGTTCTCCTGATTTGTACCTCTGACCACAATACCGTTAGCCAGTAAAATAGCAGCTCCTACATAGAAGTTGGAATAAGGGGCATAAGCCTGGCCAGTTACCTCGCGGGCTTCTTCCAGTAACCGGAGATCTGCAGTGGGTAGGGCTGCACTGTCCTGGAAAGATTGGTATTCAAAAGAATGTTTACGGATGTCCATATACTAAATTACGAATTACGGATGACGAATTACAAATTAGTGTTTGTAATTGGATGTCATCTGTAATTCGTAATGTATATCATTCAGCGTCCGGCAAATGTGTTATAACACAACGTTGTGGCAATGCGTTACAGACATTCGTTCCAGCGCTTCTATTTTATCGTTCTAAACAACCTGTTCCAGCGGATGCTACCGTGACCGTAACTCATCCAGATGAGCCATGCCTTACCAACGATGTGATCTTCAGGAACAAAACCCCAGAAGCGGGAGTCCAGTGAATTATCACGGTTGTCACCCATCATCCAGTAGTAGTTCATTTTGAAGGTGTACGTAGTGGCGGGTTTGTTATTGATATAAAACTGTCCGTTCCTGTTTTCCAGTTTATTGCCTTCGTACACGCTGATCACGCGGTCATAGAAAGCGATAGTTGTGCTGTCCAGGTTAACTGTTGCACCTTTCTTTGGAATATACAGCGGTCCGAAATTATGTTCAGTCCAATGGTAATGTGCGGTATCATGCGGGAATACCTGTACATCCTGCCTTGGTGATTTTACATACGGCGTGATTTCTTTTACGACCGGCCATGTTCTCAGCAGGTTAGCCATACCGGGAGTCAGATCGTATCTGAAAGTGCTGGAATCGTCCACACTGCGTGGGGATGGATCGATGTTCAGTTCGTCGAGACGGGAAGGGTTCAGCGGATCGCCGGTGGTCCTAACCCAGTACGTACGCTCACTTTCCGAAGGGATCGGCGCCTGGGTACTGTTCACATATACAATACCTTCTCTTACAGACAGTGTATCGCCTGCTATAGCCATACAGCGCTTGATATAATTCTCTCTTTTATCTACAGGACGCGCGGTAACGTGGTTCTGTTCCCACACGTTATTACGTCCATAAAATCTTACCAGCTGGTAGTAACTCTGTTCCTGTTGTTCCAGGGCTACAGTATCTCCTTCAGGGAAATTAAATACCACTACATCATAACGTTCAACATCTGAGAAACCTGGCAAACGTCTGTATTTCCAATGTACTGCTTCAGAGTACGCTTTGCTATACTTTGTGAAAGGCAGCGTGTGATGTGTAAATGGTACAGCGAGTGGCGTCATTGGAATACGAGGCCCGTAACTGATCTTACTAACGAACAGGAAATCGTTCACCAGTAATGTCTTTTCCATAGATGGGGTTGGGATAGTGTACGCCTCAAAAATAAAAGTGCGTATCAAGGTAGCAGCGATGATGGCGAAAATAGCAGCATCAAACCACTCTCTAACGGCAGATTTCTTCTTCTTTGGCTGACCCTCTTTATTTCTTCTCCAAAAAGCCAGGTTCATTAAGATTTGTTTAAGATATTTAAAAGATCAAATATAATATTCTGTATTCTGCAAGCTAATTAATACTAATCAAAAGTTTTGCTAAAATAAGGGGATTAGGTTGATTTAATAAACTTTTTTACATGTAAAGCAATTGGTTGATAGCAGTTTTGCGTTTCATTCCAGCTCCTTTTTGAGGATCTCATTGATTTCTGCGGCCCGGTTATATACCATGAAATGGCCACCTGTGGCAATGATATAATCAGCCTTGACAAGCTTTAGCGGGAAAGTCTTATCCTTTCCGCCATGAATATGCACGAGTGAAGATGGGACAAAATCGTTCTGCCAGTTCACCACCTCACGGATGCCCCATCGAAGATATCCGTAGGCTGTTTTCTTCATATACTCGGCCAGCAGTTCATGTTCTTCAGCCGTTTCGGCATTGAGGAACAGTTTTACCAGTCCTTTTCTGCGTGTGAAGATGATAGAATCCGGCAGGCGAAGCAACTGCAGCAGGCCTGTTTTTCTTACCCAGGCCAGGTAAGCAGGTTTTTCTCCTGTCGTTTTGATGCTGCTGATCAGGATGACTTTCTGTACAGGGCGTAAGCGGGCTATTTCCAGGGAAAGCATGCCTCCAAAGGAGACGCCTACCAATGTAACATGTTCATGTTCAATTCTGGCGGCCATCCTGGCGGCGTATGCTGAAAAAGTCTCATCAGGGATGGGGGTCAACCAGTCGAGGTAGTGTACGGTATAGTCTGCGGGAAAACTAAGGTGTCTGAAGATCCTTTCATCTGCTCCCATGCCGCTGAGCAGGTACAGGTGTTTGTCCATGGTCCATCAACATGAAGAAGGGCTGTCCGCCTCCGGCGGACAGCCCCTGATAATATTAAGCGTTTACTTTCTTTTTATCTCTGGCGGGCAGCACGTAATCATGTACATCATCGGCCATGATCGTTTTGCCGGAGAGGATCACGAGACGGGCCACTACGTTGCCCAGTTCACGGATGTTACCTGACCAGTTATGCTGCTGTAACACCTTCATGGCTTCCTTATCGATGGCCTTTTTCGCCATGCCATATTCCTGGCAGGCGCTTTCCAGGAAGTGATCCACCAGCAACGGAATATCATCACGGCGATCATTGAGGGAAGGCACATGGATCAGGATAACGCTCAGACGGTGGTAAAGGTCAAGGCGGAAGTTCTTCTCTTCTACTTCCTTCAGCAGGTCTTTGTTGGTAGCTGCTACTACACGTACATCCACGCTGATCTCTTTATCGCCGCCCACACGGGTGATCTTACCTTCCTGTAGTGCTCTCAGCACTTTGGCCTGTGCACTGAGGCTCATATCTCCTATTTCGTCCAGGAACAGCGTACCGCCATTTGCCTGTTCGAACTTACCAATACGTTGTTTTACTGCGGATGTGAAGGAACCTTTTTCATGACCAAACAACTCACTTTCAATCAGTTCACTTGGGATAGCCGCGCAATTCACTTCCACGATAGGACCCGAAGCGCGGTTGCTACGTTCATGTATCCAGCGGGCTACCAGCTCCTTACCTACTCCGTTTTCGCCGGTTACCAGCACACGTGCGTCTGTCGCAGCTACCTTTTCAATTGTCTCTTTTATTTTCAGGATAGGGGCAGAAGTGCCGATCATTTCCTGTGTTTTGTTCACTTTACGGCGCAGCGTTTTTGTTTCTGTCACCAGGTTGCTTTTATCCATCGCATTACGCAGGGTGATCAGCAAACGGTTCAGGTCCGGTGGCTTGGAGATGTAATCGTAAGCTCCTTTCTTTACTGCTTCTACGGCTGTATCAATATTTCCGTGGCCTGATACCATTATGATAGGAACATCCGGGTTGGTTTCCTTGGCCTTTTCCAGGAATTCCAGCCCGTCCATCTTCGGCATTTTTATATCGCAAAGGATGGCGTCGTACTGTTTGTCCTTGAACATTTTAAAGCCTTCCGCTCCGTCAGCTGCCTCGTCTACCTTGTACCCTTCATAGCTCAGGATCTCAGATAACGTTTTACGTATGCTTTTTTCGTCATCAATTATCAGAATGTTGGCCATATTATCATTTTAGTGAACAACGAACAAAATTAAGGGAAAATACTTGATACTCGCCAAGATAACAAAATGGTGGCAGCTACAAACGCCCATCTCCGATATCTGCCATTTGTCTACTAAGTTTATGGACTCTCGACATTAATACGTAATTTCATTATTCGTTTCCCTCAATCCTGTAATTCACTTGGATATGCAACAACTTTTAGAAGAACTAAGGCGGAGACACCAGCTGGCAGCGGCTACGGCTTATCCTACTACCACTGCGGTGAACGATTTTGCCAACAATTTTATCAACTGGCTTTTTCCTGAATACACCGGTAAGGTTATGGCCGACATCGTGTTACTGGAAGAATATGCGCATGGACTGCAGTCAGAATTGCAGCAATTGTTACAACCAATGCAACAGCAGTTACCGACAGGTGCCGAAGCTTTAAGTCATCAGTTCATGGTGCAGGCGGAAGTTATCTATGACGAACTGAAAAAAGACGCAGAAGCTATATATAAAGGAGACCCGGCAGCTACCTGTATGTACGAAGTGATACGCGCCTATCCGGGGTTTTACGCGATCGCGTTTTACCGCATTGCACATGCTTTGCATAAACTGAAGATCCCACTGTTGCCACGTATGATCACTGAGCGTGCGCACAGCTGTACCGGTATTGACATACATCCGGCAGCCGTTATAGGGCCTTATTTCTGCATCGACCATGGTACTGGTATTGTGATCGGTGAGACCACTATCATCGGCAGTCATGTAAAGCTCTATCAGGGTGTTACATTAGGTGCATTAAGCGTGGATAAGGACATGGCGCGCAGCAAGCGTCATCCGACAATCGAAGACAATGTTATTATATATGCGGGCGCCACCATCCTGGGGGGCGATACCGTGGTAGGTCATCATAGTATTATAGGCGGTAACGTATGGCTGATAAAAAGTACAGCTCCCTTTAGCCGCATCTATTACCGTGCGGACGGCAGTATTAACGTAGTAGAAAATAGTTATTAGATGCATTCGATATTAGATCTTGTTGGTAACACCCCTATGGTAGCGCTTAAGAACATCAGTGCGAATCCGGGGGTTACAATTTATGCGAAACTGGAAGGAACTAATCCGGGAGGCAGTGTAAAAGACAGAGCAGCTTATGGTATGATCAAGGGCGCATTGGACAGAGGCGAGATCAAACCGGGTACTAGGCTGATAGAGGCCACCAGCGGCAATACAGGTATCGCATTAGCGATGATAGCCAGTCTGTTCGGTGTAGAAATTGAACTGGTGATGCCTGAAGATGCTACCCGTGAAAGGGTGCTGACTATGGAAGCTTTTGGTGCTAAAGTAACATTGACGCCTAAAGAGGCATCTATGGAAGGCTCTATTGACTATGCCAATGCACAGGTAGCCAAAGGCGGTTATCATATGCTGAACCAGTTCGGCAATCCGGATAATTACGGCATGCATTATAAAACCACTGGTCCCGAAATATGGCGGGATACCAACCAGGGCGTTACCCACTTTGTAAGCGCCATGGGTACCACCGGGACCATTATGGGCGTGTCTAAGTTCCTGAAAGAGCAAAACAACCAGATACAGATCGTTGGGTGTCAACCTACGGAAGGTTCCAGGATACCTGGTATCCGTAAATGGCCGGAAGAATATCTCCCGAAAATATTTGACAGATCAAGGATTGACCGTATCATGGACATTTCGGAAGACGAGGCGAGAGCTATGACCCGTCGCCTGGCGAAACAAGAAGGCATCTTCTGTGGCATGAGCAGCGGCGGAGCAGTTTCGGCGGCAGCGAGGATTTCAGCAGAGCTGGAGCATGGCGTGCTGGTATGTATTATCTGCGACCGTGGGGACAGGTATTTGTCTTCTGATCTGTTTGGAAGTTAGATATTGATCGGATTGGGGGTTGGTTTCCTCGCGGTATGTTTCGGGGTTATGTCCCGGCGTTATATTTCCAAGATTATGTTTTCGGGGTTATGTTTCCCGATATTATGTTCCCGAGGTGACGTTTCAGAGGTTATATCCCCAAGGTTATATCCCGGCATTATGTTTCCCGATGTTATGTTTCCCATATTATATTCCCCGGGTTAAAACCCGGGGCTACAAACATTGCGACCCCTACCGGGGTCGACCGCAGCGATGGATGAATATTGGTGGACCTGAACAATCCAAAGTACGCTTTATATACGACGCATACATGGCGTATACACGACGCATACATGCTTCATCGGTGGACTTGATCAATTACATATAAAAGGAAAGCCGGTCTGTAAACAGACCGGCTTTCCTTTTTATAACGATATAACTGTTACTTCTTCATATACATTACTTCCTTCACCAGTTTCACAGTACGCTCAACGTCAGGCAGATACAGTTTCACCAGGTTTGGTGCGTAGTGCATTGGCGCATCGGCAGCAGTGATACGACGGATCGGGGCATCCAGGTAGTCAAAACCTTCTTTCTGGATACGGTAAGAGATCTCGGAAGAAACGCTGGAGAACGGCCATTGTTCTTCTACGATCACCAGGCGGTTGGTTTTCTTAACAGATTCCAGGATGGTGAACCAGTCCAGCGGACGGATCGTACGGAGGTCGATCACTTCTGCTTCGATACCTTCTTTTGCCAGTTCTTCAGCAGCACCCAGGGCAACTTTCATCATTTTGTTGAAAGAAACGATGGTTACGTCTTTACCGGCACGTTTGATATCAGCTTTACCGATCTCGATAATGTATTCTTCTTCAGGCACATCACCCAATTCGCCGTACATCACTTCACTTTCCATGAAAACAACCGGGTCGTTATCGCGGATAGCCGCTTTCAACAGACCTTTTGCATCATAAGGATTGGAAACTGATATTACCTTTAAACCGGGGATATTCGCATAATAGCTTTCGAAAGCAGTGGAGTGCTGTGCACCCAGCTGACCTGCAGAACCGTTAGGTCCACGGAAAACGATAGGGCAACCTACCTGTCCGCCACTCATAGCCAGCATTTTAGAAGCGGTGTTCAGGATCTGGTCCAGGGCCAGTACGGCAAAGTTCCAGGTCATGAATTCCAGAACAGGACGAAGACCATTCTGCGCTGCACCAACACCAATTGCAGTGAAGCCCAGCTCGGCGATCGGCGTATCTATTACTCTCTTAGGGCCAAACTCATCCAGCATTCCCTGGCTAACTTTATAGGCTCCATTATATTCTGCTACTTCCTCTCCCATCAGGAAAACGCGATCGTCACGGCGCATTTCTTCCTGCATGGCTTCTCGTAAGGCTTGTCTGAAAGCTATCTGACGCATGCTGTTACTCTTAAAGTTTGAAAGTTAAAACCTCAGTTATCCTGAAGCAGGGGCAAAATTATTGTTTGTTGGTGAAAAAGCAAAGGAAAACTTAAAAGGACCGCCACTGAGATTTTAAATACTATATATTAAATATTATATATATTAGCGGGAATACTGACTGTTACAAGTTAATATCCTATCCTATGTTTACCATTACCGTCCTTTCCATATGCTTTCTGGCGGCCATATCCTGTAAGATCAAAAAGGTCAAGGCCCCGCTGATCACCGGCTTGATCTGGTATTTCCATCTTGCAATGTGCGTATTTTCGATCCTTTGCCTGATACTCCTGATCAGTGGCTACGGGTTTAAGGGCACCTATACTGAACGGGTATTTTTCACTCTCTATGCCGGATCGGGCGTTGTATTATATGGACTGACCCAGCAGGAAGTGTCGGGAAAGTGGGTATACCTGTGCGCTTTTTATGGATTTCCCTTCGCGCTGGCCTTCGGACTATTGCTACCTCCCCTCCGCACCCTGACCGTTATTGCAGGACTGGGTTTATTGTCGGACGGGGAAATGAAACGATACCCTATTGATGACGACTTTTCGCTGCAGGCCAGTTCCGTAGATATTATTTACCGCTATCCTACCTATAGCCTGGTACAGGATAAATACTGGTTCTTTGAAAAGATCTCAGGAGATATTGTAAAACCTGCCGGGCAGCTACAGGCGCTGAGAACTGAAAAAACGGCCGGAAATGACAGTGTACACTTATATATGAAACTGATAAATGAGCCAGGGGTGTCATCGCGCGTCGATACGACCTTCAGCCTGATACAATAGAAAAAGCCGCGAAGATCTTCGCGGCTTTTTTATTCCTGATCGATTTCTTTTTATTCTGCTCTTTCAATAACAATCGCACTTGCGCCACCACCGCCGTTGCAGATACCAGCCACACCGTAACGGGCCTTGTTCTGGTGCAGGATAGAGTTGAGTGTCACTACGATACGTGCACCGCTGCAACCAATAGGATGCCCCATAGAAACAGCTCCTCCCCATACATTCACCTTGTCGGCAGGCAGCCCGAGGTCACGTTCATTAGCGATAGGCACGCAGGAGAAAGCCTCATTGATCTCTGCAAAGTCCATGTCAGCCACTGACAGCTTCGCTTTTTCCAGGGCTTTGTTAATGGCTTTCACGGGAGTGGTAGTAAACCATTCAGGCGCCTGTGAAGCATCTGCAAAACTGATGATCTTCGCCAAGGGTTTCAGGCCCAGTTCTTTCAGCTTCTCCCCGCTTACCAATAATACGGCTGCTGCACCATCATTGATATTAGAGGCATTGGCTGCTGTAATGGTCCCATCTTTCTGGAAAGTAGGCTTCAACGTCGGGATCTTGTCGAAGTTCACCTTTTTATAATCTTCATCTTCGGTTACAGTGATCACCTGTTTTCCAGGTACTTCAACCGGGATGATCTCATTTTTATAATATCCCTGCTCCGTGGCCTGTGCTGCTCTTTTATAGCTCTGTATTGCATAGGCGTCCTGTTCGTCGCGGGAGATCTTGTATTCCGTAGCACAGAGTTCTGCGGCATTACCCATGTGGAAGTCCTTATAAGGGTCCCAAAGGCCATCGCGGATAATACCATCGGTCACTGCGCCATTTCCGAGTTTGTAACCGCCACGGGCTTTATCAAGGTAATAAGGTACGTTGCTCATACTCTCCATACCGCCAGCCACTACTACATCATTATCGCCTGAAAGAATGCTCTGTGCGCCCAACATAATGGCTTTCATACCGGAAGCGCATACCTTATTGACGGTAGTGCATGGTACATTAGTTGGAATACCTGCATAGATACTGGCTTGATTGGCAGGGGCCTGACCCAGGTTGGCACTGATCACATTTCCCATATACACCTCATTCACCGCAGTAGATGGTACACCCGCTTTTTCAAGTGCTGCTTTCATTACCAGCGCACCCAGTTGTGTGGCAGACATGGTAGATAATGCGCCATTAAAAGATCCTATGGGGGTACGTACTGCTGAAACTATAAATACTTCTTTCATCCGTAGAAATTTAAGTTACACCAATAGCGCAACTGTTAAGATTGTTTGGTTTCCACCAAATATAACGGATTTTCAGAAACGGTAGCCGAGCTTAAAGCCAAATGCCAGGTGCGGATCATATCCGTCTACCTCAATACGACGATTTCCGAAAAAAAGCTCATTACCCAGCCATACGTCTGGCTCGGTTTTGCGATGCCGGACGCCCAATCCCAGATACATATCCAGGATAAAACGATGAGACCTGTCCAGGTAGCGCTGCCACCCCACATTTGGAGACCCGGCTATAACTTTCTTTTCCTTCCTGACGGTAGTTCCAGTAGCTTCAGAAAATTCATTATATCTGACCTGCTTATATACTCCCTGCAAGCTAAAATAAAGTTGTCCGTTTTTCCCTCTTGCAGCGGCTGGGAAATATTTTATTTCCGGTTTTATCCTGAAGCCACTCTTCGCATACTCGTGCTCATATAAAAACGGGAATGTTGTATAGAGAACCGCAGTACCTTCTATCCCAATAGCCAATCCATCTATAATGCGGTATTCCAATCCAACAGAAGGCCCTCCTTCCGACTCTATTAGTGACGTTAGCGAAGTGCTTAAAATAAAGCGGGGTTTTGCAGGGAAAAGTTTTTCACTACTATTCTGGGCATTAACGATCCCTGTCAGCAAAGACAAGGAACAAACGAGTAAAAGATGTTTCATAACTGAGGGTTAGGTATTATTGTTAAGGAATCTTGTATTAAAAGCGGTATCCTACTTTGAGACCCATAGGTATATTAATATTCCATCCGGATTCGGGAGCATCTAAAAAATAGCCGTTGTTATCCTCCAGGTAACTACCGTACTGAGGA
This sequence comes from uncultured Flavihumibacter sp., assembly GCA_902168105.1. Taxonomy (GTDB): domain Bacteria; phylum Bacteroidota; class Bacteroidia; order Chitinophagales; family Chitinophagaceae; genus Chitinophaga. The sequence goes on from CABHOY010000019.1 coordinate 327,420, forward strand.
ATTTCATCTTTGAATTTAACCTTCCTGTGTTTAATACCCAGGCCTACATAAAGCTCCATGATGAATTTATGAGGTGGATCGAAGTAGAACTGCAAGCCCATTTTGCCTGATGTACCGATGATCGTTTTAACTTTATCGTAAGGAGTTATTTTCTCATAGTTAAAGTAGCCACCGTTTGAGGTCTCTCCTACCTTATGTATCCACTCTTCAAGGTAACTGACACGTTTATATGAAATCTCCTGGGCGAAGAACAGTTTATACTTATGACCTCTGCCCGGCATATAGTAGCGTATTTCAGGACGGATACGGAACCCTTTGGCTTTAGGTGTATATTTTCCCCTGAGATCGTAATCGCCTTTTTCATCTATGAAGATCCAGGTACCTTCTATCAACACACTCCATTCCTTTGTGTAGCGGTTTTCCAGTGCAAGGGAAATACCTCCGTCAGGTTCTCTGAGTGTTAGAAGATTAGTGCTGATACGCACACCTGTGAGGAGAGAATCGGGAGTACCTATTTTCTGACCTTTTGAAGAAATGGTGATAAGCAGACAAAGTATAAGAATAGCGTATAGTTGTTTCATCAATAAGGGAGTTTAGAGATTAACGCTGGAGATACCGGAGAGGTGGCTATGCTATAACAAACTACTTGTTCTCTGCCATGCAGAAATAAAAGATCGCCGTTGATGGCGATGTCCTGATAACGTCCGTCATTCAATTGTCCAGCTTTTACAGGTGTTGGGCCGGCAATATTTACAGTCACCAAACCTACGTCGCTGGCTATATAAAGATACTGACCGGCTTGAACCAGGTTGCCTGCCATACCGACCTCCAGTTCACCTGACTTGATAATTGCATTCGTATCCCTTCTTAGTTCATATTGCGTAAGATACGGCCCCATAGTATTGCACTGATAGCGGTTGGGAATGGCATATGCGGCAGTATCCCCTACTGAGAAGTATTTCTCACATTCTGATGCGCCATTGTAGTAACCAGCATCATCCAGTCCTGCAGTGTCGTATAGATCAAGGAAACCGTTATACAATGTAACTGCCAGACTTCCTTTAAAAAGAAATATGCTATCCACCAGCTTTCCCGTAACGTTCCGCGCTCCTGTTATAACAGGTTGCATTGGAGACGCCAGTGAATACATTGTTACAAATTCCAGGTTCACCAGGTAAAGTTTTCCATTTGAAACAACCAGTCCGGCATTGTTCCTTGTGTTTTCACTATCCCTACCGTCATCACTTATTAATTGTTGTCTGCGGCATTGAGGGTTTTTTATCTTCGCTCTACGCCAACCCACAACAACACCTTTTGCAGGATCAACACATTCAAAATAAGCGTGCGCCTCACGCGGGTAATCCAATTGTTTCCAGACGTCAGCAATCCGTCCCACTGTCATATTAGTAGACAGTGCTTTTAATGAAATGATGATCAGGTCATTGTAATTGTTCGCATACAGGTAATCCCCTTCAATGGCAGCAACCTGGAATCCGGGAATACGCAGGAAACCTGTCTTTATGGGATGGGCAGGGTCCTGGTAGGAGATGATATGTAATCCTGAATCGGCTTCTTCCTGCAGTACATTTGTGCCTGCAGTAAACAGTTTTCCTCCATTAACCGTTTTACGGGGCGTTTGGAAACTGATGTGTCTCAACATGGGATCTACACTGTAAATGGGCGCATATCCATCTACTTCTTCCCCCCGTCGCCAGGGGTCATCATAATCACAACCGGCTAACATGCAGCAGGTTGCTAACAGTACATAAGTCAGTAATAGGCGGGTCATAGTAGGTTTAGGTATTTTCCGTTAAGCGTGCAAAGGTAGCGGGAAGTTACAAAACCGGGGTTAAGAAAAAGTTAAAGACGGTGTTATGCACAATAAAATCCGCAGTATATAATATAAAAGAGAAGCCGTCCCAAATAATTGAGACGGCCCTTTCTTCAAGCATAACCGGTCCTTACGATAACCGGAAAGTTATTTACCAGCCACCATTATTAGGCAGTGCATTTGGATTGATTGACGTTTCGCTTTGTGGCACTGGCCAGAGGTAATCACGGCCTGCGTTAAAACTACGCTGTTCAACCAGTACATGTTTGTTGTAGTCCTGTCTTGACGGATCGTAGTTATTCAGGATACCATATACAGGGCCAGTCATTACAGTTTCGGCGATCTTCCAGCGACGGATGTCAAAGAGACGATTATCTTCCATCGGGAATTCCACACGTCTTTCACGACGTACTGCATCACGCAGGCTTACCTGACCTGGATAATCAACCGCTGTCAGTGCCTTCATCATTACACCTGGTCTTTGTCTCACCTGATTGATAGCGTCGTAAACGCTTGCATCGATCTGGTTCTGTTCTATTTTAGCTTCCGCATAAGTTAGCAGCACTTCCGCATATCTCAGCAACACGAGGTCATTGTAAGAGTTACCGTCCCAGTTACCCTGGATATCGGCAGGTACATATTTCTTATAGTAGAAACCTGTTAATGAAGCATTGTTCTTGCTCAGCGCATCAAGGCCTTTGGTATTGGTCACATCGATCGTGATACCATTCACCACGACACCAGGAACCACTACAGTCAGCTTCAAACGGGGATCGCGGTTATCGTACGGATGTGCGGGATCATAGAGTTGCGATTTATCTATTGTCTTTCCATCTGTACATTCATATGCGTCTACCAATGACTGAACCGGTACAACCTGTGACCAGCCACCGATAGATGGTCCGCCTACCCATGTGGCCATAGCACTAGGCAGGGTAGTTTTTACAAAACGTGCAGACAACAGGATCTCCAGGCTGTTCTTGTTAGTACCATTGAACAGGCTTACATAATCATTGTCAATAACATAGGTATGCAGGTCCATTACTTCTTTTGCAGCTGCTGCGGCTTCTGTGTATTTGCCTTCATACAGCATCACACGCGCTTTCAGACCTAATGCAGCACCTCTGGTGGCACGGCCGATGTTATTAGCATCATAAGTAACCGGCAGATATTTAGCGGCGGAATCAAGTTCAGCTGCGATGAAAGTTGCTACCTGAGCACGTGGTGTTCTCGTTGCATTAAAGTCGTTAATCGGAGGTGTGGTTGTTCTCAATATCACATCACCGAACAATCCTGTCAGCTGCTGGTAAGCATAAGCTCTGATAAAACGGGTTTCCGCTTTCAGGCGCCTGCCCAGAGAGTCGGACAAAGCTTTGTCCTTGTCTATGTTATCGAGAACATCATTACAGGAAGCGATCATTTTATAAAGATTGCTCCAGAAGTTACTAAACATACCGGTGCTTATGGAAGCACTTCCGTTACCTACAAGCCTCACATCACTCGGCCAGTCACTCCATGAGTAGCTATCGTCTGTAGCACAACTGAGGAATATACGATTGTCCACATCTCCCAGGCGGCGATAACAGTTATTTACGGCATTGATGGCATCGGCTTCTGTAGTCCAGTAAGCATCCTGGCTCACCTGAGACTGAGGCTGCTCGTCCAGTGTTTTCTTACACGCGGATACTGCTGCCAGTCCCGCGATAGTGAATATAATTGCTAATTTCTTCATGACTACTTAGTTTAAAATTGCACATTTAATCCGAAGGTGAATGTCTTCACCTGTGGGTAATACCTGCTATCATTTGGCGCTTCCGGATCAATATCATTTGGCAGGGAAGAGAAGGTAAGCAGGTTCTGTCCGCTTACATAAATGCGGCATCTGTCAAAGCCGGAACGCTTCATGATCTGTTCAGGCAATGTGTAACCAAGCTGCAGACTTTTCAAGCGCATATAAGCGCCGCTCTTTACCCAATAAGAAGACGACTGATAGTTCTGTGTAGTATTCAGCAATCGTGGAAAAGCCGCACCTGTATTGGTAGGTGTCCAGCTATCCAGGTGTTCTTCTCTGAAGTTTCCGTCATTGGAGGTGGGCGCTCTTTCTATTGCTAATGCATTGATAGATACCTTTCCAACTCCCTGGAAAAATGCAGACAGGTCAAAGTGTTTATAATCAGCACCGAGATTAACACCATATGTATATCTTGGAATATTGCTTCCCAGGTAGATCAGATCACCACCATTCTTTACTGTCGCTTCCTTGATCTGTTTGTCGTTGTTCTGGTCTTTGTACATAAAGTCGCCAGGGCCGGTAGTTGGGAATGGCTGTGTTGGATGTCCTGTTACCTGCTGTGCACTCTGGAAGATGCCTTCTACCTGATAACCATAGAAACCATTGATCGGCTGTCCGACAACAAGACCTGTATAAACGTTGTTGTTATCTTTCGCGATGTTATCTGTTCCTCTGATGTCTACCAGTTCATTGCGAACATCCGAGAGGTTACCACCCACATTGTAGTTCAGTTCACCCAGTTTTCCACGGTAGTTCAATGACATTTCCCAACCGGTGTTCCTTACTTTACCTGCATTCTGTGAAGAAGGGTCCAGACCAACGGAAGGTGGGATACGCAGATATATCAAAATATCTTTTGTATTCTTTTGGTAGTAGTCAAAAGAGAAGTCCAGATTCTTGAACAATGTCGCATCTACACCAACATCAGTCATTACAGTTGACTCCCATGTCAGGCCAGAGTTCGGATAAATAGTAATACCTGCGGTAGGATTCAGCGTACCACCAAATGGATAACTGTTGTAGCTATACGTTGACTGGTAAGGATAGTTAACAGCGGCCTTGTTCTGATCGAAGATTATATCATTACCCAGTTCTCCCCAGGAACCACGCAGTTTCAGATTGTTGATAAACTTCACGTCCTGCATGAAGTTCTCTGAAGAGATACGCCAGCCGGCAGAGAATGAAGGGAACACGCCCCATTTCTGACCATCTGCGAAGCGGGATGAACCATCGCGGCGAAGGTTAGCTTCAAACAGATATTTATCATTGAAAGAGTAGTTCAATCTGCCGAAGAAGGAAACCAGTGAGTATACAGTTCTATCACCGGTAGTGCTTTGTCCTGAAGCGGCTCCTGCATTGATCTGTTCAATGGTGCCGTTAGGCAGGTTCTGCCTGAAACCACTGAGATCGTCGGTAGATTCTGTAAGACGGGAAGCGCCACCCAGTAAGGTGAAGCTGTGCTTACCAAAGTTGTGTGTATATTCTGCCAATCCCTGGTAGTTCTTGAACCAATAACCCTGGTAAGACTTCTTTACTGAATTGTTCCCTAAGGTTAATGTTTTCTCATTGTCCGGGAAGTCTGTAAAATATGTTAGCGCTTTTTCGTGAATGCTGTTATAGTCTGATCGGTAGTTAACGGATGTGAGGCCGGTCAGTTTTAAGCCTTTTACAAGGTTGTAAGTGGCTTTAAAGTTGCCGGTGAAAAGGTTGCTTTTATACTGGTACAGACCACCTTCGTCCTGAAGGCGGATAGGGTTCTGACCACCTCTTACGAGCGCCCAGGTACCATCTGAATATTTATTAACGGAAAGCGGATTTACTACGGCTGCCTGTCCGAACTGATACCATGCAGAACCTGAGGCCCCCTGTGGCTCTTGCCTGTCGCCTAATCTGGCGGCGATGTCTGCACTGAAGGTCAGTTTTTTAGTGACGTTGATGTCTGTGTTCAGACGAACAGTAAGACGGTTGAAATCCATATTGGAGATCAGACCTTTCTGATCAAAGTAGTTAGTAGAGAAACGGTATTTTACATCTTCAGTACCACCGGACACGCCGAGGCTGTGTTCCTGCTGGAAGCCGCTGCCTGTTAGTACATCATCCAGCCAATAGTTATCCGGATACAGATCTTTGTTACGGTTAGGGTCGTCATAAGCGGCTATCTGCGCATCACTATAGGTAGGATTGCTGCCGGAATTGGTAGCAGTAAGATTGACCAGTTTCATAAAGTCTTTCGCGCCAACGTATTTAGCCAGACGTGCAGGGCGTTGCCATGCAAAGTAATTGGAGTAGTTCACCTTTGCCTTACCGGAAGCGCCTCTTTTGGTAGTGATCAGGATCACACCGTTTGCAGCTCTTACACCGTAGATAGCAGAAGAAGCGGCATCTTTCAATACAGAGATAGAAGCGATATCATTTGCGTCAACATCATTCATATTCATCTGCACACCATCTACGAGCACAAGCGGATCATTGCTGTTGAGGGTACCGACACCACGGATACGTACTGTACCCTGGTCTACACCCGGTTGACCGCTGTTGGTAGTCACCGTTACACCGGAAGCCACGCCCTGCAGTGCAGCGGACACCTGTCCGACTGGTTTCCAGTTTACGTCTTTACCATCTACTGCGGCAATAGCACCGGTAACGTTTACTTTCTTTTGCGTACCATATGCTACCACTACTACTTCTGACATAGCGGTAACATCCGGCATCAGTTTAATACTGATGGTAGTACGGCTACCCACTGTTACTTCCTGTTTGGTATAACCGATGAAGGAAAACTCCAGCACTGCATTTTCGTTTGGCACCTGTAATGTCCAGGAACCGTCAACACCTGTGGAAGTACCGTTGTTGGTACCCTTCACCAGTACAGTTACGCCTGGTAAAGGCTGGCCGTTATCGTCGGTCACAATGCCTTTTACAGTGATAGCAGCAGGAGCGGCAACCGGTGTTGTGCTCATGGTTGCAGGTGCCTTCGGAGTAGCGTTTTCTCCGGCGCCGGAAGAAGGTATATCGGTGGGTTCATCATCCTGTAAAAAGATGATGTAGAAACCATCTCCCATTTTTTTATAACGGAGTTTATTGGGAGTAGTGATACTTTTCAATTCTTCTTCCAGGGAGCTGGTCCTGTTGTTCTCCGCACGCAATTGCAATTTTGCAAGATTGCTCTTGTACATGAAGTGTACATTGTATTTTACTTCAAGCCCGTCCAGCACATTTTTCAATGACTTTGTCTGAGATCTTTCGAAAGGGCTGGCAGGTTTACCCAGCACTGCCAGGTCCTGCGCATCTGCCGGCATATTGCAATAACATACCATGCCCATAGCAGCCATAAAGGCACTAATGAACTTGTTCATACATTTTAATTTGAATGATTACCTGTGCTGCGGTCACTGCATTCCGTTGTACACCGGTCTGCAATATTTACTGCATTGTTTTTCTATTTATTCTTTTCCTCAATAATGACGGTATTGTTGATATGGCTCACTTTCAGATGAAAGAGCTGTGAAAGTCCTTCCAGCAACATATCCATTTGCTGACTAGGCACTGTACCCGTAAATTCCTGATGTAATAATGAAGTGTCCCTGATCTCCACAGTTACCCCATAAGTATCTTCCAGTAACTGCGCCAATTCTGCAAAGCTGGCATTTTCAAATTGCAGACTGTTTCTTTTCCAGGAAGAATAACGTTGTGGATTGGTGTGGTTCTTCACTTTTGTTCGTACCTGTTCTTTGTATTCAACAAGATCTCCCGGTTGCATGATGATCGCTTCTTCCGGTGTTTTGTTACTGTGTAAACGTACTTTACCACTATTCAGCACAACCTGCATGCGCCCGTGACGATCTACGAGGTTAAATGTGGTGCCTAACACCTCTACTTTCATATCACTGGCTGTATGCACGAGGAATGCGCGGGGGACTGCTGATGGTCTTACAGAGAAATATGCTTCTCCTTCCACCCATACTTCCCTGTCCTTACGGCCTTCCCAGTTACCGGTGTAACGTAATGTACTGTTACCGTTCAGTGTAACTTCTGACTGATCCGGAAGTACTACGGTACGTACTTCTCCATAAGCTGTCTGAATGATAGTACTGCGGTGTTGATGATATATTTTCCATCCACCATAGGCGAGCAGTAATGTACCTGATAATACTGCCGCAACTTTAAGACCTGTAAACCAGCGGGGGCGTCGATAGTGTAACTGTTCTCTGCCTGTAGTGTCCAGGATGCGCTTGTAGAGATCCCCGGCCTGTGATGCAGACATCGTAACATCCGGCGTAGCCAGATCGAAGTCGTGTGTCATGACAGTATCCAGGTATTCCCTTCCTTCCGGAGTGGCAAACCATTCCAACACCCTTTCGTATTCTTCAGGAGTACATTGGTTACGCTGATATTTATGCAGCAGACTTTGGTCGAATTGCTCCATAATGTGGATTACGTGATAAAATGACAAGTGTAATTGTTACGTCCTTTATAATACTACACCTGGGAAAATAAAAAGTATTATGCCGGATGAAAAAAAATTTAAAAAAAGATAACAATGAGGATAATGAGGCAGAGGAAAGTGCTCATCATGAACTTTAACGCGTGTTTCAGGGCTTTGCTGGCCTGGGCGTACTGGAATTTGACAGTATTGATAGATAGTCCCAATTGCTGTGCTACCTCTTCATTACTGAGACCTTCGTAAGAGCGCAGGCGGAAGATCTTTTTCTTTTGGGCGGAGAGATTGTTAATGGTTTCGTCCACTACTTTGCGGTAATCGTTGAAGATGACGGTAGATTCGGCGTCCCGGTGCTCACTGCTGGTATTATATATAAGCTCGTATTGCTTTGCCAGGCTGCGTTTCTGATCGCGGATGAGGTTTAATACATGGAACTTGAGGCATTTAAAAAGGAAATTACGTACTCCCTGCGAAGGATCCAGCTGTTCCCTAGAGAGCCAAACCTTCACAAATGCTTCGTGCACAGCATCTTCCGCAGCAGTAGTACTTTTGAGATACTTATACGCTGTACCATATAATAACTGATGGTAGGCAGCATATAATTCTTCAAAAGCATTGTGGTCACTGTTGCGCAGGCGTGCAGCCAGCTGTTGGTCGTTATTGACTATATGCATTGACACTATTCTGATCCCCCCTTATAAAAGTGCTGTTTTTAGTTTTCGTACGTGTCGTCTAAAATTAGATCATGATACGATTTTAAATAAATGGTAAATTATCCAAGTAAGGTACTTTTTTAACATCATCTATTAATAAAAGAAAAGATCCTGCCTATAATACTATCAGGCAGGATCTTTTCCAAATAAAGTGATGCTATTTATTGCAATAGTAAAGGCTGTACTTTACGGCTAATACCATCCGAAATAACTATCAGGTAATAGCCCTTTGGCAACGCGGAAAGATCCAGCTGTTGCGATTGTTGCGCGGTAGTACGGTTATACAGTACTTGTCCCTGCTGGTTCTGCACAGACACAACCACTTTTTTCAACAGCGGACCTGTGAACTGCAGGTTAACCAAACCGCTGGATGGGTTTGGATAAGCTTTTGCGACATTTGCGTTAAAGGAAAGCGCGGCGTCACTGTTATTATGAGCAATGTGTTGATCTGGCGCCGCTGCAATAACGGAATCTGTTGCCCGTACATTTTTGCATTGGTCGAACACTGTAACAACGTATTTTCCAGATACAGTAACGGGAATGGTGCGTGCAGAGTCACCGGTATTCCAAACTATCTTCGCATCTGAAGGGTTTGTGTAGGCCGTCAGGAACTGTACGCCATTCCCGCCAAATTGCGGTTGTATCGTTACACTCCAATGCTGTTGAGCAGAAATGTCGATCTGCCTTGTAAGAGAACCAATATATTCAGGACCATCATACAATGTTAAGGTTACGAAATAAGTGCCGGCGGAATCATAACGATGTTCAGGATTGGAGCCGATCCATCCATGGTTGTCGCCAAAGTTCCATGCCTGGGTGAAACCAGTACCTACGAAGTTAACAAACTGGATAAACTGAGGATCGCAGGCGATAGGTCCAAAGGAGAAGAACATGTTTGTAGAGTCCACTTTGTAACGGTAAGTCAGCGGCGCGGATACAGAGGTGCAGCCCAGACTATTCACTACAGCAACCTTGTAGACGCCGGGAGCAGGGTACGGTACAATACCGTTGCTGTTTATCATGACTAATGTGTCATTAAAGTACCACTGATATCCATACTCACCAAAGACGTCACTTCGCGGATAAGCAACCAGCGAATCAATATCACCGCGACGCACTTCCAAAGTGGCGGACAGCGAAGTACTGTCCTGGTATACATTCACATTCCGGAATGTGGAAGCGGTATCTCCTTTGACGGTCCTAACCATCAGCCATACAGTGTATGTGCCGGGACCCTGGTACGAGAAGGAGACATCTTGTCCATGGTAGGTACTGTCGCCATAGCCAAAATACCAGCTATAGTCGGCTATAGCATCCGTAGTGTCAGTGGCTGTAGCCTTGCCATGGAAAAGTAACTGATAACTGTTGCAGCTTACTCTTTCATAGGTGAAGGAAACGTTGGTAAACTGTGGGTTGGATTGTGCCATAGTGATGCCGGACAGGCATAACAGCACAAACAATAGGTACAATTGTTTCATAGAATTACGGGATATGGGTTAAAAAAACATCCAATCAAATGTAAATTAGATATCATGTCAATCCGAATTAACAATGTATGACCGCTGCCCGGACAAGCGATGAAATTTAGTTAAGTTTGCAGTCTGAATTAAGCGCCATTGATTTCACAGAATACCATACAACAGATACTTAGCCGGATCGATATTGTGGAGATAGTAGGCAATTTCGTGAAACTTAAAAAACGGGGTGCCAACTACTTAGGCTTATGTCCGTTCCATAACGAGAAGTCACCCTCTTTCACTGTTACTCCGAGCAAGGAAATATTCAAATGTTTCGGTTGCGGCCAGAGTGGTAATGCTATCAAGTTCCTGATGGAACATGAAAAGTATTCCTATGTGGAAGCGTTACGCTGGCTGGCACAGAAATACGATGTACCTATTGAAGAAACGGAGGTTAGTCCAGAAGCCCGTCAGCAACAGCTGATGGCGGACAGTCTCTACATCATCAATAGCTTCGCCCGTGAATACTTCTCCAACACACTGCTGAATACCGAAGAAGGCCAGAATGTAGGTCTCAGTTATTTTGAGGAACGTGGTTTCACACAGGAAACCATCCGCAAATTCCAGCTTGGCTACAGTCTGAACGCCTGGGATGCCTTTACCAAAACAGCGTTGGGCAAGGGCTACAATCTGGACTATCTGCAAAAGACAGGACTGGTCACTGTCAGGAATGAACAACCCGGGGATAACTACCGCGGCCGTGTGATCTTTCCCATTCATAATCAGAGTGGTAAAGTACTAGGATTTGGTGCACGTATCCTTGTCAAAAATGACCGTGCTCCGAAATACATTAACTCGCCCGAAAACGAGATCTATGTAAAGAACAGGGTGCTGTATGGCACATACTTCGCCCGGCATGCAATTGACAAGCTGAACGAGTGTTTGCTGGTGGAGGGATATACGGACGTGATCTCCCTGCACCAGGCCGGGATAGAGAACGTGGTGGCATCCAGCGGTACTTCCCTGACGCAGCACCAGCTACGGCTGATCAAAAAATATACGAATAATCTCACCATTCTCTTTGATGGCGACAATGCCGGTATCAAGGCTGCCCTGAGAGGGCTGGATATGGCTATCGAGGAAGGATTGAACGTAAAGCTGGTTTTAATCCCCGATAAAGAGGACCCGGACAGTTATGTACAGAAGATCGGCGCCGATGCTTTCCGTGAGTTTATAGCGGCTAATAAGCAGGATTTTGTGCTGTTTAAGCTGCAGATCTCTATGCAGGATGCCGGCAATGACAGCAACCGGAAATCACAGCTCGTAAATGAGATCGCGGAAACCATCTCCAAGATCGATAAAACGGAAGATTTTACCCGTCAGCAGGATTATATCCGCCAATGCAGCCAGGTACTGAAGATCGACGAGCAGGGACTTATTAACCTCGTGAATAAGTTCATCCGCGAGCGTTTCCAGAAGAAGGAAAACCAGATGGCCAGGGATAATGCCGCTTCAGCACCTCCTATGGGCGACGATGAGCTCTCACCCGAGGCTATTGCCGCCATGGAGGCAATGGAGAACGGCGGGGAGCCTGCTGTTAACTTCTTCAATCCGGACGAGAGACACGAACGAGAACTGGTGAAGATACTGTTACGTTTTGGCGACAAACCATTCAGTGAAGAAGATAAAAGTTCTGTTGCAGATTACATCTTCCACCTTCCATACGACTTCGAGTCGCTGGCCGACAATGAACTGGTGAAGAAGATATTACGGGAATACAAACATATGTATGACCAGGATAGTCTGCCGGATAAAAAGTGGTTCCTTTATCATAACGACCAGGATGTTGCGGGTATGGTAGTAGCTATTATGGAAGACAAAGAAGCTGAGCTGAGCGCCGCCTGGAAGGATAAATTTGAAATAGATACCGTTTATGGCGACAATGCCTATCTGCGGGATACTATATCGACCACTAACTATCTTATTTTAAGAAAGATCCGTAAAATGATACTGGAAAGTCAGCAGGAGTTAGAACAAGCTACTGAAGTTGACGAACAGATCAAGTGTATGCAGTTAAATATTCACCTGAAACAACTGGAATCAGAACTGACCAAGGGGCTTGGAACAGTTGTTTTCAGGTCGTGATACCAGAGAAATCACCTTCGGGATCATCCATAAAAAAGGGGCTGACTATTCAATAGTCAACCCCTTTTCTTTTGCTTACTTTTTTTATTGAAGGATCAGTGACAATACTTTCTGTTGACCATAACCTGTCAGCTCTATCAGGTAATAACCTTTCGGCAAACCGGACAAGTCCAGCGGTTGCTGTTGCTGTGTGGTTGTACGGGTGTACATCACACGACCATTCATGTTATATACCTTGATCGTTACAGTTTTCAGTAATGGTTTCTCAAATTGCAGCGATACCTGACCCTCTGATGGGTTCGGGAATGCTTTTACCTTGTTTCCTCCCAGGGTCACCTCTCCCACTGCCGTAATGATCACTGATACCGGTGCGGATTTGCTTTTACAACCGTTTCCATTCAGAGATTCCACCGTGTAAGATCCATTGGCCCTTGCGCGATAGTTCGCGGCTGTAGCGCCTTCAATAGCTTTATCATTGAAGCACCACTGCCAGTTATACTTACCTGAAGTGAACAGGCTATCTCCACGCTGGGTGATCGTTGGTTGCGGCGGCTGATTAGCAATAGTGAACAGCTGTGACCAGGCTGTAGTATCCGCAGGAGAACTGGCTACAACTCTCACCGCATAGCTGGTAGCGCAAGCCAGCGTATCAGGGATATCCACCTGCATAGCGATGTCTTTCGTTGTTCCTGGTATCGAGCCTAAGTTGATCACTTCATCTGGCCGAATGCCTGTTTCACGGCCACCAGGATCCTGCAATGTCAGCTGGACAGTGAAGACGTTATCAGCATTGAAGCCATGATCGAAACCGGCAGTTACTGGAAGTACTTTGCCACCTTCAATTGGTCCGTCGCCGATGGAAATAGTATCAGCTGGAAGACATGGTGCATTTATGATCACATCGACAGTATCAACTGCCCTTATAGCATAACAGCTATCGTGAACATCAAGACCATAACGACCGGATCTTGTAACGGCAATAGTACTTGCCTGCTCACCAGTACTCCAGGTGAAATAACTAGTCTTCGGATTAGTGCTGGATGCGGTCAGCCATACGGTATCACCACATTGATTACTCTGTTTAATGATTTTGCCTGTCCAGATCTCCTGATCAGCATGAACAACCACCTGCTTTGTTACCGAGCCGGCACTGCCGGAAGATGTAGTAACCATCAACGTTATCTGGTATGTACCTGGTTCAAAACGATGTGACATAGTAGCGAATGGAAATTCCAAATACGTCTGATCAGCCAGATCCCAGGTGTAAATTATATTTGGGTCTTCTATGTTTACATTTCCTACAAAGTTCACCGTCTGAGCATCACAGCTTGATATTTCAGCAGTAAAGTCTACAGGTAATCCAGTACCATCCATCTTATAATGAAGCGTGTCGGTTGTTAAAACACATCCTCTATCAGTCGTGATAGTTACCTGATAAACGCCGGGAACCGGATAATTCGTTATCGGGTCAGGACCTCCTCTGAACATAAGACCATTCCTCAACCATCTGTAGTGATATCCATAAACATTAGGGAAAGCGATCAGTGTGTCGTTGTCAGGTGTCGTGGAAGGATGCATTTCCAGTCTGCCGGTGAGTGGTTTCAGATCTACCTCAACAGAGTCTACCGCTTGTATATTCCCCTGAAGGTCTTTCAGTGTAGCAATGTATTGACCTGATGTAGTTACATAGAATGACGATGATTGTTGTCCTGTATTCCAGGTTACTGTATAATCACTGTCGGGAAGATTGACTGATGCCGTCAGCAACGCCGAGTCACCACAAGGAGTTGTTCCGCCTACATGAGCATTCAGTAGCCAGCCGCCTGATGATTCATAGTGAATTGAATCAGAAAGGGCACTGCAACCTCCATTACTGAGAAGAGACACCTTGTAAGTACCGGTAACCGGACTATGTAACATGGCACTATTGTCTGATGTTACTTCTATATCGTTCCTGTACCATCTGTAAAAATCTCCCGAAGATTGTTTATTAGGATAAGCGATCAGCGTGTCATTGCCAGGTATAGCAGAAGGATGAACTTCCAATCTCACCACAAGTGGATTCGGAGCTGCCAGAACAGTATCCATCGCATATATATTACCCTTGAGGTCTTTTAGCGTAGCGATATACCTACCGTATTTAGTTATATAAATTGAAGGCGACTGCTGTCCTGTACTCCAGGTTATGATATAATTACTGTCAGGCGTATTGGCTGATGCTATCAGCAATACTGAATCTCCACACGGAGTCCTTCCGCCTATTCGTGCATCCAGTGTCCAGGCACCAGCCGACTGATAGTAAATTGAATCAGAAAAGTCACTGCAACCGGCATTGCTAAGAACAGATACATTGTAAGTACCGGGAGTCAGATCATGTAACATCGGATAATTGCCTGACGCCACTTCTATACCATTCCGGTACCATTTGTAAAAATATACTTCGGGTGACTGCGCGTGCGGATAAGCGATCAGCGTATCATTACCAGGATCAGGAGAACGATGGAGCTCGATCTTCGCATGCAGACTTTCTTTCACTGATATATTTATTGTATCTGCATCCACTACTGACCCAATCTGATCTTTTAGTAACGCCGAATAAGGCCCGGGCTTATCTACATATATTGAGTCACTGACAACACCGTTATTCCATGCAACAGTATATCCTGCAGGTCTGTTATGCACATTTGCCACTACCACCGCTGTATCTGAACATGTAGAGATATAATGAGACGTCAGCTCCATCCAGGGAATGGGAGGATATCTGAAATTAATCGTGTCTACGATCACATCACCATCCTTGCTGATCTTCACCCAAAATTTCCCTTGCTCTTCAATAACAATGGACTGTGTATTAGCATGGAAACCAGGATCTGATGATCCCCACTCATAGGTGGCGCCCTCATTGCCTGCATTGATCTCATACATTCCTCCTTCCATCACAGAATCCTTTCCATTCCAGGCGTTGTGTGTTACGTGAGGCTGACGAAGGACCAAATTATAATATCCGGTTGTATCACATGCACCTCCGTTCTGAAGGCTGACTTCAAAAGCTACATTGTAGGTGCCCGGCTCCAGATAATTGTGTGCCGTATTTATTGCAGAGGGAGCACTTTGATACTGACCATCACCCCATCTCCAGGTCACTTTATTATAACCAGTTGAGAAAGGCATATTCTGTACACCAAACAAAACGGTTGCGGTGTCATAAGCCCATACATATGCACCTGGTGCAATAACGGGCTTACCATTTGCACGCAACACAGTAGTTGTTGCAAAAAGTGTAGTGTTACAGGCGCTATATTGCAACGTGTAGCGGCCTGAATCAACCGTCTCCAGCATTCTATTTGTCGATACCAGCTGATCGTTTCTATTATACCATGCATAGGTGCCCAGACTGTCATACTGATAGTGCGCCGCCTGATTATAGATCGTAACCGGGTATGTTGTATTATTACACAGATACGATGTAGCTGTCAATTTTACACCTGTCCCGATCATTATCGTTTCATCCCAACGTGATACCCCTGTACTGGTACGCCCCTGTGCATCACGCACGGTAAGCCTTACACTATATACACCACTCCGGGTATAAGTATGATTTACGTTTTGTCCTGAAGAGTCGACAGCCCCGTCTCCGAACTCCCATTTCCTGAAAACAATAGTGGAGCCTGACGGAGAATAACTCCCGTCCCTGAACAACAGGTTGACCACTGTATCGCAGGTATGATAGTGAGAAACAGCAAAGGAGACGACCGGACCTTGTGCTACCGCCATCCGGCATAGGGATAGTAGTACAAACAATAGTAAAGTTCTCTTCATAAGTAATAGGGATTGTTATAAAATATATAAGCCGCAAAGATAGCTTAAACCACTCACTAAATTGAGTACTCGCAAATAAATAACACTCTACGTTACTATACGAAAAAGGGGCTGACTATCAGATAGCCAGCCCCTTTTCCTGTTGATTATTTTTTTATTTTTCCCTTTCCCACACCTGGAAAGTCAACGCATATGCATGTTTTTCATCTTTCTCATGGCGCTCATTCTTTATCAGCTTCCATCCTGTAGGATCAAACTCAGGGAAATAGGTATCGCCATTAACTTCAGCGTGTACGCGTGTAAGATATAGTCTGTCAACTATTGCAAGTGCCATTTTGAAGATCTCACCTCCACCGGTAATGAAGATCTCCTCGGTTCCAAATGTCTTCGCTTTTTCAATACCTGCTTCCAGTGACGGCACAACATATAACCCTTCAGCAGCATATTCCGGCTGACGGGTGATCATGATATTAGGCCTTCCGGGTAATACCCTTCCCAATTCTTCAAAAGATTTACGGCCCATTACGATAGGCTTGCCCATCGTCGTGTCTTTGAAATACTTCATATCAACCGGTAAATGCCAGGGCAGGTGATTGTTAATACCGATCACATTATTTTCAGATGCAGCAACTATTATTGAGAGTGTCAAGCAGTAAACATTTAAAGTTCAGAATAAATACCGTTCCTTATATAGCTACAGGAGCTTTTATATGAGGATGATGCTGGTAGTTCAACAATTCGAAGTCTTCAAATTTGAAGCCGAAAATGTCTTTTACTGCTGGATTGATCTTCAGCGTTGGCAGTTCAAACGGCTGACGGCTGAGTTGCAGATTAGCCTGTTCAATATGATTGCTGTACAGGTGCACATCACCGAACGTATGAATAAACTCTCCCGGCTCCAGGTCACATACCTGCGCCATCATCATGGTTAGGATAGCATATGAAGCGATATTAAAGGGCACCCCCAGGAATACATCCGCGCTACGTTGATAAAGCTGGCAACTTAAGCGGCCATTGGCCACATAGAACTGGAACAGGCAATGGCAGGGGCTTAAAGCCATATCTGGCAGATCACCCACGTTCCAGGCGTTCACGATGATCCTCCGGGAATCCGGGTTATTTTTAATAGTCTTTACAGCTTCAGTGATCTGATCGATTACACGACCGTCTTTCGTCTCCCAGCTACGCCACTGCTTACCGTAAACGGGACCAAGATCTCCGTTTTCGTCGGCCCATTCGTCCCAGATGCTTACTCCGTGGTCTTTCAGGTATTTGGTATTGGTATCACCGTTCAGAAACCACAGCAGCTCATATATAATGGATTTCAAATGCAACTTTTTGGTAGTTACAAGGGGAAAACCTTTCTGCAGGTCAAACCTCAGTTGCGCACCAAAGCAGCTCGTTGTACCGGTACCTGTCCGGTCAGTCTTCACAGCTCCCTGATCTATAATATGTTGGAGTAATTGAAGGTATTGTTCCATGGCAGCAAAGTAACGAATTTGTTGCTATTTTACTTAGATGAAGTTATACCCACCCGGGCTGACAATAGTGGATAAGATCCAATACCAGCATATCTTTCTTGCCCATAGAACAACAGGTTACACATAAAAAAGCGTTTCAGAACAGTGGGTTTACTGTTCTGAAACGCTCTATTTAAATGCTGTGATGTCTTATAAAATTCCTATATACCTCTACGCTTTCTTTCCTTGCGGATCAACCCCAACTCACGGCCCATTTGTCCGGCAATAGAAGTGTTTTCCTGGGCCCTGCGCAGCAGGTATGGCATTACATCTTTCACCGGACCGTAAGGCAGATATTTTGAGACATGGTAACCAGCATGGGCCAGATTGAACGTAATGTTGTCACTCATACCCAACAGCTGGGAGAAACTGACATGTGCATGGTTATGTGGCAATTCCTGCTGATGCAGCAGGCTGGCTGCCAGCATATTACTTTGTTCGTTGTGGGTACCTACAAATACGGCCAGTTTATCCAGCCGGGCCATACAGAACCTCACTGCTGCGTCGTAATCCCTGTCGGTAGCCTCCTTATTTGGCTGGATCGGCGATTCATAGCCCATTTCCTCTGCACGTTTGCGTTCTTTCTCCATATAGGCGCCTCTCACCAGTTTAGCCCCCAGGAGATAACCCTGCTGCTGTGCTTTTTCGAAAGACGCCTTCAGGAAAGCAAGTCTATCGTGGCGATACATTTGGAAAGTGTTATATATAATAACATCCTGTTTGTTAAACTGTACCATCAGGTCATCTGCCAGATCATCTACCGGCTGCTGTATCCAGGATTCTTCTGCATCTATCAGTAATCCTATCTTATGTTGGGCGGCAGTAGCAGCAATTGACTGAATGCGGCTGCGAACCCTGCCATATTCGGCTACTTCTTCCTGTGTCAGCGTCTCCTGGCTATGGATCTTTTCCAGCAGGCTGAAACGGGCAAAGCCGGTAACTTTAATTGCTATAAACGGAATATTGTGATTACCTGCCGCATATTCAATTGCGCGGATAAACTCAGGTACAGCATGGTCATAGTTTTCCTCTCCCTCCATAGCTTCCACTCCATAGTCCAGCACCACTCCTACATGGAACTTCCCTAATGTAGTAGCAGTCTGCGCCGCTTCCTGGAGGCTTTCTCCCCCGCAGAACTGGCTAAAGATCGTACTACGGATCAGCCCTTTAATAGGCAATCCCAGTTTCAGCGCCAACGGTGTCGCCGTCACCCCCAACTTTACCAGCCAGGGCTTGCCTATGCTGCTAAACAGAAAGTCAGCCTTTTTTAATGCCTTGTCGGTTTTTGATTCAAAAGCTATGGCGGTATTCTCGAATGTTAATGATAGCTGCTTTTCCATGGGCCGCAAAGTTAGTATGCGGACAGATTACCAACAAAATGATCTGGCAACGACCATGGCCCGCCTATGCCCGTTTAGAAAACCTCCAACAAAAGTCTTCTTTTATTAAACAGAACACTCACAAGTTTCTTTTTATTTAAACCTAATAAAGCTTCTGTCCTATATTTTTTTCTTTAATTTTATATCTTCATTAAAATCAAGATTCCCAGTGCCTACTAAGCAATCAAAAACCTGGTCACGACGTAACTTACTTTATATTATTGTGGTCGCTGTATGCGCCATTGCCTCTCTCCTATTGTTCTTGCGGCCGGGCACTAAGGAAGCTTTGCTTTCTTTCCGCGACAAGGGACAGACCTATACCACCCACGAGGGTGTTCTTGGAGAACGTAAAAAGGTCTCCTTACCTGGCGGCGCGACTGTTATACTGAATAGCAATACTAAACTCCTTGTACCAGCCGATTTCGCCCAAAGCCATATTATCCTGCTTGACGGAGAAGCTTATTTTGATTCAACAGCTTATCCGCTCACAGTAAAAACGAATATCCTGACAATGAATGTCACAAAACCTGCGGCTTTCAAAATGCGGTGTTTTGAATCACAGCAGGGGGCTACCGCTTACGTTTTGCGTGGAGAAGTGAAAGTGAGTAAATCTTATCATTCCAAAACAGATGATCAGCCTGAAATGTTAGGTCCCGGAAATATGGTACTGGCTAATAAAGAAATTGACCTGATGGAAAAAGAAACCTATCATCCCGTGGAAATGGAGACATGGCTGCAGGACAAACTGGTTTTCCAGGACGAGCCGTTTATGAACGCCGTTCGTAAACTGGAAGAATGGTATAGTACAGAGATCTATGTGGAAGGAGATGTGTCCGGTGCGGGCGGTATCAACGGAGAGTTCAGCAAGGCCTCTCTGACGAAAGTGTTGGAAGAGATCAAACAGGCTGCAGGATTTAGTTATCAGGTGAAGAAGAATAAGGTGCTGATTGATTTTTAAGATGTGGTAAACAAGAACAAATTAACTTACCGAAGTTCTAATAAGAAATGTCCCGCTAGCGGGGCATTCTCACTTATAAATCGATATCAAAATTGTGGCTGCAAAATTGAATTAAGCAATCACCTTACTTCCCTCTTCCAAAAGCAAACATCTTCCGCACAGGATTTTTCTTCCCGAGAATAAATTCTGTGATCATCTCCGCTGCAATCTGAGAAAAGGTGATACCATTCCCTCCAAACCCCAATGCAAAATAAGTACGCGGCATTGCAGGATAATTGCCGATAAAGGGAAGCCCATCCTTAGTAGAAATAAAAGTACCCGTCCACTGAAATTCAGGTATAAAACGAATATGCGGGAATTTCTTATTGAAGTCATTTTTAAGCCCCTTCCCTTTCTTATTGATAAGCTTATCACGCCGGAAAGGATTGTAGTATTTTTCATCCCTGCCTCCTACTAGAATGCGCTTATCCTTGGTAGGACGCATATAGAGATAGGGATCTTTAGTTTCCCATATCAGGCAGTTGTTATACCAGTAACTATCATCAATATCGATGCTTTCACTGACAACTGCATAGGTAGACCGCAAATCCAGCAATGGTTCCCTGATATATTGCGAAGCTTCATAACCGGTAGCCATGACAAGATATTTCGCTTTGATCGTGCATCCTTCCGAAGTCCGTGCAGTAATACCATTCCTTTGATGTGTAATATCGATAATCGCTGTTCTGTCATACACCTCCGCCCCATTTTTCAAACTGTGCTGATGCAATAAATGCGACAACATATAACTATCTGTCTGCGCAGCCATGCCGGAATAAATAGCACCTGGCGCGTCAAAACCCATCTTATCTTTTACGGTTGCTTCATCCCAGTAAGTCACATCAAATCCGAGCGATTTACGCATCGCATATTCCTGCTTAAACCATTCCACATCTTTTTTATATGAGGCCAGATAAAGACTATCCCGCCGGTCAAAAAAAGGCGCTTTGATCTTTTTGCAGATATTTTCCAGTTCCGCTATCGACCTATAACAAAGCTGATAAGCAGTAGCCGCATTCTTCTCTCCAATTTTACGGGATAATTTAACTAGCGGCACATCTATCTCGTACTGCAATAGTGATGTACTGGCGCAGGTACTTCCTAACCCGATGGTACGACTATCGGCTATCACCACCGGTATTCCCGCCGCTGTAAGATAATAGGCTGCCAATGCGCCTGAAATACCCCCTCCGGCAATCAATACATCCGTTTGCAGATCGTGATCCAGGCGGGGGTAGTTAAACGGCAACCCATATCTGATCAATGAATAAGGATAACCAGCATGAAGGTCCAAGTGGCGATACATTTAGTTAAATAACATTATCCAATTATCGTACCCGGAGAACAAATAAAAAGGGATCAGGCACTATGAAGTACCTGATCCCTTTAATTCCGGATGATTATTATTCTCAGCTCAGTTCTGCGCCTACTTTCTTCAGCAGTTCCAGTGTCTTACGTACACCTTCTTCTTCAGAGAGTTTAGACCCTTCATATTCTATCCCGATATGACCTGTATAACCGGCGTCTTTTACTATTTTAAGCATCTTGCGGTAATCTGTTTCCACGCAATTACCTTCCGCATCAAAATCATGCGTTTTTGCACTTACACCCTTTGCAAAAGGCATTAATTCTGTAGTACCTTCATAACGGTCATACTCTTCCAGGCACTTTGTAGCTGCCCAGCCCTGTGGCGTATTATCTACAGGTTTGGAACGGTTTATACAGAAGTTGCCAAAATCAGGTAAGGTACCACAATTAGGCATATTCACCTGTTTCATGACGCCTGCCAGCCATTTACCATTTGAAGAAGTTCCTCCGTGGTTTTCTACGATAACATTGATATTATGTGTATTGGCGAATGTTGACAATTTAGCCAATGATTCTGCAACTGCTTTTCCCACATCATCCGGTTTGCCTTCTCCTGCCGCGTTTACACGGATTGCATGACAACCCAGGAATTCTGCAGCTTCTACCCACTTGTAGTGATTTTCTACCGCCTTCATTCTTTTCTTCGCGTCCTGATCCCCCATCTCTCCTTCACCATCTATCATAATAAGCACGCTACGTACGCCGTTATCACTGCAACGCTTCTTAAGATCTGCCAGGTACGCTTTATCGGTCGCCTTATCCTTAAAGAACTGGTTCACATACTCTACAGCTTCTATTCCGAAGTCGTTTTTGGCTTTCAGCGGAAAGTCAAGATGTGATAATTTTCCTCCGAATATTGCCTCGTGAAAAGACCATTCTGCCAGAGATATCTTGAAGAATAACTCCTTGGCGGTTTTGTCAGCAGACGTTTCGCCTACACTGGTACTGTCTTTGCTTTCTTTTGTTGAAGAGCCGGTATTACAGGCTGACAGAATGGAGGGCAAAAGGCCTGCTCCCATTGTGTACAATGCCATCTGCCTGAGAAATTCCCTACGTTGTTTAGGATTATTCATATACGTGGTTTTGTATAACAAAATACACTTTTATGGGTCAAAGTGGATGCCTTTACAAAAAAACTGTAAAAAATTACCTTAAAAGAATAGTTTTTTCACATTTTGTCATTATCTTGATGTTCCACTTAACATAGTAATTCCCCGTTTGTCTTTATTTATATATTCCACCTCGTTGATGTACAACGTAATTGTTGCCACATTATAAATGATAAACTAAAGCCGTTCCGTTTCCAGCTGAACGGCTTTTTCTTCTTCGATATCTTTTGGCGGATGCCTGTGCCACCAGGAAGCGAGTAAAGATCCTGTTATATTCATCATCGGACCAAATACGGCAGGCGCCAGACCAATCGTTGCGATCTTCCCCATATTCTTTGCAATGGCAGTCGCCAGTCCACCGTTCTGCATACCTACTTCAATAGCAATAGTCCGGCAATCCTGTTCTTTCATCCTGATAAGACGGCACAACCAATAACCCAGCGTATAACCAGACAGGTTATGAATGAGTGATGATAGTATCAGTAACATTCCCACATCCAGCAGGCTCTCACGGCCTTTTGCAGTAATGATCACAATGATAAATGCGATAGCCGACATAGATATTTTAGGCATAATATTGTCCAGCCATTTCAGCTTTCCTGTCAGGAAATGATTAAACACCAATCCAGCAGCCACCGGCACGATCACTATTTTACAAATGTCCCACATCATTGCGGTAACACTGATGTCGATATAACTACCGGCCAGCCAGCGCATCAGGAATGGCGTTACAAAAGGCGCCAGCATCGTAGATACTGCTGTCAGTGTAACAGATAATGCCAGGTTTGCTTTTGCCAGGTAGGATATTACATTAGATGCCATGCCGCATGGCACCGTTCCTATCAGCACTACACCTGCCGCTATTTCCGGCGGAAATTTGAACAGGTGCGCCAACCCCCAACCTACAAACGGCATGATCGTATAGTGGCATACCACGCCTGTAAAAACGCCCATCGGCATTTTGATCACTCCATAGAAATCGCGGATGCTCATGGCAGTACCCATACCGAACATAATCACCTGGATAAGCGGTGTGATCAGCTTGGAGAGGTCGTAACCTCCAACTGTGAGGAAGTATTGAGGATAATACATTGCGGTGGTGACCGCCGCGAAGATCGTCAGCGTATATACAAAACCTTTTGTTTGCGGACGTCTTGAACAAATAATAGCCAGTATGATCCAGAAAGCAATAATAAAAGGCCCGGCGGCGGGAAGTAATGCTGTCATAAAGTGGAAATAGTTTAAAAATTAGAAATGATCACCAGGTCCTTTTCTCCAGCATCTTATCGAGTTCCTGGCGTGTCATAGGTTTCTTGCCTGGTAGTTTGTGCTGCCATTCCAGGAATGTTTCCCTGATAGCATCTGTCCAGTTGTTGTCAATTTCTCCCGGTGTATATTTCCCGGCTTTCAGCATCTCAAATCCGAACTGGTCTTTCACTTGTATAAATGCTGCAATACCGATCACTTTTTCCGCCAGATGAGCCGGTACGAATACCACTCCTTCACTGGATGTCAGCACCAGATCGCCAGGGAGTACCACCGCACGGCCAATTCGTATAGGCACATTCAGTCCCGATAACATCACATTTTTCAGGAAAGAAGGGTCCCAGTCCCTCACCAGTGCATTAAAGCCATCTATCTCTTTCAGGCCTTCCAGGTCACGGGCTGCTGCATTGAATACCACGCCATTGCCGGTACGCGCATAAATAGCATTTCCTAATGTTGAACCGATCAACGTACCATCTGCTATTTTACCAAAACCATCTGCCACATAAACATCTCCTTTTGATAACTGCTGAATGGGCCAGGAATTACTATTCCCTTTAAAGCCCTTCTGCTGGCCTCTTTCCTTCATATGCACTTCTACATCAGGACGGGAAGGGATAAACATCGCCGTTACTGCACGCCCCACAATAGGCTTATTATCGTAGATCATTTTCCAGCCTCCGTCAAACTGGCAATGGTAGCCCTCACCTTCAAGGATAGTCCATACATCGTCCAGGCTTACAGTTCGCGCCTGTTCAATAACAGCGTCAGGGATCTTCGGCCTGCCATCAGCAAAACGCTCGCCTTTCCATTCTGTTGTAAGAAAGATCAGTTCCTCCTTAGGAATGGTCTGTGCCCGCAACCCGTATGACAGTAACAGTAGAGGGAGGAAATAAAGGAATTTCATGTATCAGTATTTGAATTAAAAATTACAACACGTTTTGTAATATCCACACAGTTTCTGCAATTATTTAACGGGTTACGCCATTAAGGTCGTACACCACCTTTCCCGCACGTACTGTCGCCTCACACACCAGTTTACTATCCCCCTGCTCCTTTGTCTGTGCGTCAGTAAAACCAAACTTTCCCTTTTCCACGCGCAGGATGGCAATATCTGCTACACTATTTACAGACAGGTTACCCAGTTCTTCATGACGTATCGCTTTCGCCGATTCGGACGTCGCAGCCTTTATCAGTTCAGGAATGGGCATACCCATATTCAGGAATTTAGACATTACGTTCAGCATATCTTTCATATCTCCGTTCATACTTCCGGTATGAATATCTGTACTGATCGTATTAGGGTAAAAGCCAGCTTTCAATGCAGGCAGCGCCTGTGAATAACTAAAACTGGTACCGCCATGTCCGACATCAAAGAGGATACCTTTTTTACGCGCCTCCAAGACGAACGGACGCAGTTTCCCATTGTCGTCAACGATAGACATGCGGCCCTTTACTTTCGCATATGCATGTGTAAAAATATCACCTGGACGCAGGTGCTGCATGAACAGTTCTTCCAGTGATAAAGGCGGATTGCTGCCGCCAAAATCGATCATTACAGGCGTTCCTGCCACACGTCCTGCTTCTACGGCACGATCTACCGGCGTCCACTCCGGGCCTTCGTAATGCGCTACTTTGATACCCACGATCCATTGTTTGTAACGACGGATAGTCAATGCAGTCATCTTCGCGTCCATGTCAGTAAGGTTCTGCTCATAAGGGCCACCCCGCATACCTTCACCTACGATGTTAATAAAAGCAAGCACTCTTGTTTTAGAATGTTTGATGGTCTGATCGAGGAAGGTCTCAAAATTCTTCCAGCCCGAGCTCCCTGCATCCACCACAGTGGTCACGCCACAACGGAAGGTAAAGCCATCCGGTGCTACGGCGTCATAACTGTTATTCAGATAACGGTTAGGTATAGTACCAATGAAATTGTGCGTATGGATGTCTATCAGTCCGGGTGTGACATACAAGCCGGTGGCATCAATGGTTTTCTGCGCTGTAGCTGGGTCTATATGTGCTGCTACTTTTGCAATAGTATCATTTATCAATGCAATGTCCATGACCGCATTGATGTTATTTTTCGGATCTATAACATGCCCGCCTTTGATCAGCAGGGTGTATTGTTGGGCATTGGCGCCGGTAAAAATAAAATTAACCGATACCAGCAGTACCAGGTAGTGAATTACGCTCCTCATTTTCCTTACTTTTTTTTATTGAGACCTGTAAATGAATGAAAGCTCCGGCCAGGCATTTCTCCGCTATGGCATGCGAAGGCCTGCACAACAATAATAACATGTCGCTGTCTCCGTTTGTTTGCGTAGAAATACTTTACCGGCTTATTATGAATCAGAAATCTATCTAAAGAAAAAACAGGGCAGAGCTGGCAAATTTCCTTGCGCCTTACCAGCCCTGTACTTCCCTGCAGGTGACTAAACGCACCATTTATCAACCATGATTTTCGGACAGTGCTTTTTCTGTCAGCACTTTTTTCAGTTGTGTTGCTACGATCTTCTCTTGTCCAGGCACCAGCATCCAGGTTGTAACATTGAAGGTATGCTGATTGGCGCCGTCGGCTACTTCTATAGATGGGTTACCGCTCCGGAGTTTCTCCCGGATCTCTGCTGCGGTAGCAGGGACTTTCTTCGGGTCCCAGGAGATGTGCAGCGTAGGGATATGGTTTGCCACCGGAGGCACCACTACTTTAGTCTCTACGCCTGATACAGTTTTCACTGCGTCGCTGATCAGCTTAATTTGCGCCTCCCACATTTTCCATTCTTTAGCATGATCGATAGCGAGGTATGTTTCCAACGCCACCAGCATGCCTAATATTTCTTCTTTATTTACCTTAAGCCCTCTGCCTATCGTATTACCACGGGGAGGCGCGCTTAATCTGCCAGCTTCAATATATTTCTTCCTGCCCAGCAGTAGTCCGGCGCTCTGCGGACCACGGATGCCTTTTCCTCCGGAAAAGCATACAAGGTCATACCCCATCTCCGTATACTTAAACAGGTTTTCTACAGGAGGTACGTCTGCCGCGCAGTCTATCATCGTAGGGATATTATGCGCCTGCGCTATTTTCAGGAACTCTTCCACTTGTACCTTGCCTTCAAAGTTGTTGGCATTGAGAAAATACATCAGGCCTGTTTTGTCCGTGATGGCTTTCTCCAGCTCTTCACGGCTTTCCACATACACGATCTGCAACCCTACATTTTTCAATGCATGCGCGTAAGCAATATCATGCGCTTTCTGAATGATCACTTCCCTTTTCATATCAGTGCCTTCCAGGAAAGGCAGCTGCGCTACTTTCTTTTCATCCATGCCTGTCAGTACACCAGCGGCTCCCAATGTCATTGCTGCTGCGGCGCCGGAAGTAACCGTCGCATATTCACAACGCAACAGCTTAGCGATACGCGCCCCTACCTTATCCTGCAATTCATCCAGCAGTACATATTCTTTTGATGCATAGTTAATAGCGCCCATCACTTCATCACGCATCAGTGAGCCTGTCATAAAGGTATATGTACCGGCTGCATTGATAAAGGTACGGATGCCTAATTCCTTAAAGTAATCTTTGCCCGGTACAGCTTCCGCTGATTCGTCCATTATGGGCAATAGTTTAGCACTGCCTGCAAATGCCCCGAATACGGGGATTGCAGACATATTCTTTAGCAAGTCTCTGCGTTTCATATGTAAAAAAGAAAAGGGTAAAGAAAAACGTTTCCTTTAGAGGGTAGCGATGCAATCCATCTCTACGAGAGAATCACCGGGTACACCTCCATATACTGCTACCGTGGTACGGACAGGCGGATTACTACCGAACCGTCCTCTAAACACTTCGTTCATCCCTTTGTAATCGTTCAGATCATGCAGGAATACGCTTACTTTCAGCACCTTGTTCATAGATGAACCGGCCTTGATCAGTACTTTCTCCATTTCCTTCAGGACGTGGTCCGTATGCGCCTTGATATCGCCTTCAAAGTGGGCGCCTATACCGGCAATATAGACTGTATCGCCATGTACCCTGAAGCTTGAGAACAGCGGTATCTCCTGATCATAGATCACATCTCCCTGCGCCGTGCTTTCCGGTAATGCCGGAGCCGCAGCTTTTGCCAATGCATTGATACCTGTTATACCAGCCAGTGTAGCGGCCATCTTTTTTAATACGGATCTTCTCTGGTTTTGCATGATTTGAGTTAGTTTGAGATAAGGGTAGATTATTGTTTATCCCACCATACGCGGGTAGTCATGAGATTTGGTCCCTGTCTGCTGATTGCTTCTGCCAGGCTGGCGCTGTTTAC
Source organism: uncultured Flavihumibacter sp. (assembly GCA_902168105.1). GTDB lineage: Bacteria > Bacteroidota > Bacteroidia > Chitinophagales > Chitinophagaceae > Chitinophaga. Next base: position 355,561 of record CABHOY010000019.1, read on the forward strand.
ACTTTCTTCGGAAGGCGGATATAACAGGCGTCGGGGTATAGTGCCTCCGGTAGTATTACCCGGAATATTCACCGGTGTCAATACAGGATATCCTGTACGGCGCCAGTTAGCGTGTATCTCCTGTTCATCCAGGAATAAAGATACCCATTTTTCCTGTCCGATCATGGCCTTCATTGCCTCCGCATTACCGGTCAGCTGATGTGCCGCCTGGTACGCGGTGATCTTCTCAGGAGCGATCACTCCCCCGGTGCCAAACAATGCCCAGTTACGCATAGAAGCCCCGATTGCATCAGAGAATGCTCCTGCAGCACTTCCTTCCCACCAGCCATTTACGCCCGCTTCCGCCAGCAAGAGGTTCACCTCTGCAGCACTCATCATAATGAAAGGTGCATTATACTGAAGGATAGTAGCCGGATTAGGCTCAGAAAGACTCTTAAAATCACCCGGCTTATTCAGCAGACCGTTTGGCATACCTTTCTGGAGTGCTGTACTGGTATCTGCCTTGCCATTATTCCATACTATAGCAATAACATTTAAACGGGGGTCATTGTTGGCCTTTAACGCATCAACAAATGTCTTAGCCAGCTTTCCACCTTCTGTATTATTGTCACCGTTGGCCACTGCATAGTCGTTAGACAATAAGCTGGCAGCTGCAGGATTACGGTTGATGGCCTGTGATCCATCTACATACTTCATAGTGGCAATATCGCCGTCTGCTGTAATTACACCACCTGCTATAGCTTTCTTCACCCACGTTTCGGCTACATCCGGCGCCTTTCTTGACAGCCGCATACCTAAACGCAACATCAGGGAATAACCCAACTTCTTCCACTTATTCACATCTCCGGAATAAATGAAGTCGCCGGGTCCAAAAGTCGCTGCAGCAGGGTCCAGCTTGGCGGTTGCTTCATCCAGTTCCTTCAGCAGATCTGCATAAATATCTTCCTGTGAATCGTATTTAGGCGTGAAATTGTTTTCTGTATACCCTTTCACTGACGCTGAATAAGGAATATCCCCATACAGATCTGTTATTCTGTGCATGATGTACACCCGGAAGATGCGGGCAATCGCCAGTTTGTTACCATCAGCAGCATTGTTCGCATCTAGTCCATTGATAGTAGTAGCTATTTCATTGACAGCGGTCGTATACCCTGTTGTGAAATAATCATAAGGATAAGTACCCTGCTGGAAATAATATTTATCACCAATCCCTGGTACGTCTTTGTAAGTGGCAAAGTGCTGCATTGAACCGCCACATGCCAGTACAGTAGTAGAGAAGTAACTGTTGCCAAATGCATCCAGCAAAGCTTTACTGAACATGTATTCAGGCTGTACTACCGGCGATGCGTCCGGATTGACATTCATTTCTTCAAATCCCTTATCGCAGGACTGGAAAGCTAGTGTGGCCGCAACGGCTGTATATATTAAAAAGTTAAAGCGCATTTTCATCCGTAGTAGTTTTAATAGATTAGAATTTCACCATCAGATTCACACCAAAGTTCCTTGTACGGGGAATACCAAATGCCTCAAAGCCTTGTGCATTACCATTCGTATAGCTGGATTCCGGATCGAAGTTGTCTGTCTTTTTATACAGGATGGCCAGGTTACGTGCTACAAAAGAGAGTGAAGCACTCTGTACCGCTTTCAGATGCTGTACAGGGATCTGATAACTGAAGATCACCTGGCGCAGTTTTACGAAACTGCCATCAAACAGGAACTGGTCTGTATAGTTCTTGGTGTTATCGTAGTATAGACGAAGATTCGCTACCGGGATCGTATTATGATATTCATTACCCTTCTCGTCTACACCATTCAGCTCCAGACCATTTTCCCTACCTGCCAGTGTTTTCTTATGCAAACCGAAACGGGTAGCATATACATCTGTTACGGAGAATACTTTGTTACCAAACTTACCATCCAGCAAGATGTCGAGCGACATGCGTTTGTAAGTGAATGTATTGCTCAAACCCATTGTTAATGGTGGTACACCATTGCCCAATGGCTTCAGGTCACTCTTTTGTTCATAACCTGTCGTGCTGTTATAAACAGTCTGTCCTTTCGCGTTCTTTACAGTAGTGTAGCCCTGGATAACACCATATGGCTGACCTACAGTGTTGTGAACGAATGCCCAGCTACCCACGCTTGTCGCCATCTGCAAGGTTGTAAGACCTGCTGCCAGCTGCTCTACCCTGCTTTTATTGTAAGCCATGTTGTAGCTCACAGACCAGCTGAAGTTTTTCTTTTTAATAGGTGTTCCGGTCAACAGCAACTCAATTCCTTTGTTGGATAACTTACCTACGTTCAGCAAAGCGTTGTTATAACCGGATGCGGTAGATACGGCTGTGCTTACGATATCGTCAGTAGTTTGTTTCTTGTAATAGGTCAGGTCAATTCCCAGTCTGTTATTGAAGAACTGCGCTTCACCACCTACTTCAAATGTGGTAGAGGTCAGCGGTTTCAGATTGGAGTTGGTTACGAGGTTGACACCGTTTGATTGTGTGATCTGTTGTACCGGACGACCCAGGTGACCACCCTGTACCATAGAATAGGTCTGGTTCAGGATATAAGGATCAGGTGTAGCACCACCTACCTGTGCCCATGAAGAGCGCAGTTTAGCGAAACTGATGGCTTTAGGCATCTTCACTGCATCCGACAGGATGAAACTACCACCTACAGAAGGATAGAAGATACTGTTGCTCTGCGGGCTCAGTGTGGAGAACCAGTCCTGACGGCCGGTGAAGTTCAGGAAAATAACAGATTTATAATCCAGGTCTACGGAACCAAATACTGAGTTAGTCGCTATCTTATTCCTTGTAGGCGTAGTAGTCGAAGTGGTCAGGTTGGTAGAGCTGTAAAAGAACGGAATGATGAACTGTGTACCGGTGATAGCGGTCTGGTTAGAATTGTAGCGGCGGGCATTTACACCACCCAATGCATTCACTCCGATAGTACCGGCAATTTTTGTATTGTAGTTAGCAGTCACCATAGAGTTGGTCTCTGCTACTGCATTCCTCAATTCGCTGTACTCACCTGCGGCGCCGGTTGTATATACTGTACCTGTAGGCAGGATACCTACATAGTTGTAGTTAAAAAAGTCGCGGCTTACGGTACCCTTTACATACAGGTTCTTCAACAGGTCGTACTTCACACTTGCCTGGCCGATAAAACGGTTTTTGGTGTCATTGTTTTTGAACCTGTTGATAACAAAATATGGATTGGATGCGTATGCCGTTTCATTCCACTGGATCTCACGTCCTGTCTCATCATAACCGGGATCGAGCGCACGGATGTCCACCGTATTGGCGATCATGTAAACGCCCCAGTTAGGGTTGCCGGTAGCATCCCCGGAACTGGAGCGGTTGGTTGCATTCTCTACATTATATTGCGCTACAGCTTCTATGCTCAGTTTTTTACCCAGGAAAGCATTCAGGTTCAGGTTCGCGATCTTCTTATCGAACTTTGAATTGGGAACAATGCTTTTGCTGTTGGTATTAGAGAGCGAGAAGCGGAAATTTATTGCGTCACTGCCACCGTTGAATGCTACTGTATTTGTGTAGGTAGATCCTGTCCGGTAGAAGTTTTTAATATTATCTCTTTGCGGAGAGTAGGTATGCATTTTACCATCGAAGGCGATGTATTCTGTACCATCCATTTTTGTACCCCATGAGCGGCGGCCGTAGGTAATGGCTTCAGCCTGCGATGTCGGTTTCAGCCCTTTATCGCCCTGACCATATTCATACTGCCAGTCAGGCTTTACAGATGGCGTTTCAAGTGTCATGGTCGTATTGTAGTCCACACCAATACCTTTACGCGCACGGCCTTTTTTGGTAGTGATGAGGATCACTCCGTTTGCAGCACGGGAGCCATATAGTGCAGCGGCAGATCCTCCTTTCAATACACTGATAGTTTCAATATCGTCAGGGTTGATACCGCCGATACCGTCACCTCTGTCCACGTTCTGACCACCACCACCTGTAGTGGGTGCACCACCTGGTGTAGTGTTATCGATCGGCATACCATTCACCACATATAACGGCTGGTTTTCGCTACCCAGTGAGCTGTTACCACGGATGATCACACGGCTGGAACCACCGGGACCACTGGCCAGACTGGTAGCATTCACGCCTGCTATCTTTCCACTCAGTGCATTCGCGACGTTCACTTCCCGCGCCTGGGTGAATTCACTGCCTTTTACTTCTGTCACAGCATATACCAGCGCCTTTTTCTCTTTTTTGATACCAAGAGCTGTTACTACAACTTCAGACAATGACTCATTTGATTCAGCAAGACTCACAGTTACAGGAGCGCCTGCATCCGTTACGTTCACTTCCTGTTTGGCAAAACCCATAGAGCTTACCACCAGTACGAACGGCGGAGTGGCTCCCTTAAGGTTTAGTTCAAAGCTGCCATCAGCCGCTGAAATCGTAGCTACTGACAAATTACCTTTGAGCGCGATACTTGCACCGGGAATAGCAGCCCCGTCCGGACCTGTTACTTTACCTTTTAGCTTGTCTGCCTGCAGGCTGTTTACGCTCAGTATGGTAGCAGCGGTCGGCGCGTATATAGAATATTGTGTTTTATTAACACGCATGTAGGCCAGTGAGAAATCAGACAACAGCAGCTTCAGGGCGGCTTCTGCGTCAAGGTGCTCCGCTTTCTCAACTATTGTAGCAGGTATCACTTTTCCATCCAGCAGTCCTTCTTTGTAAGCAATACGGATATTCTGGAATTTCTTCAGCTTTATTAAAGCTTCTTTCAGGGATACAGTTGCGGATACATGTTTTACAGGGATCTTATCGGATTGCCGCATGGCATACACAGGGGACGTCTGTGCGTTGGCAGATATGGCAATACCTGGCAACAGGGCACAAGAGAGCAGCCCCAAAACGAGATTTTGGTTCAAAATGTTCATTCTTTTTTTTTTACGAGTCCTAGTTTTTCCCGCGTCGTCGCGTTTTCCTGCTGTTATTTTCCTGAAGTAATGACAAGCTCTTTCTCAGAAGGCTGTTGTATTTTGACGTTAAGCGTCGTGGTAATTACAGTCAATAGTTCTTCTACGTTGGCTACGTTGATATCTCCCTCGATCTTTAGCTTTTTGATGGATTGTTCACCGACTTTTACAGTGTAACCATAATTGTCTTGTAATGTTTCTATTATTTCGTTTAACGTGGCGTCTGTAAACGTTAGTGGTACCTGTGTCCAACGTTTAATTGTTTCTGGCTTATCTATCTTTTTAGTTAGTAATACATGATTGTCGGCGTACTCAATATAATCACCCGGTAACATCACCATTGCTTCATGGTCGTTCTTATTGCCAAATCCTACCTGGATCTTTCCTGTTACCAATCCTACTTTTGTTTTTCCGTGGCGGCTTCTTACATTAAAGGATGTTCCCAATACCTCTATTGTCAGGCCATTGCTATGTACCAGGAACCGCTGACCAGGTCTTATGTTAGTGGTATCCCTGTTCAGGTGTTTTACATCAAAGAAGGCTTCACCGTCTACCCATACTTCCCTTGCGGAAGTCGTATCCCATTTTTCATTGAACGTAATGGTAGAAGAGGCATTCAGTGTTACTACCGAATGGTCCGGCAGCGTGATCGTTCTTTTTTCTCCATATCCGGTGGCGATGATTTCCTGGGAAGGTTTACCAAGCTTGTTGTAGACCAGGTAACCACCTGCGGCGATGATCAATACGATAGCCGCAGCTCTTACCCAGGTGCTCATTCTGCGCATCAGTGCCGGACGCCGGTTATTGTTTGCTTCTATTGTAGCAGTGATCCTTTCAAGTACATGCGCCTTATTATCCTTGTTCTCCCAGACTTCCTGAGAGCGGTAAGTACGGATCACACTGACTGCAAAATCAAAATTAGCGGCAGCGGATGGGTACTGTGAAGGGAATTCGCTCCAGAACTTTGCGGCAAAGGCGTCCTGTTCTTTTCCTGACACCCATTTAATAAAGGCGTCATCGTCCAGGAAATCCTCTAATCTGTATGTTACGTATTTCTCATTGTTCATCACGATATCCCCGATTTACTACTATTAGACATGACATGGTGGAAATTATCCCTCCGGTATCATAATTTTTTTTGAAAAATTTCTGGAGAGGAAAAAGAGTATGGTTAAGAAGGTCAGGAAACGCTTATCTGACACCTTCTGCAGGTTATCGAGGGCCTTATATAATAACTTGTAGGTTGAGCTCATATTGATGTCCATAATGACTGCTATTTCCTCATAGGACATTCCTTCATAAAAACGTAGAAAGATGATTTCCTGCTGACGCGCAGGTAATGTGTTGACCAGGGCTATGACCTGGTTCCTGAGTTCCTGTTCTTCCTGGCGGAAAGAAGCATCGGGTATAAAGTTCACTGCAAAACCGCCCTGTCCGGAGGCATTATCCAGCTCCACAAACTTTGACAGGGATTGTATTTTACGGAATAGTGTGGAGCGTAATGCTTTATAGAGGTAATTTTTCACGGAGGCAGGGTTGCCCAGCCGTGTACGTGTGGTCCATAATCTCACAAAAAGATCATGTACTACATCCTGGATCAGGTCCGCGTCCTGCGTAAACTTGCGGCCGTAATTGTTCAACAGTTCATAAAATTCGCCGTAGAGCGCAGTAAAAGCATCCCAATCCCCCTGTTTAAACGCATTCCACCATAACACGTGACTCTCCGATTGCATTGGCAGTAAAGTTTAGGAAGACGATTCCTTAATAATACAAAAAAATACCGGCCTGTGGTAACATTTTCGTTCCACATCAGATTTTTACTATGATATTCCTTTTATACATGATCCATACTGGTATGAACATCAGTAACACAAGCGTAATAGCTGCTGCAAGTGAGGCGTTCAAAGGAGAAAAGATCTCCGAATATCCCCTGAACATTCCACCCGACATTCCTTTAAATATCATCGGAACGGCGCCCGATAACACATAAGCTGTGATGGCATTCCTGCCAAACGCTACAAAAGGTGGCGTTAAACGCTGGTATTTCTGTACGTCAATGAACCAATAGGACAATGCCAGCCCCATCGCTGCCAGACCGCCGGTATATAACACGAAAGAGCTTGTCCAGAGGGATTTGTTGATAGGGAAAAATCCATCCCATATCAGGCCTGCCAGCACAGAGAGAAAGCCTGCTGAAAACAGCCAGGATACTTTTTCCGCATCCTGCTTGTCCTTACGGCGCAACCAGTCGCCCGTCATGATACCCAACAACCCCGTTGAAACAGCCGGTAGTGTACTGAGTATCCCTTCCGGGTCCCAGGTGCGTGCCTGCCGCCACAAATGCCGCTCTCCCATCACCGTGCGGTCCAGCCAGGCAGCCAGATTTGTGCCGGGCTCCAGGTTGGCAGGACCATATCCCGGAACGGGGACTACCGTCATGAGCAGCCAGTATATAATTAGGAATGCAAAACAAAGCCATATACGGGTCTTAGTACCCGTTTTGAGGTAAAGGAGCGATATGACCAGGAAAACGATCGCAATGCGCTGTAAAACGCCTAAGATCCTCAAATTATGGAAGTCGAAGGAAGGGATCAGGCGAAAGGCCCACCCGATAGCAAATAAAATAGCCGCCCTGCGGAAAATGTGAATGATGAGTTTTGTATGTCCTCCCGTATCCTCCCTGCGGCTACTCAGCGCAAAGGTGACAGATACGCCGACCATGAACAGGAAGAAAGGAAATACCAGGTCGGTTGGTGTACAGCCATTCCATTTTGAATGTTCCAACGGGGGATAGACGTAAGACCAGCTTCCCGGGTTATTGACCAGGATCATAGCTGCAACGGTCAAACCCCTGAAAAAGTCGAGCGACAGGAGCCTCTGTTTCATTTACATAAACGATTTGGTTCTGGTTGAATCTTTGCCTTGCTGGTAAGATAGCAGAATAATCTTTATGTTGCGCTAACTGTATTAGGAAAATAGTGCTGCTGTTTATCGCTATTCGCCGCCCGCTCCTGCCTTGTATGCCAGGAAAGCCTCTCTTCCGTAATGGTCCGCCTTGCGGGTCGTTTCCGGCAAACGATATTCCGTACACATTTTCAACACCAGTTGAGTAGCGGTTTCCAACGAGATCTTATGCCCTACAGATACGAACACCGGGCTAATATCTTTTTGTGTACGCAGCGCATTGCCGATATGCTCACCATCGTCTTCAGCCAGCAAAGCGCTAACAGCACCACGTTCAGGAGGTAGCTCTTCATACTTTCCGGATAATCTCGTTTTACCACATCCCAGTGTAGGTATATCTAACACCACACCCATATGGCAGGCAAGACCGAAACGGCGCGGATGTGCTCTTCCCTGTCCATCACAGATAATAATATCAGGATGTTGCTGCAGCTTCTTCCATGCCTCAAGTAACACAGGCATTTCCCTGAATGAAAATAAGCCGGGGATATAGGGGAATGTCACTTCCATACAATGCGTTGCTACTTCCACTACTTCCAGCGTATTATAGTCCAGCAAAACAAAAGCGCCTGCAATCACTTCGCTGTCCTTATCGTACTCTACATCTACTCCTGCAATCAGTTTTATGTTGGCAGGCAACTGGTCGGACAGGATCACCTGCCCCCTTAACTGCTGCTGCAATGCTATTGCTTCTTCTTCTGTCAGATTCGTATTTATCATGTGCGTAGATAAATTTATAGAAAACATTCCGTTCATCCAGACACCCGTTCATATCTGTAACTTTTCTTCAGCATCCCCGTTATACAGTCATCTATTCCGGAGTTATCAACCAGACTACATGAAATGAAACAGTTCTTTGCTTTTTGCATCCTTATACTGAGCTTGTCATGCTCAAAGGAAACTAATAGATCTTTTAGAGGGATCGTGTCAGCGGCGGACAATTGCTGCTCTTCTGCAGAAGGCGGCAGGCTTTACAAGGTTAACATTATTAGCACAGACAGCACCATTACAACTGTGCTGCCGGCCGGGATCAGCCTTGGCGACACTATCGCATTTAATATGCATGGCACACAAGCACCGCCAGCCGTGTTTTGCCTGGCCATCTGTATGATGCCGGAACTGGTGCAGTTAAAAGATGTAAGTAAGGTGCGTTAACAACACCCCTATTTCTTGATAACCCCGTCAAACTTCAATACCTTATTCAGTTCTTCCCTGATCAGTTGCGAAAACGAAGGTTTGAAAACATCGGCCTTACCCGCATCGAGCACATATACCGGAGGATCGTCTTCCAGCTGCTCACAGTCAAAGAAATAAGAAGAAAGTTCCTGCCATTGCCCAAAGAAGAAATGGCTGTCCTTAATTGTAAAAGTACCGTTCCCCATACTATTCAGCGCCTTAATAGCGTCTTTCCTGTTTTGCGCCAGGTATGCTACTTCACTTGAATAATTTCTAAGGATACGCCCCCTCTTTTTACCAAAAATGGAGATGAACTCTACGTAGGCTAAAGGTAGCTTCACATTAAACTGCTGTTCGATCGATTGGATCTCTGTCTCACTAACTCCCTGAGGATCACCCAGGTGCTTCGCATATTGTTGTAAAAAGTCCAGATATTTTGCCATCCGTTTAATCTGATATAGGGTTTAATATTAATAATATTTTCCATAACAAACACGGATATTTATGAAAATCAGTTTATAGGAAAGAAAAGGGTCGCCTGCAATTGCAGACAACCCCTATCAATTTCGTCGCGTGCATGGCCCTAAATGTCCCTGCTCACGCTGTAAATATTATACCGGATAAAACTGGCTCTCCACAGATCTGTCCCGATGTCTCTCAGCCTGTCTTTTGTATAATAGGGCATCATCAGGTAATCATAGATAAAGTCGCCCGGATGCTGCTTACTATAGCCTTTGAATGATATGCCTATCAATTCAAACCGGGTGTCCTCTATCACGTTCCACTCTTCAAAGCGCATAGACGCCTCTTTAAAAAGCGCTTTCAATACTTCCGCTGCGCCATTGATGTTATCCAATACACGGCCGAAATCATCCCGCAGATAAAGGATGAATTTCTTTACCTGTTCCCAGTCAACATTCCCATCGGGAAATGCGCTTTTGTCTATACGAAGATCCGTGTCATAGCCACCCAGATAGTCGGCATCACTGAGTATCCATTGCTGGTAACGTTCGTGATAACTGAATACGAAAGGCTCATTTTCAATGATCAGTTCTTTAGTCATAGTTTACCTGTTTCCTATCATTGTTACACCCTGCAAGATATAGAAACAATGCGGACAACGACACATGGATCCATACTTACCTCCTCTTACTATAACATGTATACGACCGAGTCCTTCATGGGTGGTAATGCCGAGTTCTTTAGCCAGCACGTCCACCGCCATAACTTCCGCATGTTTGCCGGCGTCGCTGGCATTGATCACTTTTTGCAATGGAACGTCTTTGTACAAGGTCTTGTACAGCAGTCCCCCTTCTTCCGCATCCGCACGGATAATATCCAGATAAGTAATACGCCGCTTGAACATTGGTGACAGTTCGGGCATATTCGGGGCATCAGCGTTATATCTGATAACGGCCCCACCTTGTTTTCCCTCGTAAGAAGCTGCTGCCACAATACCTTCTTTCAGATCCTTGAGGTCATCGAGCTCTTTGGCCAGGGAGCCATTCAATCCCCCTTCAGCCATCACACGATTGGCCGTTGTACTCCAGTCAGCATGAGACATGTTAGCATACGAATGTTCCAGGTAATAGTTCCTGTCAGTCCTCCAGTGCGCCAGGAAGTCCGACTCTTCGGCCATGCGTTTCAGGGCCAGGGGACTGGCGCCGGCAAAGTCTGTAGCAAACAATGCTTTCTCTGCCGCCGTTAGGTCATTATACTGATCTGCCAGTTTACCGATCTTTGCCACACGAGCGGCGATGCCCTCTCCCATCCATACGTCACGGATCTCGGCGAGATACTTCTGCATATCAGTCACCATCACCTCGTTACCTGCACTCCGTGCACGCATTTCCAGCGTTTCAAATTGTCTCCTGAGAGCAGCACGGTCTACTTCATTCAAGGTGCCAAATCCCTTCCTGCCGGCCATCGCATCCCGTACCAAAGCACCGCAATTGGCGTCTGTACTTTTCCTCAATATTGCCTGGACCTGGTGCAGATAATTTGATTCCGAACGGAAGGCAGGATATTTATACAAAATCTCCCAGGCGTCAATAGACAATTTTCCATTATCAAATTTCGCAAGCACATCCGCCATATCCTTAAAGTCATTCACAAACTCATCGAAGTGTTCTACCGGAATACTGCCTTTCAGCCTGTCAAAAATGACACAGGAATTATGCACCACGATCCCTTCACTGCCTATACAATAGTTATGTGTGATACTTGTCTCAAAATTATATACCGTTACACTGGTATCTATCGGCAGTACTGCGGTCAGTGTAGCAAAAGCATGTCCTGCCAACCTGAGACGCCAGCCTGTCTTCAGGTCAGCAGCACTCTTCCAGCCGTCCTCTGTAAGATAAGGATGCTCCGGGGTAGAAAAGATGGTATCACTGTCTGTAATGACGCGCACCAGTTTCGTCGCCTGTTTCTTAAAGGCCCGCGTAACCTTCTGCCAGGTAGTATCACCATTGGCCACCTGTACCCCAAGTACCGTATCGTTCTCCTTAACCTGCTCAATAGGCGTGAGACCTGCCCTGGTACGTACCAGTGTTCCCGCGATAAAACATGCACCTCTTACACATTCCACACTCTTATTGGCACGCTGTACAAACATAATATCCTCCACTATTTCCGGTGCTGTCTTTGATGCACGTACAGCAGCTCCATCTATCGTACCCACCAGGCGGGCATCCTGCGCAAGCGTTCCCACTGTTTTATCTAACACCAACGTACCGTCCGCCATCGTATGCATCACCGTTTCTCCTTTTCCATCCACAAATTTGATCAGTTGATTTTCTGGCACAGCTTTCAGAAACTTCAAGTCCTTCATTTTCGCAACCGTAGCAGATATACCTTCATATATCTGTTCTTTAATAGCAGCAGTCCAGTTCTTTCCATATCCCGCTACGATACCGGCTTCCTCTATTTCTCTTTTAAACCGGATGATACGCTTCACCGTTTCAGGGTCCTGTAAGAGATACATCATCCCTTCCTTCTCTGCTGCATAGTAAGTTTGAAGAAACTTTGTCGCTTCTGCACGGGTCAACTTCGAAATGAAACCATTTGTTAGTGTCAGACCCAGATTGCCCAGCTGCATCAGGTTGGCGACGTGATAACATTCCGTGATCAGTTCACCCAACTTACTGTCTTTGGGGATAGCGCCTGTTTCTACAGCCAGATGCCCTAAAGACGCTACTTTACTACCATACTCAACACCCTTATAAACGTAGTTAGCTACTTTTCCCAGATATGCTAATTCTCCTACCGGTGTCACCAATGTGATCACATCAAATGCCATCACCACGCCTTTACCTACATTGCTGTTCATTTTTTTATCTGCGGCATATTTTAATACAATAGCCGGCAGGAACTGGGCCTGATGCTCCTTCTGGCCTTCCGATTCCCCAACAGCTGATGCCAGCAATGACAAGTCCGACTTATTGGTAAATGACACCAGCGCCCAGGGTTTTAACTTGAAAGGCTCTTCCTTCTCCCATTGCGGCGCAGGAGGCATCAACTTATCATAATAACCGATCACCTGCAGTGTACCTGAGGCAGGTATCAATGTCTCAGTAAGGAACTTCTTCAGAAAGCCATCATTATCCTCCGCATATTCACGCATGGCCTGCCGCAATTTGTCGAATTTCTGATCATTTTCATAATACTTCAACTGCGACTTCGTAATAGTAATTTCATCCGTCTTATTGTCAAATTTTACCTCGTAGCTATTGGTACCCGCCGGCGGAGTATTTAATAATTCCAATGCATAACTTTTATCCCACACGATTGTTCTGTCCAGTTTATTGGGATCCCTGTAATATGCCAAAGCTTCATCAAAAACAGTCGGTGACGATCTCGCAAGGTTGATGAAGAACTGCGTCAACCCGGTATAATTCTGTGACCCTATCATCTGGTCATACATACCATTTACCAGTATATGCAATAAGCTTAGATCCGCGTCTTCATTGGGTACCGTCATCTTGCCAAAATCACCGCTTTCGACTTCCTTTGTTTTTGAAATACGCTCGTTGGGTTTAGCAAGATCGTCCATCAATTTTGCTGCATCAGATTCAAAGTTCGCCGTCGACAACAAAAATTTTACCTTTTCCTGGCTGGGGGCGTTCATACTTCCTTTTGAGGTAAGTACCTTGATGGCATGGATACGTTCTTCATATGTGAACTGATCATATGCCATCTCACTAAGCCCTGTTAGCAGTAATCCCATCCGATCGTAGTCCGTGACCGACAATATCTGCTCCTTTATACGTGGCAAGACCCCGTAGTCCATGCCATTGTCAATAATGGCATGTATAAATTTCTCCACCAACTTAGGGCCGGTACTTCCTTTCACAGACATCAGGTGTTTCCCCAATAACGAACTATAAGAACTCCGTTCATCTCCCGTGAGATCATAATAAGGAGAAAATATCCTGAACGTTTTTAACATGCGTCTTTTGGCGTAGACCTTATAGTTCACCATACCACAACAAACCGTATTAAACGCTGCCGGCGCACTACCTTCAGGTTGTTTATTCAACAGTCCTGCTGCAATTCCTTTTACTATGATTGCGGCATCCTCCCTTGCTGCTTGGGAAATGGCCGCATCTTCCTTTCCCAACCCGTTATCCACACTCATGTCCAACAAGCCCGCCAGGGTAGGTAGCGGACCATTGAAGATCATGGGTATAAAATCGACTGTGATCAGGTAGGCCCTAACTTTGGTGTTGGGGTTCAAGTTATAATTCTTCAAATCCTCATCCAGGTCGTCAAGATCTTCACCTGCCGGTACAATGAACTGTCCCTCAACATCTCCACCTACATCATTCGGACTATAAGTAACCTTTCTTTGTTTAATGTATTCCTTATCAAGTACGTCAATCTGTTTATCTATCAGATCGGCAGTATTGATATGCAGTACATAACGGTTTTGGGAAGACTGTCCCTTTTCGTCATTCAACCTGTTCTGCCTTGCCATCTCCTGGAAAGCCAGCTTACCTCTCTCAATGATCTTCATCACAAGACTGTCCCTGTCCGGCGCTGCGAAAGCAGTACCTGCCTGTAATAACAGGACCAACAGGAATATATGTTTACGTAACATTTTCATATTACCCATTTATTTATTCAACAAATCAGTTATTAATACTTCCAGTTCCTCTTTCAGGTTATCGACAATGACATCATCATCTACCTCATTATTTCTTGCATCAATGATGTAATCAACAATGTTTTTGCCGTTTATTCTGAGTACCTGGGTTACCAATGCGTAGTATTCTTTGCTGGTGATGTTACTGTCAAACATATCGATGACCGCTACTTTATTCTTTTGTAGTTCTGCATCCTTGAACGCAACACTCAATTTTGTAAAAGCATCATTCCCAGGTGTTGATATACTTACGCTATCTATATCGATGATAACAGAGTACTGGCCTTTGGTGTCGTCCACAGGTAGTGACCTGCCATTCAGGAGCGCTTTCCTGGTTTCACTGATCAGATCATTCAACGCTTTCTGACTGACGCTGAAGTCTTCATTGATCTTGTTACGCCTGCTGTCATTATATTCGGATCTCAATTTTCTGACAGCCTTTACCAGCAGGTCAGTAACCGATTTCACAAACGCATCCTTCTCTTTATTCACCGCGTCCACTTCTTTTTTAGCCTCCTCGAATGCTTCAGCCGCTTTATCTTTCTTATCTTTCGCAGCAGCTTTCTCCTCTGGCGTCTTCGCATTATCGTATTCGGCTTTCGCCTCGTCATAATCCTTCTTGGCTTTCTCCAGGTTATCAGCAGCTTTGATAATACGGTCCTTCAGTTCTTCCGGTAACTCATCTTCCGCCAGTTTCCGGATCTCATCCGCCAGTTCTTTCACCAACAGATAATCACTATCTATGCTCAGATGCGCCAGGTCTATCACCACGCTGCCCAGATCTTTTACCGCCTGTATCACATCTCCCACTTTCACCACCTGTGTTTCCAGGCTGTCAAAAGTGGTCAGGATCATACCTGTCAGTAACTGACGGTTTGTATTGACAGTAATATTGCTAAACTTCACTTTTATCTTCGTATCACTCAGGAATGGTATCATCGCATAACCCGTTCCCTGGAATGTACCAGCGCCAGATACCGTCATAAGGCGTACCGGGAAGTCGCCGGCCATGATCTGGTCACCGTTCTTCAGTTCCTTTATAGCCGTCTGATTAGCCAGTTTTATATCGGGCAGGAGACCACAATTCTTATTAACAGCAGTGTCCTTTGGCGGCATCTTAAAGCCATGCAGCTCTCCCATTGTTTTTGTTTCAGCCACACAATAACCTCCTACACGATATTCATAACTTCTACCCGCTACTGCGTCATAGATGGCGACATGGTCTTCGGATGTTTTCACATCGAACCACTCCGCATCATCCTTGCTTTCGCGATATTCTACTATGTATTCAGACATTTTTGGCTGCGGCAACCAGCTAACGGTAACCACATTCTTCTCAACAGTAGCCAATACCTGTTGTGGTGGCTGACAATCCTCCTGTAATACAAATGTGTATATCTCACTATAACCATTGTTTAGAAATACGTCATATTCATCGATACCCATCTTTGCCTTTGCCTTTACACGCCAGGCGTATCGTTTACCGGGAATAAGCTGTGGCTGCGCAGGCCCATATAACAATGTAGTAGCAGGAGTAATGGTCTGGTACAATGGTGCCGTATTCAGGAATGCCGCTTCCGGTGGAATAGTGGTGTCCCATAACTCGGATAAGGTGAATTCATATTCCGTCTGGAAGGCAGCATTGGCGCTGCTCATATGCCGGGGCGTCCAGTTGAAGGTCATGTTCAGAGGCTCTCTGTAAGCAACCCCTCCCCCTTTGAGCGGAAGGTTCAGTAATGGCGGCAGACTGGTACTGATCCATGCCGGTGACGAACAACCCAGTGCGCTGGCGCTGATCACCTGACCACTATTCACCTCCACCACCTCTACGCAGAACGTATAGTACCCATCGGGCAAACGGCTATTCTGCAGGAGTTGAGACGGAGAGATCCCTGTAGCGTCCAGATTGTTTATCTGAAAATAAGGGGCGAGATCATCCAGGGTTAGTCTCAGTGGAACACCTGCATCCAGCTGGATGTTGGGATAATAGCCATAATCCTTATTACGCAACATCGCACTCCCTCCTTTTATAGTCAGGCGCAACCGGACAGACAAGGAAGGTTTTTGCAGATCTATATTCAGCAGGGTAATGATCATCCTGGGCTGCGTACCACTATATAGATTGGCCAGCTGTGGCGATACCGGTTGCAGTAACTGCACCTGTACTTTCACTGCATACTGCTGCGCTGCCGATCTGAAATGACCGGCGCACAGCAGCATACCTGCCAGCAATACTATACGGAACGTGTTATATATGCTTAGTTTCATTTTCTTACTGCTACTTGTTTAGTACAATTTTCCTGACTGCATTGCCCATTGGTGTTTCCAGCAACAACAGGTATGTACCCGCTGTTACATTCAACTGGTAATTGATGTTGAACTGTGTTGCGGCGTTTTCTTTTCTATCGCTGACCAGCTGATTGGAAACAATATTGATCATGCGTAACCTGATCTCCGATTGTTTGTCCAGCTTCACCTGAACAGAGAACTGGCCGTCGGTCGGATTAGGCATTACATTGAAGTCAAGGATGAACGGCGTCTGCGCGCCTCCTGGTACAGGGAAGTCCTCTCCGTTAAGGATAGTGAAACGTTTGGTATACACCTGTTCACAGCTGCCGATGTACGTACGGAGGGAAATGGTATAGATACCGGTATCGGCAAACTGTAACTCTACCAACATATCTGTTTTACTCACTACACTGACACCGTTACCTTCTGGCAACACCCATTCAACCCGCTCCGGTCTTGGGTTGCTTATGTTTACAAACGATACCGTTTGTTTACTGAAGGCTTGTGTTGGAGAAACAAACTCCGCAGCAATATCAGCCTGGTATTGTTTGATCGCAATAGTATCTGCTCCTTTACAACCCTTATTATCTGTTACTTGTACGTAATAGCTACCGGTCTTACTAAGCGTAACTGCGGGTTTATCCGAACTGAAACCATTGTCGCCAGTCCATTTGTATTTCGCCTTCGCATCAGGGATAGCCGCATTTACTGTCCATGTCTGCGCATTACAAAGGGTCTTATCAGCACCGATGTTAATAACAAGCGGTGCAGGATTATTCAGTGTAAAGGATTGTATGCGTTTGCAATTATTGGCGTCAGTAATGGTCAGTGTATACGTACCGGCGCAAAGTCCTTTCAGATCTTTTTCCTTGCTGCCATTGCTCCATGCATAAGTGTAAGGAGCTATGCCTCCGTTTACCCCTACTGTGATAGCCCCATCACAATAGTTATTACAGGTCGGCGCTGTCACTACGGGCGCTGTCTTAATACCTTCAGGAATATAGACATCTGCCTGTTTCAATGTTACACAACCATGTGCATCTGTTACATACACCATATAGGTACCTTCTGTCAGATCTTTAATAGTATCTGTAGTTGCACCATTCGTCCATTCGTAATGATAAGGCAGCGTACCCCCGGTTACATTAGCAATGATACTACCATCCATACCTGAAGCACAGGTTACCGGTTCCGTAGTGAAACTTATTTCCAGTTTGGCTGGTTGCTGCAATTCAAATACCGGAGATGTACGGGTGACGTTATTGAAGTCGGTCACCCTCACCAGGTAATTACCTGCCGGCATACCTGTAATGATGCTATCTGTTTGCGGGATCAGCGTTTCCACACCATTCTTCACGCTGTACCACTGATACTTATAAGGCAGGCCGGTAGTAAAAGGAATCCCTCCCTGCGCATGAGCGGCCACTTTACCATCTGCGAGATTGATACAGGAAATATAGCGGTACTCTCTGAGTGCTGCTTCCAGTAATGGTGGTTCGTGCAGTGTATAGGTAGCTGCAACATAACAACCTGCTGTACTTCCATCCGTTGAAATAATATATTGTGCATCTTTTACTTTCAATGTGTAACTGCCATCTCCTGCATTCTGTAATAAAGTAACCACACCATCTGCTGTCTTTACCTGTGTGAACGTGGTGAGCTGCCTGCCTGTTGCATCTGTCCATTCAATGTTGTAAAGACCTGTAGCATCGGGTGTACCACCGGTCAATGTTACCTGAATAGTACCATCAGTATAACCGAACGCTTTAGGATCAACCTGTATCACATCTGCTACTGCCAGTGGCAATACAGGCTCAATAATGGTTGTATCTTTCTTTACGGTACAGGCATGTCCATCTGTGAGCACCAGCCCATAATCAGCTGCTGCTACATTGATAATATCCTGTGTGTTGGCGCCATTAGTCCAGGACCAGGTGTAAGGCAATGTACCTCCTGTCACCGTCGATTTCACAAAACCATCTGTTCCGCTATTACAGCTCACCGCACGTGCAGCCAGTTTTACTTCAAGTAATTCGGGTTCTGCCAGTGTGAAGGTATCTGACTCTTTGCTCACAGTATTTATGTCTGTCACGATCACTTTATACTTGCCCGCAGACAAACCTGATGCAATAGCCGTTGTTTGTGGTAGTAGTGTTGCTGTTCCATTCTCCAGGCGGTACCATGCGCAGAGATAAGCTTGTTGCCCTGCATATGGCATACCACCAATCGTCACTACGCTTAACGCACCGTCCGCATCTCCTTTACAGGATACATGGTGATATTCCGATACCGTTGTGACGATCGGATCTGGCTGAGTTACATGGAATGGTTGTTCAATATAACATGCCTGAAAATCGGACGGCAAACCTGCACCGGAATAATTGGAATCAGTCACTGTCAGTACATAATCGCCAGCCCCGACATTATTAAGGATTGTTTCATAAGCGCCCGGTTGTACGGTGGATGTATAGTTACTTAACACCGTACCATCTGCTCTTTTCCAGGTAATATTGTAGGATGCATCCGCTTTCGGCGTACCTCCTTTCAGCGTTACCCTGATATTACCATCTGTATATCCGTAACCACGTGGGAAGGTAATAGGTGCATTGACAATATGTAATGCTTCTCCCGGCTGCGCAATGAACGACAGGTCGGATACCTTACAACCATGATAGTCTATAACATTCAGTGTATAACTGCCCGTAGCAAGGTTGGTAGCTGTTACCGCCGTTGCACCACCCGTCCACGCGTATGTGAATGGTGAAGTACCACCTGTTACTATCGCTGTAGAAGTACCATTGCTACCACCAAAACAGGATACAGGCGTTTCACTAAACTGTATCTTCAGGTCACCAGGTTCTATAAAATCTTTAGGATCTGAATATTTCTCAATGTTATTGGCATCTGTCACCAGTACCCTGTATCGTCCTGTAGTCAGCCCTGTAGCCTCTATACTTGTCACATTCAGGTCCTGCCAGCTACCGCTTATTTCTTTATACCAACGGAAGGTGTAATAAGGCGCTGAAGTCATTTTTACACCTCCTGCAGGCACTGCACGTAAACTACCATTACTCTCTCCGTAACAGGAAATACTGTCAGCAACTTCAATACCCGCTTCCAGTACAGGCGGTTCTGTCAGTGTAACCTGTGTGGTATAAATACAACCGCCATTTCCTGCAGGTGCAGCGGCATCGTAGTTTTTATCTTTGACTGTTAGCGTATAGATACCATCGCCCAGGTTACTAATGGTGGTAGTATAAATATTGTTTCCTACCGTGTTAACAGGTGTGAAAGATTGCGCGCCTTTTGTCCAGGTAACATTGTATGATCCATCCGCGAAAGGCGATCCACCTTTAAGCCGCACCGTGATACTACCATCCGTACTGCCATTTGACAATGGATCTACAGGAGTGACATTATCGCTTTCCAGCGGGGCATCCGGCTGTGTAACTGTTACCGTTACTTCCGTTGCACCGGCTGCATTTTTTGCAGGACAATTATATTTATCGGTGATCGACACCACATAATCTCCGTTCCGCAGATTACTGAAGACATTAGGGTTAGCCGTGAAATCAGCAACACTGAAATCGGTGGCGCCCGCATCTTTATACAATAAGCGATATCCTGGCGTACCACCTGAACCTGTCAATGTGATTGAACCATCACTTCCGCCAAAACATTTCACCGCTCCGGGTACCGGGGTTGAAAATATCAATGGGGTAGGATCGGTGATCGTAACATTCGCTTTATGAGTAGCATCTCCCGAATAGATAGCATCTCCCTTATACCCGCCGATCAGCGTTATATTGTAGGTGCCTCCCGGCAAGGGCCGGTCTTCCGGTGTTATGAACATACTATCTGCACCAATCGTAACAGGATACGTCTTTACTGTACCTCCGGGTCCTGCATTAGGATCTACCACCTGCAATTCCAGCGTTTCATCAGGATAGAGCCGTCTGCTGAACTTTACCCGAACCCTTCCATCCTGCTTTCCGGGACAGGTAGCATCTATACCTTTCGCATCAAGTATGTCCGGAGCAGATAATCTGATAGTAAGATTGTACGGTGCGGAATACCGGTCATTCGCACACATATCGTACCCCTTGATCGATATTGTCCGGCCTACATAATCGAGCACGTTGTTCCCTAAAAGGTCCCTCGCCGAAAAGTATATCGGATTCTTCCGGATCAGCAACAAAGGGATCCCATCCGGAAACCACGTCTTAGTCGCAAAGTTGTCAAAGCTATACATATAGCTCATCACGCCAGGTAATACACCCTCATTTACCGTCGCCATATAGATCTTTGAATCTACTGGCAGAATTGTATTATTTACCTCCGGACCGGATTTCAGGTACATAAAGACCTGCTTGCGTGAAACATTAACAGTGGCATCTCCGGCCGACAGGGTTCCATAAGGTTGCGTAACATCGAAATTGAAGTCTTGTCCGCCATTATTAACTATGATCTTCTTCGTCGCCGTTTGCCAGCCCTGATTGGACTCATTCTTCCATTTGTAGGTGACATCGATATCCTTTATCACTCTGCCAGGATAGACCATGATACCACGTGAGGTCCGGTCGTCTATGTAGGCGCCAGTATAACTTTTGTACTGAAGGCTCATATACTCACTCAACCCTTCTGTATAATTTACAGTAGCTGTTGAGTTGAATTCATAAGCATATCTATTCAGCTTGTGGTTCGTATTCAGCGTCAGCACATACATATTTGTCGTTGGCCGGAAATCCACAGAGAACTCAGAGTCGTTACGATATCCGGGGAAGACGTCATTGTTAGCGTTTGTATATACCAGACGGGGACATACCACTGTCCAATCTATATTGGGTGTGTAAAAATTTCCCTGCCCGGCTACACTACAGTTCTGGTTCTTTTTGACTGAAGTGACCCGGAAACGCCTCACCCTGTTAGCAGTTGTGAATGTATATGATCCGTAGTACAGACCGAATCCAGTACCTCCGGCTCCCGGATAAACATCATTTGTTGCATTGTATGCTACCAGTTCTTCCGTCCCATTTTCCATTTCAGCGATAACAGTAACATAGCTATCGCAGCCGGTCCTTCCGTCCTGTCCGTATATGCGTACACTCCAGAATATATCATAGGGTACAACATCATTTTGGGCCCAACAAAACTCTGCAATCAATAAAAACAGCCAAAAGAGTAAAAATCTTTTCATAGCGATTGCGTTTATATCTTTAATATTTAACTTCTAATTCCTGGTACTGCCCCACCGCGCCATTGTCCTTTACTACACGGATACCATATCTATAAATAGTATTAATTTTTATCTCCCGGTCTGTAATACTTCTTGTGGAAGCAGTCACAACTTTCCAGAGTGTTACCGGCTGATCCTTCTCTCCTTTATACACCTGGTATTCCACCGCCTTGTCTGCTATGGCACTCCAGGATACCTCTATGTACCGTTCGGGCCTATTGGCCAATGCATTGAATCTCTTCACACGGATAGCCTCCGGACTTACCGGTACTGTCACCGTTACCGGTTGAACGGGAACAGATTCCAGTCCACTGCTGTCTTTTGCCGTAATAATATAAGAGTAGGTAGTACCACCAATAACAGCGGCATCAGAATAGCCGTATACGCCAGGTGCTGTACTACGGCTGATAAGGTCCCATTTGGTTGTTTTATCTAACCCCGTTTTTCTGTACAGCAGATGTTCCGCCACATCTTCATCACTGCTGCGTGCCCATGACAGATACACGGTATCGTTCTTCACACTGTAACCCGAGAAGATCGGAGATGCAGGTGGCACTACGTCCGGCTTCTTCGCCTCCAGTACTTCAGAGAAAGGAGATTCGTTATAACGCTGGTCAATTGCTTTCACAGCGTAATACACTTTCTTATTCAATGATTTTACCACCACACTATCCATGAATACATTATTACGGTGTACCGAATCAGTAAGTGCGGACATTTCTTCTCCCGGATTATTACCACGGAATATGGCATATCCTAACATGTCTTTTTCTGTATTCTTTTCCCATTTCAATGTCACCACACCATTACTGTCTATTACTGCTGTAAGGCCTACAGGTGCTGCAGGCGGCACAGAATCTACCGGTTGTATCAGTACAGGAAAGGAAGTAGTGGTATTACCTCCGTCTTTCGCTATGGCTGTCAGCGTGAAATAATTCGTAGCATTGAGATTTCCGTATTCCAGGGAACGCTTGTCGGGCATGATATTATCCACCACTACTTTAAACGGCCCACTCACCGTTGGCGCCTGGTTAAGGCGGAAGCCTCGGATCAGTTTATTACCTGCTTCTTCAAATTCCCAGTTGATCGTCACAATACCCTTTTCATCCACATTATTACTGCGGATGTTCGGCACATATCTCAGCAAAGTTTTGCCTCTGCCTGACGCTGGTTCCGAAGCAGGGCCCAGCTCACCGAAAGGAGAGATCCCCCTTACACGGTAATAGCAGATCCGCTCATTGTCAGGTAAGGAATCCATGTAGTACATACGCGGAGAAGGCTTATTGTCTTTCTCGTTGATATTAGCTACGGGAAGGTCAGTAGCACGTTTATAGGTCACGCCATTATCCAGCGACTTCTCAATGATCCACGAAGTATAGTAAGACCTATAAGCGTTGTATTCCCAACTCAACATCACACTCTTATCGCCGAATATGGCGCCCACATCACCGGGTTTAGGTAATTCTTCATAATTACTCATACCGATATACACATTGCCCGTATCTATTTTCAGCTTGTTTACAGGCGCCAGTGAATAGATGCGATAGAGGTATCTTTCTGTAGGCCGGGTTGTATTGTCTTCCCAGCCCCAGCCTGCCATCTTAGCGGCTGCGAAGCTATTGTCTGCCGCATATAATGAGAAGGCAAAACGCTGTTCCTGCTCGGCAGACTGGGCGATGATAGAGGCTACACCCTTATTGCCTGTATTACCTGACACCTCGAAACTCTTTCCATAAATAGCTTGTGCAATGATAGCCGCGTACTGATCTTTCTGCGATATACTTTCCCATGCATCCAGCGGTTGTGGCTTTAACGGTGTATTGCTCAATACTTTTTTCTCCGGAGCTTTTAATACCTGTCCATCTCTGGCCACAGTATATCTTACCAGTTCAAATCCGTATTGATTGGTCGTTTTCCAGGCAGCAGGATTATCCACAGCCCAGCGTAGCAGTACACCTGACTTACGTACCGTGGCTTTCATGTACAATGCGTTCACTGCTTTACGTTGCGCGCTCACGGGCGTTGGGTATAATACCCCCGTTATCAATAGCAGTGATAATAATATTTTCAGTTTCTTCATTACCGGATTTTCAGAGAATTATAATAGTCAAACATTGCATTGCTGGTCTTCGTACCATCTGGCAGTACATACTGGTATTTCACCTTATAGTTTCCGTACCGCATGAAAGGGAAGGAACTATTAAGGAGCACATTGGCGGAACCGGCATCTCCGGTATTGATGTACCGCTGTACGGCTCTTGTCTGCATGTCGATGAAGTCAGCTTTATAAATGAATGGCAGATCATACAGGTAAGGGATCCTCGTTTTGTACCAGGAGGTAACACCACCCGATGCTGCTTCTGCCAGATAACTCGGCATGATGAGCAGTGCTTTATCAGGCACTACGCCCAGCACATTCACGTCCCTGTTGGCAATAGTGATATCTCCATTTTCCTGGTAGTGTTGATATAACAGCGGATTGATATCAGCACCAAAGTAGGCGTCTTCCATCGTGGCTGTTGCTGTGATCAGCGGGCTGAAACCAGTACCGTCGTTACCGGTCATTTCCGCTACCTCGAAACCTTCATAATCACCAACGTCTGCCAGGAGCCGGATCACATCTGAAGTAACGCGCTCATACAATCCGTCTTTCAGTTTCAGTTTACCCATCTTCTCCGCAAACGTTTTATGTATACTTGAGTGGAAATTGTAGTTAAGCAGCGACTTGGTGACGTCTCCCCTTGTAACTACCTGCGCTTTATTGTTTGCCACTTCATAACTGCCGTCTTCACTTTCTTCCTTCTCCGGCAGCTTGTAAACAGCAACGGTATCAGTAGCTGACGCATTTGGCGGAATGGCGATGATATCAAAGCGGTAAGCAGCACCCAGTGCCAGTGCTGCCTGGTTGTAACGGATCACCTGGTTAATGGAGTCGTAAGACATATCCGCCTTCAATGTATTACCACCTGCACCTGCTATTCTTACCTCGTATTTCCAACGTGGATCAAACAGGTAAGACTGTCCTCTTCTCAGGGTAATGAAGCCCTGGGGATATTCATCCCTGTAGAAGTTCTTCTGGTTCATCACCGGATAGGTGTATGCCAGGTTGCTGACTGGTATATAATCAGGCGCTGTGCCTGTTGTAAACATGACTGTTTTTTCCTCGATACATTCCTTACCGTCTGCGTAGTAAGTCTGCCAGGTACCATTCTTTACTTCTTCGAACGTGATCTTCACATATGCTTTCAACGGTTTGCTGGAAGGCAGGATCTCTTTTGAATAGAAAGAAACAATGTCTCCGTTGTCATTCCATTTTAATACACCTGGTATTGCTACATCGTTATCGGTAATGGTGAATGCTGATAAACGGGAGCGGTAGGAATGTTTACCATAATCATCTTCCACTTCAAACACTTTACCTACGCTCATATTAAACGCTGCCTGCGGAGCAGTGAATACATCCACGCCATCGCTTTTATCTGCCGGAGTAACGTCAGAGATCATTTGTACGTCGATAGGGCTGCCGGAGCCATTGACTATCTGGCACTCTTCACCAATGGTCACTTTCAAACGCATGTTCCCTTTGACCAATCCGCCGAGTACACTGAACTTCACAGCCATATAACCACGCATCCAGGTCGGATTAGGTAGTTTGGCCTGCATCAGTACAGCTGCTGCGCCAGAGATGATAGGGAAGCGTCCTTTGATAAAGCGGAGGTTTACTTTTACGCCTACTTCACCCTGCAGGTATACATATGACTGGCCATTTGCGTACCAGCCGTCCATACCAATAGGTTCTGTGCTACCCACACAATGCGCCTCACCATAGTCTTTCAACATGATGTCGAAACCAACACCACATTTAAAGTTTGCATAAAGAATAAGGAACGTGATATCGCCGGTTTCCACGGAGAGACTGGCGCCGAAGGCAAAACCTTTACCTCCGCCTGTCGCGTTGAGGTCACGCATATAATCCAGTTCACTCATCTCTATACCCAGGATGTCGGCCACTTCCTGTGGCGGAGGCGGAGATCCGGGAATATTATCTCCTGCCATCAGGTAACCACCTGATTGTATTTTAATACTACCCAGACTAAACTTCAGTCCCAGCCTGTTTTCCGGCGTACCCATATAGAAGTACCACTCTCCCGGCGCAATGTGTATTACAGCCCATCCGGCGCGGTTACCGCTGGATACACCCGTTAGCATACCACCTGCTATGTTGACGTAAACATCGAAATTCGCATGGAAGGTGGAAGATGTAAAGTCATATTGAATACCTACATAAGCAGATAAACCGGTTTCTCCAGCCCTGTAGTCATCACCCGCCATTGCCTGTCCTGCGGCCGAAGGATTGGATACTTTCAGGGCAGCCAGTTTTTCTCCGACGCCACCCAGGCTCTTGATCGCTTTGGCTTCTTTATCTGCCAGCTGTTGGAACTTCTTGCCCAGCCGCTCGGTTACATTGCTTACGCCAGGTATTATTTTCAGTATCGTAGCATAACCATAGAAACCTATAAAGTTGATGCCCCCGCTGTTATTGAAGGCCACCTCAAAGGTCACCTCTCCATTCGCCACCTTTGCACCGACGGAAAACAGCACAGTCGCTTTTAGGCCCAGCCCTGTATTTTCATCCGGAACATAGTTCACACCTGTAAGGGAAGCCTGCATATTGACGCCATCTTTCTTCATGTGGTAATAGGCACCGCCACCAAAGCCATTGATAGCAATAGGCGGTATGACCATGATGCCCAGTCCGAGGTCGGCTTTCGCTTCTACGTACCAGTAACGGAAGTCCTTACTACCGAATAACGCCTTCGCGTCAATCTTTACTTTCCCGTTCAGTACTTTCATTTTTAGCGTACCGCCGATGGCATCACCGTAAACAGGATCATCCCGCAGGATCACAAGTGTTCCGTCTATGGTCATAGCGCTACCCAGTTCTGCATGTATGGAGATCATGTCCAGTTGCAGCTTTTCGAACTTCCATGACTGGTAATCTCCTTTCTCTTCAAAGGCGCCTACCACAGATACTCTCGTTTCTCCACCGAACTTGCCCGACATGAGGTTCACCTTTATTCCGAAGAACAGGGATGCATTTTTCTCATTCGCAGATAATCCTATCTCGGTAATGGTTACCGGGAAGTTGCTGAACTTCGCTTCATCATTGTAACCGAAATAAGTAGCGGTGAGATATGGTGCTTTTGTTTGCAGGTGCAGGTTCGTAAACTTGATACCCTGGAAGCTGACGATCTTCTTCTTTGTACTGTCAGTATCTCCGGCGGTACCGGAGGTCGTGATCCCTATCTTACCATTCAGATTGGCTTCCGGTTCGAAATGCCCGTCAGCCAGTTTCAGCTGCACCCATGAATTCGAGTCCAGGTCGGCTTTTGCACCCCATACATCAAAAGATAGCTTCTTCAGGGTGCCCATTTTCAGCAGGTATTCGTTATCGGCTGTAATGAGTGCAGAATAGAAAAAGGGAGTAGAAGAAACAGGCAACTGAATGGTGCCATCAAAACCTGCTCCTGTGAGGTGGTTTGCCTCCAGGTCTAAATTGAATTTATCTACCGAAAATTTCCATCCTGAGGCAGAACCTGAGGGTAGTATATTCTGGCCGAAAATAGTGCCTGAAATACCGTTATTATCGATCACAAGGTTCTTTGCCCCGAAGGCCACCCGTTCCTTAATATTTTTACCCTTGCTGAACTGCCGGGGTAGCAGTACTTCCAGGTCCTGTATATACACGCCTCTCCACAATTCCGGTCTGCCTGCCGGCATGTACCGTTCCGCATATCCTTTCGGGTATACGATGTCTGTACTATTCCTGATATCACTACCGTCATACACGGCCTTTCCCACATGGAAGCCGAAGTCTTTCAGTGAAGTGATCTCAAATGCAGGTAATGTTACGCTCACAAGAATGTCGTTCCAATCCCGTACGGTAGTCTGGAATGACGCCTGTACCACTTTAGAACTATCTTTTACTCTTTCATCCTTGCTATCTAATGGTGTAAGCAGTGAACGGGGGAACATGATATCCGCAGAAATACTCAGCTCCTTAAAACCGGAACAGTCCATAGTCACATAAGTCTGGTCCAAACCCTGCCCTGTCTGCATATTCATACCACCCTTGAGGATAATGGCGGCACTGCCTCCATTGATATTGATAGGAATATTTCCCAGCAGCACCAGTTTGGCGTCGCCAATGATACCGCCGGTATAAGAAAGTTTCAGTCCTTTGATACCGAAGAAGATCTTCTTCGGGTTCTGGGGAATTTCCAGTTTGGCATATACGGTCAGCTCCGCATAACCGGGATGGAAGATCACACTGCTGATAGCTATTTTCACATTGGTATTGCCGATCTGCTGCGACAGCCCAATGGGCAATTCATTCAGATCGTCAGGTCCCAGTTCGCTGGTATAATGATTTGATTTATTCAGCTTTTCAAACTCCTCCTGCGCTTTCAGCTGATAGGCATTCACGCTGCTGTCTGCCATATACAGGCTATTAAGATACGCTGTTGTGAACAGTGACTCAGTAGCGGCGGGTAGTGCACTGCCTGCCAGCAACTGATCCATCTGAGGAAAACTGCGCTGCTCTGTCATCATAATATTGTTCACCGGAAGTTCTTTACCGGGACCATGCAGCCCGGAAGAATCAAGATCTCCGGCCCATGCCTTCGTGCAGCACCAAAGCAGCATAAACAGTAAAGAGAACGGGTAATACTTATTCATAGGTAGGGATAATACGTAACGTTAAAAATTATAATTATAGCCCAGTGTCACTGTCTGATCATTCACTGTTCCTTTCACCGGTATCCAGCGAAGCTGTTGCATGGCGCTCAGGTTCAGATTATGTTTCTTCTGTACCCTGTATCCGGCATTGGCGCGAAGGTTCAGTACCTTTCCCTGCTCAACGCCACTGGCCGCACTTGCATTGTAAGACACACTACCTCCTGCCGTCATCTTCTTTTTGAACAGACGGCTATTGAAAGCGGCTGTAGGCCCCCAGGTAAGGTTATCGTCCCTGCCGATCGTATTGTAACTCAGGTTGAATGCGGCAGTCACATTGACCTGTGCAGGAATGAACATCAGCGAATACGCCACATTGCTGTTATAGAAACGGGAGCCATCACCTTTGTGCAGTACTCCTTCACGCAGGTCGGCCGCATCCTGTAAACTCAAATTCACATTCAGGTTATGACTTTTACGTTTATCCGTTTTCAGGATATAGTTCACGTTCAGTGCTGTATTCTGGGATATTTGGGTAAAGTTCAGTGTGTCCAGATTTTGTATAGGCGTGGTTTGATTGATGGCATCAAATTGCGAACGCATATTCATGTACGTCTGGAAGTTTGAATACGTAAGGCTCATATTCAGTCTGTCGCCCGGATTGTAATTCATGTTGACGGAGCTCACCATACGGGATGTTCTTCCTGATTTGGTATTGGCCAGGTCGTCTCGCTGATAGCCCACATTGACACTAACATTCGCTTTGCTCTTCAGGAAAGGTTGCGAGAAATTCACTGTAATATTCTCCAGGTCATTATTGAAATAATAGGCGCCCAGGGTCTGATATCCCGGGTCTATCCGCTCATAACCCAGTCCTATTGTACTTTTGATGAAGGTATAATTCAGACCCGCTTTGATGGCTTTATAAAACAGTGTTGACTTCTGATCATACATGAACACACTGCTTAACAGATTACCTCCCTGCTCTTTTACGATATTGAAGTCCCTTTTATTCATCTGCACGGCGCTATTCGCATATTCCATCGTCAGTTCCAGCCCTTTCGCGGGACGCACCATACCATTAATGCTAAAGGTCACATTCTTTTTAGGGAAGATGTAGAGGCTATCCGGCATTGTCGGATTAGAGGAAGGATCATCCTTTGCGGCGAAAATAGAAAATCCCAGTCCATACTTTTCCTGATTCAGCATCAGCTTTGTACCATAGCCTATACGTTCGTAGGTTGGCAATACATTCTTATTGGTACTGTCATACGCTACTGCCCGCGATAGCCGCCCATACATTGCACTCACACTCCACTCATTGGTAGGCGCCACATCCACACCCACACCCCTGAACTGCATACCATTGAGCGTATAAGGTGAAAAGGTCATGGCCACATCTCCTATATGCCCGGTAATACCTTTATACGTAGGATGTAAACTTAGCCGGTTAGGGGTAGTAGGATAAGTATAGTTGATACCCGCATTGGTAAGGTTAAATGAGAATGGCAGATTTACCTGATTAAAAATACTCAGGTTCATATTTCCATTCAGGTACCAGGTAAAGGGTTGACGGCCCGACGTTTCACTCCCATTATGGAAAATGGTGCTGGCATTCAACCCACCCCTCACTTTCAAAGGAGCGTCCTTATTGAACATTCCTTTCAGATTGGCAAGATCCACCTGTTGCGCGTGCGAAAGCAACGGCAACAGCAGGATGCCCAAACAATACAATAAATATTTCATACACGTAAGGGATCTTCTTTTTTTACGACTTTCAGGTTGCTGCTACTTCTGTACTTTAATGTCTATGATTATATATGAGGATGTACCATTGGGTACAAACGTTTTTACTTTAATGGCTCCCATTCTGCCGTCGGCAGTACGGAATAAAACAATACGCGGGCTAACTGCATTTGTAAAAGGTACTCCACCTTCTGCACTATTACTGATAGTCATGTTCTTCAGCAGCACATCGTCTGTCATTGCATCGAAGCCGGCGGCGGTGAGTGTCAGACTACATCCGCAAGCTTCCAGGCTATTGATGTAACGTGTATACTTAGCACCCGGTATACTTCCAAATGCATAAGCAGTTGATGAATCGGGCGAAATAAACATGTTATAGCTAAATCCCTGGTTCAGTCCGAAAAACACAATATCAATATCCTTACCTGCAACAGACAGATCATCCCCGCTCCTGAACACCTTACGGAGACTGGTGGAATAATAAGCACCGATCGTGGATTGCGCAGCATTGATACCGAGCTTAACATCCCTGATAATACGCAGGCCGTTATTGGCTTTTACATCTATCGTCTTTGTGACGGCCTTTGATCCTTTTCCATTCTCTGCTGTTAATGTTACCTGGTAACTACCGGGGTCTTTGAAATAGATATTTGTATTAGCGGCCGTATCATCGGCTATTATTCCTCCTGTTGTTGTCCACTTTCTCGTTAAAACATTTTGGGCTTTGCTCTCTAGTATTGCTGTCAGCGGGGCTTCTCCATCTTCATCGTCAAACGATGGCTCCATTGTAAAATCATTGGTCAATGCAGGCTTTACTGTTATGATCTTCTCTGCTGTAAAATCCTGTCCACCGTTAGTGACCGTAAGTGTGATCTTATGTGTACCCGGTGTTGTAAATGTGACATCAGGCGGCGACTGCGCAGTAGCGCTGGCAGGCTCTCCGTTTTCAAATGTCCACTTATAGGCAGACGCTCCGGTTGTATTATTAGTCAGCCGGACCGTTACAGGTGAGAAATCATTGATCAGTATCTTAGCATCAAAGGCGGTACTTACGGTGCTGTCGATATGAATGGTATGCGTCTTTATCTGTCTTTCGTCTTCATTCCATGCTTCAAGCGTGATCTTATAGTCTCCTGCCTGTCTGAATACCACTGTTCCGGGGTTTTCATAGTCAGAAGAGACAGGTTCCCCTCCTTCAAATGTCCATTTGAAATTGGTAGCACCAATAGTGCGGTTTGTAAAACTGATATTTGCCGGTGCGGTGTATATGCTATCTTTTGCAGTGTAAATAAAATCAGTAGTAACGGTTATTCCTACTTCTTTAAAACAGGATGTCAACAATAGGCATAACCCCAATCCATAGGTTATTTTGTTCATAGGTAGGGTCTGGTTGTCCTTAACAAACACAAATCAAGCGCAAATGTATTACAATAATATCAAAATATGTGTATTTTTTATATATTAATGATTTACAGGATTTCATGTACGCCTGACCAGAGAATATGAAGCTGTTACTTCATATAGAAGAAAAAAATGAGGGAAAAGTTGCGTGGTTCCGGGTACCGTCAATTAATGGCAAATGGATGAAAGGCCTTTTTTCGTGCTTATGAAAAGCTGAGACTTGGGTACTGTCTTGTTCCAAATTAGATGCCAGAATGTGGGGCATTTTACACACACGTCTTCGTATAGTATTGCCAGAGCACGGTCTGCAGATATTGCTATTACTGTTTTTCTATGTATATCATATGGCAGCGAATGGAGAGCGCTATCCTTTGAAATAGCTCACCAACAAGGCTTTAAACCATTTCAGTTCTATTATGGTTGCGGATTTTTACCTGGCCCGGCGGGAAGATATGTTGAGCAAACTCTTATCCCTGGCATTTAATGGTACGAAAGTGGTATGATACTTTGCATGAGAAACGGAACAAGCGCGACTACCAATATAGCCAGGACAAGGAAGGAAACGGTAACGCGGGATATCAGACGGAATAGTTCGAAGGATATTGCCGTTATTGCCGGAGTAAGCGCTATTGCGGGCTCACGGGCTACGCTTGCTCCTGCTCTGCTCTTCCCGGAAAATAAAGTATTAACATTAATGGCTGCCGGAGAAGCCTATGTAGACAAACTACCCGGCATAGGCGACAGGATTGAGACCGCCGGATTAATCGGCAGAAGTATTTCTGGTGCTGTGACAGGAGCGATCGTCAGTAAAAGAAGACATCGCAATATGTGGTTGGGAGCACTGGTAGGCGCTGCGGCAGCTTATGCCAGCGCATATGTGACCTACTATGTCAGGAAGAAATTTGGGAAAGTCACGGGAACGCATGATGCGATTGCCGGGCTTGTGGAAGATGTGGCAATGATCTGCCTGGGTAGTGTATTACTAGATGACGACCGGATATAGACTATGTATAAACCTAAGGCCGTCCGCCAGTGGCGAACGGCCTTCTTGTTTTTATAACTCCCTTGTTAACGGTAGATGTGATACCGGTACAATGACCACCGGATACTTTTCAACACTTACATTGCTCAGGTCCAGCCCAAAGTTCACCGACTCTTTCACACTCATATACTTCAGCGTGAAATAACTCTTCATCAGCAGGTTCTTCCAGAAAGGCATTGCATTTTCGAATGACAGGAAAGAATCCGTCAGCAGGAACTTATAGTCCCCTATTTTATTATCCTGGTAAGTTTGTTCGCATCTTTCAGAAACATCTACCTCATTAGTGGCGACGAGATCATTTACGACCTGCCTGAAATAATAATCGATACGTGGATTTATCCTGAAACCAAGATTGAACTCGATGAAGTAAACGTCATTCTTTACGATCGTATCCACATGATAGCGCATCGCATAAGGCTCATCCAATACGTTCACATGTACAAACCAATAGATATCCGCCCGTTTCGGAGAACGGGAAAGAATTGAGTCGATAGCTGTTTTCTCTATCTTACGCGGCGTACCCGAGCTAGTGAGATATACCAGGTTAGTGGCATGTTTCGGAATATTCGTATCTGTACTCAGGCGTTTTATCAGTTCGATATATCCATCTACCGGCAACATCTTTTTCAGTGAGTTGGTAATGTACCGCCCTTTTTTCCATACATACATGACCATAAAAAGCAGCATACCGATCACCAGTGTGATCCATCCACCTTCTTTTATCTTTTGCAGATTGGCGATCAGGAAGGATGTTTCTATGGCAAGGAAAAAGCCGGTTAGCAGTACGATCCATACAAATGGAACACGTTTGGCGTGCAGGTAAAAGTTGAT
Organism: uncultured Flavihumibacter sp.; assembly: GCA_902168105.1. GTDB lineage: Bacteria > Bacteroidota > Bacteroidia > Chitinophagales > Chitinophagaceae > Chitinophaga. The sequence goes on from CABHOY010000019.1 coordinate 389,078, forward strand.
CAGCACTGTGCTCATTAACATGGTCAATGTTACACTGAGGCCAAAAGCTGCTTCCATGCGGGTAGATTCCCTGAAGTGAAGCACCATGCCAATACATCCCAGCATCAGGAACCAATTGATAAATGGTATGTAAAGCTGTCCTTTGATATTACCCGGAAATAATACCCTGTGTCTTGGCCAGAGGTCCAGGCGGATCGCTTCGTTAATAAGTGTAAAACATCCGCTGATCAGCGCCTGACTGGCAATAATGGTAGCCATCGTTGCAATGATCAGCGCCGGCAGATAGATTGCATCAGGCACGATATGATAGAACGGACTGATAGTACCAACTTCTTCTCCTACGTGGGATAACAACCATGCTGTTTGTCCGGCGTAACTCAGGATCAGCATGATCTTAATATAGATCCAGCTTACACGGATGTTATTCCTTCCGCAATGTCCCATGTCACTATAAAGTGCTTCAGCACCGGTCGTACACAGGAAGATACTTCCCAGAAGCCAGAAGCCATTAGGCACCTCCTTTAACATCACATAAGCGTAATAAGGGTTCAGCGCTTTAAATACAGCCAGGTTGTGACTAACCGCCATAAGTCCCAGCACACCTATAAATGTGAACCATATGGCCATTACCGGCCCGAAGATCTTCCCTATCTTATCTGTTCCGAATTGCTGGAACAGGAATAGTCCGATCAGGATACAGATGACAATAGGCACTGTATCTATATGCGGGTTGATCTTTTCCAATCCTTCGATCGCAGAGGCTACAGAGATGGGCGGTGTGATAATGCCGTCCGCCATCAGGAATGCGCCGCCTGCCATAGCAGGGAATACCAGCCATTTCCCCCAGAACCGGCGGATGAGTGCATATAAAGAGAAGATACCACCTTCACCTTTATTATCTGCCTGTAATGTAATAATGACGTATTTAAGCGTCGTCTGAAAAAACAGCGTCCAGAAAATTGCAGACAGCGCGCCTAAGGCGACATCTTCTGTAATAACGCGATCGTGAAAAACTGCATTGAGTGTGTAAAGTGGGGATGTTCCAATATCGCCGAAAACGATTCCCGTAGCAATGAGAATACCGGCAGCCGTTATTTGCTTATGAAATACGGCAGGTGACGAAGCATGCATGTGTTCTTAAATTAGCGGCACCAAATTACAATTATTTCCAATCTAAGATGAAATGTGCACAAATAAAAGGGGAGGCCATCTGTGATAGCCTCCCCTTTTTTACTAACAATAGTATCTAGCGTCTTTCGTTATATACCCCGAATTCTGCGATAGCAGGGGCTGCACTGAATTCATCAATGAGGATACGCACCTTTCCGCCCCATACACTGTCAAACCGGTGGATCTTTACACGGCCTCCGCCTTCACCTTTTCCTAATGGTTTCCAGATTCCGTTCTCATTATATTCAAGACGGTACTTTTTAATTTTGTCGCCATCTTCCACAATGCTGATCATGTTAAAGCGCTGGTCTTTATCAAAATCAATTTCATACCACGGCTGTTTTACTGCTGCATTAGACTGCCAGCTGCTACTAAAGCGGTCGTCATTGGCAAAGTCCATGATGTTCATATCATCGCTCCAACTGGAATTACTACGCTGGAACTTGGCGATATTTGATGAAATGATAGGTGCTTCTGCCGCAGGCAAAGCCGGCATAGCACCGGTGTTCTTCCAACGTTTACCCACTTCCTCAAGAGCCTTCACTGCATTCGGATCGATCAACCCTTCGCGGTTAGGTGCTACGTTGAGAATGAAGTTACACCAAGCCTTATTCAAAGGTACCAGGATCTCATCTGTCAGTTTCACCGGATCTTTCACAGGTGTGATTGGGAAATTCTCTTTCCAGAACCATGCGCTGTTAATAGGCAGACAGGATAAAGCGGGCAGTCTGTTAGCCTCTTTCGAGATATGTTGTCCTGCACCTTGCTCATAAGATTTGATATCGGTGTAAAACAGGGCTTCTGTAGGATATTTCGCCGCGTTGAGGTCCATTACCAGGCAATTAGGCTGCAGCGTCTTAATGAGGCGGTAAACCTCCTCAAACGGGATCTCATCATAAGAGATCCTGGACCAGGGTGCATCCCATCCGTCAATAATGAGGGCGGTGATCTCTCCGTAATTCGTCAGTAACTCTGTCAACTGCGCCTTCACCATCTCAATATGCTTGCGTGTAATATCATGCGGGCGCAGTTTATGATGCGTATCCAGGATAGAGTAATACAACATTACCTTCAGGCCTTTAGCGCGGAAAGCATTTGTATATTCCCTCACCACATCTTTTTTATAAGGACTGTTCATTACGTTATAGTCAGTCGTTTTTGTATCCCAGATACAGAAACCACTATGATGTTTGGTAGTGAGACAACCGTAGCTCATATTGGCTGCCTTTGCGGTAGCGGCCCATTGATTACAATCAAGTTTAGTCGGATTGAAGAGCGATACCGGTGCCTCCGGATCAGGCCAGTCCTGATTTGCGAAGGTCGGGATGTTAAAATGTATGAACATCCCAAAGCGCAGATCAACAAATTGCTGTTGCAATGTAGCAAGCGGCGTACCTGCTGATTTAACCTGCGCTTTTAACAGGGCAGGTATTAATAGTTGAATGCTCAGTAAGAGGTGTAAACAGAATGTCTTCTTCATAATAACTTTTAATGCGATTTTGGATTTGAGACCTTGTGGATTTCGTGGATAATTCCTTTCTACAATGCTACTAAAATATAACAATCGGGGTATGCATTCCTGCTATGCTAATACAATATAACTAAATGCGAATATCCCATTAGTTGATGCTTTTTAACAATTTAACAAGAATAAGCATGAGTGCGTATGAAAATGTGGCATGGTGTTGGATTTATGCGAAGTATAAAGGGACAACAGCAAGAGTCATTTAAAAAAAACACCATTTATATGAGACATAGAGTCACATTATTAGCTTTATCACTACCTGTTCTGTTATTCTCCTGCGTTAGTACGAAGAAGTTTAAAGCTTCTGAGGCCAAGTATGCAGATCTAAACAACCGGTACGCAAGTCTGCAAAGTAAACTGGAAGATTGTCAACGTAGTTTACGTGATACCGCTTCCGCGTTTGAGCGTGCAAGAAATATCAGTGAAGAAAGAGTGGAAGGTTTAAAGCAGAATAATAGTACACTACTTAACCAGTTGAAAGACCTTTCTGTGATCTCAGGTTCACAGGCGGAAAGCATCAAAAAATCATTGGATAATATAGGCGCTAAAGATGCCTACATACAGGACCTGCAATCAGCTATTGCACGTAAGGACTCACTGAACATGGCGTTAGTGATGAACCTGAAAGGCGCTATCGGCAACCTGGACGACAAAGACATTAACATCAAGGTAGAGAAAGGAGTAGTATATATTGATATCTCAGATAAGATGCTGTTTGAAAGCGGCAGTTATGATATCACCGCCAGGGCGAAAGAAGTGCTGGGTAAAGTAGCGAAAGTATTGCTTAACCAGCCCGATATTGAGTTCATGGTAGAAGGACATACAGACACCAATCCATATAAAAAGGGCGTACTGCTGGATAACTGGGATCTTAGTGTGAAGAGAGCTACTGCCGTAACAAGGGTATTACAGAACGACTATGGTATTCCTCCTGCCCATATCACCGCAGCGGGTAGAGGTGAATACCTACCGATTGCCAGCAATGATACACCGGAAGGCAGGGCTACGAACCGCCGTACACGTATCGTGATATTACCACAACTTGACCAGTTCTTCAAACTGCTGGAAAAGAAATAATATCATCCATTTCATTATAGCAAGGAAGGGCGTCTCTTGATCGGGGGCGCCTTTTTGTATGTTACAACGTTACAGCCAGGGCCTGACGCGTCCTTGTATCAAAGACCAGGATCCCCTCACTGGTGGCGTCCAGCTGTTCTACCAGCACGCCCGCATTATCCCAGATGGCAGACCTGCCCGCGCATTCAAATCCATCGGACTCGCCTACTGCATTGGCAAATAAAACAGTCATCTCATACTGTTCACTGATTTCCGTCAACCGGGCAACGGCTTTATCAATCCCTCCTATAGACTTCACGGCACTGGCCACATAGATCTCCGCACCACATTTATAGGCATCTTCCACATGTTCGGGAACAGACAATTCATAACAGATAGCCAGTGCAACATCACGCTCTTCCCCCAGCAGACTGACAGTGCTTTGTCCGCTAACGAAATACGGATCTTCATCTGCATGCAGGTATTTCTTCGCATACACATTCCGCTCCTGGCCTGGCTGAAATAATACCATACTGATCGTGATACCCGCATCAACTTTCAGTGGCATACCTACCCCGATAGTTACTTTTTGGGTATTGCTGATGTGCTGGAAATCGTTCAGGCATCCGTCATTGACAGCTATTGCCAGTTCATGAGCGAGTGTGGGTTCATAACCTGTTACGGACAATTCCGGGAAGATGATGGTGTCTGCTCCGTGAGAAATAGCGAGATCAATGATCTTTTTGTGGTTCTCTATGTTGCTCCGGATGTCTCCTTTTATCGCTTTTGCCTGTGCTACGCATAATTTCATAATCTGCTGAGTTTTTTATGGCTGCTTACCGGTTCCCTGATAATGTAATATTATCGCTATATTTTAACAAATAAAAGGGCCATCCCGAAAAATATCAGGACGGCCCTTTTACTGCACCTGTAGTGCAATAAGCTATTTATCGTTACTCAATCCGGGTGTTTTGACCGTTGCTGCACGGTTATTGGTCGTAATCGCTCTGCGCTGTTGCAGGTCGAAACGTCGCCCCTGCCCAGGAGTTAAAAGGGGCCGTCTTTATTGTACTCATCCGTCGGACTTTCTGTTTTTCGTTAACATGCGTTATATCGTAAATTGCCACATAGGAATTCCCGATCACTTTAAATACATCTTTCTGCACTACAATAGCCGTACTTCCATACAGGCACTAAAAAGAAAGTCCGGAACAAGATGAAAGTCAAAATCAAAGTTTACTGGTTAAAAAGATCAGGCCACTTCTGCTGCCGTTCCAGGTCAAGCAGAACAGACTTATTCTTTAAACCACCTGCGAACCCTACAAGCTTGCCTGACGCCCCGACAACCCTGTGGCATGGTACAATGATGGCGACCGGGTTTTTATTTAATGCGCCTCCTACTGCACGAACAGCATTTTTATCACCGAGTATCTCCGCCAATTGCCCATAGGTTTTTGTTTCACCGAAGGAAATACTAAGTAAGGCCTCCCACACTTTTTTCTGAAACACCGTCCCCTTGCTGTCCAGTGGAATGGTAAAGCCTGTACGTTTCCGATTAAAATAATCATTCAATTGGATCTCCGCCTCCATAAGTATTGGATTATCGGCTTCATGTTCAGGATAAGCTAATTTTGTCCTTTTAAAATCTTCGCCTTCCCACAATACAGCTGCAAGGCCCTTCTCCGTTGCAATTAGTCTGAGTTTACCTACAGGAGAGTTAATATCTTTATATACTAATCGATTTAGTATTGTTATCATAGGATAGGATGTCTTTATGGAGCTGATAGTCAATACGAACGAACTTTTCACATCTCTGCTACTCAATTCCTTCTTTCATGTATTACTTCTTCACAGGTAAGGCTATCAGCCATCTATAGAAAAACCAAAAGTATAACAAAGTCCGTTATATTCTGAATAATCCACATAATCCATCCGTGCAGGGGTCACCGGATCACTCTCTCTGCATCAGTAACATTACCTGGCAGGTCAGTTACCGTAACAAGGATACGCGTACCTGGCAATGTAGGATTAGCAACGGTAGCTGCATATTTCCAGTAAGACATCCTATCACCTGGCATAGCTTCGCCCTGTTCTAATTCTGTTCCGGTTGCAGACAGCATTCTCACTTTCACAGATTGAACACGGACTACATTTTTGACTGCAATAGTGATCATATCACCAATGGCACCATTATACTGTTCCGTATTAATTAAGATGATCTTAGGAAACGTGGCTGCATCCTTAAAGGCGACATTATAAGCAGTTTGTCCTCCTTCCGCAGCCGCTGCATACATCAGTTTCTTTACGGGATCAGCTATCGCTTCCACTGCATACGATAATGCGTCTTCAAATTTATCCCGGGCAACTAATTGTCGCGCTGTAGGCGGTACTGTGTCAGGACCGCGCTTAGCACACATCACAGTTTTACCCTTTCTGACTTTAAGGGTCATCTGTTTGGCGATGGTACCGGACACACCATCTACGAAAATATTTTGTTTTACATAAGCCATACGCTGTGTTTTTAAAGATTAAAAAATAAAGGTTCTTCGAGTTGCCGCATATGAAACGGGAGGCGCTTCTCTCCTGTTGCAGATGAAACAACTTTGAGCGATAAAAAACTAGTTTTATATTTGTTCGGGTTTCAGAATGCCTGGGGCGACAAGGCAATATCTACCGTGCGATCATATACTTGCAAAGATACGAAAAAGAGGCCATCAAAAGATCATAACAACACTCACTCAATTCCGACCAAACGTTTACTGTACAAGGATCATACAAGGATTAACTTACGTTCATCTTACGTTCAAAGACGTAAGATGAACGTAAGTTAATCCTTGTATGATCCTTGTATAATGGAGATTAAATGAGCGTTATTTACAAGTTAAAATTGCGTAAAACCCGCAATGAAAAAAGCTGTAATTTTAAAGAAAAAAACTATGGCAAGAACAAACAATCATTTATTCGACGGCCTGAAAGTAAGCCGTGGAAAAAAAACTAAAGACTTCGTGTTGAAAACACGTGGAGGAAAAACATTTGTCAGTAAATGTCCTGACATGAGCAAGGTTGTTCCTTCAGCATTACAGCTTGAATACAAAAACAGGTTTATGCTCGCAGTGGAATATGCTAAAGACATTATTAGCGATCCCGTGCGGAAGGCCAGCTATAAAACAAGGCCAGGCAGCACCGTATACCATTCCGCAATTAAAGATTACCTGGAAAGCCTATAATCTCAGGTACGGGCAATAGCCCATTCGCATTAAAAGGTCACCCTCAGAAACGCACCAAAGCGTCTCATTTCAGCTCTCTGCCGACCAGATCAATACCATAACCGGGCATTCATACTATACCCTCCAAACCCCTCCCCGATCAGCATTTATACTGAATGACAGTAACTTGTATTTTCCGGAAGTATTGTAACTTCTAGGGGGATAGATTATTTTATACAGTCCCGGATTTATTTCTATATTCGTTAATATGAAAAAGGAATTTGACGCCTTGTAACACCAAAGTGTTTACAAGTGAATAAACTTACCAAAATCCTGAAAGAGACGACTGACAACAAAACTTACAAAAGCGCTCACAGGTACAAGTATGGTCGTTGCTGGCGCTGCGGCTATCACGGCTCTTTATGGAGCAGTTGTTCAGATGTCATGTGGAAACATCGTTATTATTACATCGACGATGGGACCAATAAACCTTATAAAGAGAGGTTTCACGATCACCCTAACTGGAAACTGGTTTCTAAGAACAGAAAGCAGTGGATGAGGAAAAAGTTCATACCTAGTTATGCACGTATGTTCAATGGCGATGTGTATGTTGGACTTGGGTGGAAATAATAAAAAAGAGCTGTCCACTTCCGGTGGACAGCTCTTTTTTATACCTGCAACCGCTACTCGACCGGGCTTGTAGTGACGGCAAGCTGAATATATTTGGAATTGATATACCATTGAACCTTCGTCGTGTCTGAGAATGTTGAGATCAATCTTCCATTGGCATCAAATCCCCGTATCGTCATCTCGTAGGCCCCTTTTCCTCTTGCCGTCACATGATCCCATGACATGCCTTTATCGGATGAATAATAACAGTTGGAAACATCTAAATTAGGACGGTCTACAAAATAAGCGTCTACTGTGATATAAAGCGTTCCCTTTGCATTAATGTGTACTCTCCTTATTACCGGCACTCTCACATCTCCCGGCAAAGGTACCTTTGTGATAGTACCGCCATAATTTGCACTGTGGTAAAGACCTCCTGAAGTAGCGACATATATCTCGCCATCTTCACCAGATGTAAAATCCCTTATATCCTCCATACTATCCTTCTGAAACACTATCTTCCATGTTTTCGATAGTTGATCGTAATACAGTATATTACCGTAATACATTTCAACGAATATATGCCCTGCATTATCAACCACAACCTTTTCAATTGCATTGTCATCATAACCTGGAATTAACAGCGTTTCAAATGTAGTTCCCTTGTTCCTGCTATAGGCTACATAACATGATCTTCCACCGTCTCTGTTGTCGGCTGTCACGCCTACATACAATACGCCATTTTTATCCGTGCACAAGGTATTAAACGCCCTTACGCTCAGTGGCACATTATACTTAATGTCGGCCACTGTGGTATAACCCTTCTCCAACCGGAGCAAACCATCTGTGTTTGTGCCCCAATAAGAAACCCGCAGGTATAACTCGCCGTCCTTACCACCTGCCATTTGCTGCATAGAGGTTCCATATTGCTTATGCTCGTAATAACCCTTCTGCGTTAACAGTATGTATCCTTCTATCTTTTCGACTTTATATGATGCTACCCATCCAAACATACTGACATGGAACAGACTATCAGGTGTAGCTTTTACATCATAGTACCCTATATCGGTTTCTTTTACAATATCCTTATATCCTATCCAATAGGGCACTGGATGTGGCGGTGGCGGCGGCTCCGGGGTTTCATTCTTTTTACAGGCGTTAATGGCTGCAAGAAAGATCAGCAGCACAGAAAGTTTACGATAATACTTATGCTTCATAGTGATATAGGAATATAAAATGCATGCAAAGGTAAGTATTCCCGGAATGATGGTGTTATCCACTTTCCATAAACCAACTGCCCTTTCATCATGAAAGGTGAAAGGGCGCAGTTGAAATCCTCTTTTTACATGCTGAAAACCGGGAAGTCGGTGAAGCCTTTCTCCCCGTTCCTGGTGTAATATGCGGCGCGATCGGCTACAGTTAATGGCCAGTCGTTCTTAAAACGGGCTACAAGATCCGGATTTCCTACAAAGGGTCTGCCGAAGGCTATCAGATCTACCCAGCCGGTAGCTAATGCTACCTGCGCGGACGCTTTGTTAAAGCTACCACACCAGATGATAGCCCCTTTGAAGATGCTCCGTGTTTTTTTGACGAATTCGTCTGGCAGATGACGCTCATTGAATTCGGTGACCTCCTGCATGTTTCCTTTTGGCATTAATTCGTAAAGTAGGTGGATATAAGCAATGCCCCGCCGGTTTAATTCGTCACACAGGTGGAAGAAGGTCTCTTCTCCAAGCGGGTCATCAGGCATACTGTTATAATGCCCGAACGGAGACAGCCTCACGCCTACACTACCGGCTCCTAATTCTTCTATTGCTGCATCTACCACGTCCAACAGGAAACGGGTACGATTTTCTATTGTCTGGCCCCCATATTGATCATCACGTGTATTGAGCGTTGCGTTCATGAACTGCTCAAACAGATATCCGTTTGCACTGTGAATTTCCACACCGTCGAATCCCGCTTTTTTAACATTGCGAAAGGCAGTTTTAAAATCATTTATTAAAGCAGGCAGTTCGTCAGTTCCGAGTTGTCTTGGTTTGCTGGCACGTACAAAAGTCAGCTTACCTTCAGCATCATGTGCAAACACGTCCGACCCGATTGCCTGTTCGTCAGTAGCACCCCATGGCGCCTGCCCTTCGGGCATCATGGAAGTATGTGACATTCTCCCTACATGCCAGATCTGCATGAAGATCTTACCATTATTGCGATGTACTTCGTTTGTTACCAGTTGCCATCCTGCTATCTGAGCATCTGTATAAATACCGGGCGTCCACAGATAACCTTTGCTATGTGGCGCTATATCCGTTGCTTCCGAGATTATTAGTCCGGCGCTTGCACGCTGTGCATAATATTTCGCCATCAGGGCGTTCGGTACGTCACCTGGTGAAGTACGTGTTCTCGTCATTGGCGCCATTACCATCCGATTCTCCAATTGATGAGATCCCAGCTTATTTGATTCGAATAAAGTCATTATTTTTTTCAGCAAAGTACCGACATACTCACCTCATTTACAATAACTTACAACAACGTAAGTGTACTGAAATCAAGGTTCGTATTGTTCATTTTCAATTACTTGCCGAATTGGAGAAGCCCAGTTATGACACAAGAATGACAGTGATTTTCAGCGTTTTCTGATTTAATTTTGTGGGTAAATAAACCAGATAGAAATTGGCATATAACAGAACACAGCGATCTGCCTGGGTTGCTAACCCAGACGCGTGCGCAGTTGAAACAGCGCTTGCTACTATTGGCGGAAAATGGAAACTCAGGATATATGATCTCCTGAGAAGAGAACAATCTGTAAGGTACAATGTCATTAATGCCGAACTGGGAGATATATCAGAAAAAACATTAACCGCCCAGCTGCGTGAAATGGAACAGGACGGGATCATTAACCGTATTGTTTTCCCGGAGGTGCCACCACGTGTTGAATACCAGTTAACAACCCTGGGAGAGTCCCTGCAAAACGTTTTTGACGCGTTGTTGAACTGGGGAAGGGAATTTACAGAGAGTAAGGCTCCCACGCCTTAAAAATATTCAGGAAAGCTTTCGCTTTCCTGTTTTGTTATAGACCTGGTTTTTTTACTTATTAAAATGACTTCATCACATACCCGAAAACACCATGTGTCTCATCAGACGGACCGGCTGTATAAAAGAGTTGTTTAGAATTAGTAGAGGGCACATTATTTTCGAGCGCCCACAGGCCGTCAATAACGATAGGCGCACTGCCTCTGGTCAATGAACCCAGCAGTTTCCCATCCTGATCAAACACGTTAATTTTCCCATCTCCGAAATTCCCGATAATGATGGTGTTATCTACTTCCCAGAAACCATTTGCAGCAGCAACAATACCCCATGGTGAATTCAACGATCCCTGTGAAGTGAATCTCTTTACAAAGGAACCATCAGGGTTGAATATATTCACATATCCGTTACCTGCTCCCGCCTCATCATCTTCTTTACCAGTTTCCTGCTTAGCATATGTTACATACAAATGATCTCCGATACTTCTGATGTTAAACGGAGCAAAACCGGCAGGCATACTAGCATCTGTAAAAGGTTTGGTATTGACTAAATTAAAATCTTTATCAAACACATCGATCGTACCTGCATAGAAGTTAGCCGCGTACAGGAAATAATCCGCACCATCTTTCGCTAAAGCAAGTCCTTTATATACAGCATTGGCAGCTGACCTATCAGCTACAATCGGTGCCACTGTTCCCGAAGCCCATGCTGCCACAGTACCATCTTCTGTATCAAAAATGAATTTAGCCGGTACACCGCCGACTTTAAAATCTGTCGTATTGTTATACACAATACCGGTAGCCTTACCTCCTGACGAACTGCCTGGCGATGCAATGGCTACTGCAGGCAGTAGTGTGGAGCCACTATTATCATAGATCGTACTGAAACCTGACCCCGCATTAGCTATCCAAAAGGCGCCTGTAGGACTAAAGGCAATGCCCCATGCGTTTACAAGTTTCGGATCAACATTGGTAGAGCTGTATGGGCCTCCGCCAACATCTGAAACCAGGCCTACCTGGGTGTAGTTTTTATCACCGGAAGGGGGCGGATTAGAATCGCCATAACCATCACCTTTACCACAACTGACATTTAATATTAAGAGTATGCTTAAGATACCGGCTAAAGATCTGACGGCACCTCCTCTCACAGCGGATTCAATGGTTGATGGCTTTATCCCAGCCCATTCCTCAAATAACTGTATCATTTTCCTCGATTTTAACAGTGAATGGATAAACGCTCATATGATTATGTTCCTCACTACAGGATTCATTCAGAATTGTTCTGTTTACACTTCTTATTATTAGGGCAGGAAAGAAAAACGTAGAGTATACAGGTAGTCTTATTAGTAGATACGTGCGTTTAACCGGAAAGTTGCCTTGCAGTCAAAGTATATTTCCTATTTCTGTCTTCGCCATCATGGTATTTTGACACTGTTATATCAATCCCACTCTAAAACGCTACAAATCAATCCATTTCAGGATATTCTTTTAACATGCAAATATTTTTTCTGAGGTACCCAACCTTTCACTGTCCACCCACCGTTTATCATTATAAAATACTTACTCTATGAAAAAACTTATTGGCGTTCTGGCCCTCGTCGGTTTCATTGTTGTTGTACAAAGCTCGTGCAGCAAGGAGGCTATGGACCAGAAACTCAAGAACAACGGACTGGCATTTGATCACGATTCCCTTCCTACGGACAGTCTTCCTCATGACAGTATCCCGTACCCTCCATATGATTCAGTACATCTGCCTCCTGATTCATTCCCTCATCCGCCACATGATACTTTCCCGTATCCACCACATGATACTTTCCCATACCCGCCACATGACACCTTCCCGCATACGCCGTATCCTCCGCACGATACGTTTCCACAACCACCGTATCCGCCGTATCCACCGTATGATACCGCATACCCTCCACATCCGTCATATCCGCCATATGACTCCTTTCCACATCACGATACGGTAGGCGTGCGAAAAAAGAATATGCGATAGTTGTAACCTCCTCAGGCAATTCCGTTATAGTAAATTAAGGCCACAAATGTTACTGTAGCGGGCTATATTTGCCCCATTTACCGGATACGCCCATAAGGGGGGCTATCCGGTAAATGTATGACTAGCGTAATGATACTGTGCCGGCATGATATAAATTATTGTATACCCATCGGAAACTTCATTTGGAAGATATTCAGGAACTGATAAGACTGTGTGTAGCTAACGACCGGTTAGGACAGGAGAAACTTTATAAGAAGTTTTATCCTCAGTTATATCTTTTGTGCCGGAAATTCTTTCCTGAACAGGCAGATGCATTGGAAGTACTGAATGATGGCATGCTGAAAATCTTCAAGAACATAACATTATTTAAAGATGACAAAGGACAATTCTTCAACTGGGTTTATACAATAGTTCGCAATACTGCGCTGGACAGGCTTAAAAGTGCAAAATGGTCAGAACATGTAGTCGTCGATGATATTGAGATATCTAATAGCGATAATCCTCTTGCTGCTATGGAGTCGGGTGATATTTATAAGTTGTTGGATGTTTTACCACCTGCTACCAGAGCTATCTGTATTCTATTCTATCTTGAAGGATTTTCTATAAACGAGATATGTGCGAAACTGCAACTAAGTACGGGCACCGTGAAATGGCATTTAAGTGAGACAAGGAACAAATTAAAGCCGGTATTACTAAAGTATTATTCTTAAAATGACGGAACAGCATTCGGACCATACAAATTTTAACAAAGAGGAATTGCCAATTCCTATACCACCTGTCGATCAGGCTTGGCAGTCCATGCAGCAAAAGCTGGATATGGAATTGCCTGTGGTAGAAAATTTGCCGGCCCGTTCTCCTATGCGTCACATTTGGATAAAGACCTTAGTGATCACGATCTCAGTGGCTACTGTCACTACGGCTTTGTGGTTATATAGCCATAAGCATCTCAAAAAAGTGCCATCTTCTGAAAATATTGTTGATGATACCAGCTTAATTGTTACATCTCAGCATACACAACCTGATAGCTTGTCAAATGCAACACATCAGCAATCTGCATCTTCTGTTGTAAACAGCAGATCAGGTGAACAATCTGATACAGTTAATAACAACCAACTATGGGTATCCTCTTCATCGTCCAGATCATTACCATCATCATCGCAGTCAGCGGAATTATCTGTGCCATCACAGCCATCTGCGAACAATAAACAGTACCCTCACAGGAAAAAAACTGACAAGTTTTCCACGGGCCTGCAAACAGCACAATCACAGACCTCCGAAGAACAATATAAAGTGGAGAAAGCGTCTCCTATACCTACTACTGATCAACAGATCCCAACGCAACAATCATTATCATCGGCTGCATCTGATAAAGAGCATACTGTTGAGAAGACAGGTGTTGAAGCACAACAAACAGCAACCAGTCAACAGCTGCCGGTGAAACTTAACACTTATACATACGATCATGCTGCGGGCGGGACAACAGAGCGTCATCCATTGCTGTTAGCCCTTGTACAAACACCGTTTGCGAAATATAATACAAGCCTCCAGCATAAAGCGGACCCGCTGGTTCTCCGCCAAATCATCAACAGAGACAGAGAGAAAAAATGGGCTTTATATATTCAGTTAAATCTACCCGTTCCATTATATGCCGATAGCATTTACTTTACGGGGCCTAAGGGTAAGGATCAGTTCTATCGTAATCTGATCCCTGCGTTAAGAGTTGAAAGAAAAATATGGAAAGGCGCATTGTCATTAGACATACTGCCTGCTGTCAGTGCCAATCTCAAATCCAGCGTTCCGGTAAAAGATTCAGGTGTCACATGGTTTCCTTATGATACTTCCCGCACAGTGCTTAAACAATATGGCTGGGGACTAGCTTTGCAATATCAATTCCTTATTCACAACAGATGGCAACTTGGTGCAGGGATACAAACATCGTTCCTGCAAAAAGCTGTTGTGCTTCAAAATATATCGGATACTTTAGGCTACAGAACATCTGGCATTTATCCGGCCATACCGGCAGACAAACAAGATCTTTCAAAAGTGCGGATCAATGCTATGGCAGAATTAAACTACGTTGCCGGGAAATGGCAGTTAGGCCTCCGCACGCTTGTACCAATTACGCGTGCAAGCAAAACCGGAGACATCTCTGCAAGACCGTTGAATATGGAATTTGTAATCAGAAGGAAATTATGGTCGAAGTAAACGCTATATTAATACGCTAACATGTGTGCCAGGATAGGTGCACATTTTTCCTTACAGGGCGCATAGAAATGCCCATGTTTCCAGGTAGCAGACTTAGGAGATTGTCCCCACCAGAACTCAGCCAGCGCTAATGGCTGCATCTTATGTAAAAAGGCATATTGCAGTAATTTAGGCGCTGCGCATTCTCCCGCTCCGGCCGGAGGATTCTTATAATCTGCTCCTTCAAATATGTCTATCAGACTCTTTGACCGACCCGCCCGGTTCAGAAAATGATACTGTTCAAATATTCTTCGTTGTAAACCCACAGAATGCGTTTTACGTAGTTCTCTGAGCGCATGTAGCCTATCATAGGATCCACTCGCTTCCAGGGCGTTTATTTCATCATTAATGCGGGTCAATTCCCTCATTCCCTTATTTACAAATCCACCTTCAACCAGGCCATCAAATACAGGCGGGACAAATTTAGTATGGTGGTTCCCTCCTGCCAGCTTACCTGAAAATGCGGCCAGGTAACCCAGCTCAAGCGCTTTTGTTCTTACTACCAGCACACCGAACATCTTCCCGATCACTGCTCCGGCTGCACCGGCAGACAGTCCGAAATTATGCTCCCATTCCTCCTGTTCCTTCAAATGGTCCTGTAGTTGGCTGACTGCCAGCAGGCAAAGCGGATGGGGTTCATTATCTGGCGAAATGGAAAACACTTCCGGTACGTCGTATACGGACGCGGATTCGTCGAGAGAACTGAAGATTAGATTTAGCTCTTTTGTTGGCGGTGTCATTTGAAGGCGCAAAGGTAAGGAGATTGTGGATAAAGGGAGTTTAGGAAAGGCCCTATTGCCAATAAAATTATTGGTAAATATTTTGCCAATAATTTTATTGGCATATATTTGACAAAATTATTTCATCAATGAGTTGGTTATCACCCAATACCATTACCGGAGACGCTGCTACCGGTAAAAGACTTTTCAGGAGAGAAATGATCAATGAAGAATTCTGGAAGGAAATAGAAAAAGGGAATCACATCCTTTTTGTGGCCCCCAGAAGGGTTGGCAAAACTTCTATTATGATGGACCTTGCCGAAAATTCCACCGATCGATATTCGTGTATATACCAGAATATCGAAGGAATCAGGTCCAGAAATGAATTCTATCAGCGCTTGTTTACGCTGATCATCCAGTGCCTCGGAAAAAGCCGTGTTCAATCCGTTAAATCGTTTGTACAAACGTGCATCAAAAAATATGCTATAGAGGAAATTACTGCATCCGGTCTAAAATTTAAAACCAGGGAATTAGACTATGAAGAGGAGCTACGAAATCTTATTCTTTCCCTGGAAGCAACCAAAGTACATACTATTATATTCCTGGATGAGTTTTCAGAAGTTATCAGCAAAATGAGCAGATCAGGCCAAAAGGAAGACGCCATTGCTATATTACATACACTGAGAGAAATCCGTAGTTACAAAGAATTTAAGAATTTCTCTATCGTTTATGCAGGATCCGTTGGATTGGAATTTGTAATCAGGAGTATTGCCAGGCCAAAGCTCATTAATGATCTTCATCCAATACAAACAAATGCAC
Organism: uncultured Flavihumibacter sp.; assembly: GCA_902168105.1. GTDB lineage: Bacteria > Bacteroidota > Bacteroidia > Chitinophagales > Chitinophagaceae > Chitinophaga. Next base: position 405,451 of record CABHOY010000019.1, read on the forward strand.
TTACCATTGACGAAGCACAACAATTTATCTATCAGTTAACAAAAGATGCTACTATAAAGTTGTCCCCGCAGTGTATAGAACATCTGGTAAAAGTAATCGCGCACACTTTGCCATATTATATTCAATTGATGTTGGAAGAGATTGATCATATAGCCAAACTTAATAACAAGCCGGAAATATCTGAAGCGGACATTGACTGTGCATTTGAGAACGTACTTAAAACAAATAAAAATTTTGAGGATTGGCATGACAGGCTCAGAGACTATCAGTCCGCTCACTTTGACTTTATTAATGAGATATTAAAACATGCAGCACACAAGGAGCAAATAACAATACAGGAGATCTATAACATAGCCTGCCATGAAACATATAAGAAGCAGAATGACTATATGGATTTTATAGATCAACTAACCAACGACGGATATTTAATAGAGTCCTCTAAACATATTTATAAATTTATTTCACCTTTCCTGAAGAGATTCTGGCTGGGAAAATACCCTGTGTATTATGAACAATTCAACTTATCAACGACCTCTATTTTATCAATCCGCTAACGCGGATGACGAAGCTATCAAAGCCAACTTCCTCATCCGCCTGGCCGAATACGATATCATCATCCAGGATATACTGAGAAATCCCATGAAGGGATCGGTTCAGCATTATCTATTGGTTGGACGTCGGGGTAGCGGAAAGTCTACCTTTCTGAAACGGCTACAGGTTGAAATAGCGTCCAATACTGCCCTTAAGGGCAAATATATACCTATCAATCTTGCAGAAGAACAGGCGAATATTTACAAGTTATATGATCTTCTGGAAGAGATTATCCGCGAATTAACGCAACATGGCATCTTTGGCCAAATGCCCGCATTCAATGAGGATATTCACATTTATACCCGGCAATTATTCGATCACTTACAGCACTTAGTTACCAAATTCAGGAAGAAAATCATCCTGCTGCTCGATAATATAGATCGCATTTTTGAAAATATAGGAGATGATGCCAGTCTGTTGAGAGAATATCTTCTCAACCATGATGATATCAGGATTATTGGCGGCAGTACAAGAATGACGGAACATTTCTGGAAATATAATCAACCTTTCTATCAGTTCTTCAGGGTACTGGAGCTAAAGGCATTAACAGCCGAAGAAGTAAAAAACTTATTACTTAGCTGGAGTGAAACGTTGAACATTCCACAACTTAAAACTTTCGTAGAAACCCATCCCGGACAATTGGAGGCAATCCGATTATTAACAGACGGATTACCAAGAACGTTACAATTCTTCATAAATATCTTATTAACAAATGAACAGGACACCGGTTATGAATATCTGCGTCATGTAATGGATAGCGTTACTCCATTATACCAGGAAAGACTAAACTCTCTACCCTCCTCTCAAAGAAAAATTGTGTTGCAGATGGCCTTCATCTGGGAGGCGACTGGCGCCGGAAAGCTTGCAGAAGCAACAAAAATGAATAACAATGTCATTTCAGCACAGTTAAAACAACTAAGTGACAAAGGAATTGTTGAAAAAGTAGAAACAGGAAGTAAAAATCATTTATATAGGCTAGCAGAGAGATTTTTTAATCTCTGGCTCATATTTACGCAAGGAAGCCCGGCAGATAAAAGAAGAGCAAAATATCTAACTATTTTCCTTGAGAATTTCTACAATGCAGAACAAATACAGGTATTGGCAAAAGGACATCTTGATGCATTAAGCAAAGGTCAACAAACCTCCAGTAAAGCAATTTTGCTCACAAAAGCTTTTGTTCAATCCACTCATATCAGATTAACTCTTCGTGAGCAGCTAATTGCCAAAACCCTGCAATTAAAAGATATAGATGAAGATATTAAAAAAATCCTCCCTCCAACGCTCGAGCATATCACAGACAATATTCTCTCATTAATTAAAAAGAAAAAATTCACGGAAGCCCTTCGGGCAGCTGCTGCTGTTGAATATGAAGATGGCTCACGTGAATTTTTACAAGGGCTTATCTATCTTAGAGAATCTAAATCCGAAGAAGCAAATGCCGCACTGTCAACAAGCATCAAAAAGGGATTTCCGGCCCATCAGGCAATTGCTTCGGAATATATGGTTCAAGATGACGCTGTTGCGTCCCCCATCCTTTATTTTGCACCATCTGGTCCGGATAGCACATCCCTGATTGTTGAACTAGGGCCAACATATTTTGAACAAGGTAAATTTGCATACCTGAAAGATGTCTTCCTGAAGAAACTTGAAGAAGATAAAGAGTCGGCCAGAAGCATTGGTAAGCTCTATTTCATTAACTCAGAATATGAAGAAGCTGAATTTTTTCTCCGGCAGGGAATTAAAAAAGGAGTAAAGGGTGCCGCACATGATCTGGCGGAGATTTTCTATGAACAAAATATCAATAAACAGGAAGCCTCGCAATTACTGGCAGAAAACCGCGAAAACGATATTAGCTTTCAAACCACCTCAATTCTTGTAGATGTATGGTGCGGAAATCTTCAATATGTCCATAACGCGGCCTTCGACTTTGTAAAAGCCCATCCTGACGCATCGTGGGTATTACTGGAGCGCTTATTATGTCATGGGCAATTCAATCTTGTTTATCAGATATTCCAATCCTCCGAAACAGCGGAAGCTTTACGGGAGCTATACTCACCTCTTTACTATGCCTGTCTCCTTTTAACTCAAGACAAAGAAAACATACATTTAAAAATTCCGCCTGAAATAGCATCACCTGTTCATGAAATTATTCAACGGGTAAAAAGAACTATGGAATATTATAAAGGTAACTAATGGTAAAGCAGAATAAACACGGTATAATATCGCTTAATATAATTTTATCACCTGTCCTGTATTTGCCCCGAACACTGCCTTCCGGAAGCCATATTCAAGTTCCTGCATAGTCACAGGGATATCACCCGGAAAGAACGGAAAATATTGCGGAGAATGCTCAATGACGGTCGGGCTCACTGCATTGATCCGTATCCCATTATCCAACTCAATAGCCGCCGCTCTTACAAATGCTTCCACTGCGCCGTTAGCAGCAGATGCATTGGCAAAATTCAATTGGGGCTCATACGTCAGAGCACCCGTAATTAATGAAAAAGAGCCTTTAGGATTAATGTAATGCTGCCCTATCAATACCAGATTGATCTGGCCCATCATTTTTCCATCAACACCTTTTCTAAACTCTTTGTCAGTCATTTTTTTCCAGGGACCTACATAGGTCGGACCGGCTGTAGAGATAAGGGCATCAAAAGCATCTACCTGCTGATACATGTTCTCAATGGATGCTACAGACGTAATATCCACCTGCACATCGCATCCCTTAGACGCAGCTGTGACCACATCATGTTCCTGTCTGAATGCGTTTGTCAAATACTTTCCCATAGTGCCTGATGCACCAACGATGATAATTTTCATTTGCGTAAATTTTGATAGTTTATTTACACAAAAGTAAATGAAAGCGTAAGTGACATTATAGGACAATGATGCAATTGCGTGGGACTTATTTAAAATTATGTCTGAATACTTCGGGAGAATATCCGGTATGTTTCTTAAAGAACCTGACAAAATAGGAAACGTCTTCATAGCCTAATAGATCGGCTATATCTTTTATCTGATTAGGTGTTGCCAGCAGGTATCTTTTTACTTCAAGGATGATATGTTCATTGATCAGCGCTGAAGCTGTTTTGCCAACAATTGATTTAGTGATATCGTTCAACTGGTACGGGGAAAGATTCATCAGGCCGGCGTAATGTGATACCTGCTTATGGGTAAATATATGCTTATCCAGCAATTCTAAAAACTCTTCAAAACGTTCCTGTGTATAAGAATTTGTAGTTATTGTCTCTGCCTTAAGATTAGTGCTTTGCCTCATGAACCCGATAAATAAAATATCCAGGTATGCTTTAATGGCATCCTGATATCCCTCTTCCCTGTCCGTGAACTCCTGGAACATCAAACCAAGCGTTGTATTTATCTGATTAAGCCTGGTTACTTCAAATTCATAGTAATTCCTGCTACTCGCTTTTCTCAGGCGCTGACCTGATAGCTTTTCCTTAGGATGATAAAATCCGTTATTAAACTCGACCAGGTAACCTGTACTACCTTTCTTCAATTCAAGCTGATGTACCTGACCAGGGCGTAAAAAGAAAACTGAATTATCAGCAACCTTATAATTCGTAAAATCTATCTCGTGAGAACCATTCCCATTCTGCACAACGAGCAAAAAAAAGAAATCATGCCTGTGAAGGTCTTGTACCAGCCCACTCTCACCAACAATATCCTGCACCCGGCGTATGGTGAACCGCTCAGAAGATAGTGAGTCCTGATGAGTTGCTGCGATCTGCCTTATTGGAATCTTCTTCATTGTCGTGCCGTGTTGTCAGGCTAAAATACATCATAAAGCATAAAAAAAGGGCACATGGCCCCCAATAGTTCGTTCGCGTGATCTATCACTTACTTCCCTTGAACATCCTCAGATCACATTGCAGTGTAAACATAAAATATCTTCCCAGTAATCTGTTCTGACTTTCAGTGACAGTATTGCCCGATATAGACTGCGATAATCTGGACGTCTCATCCAGTATATTAAATCCCTGCAAACGGCAGGTCAGTTTCCTTTTAAAGAGTGTCTTTTCCAATGTAGCATTTATCAAAAGTGGGTTAGCGGTCAATGCGCCATTGAAACCACTGTTCAACTGTTTGGTAAGATCAGCTCCCAGGCTGAATGTCTTCAGGAAATAAACCTTTCCGTTCATGTTGAAATTCCATGTGCTGATATTCGTGATATTATTCTCCTGGAGCACGTACACGTTCCGGTTGTAGGTATAGGCGACGCCTCCTGTCAGTTCCAAAGATTCTCTCAACATGTTACCTCTTAAAGACTGCGACAAGACCAGATTCTGCCCTGTTTTACGGACATTGTCCATATACAGGATATTATTATTGTAACTACTGTTCCCATCCAGGAAAAGGTTGTATTTGCCGTCAGCGAGGCGGTAAGACCATCCGTAGATAAAGCGGAAATTATAATCGCCGTCCGTATTCAGGAAACGGGTTTCCTGTTTAACAGTGTTAAAACTATCCTTAACCAGCGATACATTCGTTACTACCTTATCCTGTGTAAAGTTACCCGAGAGGTGAATGAATAAAGTATTTGTCCCGGCATTACGGTAATTGAAGTACACGGAATTTGTAAATGCAGGACGCAGGTCCGGATTACCGATTATGGGAAACTGTGCATTCGTAAGGTCGACTACCGGCTGTAATTGCTGATAGGTCGGAAAAAGCACGTTACCTGCATAAGAAATGCTCATCATCGCCTGTTTCGCCAATTTATACTGGATGCGCATAACAGGCACTAACTTATTACTCGTGACGACAGCCCTGTTTGCGCCTCCTGCCATACTACTGGTCAGACTGGCGGGCTGCAACCGCATACCGAAGTTATAGTCCCACTTCTTGGTAGCTCTCCGGAAGTTCAGCTCCACCTGTTGTTGCACCATGGTGTAGATATACTGATTGCTTAGCGAGTCTATAACATTGATCTTACCATCAGGATTAACCCACCGGGTCTCCTGACCGTTATCTGTGCGACTGTAATTAACAGAATAACGTAGTTCCAGACTGTTTGTTGAATCCAGCGGCTCGACATAAGACAGTTGGCTATTGGACGTAAAGTTGGTATTCTTCTTATCCAGCAGCTGATGCAACAGGGAATCTTTTACAATGATATTGTCGGCATTATAATAACGCAGACTGTCAACGCCATCCTGCAGATTATTGTTCTTTGTATTATTTACATACAGGCCGAGAGAGACGGTCCGTCCTAAACCCTTAAAACGGTGTGATGCGAACATTCCCGCCAGGAACACGGGCGAAGTACTGGTATTCAGGCTGGAGGTGATCTGGTCCTTACGTTGCAAACCCGTTTGTTTCGCCTGGGTTATATTGCTGTTATAAGAATTATTGCGGCTATAGTTCAGATTGAAGTTAACCATATCCCCTGGCTTCGGTTTGTATTCCGTCCCGATATTGATATTAAGATTATCATTACGGGCGTTACTCTTGTTGGTATTCTCACTATTCAGCGTACCGTCTGTAGTGACAGTTTTGACAGTACTCAACGACTCCTGCTCACTCGTCGTGCGCCCGCCGATAACGCCAACATTCACTGAGAATTCTTTGGAGTAGTTACCACGGTAGTTGATATTACCGGTAGAGGTGACCGTGTTCCCTATCTGTGCCGTGATATTATTGGTATTGCCATTGATGGATAACTGTTGTTTCTCACTGAAATAATTTGCCAGTAAGGCGCCGTTGTAACGGCCATCATTACCTATGCCGCCGAGGAACTGGGTTTGATAGACCTTGTCAAGATCTGCTTTTGTCTGGATGTTGAGCACCTTTTCCGGCTCTCCCACCTTTCGACCCGTAGCACGCGCCAGATCGCCATAGTCGTCTATGAGCTGTATCTTATCGATGAGATCTACCGGTAAGAGACGTGTCAGTGTTTTAATATCTGTGATCATGAAGTCTTTGCCGTTGATCCTGACCTTCGTGATCCGTTGGCCCATGGTCTGTACATTGCCTTCCATATCCACCTGCATACCCGGCAAACGCTTCAGCAGGTCCTCCGCTACTGCATTTTCCCGGAGGCGATACTGGTCTGCACGATATTCGATCGTGTCTTCCTTGATGACTACAGCCGGCAGTTGTCCCTTTACAACCACTTCTTTGAGCGTACTTGTTTTTATTGACAGTCTTATTAAAGGCAGGTCTATCTGGGTGCCTGCCTCCTTATAGGAAAATTCACGGTACCAGGTTTCGAATCCGAGCAGCGTGACGCGGAGTGTAAAAACCGGTTGTGGTACATTCCGGAAAGTGAACCTGCCACCTTCATCGCTAAAGGTATGCAGCGTATCCCGCCCGGTGATCAGCCATATATTTGCGCGTATCATTTCCTGACCAGTTGTGTCCTTCACAGTGCCTGATACGCTATAGCCTGTCTGTGCCAGCACTACATGCAGGCAACAAAGGAAACAGATGAGCAGGAAGATCCTCTTCATATAAAAAAATGAAATTCATTTCAGACCTGTAGAATTTTAGGGGATACGTTTGGTTACGGGCTAACTGGTTAACTGGGCTAAGCGGCTAATAACAAATTATCATGATTCCGGGTCTCCTGTAAGTGGCAAAAGTATCCATCAGCAATAAGCTGTTTTGTCTAAACAATTTAGTCATTTTTAAGGAGATCGCCAGTAAAAAAATGGTGTGACTGCACCATGATTGCGGTATGGGGATAAAACCGGTAAAAAGCTCCATGAGGAGCTTTTACACAGCTTCAAGCGTTTGTTCTCTTTCCATCATTTTGCGCATGTTCATAACGGCATAACGTACCCTTCCCAGTGCAGTGTTAATGCCTACATTAACTATCTGCGCAATCTCTTTAAAAGAGAGGTCGGCGTAATACCGTAAGATCAGTGCTTCACGCTGTGCTTCCGGCAAGCGATCTATTAGTACATGTACGGAAGCATGGGTTTCACGTGTAATGATGTTGTCTTCGTGACTGTTCACGTGGTTATAATTCTTGTTCGCTAGATCATCTCTGTAGATGAGGGCAAAAGCAGCTGTCTTTTTACGAAAATGGCTGATGCAGCAATTATGGGCTATCCTGACAGCCCAGGCGATAAAGCGGCTGTTATCCAGGTAATGTCCTTCGTTAAAGGCATTGATGATCTTAATAAACACATCCTGGAATATATCCTCCGCCAGGCATCTGTCTTTTACCAACAGCATGATCGTCGTAAAGATCCTGTTCTTATGGCGATGCACAAGTACCGTAAAGGCACGGTCATTACCGGATCTGTACATTTTTATAAGTTCTTCATCTGTCAGGTCACAGTATCTGTTCATATCATTATGTTTTAAAAATACCGGGCAAAAAAGAAGTTAAAAAAACCGGCCGCCCTGGATAAAGCAGCCATCTTACATGTGGTTTTGATGGAGATGGTCATTAGTAAACTAGTTCTTAAAGCCGAGGAGTGCTTTCACTTCAGCATAATTGCTCCAGTTGATGTTTTTGCCACGTGCAGCAACATTACCCGGAACTACTACATATCTTATCTGGAATCTCTTATTACCGTTAGCAGTTTGTGTGCTTACATTATAATTGCTGAACAACAGTAAACCGCCTTCAGTTATTACTTCCCTGATATACAGATCTCCCTCTGCGTAAGGAATAGATGTAATGTTCGGCTGATCGGCAGTAAACAGGTTTAAATATATTTTTACAAAACCGGTGCTCAGTAACTCAGCATCGATCTCGGGTACATCTACACCCCATACATATTCGCCGGCAGCTGTATCCACTTCAAATTGTGTATCTATCCAATCTGAATAAGTAATAGTTGTTGATCCCGGATCACCTTTGTCCCCTTTGTCTCCCTTATCTCCTTTATCACCTTTCTGACCAGTTTCACCAGCAGGACCTGCTGCACCATCCTTTCCGCAGGATGTGATACCGATCATCAATGAAAACATACATGCGACAAAGAAGTAGCTGGAAATTCGTTTCATAAGTAAATTGTTTGTTTGTGTTTAATGAAGATGTTTTGTGAAAAATTTATATTGTGTCATTCCATCCTTTCGGTTAAAAGTTGTTTCTCGGGCAGAGGTCTCCGTAACGGTTACCCAGCAGGAAACCGATGAGTATTTCATGTGTGCCTTTACTGACCACATTCAATGATGACATGGTGTAATCATAGGAATAACCAATATTTACCGTCGAGCTGATATTCACACCCAGCATGGCGGCAAAGCCATCCTTGATACGATATGAACCACCAAACCAGAAGCGGTCCCTGTACAGGAATTTGGCATTCACATCAAAACTTACCGGCGCTGCGGTCACCAGCCTTACCATGACGGATGGCAGCACACTGACATCATCGCTCATCCACAACCTGTAACCTCCCGAGAAAAAAAGGTGCGGCACCAGCTTTCCCCTGTATAGAGAATCACCCACTACTTTACCATTATCATAGGCTACTTCCTGGGGAACGATATTCTGGGCAGCCGCACCTATATAGAAGTCTGCACCATACAGTAACAAACCGGCGTTCACTTCCGGGCGCCATTTGTTCAACAGGGAACTGGAGGCCACGACAGGATCGCCGGGCTGCTGGAATTGCAGTTTAGCGGCATCTACTGATACTGATTGCATGCCTATGGAGATACCACCACTCACATTCAGTCGCGATGACAACGGAATATGGTGCGCATACGTAGCACTGATCGAGAACCTGTTCAAAGGGCCGGTTTTATCGTTCAGGACAGTCAACCCCATTCCGGCATGAGAAGGCGGTGTGGTATACTCCTGCCAGTAAGCCCTGCCTCGTGGATTTTCACCCGGAGGCGTCAGCCCTGTTACACTGGCTACAGGATAATCACTTTTACGAAGCGGACCATGAACGGTCAGATAAGTCGTAACCGGTGCTCCATTCAGCCCCGTCCACTGGTGCCGGTGACTTGCCTTTACATCCCAGTAATTTTCAATACCAGCCACCGCAGGATTGATAATGAACGGGTTCAGGATGTACTGCGTATAATGCGGCTGTTGCTGTGCATATATGCCCTGCGATAAGACTGTCAGCAGCAGCAGCAACAATGGTTTTCTTTTCATAAGCTTTGTTTTTAAAGTGGTGTGCGAATAGCTTATTACCTGCCGCTGATGATCCTGAATTCCGTTCTGCGGTTACGCGCACGGCCTTCGGGATTGTCAGATCCATCAGTATTTGTGTTCGGTGCTATCGGACGTGTCGCTGCATATCCTTTGGATTGCAGACGCTCAGATGCTATTCCCTTGCTTACGAGGTAGTCCACACAACTCTTCGCTCTGTCTTCAGACAATTTTTCATTCAGTTTATTCGAACCTTTGCTGTCGGTATGCGCGCTTAGCTCGATAACAATAGCCGGATACTTCTGTAACATCGCTACCAACCTGTCAAGCGATGGAAAAGATGCGGGTTGCAGGTAAGACATATTGAAGTCGTAGTAAATATTCTCCAGTACGATAGGGCCATCTGTTGTTGGCGGTTCCAGTGCAATGATCTGTGGCTCTGGTTTCGGCGCTGGTGGTGGAGGAGGAGGTGGTGGCACTACTTTCTGTAATGAGAAGAGTTCCAGGCAACAAGCTGCAGCACGGTCGGACGACAACCACACATTCTCCAGGATGTTATCCTTACTACCCTTGCTGATGAAATACATGTCATCCTTTACAGAGTTTACCGGATAACCTAAGTTCACTGGTTCGCTCCAGGCGCCTGCAGAATCTTTTGTGTAGAAGAAATCAAAACCTCCCATACCTACTCTTCCATCCGTAGAAAATATCAGCAGTTTAGAAGCAGCATGCACATATGGCGCTTCTTCATTCCAGGCGGTATTGATCACCGGTCCAAGGTTCTTTGTAAAAAAAGGCGTTCCTTCTCCGTTCAACTCCGCTTCCCACAGGTCAAATCCACCTACGCCTCCCGGCCTGTCACTGGCGTAGATCAGGCGTTTACCATCAGGTGTTACGAACGGCTGTTGGGAACTGTAACCCGGTACGTTCAATATAGTATCCAGCAATACAGGTTCGCCCCAGGTATCACCACTCTTTTTACTACTGTAGATGGCTGCGCTCTTTTTACCCTGCTTCACTATCCAGCGTGTCATAAAAAGGATATTGCCATCCGGGCTTAAGGCTATCACTCCCTGATCAACATCCTTTGGTTGTGCAATAGCCAGACGGCTTACTGTATCCGGTCGTCCGGATGCATAATTGGCACTATACAGACGGTTCACGAATGCATGTCCTTTGGCGCCCTTCTCAGGTCTTGTGGAAGTAAACACCAGCACACTGTCTTTAAACCATACAGGTGCATAGTTAGCCCCCACAGGATTGATCACTTCAGGCGCTTTCTCCACCTTATACAGGTTCAGATCAGGCTTCGCCATCTCAGTAATGATGAAGCGAAGGTTCTGTAGTTCCCGCTGCGCAGTTTCACGGTAAATGTCCTGCTGTGTATATGACTCGAGGAAATAAGTAAAAGCTTTCTCAGCCAGTTCATGCCGGCCTAATGCACGTAACGCTACCGCATAATGATAAGGAGCCAGCGGGAAAGCCGCTTTATCAAACTCCATCGCTTCTGCATACCAGGGTACTGCCTTGCTATAGTCGTGCAACAAACGATAGCTTTCAGCCAGTCTATAAATAGCCTGCTGTTCAGTACTTACTGTCGCTAACGATTTCTTGGCTGACGGCTGTGTGTTATATGGCCTGTATGCCGCATTGCTTACGATCGTTCTGGAACCTGCCAGGTATTTTTCATAATACGGTGCAGCAGAACTATACTCTGCATTCTTGTAGTAATAATCAGCAGACCTCAGGTAATTATAGGCAACCTGCGCTTTGCTTATTGTTACCGCCGAAAACAGTACTGCTGTAAGAAATATATGTTTCATGTTTTTCTTTTAATACGTTTGATGGATGAGGGTTCATGTTAGAGACGCGGACAAACAAACTCCACTTCCTGTGACCTGAAAAGTTTTCTACCGATGAAGGTGAGTGACAACTCGAAGCTGCTAGAGCCTCTTGCCATCTTGCTCAGTTCTGAGGTATTAATATCATAACTTACACCGAGTGTAAAACTCTTATAGGTAAAACCGGCATGTGTGGAAACTGCATCTTTAAGCCTGTAATTGAAACCCAGCAATACATCCGTCATAGGGTTTACAAACAATTGTCCGTAAGCACCAGCCATCTTCTCTTCTGCATTACCTTGTCTGAGATAAAGAATGTTAGGCGTTACGCTGATCGTTTCTGTAACTGCCAGCTTCACACCTGCATGTCCTGTAAAGCGCATCGGGAAACGTGCATCGCCATTTTTGCTGAACTGATCGGTAGGGCGTGTAAGATGTGACACGGAGAAACCGCCGAAGATGTTATATTTCTTTCCCGGCTCTGCATCATAGTACAGTGCACCGGCGCCGGCATCAAATGAAGTGGATGACGTTCTGCTGAAAGCATCTCCACTTGGCGTACCTGGATTATAACCGGTAATGGGGTTCCATTGGTCGCCAAAGGTTAACTTGGAAGCATCGAACTTACGCTGTATCATACCGAACTGTAAGCCGAATACCAACCTGTGATATCCTTCATCGCCGAAACGTACGCCGGTATAAGAAGCGCTTCCATAGGCGGTGGTATAGTTATAGCCACCGTCACCCGCTTTCTGGTTCAGCACACTGACACCAAAGTTGAATTGTTTGTTGGTGGTGAAATCAGCTGCGACACCATACGTTGTGAACGGATCGCTGATGTTTCCCCATTGATTACGATAGATGGCTGAAATACGGTATTGGCCATCAAATGCACCGGTTAACGCCGGGTTAAGCCAGGACGGATACACATAATACTGGGAAAAATGCGGATCTGTCTGCGCTGTTGCTGTATTCCCTGTAAAGATCAGAAAGGGTAATACCAGGATGATAGATAGTATATTTCTCATTTTGGTCGATATTTTTAGAGGTTGTTATTGTAAAATGACTACATACCCGCTTAGCGGTGCGAATCCATTCTTTAGTTTTATGATATAGTAGTAGGTAGCCTGTGGTAATAAGCGGCCCTGATAAGTACCATCCCACGGCGTACGATAGCCTTCAGAATAGTACACACGCTGTCCGTACCGATTGAACACTTCCACGGTGCAATCCGCATAGTCAGACAGGTTAGTCAGTTCCCATCTGTCATTCATCTGATCGCCGTTCGGAGAGAAGGCATTCGGCACTTTTACGGGTTTGAAGACTTTTACTGACAGTTCATCCGTTGCGATACAGCTACCTTCTCCGATCGCTGTCAGTGTGTAGACCTGGTCTTCCATGGCCTGTAACGTCGGGCGCAGCACTGTAGGATCAGACAATCCATCGGGTGGCGTCCAGCGGAATTTAAGTACAGTGGAATCGTTGGCAGTTGCATTAAAGGTGACCAAGCTGGCCTGTGTCACGATGAAAGATTGCCCGGCATCGATAACCGGCTGAAGATATACCACAACGTTGCTGGTGAATGGTGCAGACACACAACCTGCGCCATTGGCTACCACCAGTTGTACAGGATAATCACCTGGCTGATTGTAACGCTTCACCGGATGCTGTTCTGTAGATCCGCTGCCATCACCAAAGGTCCATGCCCATGATACGATGTTGTTATCCGCATCTACACTTCTGTCAGTAAAGACGTTGTCCGCTCCCTGGCACAGCGTATCGGGCGATACAGTGAAGTCTGCCAGCGGCTGTGTAAAGAAGGCGTCCAGCAGTTTTTCCTTACTTGATGTACAACCATACACGGAGGTAGTTGTCAGTGAAACGGTGTAAGCTCCAGCAGCGTTGTAGCTATATGCAGGAGAAGCGACTGTCGATATACCTCCATCGCCGAATGCCCACTGGTAAGTAAGTCCGGCGTTGTCAGGAATAGTAGACATATCAGTGAACCTGGCAATACCTTCCGGCATACAGATGCTGCCCGGCAATGCAAAGTCCGTAACCGGTATAGCATGCACCGCTACTGTTCTGGTGGCAGTGTCACTGATACAACCGTTGTTACTTACCGTCACCAGTTTCACTTTATAAGTATTCCATGCGGTGAAAGTCTTGTCAAAAGGAACATTGTCTGTCCGGGTTTCATTAGTGCCATCTCCGAAAGACCATTTCCAGGTTGCAATAGTACCTGCTGTAATGGAGGACTGATCTGCAAAGTTCACCGCTTCTCCAAGACAAATATTCTCATTGGCAGCGAAAGCTGGTTGTGGCTTCGGATTCACAGTAATAGTAGCAGATACAGAATCGATACATCCTTTCTGTGTTGTAAATACATACCACAAGGTGTGTGTACCTGCACCTGCTGTAAGCGGATTAAAAATACCGGCGGCCGATACGCCCGGTCCCTTGTAAGTACCCGTGCCAGGCACTCCGTTCGTCACACTACCTTTTGCTACAGATATAATACTCTTATCGTTCACACATACTGCCGGTAATGCAGCTGTAAATGTGAGGCGCGGCTTCAGATTGAAATTGGCAGACACCGTAGTATCCTTAGAACATCCCTGGGCAGTAGTAACAGTATATTTGATGTTATAAGTTCCAAAGGTGGTGTAGTTATGTTGTGGATTAGCTATAGTAGCAGTGTTTGGGTTTTGCGGCGTAGCCCCGGCATCACCAAAGTTCCATGCATAAGTGCTGATCGCCTGTCCATCCGGCACGGTGGTCGTACTGGTAAACTGTACAAGACCGTCTACCTCCAGACAGTTATTAGGATATGTGAAACCTAATATTGGCTTCGCATTGACCTGTATCTGCTTCTTCACGGTATCACTCACACACAGCTCGCTTATTTTTACGACATGTGCAACGGTATATGTTCCGAATTTGGAATAATGTGCTGTTTGCGCTGTTGATTTATCCAGCGAAGCTGTAGTATCATTTCCAAAGTTCCAATACCAGTTCTTCATTGGAGCTGTACCACCATAAGTGGATTGGTCTGTCAGACTAACACCTCCACCTTCACAAAGGGCAGCAGGCACGGTAGTGAAATCAGCTACCGGTTTTGCCACTACAGTTATCGGAATGATGGTATCTGCCAGGCATCCTTCTTTAGAGATCACACTGAGCTGAATATTCTGTACCCCCACAGGGAACTTACGTTTCACCAATGCGCCACTGTCCTGTATAGCACCCGGAAAGTTCCATTTCCAGCGGTCAATATTATATCCGCTTCCGCTGCTGTCACCTTTAAAATAAACGGTATCCATCGTACAGCCGGTGAAATCAGTTTTGAAAGAGGCTGTTGGTTTACGTTTAACATCTACATAGATCTTTACCTCTTCTTTATGATCACATTTTTCAATACTTGGATGTGTATTGGTGATAGGTATTTCATACTTCCCAATTGTACTAAATACATAGGTACCTGGTAGGGTATATTTGTAATACGGTACGCCATTCACCAACTCCTCGCCGGTAGGCACGGGATTGGTAAGAGATACATCAGCATTAGGTGTGACCATAGTCCCCAGCTTGCTGACATTCCACTGCATCTCTGTCGGCTTGTATGCCAGCAGTACCGACAACTCCACCGGGGTTTGTGTACAGGTAAAGTCATTCTTATAAGATGATGTATCCTGTTCATTGTGAATAACACCAATTACGTTCAGGTTATTGATGAGGGTACCCGCATTATAACCATAGCTTTCCACAGAGCCTAAACCATAAGTAACAGCAGTAAACGCAGAGTCACTTTGCACAATAGCCTGTGCCTGATTGGAATTCCATCTTTTTATAACAATGGCATAACCGGGTTTATTCGGATGATCAATAAGGGAAGACCACGCGTTACTCTGCCCGTCAATCATAAGCGATTTGGTTCCTTCTTTAGGAATGATCAGGGTAAGATAATTCACGCGGATGCTCTCTCTGTTATTCCGGTAGAAACCGATCCTCTTAATAGATTGCTCTACAGGACTGAGATAGACCATTTCAGGGTCGCCATCGCCGCCTGTATTAGGGCAAGCGCCGGTAGACGCCATATACTGGGCAATCAGGATCGGTTTATCAGATTCTATATAATCAGGTGTATTACTTTCAAATTCGTAGAAAGAATTATTCTGCAAACCGGTCAGTTGCAGGCCGTTACGTTTCACAATAGTGGCCGGATCTTTCACGACTACTTTATAAGGATTGGTCATGAAACTGGACGGCGTGTTATCAGTCGATGTAGGCGCTGTCAGATAACGTTTTCCCCATGCCTGCGACGGAAAGACCTGCTGGATGTTATTATCGCCACTGGACCCGAAATTGCCCTGACAGGCGATAGCTGTACGGCTGCTTCCTGAGAACACCGCTACAGGAAAACAGGTATCATTGACGTTAGCGATCGATCTTACCGTAGTACCCGTCATTTCACGCCCTGCACTACCACCCAGGGAAGCACCTACTACCTGGTAGATCTCACCTCTGTTCAGTGTAACAATGAAAGGAACACCTGCAGGTTTACCGTTACGGGTCAATACGGATGGTGTGATCTCAACAACTGTATTGTTATCTTTTGCCACAACGAACATCCAGGAGAAACAGTCGAAGTCATAATCCTGCTGGCTGTTCAATGAAACATAATAGTATCCCCATGTTTCTTCCGGCATCAGCATCGTAGCACCTGAAGAGGCGGAACCATAGATGTGCGCATAAGCTACGATAGGTGCGTCACTTACGATATGAATGCCTTTCTTGGTGAACAGCCCCTCTCCTCCTGTACCACCAAATGTGGGCGGTACTGAATATAATCTCGCATCGAAGGTCCCTGTCTTAGGGATCGGGTCAGTAGCAATAACAGTATTGGCAGGAATACTGAATGTTCTTGTCCAGGTAGTGCCATCTAATGTTACGGTCACATTTGCGGGTTCTTCAGCACTCAGGTACAATACCATTTCCTGTGAATTGCCCCTGTTGGGCTCCATAAACTGATGATGGCCGTATCCCACCCAAAAGCTTTTACCTCTGTTGGATAAATTCTGACCATAGGTTTGCAAACAAGTCAGCAGGATGAGCAGCGTAGCTATCAGACTGCATAACGACCTCCTGCTGCCAGTGCCCCCGCCAGAAGGCGGGGTGCAATAGCGAGCAAAGATCTGTCTGGATAATAATAATGTCCATTTCTCCATAAAACCATTTTTAATACTACCTGAGGAGGTTGAGTGTACCCTTTCTTTCTATCGAGGTACCATCAGCCAGTTTCAGTTTGCAGATGTAGATGTATACACCGGAAGGTTGTGCCTTCCCTTTGTAACTACCATCCCATCCTATATTCTGCGTATTGGATTCGAATATCTTCTCACCCCACTGGTTAAATACCATGAAATGAAGCTCTCTCACCACCGCGCCGTATACCTGCCATACATCGTTCAATCCATCTCCGTTCGGTGAAAATCCTGAAGGGATGAATACACCGTCCGGCAATGTTTTACCAGTAGCCGGCTGAGACACTTTCTCTTCACAGCCGGTCGCCTTCACCAGCAGTGTTACCGACTGCTGCGGTTTAAGGCCGCTTACAATATGTTCCAGTCCTTCGCCACCGGAAGAAGGTGTGATCCAGGTAGCACCATTGTCAGTAGATACCAGGTATCCTGTAGCACCATTGATCTCATTCCATGTGAAGCGGATCAGGTTCACTCCTATTGAGTCGACACGGAGCGCCGGGGTAGCCAGTTGCGGTAATACCAGTAATACTGCCGGTGTACGCGCCAGACCGGCACAACCGCCTTTCGTTGTTTCTACATAGTATACTGCCGGACTAACGGCATCTTTTATTTCGAGCGTAGTACCTGCTTTGATCAATGCACCACCTGTTGCTGCGTTGTACCAGTTGTAGTCAGCAGCAGGGTCAGGGTTCTGTACGGTGAATGTGGCATCGGTATGAGCACAGATCCTCAGTGTATCTGAGTTAAGCGTAGCGGCTGTAGGTTCGTTCACTTCAACAGTCTTCACTGTATCGCCCACACAACCGTCTTTCGTGATTACATGTAATGTTTCTGTATAACTACCGGCAGCTTCGTATTCCTTCGTTACACTGCGGGTATTTGCAGTAGTACCATCGCCGAACGTCCATTGCCATTTGCTGATCGCAGCATTGTTCTCAGTAACAGCAGTTCCATTGAATACTGCGATGTCGCTGATACATCCGTTATAGCTGATAGAGAAGTCTACTACCGGCGCGGCGATCACTTTCACACTGAGATAAGTAGTGATACTGTTATCACAGCTGGCGATATCAGGATTAGTTACCTTAACCGGGATCTGATAGGTACCGGGAGCAGTGAATGTATATTCAGTGGCGATCTCGTACTTGTAGTAAGTCTGACCATCGATGACCAGCGTATCAACAGGAACAGGGTTGTTAGTCGAAACGTCTGCAGCAGGCGTCAGGTTAGCTACCTGGCTCAGTTGCCATGTCAGCGTAGCTGGTACCATTGGCAGCAGCGCTGTGAGACGGAACGGTGTTTTAGCACAGGTGTATGTGTTCTTATTACCTGTTGCGTTGTTTACGTTTGTCAATGCAGGCTGCACGTTCAGGTTCCTTATCTGCATGCCTACGTTATGTGCATAGCTCACATCTGTTCCGAAACCATAAGCGATAGCAGTGAATGCAGAATCACTCTTGATCGTACTCAGGCCGTCACCGCCATTCCAGCGTTTCACTATCACTACGTAGTCAGCCCTGTTCGGATGATTATAAGAATAGCTGAAGGTGTTAGTACCGTCAATCAGCAGCGAATTCAGACCTTGCTTATGAATAACAAGTGTTACCAGGTTATAAGTTACGGCAGCTTCATTGTTACGATAGAAGGTTGCTTTCTTCACCGCCTGTTCTGTTGGTGTTAGGTAGACCATATCCACATCACCACCACCCGGATTAGCGCAGGAACCGTCATTAGTGAAGTATTGCGCCACAGTAACCGGTTTGTCAGCGACGATGTAGTCAGCGGTCCTACTTTCAAACTCGTAGTAACTGTTATTGATCAGTGTATTGAGCGGTAACTGTGTATTGTTCCTTTTCACCACCGTAGCAGGGTCTTTCACCAGTACGCGATAGATGTTCGTCATCAGGCGTATCGGATCGGCCATACCGGAAGATGGTGCTGTCATAAAGGTCTTACCCCATGACTGTACCGGCTGGTTCTGTTGTACTACGTTATCACCATCATTACCAAACCCGCCACCGGAGCCACCACAACCGAAGGAGGTGTAGCTATTTCCGGAGAATACAGCTACCGGATAACATTTACCATTCGCGTTCTGTACTGCACGAACAATACTACCGGAAAGGTCATTGCCTTCACTCTGGTCTTTCATAGCGCCTAATACCTGGTACACTTCACCTCTGTTCAGTGTCACGGTAAATGGCTGACCAGCTGCACGTCCACCGTTGGTAGCCTGTGATGGTGTGATCTCTACTGCTGTGCTGTCATTATCGGCGATGATATAGAACCAGGAGAAGGAATTTGCATCAGCAACCTGGCGGGCTGTCATCGGACGGTATTCATAGCCGTAGGTACCAACTGGCATCAACAATGTAGCGGCGGCAGTGCCCCAGCTGTACTGATGTGCATATGCTGCTATCGGTGCATCGCTTTCAATGCTGATTCCGAAAGGAGACAGACCTTCACCCGTCAGACGGGCATCGCTTAAACCGGATTTAGGTATCATGTCGGTAGTCAGCGCAGTGTTAGCTGGTACCAGGTAATCTTTACCCCATGCAGTACCATTCACTTTCACTACAACATGTGCATCTGTCTGTCCTGCTACGAGATAAAGTGCGAGGTTCTGATCATTATCTGTCATGAAAGACCTGTCGTGACCATAAGCCACCCAGAAGCGGGTACCGATATTAGAAGTATCTGCACCGGCAGGACCGTCCTGTTCGAATATCAGGTTACCTCTTAAGCCGGTGAATTTGTCGAGATATTGTAAGGCTGTATCTGCAATGATATTCTTTGCTACATCTACTGTACTGCTATCATTGATGATCCAGTTATTGGCAGCATTTGTTCTGCCCAGGCGAATGTTCTTTTCCCTGTCCATATAACCTAACCAGGAGTCAACATAGAACTGTTCCAGGTTGAATTTATAAGCCCCACCGCCGGTTACGTCAACATCTGTATAGAAGTACATGTATGGTGTGCCTGTAGCCAGATTTGGAGGCACTACGCCGGAGTAACGTTTCAGCGTAATACCGGTAGGTACTGCTGTATTAGGGTCCCAGGTGATCTTCGCTACAGTATCAGAACCATAGAGGAACTGCTGGGTAATACCCGGAGCCGGTACTGCAGGAATAGCCTGTAATACAGTTGGCTGTGCCGTTGGCAGGAATTCATAAGCACCCATGTCAGGCACACCTGCTGTTAAGGTAACAGGTCTTGGTTTCCTGTTGATATCATGATCATTTCCTGCTATCTGCACGCCACGGCCATGGATAGCCCATACATCCGGATTGGTCAGTGCAGGTTCCAGCGTGCTCGTATTGGCGAAAGCAGGTTTATGTACAATGGAACTAATATCAAGGTCTGAAGCGTTGATCCAGTCGGCCAGGTTATCATAATCGTCACCTGTACCGCTTCTTGAGATCAGTACTGTACCTGTTGTATAATAAGTATTATAATCGCTGTTGATAAAGTCGCTGAATACAAATTCTGCAGCCACACCACCACCTTCATTAGTGAAGATGTTGTTACGCAGTTTCACATTACCTTCTGTAGGATCTGTATGAGAGAAATATCCGGCCACATTTGCTCCTACAGCTGTAGATGCATTGTATACCGAGTTATTGTAGTAGTTGATATTATTACCCTGGTTGCTGTACAGACCATAAGCTACCGCTCCTGACGTATTCACACTGATCACGTTGTTCAGCGTCGTGTTATAGTCAGATGCATTGTTTGACAGCCCCCAGATCATGCCTGTATTACCTGTTGCTGCCAGTACTTTGTTGGCTTCCACCAAACCGACTGCGCCAGCTGAAGCTTTACAATCTTCCAGGGAGATACCCCAGGCCGAACCACTCGTGTTACTAATAGTAACGGTATTGTTGGTAACCCTGTAGGCAGTATCACCATGTGTGAGCAAGATACCGTAAGCTGCACTTGCTAACGGGTCTTTAATTTCAACGGTATTCTTTGTTACCGCCGGGCGGGTAACATTCTCAATACTGATACCGCTGGTATATACACCGCTCACGTTGTTGCTGTCAATCACCAGACCACGCACCTGCTCTACATCTGAAGGTCCGGAGAAGTGGATGCCACTCGCGCCGTTCCTGATCGTATTACCGATGATGACGATGTTACCTCCTCTGAAGTCTTCTGCAAACACGCCCACCGCATCAGTATTGTCTACCGTAACTGCAGGAACATTGATCATGTTTGTCAGGAGGCTGTCTTTCGCGGCATTACCTGCAAATACAACCGCACGTCCGTTCGTTGCATCGCTGGCGGTGATGGTGATATTCTTATAAGTAATGTAGCTGGCACTATCAAGTTTCAGCACATAATTATCGGTAGCAGTACCGGCAAAAGTCAGGGTAACTGAAGCGGGGGTACCATTCTGACTACGGAAGGTTACGCGGCTGGTATCTGACGCACCAGGGATCTTATGCATGTACACCTGTTCTGTATAAGTACCAGGCACCACATCAAAGATCACTTCACCTGCAATACCGCATTCCATAGCGGCTACTGCGGCTTTGAAGGAAACGAAGTTCCTGCTGCCCGAACCGGTAGGGTTAATAGTGTACAGACCTTTAACCAGCGGCTGGTTCATATTCACAGATGCCACGACAGACCAGGCTGTATCGGTATTGCTACATACCAGCTGACAACGGAAGTAATTGTTAGCACCCAGTTCAGTTTTCAATGCAGGGATGTAGGCAGTATCACTGATATATACCCACGGACCTGTTGCTGAATAAGAACCCTGCCATTGGTAGGTCAGTTTACCGGCTGTTGTATTATCTATCAGGTCAAGTGAGATCATAGTGCCCATACATATTCCTGTGGATGGATCTACAACTGCTTTACCTGCATTAATTGGCGTCTGGCAAAGCGGCATGCTTATTTCATAAGCACCCACATCCGGAGTAGTCGCACTTCTTGGTTTACCAAGAATGTCGATGGCCACGCCTTCCGGCGTACCCGTGTTATCCATCTTATAGAACAATGGCGACAGGTTGCCTCCTGCGAGGTCAGTATAGATAGGATCGAAGTCTGTTGCTGATGTATCCTGGCCTGTAGCCGTCTTCCATTCAGCCAGTGTTCTGCGGTCCCCGTTGAAGTCACCGATGTAGTTATCAGTGCCACCGGCTTTTACAAAGTAGTTGTTATGCTGGTGAGTCACAGTTCCGCCAGACACGGAGATCCCATATTTCAATCCTGTTCCTGTACTGGTAACTGTGATATTGTTGTTGGTGAATTTAATATTGTCGCTGAAGTTGATATACGCACCTGATGTTCCTGTCCAGGTAACACTACCTCCCTCACGGTCTATGGATACAGTATTGTGTGTTACTACGATATTGTCTGACCAGTTCACGTAGATACCATTACGGGTACCAGTACTGTTCAGGTTATACACGATGTTATTCACTACTGTATCTGGCTTGGTATCGCTAACAGCAACGTTGTCAATTGCAATACCATAGTAGGTATAGTCATCCGCCTGCGGTTTACCGTCAGCTATTTTATTACGGGCAATTTTAAGCGCATCCGCACGGCTGTTGATAGCAATACCATATACAGTCCAGTCTCCATCCTCACGGGTCGGACGATCTACCGTATTCTCTGCTATCAGGGTATTGCTGCTGTTCCTCACTTTGATACCGGCAGCGTAGTAATCTACTACCTTGTTCTTAGCTATTATATTATTTCTGATAGCGCTATTGGTGATACCTGTCAGGGAAATACCATAGTAGCCACCGGAAATTTTATTGCTGGTGAATGTATTGCCGTCGCACCAGTTATTACCACCTGTGTTATCAACATCCTGATCGGAAGAGCTAACCACGATACCGTTGTAAGAACTGCTGGTAGCATCTGCCGATGCAATGATCTCACATCTGTTAATAGTGTTGCTGTCTGCATGATTGAACAGCTGTACGCCGTAACCATAATCGCCCGTACCGGTAGCATCTATTCTTAAACTGTCAAAAGTGATATGATCAGCTTTACGCAGCTTGATCACCGCTCTTTCAGTTGCGTTATCACCGCTATAGTGAATAGTATTACCATTACCTCTGAAGGTGATCGTATTGATAGCAGACGTACCTGGTATCGAATCCAGTATCAGCTGCTCTTCATAGGTTGTACGACCAGCAACTACGTCAAAGATCACCGGACCAGCAATGCCACACATCATTGCATCTTTGGCAGCATTAAAGCTCACAAAGTTCGTAGCACTTGGCAGCGCATTCTTATCGATCGTGTAGGTATTACCTGGCAATGCATTGTTCACTGTCAGCAGTACCGGTGCAGAATAACCTGTATTGACACCACAGGTCAATGCTGCCCTGTAATAGAGTGTAGCGGTGGCTATGATCGTAGTGTCAGCATAGTCGCCTGCTGCTCCGAGATCTGTATAAGGACCAGCGGCAGTAGTTGAATATTGCCATTGGTAGGTCTGCGATAAACCAAGCGTATTGCCTGTCAGGCCCAGTATCACTTCATTGCCCGCACACACCACTGGTTTGCTCACCTGCGCAGTACCACCGGTAGGCGGTGTTACGCACGGAGGCGGCGTAAATTCATATGCTCCCAGGTCGGGTGCACTTATATTACGTGGTGCATTGTTAATATCAATACTCACATTTACTACAGCGCCCCTGTCATTCAGCGTAGCGCTTGTAGCAGAATAGTTAACGCCAACTATATCCTGGTAGAAAGGGTTTGTAGCAAAAGAGCCTGCGTCCTGCTGACTGGCTGTTTGCCACTCTGCCAATGTCGGCTGGTTCTTTTCATAGAAACCTGTAAACTTATTGTTAGCCAGTGGACTGATAAAAATGTCATTCTTATCAGAGATCACATCGCTGGTAGGATAGGCACTATTGAAGTAAATACCATATTGCGAAATATTCGACGTTCCTGTCAGCGTGATAATGTTATTAATAAACTCCACGCCTGCAGCGGAAGAAGTCTGCATATAACCTGCTATCCTTGATGAAGCAGTATTGGTAGTAGAAGTACCATCCATAGAGATGGTATTGTGATAGATCCTTACGTTACTGGACCCGTTATTATAAATAGCATAACGAATACCATTACCGTTCAGACCGTAGACCAGATTGTTGATCAGTTCATTTTCCAGACTTGATATCGCGTCCACATTCTCTAACAGGATACCATAGAAAGAACCGGTATTTGTCAGGGCCCCGCCGTAAGGGTTACTGATACGGTTACCGTCTATGATCACTTTCGTATTCAGGTCTGTAAGGCTGATGGCGGCAAATGCGGCTACATTGGCCCGCGTCGGCCTGTTGAAAGTATTATTCTTTATCACCGCGTTAAACGCTCCATGTACATATATACCTCGTGAATAAAACTCAGTGATGTTATTATTAAGCACCTTATTCCGTTGGTTGGCCACCGAGGCGTTACCCACCAGGGTAATGCCGTAGTAACCACCTGTGATGGTATTATAGCTGAACGTATTGTCGTCACAACTGGTAGCTCCTCTGCCAATAGGGTCCGTATCAGAACTACTAACTACGATACCCGCATAGGAAGAAGAAGTAAGTGTTTGCTGAATGGGAATAACACAACTGTCGATCGTATTGAAATCTGCATCATTGATCAGTTGTACACCAAAGCCCCATTGAGCGGAGGTCGTTCCCTGCGGAACTATCCTGAGATTGTTAAATGTAAAATAGTCCGCACCATTCAGTTTGATCACTGCGGATTGGTTCTGCGTGGTTGGAAGATAAGTGATAGTCTGTCCGCTACCGTTGAAGGTGATCGTATTCGTAGCAGAAGCACCATTTACAGGTGTGATGATGAGTTGTTCATCATATACACCGCTGCCTGGAGCTACATTAAATACCACCGGGCCGTTAATACCACATTTAATGAAGTCGTATGCGGCATTGAAGGAAGTAAAGTTACCGTTACCGGCAGGAGAATTTTTATCGATAGTGAACCAGCCGCTTATAAGTGTAGGACTGGCCACTTGTATAGCGGTAGAGTTAGCGCTGCTACCGGAACCGGTGCAGGTAACCACGCAACGGTAATAAGTGCTTGCCGTTTGTGTTCTGTTAAGGAATGCCGTGTTAGCACCCGGAATATCTGTCCAGGCTATATTATCAGGTGAAGATTGCCACTGGTAGGTCAGCCCCGTAGCAGCGGTGTTACCTGTAAGACTTAATGTAAAACTGTTACCCACACATACTGCATTGGCAGTAGTAACGGTAGTACCAGCCACCGGCACACCGGTACAGACAGCGGCAGGTGTGTAATTCAATATAATGTCAGGCCGGGTGGTCATAGCACCGGTATTGCTTGTCGTATTGGTACCACACAGGTTGCCCAATCCATCTGACCTGAAGGTATGTGAGCCATTAAAACTCAGTCCTGTCGTCCATCTTACACTGGGGTTCGACGTATAGTCATTCCCCCCATTACATACCTCCACCAGCAGGTTATCCGTGCCGTTCCAGAAGAAGGTTGGCAGTAATGCAAAGCTGTTCACACCAACAACCGGTGGGTAATCCACCGGTCCAAATACGGCATTGCCCACAGGCTCCCATGCATTAGCGTCCAGGGTAGTCTTTGTAGTAGATGCGAGCTTGATAGTATAGGCTTCAATAATATCGGTACCGTTTACATTATTGACGGTAAATTTCACCGCATTGATGAACCCCGGCTGCATACCTGCAGCTATCAGTTCACTGGCCAGGTATAGATACTGTGACCTGGAGCCTTCATAATAATCCTGTAAGGGACAGGGATATGACGAGCTGCCGTTAGTCCCGCTATTTAACCCGATCGTGATGTCAATCTGTGCGGAAAGGCGCAGCGTGGACATCAACAATATGACCAGGTATAAAGAAGCCTTATATAATACAGAAACAGGCTGATTTTTCATGGCTGTTTGTTTTAAATATTCTTTCTTGGATGAATGATAGGGTGATGGTATTACTGTTGCCAGCTGATCCATGTACGGGCATCTCTTGCATTCACCATATCATAGGAAGTACTGCCTGTTTGCACGAAATAGAATCCTTCACTTTCCTGGTATTTAGCGGTGATCTGCGCCATAGTGGCTGCTGCTGCATCTGGAATTTCTCCGAAACCTCCACCGGGATAAGCGAAGGTGGTTGTACCATTGGTCCTGAATGAGGGCTTGAACGCCGGACCAAAGGCAAACTCCTCGGGTACTATGCCTGCAAAGTCATATCCCTCACCATAATTGGGGTAATAGAACATAAAATTGAAACCTGCAATACGATTCACTCCGTAAGCATCGTCTATGCCATTGACGTGGAAACCTTTTGTAGAAATCCAGTAAGAACCTGTCTGCAATGCCTGGTTGTACCAGCGCTGTCCGGCTGTCATATCGAGTAACAAGGGTTTGATCACACCTGTAATCGTAGCTGCATTGTCGCCTGCCTTCACCGTCATCTTTTGTGCGGCCGCATCCCATTTAATATCTGTCAGTGCAGAGAAGCTAAGTCCATCGTCATTAAAAGGGTTCGAGAAAGCAATACCGGTACCGTCAAAATAGTAACTGACGTTAATGGCCTTTACGTCATCACCATCAGGACGCATAAAGCTGATCTGGCGATATAGCCTGTCAACATACACATCGTACTTTTTGCTACTCACCGTCAGTTGCTTGAAATAAGTAAGGAACCGGGAAATGTTATTAAACTCCCAGTTCCGTTTTTTATCGTAATAATCCTGTGCCTCCTGTGAGGTAGCTTTGACGAGAATGGCTTTACTGCCATTCAGACGTCCTGTTAGTTTTATGGTATCGCCATAGATACCTTCTATGGCAAATTCAAAATCAGAGAACAATCCTTTTCCATAATATCCGCCGTTCTTGCTGGCATCAGGATCACATAACACATGGATATAGGAATAGGTATCAAACAACAGGCACGGCTGCTGTAAAGACTTCAAACGAAAGCTACTCTGCCGTACTGTTACGGACGATAGTGAGTCGAAGTCTGAAAACATATCGACCCTGTTGGTCGTATCAAATTTGAAATAGAAACCGAATGCCGTATTTGGCAAACCGGAAGGATATACAAGCGCCTTCCAGCCATAGGGTGCACCCGTCAACGCATCATTATATGCTGCCAGCGTTTCATTGATCCTGGTGTCCGGAGATTCATCAAAAACATCGTCGTACTTCCGGCAGGAAGCAATTGTAACGATAATCAGTAAAAAATATAATGATAGATTTTTTCTCATAAGGAGTTCGAAATTGATCTGGTTGATAAAGCCTTAGTACAACAGTTGTACAATAGATTTTCTGGTGTTATCCTGCAGACTGTAGAAATCAATGTTGTAAGACGCTTTGAAATAACTTACCACCATCGCTTCCTTCTGTCTTAAGCGTTCTTTTGCCTGTGCCTGAGAACTACCGTTCACACTGAAGCCTTCAGGAATACTATTCACGATCCTGTCAAAGCCGGCCTTGCCTTCTATCAGCATCATGGCGATCATCTCAACAAAATCCTCGTTTTCGTTAGACATAGCATAGGCAGTCACAAAGCCGTCCTGACGTGCTTCCGAATCAAGGATATTATTCCAGTTACCGGTGTAGTACCCGGCACATATCCTTTTAAACTCGGGAGGATACATCTTAGTCTGATGGAGGATGTGGCCAAATTCATGCTCAATAACATGAAAGATCTGCTTCACATTTCCTGTATCTCTCATAGTATATCCAGGCATCTCTTTTGTGCGGAAATCGTTCAGCAGATACATCACTACTTTACGGCCACCTTCTGCAGTACCAAGTGTAATGGTACCGTTATCGTTCCATTCGGCACTTCCTGACAGGATGAAGAATTTAGGGCTGTATTTTTTAAAGAAGATCTCACCGGCTGCATTGATATAGTTATCTATCCACACTTTCTTGATAGCCCTGATGGCAGGTACAACGACTTCTTCTTTTGGCGGTACCAATGTCTTGGTCACATCGAACTCAAACTGGTCCCATTTATACTTTACCTCAATGTTGTAGGGAACGGTCATCGTATCGTGCAACCAGGCATCTAAAGATCCCGGAACCCAGGTATCGCCACCCAGGCCCGGGATGTCTTGCACACCACTGAGATCGTCTTCTTTTGAGCAGGCAGTGAATACCACTGCTGCAAACAGGAAGAAGAATATTTTTATACGTTTCATATCTGTACGTTCTTTTTGTAAGGGTTGAGATTATCGGGGATTCAATGCTATACCGGAGGTAGTAGCCGATAAAGGGATCTGCAGCACACGGCGTTTGTCACCTGCTTCCAGCACCATCCTATCACCTTTGTCGGTATAATGTGTTACCGGCTGTTTATACCGCTGCAGATCAAACCAGCGATGTCCTTCCTGTACAAACTCTGCGCGTTTAAAATCAATGATCGTCTGCAATAAACCACTGGTTGCATCCTGGATACCGTAATAAGTTCTGATCTTAGCCGAGGTTATACGGTGCGTGGCGACATTATAATTGGTGATACGTTTGCTGGCAAACAGGTTCAGGTCCGCCAGTACGTCATTGCTGTTACCCAGGTAAGCATTAGCTTCCGCCCTGTTGAACAGCACTTCTTCCGTAGTGAACAGCGGCACCATTACATAGGGGTCGCCGATAGTAGCGTTTACAGACGCTTTTACGAAGTATTCTGTCAGTTTAGGTACGAAGTAATCTCTGGTACCATAGTAGTACAGCGGATAAGCAAAAGCGCCACCGGTTACATTGCTGCCCAGTATTTCCTGCTGAATGTTGTAGGTCAGTCCGTATCTGAACTGTGCTACATAACGGCCATACAACGATTGGGTTTCCACCAGTAAGAGGTTTGCTTTCTCCGACGCTTTGGCGTAAGTATCCCAGATCACCGCCGGGGTCATTGTTTTATAAGTTGTATTCCACGGGCGCATATTGCTTGCCAGGTCATTGTTAGGGAATGTCTGGTTAGCATATTCCAATACCTTCTGGTAGTCTTTCTTAAAGAGATAGAAGCGGGTGGCAAATGCATAAGTGGCTGACTTATTAAAATGATAGCGGGGTACGTCATAGTTCTCATCACTGATCAAGGGCATACCAGCCAGCAGATCTTTCTCTATCATGTCATAAGTATAAGCGACTGTCTTACGTTCATATTGTTTCATCACTACCTTCTCCGGTTCTGTTACATAAGGGATGCCCGGATCGCTGGAAGCGGTCGTTGCATCATAGAACTTTGAGAAGAAGGACACCAGCATGAAATGTGCGTAGGCCCTGGCTACCAGCGCCTCACCTTTCTGTGCTGAGTAGCGGCTCTTATCGGGAGCAGCTTCGCATGCCTTCAGTGCATTATTCGCAGCAGCGATAGCAGTATAACAGGCCTGCCAGTAGAACTCGGGAGAATCCTGTTCAGTAGCAGATACATCGTTAAAGAAATAAGGGTCCAGGTTTGTCCTGTCGGTCACGCCGGCTCCCTTGTCTTCAACATTATCTGTCATCGCTTCTGCAAATACTATATAGTTAGCCTGTGGATAAGCAGTACCCAACAGCTGTGATACCTTAGTGGGAGTATTCAATTCTGTCCAGGTGCTATCAGGCGATTTGTCAAGATATTTGTTACATCCAGCTATGGTTATCAAACAGCATCCAATGACTGATACCCGTGTGAAAAATTTCGTCATAACCATCTTTATTTAGAGACCTACTTTTAGTGAAAGCGTAAATTGTTTCTGTATCGGCTGTGCTACACCACCTGTGTTAAAGAACTCAGGGTCCTGTCCTCTCAGTTTCTTATCTGAATAGATCAGCCAGGGATTGATAGCGGCGCCTGTAAGCGTAATGTTGTTGAGCGCTGTTCTTTTCAACAGTGTAGCGGGCAACTGCCAGGTGAGTGATACTGTTTTCAGACGTATCATATCACCTTTTGCTACTCTTGCAGTGGAATAGTTATAGTTGTTGTAAGGATAAGCTCCTCCCAGCATCACTTGTTCCAGTCCGTCAAGGATAGAAGGCGTCTGTGTTTCTTTCTCATCGCCCGGCATGATCCAGCGGTCATAGAACTCTTTCGGCATAGCGTCAAGATCAGAGTAAGCAGTCTTGAAAGCTGGATAAAGGCGGATCTTGTTACCCCACTGGTAGGTCACAAATACGTTCATGGACAAGCCTTTGTAATGGAAGGTATTGGACAGACCACCTGTAGCCGGCGGATCAACAGGGCCTTGATATACCAGGCGGGAAGTGTTCAGGTCTTGCAGGAACACGTCTTTACTCACATCACCATGCGGGTTTACAAACTGCGGAGCACCTGTATTTGGGTCAAGCCCTTTATACTCGAGAGAGAAAAGACCTCTTACGGGATAACCTTCTTTATTACCACCTTCAGCTACTACCAGGTCGAAGATCCTGGGAATGTTTTTCGCATTGGTGATCTTGTTAGTATTGTAACCGAATGTCACATTGGTTTTCCAACCCCAGTTCTTCTTCTTGACGATATCTCCGCCGATCAGCACTTCCACTCCTTTTGAATCCATATCGGCATAGTTTGCGGCTTTGAAAGTTTCACCACCGATACCGGAAGTTTTGATGATGCTGATCAGGTCAAAGCTCTTACGGCTGTAAGCATCGATGGTGAAGTTCAGACGTCTGTTAAATAGGGTACCATCCAGACCGATATTGGTCGTGTACAGTTTCTCCCATGTCAGATCATCGTTCTGCAGGTGAGCGATCTTGATCACTGATTCTACTTCGTCAAGGTGAGTTCTTTTCGTATTAATTGTCTGGAATACGATGTTGGAGTTAGTTGCAGGGCCCATACTGGCGGTTAGCCCGTAACTGGCTCTGAGCGCCAGGTAATCTACCCAGCCCAGGTCCTGTATATAGTCTTCCTTGTCAATATTCCAGGAAGCGGACACACTCCAGGTAGGCAACCAGCGTGCAGTGCTGGACCTTCCCAGCCTGTTGGAACCATCGTAACGGGTGGTACCAGTGAGGTTATATTTGCTATTGTAGGAGTAAGTAGCAGTAGCGTAAAAAGCTGCAAAGCGATCATAGTCCTTGCTCATACCGTAATACGGGAAACTGCTCTCAATAGTTTGCTTGAGGATACGATAGTCGGTGAAAGGCACGCCGCCATTATTGTACTGGTAACCATATCCTGTATTGGATGAATTCTGGCGGTCAGCATATTTCACCTGCTGGCCGATCATGGCAGTAAGACTGTGACGTTCGCCGATAGTAGCATTATAGTTTAAGCTATTACGGAAGTCGAAGTTGATCAGTTGATCTTCTGTACGGTTATAGAAACCACCGTAAGGCAATACGATCACCGGCAATGCGTCAGGGTTGGCAGGATCATGATAGAGGAACTTGTTGTTCTCTGCGATCGTGGCATTGTCTGCCGCACGGTAAGCATTGGCCATGTTACTGTTCTCGGTGATCTGGTGTTCACGGGAAGACTTTACGTAGCGCAGGGCGCCTACAAATTCATAACGCAGGTTTTTAGCCACCTTCCAGGAGAAGTCGCCCTGGAGGCGAAGGTCCATCATACTCAGGTTCAGGTAATTGTTTGCCGATTCATTGATGATATTGAAGGGCGCATAATTCCTTCTGAAATATTCCAGGTTTCCATCCTCATCGAAGGCTGTCAGGGTACGGCTGGTGTTAAGGGCATAACTGAACGGGTTGATGTCAAAATCACGGTCGTATTGGCCTTCTACGGGGTTGCTGGTACGGGTCAGTGCACCGGGTGCTCTTTGCTGACGTGCAGAGCCTAATACGGAGAAGCCTGTATTTACCCTGTCGGAGATCTTGTAGTTGTTACGGAAGTTGAGCGTATAACGGCTCACTTTATCGGCGACGGTCCAACCGTTGTCATGGTAATAGCTGGTAGAGAAATAAGATTGTCCTTTATCTGTACCGGAGGAAATACTGAGGGAATGTTCCTGGATAAAGCTGGTCTTAAAAAGAATATCAAACCAGTCCGTATTAGCGGAAGCATACCTTAACAGGAAGTTCCGTTTGGCAGCGGGCGTATTCTCCAGCGGAAAATTTCCCTTATCATCCGCATTCAGCATTTCATACATCTTACCATACACGCCGATATCGCCACGGGAAAGAATATCGGAGGTGAGCATGCCCTTCCGCTCCAGCTCTGCCAGTACTGACATTTGCTGGGCGGAGTTCATGATATTATAATTGCTATAGTTAGGCTTCAGCTGAGTACTGTAATTGCCGCTGTAGGTAATGACAGGTTTTACACCGGCACGTCCTTTTTTGGTGGTGATCACCACTACCCCGTTCATTGCGCGTGCGCCATATAACGCAGTAGCTGCGGCATCTTTAAGGATGTCAAAACTTTCAATATCGTTTGGGTTCAGCCCTGCTACGGCCGACCCGAGCAAGGTGGTAGGATCGCCACTGGACAATTGGTCGTTAGAAATATTCACCACATCTTCCAGCACCACGTTATCCACTACCCATAAAGGTTTATTGTCACCGTTAATAGAAGTAGCGCCACGTACACGGATCTTCGGAGCCGTACCAAATGTGCTTGACACATTCTGAATAGCAACGCCGGCCACACGGCCTTCCAGCATACGGCTTACATCCGGCATACCATCTATCTTGGCTTCATCCATTTTGATACGGGCGGAAGCACCGGTGAATTTACTTTTGTCGATATCCTGGAAACCTGTTACTACTACTTCCTGCAGTTTGGTCGTCTTTTCCTGCAGATGTATATTGATGACGCCACTTTTGTATGCAGCTACATTTACTTCCTGCTGCTGGTACCCGGTGAAATTGAATACCAATATGGCATCACTGGGAACGTTCTTCAGTTCGAAAGTTCCTTTGTCGTCGGTAGTAGTTCCTCTTGTGGTGCCTTTAATAATAATGGCCACACCTGGGAGCGCTTCATTCTTAGCGGACATCACTATACCTTTTACGTCCTGGTTGCGCTGGGCTACCTGCCGGTTGTTTTCGGGAACGGTGAGGTTGTCCATTTTTTTTTCAATGGGCCTGATCACTACACGGTCATACAGGACCGTATAAGAGAGGGACAAGGGCTTCAGCAGTTTCTTCAGCAGATCTCCTACTTTTTCATTGTGAGCGCTGACATCTACTTTATTAGCTACGATTATCTTGTTACCTGCATAGATGAAAGATACTTCTGCGAGGTTACCGATCTTGTCCAGAGCTTCTTTTAATAACACATTCTTCAACTCCAGTGATATCTTTTTGTCGAGAGCATCCTGTATTCCTGAAGTAGCTGCGGATACTGTGATTGACTGAAGCAACACGAGTAACGCGAGCATTATCAGGTGGAGGGATAGGGTCGCCTTCTTAAGCATCGGTTATGATTTGATTTTGGTTCGTTTCGGGAAATAGAAGTCCCATTACCGGTCCTTGCGGGATCAGTGCAATAGGGCGCCTGCTGCAGTGCAGTGCATATTTTGGTTTACGAGTTAACTTTTACAGGGTATAGTTAACCTGATGGCGTTCTTTCCTGAGTCGTCATAGAGCGATTTAGTTTGGTTGTGTGCAATATTTATACAAAAACAAGCTGGCAAGCATACATGGGTATGCTCAGTACATATATCTAATTAAGGCATCTGGCAGGTTAACTGTAAAGTTTGTGTCTTTTGTCTAATGACAGTTACCTCCGGCAATTATATAGCCGTTTCCATTTTTATCCTTATTGATTTTGGCGTTCAGTGACACTGCGATCAGATCGAGTGCCTTCTCCAGGTCATCCACAATGTTTACATCTCCGTAAAATGCACAGTGTTGTATCCTTCCGTCTACTTTGATCTCCGTATTATAAAACCTTTCCAGGTCGTTTACTACATTTATAACTTCTTCTCCATCGTAAATAAACCGTCCCTGCTGCTTCTGTGAATAAAACCTTGCATCGTCGGTGGCGTCAGACATTTCCAGCAAATGAGTGTTCTTATTATACACGGCTCCTTTGTTGGCGGTGAGGATCACTTCTTTATCCTCCTGGCTTTCTTCTCCTTTTGCTTCAACCTGTACCATTCCTGTCAGTACAACTACTCTGGCCTCTGTTACATTCCTGGCTTCCATGTTAAAGGAAGTACCCAGTACTTTAGTGCTGATCAGTGCTGAAGCAACAATAAAAGGATGTTTGTCATCCTGCTGTACATTAAACAGGGCTTCTCCTGTAAGCGTTACACTACGTTCTTCTTTGCCATAATTACCGGTATACTTTAAAGTAGTTCCCGGTTCAAGATAGGCGACCGAACCATCAGGCAGCGTAACTGTTTTCCGTTCCATCCCGGATGTAACTAAAAGTTGTTTTACGGGTTTTCTAAGCAGGCTCAAGATGCCTGTTCCTGCAATCAGGATAATGATGGCAGCAGCGGCTACTTTCCAGCGTCCGAAACTGATCCTCCTCACAACAGGCTCTCTTCTCGTGCTGATGCGCAGATGGATATTCTCCAATATGCGCTCTGACTGTTCTCTTTCCAATACAGGTTCTTCGCTAAGCACATCAGCATCATATGCAGATGCAGCGACTTCCTGTAAGTCTGTAAGATCGTTTTCATTCAAATATTGCAGCAGCCAATCCCGGTCTTCCTGTTTCCACTCTTTTTGTTGCAACAGTTGCTTTAGGTATTCCTTCCTGTTCTGCACTATTTTGATTGATTGATTTACCCTAAATACGGTGACCCTGAGGATATGGGTGGGTGCGTTTACGAAAAAAATTACATATTCTTATTCTTAATGTGTTTAAGCGCAGTACGGCTGGTTGTTTTGCATATGTTCATTGATTATATAGTGGTCCTGCCATTGGGTTTAGGGTAATTTACATTCTCTTCCAATGACAGTCCCTTATGGTTTACGACCTAATTTTTCATAAATAGCAGGAGCAACAGTACATATTTGTGTTCCTTATTTTTCTGAACATACTCATTGATGCGGGTCATCGCGATAGATAAGTGTTCTTTAACGGTATTTCTTGAAATTTTCAATTCCTCCGCTACTTCATCATACGTCTTACCCTCCAGTTTACATAACGTAACGATCTTCTGCTTTTTGGGAGAAAGCTGGGATATTGCCTCTTCCAGCAGATGATATTGTTCCTCGTACGCGGCAGGATTATCCTCCCAGTTACTCCCCTCAATATTCAGATTATATAATTCCTTGTGAAAAGTATGCTCGCGCAGTCTCTTTCTGACATAATCCACAGAGAGGTTGAAGCTGATCACAAACAACCAGCCGGCAACGGATTGACCGGCATTAATGTCCTTTCTTTTTTCCCATAGCCGGGCATAAACTTCCTGTAAAATATCTTCTGTTGCAATGGGTTCCTTAACAAACTTGAAAATATTTCGATAAACTGCCTGGTGATATTTCCAGTACAGGGCATCAAAGGCGCTTACATCATCTTCCAGTAATTTTACTACTAACTCGGCATCTTGTGTATTCATATCACGTCGTTTATATAATTCGTACTTCCCAATACAAATTATACGGCAGTTTTAATGGCTCCGGGTTTTCATTACAATGTTAAATCTCCATCTTTTCGACATATAAAATAGTAACAATTCTTTTTATTATGTACTATTTTATAACAAAAAATTAAATTAAAAGTATTTGGAATGTATTTACTACTGTAGAAAAGGGGAAAAGAAAAAAGGCAAAAAACAGGAGCTACCACTTTAAGTAGGTAGTATTCCTGTTTTTTGCCTTTTTTATACTATCCTGCAAGCAGGCAGTTCATTATTGCTTGATGATCTTCCTTATCTCAGTATCCTTACCATTGAAGATCCTGATCAGGTAAACGCCTTTGCTTACACCTGACAGATCGATCTTTTCACCATTCACAATACGTTTCGCAGGCAGTACAGTTTTGCCGTCCAGGGCGAACACTGTTACGTACAGGAATCCTTCCTTACTTGTAGCTGTTGTTCTCACAACCACATCATTCACGAACGGATTTGGCAATACATTCAGTGTAGTACCCAGTTTGCTCTCAGCAGCTGCTGTTTTTACTTTCTCTATGTACTGCAGTGAACCTGTAGTACGTGCTGCTGCTGCAGTTGATGGCTGGATCACTATTGAAGAGGTCCAATCGTTCAAATTCAGTGGTGCACCATTCGATACCAGGTTTACCAGACATGCGAAATCGCCTCTTAATACGTATGCATCACCCAGGAAGTTGTCGTCCTTATACAGGACCGCTTCATAACCACTTCCAATTCTCAGGGAAGAGACATCATCATTCAGCACTCCTCTTGCCTGCAATTGAGACAATGTATAGCTACCTACCGGTAATCCGATAGCGTAACCACCATAGTCACAATCTTTGTAAACTGTAGCCACACTAGTTGAAGAAGAACCGATCGTACCGGTTATTGCATAGCTGCCCAGAGATCCGTAGTTGGAATAACCTGTATTAGCCGGGTTCAGATATCCCGTACTGGTTACAGAAATGTAATAGGTACCTGCTGCAAGTGTTGTATTGAGTGATGCAGACAGTCCCGCAGGATTATCCGTAACTACTACTCCACCTCCACTGTTATACAATGTCGCCACGATATCGAGATTAGGATGACGGGTAGGCGTTGCAAAATTCAGTGACAATGCGCCTCCACTTGTGGTGAAGCTATAGAAGTCTGCATCGCCGGTACGTTCTATCACACCATTGGTGTTTACCGCACCGCCGCCGCCAATGCTCAACGCAACGGCTGCACCAGTAGAACCACCTGCATCATCAGTTCTGTAACCTACACCGTAAGTGCTGCTGGCAATTTTTGCCAGGTCGTCTTCCAGCTGGTTAGCACTGGTATATTCACCTTTGCTCCACTGTACTACCGGTACATAGTAACCTACACCCATGATAGGCGCCCAGTTGCCATGACCTGCGTAATAACCTTCTGCTGGCGTGTTACGGCCATCATGTCCAAGACCGAAAGTATGGCCTACTTCATGTGAAGCAGCATCACCAGCGCCTTTCACACCGCCGTTGAACACCCAGCAAGGTGTTTCATTTCCCCAGTTGAAAGAACCGATATAAGCAACACCACCTGCTCCCGGAGCTGCAGTATTGGTCGGCGTGAAGATGCAACGCATTCTCCTGTTGGCAGGATAGCTGTTATATACGGCTTCGCTATTGGTAACATTCAGTTTAAAAGGACGGAAATCTTCACTCACCAGTTCCCATACTTCCAGTTGCTGTGCTTCTGTAAGCGTAGCCGGAGCTGCATTGATAGGATTGCCGTTGTTCCATAATGTACCGGATACATACTGACCATCAAAGTCCAGCAGTACTACACCATTTGCACCTGGAAAGCTTTGCAGCTCCGGCAGCGCCAGTGCATCCAGCAGGCTTGTATTAGCCGGTGCTGTTCTTGCAGCTGTTTCGTCTGGTGCTTTGTTATAGTCGATACATATGAGAGATTCAATGGGTACTTCTTGTACATAGGCGGCACCGGTTTTATCTGTAAAATATTTGTATCCTTTTTTACTGCTACGCAGGATGATGTTTCCTGTTACATCTCCATCTTTTACCTGCAGGTAGAAGGAAGAACCAGGCACATTCTCTATCTCACCGATCACTGACTCCATATTCTTACCATCTGTGTGACGGGTATTCACTTTACCTGTCAGTACAGCGCCTGCGCCTATTTTTAGTTCGGCTGCACTCACTAATCTCGCATGCGGCTTCTGGGCCTGCGACCGGATGTCCTGCAGAACGCCAGCCGGTGTTCCGAGACGATAGGGTTCTTTTTGTTGTGCATATGTAACTGAAGTCGCCAGTAATGCTAATGACGTACCTGCTATATATTTTAACATTTTGCTCATAGGGTAAACTGTTTGAAGTTTTTAATACTGATCTTGGTTTACAATTTGGTAATGCGGAACCAGTTAATGTTCCATCCACCTGTTTGGGCGAAAACGCCAAAGTTGTAGGTGCCGGCATTGATAGTAACGTTGTGCGAAATGGTCGTCCAGTTCTGCCATCCTCCTGTAGAAGGAACGTCCAGATAACCGAGCACGTTTGCACCTGCATTTACATCGAGCGACAAACGGCCGCCACCGCTCTGGCTGGCTACACGGTATTCCACTTTGTAAGTGCCGGTAGTAGGAATAGTTACAGCAGGATATGCCATCCAGTCGCCGGTTTCAATATAACCAACGTTTGAACCGCCACCGGTATCAGTTGTACCTTCTATCTGTACGCCAGACATTGAACTGTACGATTCCGCCTGAATAGTTTGAGTGAAGCCGCCCGGATTGGTGCCTCCACCGTCCTGGTAAACTCTTACATAGTCTACGTACATTTTACCTGGCAAGGCGCCATTGTTCACATTAA
Organism: uncultured Flavihumibacter sp.; assembly: GCA_902168105.1. GTDB lineage: Bacteria > Bacteroidota > Bacteroidia > Chitinophagales > Chitinophagaceae > Chitinophaga. Next base: position 443,570 of record CABHOY010000019.1, read on the forward strand.
AGCCAGGCCAGTTACCACCAATGGCAAAGTTGAGCAGGAGGAAGAAATCCTTATGGAATTCATCTGTGCCGCCCACACTGTTGGCAATGTTGATCACATTATACTGTGCACCGTCTACAAACCATCTGATGGCATTTGCATCCCATTCAATGCTGTAAACATGATAGCCAGTCACACCTACAGGTGTAGTGCCTCCATAAGAAGCATGGAGCCCGTTGGTACCTGTCCAGTGTACAGTACCATTTACTTCTGCATTTGTGTTCACATGTTCCATGATATCTATTTCACCACAGGAAGGCCATCCGAAGCCAGGCTGATTAATGTTGCTGCCCAGCATCCAGAAAGCAGGCCAGGAACCTGTGAAAGATGGAATAGCAATACGGGCTTCTATCTTGCCGTATTTCCATGATTTTCTGCCCTGGGTTTTCATACGGGCAGACGTGTAGTTCATACCGCCAAAGCTCTCCTGTTTGGCCGTGATCACCAACTGACCATTTTCGATAGTGGCGTTTTCGCGACGATAGTACTGTAATTCATTGTTGCCCCATCCTCCGGAACCGGTACCGGTTTCGAATACCCAATCGGGGCCTATACTGTTCGTAAATTCGTCCTGCCAGACCAGCTGCCAGTTCTGGGCTGATGCGGCGCTTCCTGCAAGCGCCAGACCAGCGGTTAACATAAGGGACAATTTTAATGATCGCATCATAAAAAGGGTTTTGTTTAAAATGGTTAATAAAAGGGACTGTAAAAAAGGGAAACACTCTCCGCCGGAGGCTACGGTTCAGATTATCTCTTCACGAATTTCTGAGTAACTTTCTTCTCACCTTTGGTATATACCAGCAGGTAGGTACCTGAAGGCAACGCATCTACGCTGATGTTGCTAACGCCACCTTTGGCATTCAGCACCTGTTTACCATTCAGATCATAGATAGTAATGATACCTCCTGGCTGGTTGAAGTCGCCTTTCAGGTTCAGTGAAGTAGCAACCGGGTTAGGGAACAATAAAGGTGCTTTTTCAGCAGCTTGGCTCTCTAATACAGGTTTTACACTTGTTGCAGCTACAGTTTTAGCAGCAGCAGATACTTTTGTAATACGGATCCAGTTGATGTTCCAGCCACCTGACTGTGCATAGATACCTACTGAATAGGTACCTGCTGTAGCCACATTCACGTTATGTGAGATAGTGGTCCAGGTCTGCCATCCACCGGTAACAGGTACGTTCAGGTAACCCAGTACGATAGAGCCTGAATTGAGGTCGAGTGATAACTGACCACCAGTGCTCTGACTAGCTACCCTGTACTCTACCTTGTAAGTACCGGAAGTCGGGAAATTGATGTTGGAATATGCCATCCAGTCCCCGGTTTCAATGTAACCCACGTTAGAACCTCCATCTGTATCAGTGCAAGCCTCAACCTGTACACCTGACATAGAAGTATAGTTCTCTGCCTGGATCAGGCCAGCGGGAGGAGGATTAGTACCACCACGTTCCTGCTTAACCTGGTAGATAGCGCTCAGCAAAGAGTTGCCATTGTTAACATCCTGAGACAGTTCCCACATCATGATACCACCGCCATTATCAAAAGCCAGGTTGGTTTTTGATTTGATGGTTGGAATACCGTTGTAGTAGTCGCCTCCGAAATAGTCAGAGTTTGGACTAGCACCCTGATTCAGCAATGTTGCATAGCTGTTCCAGGAAGGACGCGCATAGAAAGGAACGCCTAATACTGCCTTAGATTTAGGCAGGCCCCTGCCGGTCCAGTAAGACAGTGACTGAGACGCATAAGAGTAAGTAGAGTGTTCGTAATTATTATAATCATAAGCCATTAGGTTTAAGAAATCAACTACATTGAATACTCCGTTGAGGATGCTGGAGCCACCGGTACCAACAACAGCTGCTGTCAGCAGTTTGCCCTGCGCATGTAACGCATTGGACAACTGTGTCATCAGTGTAAGGTAGTTATTGGCAGAAGCTCCGTCATTCGGATACTCCCAGTCCATGTCAACGCCATCCAGTCCGTATTGGTTTACGAAACCGATCAGGGCGTTTACAAAATTGGTACGGTAGGTAGCATTTGCAGCAAGTGCTTCAAATGCACCATCATCACCGTTGTTCCAACCTCCTACTGCAATCAGCACTTTCACACCATTGGCGTGACCGCTGCTAACCAGACTGGATAATTTGGAAGGATTTTCGATAGGTTGCAACCCACCGGTGTAAGTTGGTAATGCGAAGGCGTAATTAATGTGCGTCAGCTTACTGTACTGGATCGCACTTACACTACCCGACCAGGAAGGCATATAACCTACTACCTTGAATTGGGCGAATGTTTGAACGGACATGAACGCACCTGCTGCAAGAAGCAGACATGCTTTGATCCATTTGGTTGTTTTCATGCTCTGTTTGTTTTGAGGGATTTAAAATGTGCCGGTGATTAACCGTGCATTGCCATATTACAAGTTCTGCCCATTGCCTCCGGACAAAGAAGTGTTTCCCTTTTATACTTTTTATTCAAGAAGTGTAAAGCAGAACTTGCAACAAGGATATATTTCAAATGGTTATTGCTTCACAAACTGACGGGTGATCACGTTGCCGTTCTTATTAACAACAAGTGTGTATACTCCCGCCCCTAGCCTGGACAGGTCCAATCTGTTGTTGATATTCCTGAGTGACATAACCGGTCTTCCTGTCAGGTCAAATACCTGCATGAATGCACCAGTGAGGTCCTCATCGGCTGTCAGCCTTAGTTCACTGCCGGCCGGATTAGGATAGAGGATAAATCCATTTAGTACAGGCACCGAAGAAGTGTTTGCCTTCTGTCCTGCTTCATCAGAAACAGTTCTCGCACCGCTACCTGAACGTACTATCAGGGAGCTTGCCAGGTCATTCCAGCTTTCGTCTACCAGGCAGGAATTACTGCTTGTAACAGCAAGGGAATTACCGCCGAAGTTATCGTTTACGTACAGGCGTGTACTATAGCCGCTGTTTACGTTTACAGATGAGATGTCATCATTCCTGATACCAAAGGAAAGCAGTCTTGCAAGTGTGTAATCACCCGTTGGCAAACTGATACCCAGTCCGCCGTAATTACAATCCCGGTAAAAAGTAACTGCCGCTGTATTGAGGGTACCGCCGCCAAATACATTTCTGATGGCAGTAGCATAAGCTGCCGTTTGTGAACTGTTATCAATATCATCATACAGCCACATAAATCCACCTTTGACACGTGCACTGCATGCATTCTTCCAGGTAGTTAGCTGGCTTTGTACCTGTGCTGTTGTTTTCTCTGCATCCCATAAACCGGCGGATACCGGTATAGTTCCGAAGTTCCAGTTACAGGGAGAGTTATTACGGCCGCCGGAATAACATTGCAGATCAATTCTGTCAACTGTTCCCGGTCGCTGATTATTGGTATTGGTCGCTACGCTCGTCCAGAAACCGGAGTTGGTATACGGACACAGGCTCACTTTGAATCCAAGATTGCCTAGCATCACCGCTAGTGCGGTTGCGGAACTTACATCATATGTGCTTTCGTCATCAAAGCCGATCGCATCCACCATTGGGAACGTATTCCGCAATGCCTGAAAGTTCCGGTAAAGAATGCTGCCGGTGCCTGTACCCTGCGATGCAATGAGGTTCCGTATGTTGGCAAAAGTAGACGATCCCCAGGCGCTGAGACAAAACTCCAGCCTGTTGATCGTAGTAGGCGCAGACTTCAGTCTGGCCATATCATCCACAAAATTGGGATAAGAACTTCCTCCTATGTAAGTGCCATTCTGCACCAGGGGAAACTCTGCATTGAAGTTGAAATTACCGCTGGCATCAATGTGAATGGTCCACACCACTACATATGTATATCCTGAATTTCTCAGCTCATTGATGGCATAACTGCGGTTCTTGTAAATGGGGCCTCCTCCGTAAATACCTGATTGCGCCAGCACCGTTAGGTGGCCGGCTGCAATCAGGACAGGAATAATAAAGATCTTAGAAAATAAACGTGTAAATTTTTTCATCATACTATGGAATTTAGCGTTATCTGATACCAGTTATTATGAGGGAGGTGAAGGGGGCGCTCAAGGCCTGCTCCACAGAAAGAGCGTATTAATTACAGTATTTCTGAAAAGTGTATAAAGCAGCATATTGACTCTCTTTAGAAGACATGGTTGACAGAAAGATCAGAAATTAAGGATCAGGAACTAAGAATATCGCAACAACAATGATCTCTTAGCTCCTGATCCCTAAAAATACCTGTTACAGGCGTATTACTTTCGCAGTGCCTTTACGGCTGCTCTTCAGATTGCTGGTTTTCAGTATCCAGGAACCTGCCGGTACCTGAGAAACATCCAGATCAACTGTTTGCTGGCCTTTACCGGCTGCGATATATTGTTTACGAATAATAGCGTTACCGCCAGTGCTCCACAATTCGATCAGTACTTTTTCACCTGCTGCTGCATTGAACTGTACTTTCAGTACGTTACCTGTCAGCGGGTTAGGGAATACCAGTACTTTCTCACTTCCAACAACTGCATCAGGTACCGGAGATACTGCCGCTATTCTGGCTGCTCCGCAAGCACCCAGTGGTTTCCACCACCAGTCAGCTGTACCAGGAGTTACATTATACAGTCCGTTAGACAGGCTTTCATACAGGTTACCGTTGTATACCACTTTATCGCCCAGGTTGTAAACCGCAGGATATGTCTGATAAGTTGGTACACCTGCACAGTTACCGGTGTTACCACCGTTACCTACCTGGATAGATACTGCCGCGCTGGTAGTTTTACCGTTGGCGTTATCAGTTGCTACAGCGGTGATGCTATAAGAACCTGCTGCAACATTGCTCCATGTGTAAGTGTACGGACTTGCTGCAACTTCACCCAGTTTGCTGCTGCCATTGAAGAATTCAACTTTGGAAACAGTACCGTCAGCATCTGAAGCAGTAGCCTGGATGGTTACTGTAGCAGGCGCTGTAAATGAAGCACCGCTTGCAGGAGATGTGATAGATACAGCCGGAGCCTGGTTACCAGGATTTGTACCGCCACAATCACGTACATATGTCCAAACCTGTCCAGCACCACTGTGGGTATCAGGCTGATCGCCCTGTGTCCACCAATTTGCAGAGTATACCTTGCCGTTATAAACAGCTTGTTGGCTACCGGTATAAACTAAGGTAGGTGACCATGCTGCAATACCATCGCAGGTATTACCACCTGTGCCATTTACGGTTACGGATATTGCAGAAGATGTGGAAACTGCACCACCGTTATCAGTAGCAACAGCTGTGAGGCTATAAGTACCTGCGGCTACGTTAGTCCATGAATAAGAATAAGGACTTGTTGCATCTTCGCCCAGTTTGCTGCTACCATTGTAGAATTCAACTTTAGCGATAGAACCATCAGCATCAGAAGCGTTAGCCGTAATAGTGATGGATGCAGGTGCATTGAAAGTAGCTCCTGCAGATGGAGATGTGATGCTCACTACCGGAGACTGGTTACCCGGATTAGAACCGAAGAAATAAGGATAGTAGTTAGAAGCGAACTCTCTGTTGTGTGCGTTATCCCAATTGACAGACCATGTCATGATACCACGCATACCAGCATACCCACCAGCTTTACGCAGTGTGTAAGCACCACCAAAAGACTGGCCTTTGGTCAGATAGTTCAGCGCTTTCTTCACTTCAGCAGGCTGCGTATAACCGCTACCTGCAGCACCTGGCGCAGCTGGCAAACCAAATGCTACCTGGTCTTCACGCAATGCAGGGAAAGTCTGGCTTGTACCTGACACTGGGAAACCTTGTAACAGCATTTCAGTCATCGCTACGATGAAATCAGCAGTAGCTGAGTTGTATACTTTATTGTCAAGACCATTTACAGAACCTGTGTTATACAGCTGTGGCTGGATCCAGGACAGTTCGTTACGCAGACCGTAAATGATAGGCAGGTAAGCGCCTACAAGCGGAGAATAAGTGCTGCTGTAAGCAGTTTGTACATAGTAAGTTTCAGGAGCCATTGTCAGCAGACAGTTTTTACCCTGACCCTTACGGTAAGTGATGATCTCTTTTACGGCAGAGATCAGGTTTACCACTTTAGGCGTAGTTGGCGCCATGAAGTTGTTATCGCCGTTGTTCAGAATTAAAGAAGTACCACCTTCGATATCGATATCGAAACCATCGAAGTTGTAAGTATCCAGCAGAGATTTCATGCTGTTAACGAAAGATGTTCTGTTAGCGGCAGTAGCCAGTACGATCGTACCGGTTTCACCACCTAATGACAGTAACACTTTCTTACCCTGTGACTGCAGTGTAGCAATATCAGCTTTGAAGTCAGCTACAGTCGTTCCTTCCGGAACAAAGTTCACAGTAGCCAGGTCGCTGCTGGTAGTGCCAAATGCAACTTCAATTACATTGTAACGGCTGTCTACATCGCGTAAGCGGATATATGGAGAAGAAGCATTGTTCCAGTTCTGCCAGTAACCCACGAGCACTTTATCAGTAGCGGGAGGTGGATCAACAGTACCGCCATTGTTAACGGTAACAGACACTGCGGAAGAGGTAGTTGAAGCGCCTGAATTATCAGTAGCTACAGCGGTGATGCTGTAAGTACCGATAGCTACGTTGCTCCAGGTAATGCTGTACGGAGCGACTGAATCAGTACCCAGGCTGGTAGAACCGTTAAAGAACTGTACCCTTCTGATGCTGCCATCGCTGTCAGTAGCATTAGCGCTAACAGTGATGCTTGCCGGCGCAGTGAATGTTGCATTCGCTGCAGGTGCAGTCAGGTTTACAGATGGCGCCTGATTTACAGGGGTGCTGCCATCAGCAAAGGTTGCGTTGATCTTGTTTACCAGAGGAGAAGTAGTGTTAGGACAATAGATAAGCTTGCCCTTAGCAACGGTACTGCTGGTCATGTTCAGCATGTCTCCGTATACCTGCCAGATAATTACACCTGCCAGTCCATTGTCCTTGATATATTTAGCCTTTTCTCCTACAGAGCGCTCGTTATCATAGCTCAGGAAATAGTTGCCTTTTGTTTTGTAAGGAACTTTTGCCACATCATCCCAACCTTCAGTCCATCCTGAACTGGTTTGCTGAAGAATGTAGCTGTAGTTCGGCGTACCGTCCCACAGGTCTTTTGCCCAGTTGGTATAATCAGCACTGGTCTGGATAGGACCATCCGGCTGTACCGTTTCTGCACGTTTGGAAGTAGCGCCATTCAGTGCAGCAGCACCGGTAGTAACTACACCACGACCATAGAAAGGAGCACCAATGTTTACTTTAGACATATTTACGCCCAGCGCTCTCAGTGCTTTTACAGTTGCATCTACAGAGAAGTTGCTGTATTCAGCACCAGGATAATCGTACAGAGGAGCATTATGACCGGCTTTATTAGACCATCCGCCATTGTAGTCGTAGGTCATCATGTTGTAATAATTCATTGAATTATTCAGACGAGGCCAATCAAAACCCTGCAGTTTAGCAGGAGAAGCGGCGAAAGCTGCTGTGATCAGTTTATTAGGACCGATAGCAGTTCTTACTGCTTCTACCAGCAGTGCGAAGTTTGTGTAATCGGCAGTGCTGTATCTTTCGATGTTCATACCCGGATCGTTAGGGTATTCCCAATCGAAGTCGATACCGTCAAAGCCCATGTTGATCAGGTCTACGCAATTAGCTACGAACCTGGCGCGTTTGGTTGCATCAGCCGCCATTTCAGGGTAGTGTTTACACATACTCCAGCCGCCAATAGAAGCCATTACTTTTACGCCTTTGGAATGTGCCAGGTCCAATACACCCTGTGCGCCACCCTGTTTAGGAACAGACAATGGGAAAACGCCTGTTTTGCCCGTATTTACATTTTTCCAGCCGCTGCCTTCATTACGATATCCGAGGGTATAAGGATAACTGCCCTCAGAGATATAATATATAGGAGCTTCCAGTTCACCGTACAGCAGGAACATGTCCCAGCTGCTGTAAATGTCTTCATTTACTAATGCCGCAGGTTCCTGTACCTGACCTGCCTGGTAAATGTTCTTGTTACGGAAATCCCCGCTGTGCAGGGAACCATCTTTAGCTACACCGAAGAAAGAGAAGTTGAGGATGGTGTACTGTGAATAGTCTACGTTCAGCTGGTTGTAACCACCTTTGGGCACAATACCAGCCACGTCTTTCCATGCATCCCATTGGGTGATATATCCTATCACCTGTTTGTTGTGGTTCTTCGTCGTTGCGGGCACCTGCGGGCTAACCTGTGCCATGAGGGGGGATAAGCCCAGCATAAGCACCAGCAGCAGGAGTGCATGCCTTACATAATGGTATGGCAATGCGCTACGAAAGGTAAAATTTACTTTCATTTATAACGGTTTTTTTGAGACAGACGATATGGAACTACTGGTTTATTTCTGCTTACAATCCAGGCCACAGGTAATAATTATGTCAGGTTGCTCTCTAAGTAAGTATGTGCAGATATAAGACCGGTCTTCACAGGTAAATGGTATTTTAAGGCGTATGGTTAATACAAAATGTCTTTTAATTCTCTCTTTTCCAGACTCTCTATAAAGGTGTCGTACCTAAAGTAGTAAGGTACCATCCCAAAAATAATTTTTTTTATTATATGCAAAACGCCCTCCCGGTATCTAACCGGGAGGGCGTTCCTTTATTTAAGTAGTATTATCTTATTTGTGAATGATTTTCAGCATTGTACGTCTTGCACGCATATACTGTTCATCCGTACAAGGTGCACCTTTACCACATGGATCTGCAGGGTCCTTACCGATGTTTTCGTAGTAAAGTCTGCTGGAAACTACACCTTTCTTCACCAGGTAATCAATTACTGCATAACAACGTAAAGCAGAGAGGTCCTTATTATAAGCGTCAGAACCACGGGCGTCGGTATAAGAACGGATCTGCAGTTTCCAATCAGGATACTGGTTCAGTACCACTGCTACCCTATCCAGCAGGTTCCTTGACTTGGTGGTCAGGATCGCACTGTTATAGTCGTAGTAGAACTCCATGGTTTCCATTTTGTTCTGGATAGCATGGTCCATTTCTGTCATTTCTACTTCCTGCTTGGCTTCTGGTTGTGGTTGCGCTACTGCTACAGTTTCAACCGGCTTTTCAACAGGTTCTTCCGTCTTCGTTTCCGGCACAGAAGGCGCTGTTACAGGAGCGGCTACCAGCACAGGTTCCTTCACAGGCTTCTTAACAGGGGGCTTAGCAGGAGGACGTTTTGTAGGTGTTGTTTTAACCGGTTCTTTCACAGGCTCTTTCACTGGTTCACTTGCAGGTTCATTTTTCGCTACCAGCGGTTCTGAAACCTGGTGCTGTGTAGAAGCAACGGTATTCGGAATATCTATCGGAGCACTTACTGTCTGTCTTGGATTAGTTACGTGTGGTTCCTCAGCAGGCTTTGTCGGCGTTGATGTAGATGCTGTAGTTGTAGGCATGCTGATCGGCGCACTTACGGTCTGTCTTGGAGAAACTACTGTTGGTTCATCAGGTTTGGTAGCTACGCCTACAGATTCAGTTTGTTTAGCAGGCGTGTTCTGCGCCAGTATCACCGGATTTGGCGTTGATCCTGGTTCAGGATCTTTATAAGGTTGGATACCCTGATCATTATTGAACCTTTCTGTGAAGTGGGTATCCATGAAGCGGTAGATATCGTCGCTACCACCACCACCGGTACGGTTGGAAGAGAAGTAGCCTTCGTACATATTCGCTTTCATAATGAAACCCAGATCATCGCCACCAGAGTTGAAAGGATAGCGCAGGTTCTGCAGACGGTGCCATTCACTTCCCTTACCCGCTACACGGAAGAGGTCAAAGCCTCCCATACCCGGGTGTCCTTTACTGGAGAAGTACAACATATCTTCTTCGTTATAGGTCGGGAAAGCTTCATCGAAAGGAGTGTTGATAACCGGGCCGCAGTTCTTAGGTTTACTCCATCTGCCATTTTTCTGTTTCTCACTGAACCAGATGTCCATTTTACCCTGACCACCTTTTCTGTTGGAGGCAAAGTACATGGTCTTACCATCACGGCTGAGTGCAACATGACCGGAGGAAGAGCCCGAAGAGTTGATCTCTTTCAATGGTTCCAGCGGTCTCCAGTCATCACCTGTTTTCACTGACCAGAATACCATCATTGTACGTTCACCGTTCACAGGACCGCGTTTCTTACGGTTTGCGATGTCCTGCTGCCAGGAGTTCAGTGTAACATAAATGGTATCCTCTCTGGCGTTAAAACATACAGGGCCGACGTGATAAGGCACCAGGGCTAATAATGACGGCACTACTTCTTCAACGAAAGTATTGGCCACACCCTGTGAATATTGTTTAAAAATGTATGCTTTGTAGTAAGGCTGATTAGTACGACTGTCAATCTTCGGATTTTTTTCCGGTAACAGGTTCATGGTCATTTTACGATAACCGTTGGATACCAGCAGGAGTCCCTGTCTTGTAACACCGCTTACGTAATCAGAACCGGAAGAGCTCAATTCCTTGATATTCTCCATCGCCATGTCCAGACGGTTAGTCCTCCACGCCATAGCGCTATCACAACCGGCTATCATACTATTTCTCAGAAGGATACTATCCGGCTTTGAACTTGTGAATTTGGCTAACTGTTGTTTTGCTTCAACATATTTACCCGCGCCTTTTAAGATTTCTCCATATTGCAGGTGTACCACTGGCGGACAATCCGGGCGGTCCTGCATTTTCTCATACCAGAAGGCTGCATCATCATACTGACCAATTTCGCGGTTGCACAGCGCTATACGCTGCAGGAGATCAACAGAAGTTTTAGTTTTCTTCTTTGAGATGATCCTGGCATACAGGGATCCTGCAACAGCATACTCCTGCCGTTGATAAGCCTCATCAGCCCTTACCCGCACGCTTTTTTGCTCCTGGCCAAACAGCATCACCGGAACCGTCAGAGTGGTGCATAATAATATCGCGTAACAACGTAGCATATTGAGATTTGATGATCTTTTTTAAATATTAAAAATAGCGAGGATTGGATGTGCTGAATAACTTCGAATTAAACAATATACCAATCGAAAGCTCATGAGAACCACCCTGTAATCCTGCCAGTTTATTCATGCTATAGTCGTAGGAATAACCCACGCGATATTTAGCAGAAATGTAGTATTCGAGAATGGCGCTTGCCGAATTGGCTTTATCAAGAGTCTGACCGGATACAATTGATTTCTTGTTAAATACAGAGAGGTTTGTTCTGTATGAACCACCCACCCATAAAAGTTCATCAATATGCATCATCAATGTTGCATCGAGACCTGCAGGACCTGCAAAATCTGTTTTGAACAGCACTGATGGTTTGAGGGAAATGTTCTCGTTCACCGGGAACATATAACCCGCAGTTAAATAAACATGTTGTTTTCTACGGATACTTTCATATGTATAACCTCTCCATTTGTAACCGGAGCTGCTGTACTTTGAAAAGAGATCAAGTGCAGACAGACCGATATAAAGGGAAGGAGTATAGAAATAGATACCAACGCGTGCATCAGGTGTAGTGGACTTAGCTGAACCATCAGGAATGATACGGTCGCCATTATCAAGATAGATAAGGTCCTTTCCACTCAGTCCATACTGTGTTGCACCTACGCCGACACCGAGGCTTAAGCGACGGGTGTCTTCTTCGTCGAGGCGTATACGATACGCGTAAGAAGCGTAGAGAGAGATAGCGCTCTGAGGACCGAGATTGTCCATCATAGCCTGTACGCCGAGACCAACGTTTGCGTCCTGGCCACCTCTGTTCAGCGGGCCATCCAATGATATGGCTGCTGTACGTGGAGCGCCGTCTATACCAGTCCATTGCTGGCGGAAGGCGGCATTAAGATGAAGTACATCCTTATAACCTGCATATGCAGGATTGATGCTCAATCCATTAAAAATATACTGGCTGAACTGGACACTTTGCTGTGCACGGGAACCTGCTGCCAGGCAAAGTAAGAATACTACAGTAAACCATTTTTTTGTCATGTACATAATTGCACTTTTAGGATCACAGTTCATTATCTAATAATCATTACCCAGCCTTTGAAAACCTGCACCCCATCGTTAGGTGTGTTTAATTCAAGGCGATAATAATAAGTACCTTCGCTTAGTCCCGTCGCATTCCAGCTGTTCTGATAGTCCTTATTCTGGTATACAACACCGCCCCAGCGATTGAATATTGTTAATGCACTACCTGGGTTCTTTTCTATTCCTCTTACATAGAAGAAGTCATTCTTACCATCACCGTTTGGCGTCACAACATTGGAGATCACCATACCTGCTGCCTTACCAGTGGTCTTGATGCTTGTTACGGTACCCTTGTCACAACCCAGTTCCTGTGGATCGCAATGGTAAGTCGGCTTAGAGGTAGAGTCGGAGTTACCGCCGATCTGCAATCTAGCCGTATTATCGATGCTCTTTATTCCATCCGGAAGCGGATCAACTTTTACTTTGAAGTGAAGCTGTCTTGGTGAAGCGCCTGCAGGCAGGTTATTTATCACCCAGGTAAGTGTTTTTCCACCTCCCAGGAACACACCACCATCCGCAATTGATACGAAAGTTGTTTGTGCAGGAACGTTGTTACTTACCTGAAGCGTTTGAATATCGGTGTTACCTGTGTTACGTATATATACGGTATAAGCCAGTGTTTCTCCCGATGATACAGTTCCTTCACCGCTCTCGTTTATAACGATCATCCAGCCTTCAAAAGAAACTACACTAACAATAGGAATAGAGGAAGATGGCTTTCCAGCGCCGTTAGGATCCGGCTGGTTAGGATTTGATGCCATGGAAGGAAATGTTGGGACAGACCCTTTACCATTCCCGTTATTTACATAAGCTGTATTTTCTATTGCTTTGATACCGGTCAGCGCTGCTCCTAACCTTGCACGGAAGGAAACTACGGCTGACTGTCCCACGTCTATTAACGGAATGGTCCATGTCAGCAAATTGTTTGCATCGGGAACAGCCTGGTCGGCAGCATCCACAAAAGTGGTACCGATAGGCAGGTAGTCCGTTACAAGTACACCTGTCAATTGTACATCGCCGGTGTTCTGAACATGTATTGTATATGTGATCACGTCTCCTGACTGGATATTTCCGTTTGGACCAGAACCATTGTAAAGAGCGCTCAGCCATGAAATGGAGTTCATTCCATTGTCAACGGAAGCTCTTGTAGATGGCCAACCTTTGTCAACCCCTAACGCAGCATTAATGTTATTATCAACTGCCGGCGCCCAAGTATGTTGTAATCCCGTGCCATCTCCTATGTCAACATAACCTGTGTTATTAATATAATCAACGCCGGTTAATGGCCCCTTAACAGTAACTGTTGCTGAAACAGATATCTTTTGACCCGGAGCAAGCGTCAGGCCAGTCCATGACAATACATTATTATTCAGAGTGCCGCCAGGAGAAGCTCCATAAAATTCTGTGTGCAGCGGCAGCGTGTCCACCACGCGAACATTAGATAATGCCTCGTCACCGGTGTTCTCAATAAAGATCCTATATTCTATATTATCTCCTTCTTTCACTGCATTCCCTACACCAGAACCGTCGTAGGAATAAGTCACCCATATATTGGCAGACTTAGTGTAAGGCCTCCCGTTAACGGTAATACCAGGAACGGCCGCTTTTTTGCCGACTGCCGTGGTATTTCCCATTGCTGGTAACCAGGTCATACCTACCATAAAAAGTAGTATGAGGAGACTACGATCAGATATCTTTCTGATGTTGGTAAGGACCAGACCAACTCGCTGCTGCATAGATTTTTGCAGATTTAAACGAGTCGAATTATAATTTGTGCGCATAGGCTTAGGATTACTGCAGATAGTAAATTTGAATGCTAATTGTACCAATGTTGTTAGAAACGCCTCGAAGCAACTCTCCCCTTATTATTATATATATATATCCGGGCAAGCCGGGGGTGATGGTCGGGCATGTGAAATACCGCTACCAGAGCGGACCACAATTCATATAAGGCAGCTTTCTTCATTGGTTTAGGATTATGATTTATAAATATCCGACAGTCAAGGATATAGTAAATTCGAATATAAAAATATCTATATTTATTGATAAAACAATATCTTTTTAAAAATTAATGAGCATTAACCCCTCCTACTTCTGAATTATAAATCAAAACATTACAAATGATATTGGGGCAAATACTACCCTTTTAAGTATGTAAAAATGGCCATTTTCCGGGATGCGTCACATATTACTTAATAAACATATGACCCCTTGTACCGGCTTACTGATAAAGGCTTCGGAGCGTTCAAATATATATTTTGTAGCATACAATAAATGTATAGGGGCTAAGCGTTATAGCTACCTTTATCGCCTCTACGAAAAGTGGGTTTATCCACATTTTTAACCTGTTTTCAGGCCATAAATGTGGATAACTTTTCTTTACCTGCTTGTACGCATATTCTCAAATTGGCATTTTCATTAATATTATTTTCACCCATTCAGATAGCATTCATTCCCTGGACCCATTTCCGTTATAATAATTCCATATTCAAACAAATTGCTATATTTACTAATATAAATGGAGTCGCTCATCTCGGTTTACCAGCCCCGGCGGAAATAGCAGTAAGTATATGTGCACCTTTTTTTGAGTACTAGCGCTTATTTTATATATGACGAAGATCATTAGTTGAAATCGCACCCGTTATTCTATTCATATTTACGCCACTGGAAAGACCATTCCCATATCTTCTACCTGAAAAGCCATGTATAAAACAGCTGATGGAGGCTGCACGCACGACGGAAATCTATGCCAACTCGTGTGTCTGCATCTACCGCTAACTACTTAATATTAACCAATTTAAAATGCACACGACCATTCCATTCTGTTATTACAAGAATTTTTCGGGCCTGCGGAGGCCTGAGCCATTAAGCATGCCTGACAAGTATCCGCCTTATGTATGGGTATTCTAATCGGTTACATTCATACCTGTATATCAACCTGCAAACACTTTTCTGATGAATACTGCAGTCTATAAAATTTTACTTGTAGATGAGGATCAGGTATTTGTAAGACAGACCCGGCAGTTATTGATTACCCAATCTTATGATATTCATACAGCCTCCTCAGAAGAAGAAGGAATCATCATCTGTCAGCAACAGCAACCCGACCTTATCATTTGTGGTGCACACCTGCGCGGAACAGGCGGGCATCATTTTATCATGGCACTAAGGAATGACCCTGGTTTTGATCATATCCCGTTGATCTTTATCAGTGTAAAAGATAACAAACAGGAAATGCGCATGGCAATGAACCTCGGAGCAGACGACTATCTGGCAAGGCCGTTTAGAAAACGCGACCTTCTGCTCAGCATCCGCTCCCGGCTGGGCCGCTTTGCGAAGTTCAATCATGTGCATACCCCTGACGAAACCAGAAGTGTATCTCTTGCTAACTCATCCACCGCTCAACAGGCACTGTATCACAGGCTTGGTAAAGCCGAAAACCGCATCATAAAAATGATCGCTGAAGGCAAAAGCACCAAGCAAATGGCTGATGAATTAAACGTGAGTATCCGTACTATCGAAAATCACCGGTACAGAATCGCAGGCAAACTGGGTATTGCAGGGCGTAATGCGCTGACCGAGTTTGTGATCCGGAATATCATTCAGCAACAGAAGCAGTAGCACAGGAAATCAGGAACTAAGGAACAGGAACCCGGAATTCAATGCAGTAGCCAGCCGCAGGCTTCGTACTGTAACGAATTGACTAAACTATTAGTAATGTCAGTTTGTATTTTGTATATTCTCATTCCCATTTCTTAATTCCTGATTTTTAATCCTAATGCCCTGTTACGCATGCTCAGATCTACCTTTCTTACAACAGCTTTTCTCCTGCACATGTGCTGCGTGACCGCACAGCAGTTTACCATGGAAGCTGTCACCAGTTATCCTTTCCCTTCCGAACTCACGGGTGCTGCCAGTGGCTCCGGCATTGCCTGGGCGCTGAATGAGCAGGGTAAACGAAACGTATATGTTGCGGCCGGCCCGGACTTTACTCCACGGAAACTCACTGCCTATACCCTTGACGACGGACAGGAGATCAGCAGTCTCTCTGTTTCCGGTGATGGTAAATGGGTGGTATACAGCCGTGGTGGCGATCATGGCGGGAAAGAAGCGAGCAATCCTGTCAACCCCTATCATCTGCCCATACCTCCTAAAACAGAAGTATGGTCAGTGCCCTTTGCCGGTGGTACTGCCAAAGTATTGTCCGAGGGCGACTACCCGGTGATCTCTCCCCGGGGCGACAGTGTTGCATTCATCAAAAGCGGCCAGATATGGATAGCGCCGGTAGATGGCGCTGCACCTGCCAGAAACCTGATTACGGCAAAAGGTTCCTGCAACAGCATCGTATGGTCGCCCGATGGCTCGGGACTGGCGTTTGTGAATAACCGTGGCGACCACTCTTACATTGGCGTATACCGTAATGCAGGTACACCTCTTCAATGGATAGCTCCGGCCTTTTCAAAAGATCACTCTCCCCGCTGGTCGCCCGACGGAAAGCAGATCGCTTTCATCCGGACTCCCGGCACAGGTGGCGTCACCGACTCCCTGCTGGCCAGAAAGCATCAGCCCTGGGCTATCTGGACCGCCGATGTTTCCAGTGGTGAGGGCAAACTATTATGGAAATCGCCGGCTACACTGCCTGGCTCCATCCCTACTACCGATGGTGGCACCAACCTTCACTGGCCGGTGGCAGGCAGGATCGTGTTCCTCTCCTATCATGACGGATGGCCGCATATCTATTCGATTGCTGCCGGTGGCGGTACTCCCCTGTTATTAACACCCGGTGCTTTTATGGCAGAGCATATTGACGTTTCATCAGACGCCAAATGGATCGTGTTCAGTGCCAATACAGGTGCTGCCGCAACAGATATTGATCGCAGACACCTGGTACGTGTACCCGTTGACAAAGCTGCTATGGAAATACTTACTTCGGGGGATGGTATAGAAGCTTATCCTGTAGTTACGGGCGATGGGCACACCATTGCAGCTCTCACGGCTACAGCGCAACAGCCTTTATTACCAGCCGTGATGCCTTTTCAAAAAGGTACTCCTAACGTGATCGGCAAATCGTTGTTACCTGCCGCATTTCCAATTCAGCAGCTGGTTACTCCTAAAGCAGTCACCTTTAAAGCGCCCGATGGAACATTAGTACATGGCCAGTTATTCGAGCCGAAGGACAAGGCTGAAAAACATCCTGCGGTAGTATATATTCACGGCGGACCACAACGCCAGATGCTGCTCGGCTGGCATTACATGGATTACTATTCAAATAACTATGCAGTTAATCAGTACCTGGTTAACCAGGGATTTGTAGTGCTTTCTGTGAATTACCGTCTGGGTATTGGTTATGGGTATGAATTCCATAAACCTGCGCATGCGGGTATCGTAGGGGCGGCAGAGTATCAGGATATCAAAGCCGCCGGTCAGTGGCTGGCAACGCAACCACAGGTTGATGCCAGGAGAATAGGTGTTTACGGCGGTTCCTATGGCGGCTTCCTGACAGCACATGCGCTGGGCAGGGATTCAAAACTATTCGCCGCAGGCGTGGATATACACGGTGTACATACCGCCGCACAATTCTTACCTCCGGTATTGCCTGTTCTGGCGCCCGATTTTGATACGGCGAAAAAAGTAGCATGGCTGTCTTCGCCGGTAGCCTATGTAGATACCTGGACATCTCCCGTACTGCTTATCCATGCCGATGACGACCGTAATGTGGATTTCGGCCAGACCATTGATCTGTTCCGCAGGCTGGAAAACAAAGGCACATCATTTGAGTACCTGGCCATCCCTGACGATACCCATCACTGGATGAAATATAGCAATGCCCTTACCGTAAACAAAGCGACCGCAGTATTCTTGATCAAACATCTGAAGGAGTAAACTTATTGCTTCCCTACCTTGCCCAGGTGAGTATCTTTAAAACCGGTTTCGTACTTTAATCCATAACCGAAGATCCTGTCCATTACGGAATGGGCAAACATGATAATGCCGGTAAAAACGATCCAGTCCTGATGAAAATACAGGCCAGCCACATAAACGATCAATGCGATCCCCTTGTGGTGCACCAGGTTGTAAAGGAATGCACCTGCACGGTTACCGGCCAGGTAACCGATCATGGAAAGGTCAGGCAACAGGATACACGCCGGAAAGAGCCACCAGGCATAAGGCGACTGTAGATAAAACGCAAGGATGGCCAGCAGAAAAAGCGCCAGCTCTTCGAGTAAAAGAATGGTTTTCATTATGCAGGTAGATTTAGGCTGCCTGCCATAAAGATAAATAGTTATATGACTATGTGGTATTAACTGTGGAGAGTGGTAGATATGGCATTAAAACAGCTTGTGAAAGGCATTCATCCTTCGATCTAAAGGCTTGTTACGCCGTTGTTACAGGCATGTTTCTATATCGATCGATATAGAAACATGCCTGTAACAACGGCGTAACAAGCCTTTAGATATAGAGAAGGCTATAACATGGATGTACTGTGTAGCCTTTTTTACAGGGCCGGCATCAAGCTGGTGGCAATTCCTATCCTGTTCATAGAGTTGATCGCCGTAACCGCGATCATCACCTGGGCTGTCAGCTGCCGCCCCAATACTTCTATGGCCTCATCGTACGTTGCATCACTTACCCGATTGCTGATGAGGGTTATTTCTTCCGTCAGGGCCAGGATCACTCTTTCTTTACGTGAGAAAAAAGGTGTATCCCTCCAGGCGTTCAGGGCGTAGATACGCTGCTCAGTTTCGCCCAGTTTGCGGGCGTCTTTTGTGTGCTTATCAATACAGAAGGCGCAGCCATTCATCTGGGAGGCCCTGATCTTGATCAATTCCTTATGTAAAGGTTCAATTTGGGTAGAACTCAGGTAGTTTTCCATCGCTAGCATAGGCTTTAAACCTTCCGGCTCTACCTCCCTCATGTTAAAACGTTTCGGCATGTCTTCGCTTTTTGTTAGACCAAAGTTGCGGAAGATCGCTTTCTGAAAAATTGAACCAGTTTAAGAAATGACTTCTAAGATTTCCTTAACATGTGTCCAGTTTAAATGGCCACTCAGATCTTCTTACTTCTGATCTTACTCAGGAATTCGGGGGTAAAGCCCAGGTAGGACGCCAGCATATATTGGGGGATACGCTGTATGAACTCGGGAAACAGGTTGCTGAAATGATAATACCGCTCTTCCCCGGTAAACTCATAGATATATTTGATGCGTTGCATAGAGGCGGCATAGGCGCGTTGGAGGATTAGCCGGAAATAGCGTTCTAAGCCCGGTATTTTGCTGAAAAGCTCTTCTTTGACCCTCTTGTCCAACACGGCGATCTCAGAGTTTTCTACAGCCTGTATGTAGTATTCTGAGGGGGTCCTTCTTTCCAGGCTGTCATAGTCGGTGATCCACCAGTTGTCAATACCGAAATGGATGATCTGTTCAAGTCCTTTTTCGTTGATATAATACTGGCGGAAACACCCTTTTAAAATGAAGTAGTTCGCATTACAGATGGCATCTTGCCGGAGCAGGTAATCTTTCTTCTTCACCTCCTGATATTGTATACAGGATAGTATTGTTTCCCTGTCTTCCTCAGTCAGTTCTATGAATTTGCTGATATGCGCTATAAGCCTTTGCATACGCAATATTACGGCAAAAAAAGAGGCTCCGGAAAGGAGCCTCGCTGATTTAATATTTCGCTGCCTGACCTTTTGCAGGGATGGATTCCATAATAAACTTCCGGAGGTTCTCATTCGCGGCCGCCAGATCATCCTTTCTCAGGTACATCATATGTCCGCTGCGATAGCCTTCCCACTTCAGCCGGTTTTTCAGTTTGCCGCCCGGGTCCATCTGCCACATACTGTATTTGGCATTGAAGTAATCGCAGGCGCCGTCATAATACCCTGACTGTACCAGCAGATGCAGGAAGGGATTCTGGGCAATGGCCTGCCGCAGGTTCTCCCCTGTCTGGTCGTCTTTCCTGTCCCAGGGATACACATCTCCAAACATGTTATACTTCAGGTCTGTTTTGTAGTTCAGTTCATCTCTCAGGTAGATGTGGATAGCCGGCGTGAACGCCTGTAACCAGGCTGTGAGCTCGGCGTTATAGTCAGGTTTGTCGCCGCCTGTCTGGCGGTCAATACCCCTGTAACGGGAGTCCAGTCTTCCTACAGTATAACCCTGGTCACGGAGCAGTTCTTTCCAGAACAGGTTGAAAGACACATCCAGGTTATTTTCCTGTACAACCAGCTCTTTCAATCCACTGTAACGGGCAATCTTGCTACCAATGCTTTTCCGTTGAGCCTCATCCAGGGCGCCGCCTTTTGACAAGGCAGGCACCAGTTCATTGATGGTGAAATTCTCTACTTCCGGCAGTACATCGTTCAGGTCTTTCTGCTGCAGATCGGCAGGCAGGCGTTTGTGATACCAGGCCGTAGCTGCGAAATAAGGCAGTTTCAGGGCCGCATCCAAAGGGCCGTCACGCTTTATGCCCAGTTCTGTGGGAGAAACCAGGATAACCCCGTTCAGGTACATCCACTGGGCATCCTGAAGTTCCAGGGCCAGCCCTGATACACGGGTAGTGCCGTAGCTCTCGCCGATCAGGAATTTAGGAGACGCCCAACGTCCTTTACGGGTGACGAAAGTATTGATCCATTCCGCCAGGTATTTGATGTCGGCGTTTACACCGTAGAATTTAGTCCCGGGAATATCTTTGCTGACCGGACGGGAATAACCTGTATTTACTGGGTCTATATACACGATGTCAGCTACATCCAGGATAGAATGCGGATTATCCCTCATGCCATAAGGCTGTACAGGATAGCCCTCGTCGTCTATATTCAGCATCCGCGGACCGGTATAACCGATTTCCATCCATACAGAGGGCGTACCCGGACCTCCGTTGAAGGAAACAACCAGCGGACGGCCGGATTTATCTTTTACATCATCCCGTTCGTAGTAAGTATAGAACACGCCGGCAATAGGTTTGCCTTCTTCATCCCATACAGGGATGCTGCCTGCTGTAGCCGTATAAGGCACACGCTGTCCTTTGATGGTCACTTCGTGTTTTGTTACTACGGAAGAGTCAACAGCCAGTACTCTGGAAGGCGAGGGTTTCATCTGCGCCTGCGCAGTTGTTACAGCCACCTGTGTGATGACTGCTCCCGTAAGCATCAGGGGCAATAAGATTTTGTTGATCATAGATTGATTGATAAAGTGGTTTGGGGGATAAAGATAATAGAAGCAATCATCTATGTCACTGATTTTGGGATGAAAGGAAGGATTTTGTGTCACTCTGCCACTACCCAGACAGACACTGAACCTGCACCGCATAAGAAATCTCCCCACCCTTCTTCATCTATCACAATTTCTTCTTCCCGTTTACCGGTTATATCTTTAAAGCCCTTACCTGCATAACGCTTTCCTATTTCCATATGTTTATTTCCTTCTTCTCCGTTAGAGATCACTACCGCACACCCGGTGTGTTCCTCATCGCCTTCACGTGTCCAGCCGATACAGTTAGGATGATCGAAATAATCCCGCTGCTGGCCAAAAGCATGTTTGTCCCTGGCGGAGATCAGTAACTCCAGTCCTTCCACGGGTACCAGTTCGATCTCTGTATCTTCTCCTTCTTTATTTTTGTCGGTGTACTTAGCACCATACAGGTCAGGATAGAAGACGCAGGGATAACCATGTTCCCGTAAGAGGATCAGTGAATAGGCAATTGGCTTGAACCAGTAATCGACAGGAGCCTCCAGCGCCTGCAATGGCTGTGTATCATGATTGCCCACTACGGTCACCGCCAGGAAAGGTTTTTCAGCAACCAGTGAGCCGTCAAAAATGGTGGTAAGATCATAATCCTTTCCTGCGAGGGAGGCATCATAAAAGTTATGATGCAGGGATGCATCAAAGAGGGACATTTTACCATTGGTGGCATCGATGTATTTCAGCAACAGGTCCAGCTGACCGGGCGCCCAGTATTCTCCTACTGCAAAAAGTTCCCTGCCTGTATATTCCCTCATCTGGTCCAGCCATTCATTGAAGAAATCGGGTGTGATATGTTTCACGGCATCCAGGCGGAAACCGTCATACTTTACTGCATTATAATACCATTCGCCCCAACGTCTGAATTCTTCACGTACTGCAGGATTACGGAATTCAATATCTGCCCCCATGAGATAATCATAGTTGCCTTTTTCAGTGTCTACGACATCTTCCCAACCTTCTCCATATTCATTCTGGATGGTGAAGATGCCTTCCTCTTTGCTGTCTTTGACATGATCGATCCCGGTAAAACATTGATGGTCCCATACAAAATCAGAGTGGGCGCCTTTGCGGCCCGGGAAAGTGAATTTTGTGTACGCTTTTACTTTAATAGGATCAGAAATAAATTCATTCCTGTTTTCCTCATTTACTTTCCGGACAGTTATCTTTTCTACTTCATCGCCCCCCATCAGATGATTAGCCACTACATCTACATATGCCTGCATACCGGCATCATGAATGGCTTTGATCGCATCTATATATTCCTGACGGGTGCCGTAGCGGGTACGCACTGTTCCTTTCTGATCAAACTCACCCAGATCGTACAGATCGTATACATCATAACCATGGCTGTGGATACCGTCAGCACCTTTATAGGCAGGTGGTAACCAAATAGCGTTAATACCCATAGCAGCCAGTTTCGGGGCTTCATCCTTAATTGTATTCCATAAACTTCCATCATCCGGCGTATACCAGTGGAAGAATTGCATAATTGTACCGTTTTTCATTTGTCGTCATTAAATGGAGGAAAGATGTGAATGGCGGTACAAACCACATGCCACCATAACTACATGATGGTCACATCTTTTTTTCGGGAAGCGGGTGTCACGTTCAGTTCCTCTATTTTTCCATTGCGGATAGTTCCTTCTATAACGGTGTTATAGGGCGCATGCAGTTTAAATACGGCGTTCCAGTCTGCCGGCCAGGCGGGCAGCAGATAGATCTTCTGTCCATCTACCTGCATGAGCATTTCCTGCAGGCCTATCATGGCGGAGCCGCCCCAGTTATGATCGGGCGTCCAGTCAAAGCCAGGCCCCCAGAAGGCGGGGAACCGGTGTGGCCCATTGGCAAATTTTGCCTTCGTGAGTTCTGCCGCTTCTTTTGTCAGCCCCAGGCGGGCAGCGAAAATATTGTATTGCCGCCATCCGATATGACTACGGAATTTAATAGCATGTGGATCATATTCCCAGGTGTTGCGGGCAATATCCAGGTCGGGTTTCCCCACACCGTAGATACCCCACGGGAATACGGGGTACAACTGTGGCGTCTCAGAGTTCTGCACCCTTTCCCATGCAAGGGCGGGCGCGATCGTTGTATGCCCTTCAAATGCCGTCAATGCGATGGGTGGTATCCTTTTCTGCATTAGCAACATCCTGGCCATACGGACTGTATCTTCCTTCACTTCCCGCAACTCCAGCATCCTTTGCAGGATGACCTGTAACGCAGCGATGACAGTTGTGGAGTTATATGTCATCTTGAAGGTTTCCGCTGCTGATGTAGGGAACAGGATATACTGTCCCTTTTCATTCAGTTCTTTGACACCCCGTTTCTTTGCCAGCTGCCGGTAATGTTCATCATAGAATGTCAGGCAGCTTTCTATAAAGTCAATATGCGCTGCGTTGGCAATACCAGTATAACGATTAGCGTCCAGCATCATCAGGCAGAATTCAAACACGGTTTCCCACTGATATTCCAGCCAGGCGTTATACTCTACGCCGGGATCTGCACCGGTAGGGCGCGTTGGGTCATATTCTGTAATATTGGGCAGCCCGAAGTTCTCTATCTGTTCCGTAAAACAAGCGCCTGCATGGTTCCAGTATGTCTGACTTCTGAGCTCCGCATTCTTTTTTATCCGCAGATAAAAATCAAACTGTCCTTTCATCATATCCACATCGCCGCTTTTCAGGAATGGATAATACACCAGCCGCTGGTTCTGTGCGGTCATTGTACCACCACCCCATAAACGGAAGTCGGGCGAGAACTTCAGCTGATCGTTCACATAACGTGGATCGAATGTAAAAAGACCACCGTTGAATTTAGTAGGCCATCTGCCGAAGGCATTACATCCCAGCATATACCGGAACAACTGGTAATTACGCCCAACGGTCACTGCTGCAGTATCTTTACTGTCTATACAGATATAACTCCTGTCCCAGAACTGCCGCCACCATGCTTCCGTTTTACGTTGTGCAGCGCCACGGTCTTTATCAGCAGTTACCATTACCTGTTGTAATGCCTTCTGCCACTCATTGATATCCGCAGTTTGCGCTACCTCCAGCCCTATAGTCAGGTGTTGCAAGCGCACAGCTTTTTTACTTTGCAAAGACCATCCCTGATAGGCTGCATCTGCATAAGTGCCTGAGTCAATAACGGCAGCTAACATCTGATCGCCACGCATCATTCCACCGAAGGTATTGTTCTTAAGAGGATCATACAGCTGATCTTTCACAGCGCCCATACCTTCCTTCTCTACCGTATAGTTGAAAATATCCTGTACATCGGTGCGATTGCGGTGATAGAAGACAACATCATTTCCCTGAAAAGTTATTTCATCCTTGTATGTTGTAATGGGAAATGATTGCAGCCGTTTATAGGAGTTAGTACGACATTCCCGGTTGTCTGTAACAAGATGATCAGCATAGCGCCATGATTCATATGTAGCAGTCACTCTCACAGGCTGGTCGTGCTTTACGTTCACGTGTACCACCGGATCAAACACATCTACCCATATATCGATACTGGTATGCTCATCATGGATACGCACACTGCCCTTTTCCAGTTTTAACTCCTGTTTAAATCCTTTATGACCGATAGGGCCGGAAGATAACTTCAGCCGTACCCGTCCCAACTTCAGCATGGCATTGTTCTCATCAAAAGTGCCGCTTCTTGATAAATAGAACAATACATCTCCGTTCTCCACCCATACATTCAAACCGATATCGCCCCCGCCACAAGGCATGGCATCACCTGCATTGTTACCGGGCGTATCCCAGGATACATCATAACGGGAAACGGGCGTATGCTGCGCAGCTGTGTGTTGATTACACAGCATCGCGATCATAATCGGACAAAAAATAAACCGGAGGATATCAGCGCCTTTCATCATACATGGAATGGGAAGTCTATGTCAGTAAAAATAAGATGTAATATTGACAATTAATAGATTGTCATAAAAGAGAAATAAAATCGTCTTTTGAAAACGTATTTCTTTTTATCATAAGAAATCCCTTAGATTTGTATCACCTTATTGAAAGAACAATACCAACTATTCAGGCTAATCCTACAATCATTCTACAACGTTCCTGCCAACATGCGGATAACCATTAACTATAATGTTGTAAGTCATTATTGATCCTATTCATTTACAGGCATTATCACATATTCTTTTTAACATTTATTATGACAAGTAGTATTGAACAACTTGCCGGTAAGAAAGTATTATTTGCTACTATCTCAGCTGACGACTATATAAACCCTCTGACCGGTCTGGCAAAACATCTTCAGGATTCAGGATGCGACGTAAGATGGTATGCGTCAAAACGCTATACCAAAAAGTTCCATCAACTGTATATTTATCATTACACACCTATAAAACACAAGGATGTTAACAGCGGAAATGTGAATGAGATACATCCGGAAAGGGCCCGTATAACGGGCAGGATCGCAAAGCTCAACTTTGACATGCTCAACATCTTTGCAAAACCTGCTGCCAGGCACTTTGAGGACATCCGTTACATCTACGAAGCTTTTCCCTTTGACGTACTGATCGTGGACACTTTGTTCGCTGCTGCGCCTATCGTACGGCAGATACTTGGCGTACCGGTCATCGCTATAGGCGTCGTTCCGCTAACAGCGTCTTCCAGAGACCTCCCTCCATATGGTTTAGGCATGACGCCTTCCCATAATCCACTGGGACGTTTGAAACAATCTGTCTTACGCTTCATGACAGATAAGATCTTTTTCAAGAAGACATTTAAGGCATACGAGCAGGTACTCAGAAGATATGGTATCACAAACAACGGCATCAACATGCTGGACAGTGTTGTCAGGGGTTCCGATCTTGTTTTGCAGTTAGGCTCTCCAGGCCTGGAATACCGGCGCAGTGACATTGGCAGGAATATTCGTTATGTAGGGCCGATGTTACCTTACGCTGTCGCCCGAAAAGGACTTCCATGGTCAGACGAACGGTTGCATCAGTACAAAGATACCGTAATAGTAACGCAGGGTACGACCGAAAAGAACCAGAATAAGATCATTATACCTGCACTGGAAGCATTCAGCAACACGGATGTGCTTATTATTGTCACTACACGTGGATTGCAGACGGAGGAACTGCGCGCCAGATATCCTTACCGGAACGTCATCATTGAAGACTTCATTCCTTTTGATGATGTGATGCCGTACGCAAAAGCTTTTATCACCAATGGTTGTTACAGTGGCGTGCTGTTAAGTTTACAGCACAAACTTCCGGTTATTGCTGCAGGTACAAATGAATGTGAGGATGAACTTTGCGCAAGGATCGGGTATCTGAAATATGGTATTAACCTGCATACGGATACTCCCAGTCCGGAACAGATCATAGAGGCATTTGAAGATGTACTGGATACACCTTTATTCAAAACGAATATATGCAGACTGAGGGAAGAGTTCAACCAATATGAGCCCATCCTGTTAAGTACAGGATATGTTGCAGAATTGCTAAAAATGAGGACTCCCTGAAGTAGTTGACAAGAATTGTTATATATTTCTGTCTCGTTTTCAATAACGAGACATTTTTTTTATACAGGGACATCAACATACTCCTAAACTGTAATTGCATGCACAAAGTATTCATTACGGCTACCGGGAAATTCCTACCCAATACCTCCATCCCCAATGACAAAATGGAAGATTACCTGGGTAAGGTGAACGGTATGCCATCCCGTACCAAAGACATTTTCCTAAGAAAGAACGGTATCCGGTCCCGTTACTATGCACTTGACACACAACAACACACTACACATCAGGCTTATGAAATGGCATCCAATGCCATAGACCATTGTCTTGAAGGGACCGGGACAGATAAACAAGACGTTGACTTTCTCAGCACCGCCACCACACAGAGCGATCTGCCCGTACCTGGCTTTGCCAGCATGGTACAGGCAGAAAGCGGTATTGGTACCTGTACGCTCGCTTCTCATCAAAGCGTTTGCGCAGCCAGCATCATGGCCATACAGAATGCATATATGCATGTACAGGCCGGGCAGGCCAATCGTGCAGTGTGTTGTGCGGCAGAACTACCCAGCAGGATGTTCAAGGCTTCGCGTTTTGCCCGCCAGTCTATTGTCAGCGCAGACGGAGCCCTTCCGGCAGACATCGACTTCCTTCGCTGGATGCTGAGCGATGGCGCCGGAGCCATGTTGTTGCAACCTGCTCCTTCCCGGACAAATATTTCACTGGAAATAGAATGGATAGACCTGCGTTCTTATGCTAACCAGTATGAGTTATGCATGTACACAGGTACCAACAAACAGGCTGACGGCAGCATTCTGAAAACATGGCTCGACTACGACAGCATGAGCGATGCTGATTATGATGGCGCCGTGAACCTCAAGCAGGACATGCAACTGGTAGATAACATTGTGAAACTGGGTATCCAGCGTTTCTTTGAGCTTGTAGATGAAAAGAAGATCATACCTGACGCCATAGACTGGCTGGCCTGCCACTATTCTTCACATCACTTTAAAAAACAGATCACAGACCTGCTGGAAAAAGGCGGTGTGAACATTGCGGCAGAGAAATGGTTCACCAATCTGTATAGCGTGGGGAACGTTGGCGCTGCTTCCATATTTGTAATACTGGACGAATTATTACGTAGTGGAAAATTACAGCATGGACAGCAGATCCTTTGCATGGTACCTGAAAGCGGACGGTTCATCACCGGTTACATGATGTTGAAGGTGGTCGTTCCCGGTACTCCCGGTATTATCAAAGAAGATATTGCTACTATTAAAGCACCGGAGATCAGGATACAACAAAAGCCTGTGCAGGAATGGCTGGTACGGCAACTTACAGGTGTATGGTTTGATTTTGAGCGCTCATTGCAACAGGTGCCTATTGTAAAGAAGATATTCAATGGTCAGCTGACAATGGAAGAATACAGGCGTTTATTGCTCAACCTTCGTCAGCAGGTAATTGACGGCTCCCAGTGGATAGCCCGCGCGGCGTCCAATGTCAGCATGCAATATTTCCATGTACGCTCTTCTTTTATCAGGCACTCTTCTGATGAACACCGTGACTATCAGATCCTGGAAAAGAACTACATCAATTGCGGTGGCAACGAAAAAGATCTCTATACCGGCGAAAAGAATATTGGTAGTGAGGCGCTCAGTGCTTACATGTTCCAGCGGGCCAGTCAGCCGGACCCGTTCGACCTGTTAGGCGGTATGTTTATCATAGAGGGACTTGGCAACCGTGTGTCGGGCAAGTGGGGACGCGCCATTCAGCAACAGCTGCAACTCAATGCCGATCAGGTATCCTTCTTCATTTATCATGAAAGCAGCGACAGCAACGATAATCACTTTGAGCGTTTTGAAAATGCCATACAATCTGAGTTGCTCACATCTGAAATGGCTCAGAAAATTGTAAAGACGGCAAAAGTAGTAGCAAGGCTGTACAGGATGCAATTGGAAGAACTGGATAATTTCTAAAAACCTTTTATGTTACATACCAAAGAGTACTACCAACAGATGCCACATGACACCCGCAATCCCAGTCACTGGCATGCACTGTTCCTGGATAAAAGCATTCCCTTTAATCCGGATGCAAAGGCAGCGTTCCTGTATGACTCCTCTACCAAGAGCAGGCAGTTCCTCTATCCGGTCATTAAAGCCTTTGCGCGCATCAGTATAGTACTGATGCAGATCTTCAAGATCTTCATCCCGAACCTGATCAATGCACCCAAAATGCTACATAAGAGCCTTTTCTGGGGCATGAGGTATTTTATAACCCCGGAGGCCAACTTTCTGATCTTACGCCATTTTTACCTGGGTTCTGAGGTCTTACGGTTTATTAAGGATAATGTAAGGGGAGCTGAGAGCATTCCTATGAATCCGCTAAAGCCGGTGAAAGTTGCAGATGTAAGGGATAATCTCTTCCTGGAACATGACCTGAACCTCTATAACTTTATCATTAATCTGAACAAGGCTATTGAAGAAAAAGGCGTACGTGTAAGTAAACAGGACCAACCTGATTTCAGTGCCATTTCCACTGGTCCTCTTCCATTTGAAAACTTTCGTCATAAGTGGACGAACTTCATTGACCTGGGCACCGCAATAGAAATTTTCACACCGGTGTACCAGTTCTTCTTAACTGATGCAGATTTCTGGCGGGCTACCAATTCGCTGCAGCTTGATGAGGTAATAGGCATTTATGCAGCGACTATCATGGATTGTCCGGAGAAACTGACAGCGCTGAACAACAAACATCCCATGATACCATTACCAATGGCGGGTGCTGCTTTCCGGTTATTGCTACATGGATTTTCTACGGAAGTATTACATGCGTTGCTTGTACAGGCAAAACTGGAACAACAGCGGAGCGCCGCTGTGGCATAAACTAATAGATATCGAAAAGCTTTTGCTGGGGTGGTTGTTTTTTATTCATGCCCGGCGATAAACTATTCTCCAGCTGCAATATTTTTGACAAGGGCGGTTTACTGGTGAAAATACCTGTAGGCTGCCCTTTTCTGATCCCCCTGACAAAACAATAGATCACGCCACCAAACTGTTTCTCGTAGTTAAACGCATGCAGCCTGCTCTCCAGGTATTTCTTGGCTGCTAAAGTATAGATAAGATATTGCAGGTGATAGTTGTTCTCATTCATAGCCACAGACAAGGCAGCGGGCGTATAATCTTCCGGCGAGTCTCCGAGATAATTGGACTTCCAGTCAAGGATGTAATATTTTCCTTCATGCTCGAAGAACAGGTCCATCTTGCCATTCATGATGCCTTCCAGTTCATTACTGCCATGTTCATGGAAGCGACGTACGATGATGCTCGTTCTCTCGTCAGAAAGACCATTCAGCATATCAGGAAAGAATGCTGATACGGGAAAGTCAAACTCGAATTCCGGAATACGTTTATGCCAGATAACGGCTGATAAAGGAAAGGTTTGTTCTCCTATCGTAATATCGGTGTGTAATACGTGTTCCAGTAGCTGGCGTAGCATCGGAGCATATATTTCCTGCTGACCAGGTACGAAGCGGCGAACAGCTTCGGTTAACCACTTCTCCCAACGGCTATCTTCAGAGAAGTTGATGTTCTCGAAGAGGAAGTGTAACAGGTTACCTGTTTTCGCTCCACGCTTTAGTGTATGGAAGATAAAGGTCTCATAAGGATCTTCCTGCTGCAGGGGACGTGCTTTAAGACTATGCTCTGCTTTTGCGGCCAGCATGGTGTAACTCATCTTCCGCCAGTTCTGTTCCTTCAATACGAACCTGACAGGGGCTTCTGTTCCGGTATTCATCACTGTGCCGGTGTGCCGTGTCATATCCTGTCCCGGTGCCTCCGGAAGGTCCTGCTCAAACTTAATGATATGCGGCGATGGCGCTGCCGCTATTAATGCCTGCAGGAATGCTAATAATGTAGAATTGCTATAGTACTTGGCGTTATTGCGGAAAACAAAACATTTATATACTCCACGGGTGATCGCTACATACAATAAACGCCGGTTCTCCTGTTCCGCCTGACGGGCATAGGATGCACGCTGTTCATCCGTCATACGTTTCTTTTCAACTCCCACGTAATCACCTGTATCAGGATCTCGGAAGCTGAAAAACTCAATGCTCTTATTCTCTGCAAAGTCCAGGAATGGCGCCATTACGATCTTGTATTCCAGCCCCTTACTTTTATGAATGGTCACAATATTCACAGCCTCTTCATCGCTCTCTACACGCTGCTCGTATTCGTCGCCCTCAGTAGCCATTCCATCGATGCCTCTCTTCAACCATGATACCAATTCTGTCATGGATAAATTCTTGCGGCTCTGGATCTGATGCACCAGTTCTGTCAGCTGAAAAAGATTGGATATAACCCTTTCACCACTTTCTGTATGGGCATGCAATAATACATTGCGTACATTAAAGTCTGTTATGAAATCCATCATAGCAGTATAGATACCATCCTGCTGCCAGCGGTTCTTGTAGTTGCCGAAAAAGGACAGTGTTACTTCGTCGTCGAGTAACAATACATCTTCCAGTTTCAGATTTGTGAAAGGGGATAACAATGCGCGGTTGATGGAAGAGCGGTTAGGCTCCAGCATTGCTTCCAGCAGATACAACAGATAGGTGGCCTCTTCTGATTGTAAAACCCTGGCGTCATCTACGGTTACAGCAGGTACTCCTAACCTGGCCAGTTGCGCTTTCACTTCCCTACCCTGCCTGCCGGTACGGACCAGGATGCCTACGTCTGAGGGTCTGACTGCCCGTCTGCTTTCTTCATTACCAATCGTATATTCTCCGTCTTTCAATAACAATGCCACCTGTGCTGCCACAGCTTCTACCAGCTCATTACTGTTGGACGCATTGAAAACGGTGATAGGCACATCAGGCTCCTCCCCTTTAAACAAAAGCCCTTTTGTATTCCGTTCCGGGCTGTCTACTTTTATATAGTTAATGGCACTTCCTTCTCCGCTGAAATAAAACGTATCGAAATCATCTGTCGGCAGGAAGAAGGTGTTCATAGCTTCTATGAACGGTTCAGAAGACCGGAAGTTATGGTTCATGCCATACAAATGCTGCACACTGGCCCTCGCCTTGAAATACGTGAATATGTCCGCTTTACGCCAGGCATAGATACTTTGCTTGGGATCGCCGATATAAAACAGGATAGTACCCGTACCAAATGCTTTTTCGAAGATCTCATATTGCATCCTGTCGGTATCCTGAAATTCATCTACAAACACTGCTTTGTACTTTTCCTGCAATACCTCTACCAGTTTGGGATTATTTTTCTCCACCAACGACCGGTGCAGGTTCGTGATCATATCGTCATAACTCAGCAGGTTATTACGCTTCTTATAGCCCTTTACGCCTGCTGCAATTTCTTCTATCGCGAAACAATACAGGCGGCTGATCACTTGTTGTACGATGCCTCTGCGTTCCTCATCCAGTACGCTTGCTTTGTCCAGGCGTTCCAGCAGATCAGAAAAAAGGGTTTTAACGTAATTAGTAGAACGCTTTTCTTTTATCAGGTTGATAAATTGCTCAGTGTTATCGATAAATGGCAACAACGATTTCTTCGCGTTAGCATTACCCTCACACGCCTTTACCAGGCTATCTTTATTGTCTTTAATAAAGTTGTGCAGGTCCTTCTCTGCTGCATCTTTCTTCTCATCGACCGCATCCAGTTGTTGCAGCCATTCTTCCTGCTCCTTCGCTTTAATAACATAACGTTTACCCGGTTCGTAAGCGTAATAACGCTTACCTCCCATATGTTCGTTAAGAGCTGTACTAATGCCTTTCATCATATCAGGCTCCCAGATCTTTTCCAGCAGGCGGATATGTAAGGTGGTAACATATTTACGCCAGAACTTTTGTACTTCTTCCTCTATCAGCGTCCGTGTATCCTGGATCATTTCGGCACCGAACAACTGATCTGTTTCAAAGGCGAATTCGTTCAATGTCTTCTGACAGAAGCTATGAATGGTCAGCACTGCCGTTTCATCGAGGAACAATATCGCATCTTTCAACTGTTGCTGTACCTGTTCAAGGCCATTACGATCTACCGCCTCTTCTACCAGCCGGAAAATGTTAGGGTCCGTTGTTTCCATTCCCTGGGCAACCCTGTTTGCATTCCTGACAAACAGGCGGATACGTTCTTCCAACTCTGCTACCGCTGCTTTCGTAAAGGTCACCATCAGGATCTCTTTGATGGAAAGCGCATTTTCCAGTACCAGTCTCAATACAAGAATGGCAATGGAATATGTCTTGCCCGTACCGGCGCTGGCCTCTATCAGGTTGCTATCCTGAAGTGGCACTGTGCCTGCATCAAATTCCTGGTAGTTGATATGTTCAGTCATTCTATTTGTTGCCTGTATTAGTTATAATAACCCGGTATCATTTCTGCTATTGGCAGCAGCACGTGGCTGCAGATCGTTTTATATGTATCCAGCGTCGTCTCATCATTGAAAAAGCCATTTTCATACTCGCGGGAAATATAGGGATCTACAGCATTGTTATCTCTTTTACCCAATTTTTCATCTACCTTTTTAGCGAACTTGTTAAAATCCAGTCCGGCCAGATCAGCAGGTTTAATATCAAGGTCAGGAAAGAATGGCGTGATCCGTTCAAACCCTTCTCTGAAGATATTCAACAAGACGGTTAATCTTCTTAGTGCTTCTTCCCGCGTCAATGGTATGGCCTCAAAAGCATCCTGTTTGCTGGCACCTGAAATAAAACACATTCCGGTTAATACTCCTGCCGCCCTGCCTGCCAGATAGCGTATATAAGCCTCTATGAGGTATTTATCCTCACGTTTTGACCACGACACCTGCACCAGTTTACCATCAAACACACTATTGATAGTCCCTTTCAGCAGCGTGCCTTCCATATCCAACTCTACCTGCACGGATTGTTCTTCCGCTCCATTGATACAAGTTCTGTATTTATCACGCACCGGCTGTACTTCAGAT
The DNA here is from genome assembly GCA_902168105.1 of uncultured Flavihumibacter sp. GTDB lineage: Bacteria > Bacteroidota > Bacteroidia > Chitinophagales > Chitinophagaceae > Chitinophaga. Next base: position 477,290 of record CABHOY010000019.1, read on the forward strand.
TCTATCTGCTGTAACGCTACATACGCCATATTCTTCAACGGCAACCTGCCTGTCTTTACCAGGCGGATCTTCATATTGGCTATGGCATTAGCATCCATCTGCAACAATTCATTCTTCAGGCTCCATTTCTGCAGACTGTCAAGATGAAAGATCTCTGTTTCATTGAGCAGGACCTGTTCATCATTGTAGTAGATGCCCAGTACTTTGTTATAGTATGCTTTGAAAGGATTCTTGAAGAAGCGCACCAATTCATCCAGGTCCACTTCTTCAAGGTCTGGTTGTTCCATTACCTTGCCGATACGTGTAATAGGTCGTTCAGGAACGGTAGCATTCAGATAGCTGTAGAGACGTTCATTTCCTGTCATGTACTTCCTGCTAAAGCCCTGCAAAGGTTGTTTGGTCACCAGTTTACTTCTTACCTCCACTGGTTCCTGCGCACCGGATTCGATATAGTCCAGCAGCTCATCCACCAATGCGGAAGGCGGCATACGGCTATTGTCTTTGGCACTTTGCCCCACGTAACTGATGTACAGATACTGACGGGCTGACAGCACCGTTTCAAGGAAAAGGTGTTTATCGTTATCCTTCACATTACGATCTCCTCTCTGTTTATTTTTCTCCATCAGGTTAAAGCCTATCGGCTGTTCCCGTCGGGGAAACTTATCGTAGTCCAGTCCCAGCATTGCTACGACCCTGAAAGGAATACTACGCATGGGGATGAGCGAACAGAAGGTAATGCCCCCGTTCACAAACAACCCTGTCCTGGTGGTACCAGTCAGTGTTTGCAGGAAGCTATGACTGAACACATCAAACGCCACGGTATCACTCATGTACTCATTCAGCAGGTTATAGTCCGCCAATTGCTGCATCAGTGCATTATAATCTTCATCCACTTCTTCTTCAGGTTCGTATACCATGTTGTGCAACAGGTTCTCTATATATTCAACCCAGCCACTGATACTTCGTTCTTTTTTTCGTTCTTCCACAGCGGCGATCAATACTTCCGCAAAATGGCAGAAGCGTATCACTTCGAGGCTATCACTTCCTTCCAGGATATCCAGCGGAAAGAAACTTTCGTCACCTTTACCATACTCTTCATCGCCACTCATACAAATACCAAACATGATCCTCCTGATACCGTATTTCCAGCTCACCAGGAAGGTCTCATCCTCTTTTGCACCATGTATCCCGAAGCGGATATTCGCCTGGTCTACTACGGTGCGTATCAGCGGTACGTTGTTAATACCAAACCGTTTCCTGACGTAGGAAGAGTCAAGCAGCTGCAATACTTCCTCCGCTTTGAAATTCTCTTCATTCATTCTCAGGATGGCATGCAGTGCATTGAAGAGGTTATCACTATCTGCATAACTTTCATCGGCAATAGTGTAACGGAATTTATAGGGGGCGTTATTGAAGATCGCTTTAATGTAAGGGGCGTATGCATCAATATCCCGCACCATAACCACGATATCGCGTGGCGATAATGTTTCTTTCTTTTTATCTATGAGATGCACCAGGTAGTTATACAACACTTCCACTTCGCGGGCAACGGTATAACAGTTATTGATCGTGATGGAGCCGTCTTCTATGTCTTCCGCGAAGATCGGGTTCCTCCCCTCATTGGCATTATTAAAAATATCATGCTGGACCTTATTCAGCAATGTATCCGGTTCGGGCACCACCAATCCTTCGCTGTCATAGGCATTTGCGAATGCATCATACTGAAAGAACAATCCGAAGGTATCCTGTACTACACGTCCCCAGCCCATCAGCAGTGGATTACCAGCTATGTCAGATTCAAGGAGCGGACGTCCTTTCAATCGCCAGCGGGCCTGTTGTTTTTCGCTTTTATCCTCGAACCAATACAGTTCCGGGGATGGATTGATAATGTGAAAATGGATATCGATAAAGGATGACAGCTCATGCAATATCTGCACGTGATATGCCGTGATGATGGACAGACCGAAGAGGTGTACGGTATTCATGCGTTCTGCCAGCATCTCTTGCTGATCGGGGTTCTTCAGCATGTCCAGGATGTGCTGTCCGACAATTGTTTTGTCTGGCAACATATTGCCTGACACTTTCTTGGCTTTGCCCCACAGATATTGTTGCCAGTCCATCTTTGCCAGCGGATCTTCTGCTTCTTCATTCCACTCGCGTATCATTTCTGGCCGATAGATCTGGTACTGGTCAAAAAGGTCAGCCGTTCTTTCTGCCAGTGCCATTCTCTTCAGGTCACTGTCAGGTTCAGTATTGTGATAGTAAGTAGCTACGGCGGGATATGTTTCCCGGAAAGCATCTTCGCCCAGCAGTTTATACAACAACCAGGTGAGGTTCCTGCCGGAAAGCATTTCTGAATAATGGCCATCCATCAGGAAATAGATCTGATGGATAAGATCATTCGGTTTAAGGAAACGGCAATTGGCGGCGATACCGAGGTATTCTGCCAGTTGCAGTTTCAGCCAGTTGTTCATCCCTTCCGTTTGTGTAACGATGAGATGTTGTTCAAACACCCGGCTATGTGAAGCTTTTAATGTCTGTGCCAGCCCCAGGGAGAGGTTCTCAAGGGAATTGGACACTTTCAGATATAATGCCATAAGTGTTATTCAATTGTCAGGAATGGTCTTCTTTAAACCGCTGACCGATGCCTGAAGCTCGTTCCACAAAACGTTCTGCTGTTTGCATCAGCACTTCTGCCGACGACTGTACATAGACTTTTTCCTTCGCCCTGGTCACACCTGTATATAACAATTCTCTTGTCAGAATAGGTACATCCTTTGCCCTGGGCAAGATCACCATCACTTCTGTAAATTCTGATCCCTGGCTTTTATGGATCGTCATTGCAAATACGGTTTCTGCCTCTGTAAGGTAGCCGGGCAGCACAGCTTTCAGTTCTCCGTTACTGTCTTCAAACCAGGCCATGAGCGCACCGTTTTCATCCGGGCGGACAATGCCTGTATCACCGTTAAAAAGGCCATGTTCGTAGTAGTTCCGTGTGAGGATGATCGGTCTGTTCTCATAAAAGTCAGCATTTACACGGATCAGCCTTTTATCGTGCAGGATCTTTTCAATATTCCTGTTAATAGCATACAGTCCTTCTTCTCCTTCCCTGATCGCGCATAGTACACGCAGGTCGTTCAACAACCGCAGCGCAGTACGGATATCCTTTTCAACAATGAAGGCGCTGTAACCTGATACAAACTCTCTGAACAGTTCTTTTGAATATTGCTGATCAATAGCGACCTGCTGATCTGCCTCCGGCGCCAGGAAACTCTGTATAGCGGATTGGTTGTTGGCGATGATCGCTTTACTGAACTTACCGATCCCTTTTTCCCCACTGAACCGGTGACTGCGCCTCAGTTCAACCAGGTGTTGGAAAAGCGGATGTGTATCCCGTTCTTTTATCTGTGTTGCGGGTAGCTTCCTTCTTTCATCAGGGATGAAGGAATTGATCAGCGTCAGTCTTTCTGCCGTAAACAGGTTTAATGTATCCTGCGCCTGGCAAAGATCACCGAACAAGCTGCCTGCTTCTACTGAGGCCAGCTGGTCTTTATCTCCCAGCAGTATCAGCCTTGTTCCTGCACCTACAGCATCCAGTAATTTGGCAAATAACGCAACGTCAATCATTGAACATTCGTCAATGATCACTACATCATAATTCAGCGGATTATCCGCATTATATACGAAGTAGGGACTATCTTTTTTAGAGCGCAGTAAACGGTGAATGGTGCTCGGGGCGAGGCTTTGGAACTGTGCAGTGATACGCTCGTCCACCGGCAGTTTAGTATTTCTCAGACTCTCCGCCATACGTGCGGCGGCTTTCCCAGTGGGTGCTGCCAGTGCTACTTTCAATGACGGATCGAGATAGTATAGTATGGAGAGGACCTTTGCAACGGTTGTTGTTTTACCTGTGCCGGGGCCTCCTGTAATGATCGTGAAGTTATTGAGTACGCCTGTCACTGCAGCGCTCAGTTGCCAGTCGGCGGGATCGCCACCATCCGGTGTGAATGCGGGACCTGCGGCGAAGAGGTTACTGATGAATGCACGGTTTGTTTCCAGCATTTCCAACCTATCCTTCAATACTTCCTTTTCTGTAGCGAGGAACTGATGGATACGGCGCAGGAATGTCGTTTCATAGCGGAAGTACCGTTGCAGGTACAGACGTTCCTGGTACAGCACAAACGGCTGCGTATCGCTACCGTTCTTTGCTACCAGTGGTATATTTTGTAGCTGCTTACTGCCAGCCGGCAGGTTCTCGCAGAATGCGGGAAGTCCGCCGGTAGTGTCAATACGTTTTTCCAGGTGCAGGCAGATATGGCCTTCGCTCAGCTTTCGTGAAAGCAGGTAGGCATACGGCTTCAGGGCCGGTACCTGGAAGTATTCTGCGAATTGCTGGTGGACGTCGTTGATTGTATGCATATCTCGTTTCAGTGCCTGACGCCTCGCGGGTCGAGGCAATCTGTGAAATTACGATTTTTTAGTGGCTTGCGAAGATGGGGTTGTGTACACGCGATTTTAGGCCGCGTTAAGTAGCTCGGTTTCAGTATGGGATCGCGGTCGGCGCCTCTTCGGTTCGATCGCTATTTGGCTTTTTCAAGCGTATTGGCTGTGGATCTCTAGCTGGCGGCATCAAGCGTATCTCAAAGAGCCGAAGGCCCGCGATTCCCATCTGAAACCGCTGCTACTTATACGCTCCCCATTATTAGCTGGAGGCAATCATGCATGGCAGATACCGGTATATGACAACCTGTAGTATAACTGTCTGTGCAAATATTCCTGGAAAATGGGGATAACTTCTCCGTTTTGATTGCCTCTATTATGGATGAACCGGAATGACCGAAGTACGCTTTATACAGGGCGTATACATGCTTCATACACGACGCATACAGGACGCATGGGTGGACTTAAACAACCAGAAGTACGCTTTATACAGGGCGTATACATGCCTTATACACGACGCATACAGGACGCATGGGTGGACTTGAAGAGGTTAAAGATTTGTATCCCTGTACTACAGACTGTCATTGCTATTGCAGGAAGCCCCGAAGCAGCGGAGGCTCAGGTGGAGACCCTGGCTTTAGTTGTTTGAAGCCCGCTGACACGACCTAACAGGGGTTAAATAATGATCCAACTGCCCATCCGCTTGATCAAGCCCAACAGAACAGAGGCTTCAAAGAACTACAGCCAGGGTCCCACCTGAAGCCGCAGCGAGGGCAATCCCATGAAAGCAGCTGACAATATCTCAATGCATTTCGGAAATAGTAAGGTATCCAAAAACAAGAGGCCCCCGTAACGGAGGCCTCTTGAAACATTATGCAGACAATACCTTGTCAGGCGTAATAGGCAGCTCCCGGATCCTTTTGCCGGTAGCATGGTACACCGCATTCGCGACTGCAGCAGAGAAGCCGATCAAGGCAATCTCCCCCATTCCCTTCGATCCCATCGGATTAGTATATGGATCGGGCTTGTCGATAAAAATCGTTTCGATGTGCGGTACGTCAGCACTTACCGGCACGTGATAATCCGCCAGGTTGTTGTTGACGAAACGGCCAAAGCGGTGGTCAATAACCCCTTCTTCCGTTAACGCCATACCAATACCTCCCGTTACGCCGCCGATCATCTGGCTGGCAGCCGTTTTCGGGCTCACGATCCGGCCGGAATCTGCAACGGTGACAACACGTTTTACCCGCACCACACCGGTGCCAGGATGTACCCGCACTTCGGCGAAGTGGATGGAGAAAGAATACATGGAATACTTGCCTTGCTCCTCTCCGCCTTTGGAAGACTTCGTTACTTCAAAGAAGGTCTTGTTCTGTTTTGACAATACATCCTGTAAGCTGTCTGATTTGCCGGCAGCCGGTTTTACGGCGCCATTGTCAAAGGTCAGCCCTGCTTCTGTGAGGATGCCCTTCAATGCAGTACAAACATCATATACAGCCGAACCTACTGATGATACGGTTGCAGAACCACCCTGACTGCCAGATGGCGGGAAAGCTGCATTACCGAGCTCAAAACGGATCTTTTCTATTGGCAGCCCAGTTACTTCATGTGCAATCTGCACCATGGCAGTGCTGGTACCCGGACCGATATCGCTGGTAGCGCTTTGCAGCACTAAGGTTCCGTCGGTATTCAATTGTGCACGACAGGTAGATTCACCACGGTGAGCACCGAATACACCGGTACTCATGCCGTAACCTACAAGCCACTCTCCGTCTTTCATGGAGGCGGGAGCCGGGTTGCGTTTTGCCCAACCGATCTTCTCACTGCCAAGCTGGTACGCTTCCTTCAGGTTGTTGCTGGAAAAAGGCTTGTTCCTTTCGGGGTCTGTTTCGGCAAAATTCTTTAGTCTGAACTGCAAGGGGTCCATATTCACTTTGTACGCCATTTCATCAATGGCAGATTCTAAAGCGAATGCTCCGGTGGCTTCACCGGGACCACGCATCCAGATCGGTACGCCTCTGTCGAGAGGAACGATGCGGTATTTGGTCGTTACGTTGGGACAGGCATACATAAAACGGGTCATGGATACGGCGCCTTCAGTGAAGTCGTCGTAACTGGCCGTTTCTGCAGTGGCTTCATGGTAGATGCCGGTCAGCTGACCGTCCTGTGTGGCGCCCATACTGATATGTTGAATCGTATACGGACGATAACCTACGAGTGTGAACATCTGCTCGCGGGTCATGACGAGTTTCACCGGCTTTTTCAGTTTCAGGGCTGCTGCTGCAACAGCTACTTCCTGCGGCCAGGTACGTAATCCCATACCAAAACCTCCTCCCACAAATTCAGAATGTACCTGTACGTTCTTTTCGTCTATCTTAAATGCAGATGCCAGCGTACGCTGGGTTGATTTAACACCTTGTGTTTTGGCGTATACCGTCAGCTTGTCGTCGCCTTCCCAGAAAGCCAGGATACCGGCCAGTTCCATCGGATTGTGTACTTCAACAGGAACGGTATAATCGGCCTTTAGCTTTACCGGGGCTGTATTGTGGGCATCCTTGTCAGTTCCCCGGGAATAGTCGCCCAGACGTGGCGGCATGGCCGCCTTTTCCTTGTTCTTCAGCAGATCAGTATTGTGCGCTGCTTTATTGTAAGTGGCTGTTACTAATGAGGCGGCGTGTTGTGCACGTTCCAGGGTATCTGCAATAACCAGCGCGATAGGCTGGCCGTTAAAGAGTATTTTATTGCTACCCAGCATGCGGTATTTTTCCCCGCCTGAAGGAAGTTTACTGTTATTGCCCTGCTCTGCCCAACCAGGGATGGCAGGCATGTTCAGGTGAGTGAATACCGCCAATACACCTGGTGCGCGTTCGGCAGTTTTCGTATTGATCGTAGCAACAGTACCGCGGGTAATAGCACTGGTCACCATCACACAAAAAGTTACTCCGGGCACTTCAAATTCTGCAAAGTATTTTGCCTTGCCGGTTACTTTAGCTCTGCCATCGACCCGGTTAAGCGGCTCACTTTTTTTATCGATTCCCATATAGTGGGTTTTTAACGTTTAGAAGATGTTATGCCTGTGCGGCTGCTGTTTTCAGCGCCTCCACAATGGTGTTGGGCGCTAGTGTGAGTTTGAATGCATTGCCTCCCTGCGACTTCGCCTGCGCCATTGAGAGTTCTGCCGCTTTACGGAAGTTCTCTTCTGTAGCAGGCTTTCCTTTCAGCCAGGCTTCTGCTTCTTTCAAACGCCAGGGTTTATGCGCTACACCTCCCAGGGCCAGTCTAACATCTGTAATATTACCGCCTTTGATCTGCATGGCAGCTCCTGCAGACACTAGTGCAAAAGCATAAGAAGCACGGTCGCGTACTTTCAGGTAATGCGTATTGGCCGATAACTGGTTGAATGGAATATCTACTGCAATGATCAGCTCTCCACGTTGCAGGTTGTTATCCTGCTGCGGCGTATCGCCTGGCAGCCGGTGGAAATCCCCGAAAGGGATCTTCCTTTCTCCTTTGGGACCAGCTACGATCACTGTGGCATCGAGTGCTGCAAGTGCTACGCACATATCACTTGGGTGTACTGCGATGCATTTATCGCTAGCCCCGAAGATGGCATGCATCCTGCTGAAACCTCCTATGGCGCCGCAGCCGGAGCCGGGGTTACGTTTATTGCAGGGCATCGCTGTATCATAGAAATAATGACAACGGGTACGTTGCATCATATTTCCCCCTACAGTCGCCATATTCCTTAATTGCGGTGAAGCGCCCGCTTTTAGTGCCTGTGACAACAATGGGAAATGTTTGATGACCAAATCATTTTCCGCCACAGCTGTATTCTTTGCCAGCGCTCCTATACGGAGACCGGTCTTCGTTTCTTCTATTGTCGCCAATGGCAGCTTATTGATATCTACCAGTCTCTCAGGATTCGTCACACCACTTTTCATCAGGTCCACGAGATTGGTACCGCCGGCCAGGAACATGGCCGTTTTATCTTTTGCCAGGGCTGCAATGGCCGATTCTTTGGAGGTAACCCTCACATAACTGAACTGGTTCATACTTTTTTCCCTCCCTGTTTTACGTCCATGATAGCATCTACGATATTAGAATAGGCGCCACAGCGACAGATGTTCCCACTCATGTATTCCCTTACTTCTTCCGGTGTGCTGGCATGACCCTCCCGGATACAACATACCGCAGACATGATCTGTCCCGGCGTACAATATCCGCACTGGAAACCGTCATGCTCCAGGAAAGCTTCCTGCATGGGATGCAGGTTATCGCCATCTGCCAGTCCTTCGATGGTGGTCACCTCACGTCCTTCCGTTGTCAGTGCCAGCGTAAGACACGAGTTTACACGTTCCCCATCCACATGCACTGTACATGCGCCGCATTGTCCATGGTCGCAACCTTTTTTTGTACCGGTGAGGTGCAGACGTTCTCTTAACAGGTCGAGTAACGTTACACGTGGTTCTATTCTGACACTTTGTTTTACGCCATTGATCATCACATTGAGCGGCATTGTTTCAATAGCCGATGCGATCTGTTCATCAACACCTTTTTCAGCCGCTTTAAGGACCGGATCGGGTGTTAACGCCAACGCCGTGATCAGCGAGGATTTCTTCAGGAAGGAGCGCCGGGAAGTACCGGTATGCTCTTCGTTTTTGAGTTGGTCATCCATAGTTTGCTTCAGTTTCAGTTTGACAGTATTGTGCGGTTTATTTTCGTTGTGCAGCGCTTTCCGCAGTTTCAGATCTTTTGTTTTGTTAATAGCTTCCTTTACGCTCTGAATGGCGTTATGTTAACATAATGAATTTACCCAATAACGTAGATCATGAAATGACGAGTGGCAAATAACAGTCCTGCAATATATAAATTAAACAATCGCCAGCGCCGCTAAGCCTCTACCAGTATGTACTAATACACAGTTCCGTTATATACACGATCACACAACGAAATGGATATATGCAGGAGTGTAAACTGCGCAACTATCGCCACTAAAACCATACCGGGCGGCAGCAACGGATACACTATCTTTCGAGATAGTGCTGATAACGATCCTTTACATCATTAAAGATCACGTCCGGGGTTTATATCAATTTACAAAATATAGCGATTTTTTTGCTACAATTGCCCTTAGAATGAAGATCTCGCATTATATATTCCTGGGATTTGTATCAGTGCTGATACTATTCTCCATTACTACTTTCGTCAACTTCAGTTTGTCGAATACCGTGATGGAAAACAATGATTACTTTACCAGATCGACAAACCTTGTGCGCAACAGTGGCAGGTTCCAGCGGAATGTGCTGACAATGGTAAATGGCCTCAGAGGTTACCTGCTTACCGGTGAAAAGTCTTTCGTCGAGGCTTATGATTCCGCCAATATTGAGAATGAGATCATCTTAAAAGAGATGGAAGGTCTTATTACCGATTCCTCACAAACAAAAATGCTGCGTCAAATCAAGGACCTGAATGATCAATGGACGGAAGAATATACTGATCCGCTGAAACAGGCGAAGATGTTCGCGTCTGTCAGCCGTCAGCACCTGGACACCTTCAATAAGGTGTACAAGGACAAGTTTGCTTCCGGTCATGAAAGAAGTATACAGACTGCCCTGCAGCAACAATTCAAAGAATTTGCAGCATCAGAATACGCTATGCGTGAGACCAGGAAACAGGAGCTGGCGGCCTCTGTGACCAACACAAGGAGCTTGTCCCTGTTGCTGACTACTACATCCATTATACTCGGGTTGTCCATTATTACGTTCGTTACACTAAAGATCTCGAGACGTATCAGGGTTATGACGGACATGGCTAACGATATCGCCAGCGGCAACTATGATGTAATGGTTAAGGACATCGGTAAAGATGAAATGAGCGACCTGGGAAATGCGCTGAACCATATGTCGACGGAATTATCCAGGAATATCACTTTGTTAAAACGCTCCAACGAGGAACTCGACCAGTTCGCCCAGATCGTGTCCCATGACCTGAAAGGGCCTCTGAGAGGTATCAGTAATGTGGTCTCCTGGATCGAAGAAGATCATCAGCAGGAACTCACGCCTCAGATGAGTGAATACATGGAGCTGATCAAAGGGCGGGTTGACAGGGCCGAAAATCTTATTGAAGGCCTGCTTTCCTATGCCAAAGCTGACAAAGAAACTATCGAAAAGGAAGCTGTAATTCTCAATGCGCTCGTAAAAGAAGCAGTGGATAATTTACCGGACACGGGGGATGTGCACGTTGAGATCGGTGATCTGCCCACTATTTATGCAGAAAAATTATGGCTCTTCCAGATTTTTTCCAATCTGATCAGCAATGCCATCAAACATAATGACAAAGCGGATCCTAAGGTAAAAGTCTACTTCAAAGAACACGAAGATCACTATGAATTCTTTGTTGAAGACAATGGAAATGGCATTGCAAATCATTATCACAAGCGGATTTTTATTATTTTTCAGACTTTAAAGGATAGAGATAGCTTCGAAAGCACTGGCGTGGGATTGGCAATAGTCAAGAAAATAATAGACACAAAGAAGCAACAGATCAACGTAGTTTCATCGCCAGGCAAAGGTTCTGTCTTTTCCTTCACCTGGTCAAAAGAACAATAATGCAGCCGATTAATATTTTACTGGTAGAAGATGATAAGCTGGATGTGATAGATATTAAGCGTTCACTTGATAAATTGAATATTTTTTATAAACTGACCAATGCAAAAAATGGCGAGGAAGCCATCTCTCTGCTGGATGAACAGATCAGTTCAAGTAACGGCACCTTACCGGATGTGATGCTGATAGACATCAACATGCCTAAGGTAAATGGATTTGAAGTACTCGAATATATGCGTGGGCATGAGGAATTAAAGCAGATCAAACGCTTTATACTTACTACTTCCGGCGACCGTACTGACAAGTCGGCTGCGGAAAAACTGGGTGTATCAGGTTATATCATCAAACCTTTGAAGCTGAACAGCCCTACCGCTATGGATGCTTTCAACCTGATGATAGACCTGCTGAACTTTAAAAAGAACTAACATGGAGCAAAAGTGTGCGCCTATTTTCTTTCTCCGGCGTACACATAGTTCTCTCCTTTGGTCTCCGCTCCGGAAGCCCTTCTCTTTTTGATGGCCGGCACTACTTTCTTTTGTTGCCCTGTCAGTATTTCCTGCGGAATGTACAAATGGCTTTTAGCCCTTGTGATAGCGACATAGAGCAGATTGATCTCTTCTGACAATTTTGAGATATTGACCTTATCGATATTTTCAGCCTGCTTTACTACTTTGTCATACGTGATGAAATCATTCGCTAATGTAACTTCATCATATTCCATTCCCTTGCAACGGTGTACTGTGGAGAAGATCATGTCCGCCTTTTCCTTTTCGTCGTTCTCCAGGTGGCAGTCCTTCAGTTTTTTAATATATCCCGGGATCTTTGCACCATACTTCTTTACCATGTCCACCAGCATCCCCATCTGTGCCTCTCCTGTTGTTTTGATATATTCTTCCAGGTCTTCCATACTAGCCATGCTGGCAATGGTTTTATCCCTGATACGGCCTACATCGCCGGTATAGAGGTTCAGAATATCGTATACGGAAGCGCCTTCGTTGGCATAAGTGTAATTCTCTATCCTACCCTCAAAGTAGATGGTACGGATCTCTTTCTTTTCGATCAGCAACTCAATAGCTTTCACCAGCAGGCCGGCGTTAGTTCTGGCGACAACCGCGCGGGTACTGTTCTTGCGGGACTTTCCGAAGCCGATGACCTTTACGGTGATTGGTGCGCTATACAATTTCTTCCACTGTATAACATAAGACGCGAGGTCGGCAATGTCCTGATCAAAACGGAAACTTGTGCTGAGTGTATATAAGGGATAGTTCAGTTTATCGAGGGAGTTCACCGCGTACCGCCAGCCATAGATCTGTTGGTGGCTGTCTCCCACCAGCACTTTCGTACCCTGTTGTGTGCGGAATACGTCCAGCATGGCACCGGAAGCGTCCTGGCCTTCATCAAAAAGAATGACATCATAATCCAGTACAGGACGGGCCAGCTGAAATTTCTTCAGGTAGAAATCATGTGTGATGGGGATCTCGCCTTTGTTCATTTTGTCGAGGAACAGGCGTGTCTGATACTGGATGTCTTTTTTGTATTTAGTGGCGAATTCGATCGCTTCTTTATCTGTCAGCACGTCTTCATAGTCGAGGTCCTGCACTTTTGCAGGCGCGCTGTTACAGAAATAAGCCAGGTATGCGTTGATATGTGTAGCGAGGATAGATTCTGTGTGTTTGCCTTTCAGGCCGCGCAGGTTCAGAATATCCACGATCTCATTGATCTTATATCCTTCACTTTTAAGTGTATATTTCGAACCTCTGACAATGTAATAAAACGCCAGTGAGTGTGCGGTTTCCACCCTCACGTGTGAGAGTTTCATATCAGCAAATTTCTTCTCTGCTTCCAGCTTGACGGTCTTGTTGAAAGCAAGGTACAGAATGCGTTTATCCGGCCTTGCCTTTGCATATTCAGCAAGTGTGGTTGTTTTACCGGCGCCTGCTACGGCGATGATCCTGATATCTCCTTTGCTTTTAATGATGGCTGTCTGCTCCTGGGTCAAATTCATGCCCCGAATTTACATCATCTGACATTATCATCAAGCATACCAGATATCGGAAGCCGATAAAGACAGGTAGATCTCATCGCCCTGCTGATGATGACCGTTCCCGGTTTTCACGGTCACTACGCTGGATGGTAGTTGTACTGCTATTTCGTAGGTGCTGCCCAGGAAGTTCACTTCTTTTATTTTTCCTTTCAGTGCATCTGCTGATTTTCCGGTGATCTTAAAACGTTCGGGGCGTATGAAAAGACTTTTCCCATTAACATGAACACCCGGTAAACTGTTAAAATCTTTCGCCGCTGTTGAAGGGACCATGTTATAGCTACCAAATAAGGCGGCAGCATATTCATCGGCCGGCTGACTGTACACCTGCTCGGGAGGTCCCTGCTGCAGGATCTGTCCCTCTTTCATGATAATGATCTCGTCCGCCCATGACAATGTATCCATCGGATCATGCGATACGAGCAGACAGGTGATCTTTAACCGTTCACCTATTTCACGGATAACGGTCTTTAAAGTATTTTTATGAATAGGATCAAGATTGGAGAACGGTTCGTCGAGGATGAGCAAACGCGGAGCTGTTGTGAGCAGACGGGCCAGCGCTACGCGTTGTTTCTCGCCACCCGATAACTGATCGTTCTTTCTTTTCATCAGGTGATTGATGCGGCACACTTCATAAAGCGTTTCGGCTTCTTCTTCAGACAGCATATTGGCATAAGACAGGATCTCTTCCATCCTGTAGTGGTTACGCAGTTCATAGTGCTGGGAGAGGTAAGCTATACCTGGTTGGCCGGGTAACAATCTTTCCAGCGGGCCTTTCACCCGTACATTCTCAAACAGCACCTCTCCACCGTCTGTCTGTGTCAGTCCGCCGATTATTTTCAGCAAGGTGCTTTTACCTGACCCCGATTCTCCTGCTATGGCTATTTTCTGGAATGCTTTCTGTGTGAAGCTGACACCTTTCAGTACTTCCTCACCCCCTTCCTGCTTGCGCACGCCCGATACTTCTAACAAATTCATATAAAGCTAATATCGCATAAAAAGCTGCAAATTACCACTTAAACGGGGAGGAAGCAAACTTAACCAGGTTCAGGCCGGTACGATAAACTCTAATTCACGCTTCAAGATGCTGACAATGTAGCTTTTGTCTTTCCCTGCTTTTATCAGTTCATCGTCAACATGGGCATGTTCATCTTCCCAGGCTATTTTGATACTCTTCCCTCTGATGACGGGAAGGTCATAATCTTTATGTGCAGCGGAGGATATCCTGTCGGCTATATAGGCTGAAAAGGCCTTTCTTTTGTCTTCGCCCAACAGTATTACTTCCAGCAGTCCATCTCCCACGTCCGCGTCTCCGTTCAGGTTCAGACCAGGGCCGATGGAACGGATATTCATCACTTCTGCCATCAGGTACTTACCGGAGTGGTCCACGCCGTCAATTTCAAGCCGGCATTCCTTTGCGTGGTAATTGTCGATAATACCGTGCAGTGTTTCCAGGGCCATTTTTAACTTTTCTTCCGGCGTATCAGGTTCGTTCAGTTCCTTCATTGACTTCATCAGCACGGGGAATATGCCGAAACCGAAACCTTCCAGGAAGAACATGTCTTCATAAAAACCAGCGATCTTTCCTACGTCAAATTTCTGGATATGCTGATGTTTCCAGGAGGCGATAACATCATCGGCATCGCCCATGAGATGCAGCGACCGGCTGATATTGTTAGCGGTACCCATTGGCAGCAAGGCGAGGGGGTATCGTTTGTCGCCCGTTTTGCCATTGAGGAACTGAAGAATGACCTTTCTAACAGTACCATCTCCGCCTGCGATGATCACAAAATCAGCATCAGGCGTCAGATCTTTCGTCCACTCTTTTTTTGCAGAGGAGTAGATGCATCTGATACCGTGAGCGCTGATCTTTTTCATCAGCTCATTTTCTGAGTGGTCCTGATCGCCCGCTTTGGGGTTATGCAGTAAATGCGCTTTCATAACATATTATTTGCAAAAAGGATACCACGCCCAATGGCATGAATTTGGAGGCCGCATAGTTATGAGAATACTAATTACAAACGACGATGGCATTTACAGCCCTGGAATAGCCGCCCTCGCGAAAGTGGCAGCACGATTCGGAGAAGTAAGGATAGTAGCGCCGGATGTGGAGCAGTCTTCTATGGGACATGCGGTCACGCATTCGCGCCCGCTTTCATTCAAAGCATCTCCGATCAGTTTTAACGGAATAGAGGCGTATCGCGTGAATGGCACGCCGGCAGACTGTGTGGCATTGGGCACTCATTTGTATGCGAAAACGGATGTGGTGCTTTCAGGCATCAATATGGGGCCTAATCTTGGTAACGGGATGTGGCATTCCGGAACACTGGCGGCAGCAAAGCAGGCTGTGCTACTTGGCATAAAAGGGATTGCGCTGAGTACCCCTGTGGGTAAATCAGAGCCTGATTTTCCGGCTTTCGAGAATTATGTGGAAATGGTGCTTCAGTTGTTGCTTGAAAAGCCCGGATTGAGCCTTTTTAACGTCAATTTCCCACCTCACCCCAAAGGTATCCGATGGACGAGGCAATCTGTCCGTCTGTATGACGGAAAGATCGTACCAGGCACTGACCCGATGAACCGGAAACATTACTGGTTTACGGTTACCCCGCTGGAACCTGCAGAAGAAGGTACAGACAGATGGGCGGTGGATAATGATTTCGTTTCCATTACTCCTTTGCGACTTGACCTGACCAATGAAGATGAATTACAGGCTGCCCTGAACAGCCAGTCCTTATAAGACCTTGTTCAATTTCCTGGAGATCAATGCGATCTCCAGGTTCATATTACGCTTCCTACCCCCACTTCTTCTTAAATTTTAACAGGTGCTTAATATTATAAATATTATTACTATATTTGCGGCCGCGTGCCCTGATATTGTGATTGCATTTACCGTATAACTGAATTCTATTGCAACTGTTCTACCGTACCAATCTGATCGAGATGAGACCCATGTAATGACGAGGATATCTGATGATGTCTTTAACCTATACCAATACATATTCATGAAAAAACTAGCACTCAGCCTGCTGGCTGCCACACTATTCCTTGCTGCCTGCAGCAAAGATGAAGACCCCGCACAAACTCCGGTAAGTAGTTTCATTTATAACGGCGAAACCGTACCTACTCCATTTGGATACCTGTTTGACTGGAGAACTGACGGTAAGCAGATCGCATTCACCGATAAGGATGTAACAGTTGAAGGTTTTAACGGCATTGCAAGTGCAGCTGCTATTGATTTCGACACTATCATATCCGGTCAGACCTACACTTTTATGAGCAAGGATTCTGCTGGTTACGATAAAACCAAAAACTTTGAATCCGCTTATGTTTACTTCAAGCAACGTTTCGCGGATGGCGAATTTGATGAGGAAAACGGTACTTATCAGGATTCCGTGACCGGAGGCTCAGTTACTGTTAAGAAAAACCAGGAGATCTATAACGTTGCATACGAGTTGAAGTACAAAGACATTACCGTTAAAGGTGAGTACAACGGAGCATTGAAATTGATTAACAACTAACATACAGTTGTTATAATGACAATATTTTAAAAACTATACCTAATAAAAATCAATTTTCGAATCATGAAAAAATTAGCATTCAGCCTGTTGGCTGCCACAGTGTTTTTCGCTGCATGTAGTAAAGACGACGATAAAAAGATCGACAACGCAAGTAGCCTCACATACAACGGTGAAGCAATATCTACTCCTTATGGTTACCGTATTGACTACGCTGATGGTAGTACATTCGTCGCAGCAGATAAAGACCTGCTTAGTACAACTGGTTATACCGGTACTGCAACTGCTGTAGCTATTGACGTAGACACGGTTATACTCGGTCAGACCTACACCTTTAAGAACTACGATTCTACCGGTTATGACGGGGCAAAAAACTTCGCATACGCTGCTACGTATTTCAAGCAGCCATTTGCCGGTGACGACTTCACTGATGAAGCTACATCACTGGACACACTGACCGGAGGCTCTGTAACAATCAATAAAACGCAGAATACCTATAAGGTTACTTATGAACTGCAATACCATAACATCACTGTTAAAGGTGAATACAATGGTGAGATGAAACTTACGAATGACTAATAAGTTCATTATACTCGAAAAAAGGCTGCTCCATGAGCAGTCTTTTTTTGGCCCATGGTCAAATCTGATAAGAAGGAAACCCAATGATTTTCGTCGCGATGACGATGTTTAACCTGTACCCATAAATTAAAATCATGAAAAAATTATTATTCAGCCTACTGGCTGCAACTATGCTCTTTGCTGCATGTAGCAAAGACGATAACAAGATCAACGAGTCAAAGAGTTTCACCTACAATGGTGAAGCCATGGCTACACCTTATGGTTACATATTTGCTGTCCAAAATGTAGGAAATGACGCTACATTCGCTTTCACTGATAAAGATCTTCTTGGAGATAGTACCTATAATGGTACTGCCAGCGCTGTGAGTATTAAAATTGACACCTTTATTCTTGGTCAGACCTACACCTATATGAATCACGATTCTACAGGTTATGACAAGACAAAGAACTTCGAATTTGCAGCTACATATTTCAAACAGCCATTTGCTGGTCATGATTTCACCGATGCAGCTACCGTACTGGATAGCTTGACAGGAGGTTACTTTACATTCAATAGAACGTCGAATAATTACAGCGTTACTTATGAACTGAAATATAACAATGTCACTGTGAAAGGTCGATTTAACGGCCCAATGAATGAAAATTGATAATTTCTATTGGAAAGACTATCTCACATGGGTAGTCTTTTTGCTCCCACACTCAAATCTGATAAGAAGAAAACTCAACGATATTCGTCACAATGACGATGTTTAACCTGCACTTACAAATTAAAAATCATGAAAAAATTATTATTCAGCCTGCTGGCTGCAACTGTGTTCTTTGCTGCATGTGGTAAAGACGAAGAGAAGGCTCCTGAACAACAATCTGCTACAAACGGCCTCACTTACAATGGAGCATTCCTGGCCACTCCTTATTCTAATATTGTTCATGAGGATCTCGCCGGAAGACAAATAAACTTCACCGATATAAACTTTTTCGGTAAGGATAGTAGTTATACTGGCAATGCCACCATCTTCGGTATTTCCTTTGATACCACTGAGATCATTTATAATTCAACTTATACTTATAAGTCAAATAGCTCTGAAGATTTCGACAAAGCAAAGAATTTTTCATATATCTACGGTTACTACAAACAGCCAATGGTTAACGGTGAGCTTACTGAAGAAGCTGAAGACCACCGTCTAAATACGATAGACAGCGGTTTTATTACTATTAATAAGAACGAGAAGACTTTTGACATTGTATATGCACTATATTTCAAAGACAACATTACTGTTAAAGGTCAGTTCAAGGATACCGTGTACATTGCACCACCATCAATGTAATTTATAAAACGTTCTTATATTGACAAAAGCTGTCCGTTCATATGGATAGCTTTTTTTTTATTCTGCTCATCAGAAAGTATTTATATATTTGTATTATTATCGGTATAGACTAAGAAACCTACAACTAAATGAAGACATCAGCGCTCAGCCTCGTGGCTGCTATACTTTTTTTATCCTTCTGTGGATGTGTATATGGTGGTAATGATGGTGTGGATCCCCGCAATGGCTTTGTACTTAATGATTCCCTTTTCCGAACCAACTATGCTATCAGAAAGAACTGGACCGGCGGCGTCGAGATCGCGTTTACTGATATGAGTCAGACAAAGTCCTTTTCCGGCAAAGTGCACATCGTTCAATTCCTGCTGGACACATTATCGCCTAAAGTTACTTATACCTATATGCCTTCCGATTCTCCCTCGTTTGACAGGAACAGGAATTTTGATGTGGCACTGCTTTACAAGAATGTCACTTACAAAGACGGACAGGAAATAACAGGTACCGGGGAAGTACTCAGTAAACCTACAGGCGGAAGCCTTACTTATGTGCAGGGTCCTGGTTACCAGACGTACACTTATACACTGGAATTTGGTAAACAACGTATCAAGGGTGTATACAAAGGTGACGTTACAATAATAGAATAACAGCGTTAAGCTGTTTTCATAAACGAAAGATTGAAAAATAATACTGGAGTGGCTGTTCTGCATAAAACCGGGGCAGCCATTTCTGTTTTATTTAAGTCGTCCATAACATGCAGCATATACGCAGTGAAGTCAGGAAACCCAAATCAACAAAGCATTTAAGCGGTTTCAATTCTTCAGTAAGATGAATAATTTACTATCCTATTAAATAAAAAATAAAGGATTCATCGAAAACAAAAAAAATAAATTCTCGCAAATACATTCTACTTTGCCTCCGTGAATTTTGATAATGAAGCAAGACACATTTTCATATCCACCACGTAGAAAAAAAATTGTATAACCCGGATTCCCTACAGGAAATTCAAGAAACATTTGTTCGTTATGTAACTCAGTCTATGTAACCCGTTAGACTTACGCCCATTCCTCCATATTTATTTTCCTTATGTAAAACCCACCCCCATGTCTGTTAACATTCAGTTTACTAAAGGCAGTGGCATACGCCTTTATACTTCGCATGACGAAGAGTACATTGATGCCGTATCAGGAACCTTTAACCTCGCTCTTGGATACAGCCACCCTGAAGTGGTTGAAGTACTGCAGCAACAGGTAGAAGATCTGATACATGTTTCCTCCTCATTTACAGGCGAACTTGCTTCCAATGTGCTGAACAGCATACTGGAACATGCTCCCGAAGGCATTACTGATGGCTGGATGCGCGACATTATCGGCTCTACAGCCAATGAAGGCGCTGTCAAGATAGCCAACAAGTTCAATGGTAAAAATGAAGTACTCAGTCTGTCCCTCTCCCATCACGGACAAACGCTTTTCACAACCAGTATTTCAGGGAATTCTTTCAGAAGAAAGTCATTCTCTAATACCATCTCCAACAAACACGCTATTGTACCGGCGCCGTATTGTTACCGTTGCCCTTATTCCGCTAAGTTTCCAAACTGCGGTTACTTATGTACAGAAGCAATTTATGACTACGTAGAGTATGGTGGTTCCGGCAATGTATCCTGCCTGATCATGGAGCCTATTCTGGGTAATGGCGGCAATATCGTACCGCCGCCGGGATACTTTGAAAGGATCAAAAAGATCTGTGACGAATTAGACATCGTGCTGATCTCTGATGAAGTACAGACAGGCATTGGCAGAACAGGTTATATGTTTGCCAGCGAGCATTTTGATATGCAACCCGATATCATCACGTTGGCAAAAGGATTAGGCGGTATAGGCATACCTACTGCTGCGATCCTCTACAGACCTGAATTTGCTGTACTGGAAAAATTTGAGCACTCCTACACTTCCGGTGGTAACCTGTTGTCGCTCGCTGCTGCGCAGAAAACCATGGAGATCGTATCCAGGGAAGGATTTCTTCAAAACGTACGCGATAACGGCGTTATACTCGGCGAACTGCTAAACGGGCTGAAAGAAAAGTATGGCCACTTCATCGGCGACGTGAGAGGCATGGGATACATGTGGGGCCTGGAGATCGTTGATAAGGAAGGTGCTCCGGATGTTACGCTTACCAACAGGATCATCGACAAAGCACTGGAAGACTATAAACTCATCCTCAGAGGTTCCAGGTATGGCTTCGGCAACGTCGTAAAGGTAAGACCCGCTTTAACTGCCACCGCAGACGATGTACAGGAGATCTGCAACAGGTTGGACAGATTATTCAGTCAGCTTTAAAAAATTGTTACCCATGCAAGCTATCGTTTATCACGGGCCCTGGAACATCCGGCTCGAAGAACGGGAAGAACCCGCTATTACAATGCCCGATGAAGTTATCGTAGAGATCCGCGCTACTGGTATCTGTGGTACAGATCTCAGCATCATCTCCGGAGAATATAATGCGCGTGAGAAAGTCATCATCGGCCATGAATCTGCCGGTGTGATCGTGGAGAAAGGCCGGGGCGTTGAAACCTTCAACGTAGGCGACCGTGTCATCATTGATCCTACCTACTATTGCGGTTACTGCGAGAACTGCAGGAAAGGGTTGCGTAATCACTGTTTCCTGAAATCGAGCACCGAGGCAGGCGTCTCCATTGACGGCACTTTCACGAAATACTTCAAGACCACTAAACGTTTTATTTATCCCCTGGCGGATGATGTGCCTTTCGAACAGGGCGCTATGTCAGAACCACTCAGCTGTGTACTAACTGCTGTTAAGAAACTGGCAGTTACGCCTTTCTACAATGTAGCGATACTGGGTGGAGGCCCTATCGGGTTGCTATTCTACATGGCATTAAAACAGTATGGTATACAGGCAGGCACCATCTATGAAACATCTGCCAACAGGACTGATCTTATCAGCAGTAATGACATCCTTACGTCAGGCTGGTATCTGTCCGGTCATTTTGCACCTCGTAAAGACCAGTATGACCTGATCGTGGATACGACAGGCAGCATGCTGGAAAAATCGATCGATGCCGTAGCCGATGGCGGAAAGATTGCATTGATAGGCCTGCGGAACAATCAGCAGACCATCAACCCGCGTGAGATCACCGACCGCAGTATTTCCATCATCGGCTCCATCGATTCACAGGACACCTTCAAACATGCTGTTGACCTCATTAACAGCCAGGTACTGGGACTGGAAAAGATCATTACCAAAGCTTACGGCATTGACGAATTCCAGAACGCCGTTCTGGACCTGGGATGCAACGTCGATAAACGTCAGCGCAATAGTGACATCTCCAGTCTGAAATCCGTTATCAAGTTTTAAAAACTGCTTTTATGAAGTACATTATTTTTGACATAGACGGTACACTGACCAATACTACCGAGATCGACGATCTCTGTTACACAGAGGCCATTGCTACTACTTTCAACTTTTCCGATTTCAATACCAATTACGGTCACTATGAAAATACGACCGACTCCGGTATACTGAACCAGTTATCGCTTGAACGCAGGAATCATCCATGCACAGTAACTGAGATAGAGAACTTCATTGACTGCTTCTGTAACCTGCTTGAAAAAGCATATGAAAAACAGGCTGGTTATTTCCGGGAAATCCCCAAAGCAGGGAAGATCATCAGCACACTGGCCCGTAATGAAGATATCAGGATCGGATTGGCCACCGGCGGATGGAAGCAATCTGCATTGTTTAAATTGCAGTGCGCTGGCATCAATATCGAAGAATGCAGTGCGGCTTCTTTCGCCCAGGATGCGTTTGCGAGACGCGATATCATCAGCCACACCATTACCAAGATGAACAAGCGGCATAATGAATCGCCCGAACTTTCAGATATCATTTATGTCGGTGACGGCAACTGGGATTATCAGGCCACAAAACAACTTGGCATAAAGTTTATCGGTATTGATAACAAGAAGCTGGCGCATATTAACGACATCATCAAGATCTCGGACTATGACGAACTGGAGCAGCATATTGGCCTCATGACCTTAACCTCGTAACGATTTATGAAAGATCTGACTGTCCATTTTGACCTGAAACGGTCGCATCGTATTGCAACGAGCGTTTTCTTCTTCATTGCCGGGCTGACCTATTCCAGCTGGGCCTGCAGGATCCACGACATCAAGGCTACTTTCCAGCTCAACAACGCAGCACTGGGCGGCGTGTTGTTTGCCTTGCCTATCGGATTGATGGTAAGCCTGCCGGTATCGGGCTGGCTGGTTACCCGTATGGGTAGCAGGAAGGTGTTGATCAGCGCTGGTCTGTTATTCCCGCTCATGCTCTCTACGATCGGATTTGCCACAGGCATATGGCAGTTGGTGATCTTATTGTTCTGTTTTGGCTTCATGAACAACGTTTTTGAAATATCCATGAACACACAGGCCGTTGGTATAGAGGCGTTGTATGGCAGGTCCATTATGGCGTCCTTCCACGGCCTGTGGAGTTTAGGAGGCTTTGCAGGCATCGGTCTAGGCACCATGGCCATTAACCTGGAGCTACCGGTATTACAGCATTTTATTTTCATCTGCATTATCTGCTGGCTACTGGTGCTGTTTTTCTACAGATATCTTTTGCCTGCGGACGAAGCTTCCGACAGTTCACAACCCATCTTTGCAAAACCGGATAGCAGTATCCTTAAACTGGGGCTGATCGCCTTTTCCAGCCTGGTAACAGAAGGTACGATGTTCGACTGGAGCGGTATCTATTTTCAGAAGATAGTACAGGTCCCTGAACA
This sequence comes from uncultured Flavihumibacter sp., assembly GCA_902168105.1. Taxonomy (GTDB): domain Bacteria; phylum Bacteroidota; class Bacteroidia; order Chitinophagales; family Chitinophagaceae; genus Chitinophaga. The sequence continues at coordinate 500,590 of CABHOY010000019.1, forward strand.
CCTTACCACGGCGGGTTATATTGCCTTCATGAGCACTATGGCAGGAGGAAGGTTTGTAGCCGACCGTTTTGTAACAAAGCTGGGCGCGAAAAGAGTATTACAGATCAGCGGTTTGATGACCACTACCGGTTTGCTGCTGGCTATCTGCCTCCCCTATCTGATCACGGCTACTATAGGTTTCCTGCTGGTCGGTATCGGCGTATCATCCGTCGTTCCGCTGGTATTGGCACTGGCTGGCAAGTCTAAAACGCTGGCACCCGGTGTGGCTATTGCTGCAGTATCTACTGTTGGTTTTCTTGGTTTTCTGCTGGGGCCTCCTATGATCGGCTTTATTTCAGAAGCTACCAGCCTGCGCTGGTCGTTTGCTATGATAGCGCTGTTAGGTTCCGGCATTACTTTGTTAGCTTCACAGGCGGGTAAGATAGCTGAAGAGAAATAAGTATTGTGATTGTACCGGATCATTTTCTTTGTACTTTTGGCGATCCAAATCCTCACTTCACATGATATCGCTAAGCTCAAATTACCCGGTACTGGCCGACCAAAAAGCCAGTTTCAAACACCTTATTGATACGCACTGCGCAACGTACAACGAATGGTTTTCTATGAAGCCTGTTGCAGGCGGCCAAGAAGACAGGCAAATAGCAGCCAGTTGGATATCGCGTAATGGAGCAGCCATCAGTGAAGAAAGTATGTTCATGGCCATCTCCGGTCATCAGGCCATCATTGTATGCCTGCTTGCTGCATCATTGCAAGGTACGGCTGTTGCGGTTGACGAGTTCACGTATTCCAACTTTCCGGCTATTGCCAGATTACTGAACGTACAGCTGATCGCCTGCAAAACTGATGAAAAGGGGATGTTGCCGTCATCCCTGGAAGCCGCCACTGCACAACATAATATCCGGGGTATTTACCTGATGCCAACTATTAATAATCCAACCGGCGTTATTATGCCTTTAGAGCGTCGTATGGAGCTGATCGACATTGCCCGTAAGAACGGACAGGTTATCATTGACGATGATGCCTATGGATTTCTGGCAGACAATCCTCCGGCCAACTTCGCACAACTTGCGCCTGACCTGGGCTGGTATATTTATAGTCTCTCGAAACCTTTCGCGCCTGATATCAAAGTCGCTTTCATTGCAGCACCTGAAAAGTACAAGGACCAGATCAGCACTGCACTGAAACTCACATCAAGTAATCCTTCTACCTTCTTTACAACGCTTGTATCGGCTGCTATTACAAATGGCGAACTGGAAGACCTTCTCCGCAGAAAGCGTATTGAAGGTAAACGCCGGCAAACTATTACAAGAGAAGTACTTTCCGGTTACGAAGTGCAGGGGCATGAAAACGGATTCCACTGCTGGTTGAAATTACCTGCCGGTATAAGGTCAGGCGAGTTTCATGCTTCGCTGCTACAGGCAGGTGTGGAAGTGATACCAGGTACTGCTTTCAGTGCTCCCGGCGTTTCAGCAGGCGAATACATAAGAATAGCAATGGGCGCTGAAGAAGATATGAACAGGGTGATACAAGGCCTGGAGATCATCAAAAAACAGCTTTCATAAAAGATCTGTATATAACAGAGAAGGCATCCAGAAATGGATGCCTTCTCTGTTATATACAGATGACGATGTGTATGTATTTACACTGATCGACAACAACCGGATGACCTTCGGCGCCCATTCATATAAAAGGCTGCTGATACCGGCATACAGGTAACGAACTTACATTTCGTTTCGTTACATTACACTATGTTATGTTGTTGTAAACATTACCGCAATTGATGTTCATATTATAGATCGAACATTCTAAAGAGGCAATAATGTTCTACCTTTACGATACTAAACAAGCGATATATGAATACGAATATTGGTATTACTGATGCAAACAGACAGCAGGTCACTAACCAGCTGGCAAAATTACTGGCGGACGAGTATGTACTTTATACTAAGACCCGTAATGCACACTGGAATGTTGAAGGACCTGATTTCCATTCTATGCATCTGTTTTTCGAATCACAGTATGAAGAACTGGATGAGATCATGGACAGCGTTGCAGAAAGGATCCGCTCTCTGGGTCACTATGCACCTGCTACCCTGAAAAGCTTCCTGAACCTGACACACCTGACTGAATACAGTGAAAGAGACAATGACAGCATGGGCTTCATGAAAGAATTACTGGAAGATCATGAAAGCATCATAGAGTTCATCAGAAGCAATGTTGATGCCTTCGCAAATACTTTCAAAGATGTTGGCACCAGCGATTTCATTACAGGATTACTGGAAACGCACGAGAAGATGGCCTGGATGTTAAGAGCGCACTACCGCAAATAATTACCCACCTACTCTCTATAAAAAGAATCCCGCAGCTTAATACTGCGGGATTCTCATTTTATATTATAGCTAACTGACGGGAATATCTTATACAGCTTCAAGCAAGCTGTGTTTAAAACTGGTATAGTTCATTCCTGATTTTGATTTGAAGAACTTACTGAAATGTGCCTGGCTTTCAAATCCCAGGTAGTAAGCGATCTCCTTCAGGCTGCAATCCGAATACATCATACGTCGCTTAGCTTCCAGTATGATCAGTTTATGAATCTGATAACTGGCTGTGAAGCCTGTTACTTTCTTTACGGCGGTGTTAAGATAATTGGGGGTAACACTTAAAGCATCTGCATAATCAGCTACCTTTTTCCGGGTGATGAATTGTTCCTTCAGCATTGTCATAAACTTCCTGGCAATTTCCCCTTCCCTTGAAACGACCAGCGTATGTCCACTCACGCCCAGTTCCCGGGAAATATAGATCATAAATACATTCAGCAGGCCTGATAATACTTCTGAACGCATCCAGAGATTGTTCTCGCACTCCCGTTTCATCTTCTTCACTATTCCTTCGAGCTCTGTTTGTATGGACTCGTCGGCACGGAATGTAAGCAACTGCATGTTGAGTATGTATTCTTCAAAAGAGGACATCAGCTCTTTCAGGTTAGGCGCCAGATAGAGGCAATCCGGAGGGAAAGAAAGGTAATAGCCGCTGACAGATTCATCCAGTTGAAACTTTCTCAATTGTCCTGGTAGAAAACAATAGACCTGTTGTTCCGCCAGTAAGTTGATCCTCCCATCTGCTTCTACAGTACCGGCGCCTCGTTTACACCATAAGATCTCAACATTTTCCAGCCTGAGGGTCTGCCGTTCACGTAACGCATTCACAGCATCCGCAGACCCGAGGGTATAGATTTCAATCCCAGCTCTTGTCAGGGATTTTACTTCTTTGTGGTTCATAGACGGACAGATTTAATTCAACCGTATCAGGCAATATGAATACCACACCATAAAATCAATAAAAATCAATTACTTACGCAATAATACAGGCTACTAATACAGGCGATATTTCGCCAATTGTGCGTTCTTTTCCCGACATCTCGTCAAAGTTATCAGGCCGTTACACCTACTCTCAATGCCTTTAAACCGCTCAATCCCTGAAGATCTTCCAGTTCAAGTTCTTCCAGGTCATTGTTCAATGTTCCTTTTTCCTGCAGGTAGTGAATAAATGGGAGATAATCTTCAACATCTTTATTATCGAAATAGATCAGTACGATCTTATCAGGTTGTGTGAGCCGCTCTTCGGTATTACGTATGTGCACCTTATCGATCCTTTTTTTGATCATCTGATACCTGATGTTATAAGCGCCTTCCACGTCAAACTTTCTCTCATCAGCTCTGAAGCTGATATCGATCGCATGATTGTGCACAAATACCAGTTGTGTCGTGCGCATTGGTATCGGCATATCAGGCAACAAAGACGCTGTCAGCTTCGCTACGGCCGCCATTGAAGAAAGCTGCCATAAGCGCAGGTTCTTCAGGTGGAAGTGATTGAACGGATGATCAGGGGCGAAGGATTGTCCGATATAGATATCATATTCCACTCCATCTGTCCTGAACTTTTCAAAGTAACAGGGATATGAACGTTGCAGCTGGTCTTTCTCCGATTCAAAATAATTGTTCACCACATTATTGATCATCTGCATAGACACCTCCAACGCATGTTTATTGCCATGCACATTACTATTGAACTTATCCAGTGCCATCATATAGTCGGCCAGCAAAGCATTGTTACCATTCAGCTTTGACAGATGTACCAGGTAAGGTGTCGTCTCTTCCCGGAAGAAGGTCACCAGTCTATCTTCATCACTACCATTCAGCAACTCCTGTCCCAACACATCCTTCCACTTACTGCATTTATAGATCATTTCTTCCTGCAGCACTGAATGATGTTCAAGTTGTAAAGCCGTCAGGGTATTCATCAGCAGGTTCAGATGACCATCCAGGTCGGAGATGATGGCCTTGTTCCTTTCCAGGGTCGAATTCCTTATATCCACCGCACCATATAGCGGGAATACATCATTGAAATGGATCGTTTCCGTCTTTTCCGGCAATCCCCGTTTCCTGTCGTGCAGATAGTGCCAGGCCACCTCATTAAATTTCCACTGTACAGAGGGCTGAATGGAGGTAAATTTCTCTTTAATGATATTTTCTATCTCGAGGTTAAACTCGTCTATATAGACCTGCATCAGGCTTCCTATAGCCAATAAGGCGGGTTCCAGCAGGGTTAATGCTGTTTCATCAAAAGTATCATCCTCCCAGGTATGCATAGCCAGTACGCCTACCGGTTGACGGTTGTAAAATACAGGCATCAACGCGAGCGACCTGACTTTTAATTTCCGGAAGTGTTCCAGGAAACTAATTTCCATCTCCTTCAGGCCAAAGATATCTCTTGAGAAAAAAGAGTTCGGATTGGAGAAATAACCTTTCGCCTGTTTACGGAAGACTTCAGGTGACAGCCTTTCTCCCCATACCTCGAACAGGATGCCTGTTCCTCCCTTCCTATACCCATAAACGGGCTCATTGTTTATTGTTACCAGCGGGAAGAGGTCGAACTCTATCTTATTATTCCCAACGATCGTTTTCAGTGACTGGATAACATGGAGATAGCTGGTTTCATCATTATCCGGCGTTCTTGCCAGTCTGACGCTTTCGATATTCTCAACGGCTTTCTCGGCTGTTACATCGGATATTGTTACTACGGTTATCCCACGGAACGAGAACATGGACAAAGGCATGATCTTCTCCAGTATATCCAATGTTCCATCTTCCGCCATCTTTATAGATAATTCCTTGAAGTCAGGCATCGGTAATTGTCCGTTTGGTATCACCTCCAGGAAATCTGTATTAAGATGTACTGCAAAATATTGCAGCAACCCGGTTTGCATATTAGTACCTGCATGATACTGCTCAACCTGTGCAGGGATGCGAAAATTATACAGCCGTTGCAGCACGAATGCATACACCATATGCAGCCGCGTTTTATGATATTCCTCGGGCGTCTTCACCACCACATACTTATCCTGATCAGACACCGTTCCTTCCATCAGTTCGTGCAACATGGGGGTAGCATAGAAGATAACGGGCTGGAATGGGAAGCCCAATCCCCAGGCTACTTCAAACTCATTTAACAAAGGCGGTGAGAGACAGACGTACATCTGTTCCAGCAACTCTTCATATTCATGAATATTATCAATCGAGAGAGTAATGTTCTGTAAGTTATGCTTGTCAAACAGTGCAAGTGCGTTCTTGTATATACCAGCCTTGGCCGTTTTTTCTCCTGCAACCCGCCTGCGGAGGTAGTCAATGAAGGGGTTAAAAGAAATGGCCGTATCCAGCGGGAAAGGTAGTGCCTTGTTGCCGGAAAGGTCCAGTATGTTCTTTTTCATGGCGTAGATATCTTTGCTGCGTTGATACAAATTTAGTGAACATACGTAAAATGGGGAATAAATTGAAGTCAGGCGTAAGAAAGATCCCTGTTACTGCTTTGCAAGTTTATATACTTTTCAAATATTTGATTGTCGTAATATCGGAATGTTTGAGGAGGGCTAAATCGTGGGAATTCTTTCTTGATCACATCCAGGCTTATATCATCATCCAGTCTGCAAATTTCCTTTAGAGAAATCCCAATCGCCATATCTACGTTTTTATAATATTCCTGATAACGTTTTTCATCAATCCCGAGACGATTTCGATATTCTTGCCATAGCTGTTCCGGGGCCATTTTAAGGATACTTTCCACACGACAATAACCAATTACAGCTTTTACGGGTAAGGTGCAATATACTATTATAATATCTCCCGGATCTACACTTGGTGTAGCCTTTCGAAGTTCAATAGATTTCTCTCCATTAAAGATCTTTTCCGCAAATTCCGGCTTAATCGATATTAGCATTACTTTACTCATATATGACCTCTTTGACTGAGCTTATAAATTTCGTTAAATACGTCTTTTCCTACTTCTACCGGACTGGTGAAAGAATTAGGAACACGTCCACATCTCTTCATCACAGCACATATTGTTTCGTAAGATATAACCTTTTTGAAAACTTCTGTATCACTAAACCGAATAGCTTTTATCTCCTTATAAGCATCTCCGTTAGTCATTCTACTAATATTTTGCCATTCGTAAATACCAAAGTTTTTAAATCTTTGGTATAAACTCTTTGCCTGTCCGGTGTAAACTTCTTCCATATAAGAACATCCAACAATCCCCTTGTTCCTATCTATTCCAGAGAAAGGATCTTCACTTACATACCACAATATTCTTGCCGGGGCTTTTTCCGAGACAGGCTTTACATTTCTATAGTAAATGTTCTCTTTACTCCATACTAACTTCGCCTCCGCACCAAATAGAGTCTGATTACTTGCCAGGTGATCAAACAATTGAGATGCCCACAGCGATTTTATAGGGATTATATAAGTCGGGATACCCAGATCAAGGAATTTTAATGGCCATAACTTCCTTTCAAGTTGTAACTTCAGGTCTTCCAAAATATCATTATCAATTATTCTAATCTTGTCCCCAATAATCTTCAATTGTCCGCTATTTTTGGCAACGATAGGATTCTTCAGCACATCTGCAAACATATACTGCCCCTCGAGAATTATTTTATCCCAACTGTCCTTTTTGCGTTCGAAACCAAATCCCTCTATTATCTCCTGTTGCGTAGCGGTAAGCTTGTCGTCAAGAATACGGATCAAATGCTTCCTTTCTTTAAGTGCTAACTGGCATATATCATATAACAATTGTTGAAACAAAACATCTTGAATTTTTACCCTTGCGGTCCGTAGTACCTTTATTAAAATGTGATCATTTTCAAAACATGCTGCAAAAATACCGAGGCAATTTCCATGAATATCTTTTACTATCCAGACCGTATTATTGCTTACATCTGCAGCTATACCTGAAAGCAGGAGATGAAACAAATGTTTCCTTTCATTCAGATTATGCTGCCAAAATACATCCACAAGGCGGCTAATATCATTTGCACTGATCTTACTATAATCGTACCTGGCACCTGCAACCCTATATGTCGCATAATCTTTCGAATTCAGTAAATAGTCTATGATCAAAATAAAATCCAGTGGACGCAATACTCTGACATTATAAACGCTGTAAATATCCTCACTTCTGTCAAGAATACCCGTATCCATTGTAATGAAATATTTCAATCCGGCGGCAATACATTCTGCCAGCTGCATACGGTCAGATATGTCATTTTCCGATAAGCCTTTCATGATACCCTTCAATTTTTCGAACACCAGATCTCTTTCATTTGGTCTAAAACGAACCATTTCAAAAGAGTTGAGAATACTCCTTGTATTCTCTGCCCGCTTTTTGTCGGTATCCCTGTTTATTTCATTATAAATTTCCTGTGCGTAGAAATATTGCACTTCTTCTTCAAGCCAATCGGCCTGTAACGACATCACCTCAACATTCTCAGGGCAATTATCATCTCTAAATTTAATAATAATATTAGCATCCAGAAGAGCCTTAATCTTATCTGTCTCCCATGTTAGCAATGAGAACAGATCGCTATTCCCAAAATCATACCTCCATTTTATCAGCGATTTGTTTTGGTTATTATGTCCTTTTTTCTCTTTAACAGGTTTAAAGCCATACTTCTTCCAAAAACCTGAAGCCTCTTTATAGTCCTCTCTGCAACTAAGCGTTATTCCTTTAACCTTGTATTGAAATTTGTCTCTCAGAGAATCAACCAACCTGCCGGCTACCCCATTACCCCGGTGTTCATTGTTAATACATAAATGTGTAATGGAAACAAGCTGCTTACTCCGGATAATCCTAAACAGCAAATACCCTATCAACCTGTCAGATTCAATCGCTCCTAAAATGCAATTTTTACTTGCATGTTCATAAAATGCCCCATCAGGAAACATCCCTAATTTCCTGGCATTTTTTCTACCTAGAACAATAACATCCTGTAATAGAGGATCTTTCCGTGAAATAGTTATAACGTTCATTTAGCTCTATATAAGATTATAGGATAAACGAAGTTTTTCAATGGCTATGAGAGGAGTCGATATTCGAATGTACTATTTTTCTGATAAGATTATTTTCTTTGATACACTTATATTTACTCACATCAGTTATTTCTAAACACCGTTTCCAGCAATACTCCCCCAGGCGTACGCAGAAAGATCCGCCGCTCGCCTATATCAGGAAGGTCCATTAGAGAATACCTTATTTTCAGATCGATCAGCCTTTGTTTAAACCCGTCATAATCTTCCATAAAGAACGCTGTATGATCAATGGCTTCCGCAGGTGCATTTCCTTTCCGGTCATGATAAAATGAGCTGGGTATAAGATGTACCAGCGGGGCGTCTTTCCAATACAACCAATATCCGGGCATGGCCCTGGCAATGGCGGCTGGTCTTGGCCCTTCCACCATGTCAAAAACGCGTATGAAAAAGTCCCTTGTTTCTTCAAGATGATCTGTTCGCAGGGTAGTATGATCGATATGCATAGATCAGAATGTTTAATAACTTATGCAAAGTTGGAGCAGTATCGTAATAGAAGAATTGAACTAGTTATAGGTATGCTCGTTGATCATATGTTGTCCTTTTCCCCTCATGATATAAAGCAGTTCAAAATGAGTGTGCCTATGCAGGAGCAGGGGCCATTTGTCTGTGATGACATAGTCTATTTCCAGCTGCCGTGTGAAATACCGGGTGTACATGGGGGAAAATTACGGGAATTCCCGTAATTCTCTATTCCCATGTTTTTGGGGGTCACGTTGATACGAGGCGTTAGGGGGGACTAAAAGCTTTGTATAAGTCTTATACCAGGTGTAACACCTTTGAAGAATTCATGAAAATACAGGACAGGCTCGATCTTCGTCTTTCCTTCAAAAAGCGACATACGTCCAATACCTGTGCGGAAAGTATGTTTCTCAAAATAGTCGCCGCTTCTGTGAATAAGATAACTTACTGAGAAAACATATTGCAGATAGGGTTCTTTCTTTCCGGCATCCTTCCTTGTCGGACCACTACCATATACCACCGTCAGGAAGTCATTCCTGTAGGTTTTCAACTTGCCTTCACTGTCCTTGCCGAAGAAAAAGTTGGGTTCCCAGTAAGCCCCGAATTCACGCGTTTTATTATTCCTGGCCATTGATCCGGTTATTGTCGTAGCACCCAGGCTGAAGGAAGGCACAAAGTAATTTTTGTAGTTCTGGATGTTGGCAGAAACTTTGAATTCCAGATAGTCGCCGCGTGTACTAAGTGAACCTCCTGTCAGTCGGGCCGATATGGCATAATCCTTCCTGATATGCATCATGCCTTTATCATCCCTCACCCAATCGGAGTAGACATTTTCGCTGAGACTGACCAGCCGTGCCTGTAACCGTCCGTCGGTATAGTTGGCAAGATCATTCAGGTGGTTCACAAAAAAACTGATCCTGTACCGGTGAATGGTCTTCTGTCCGGGTACCGGCACTACACCAATAAAATGGACTGTATCCTGTTCCAGTTTCAACGCGGCTACATCATCCTGCAGTACCAGATAGCTGGTCCCTGCGGGTCTTGACTGCCTTAGGCGGATCTTCTTTGCAGCCGGCGGTTCCATTACATAATCAATACGTTTTACAGACAGCTCGTCGGATAGTGAATCTTTTAGGGGGGCCAGATCTTTGAGGAATATCTTCAGCAGTGAATCGATATTTGCTACCCGGGCGAGGTCCCTCATACCAACGAGTTCCACCTGCATTTTATCGCCCTTATCCAGCGCTATCAGGAAACGTCTGTTGATCTCATTCGCAGGCAGGTCAAAGATCCGGTCTTCATTGGTAGCGGGCTGATTTTCCTGGGCATGCGTTATCCCTGTGATGCTCATAAAGAGCATCAGAAAGTAAATGCTTGTCTTCATTTTTCTATTTAGTTTTTGGGAGAAAGTGTTTTAGATGTTTTGTCGGCCACCACCTGGCTGGCGAAACCTGCCGGGCCGCTGATCGCTATTTTGAATTGTTTATGCTCGGGGTATACATAGGCATTGCCGATCACATCCCCACCTACCTCATTAATATGCACTACACGCATTTTCCGGGGTGCTGCTGCCACTGTCGCCGTTTCTTCCTGTATGGTATCTGTATGGGGGATCACGTTTATTACAGGCGGCATTATGGCCGCTACGTCAGGTGTAACGGCAACTCTCTTTTCCGTTGAAGAAGCTGTTCTCTTTCTTGCAGGTACATCTGCAGGCATTGACGTCACGCGATTGCTGACAATAACCTGTTCCGCTTGCACATTCGAATCTTTTATAGCCACACGCGAAACAGGAGAGGATACATTGTCTTTATGCCCCTGTTTCGGCAGAACGACCACCATACAGCCAATGAACAAACAGGCCGCTGCCCAGTACCAGATGGTCCTCTTTTTATCCCTTTTTTCGTCCAGCCGAAGGTGCAGACGGTCCCAGGCGGCCATTTTATCAAACGGCGCCTCTCCTGGCAGACCTTCCAGTCTGTCCAGCTTATCTATCCAGCTATCACTGCGTTTTTCGTTTGACATACTCAATATTTTGCTGCGTTAGCATTTTTTGCAATAAGGATTTCGCCTTGCTTAACTGGGACTTGGAAGTCCCTTCTGATATTCCCAGTAATCCGGCTATTTCACCGTGATTCATTCCCTCTATAACATAGAGGTTAAACACCGTCCTGTAACCTGCGGGCAATTGTATGACCAGGTTGAAAATCTCTGCCGCCGACAGGTCGTTCAGGATATTTTCTTCCAAAGCCATCGTTTCCGCTACATGTTCTGATACCACTACAAACGCGTTCTTCTTCCGCAGGAACATCAGGCATTCATTGATCATGATCCTCTTTAACCAGCTGTATAAGGCTGCATCTCCCTGATAGTTCAGGTCCGGCAGGGCCTTAAAAAACTTATAAAAGCCGTCCAGCAGTAACTCTTCTGCATCCTGCTGATTTCTGACATAGCGGCGGCATACCATCAGCATCTTGTCTGACATCAGGTCAAACAGGTACCTCTGGGCGGCTGCACTGCCTTTTTTGGCTTCTTTTATGAGTTCCGGTATAGTCAAGGAAACAACGGGTTTATACAATCATAAATGCAGTTTAATGAGAAAGGGTTGCCTGGAAAAATAAAATTGTCCGGGAAAATTCTGCAAAAGAAAGGCTGGAAAATATAATTGTCTAGATCAACCGTTGTTCAGTGGCGATCTTGACCATAGCCGCCACATTCTTCACTTCAAATTTCTGCAACAGGCTTTTGCGATGCGTCTCTACCGTCAATGGGCTTAAATGCAGCGCACCTGCTATATCGGAAGTTGTCATGCCGTCAGCAATAAGCTGCAGGATCTCCTTTTCTCTTTTTGTGAGTTTGGGGATCTCCCTTAATTCATTCGCCGATGGTTTAGCCAGGATCTCTTTCACGGCAGGACTGAAAGCGAACTGCCCAGTTATCGCTTCATTAATGCAGGATATCAATTCTTCTCCGGAGATGTTTTTAAGTAAATAACCCGTCGCTCCATTCTGCAACATCTGGAAGATCATACTGCGTTCACTATGATTACTCAGGGCCAACACGCTGGTAGCAGGCGACAGCTTCTTTATTTCCTTACAAAGGTCAATACCATTCACATCCGGGAGACTGATATCCAGCAGGACGATATCTAAAGGATGCAGCTTCAGGAAATCAATAAAATCTGCTCCCGTCGTAAAACAACCTGTGATGATTATGTTTGTGGCACCCGCCAGTAATTTTTGCAATCCCTCCTGTACAATTGGATGATCATCAACAATAGCGAGTGTGATCTTATTATCCAGCATGTAATTCTATATTTATCGTAGTTCCTTCATTGATAACAGATGTAATATCCATCGTACCTCTCAGGAACCCCACCCTGTTCCTGATATTACTAAGCCCTATACCTTTTGCCTGGGCTGATGTATCAAAACCTTTTCCATTGTCTTCCTGTGTGATCAGGAAAGTATTTCCATCCTGACTGCATTGCAGGATAATACTGCTGGCATCGGCATGGCGGACGGCATTCGCCAGTGTCTCCTGAATAATGCGGTAGATGTTGATCTGTGTCTGTTCAGGCATAGCCGGTTCAATACCGTAGGCCTGGAAGTCGATCTTTACAGCGTCCGTCATCAGTGATTCACTTAAGTCTTTCAGGGCTGTCTGTAAACCAGACCTCAACAGATTTACAGGCATCATATTATGGGCAATGCGCCGCAGTTCTGTTACGGAGTTATCCACCTGTTTTATTACCTTCTTCAGCTCATCCTGTTGCTCCAATGCCATTTTCTCCACCTGGCCTGATAAGTTAATTTTCACACCGGCAAGCATTCCTCCTAATCCATCGTGCAGGTCCCTGGCCAGCCTGCGACGTTCCTGCTCTTCACCCTGCAGGACGGCCTGACCAAACTGCAGCCGTTGCTGTTGTTCTATTTCCTTTAATTCCTGCTGGTGATTCAGTTCTTTCTGCAACAGTAATTTCTTATTGCTGCGGTAGTACAATAGTGCAAATATGGCAACCACCAAAAGGAGTAAAGTAGTTGAAGCAAACAGCATACTATACAAGCGGCTGTTCTTTGCCGAAAGGGCCGCCTGTTCATTTTTTGCCTTCAGCGTAATGATCTCCTTCTGGCTTTCTGCGCGCTGGTATTTCATTTCCAGATCATTGATATCGTTGGTCAGATCACTCTCATGTAAGCTATCGCTCAAATGCCGGGACACCTTCATCCATTCATAGGCAGGTTTCATTTGTCCGAGTCCGGCATAACTTGCTGCGAGGCCTTCGTACACTTCCAATCTGCTACTACCTAGTTCCATCAATTCTTCATCGGTTGAAAGCTCCAGCAGGATCTGCTTTGCCGGTTCATATTTCTTATTTGCCAGCAATGCTTTTACTTTGTAGAGCTGTATCTCCTGTATCACATAAGCGCCGTTCGGACCTTTAGCAGCCGCAATACCTTTATTGAAACTCGTCTCAGCCAGTGTGTACTGCTGATCGTGCAGATAACATAATCCTTCCACCATATAGTGTACAGCATACAGCTCTGACTCAGGAAAAGGCGCCAGCAGTGGTTTTACAGTAGCGACTGTCCTTTTCGCCTCTTCAAATTTCTTTAACAGCACATAGTTCTCCCCTGCCCTGTTCAACGCAGCTACCAGTCTGCTGGGTTGTGCGTGGATAGATTGGTAGATCTTAATAGCATCATTAAAGTAGGGTTCTGCTTTATCATATTGTTCCACATTCATAAAGGCGACCCCTACACCTGCATACTGGGATGCAACGATCGCGCTATCGCCTGCTTTCAATGCCAATGGAATGACCTTATTCAGTACAATGTCTATATAGGCCCTGTCATCATCTTTCCTTTGTTTGATAGCTGCACGGTTTATCCAGACGTTTGCCAGCGCCTGGTAAGCTTCTCTGGTGGCAAAATGCTTTAACAGACTATCTGCAGTAGCAAAAGCTGCATCACTACGGTCTATATCCGAACTATAATAAAGATATCCTTCATGTGCATAAGAAATGGCCAGCAAAAAGGGATATTGTTTACTAAGCCTGCGCGCCTCATCCAGGCACTGTCTGGCCTTTACAGTATCAATGGGCACCCAGTAATATACAAGCCCATAATTGGCCCTTGCCTTTAAGCTATCCGAGGTGGTTTGCCGGAGGATATTGGTCAGGCTATCGTGATATCGCTGCCGGTCCAAAGGTAACTGGGCTTTAGTACATAATGAGATTATTACGAATAATGCAATCAGGTTAATTAAACGGGTCATGGGCGACAAAATAAAAAAAATACCTGGAAACAGGTAGAAATAAATCATGGAATCCGGGTATTGTCATGCCTAACGGTCAGGTATACCTTTGCTTTCCGATAACAGGGACGCCGAAAACTGAATCACCGAAAGAGTAGGCATTTTACCAAATTTTGCATTTATGAAATTTTTAAGAAACGCGCTGCTGACATTGATGTTCGCCTCAATTTTTACCGGATGTTCTAAAGATGATGACAAACCTTCATCCTCTTCTCATAAAGTAACATTCAAGGCAATCGCCAGCACAGGTTCCAACATTGAGATAGCTGTATATGGTTATGATTCTAACCCGACAACTGTTACCAGCCTTACCGGCACTACCTGGAGCAGCCCGGAGATCACTGTTCCTGCAGGTTCAATAGTGGCGACAGCTGCAGTTTCTGCTACAGGAGTAAACGCATCTTCTTCATTGAAAGTGCAGATCTTTGTAGACGGTGAATTAAAGAAAGAAGGTACTTCAACAGGAGAGATCTTAAGCGCTTCCGCAACCTATTCATTTTAATATTCTCTATACTGATATGTCTTAAGCATAGCAGGCCACATCTCTTGTTGAACTCCCAACAAAAAAGGGCAGCGGTAACGTTGCCCTTTACTTTTTATTACCACGAATATTTTTACACCGGCAACTTTTTCCCGACCGTACACGTTTGCAGGTCCCATTCCTTCTTTCCCCATAGATGCAGCGCCAATATGATCTCTAATAATGCTTCAGCTCTTTTTGTATGCGTATATAAAGTTTGTTGAGGAACGGTATCCGCTAACATTGTCTTTTCTACGAGCCCCTCATTCACCAGTTCTTTCAACCTTTTCCCCAGTACCTGGTCTGACAGGGAAGGGAAAGTCTTTTGCAAACAGTTGAACTGCCGCACTCCTTTTGATATACTGTACAGGATCTGCATTTTCCATCTGGGACTGATCATTGCCAGAATATCATTTACCTCACATGAGTCAGCCAGTACTTTGAGATTATAAGCATTAGTAGAAAGCTCTTTAACCTTCGTTGCCATATAAAATTGTTTAAAGCTCACTTTCGGGTGAGTTATTGATTGCCTTCAACGGCGCCGGTAACTTTGCTGCAAAATTAAACATTATGAACATGAGAACATTCAGATTGGCATTTCTTCTAATAATATCTGTTTTTGTATTTACAGATATCCAGGCGCAATCGCCATCATCCAAACCTCCGGTGTATGTACTTGTACATGGCGCCTGGCATGGCGGCTGGTGCTGGCAGCGCGTAAGCAGCGAGTTAAGGGCACATGGGGGTATTGTATACACTCCGACGCTCAGCGGACAGGGAGAACATAAGAACATTCTGAGCGCGGCGATCAACCTGGAAACACATATCTCAGATATTGTCAACCTGATAGAAATGGAAGATCTGCATAATGTAATACTTGTGGGACATAGCTATGCCGGTACTGTCATTGCCGGTGTTGCAGACCGCATCCCTGAACGGCTCAGTAAACTGGTATTCCTTGACGCACTGCTGATAGAGAATGGCCAGAGCGCTTTCTCCGTTCAACCTAAAGCCGTACAGGAAGTGATGAATAAATCGGGAGAGAAAGATGGCGGACTGACTATTCCTGCATGGCCAGCAGATGTATTTGGCGTAACTGACCCGGCAGATATCAGCTGGGTAAACTCACGTCTGACAGGCCACCCCTTCCGCACCTTTAGCCAGCCATTAGTTTTACAACATCCGTACGGAAATCATCTGCCAATGATCTATATTTCCTGCACAGTAAATCAACTGCCTGCAATAGTTCCCTATGCTGAAAAGGCAAGGAATAGTAAAGACTGGAAGTACTATGAGCTGAAGGCAGGTCATGACGCCATGATAACCGAACCGAAGAAGACGGCCGCCCTGTTGGAATCATTCAATTAATCAGACATCATCTTAATGGAAAGCGGCGCCGTAACCGGAGCTGGCGTGACAATTGCATGATCTAATCTGAAATGCTTCGTTATGATCAGCAGAAACGCATATAACAGCCCGATTGCGGGCCTCTTTTCCTTCTTTTGCCTATTTATGCTTACCGCCTGTTCGTCCTCGAAACGGGGATTATTTACAAAGAAAACAGCACATGAGCAATATGCAGGCCGTATTACCGATGCCGGTCTGGGTAACAGTACAATGGGCAACCTATGGTTTTCCGCAGCTAATAAGGCACTGACAAGCCCACTAACCATTACATTGCCATATAAGGAAACGGGATATTTTGCGGCAGAGAAACCGGATGCGGCAGGCTACCTTTTTACGGCCCGTCGTGGCGACAAACTGGATATCCGCGTCACACTAAGATCTTCAGCCCGCTTACGGCTTTTTACTGATCTCTGGCAACCGGCAGAAGGACCTGCTAAACAGGCACTGCTGGCAGAGGCAGATACCCTCACCGGAGCTTTACAGTATGAGGTAGAGCGGGACGGTCGTTTTTTATTACGTCTGCAACCCGAGTTATTGCAAAGCGGGGAATATACGCTAACTATCAATACAGCGCCTTCCCTCGCCTTTCCCGTAGCTGGTAATGCTGACCACAGGATCGGCAGTTTCTGGGGCGATGCCCGTGATAAAGGCGCCCGCAGTCATGAAGGCATTGACATCTTCGGTAAGTTCCGTACTCCCGTAGTTGCCGCTGCTGATGGTATGATCACAAGCACCCGTCAAAACAATCTCGGGGGAAAGGTCATCTTTATGCATCCTAAAGGAAAATCATATACGCTCTATTATGCACATCTCGACTCGCAACTGGTAAGGGAAGGTCAAAACGTATTCACGGGAGATACATTGGGCCTAATGGGTAATACAGGTAATGCGCGTTATACTCCTACCCACCTGCATTTTGGCATCTATACCAACGGCGGAGCTATTGATCCATTGCCATTCGTCAACAGGAAAAGACCAGAACCTGCATCAATACAGGCCAGTACAGGTCTTCTCCAAACGTCAGCGCGGAGTACGGCCGCTACGTCATTGCTCGCTTCTCCTGCAAAGAACAGCAACATCCTTGAAAAGTTGCCGGCCAATTACGTTATGTATATCATGGCCGCCACCGGCAATTGGTATAAAGTATTATTGCCAGACAACAGGGAGGGATTTGTAGATAGTAAGTTCATCTCAGGGCAACCTTACAAGCGCTTGCTAACTAAGAGCAGTACACGTTTGTTAGAGGCCCCGGATACACTTGCTGCAATGAAGACAATGATCCCCGTAGGGAAAAATATCCAGGTGCTGGGGAATAGCGGAAGCTATCAATTTGTTAATTATGAAGAAGAGAAGGGTTGGATACGGGTCGATTGAAAAACGGGTATATTTTTATAGGGAAGGGGCTGAATTATCAGCCCCTTCCCTATTTTACATCTTATTCAAACAAGCTCTTATCGATTCCCGGAATGATCCTGATAGCATTCTGATAATACACTTTCTTCAATATATCATCCGGCAGTGCCATACCGTACATACGCCAGAAAGCATGGTACTTCTTATGATACGGGAAGTATTCATCAGCAGTTTCGAGCACACGGAAATAAGTCACATATTCCTCCGGTTGCCAGGAGTCTTTACCAAAAAGTATCCTGTTCTGATACTTCTCGAAAAACTGCCTTGCCATTCGTGGCTGCCGTCCAAGTTCCGCGATCACTGCGCCAAATTCAACATACATATTCGGTATCTGGTCCATCAGCTGTGATAGATGCGCCAGATCACTGCCATACCAGCCAAAGTGGGCATTTATGAATGTTGTACCGGGATGTTTCAGGAACATACGATGTTGCTCTTCTATGATCTGTTCCCAGGGCGCGGGATTAGTGTCACCACGCTTACGGCCGGGATGAGTGATCAACTCCAGCCAGCGCTCATTGTTATAGTCAGCAGGCTGCCAGAACTGTTTAGGATCGGCTGCATGTATGAGTACAGGGATCTTCAGTTTACCGCATTGATCCCATATAGCATCCAGCCGGGGATCATCTATAGCGACCCTTTTACCGTTATTATCACGCACACTTAGACCAAGGTTCTTAAATACTTTCAGTCCGTTGGCGCCGTTCTTAACATCGTCTGTGAGCTGGCGTACTTCCTTCTCTGTCCATCCCTCCTCTCCCATGCCGCCGAAGTCAATATTTGCGAAAATAATAAACCTGTTCGGCGCCTTACTTTTAACATTGTCGGTCTGCGCTTTCAGGCGACTACCATTTCCTCCGCTAAGGTTCACCATCACTTTCATATTCAGGGCGTCCATGTCCTGCAGCAGATCACGCAGGTTACCTGAAGATAAGCCGTTCTGATGGTTATGTACATCAATGAAAGGGAACTTAGCTTTTGTCAATTTATGTTCCGGTACTACGAGGGAGGAAGGTGGGTCATACTTCTCAAAATCAATGTTAGACCTTTCCTGACCGTGACACATAGAGGTAGTAATTAATAGGGCACAGGCGGCGATGGACAGTATACGCATATAGTTAACGCTGTTTTATCAAATTTAAAGTTTTTTAACAGCGTTAGAGAGACAGTATGATTAAATTCCACGAATGGTCCCACCATCCACACGAATGAGTGCTCCGCTTATATAATCGGCATATGGGCTGCACAGATAGAGTACTGCTCCTGCTATTTCATCGGGGCGGCCAAACCTTCCTGTATCATTAGGGATAATTTGCTTTACTGCATTCCTTTCGATTTCAGCAAAGTCATCTCCCCAGCCATTTTTCTGTGCTGCGTTACGCAACCATTGTTCTACCCCTTCATTCATGATCCCTCCCGGGGCCACCACATTTGAAGTAATGCCGGTATCCTTCAATTGTCTTGCCAACGACACAGAGAGGTTATGGCGGGCAGCGAGCGTAGCGCTGTAATGCGGCAGGTCATTGATAGGCTGCATACCCAGTCCGCCACCAATATGGATAGCCCGTCCCCAGCCCCTGGTCTTCATAGCAGGAATAATCCGGTGGATCATGCGTACATACGATACAACGTTAACATTATATACTTCCAGCCAATCTGCCGCTGTAGTATCCGCCCAGGATGTATGTCCGTAAAAACCGGCATTATTTACCAGGATATCGATCGGCCCATCTGCCAATGCAGTTTCAGATACAGCGTCCGCGCCTTCGTCTGTCGCCAGATCGCCAATTGCAGCAACGGCTGCACCACCATTGCTGATGATGTTTTCGACAACTTTCCTGGTACGCTCTACATTCCGTCCATGTACTACTACCTGCGCACCTTCTGAAGCCAGCATTTTAGCCATAGCTTCGCCCAGTCCGGCACTGGCGCCTGTAACCAGCGCCCTTTTGCCTGTCAATTTTAAATCCATATTATATCAATTATTGTAAGAAATCTACTATTGTCTCAGATCGTTCGAGGGAGTAACACCAAACGCCTTTTTATAGGCAAATGAAAAATGAGAAAGATCTTCAAAGCCAAGATCCAGGTATATTTCAGAAGGAACTTTCTTCTTTTCAGTAATGAGATATTGTGCTTCCTCCAGTCTTCTCTTGGTAAGCCATTTTCCTGGAGTGGTGTGAAACTGCGCAGCGAAATCCCTTTTAAAAGTGGACAAGCTCCTGCCTGTTAGAAATGCAAACCGGTCAATACGCTCGTTATACCTGTAATGTGTGTTCATAAAGGCTTCGAGGTCAATTTTACCAGGATCGCTAAAATCGAACAGCACATGTTGTAAGAGCGGGTTAGTCTGCAATAAAATAAACACCAGTTCTTTTACCTTTAATGAAACGAGACGCTCATAACAGGCGCCCGCCTTGTCCAGGTAAGGTGTGAGCGAATCTATATACCGCTCCAGATATAGATTGGGTTTTAGTAACTGCACATCACTTCCCTGAAATGATCTGTCTGCGATCAGGCCATATTCACTGCTCATGCTTTTCAATGTATGCTGGTCAATATGAACAGCAATAGACCGGAACCCTTTACTGTCTGTTCTCTTCACATACTTTGCCAGTTGATTCCTTCGAAAGAAGCGATAATTTCCCGGCTCAAATTTATAACGTTCGTTACCCGACCAGACCTCATGTTTACCACTGATGATATAGCTGAATATATGGTCGGCGACAAAGGCTTCCCCTTCAATATCATTACGATCATAGCGGTTTAATAAGATCCGCGGTTTACCAGTCTCTTCGCTGTTACCTTTATTATTCATTGGACAATCCGTTTCCATTAATCTGATAAGCAAAATTCAGCAATCCCTTCCTATTTCTATTTGTTTAAAAGTCCTTTCTGCTTTGTTTGAAAGTTCATTTATTATTCATAGCAAGATCATTTCTACAACCCTTTCTCAAATATTTTGTTTAAAGTCGGAATTATTTATTTACTTTGTAATTCAAAGCACTTTAAACTCTCATCTTATATATGAGATGCGGTGACCTGTATGCCTTTGGAGACTATAAGACTTTGTAGTTAACCGACAGCAGACTATCCACCTATGCCGTTCGGGAAAGTATCAGTATTGACAAAGGTGTTTCTCTGCAACCCTTAAGCTTATCAGGGGCCCCGGACATTGCGTAAAGACAAAATGCATTGCAGATATCCAATGCGGACATTGTCTTGCGGCATTCCTTTGCCCTTTCACTTTGAAACACAAAGCAAATAAAACAAGCTATCTAATGATCTTAAATCATACAGCATGAAGACAAGTAATCAATGGATTCAGCACTTCAATGAAAACGCAAAGCGCGAACGTGTAAACTGGTCTTTAAAACCCTCCATTTCCGACCAGGAAATACGTACGATCCTCCGTTCTCTCCAGGCCTGGCAACTGGGTGAAACATCAGACGGGACACATTTACTAAGGGCGGCCGCAAAATATGCAGCGCAGATCGATGACGCGGCTTATGTCGTAGCTACTCTCCTGTTCATAAAAGAAGAACAAAAACATGGCAATAACCTGGGCGCTTATTTAGACAGATTAGGTAAACCAAGAATTAAAGCAGACCTGGGAGACACCCTTTTCAGAAAAGTACGGTACTTCAATACCAATATGGAAATATGGACGCTGGCCGTCACTGTTGTAGAAAGTACCGCCCAGATATTTTACCAATCCATGAAAGACGCTACCGGCTGTCAATTGCTTAAACAGATCTGCACGGATATACTTATTGATGAAGCACATCATATCGAGTTTCAAACCGAGCGACTCTCAACTATCTTCAACAGTAAGCCAACTTTCCTGAAAATGATCAGTCATAAAGCCTACTACCTGTTCTTCTTCTCCACCGCCCTCATTGTATGGATGGCGCATAAACAATTATTCAAAGCCGGTGGCAACACTTTTAAGAGATATATGCTCAAAATGAAGTACAAATACAACAGGATTATGAGCCGTGTAACATCTAATAGTTCTGTTCTTGCCATTGCCCAGTAAAAGTTTCAATCACTCGCCCGCTATGTTAAAGACAATTTCCCTCCATATTTTTCAGCCACAGGAACATATTATGCTTTGGGCTTTTACATTTTTGTTCGGGACCATGTTTGGCATTGTGTATTTTACGTTGAAGCAGTTCAGCGGGAAACTGATCATTTCCTGATAAACAACAAAGCAAATGACGGCTACCTGTTCAGTGTAGCTATCATTTGCTTCAATTAAGTTAAAGTTTAGCTGCCGGGCTGGTTCAGCTGGGGTTCATCCTGTTGAATGTATTAGTTATTTCCTCAGGACCAGCTTTAAACATAGCCTCACTAAATCCGAAAGTCAGTTCTGTCTTACCTTCTTTCAACTGTTCGAAGACGGCCTCTATGAACTCACTTACAGGAGGAGCAGCATCATGCAAACCCTTCCCACCGAGGTCCGTATTCAGTGCAGGCGGTATCATTTCAATCACTTCAATACCCTTTCCTTTAAGCAGGTATTGTGAAGAACGTGTAAATGAATGGAAGAAGGCCTTAGTAGCACTGTAAACAGGTACTTTAGGGAATGGTACAAAGGACAGGCCGGACGTCACATTAATGATCGTATTCAGCGATTCCAGCTTAATAAAGAGTGCCATCAGATGTACCGGCGCCTCGATATTAGTAATGATCTCCGTCTTTGCACGCTGGTAAAAGTCATCATTAGTAATGCTCATCCAGTTCTGAATACCGGCATTGTTCACCAGTACGTTCAGGTCACTATGCTCCGTTGCAATCCAGCTGTAAAGCTCCTCCCTTCCTGCTTCCACTGATAAGTCGCACGCCCTGGTAATGATAGCAGGATGCTTCTCTGCAACCTCTTTTAAGGCAGATTCTCTTCTTCCACAAATGATGACCGTATTACCTTCCTGTAGAAATCTTTCTGCAACTGCCAGACCGATACCGCTGGCACCGCCGGTAACCAATATTTTATTTCCCGATAACTTCATAGTTTGATCTGTTTACGTTAGAGATTATGCAAAATTAGGAAAGACCTCTCTGATACTGATTACAAACATCAAACCATCCATTACGAAATTCAAACATCGTTGTTTATGTCCCGGACCGCATGGCCGGTATCAATATCGTATTCATGTGTTGGCATGATTTTGTTACGGGTAAAGTTGATCAAAACGAGATTATATGATACAAGATGATCCAAAAAAGAAAGATCCTAAAGAGGAAAAAAAAGATCCATCCATTCAGCCAGATCCTGAAACACTTGGACCAGAGCCTCAGGAACATATGAAGGGACCTATCTCTACCATTGTCAGGAAGATCAGCGAAACCGCCGAAGAAAACGATGACAAGAACAGTGAAGATGCGATAGAAGGCGAAGAAAAAAAATAAAGACCTAATATGCATCATTGCTGATGTATAAATTTATTTATAGTCATCAGATCAATAATAGCGTCGCCGATCGTATTGTTGAAATAAGTGTAGACCGTTTTCTTCTCCTGTAGCCAATGCTTCATCTTTTCGGCATAGTCCAATAGCAGTTCATCCGCATATCCTCCTTTATAATCGCCGGCAGGCCCGTGAAATCTGACATACTCAAAGTCGGTCCAGCCATCGATTAAAGGAGGAGTGGATGCTGGCATATCATGTTTAACGATAGCTGCCTGATAGCGCGCTAACAGGTTGTAAGTTTCTCTGCGATACCATGATACATTCCTGAACTCAACACATAAGTCCCATTCATTTGTCTTGTCGAATTTCCGGATGTTTATCAGCATTTTCTTTAACTGCGAAAGATTATCAAAAGTAATACTAGCCGGAAACTGGACGAGCAATGCGCCTTTCTTATTCTCCACCTGATCGATCACGTGCATAAATTTCTCTACAAGTGCGTTGTCAAATACAAGCGCTTTATTATGCGTGATCTCCCTGAACAATTTAAAAGTGAAACGGAAGTCGTCGGGCACTTCTGAAGCCCATCTCTTTGTTGTAGCAGGCATTGGTACCTTATAGAACGAACTGTTCACTTCCAGGCTATTAAATAAAGAGGCGTAATACGTAAGCCTGCTTTTATCTTTAAACTCCGGAGGAAAGGCCTGCTTGTTAGCTACTGGTAATACCATACCACTTGTGCCCGAATAGAATTTTAAAGCATCTGTTCCCATAGTTATTTTTACCGGCCACCTGCGTAAGACACAGACATCCTGCAGTGCGACCAACAAGGATACAAACACCAAATATTACGCCAGGCAAATTCAGAAATTTTCTACCTTCAGGGACTAATTATTCCATATGATGAATGACCCGGACTTCAATAAACTGGTCTATGAAGTTGCCAGATTAATCCCCAAAGGACGTGTAACCTCCTATGGAGCGATCGCTAAAGCTTTGGGTAAAACGAACTATTCCCGTATGGTAGGACATGCCATGGGTGCATGTGGCCGTGAAAAGCCGCCGGTGCCGGTCCAGCGTGTTGTAAATAGCCAGGGCCAACTGACAGGCGAACCAGCAGGCATTGCTGCAAGAAAGAAAATGCTGGAAAAAGAGGGCGTAACAGTGAAGGGCGATAAAGTAGTAAACTTCAGGAATTTGTTCTGGGACCCGACGGAAGAATTGTAAACCTTCCGGGATTCAGCAATACCAAACCATTGTTCAACTCCTTGGTTTGTTCCTGGTCTATCATTGGATGTTAATAATTTAGAAACATTTAATTAACGATCTGTTCATATGCGTTCTGTACTCTTGCGGACTTCAAACCTATATGACGCATATGAAATTCAGACACCTCCTACCTTTTGCTATCCTGGCCATGCTGGCTGCATGTTCTAAAGATGAACAACAAGTTAATAATCCACCCGTTGTGAATGAAGATCCTGCAAGCTTTGCAGAAATCGGCACACTGGACGTTGGCGAGGCCGGCGCAGCAGAGATCAGCGCTTATGACCCGAGTACCAAAAAGCTGTTTGTAGTAAATAACGGAGGCGTAAATAAGATCGATGTCATAGATATGACTGATCCTTCCAAAATGAAGAAGATCGATTCTATTCTGACGAACAGCGGTGCCGTTAACAGCGTATCTGTAAGCAACGGTAAACTGGCGGCAGCTATAGAGGCGCTGGATAAACAACAACCAGGTAAAGTAACTATCTATAATACAAGCGACTACAAGGAAATAAAAAGCGTTACTACCGGTGCGTTGCCTGATATGGTAACCTTCAGCCCTGATGGTAATTATATCCTTACTGCTAATGAAGGTGAACCAAATGCTACCTATACCAATGATCCGGTAGGATCTGTATCTGTGATCAGTGTAAACAATAACTACAGTGTTGTAAATATTGACTTCAGCAGCTTTGCTTCCCAGCAGGCAGCCTTGCAGGAAAAAGGATTACGCGTATTTGGCCCTAATGCGACTTTTGCGCAGGACATGGAACCGGAATATGTAACTATATCACCAGATTCAAAAACTGCCTGGGTAACCCTGCAGGAAAATAACGCGATCGCAAAGATCGACCTCACTACAAAAACTGCTACAGATATCTTCCCACTGGGCTTTAAAGACTATAACCAGACTGCGAATGGTATAGATGTATCTGACAAGGATAACGGTGTGACCTTTGCTAAATGGCAGGTAAAAGGTATTTATCAACCTGATGCGATCGCTGTATTGCAAAATGGTGGTATCCCTTATCTGTTCACTGTCAATGAAGGCGATGTACGTGAATATGACGCCTTTAAAGAAGCTGATCGTATCAAAAACATTTCTTTGGACCCTGTTGCTTTCCCAAATGCTGCAGAACTGAAAAACGACGCCATGCTGGGACGTCTGAATATCACCAAAACACTAGGTGATGCCAACGGTGACGGGCTTTATGAAACGCTCTACTCTTTTGGCGCACGTTCATTCAGCGTTTGGAACGGTACTAACGGCACACAGGTATACGACAGTAAAAATGAACTGGAACAGAAAGCTAATACCGCCGGTTATTATGACGATGGCCGCAGTGACGACAAAGGTGTTGAAGCAGAAGGCATTACACTGGGACAGGTAGGTAGTAAGAATATCGCTTTCATAGGCATGGAAAGAGCTGATGCAATTGCAGTGTATGATGTTTCTGTACCTACTGCACCAAGCTTCCTTCAGATATTGAAATCAGGTGATGCACCTGAAGGCGTACTGTTCGTAGCAGCTAAAGATAGCCCTACCGGAAAGAGCCTGTTGATCGTAAGTAGTGAGGATGACGGCGTTCTGAAGGTTTATTCTCCGAAGACATTATAATTCTTTGAGTATATCGCAGGGAAAAGCCTCCGTACTAATTGCGGAGGTTTTTTCTTTAGTGTCATGTAGAGATAAAATTCCCGATCCGACATGATAATTTCATGAATTCGTTGCAATTTACAACGTAGCATTAAGCCTATTCTGAAATGCAGCAAGCATTAAAACACATCTCTTACGAGACATTTGAGATAACATACCGTCAATACTGGCAAACCGCATACAGTGTTTGCTATTACTATAGCCAGAGCCGGTGTATTGCAGAGGACCTGGTCCAGGATATTTTTCAATCACTTTGGAAAAGGCGAAGGGAGATCGTTATTGAAACTTCCATTGAGAATTATCTCATACGGGCAGCCAAACTGCGTGTCTTCATTTATATCTGTACACGCAATAGCCATGAACACCCGGGGGCATTATCAGTATCTGCTGTCAGCAATACGGAGAACAAACCTGAGACCAGCAAACCCTTCATGCAACTTATTATAAAAGTTACGGTGAAGGTGACTGCAGGACTCATCGAAAAGTATCACCAGGGACTTTGTACATGGTCTGAACAACAGGCGATAGAGCAATGGCTTGCAGATCCATGTGATAATGATGTACCTGATTTCCCTCAACATATTAATAAGTTAAATGTTGAAAAACGGGTTTGGGATAACATCAATAAGAAGGCCAGCAAAAGTCAATCTTCACAGCTGCTGCGTTACAGCATTATCGCGGCCGTATCCCTGTTTATTATTTCATTTGCCGTCTGGCTTGAGAATAGTAGTAAAACCAGCACTCATCCGAAAGAAATAGCCAACTTTTCCCCTGTTTATCGTCATTCCGAGATCGCAAGGGGTAAAAAAGACCAATTAGTATTAGCTGACAGCATACAAGGTTTCAAGTTCAGCTATCAAAAAAGAAAGGGAGCAATCTCCCGATTACTCCCCGTGTGGATCTGTCGTTAAACTAAACTGAGCTTGATCATTAAATAGCAGGACCACTAATTAAAAGGAAGTGGCTATCACCGGATGCGGTGAATATTATCTTTTTATCTGCGTCTGCCGAACCAAAGGAAATCGCTTCATTTTTGTTTAGGTTATACCCGGCATCGAGTGTTACTGCACCTGAAAGAATATATACCGTTCCGTTCCATCCTGTTGGCAATAGATAATCAATAGATTTGCCTGCATTCAGCCTGATGTCCAGCAAGGTTACCGGTTCAGGCGTAGCCGTAACGTTTACCGCATCGCCAACAGCGCCCAGGGCCACTTTGACGGATGAACCATCATTTAATACTGTCGGCATTTTTTCTTTTGGAATGAAGATACTCTTTGGCGCCAATGTCCTGTTAGCATGAGGAATATCTAAGAACAACTGAAGGCCATGCACCTCTCCTCCCTCAACTGTAGGCACTTCATGGTGCGTAACGCCACTTCCTGCCCATGTCCACAACAGGCTACCCGGTGTGATGGTCACATCAGTACCCATAGAATCCTGATTGTGATAACCCACTGAATCTTCAAACACATAACTTACTGCAGACATATGCATGTGCTTGTGCGCACCAAATACATCTTTTGTAAGGCGGAAATGATCAAATCCTAATACAGGGCTCATTAGTCCGCTGAAGGCATTATGCCGGGCCTGAGAGGCGGAAAACTGGTTGTTTCCGACCTGAGGCAATTTCACTACTGATGAATATTTTATATCAGACATTTTGTTAGTTTTTATTGATCCTTTTATTGATAACTGCATCAAGGCTTGCTTTTCCGGCACCTGATATTGTTAAACACAACAACAAACCGATGACCAGCAGGTGGTATTCAAAACCTTCACCTTTCATGTTACCGTACCAGTTCATGAAGAAGCCGAACTGCTGATGTACGGTGATGATCATACCTGTAAACAGAATGAGGGATGCGAAAGCAAAGAACCTGGTAAACAGTCCAAGCAGAATTAATATGCTTCCGAAGAATTCAAGGATGATCACAACAAAAGCAATGATTGGATGGAGACCCGCCTGCGTTGTGAAATACTGCATTGTAGCTGAGAAGCCGTATCCGCCGAAACATCCTAACAATAATTGGGCGCCATGCGGCCATAAAACGATCGCAAATACAATTCGCAGAATAAGTGGTGTTATCACAGGTTCGGTAGCCGTAAGGCGATTAATCAATGTTCTCATTTGTTTGTTCAATTTTACAAGAACAAAATTGAGAACTTACGGCTCGCCCGGCAATGACCTTTCTTAAGAAAGGAACTTAACCTAGTTTAAGATGTTATCTGTGGATCCGGGATTTGACACGGCTGAAGAATTCAGGGGTTACCCCCAGGTAAGAGGCAATCAGATATTGGGGCAATCTGTTTTCAAGCTGTGGATATTTCTTTAAGAAGCGGAGATAACGCTCTTCAACTTTACTGCTTAATACGTTTAACAGGCGCTCTTCCAGGCCCATAATTGCATTCTGATACAGTATCCTGAAATAGTTGTTTAATAAAGGTACTTCTTTCAACAAATTGTCAAGCGCTTCCCTGGTGATGATCAATAATTCTGTGTCTTCCAGCGCTTCGATATAGTACCGTGATTCCTCTTTCTTTAAAAAGCTATGCAGATCTGTCGTCCACCATTTTTCGGGTGCGAATATCAGGGTATGTTGCGTGCCGTTGTCATCCAGATAGTATTCCATCAGGCAACCGCTAACAACAAAGTGTTCGTATAGGGCGATATCGGGGGGCTGCACTAAAAACTGGCTCTTTCTGACTTTCTTATACCGGAATGAGGCTGTAATAAGTTCTTCTTCAGCGGCTGTCAGATTAATATGTTTTTTTAATTCCTGTAAAAGCACAGCATGCATAGTGATCAGTTGTAATAGCTAGACAGTTCTTTAATGTTCCAGGCAGCAATAACTACCTATCTTCCGCTAAAGATAGTGCTTCTTAGAAAAAAGTACATGGCCGGCTGTTCATCAAGGCATACATATTATTGGCAGCAATAATAACATTGATCAAAAAGCGAATACATTCCCCTTTAGCCTTGTAGAAGAGCGTATCAGATCACCAGGAATTTGCCTGTCCGAAACTACCGGGGGATTATTAGTATGTTTTATGGCCCTTCCCGTAGATGTGCGGAGGGAATGAGGCCACTTTGCGTAAACCGCTCTCTCAATTCGTTCTTATAGGGTGTTACTGCCTTCTCCTGTGGCTTAACCGCCGTCTGCAGGATATCTGCCGCAGAAAGGGCTTTCTTCAGTATCCTGGATCTTTTAGCTGGTTGCTGCGGATCTTTTATCCTTTCTACCATCGGTAATACAGGATCCAGCACTGCTGTTACAAATGCCTGCTCGCTGTTGGCCGTACCGGCAGTATGAAGGCCCGTATCGGTATGAAGAAAGCGTAATTGCAGCAGAACGATCGTAGCTGTCGCGCGCACTGGTGTAGCGGGCAGCAGAAGCGCATGCTCCTTTTCTCCTAAAGGAACGCAGCTGGCAGCTGTTGTGGCACCTGTACAGGCATTATGTTCAAAGTCCATATCCAATGCAACTGCCTGGAGTTGTATATAGCGGGCGTCTTTAGGCGCCTTCAGCCAGTTTTGCCAATTGGCAGGCAGCTTTACCATAATGCTGCCGCTTGCCTGGCGTACAGTGTCTATTCCGCCAATGGTCATGACCGCATTCCTGTTATACCGGAAATCTTTCAGGTGCTGATGCAGGGCTGCTGCAGTGATTATACGTTTACCCCGTGCGTGCAGGACATCTTCTCTCAAAGCTGCATAAACAGCCTTATTTAGTCTGTAGACGGTGCTTTCATCCTTCGCAGGCTGCCAGATCCCATTCAGGGCTGAACGGATCGATTTTGCAGCCTTACTGGCCTTTGCAAATTCGCGGCTGCTTTGCTTACTGGCCACAGACATGCTATCAGGACCGTATTGGGGCATTTTGCGGGTGAACGACTTACCGTTCCTTTCGTAATAGATCAACTCTCCGATATGGCCGGAGAGACCTTGTGTAAGTATATTAAAATTTCGGGCCATAACGCTACAATGAATTTTATCGAATATACGAAAAAACCATATTAACGGATTGATGATGAGCACTTTGTTTGGATCAAATTTCTAACCTTCAGGCTCACTTCAGGGGCACTATAAGTACTGTTCTATATCCCTTAAAGATATGAACGAGTCGGTATCAAGAGCCTTAGATGAGCCTAAAGAATAAGGATTTAGTTAGAGATCAGTAAGACTTTAGTTGGACTTGATTGAAGGAAAAGTGGATAGAATGAGTATTTCGATAGCTGGGCAATTTGGCCTGCCGGAGTGGGTTCAGGGTAACAAAATCACTATTTAGCTACGGGTATATACGGAACAGCTGTAATGCTATGTAATTGATTATCAATACAATAAAGATACTCCCCAGGATTTTCTTACAATTTCCGAATCGGATTCCGAAATTGTAAGAAAATTCCGAAGTAAGTCCGGAACATCGCACGCTTATAAACTCATTAAGTAATGAACGGAGAGAATACATACCGGTTGCCGAAAGGCTGGAAATGGGTAAAGCTTGGCGATGTTTTTACGATCGAAAGGGGTGGCTCACCAAGACCCATAGAAGGATACATAACGAACGAATCAAATGGAATTAATTGGATAAAGATTGGTGATACAAAAGGAGTTTCCAAATATATCACACATACAAACGAGAAAATTAAACCGGAAGGTCTTAAAAAGACAAGAATGGTCTATGATGGAGATTTCATCCTTTCAAACTCAATGAGTTTCGGCAGGCCATATATTATGAAAACTTCAGGTTGCATTCATGATGGATGGCTCGTTATAAGAAAGAATGAAAATGTTGATACTGACTATTTATATTATTCATTAAGTGCTAATGCGGTTTATGCTCAATTTTCCAAGCTGGCGAAGGGGTCGACAGTAAAAAATTTAAATATTGATGCAGTAAAACAAGTAAGCATTTCACTTCCTCCGATTGCGGCTCAACATGCTATTGTCTCCAAAATAGAAGAGCTCTTTAGTGATCTGGACAAAGGTATAGAACAGCTAAAGATCGCGCAGCAACAATTAAAGACCTACCGTCAGGCCGTATTGAAATGGGCTTTCGGGGGGAAGTTCACGCATGAAGATGTGAAAGAGGGAGCACTTCCGGAAGGATGGAAATGGGAGACTATTGCGAACCTGACCGAAAACCTGGATGGAAAAAGAATACCGCTAAGCCGGGAAGTCAGAGCAGGCCGGAAAGGACCTTACAGATATTATGGGGCGACAGAAATAGTAGATCACATAAATGATTATATCTTCGATGGCGAATATCTTTTAATAGGCGAAGACGGCGCCAATTTATTAAGTAAGTCACGGCCCCTCGCATTTTTAGTTGATGGAAAGTTCTGGGTGAATAATCACGCACATGTTTTACTCGCCAAAAAGCAAACCCTTAATAAATACCTTTGCTACTATTTTAACTCGTTAGATCTGGCGCCTTTTGTTACCGGTACTGCGCAACCAAAACTTACTCAGGGCAATCTAAATAAGATCGCAGTGCCAATAGGACAGATCGAAGAACAACTTAAAATAATTGAGGAGATCGAAAGTCGTTTTACCATCGCTGACAAAACAGAAGAAGCCATCACGCAAAGTTTGCAACAGGCAGAAACATTGCGGCAAAGTATTTTAAAAATGGCGTTCGAGGGAAGACTGGTACCGAACGACACACTTGAAACCATCAGGCCATCCGTTGATGCGATCCCTGCTTAGCGATTGAAGATCAGTATAGAGAAAGAAAAACAACATTGTGAGTAATAACAGCTTAATAAATACATCTGGCATTGTTTCCAAGATCTGGGCATTTTGCAATACCCTTCGCGATGATGGTGTTGGCTATGGGGATTATTTAGAACAACTAACCTACCTGTTGTTCCTGAAAATGGCGGACGAATACAGCCAGCCACCACATAACCGCATAATGCCCATGCCCAAAGCTTACAACTGGCAAAGCCTTGTTAGCAAAAGCGGCGATGAACTTGAAACACACTATAGCAAACTACTCCGTGAACTGGGTAGTGAAAAAGGAATGCTCGGGCAGATATTCACCAAAAGCCAGAACAAGATACAAGACCCTGCAAAACTCTATAAACTGATCGCCCTTATTAATGCCGAGCAGTGGGTGTTGATGGGAGTAAAAGACAAAGGCGATATCTACGAAGGATTGCTGGAAAAAAATGCTGAAGATACCAAGAGTGGCGCCGGACAATATTTCACACCAAGAGCTTTGATCAAGACCATGGTTGAATGTATCCGTCCCGAATTAAATAAAACAGTTGCAGATCCTGCCTGTGGCACAGGAGGTTTCTTCCTTGCTGCTTATGACTGGCTGATAGAAAATACATCGCCGGATGATTCTCAAAAGCAGTTCCTGAAATACAACACCTTCGCCGGTAATGAGATTGTAGCGGGCACCCGCCGTCTGGCGTTAATGAACCTCTTTCTCCATAATATCGGTGATATAGATAGCGACACCATCATTTCTTCGAATGACTCACTTATATCAGCACCGCTGTCCACATATGACTACGTACTTGCCAATCCGCCGTTTGGCAAGAAAAGCAGTATGACCTTTACTAACGAAAATGGCGAACAGGGGAAAGAAGATCTCACTTACAACCGTCCTGATTTTTGGGTAACCACAAGCAATAAGCAACTCAATTTTGTTCAGCATATTAACACCATGCTTAAAACAACGGGCCAGGCCGCTGTAGTACTTCCTGATAACATATTGTTTGAAGGCGGCGCAGGTGAAACAGTAAGGAAAAAATTGCTGGAGAGTACTAACCTTCACACAATATTACGTTTACCTACCGGCATCTTTTATGCCAATGGCGTAAAAGCAAATGTGTTGTTCTGGGACGGCAAACCTGCCGCTAAAGATCCCTGGACTAAAGAGGTTTGGGTATACGATTATCGTACGAATATTCACCATACCTTAAAGAAGGATCCGTTAGAGGCGGAAGATCTGGAAGATTTTATTGAATGTTATAATCCTATCGACAGGCACAAGCGCAAAGAAACATGGAGCGACTCCAATCCTGACGGCCGCTGGAGAAAGTTCTCTTACAATGACATCATTGCAAGAGATAAAACTTCACTCGATATTACATGGATAAAAGATAAATCGCTCGTTGACCTGGACAATCTTCCCGATCCGGATGAATTAGCACAGGATATTATAGAAAATCTGGAAGCAGGATTGGAAAGTTTTAAAGCTGTTATTAATGCTTTACATCGTAAATAATTAAATTATTCTAACGGCCAATAAAGTGTTTTATTGTCTATAAGTTGCCAAAAGGTTTGGATTTAAGTTATCGTAAACAGACAACGTTTAATACAATAACAGGTAAGCGTTTCTCTTTGTTCCATTTCGCAATTATTAGTGGTGCTGGTGAACTGGCCCCAAAGCGAATAGACCAGTCTATCTATTTTCTGAATTTTATCTACTTTCGCTAATGAAAGGGCTCATGAACTTTATAGTCAGGGCCGGCAATGAGCTTACCAATCATTGTCCCGTTGTAAATTCACAATGATGGATGATATAAAGACCTTCTCGCTTTCAAGACATAGCAGGTTGTTCTCTGTTCCGGACAAGAACAAGGAATACCTGTTTGTGAAGTCTGGTGACAGTCCATATCATGAAGA
The DNA here is from genome assembly GCA_902168105.1 of uncultured Flavihumibacter sp. Lineage (GTDB taxonomy): Bacteria > Bacteroidota > Bacteroidia > Chitinophagales > Chitinophagaceae > Chitinophaga. The sequence continues at coordinate 534,111 of CABHOY010000019.1, forward strand.
ACCCTACCGGGCAGAAAGTTATGCCATCGTGTTTATAAGGGAAGGTGGGGTAAAGCTCAATACAGGTCTTGTAGCATGGGACGTTGCAGCGCCATCGCTCATTACGTTGGGGCCTTCGGTTGTACGCTATTTCACGAAAAGCAACGACCTCTTAAAAATGGATGTGATATTCTTTAAGGACACTTTCCTGCTGGAGAAATATGCAGATGTTTTTTTCCTTTCCAGGTATGACTTTTTTGAGAATAATGATTTCCATGTATTGCCGCTGCAAGACTCCTACGTCGCTAAGTTCAGCAAGATCTACGAACTTATTGAGCTGGCACAGGATATAGGCAGTTATGCCCAACGCCTGATCATCCGCAGCTATATTTTTGCCCTGATATATGAAATTGACGCTTATTACGGACAGCGTATCTCTGACGCTCCGCCTTCGCAGGATATAGACCCGCTGTTTACCAAGTTCAAACAGTTGCTCAAGCAGCATTATATAAAAGAGCATAGACTTGATTTTTACGCTCGCCAGCTGCATTTAACGCCCAAATCGCTGTCAGCGGCTATAAAAAAGCAATCCGGCAAATCAGCAGGCAAGTGGATTGATGATGCTATTGCCCTTGAAGCGAAAGTACTACTCCAAAATAAGGTACTTACTGTATCGCAGGTAAGTAGTATGCTGAATTTCTCCGAACAGTCTGTTTTCGGAAAATTCTTCCGTACCAATACCGGCATGTCCCCTATTGAATACCGCAAAAAGTTCAATTAGTTCTACCTCCGTTTTTACATTCCGTCCACATAAGCCATTTCGACGAACATTGAGGTGATTCAGTCCAATCTCAGCAGCTATTAAATCTGAAATTTGTGTTGTCGAAATCAAACAATCCCAATAGATGATGATGTAAACAACTTATGCTTTAAACCGGTGCTAACTGCAACGGTACGAGGATGGCTGGTTCTACCGGCAACTGTAATAACACGCGTGGTACAAATACCCATTAACATTTATTGAGCATATTTCTACAGACCGTCTGAAAGTTAAAGAAGGGTCTGAAGGTGAATCGCTTTGTTCTATAAGTCTGTCTTCAGGGCGGAGCGATACTCTGTGCAAAAAATGCATGGAGAGAGAACGACCAGGACAGGCAACATTGATATAAATTCAAAACAATGAACAATGTGTAACTATATTAAAAACATAGCAAAAAGGTATTGGCCCGCGGGTATTTTATTCGTTTGGACCTTAATGCTGGATATGACCATTGCAAGAGCGCAAACAGGAAGCGTCAATAATTATAAGATCAGTCTTAGTGAAGCTGTAGATTTCGCAAAGACGCGGAACAAACTGGTGCAGGCAGCTGGTGTTGAAGAGGCTGCGACCAGCGAGGACAAAAAAGATATATACAAGGCCGCATTACCAGCTATCCATGCAAACGGGTCCTATCAAAAGTTTAGCGGGCTTACCTTGTTTTCTGACGGTCTGCGTCATGCACACACAGTACCGGCGGCGCCAACACCAAATGCCGCAGCTTTGGGCATTGAAGCCTTGTTCAATATCTATAGCGGCGGCAAACAGCGGGCGTTGCAAAGTGAATATACTTCACGGCTCAAATTAGCAAAGCTGAACACAAAAGATCAATCCGGAAATATCGCATATCAGACAGCGGCTCAATATCTCGAACTGGTCAGACTAAATGAACAGGAAAAATTTATCCTCGACCAGGTTAAACGGGCAGAAGTACGTGTAAAAAACATCAATTCCCTTTACAACAACCAAAAAGTTACAAGAAGTGATGTTTTACGCGCCGAGGTAAATCTCTCGAACGTCAGGCTCGCTTTAGAGCAAAATAAAAATGACATCGCTATCGCCAATCAGAAGCTGGTGGTCCTGATGGACATACCTGATTCTGTAAACATCATACCACTCGATTCAGCCGGAATGATAAAGCCGGCAGTCAATACACTGTTACCACTTGTAGATGCTGCAGAAGTATCTTCTTACGGCGTACAAAAGGCCGCAGAAGGCATTGAAGTGCAGCAGGCAAAAGTAAAAGGCATTGAAAGTACTGGTAAGCCGAGCCTGAGCTTCTATTCAGGATATGGCCTGAACTATCCGAACCGCCTGCTCTATCCACCGGTTGATCAGGCATATGCGATCGGTTTTGTGGGGTTGAAAGTACAGTATAGCATTTCATCGATCTATCATGATAAAAGTAAGATAGCAGCTGCGAAACTCCGGGTAAAAGAGCTTGAAATTCAGCAGCAGGCTTATTCCGATAACGTACGCTCTGAATCCCGCGCCTACTATGCGAAGTACGCAGAGGCATTAACGCGGATCGCTGTTGATGAACATTCTGTTGAACAGGCAGCGGTGAATTACCAGATCGTAAACAATAAGTATTTAAATCAACTCGCTTTACTGACAGATCTGTTGGATGCAGACAATCTTTATCAGGAAACACGATTCAATTTGGTGAAAGCGCAGACTGAGGCGTTCGTCATTTATTACCATCTCCTTTATACCAGTGGAAATTTATAAAACTAAACATTTGAAGATGAAAGAAACAACTAATAAAATACACCCTGGCAACATTGTGATAACAGCCATTGCGGTGATCCTGGTCCTTGCGGGCGCATTATATATCATTCAATACTGGAAATACAGTCAACGATATGAAAAGACGGATGACGCCCAGGTAGAATCCTATATCAACCCGGTTTCAGCGCGGGCCGGAGGATATATTCAGCGAGTATGTTTTGAAGAGCATCAGTTGGTTAAACAGGGTGACACGCTTGTTATTCTGGATGATAAAGAGTACCGCGCACAGTTGCAGTCCGCCGAAGCAACTGTTGAAGATGCACATGCGCAGTTGACCGTACTTACAGCAAATATTAATGCAGCAGTGACAGGTACCAGGGTGAATATCGATCAGATAAAAGGAGCCGAAGCAAGATATGTACAACAGCAACAAGACATCAAACGATATACAAATCTTGTGAAAGAAGAGGCGGCAACCGGTGCGGACCTGGAAACAGTAAAGGCCCGTTTCGACGTGGCTGAAAGTGACTATAGTGCGGCCCAAAACAGTCTTAAAACAACTGAGGCGCGCATAGCGGAACTGAGAACACATTTTGCGCTATTGCAGGCTGATATTAAACGAAAGGAAGCCGCATTAGAACTTGCCAGGCTTAATCTCTCATATACTGTCATCCGTGCGCCATATTCAGGCCGGTTGGGGCGGAAAAACATACTCGAGGGCCAGCAAATTCAACCCGGCCAACCATTGGTGAGTATAATCAACGAAAAGGAGAAATGGATCACCGCCAACTATAAAGAAACGCAGGTTGATGGGATGTATGTTGGACAGCCGGTAGACATATGGGTTGACGCGAAAGGTGGCAAGGTATTCAAAGGTAAGATCATGGCTATCGCCGGTTCTACAGGAGCCCGGTTTTCTTTGTTACCGCCTGATAACTCGACCGGGAATTTCGTCAAGATAATTCAACGTGTTCCTGTAAAGATCGCATTTGAAGGTCAGGATGCCGCTACTGTCGTACCGGGTATGAATGTGACTGTTGCTGTCAAAAAAAGATCATAATTATGAAACCAGGATATTTTAAACCGTGGATAAAAGACTGGGATTGGGGCATACGCATCGCATTGTTCCTGATACTGGTCTCTCCATTGATGCAATTAGGATTGTTTGCATTAACAGGTAGTTATGTAGTCGCGTATCTCGGTGCACAGCCGGAAGATGTCTCATTCGGTCTGATGTCGACATATGCGGGCATTATTTGCACCTTACCGCTGCAATTCCGCCTGGTGCGATACTTTGAGATACGCACTTATCTGTCCGTAAATATTATACTGGGCATATTGCTAAACTGGGTCTGCCTTCATTGTCAGAACGTCGATCTATTGTTGGTGATCAGGTTCTTTCAGGGAAATCTGGTAGGAAGTATAATTGTGTCCGGGCTGATACTGATCTTTTCCCGCATACCTACTCATCGTGCACAGTTAATCGGTGCAGCGGTATTTTACCCTACGATCCTGAGTAGTATCGTGATAGTTGCTTTGATCGCAGGATTTGTTCTCGACTCGTCAGAATGGAAAACTATCTATTATAGTCTAATGGGTATACAGCTGTTGTCGTTACTGATAATCCTGTTAATGCTGAAACGCAGTTCCGGGCACCGGCGATTCCCATTGTACCAGATTGATTGGGCCGGGTCTGTCCTGTTTGCATGCAGCTTATTGTCGGTAGCCTATACATTTATTTACGGGTCCAAATATTACTGGTTTGAAGACAGCCGGATATGTCTTAGCAGTAGCGCTGCCGTAGTAGTAATTATACTGTTCATATACAGACAAAGTAAGTTGAAACGACCGCTGATCCACTTTGCCGTATTCAAGTCAGTTCGTTTTGTAACAGGGCTTTGCCTGTTAGCAATCTATTATGGCAGTAAGGACAGCATCAACCTGATCTACAGTTATGCCTTCGGTATACTCAAATGGAGCCCTTTACAGGTGGCTATACTCGCCATGTGCAATCTAGCTGGACTTGCCTGTTTCGTTGTGATATCTACTAAACTAATGCTGGCAAAAAAATTTCATATCCAGTTCTTTCTGGTGACGGGGTTTGTGTTACTGGCATTATTTAATATCTGGATGTGGTATGTGACGACCCCGGACTTGTCCTTTACGGATCTGCTTTTTCCGGTATTTCTGCAAGGGGCGGCCTCGGGAATATTGTTCGTCCCTATTACTATCTACATATTTACTTCTGCACCTGGGTTCAGTGGCACAAGCGGTATAGTACTGGCGGCCTGCACAAGATTTACGGCGTTACTCAATTCACTCGCGGGGTTTTATAACCTACAACTGTACTTCAACCAATATTTTAAGGAAGGTTTCCTCTCCTACCTCACAACGGAAAATCAAAATACGATTGCTCGCCTGAATACATACCGGTCGCTCTATATATCCAAAGGATTTTCCGCTGAGCAGGGATCTGGATTGGCCAATGCTGCAGTGTGGCAGAATCTTGGACAGCAGAGCCAATTGCTCACGAACCGGGCAATATTTATGACGTTCGCGTTGCTGCTGGTAGCTACCGCGCTGCTTTCCCTTATAGTGCCAGCCATCATTAAAACATGGAAATACTGGCTCAGCCGGAATCGGACAGTGGCCGGAAATATTTAACGCTTACAATTATTTACGATGGGACTTATAGCATCCTTGCAGGAAATAGAACAAAAGCCTGAATCAATTTTTGTGATACATGAAAAATGTGAAAAACATATTCCACTTCATCAGCATTCCAAAGATCAATTATCTTATGTAGATGGTGGACTTGCTTACATCCGGCTTGCAGACAAATTGCTTGTGATCCCTTCCCGTCATTACTTTTGGGTACCGGCAGGAGTTCCGCACAGTCTTACGATCGGGCAAAACGGTACGCATCTAAGGTCTATTCTCTTTACCGCTGAAGGAGATACCAGGCATCAGTTCTATAACAGTGTGGGCATATTCCCTATTAATGATCTTCTTATTGAAATGATGCGGTTTACTGAGCAATGGCGCGGACATATTTTACCAGATGATGAACGTTTCATCTTTTTACAATCCATCAAAACTATTCTGCCTAAAATAAGTATTAAACATCTCCCCATCGCACTTCCATATACAGAGAACGAACGAATGCTGAAGATCATATCTTATATAGAGGAGAACCTGGCGGACAAACATACACTTGATACAATAAGCAGGCGATTCGGACTGAGTGACAGAACACTCTCCCGCTTCTTCAAGAGTACATTAAAAATGTCCTTCCTGCAATATCTCAAGTTACTTCGCATGGTAAAGGCTTTCGAACTTATACAACAAAAGGAATATTCTTTGAGTGAGATCGCTTATCTGACCGGGTATCAAAGTCTGGCTTCTTTCAGCTACACGTTCTACCAGGTAACTAATATGCGACCATCAGAATTCGCCCATCTCAATGGTTTCGCTTAATGATGTTGCAATTTGAAATGAAGTTGACGTGTATAAGAAGTCAGCCTCAAACCGGGAAAAATCACAACGTAAACACAAACATCCCCGATCCGGGCTGACTAACGCAAAGTTATGAACAGATGACTTTACAGGCTTTTCGTCTCCCGCCAATTATTAGATGAATGACGCCACTTAAGCTGGCAATGATACTGCTGACCGGATAACGCTAATTTTTGGATTGAATGGTGTAAGCGTTCAATATAAAGATGCGCTAACTTTATAATGACTGGTTTAGTTGTTATAAAACATTCAACCAGTATTCCTATATTACAATCGATCCGGCAAAAGACTGATATGGACAATCGCTTACAAGACATTCTTTCGGAAAATTTAACTATTATATTCTGTGGAATTAACCCCGGATTAAAATCAGCGTCCGATGGGCATCATTTCTCCGGGCGTAGCAACAGATTCTGGAAAGTGCTTCATCTGGCAGGTTTTACACCACACGAAATAGCGCCCAGATTTGATACGACCATCCTTGAGTACGGATATGGTTTGACAACAGCTGTAGAGCGTGCAACGGCACGCGCAGATCAATTATCAAAAGATGAATTCAGTTCATCAATTGATCACTTCAGGAGTAAAATCGAAAAGTATAAACCTGCTTATCTGGCATTTTTGGGTAAGCCCGCTTATCAGGTATTTTCAGGAAAAAAAGACGTTCAATGGGGACTTCAGGATGAGACCTTTTGCAACGCCATTGTCTGGGTATTACCAAACCCAAGTGGACTAAACCGTGGTTTCACGTTGAATTCACTGGTAGATCATTACCAGGCATTGCTTAGAAATATCGTTGTTTAAATCCCCACACTATTCTAACCAATAAGTATGTTACTCCAATTGCTGCAATCATTTCCAGGTTTGCATACCTGACGCATTATCATAAACCTTTGGCGCGTTTCAACTAATACAGACCTTAAGTTAGCTCTAACTTTATGTATGAAATATGAGGCTTTAAACCTTAATAATCATAGGTTGATCTACATATTTCAACTACGGGAACAGACAAAAATCCCATGCAAGGGACCGATGGTTCCAGCAGCTACATTTTATAAACAAGGAAATTTTAATTGATGATCTTATGGCAAATTGGATTGTAACAAATTTCTGTATTGGTACAGAACAGGATCGGAGGACATTAGGTTTTATTACTAAGGCTACAGCGCGCGAAAAGTATAATGACAAGGTACCAGGGCCTGACCTGGAAGCATATATTGACAAACACTTTAACGATAATACACTGCGTCTTGAATTAAATAACATCTCTAACCAGACACTCGCTGTTTTTGTGGATGGTGAAATTGCCGGGTATGCCCAGGTTACAACCAAGGGTGAACGTCCGGAAATATTTGATGGTAAAAGTGTTGTGCGCATTGCCAATTTTTCAGTCTTGCAGAAATTCGATGAGACGGAAGCAAGAAAAAATCTATTTGAAAAGTGTCTCTGTCTTTGCGGCACGCAAAAGACGGTGTGGATAAGCGAATATGAAGATAATCCGAATATGGATTTCTTTTCGGATTACGGTTTCCAGAAAACCGTATCCAGTAGTGGTGTAAATGAATTGGGACTGCCGCTGGTTTATTTAGTGAGAGCCTAAAGCAGGCGATAATACATCAGAAGGAAATGGCCGGATCTATCTAAGTTTTGGCGTGTTATCATAAAAGAACGCACCAGGTGTCATCTATCTTCGTACGGTAATGTTATAAGGTATATACATAAACAACCAAATTAATTATGGGCATGTAAAGTCCAATACAAAAGCAGATAGCGAGATGGATCAAAAAGAAATAAAAAAGATATCGGGTTCGGTTGCCATAATGGAAGCACTTGTAGCCGAAGAAACGGAGATTATATTCGGCATGCCTGGCGGCGCCAATATTGCAATGTATGATGCGCTGTATGACTACAGCCAACAGTTAAAACATATCCTGGTAAGACATGAACAAGGCGGAATTCATGCTGCCCAAGGTTATGCGCGTGCATCGGGGAAAGTTGGTGTCGTCTTTGTGACCAGTGGACCAGGCACCACGAATCTTGTAACTGGTATTGCCGATGCGATGATTGATAGCACACCAGTTGTTTGTATTACCGGACAAGTGGCCGCTCATCTGCTAGGTTCAGATGCGTTTCAGGAAACCGACATCATCAACATATCTACGCCGATAACAAAATGGAATTATCAAATTACTGACGCTTCAGAAATTCCGTCAGTATTGGCGAAGGCATTTTATATAGCACGTAGCGGTCGTCCGGGACCTGTATTGATCGACATCACAAAAAATGCACAGGTACAGTTCTTTGATTATTGCGGATATGAAAAGTGTAATCATATCCGAAGTTACAGGCCCAAGCCGATAGTCCGTGAGCAATACATTCAACAGGCTGCGGAGTTGATAAACCGTGCCCAAAAGCCGCTTGTTATCTGGGGACAGGGCGTAATATTAGGTAGAGCGGAGCAGGAGTTCAAAACATTTATCGAAAAGAGTGGTATTCCTGCGGCATGGACAGTTTTAGGGGCCGGAGCTATTCCGTCAGATCATCAGCTTAACGTGGGTATGCTAGGTATGCATGGTAACTATGCGCCTAATGTATTAACGAATGACTGTGATCTGCTCATCGCCATTGGTATGCGTTTCGACGATCGTGTTACCGGCCGCCTGGATAGCTATGCAAAGCAGGCGCAAGTGATCCACTTAGACATTGATCCTGCTGAAATTGATAAGAATGTATCGACTACTATTCCTGTATGGGGAGACTGCAAAGAAACCTTGCCATTGCTAACAGCCTTAATTGATAAAAAAGAGCATAAAGACTGGCGGAGAAAATTCCAATCCCTTTATAAAGAAGAAATTGATGCGGTCATCCATGCTGAGTTAAATCCGGCATCTGATGAACTTACAATGGGTGAAGTGGTACAATTACTGAATGAGTTTACAAAGGGAGACGCGATCCTCGTTTCAGATGTTGGACAAAATCAGATGGCAACAATCCGCTACTCGAAATTAAATCACACCAGGAGCAATGTGACCAGTGGTGGTTTAGGAACGATGGGATTTGCATTGCCAGCTGCAGTAGGTGCAAAATATGGCGCACCGGAAAGAACAGTATTAGCTATAATTGGCGATGGTGGATTCCAGATGAACATACAGGAGCTGGGAACAATTATGCAGAATTCACTCGACATCAAAATAGTTATTCTGAACAATCGGTTTTTAGGGATGGTACGTCAATGGCAGGAACTTTTCAACGACAGCCGGTATTCATTTTCCGATATGGAAAATCCCGATTTCGTAGCATTGGCAGCGGCCTACCGTATTGCCGGCAAGTGTGTATCTGAGCGGGAACATCTGCGCGATGCCATTAAAAAAATGTTCGAACACAAGGGGCCGTATCTGCTGGAAGTAATGGTATCCAAGGAAAACAATATTTTCCCCATGATCCCTGCGGGAGCCGCTGTAAGTGAAATAAGACTAAAATAGATTAGCTATAATGAACCTTGAAACTCCGCTGAAACAAGAATACAACATAACGGTATACACAGAAAATCATGTAGGCTTACTACACAGGATATGTATCGTTTTTTCTCGTCGCAAAATCAATATTGAAAGTTTAAATACCTCTCCGTCTGAAGTAGCCGGTATTCATCGATTTAATATTTTGATCTTTGAAACGGAGGAAGTGATCAGGAAGCTGTGCCGCCACCTGGAAAAGTTAACAGAAGTACTTAAAGTTTATTATCATACCAATGAAGACATCGTTTGGCAGGAACTGGCGATGTATAAAGTACCGACATCCGTCATCGCAGAACAGGTAAGTGTAGAACGTTTGTTACGTTGTTATGGTGCGAGAGTGGTAGTTATCAGAAAGGACTATACCATCTTTGAAACCACCGGTCAACGTGAAGAAACTGATAAGCTGATAACTGTACTTCAGCCATATGGCCTCATTGAGTTTGTAAGAAGTGCGAGAGTTGTCGTTATCAAAGACAGCGAAGGATTCAATCATAAGTTAAGGCAATTCGAAAGAACGGCTGTTGGTGAAGAGAGTTGAAATTATTACGATAGCACTTCAAAAGAAAACGGGTATATCCTGATCAGGATATACCCGTTGATACGTTTTAAAAGACATTATTCGTAGCCTGGATTCTGTCTCATATATGGATACTTCATTAGTATTGAATCAGGGATCGGCATGAGCTCATGATATGATTGATATCCTTTGGGTCCAAGTATCTTATCAGCCTGACCCGTCAGGTGTAAAAATCTGTAGCGGAAGCCTTCGCGATAAAATTCTTCAGTGTACATTTTTCCCAACTCCCGTATTGCGTCTTCCTGAGAATTGATCGGACCTATTGTTTTACCGGATCTGTCAGCAATAATACCTAGACCTTCTTCTTTCAGAACTCCCCAGGGGCCATAGCGTAAGTAAGCGAGCGCACGTATCAGATAGGTTTCCGTTTTTCTGATAACAGGGAAAAAGTTTACGGTTTGTCCTTCTTTGACGAAGTACTCCTTGAAAGGGCTTTTCAAAGTTGGAGAGATGGTCCATATAATTTCAGAACCAGCAGGTGATACAAATACCTGTGAAAAGTCAGAAAGCCCAAACATTTGATAATAGTTCCATCCGGTATCCGTCATATATAGCACACCTACGTTATCAGACGCTTCCAAGTATAACCTCGCCCTAAGCATAAAGGAGGCTGCAACCGTCCCATACCACGGTGTTTCAGCTGGCGCCGTCCATGTATTGTAGAAAGACTTCATTACGTCCTGATAAATATAATCTCTTACCGATTCCCGCGAACTGCGGGAGATGTCCTCCGGTATGAATGTTCCTTTGACGAGGGGCAATCCGCCGAAATATTTGAACAGGTCGAGGTATATCAAAGCACGGAATCCGTTCAACTGTGTACGAACTACGTTATAGCCCGGTGTGATCCTGTCAACATTAACCAAAAGCTTATTTATTTTCAGGATGCTTGCATAATGCTCATTCCAAAGACGTCTGATAACCTTGTTAGAGCTCAAGATCAGAAAATAGTCAATTCTATTCCAGTCAGAAGCTATGTCATTTTCTACTCCTACGATCTTACCATCTGATTCATCACTGAGTACGCCATCCAGCATAACAAATCCCAGGTGGGTATCGCCTATCTCCTGTGCCAGTATAGCAAAAGCAGCATTTATTTCTTCCATCGTATTTAATGGAGCGCCTTCATGGTTTACAGCGTAGCCAATAATCGCATGGGCCGCAACAGGGGCTTTATTGTTGATAATGACTTTAAAGAAAGGTGCTACTGTAACATCATTGCTGTCTGCTTTGAAATCATCATTCAGGTCTCTGAACATGAAATCGCCTGGCGCTGCGTTCTTTTGTAAAGGTTTTTCAGTATCAACAGTAGATCGAAAGGTCTGGAACAGCGTATCCGATACTTTGGTACGGCCAAGTTTATCTGTCCAGGTATTGCTCTTTTTATCCTTAAAGGCAACGATGAAGTATTCTCCTTCTTTTTTGCCGGCGAATGAAGCAATACCGTTCTTGTCGGTCATAGCAGTAAGCGCTGGCTTTTTAATGAGATAGTCCTGTTGTGTTGCATACAGTTCTACAGTCGCTCCTTCTATAGGAAGGCCTTTTGAATTGCTTACACTCCATTGGGTAGCATCCCATACGGTGATCCTGGTAGTCGTATCTTTTATTGGATCTTCAACAGGGGGAGTATCTACGGGGTCAGGTTGCTTGTCTTTTTTACATGCGAACAAACAGCACAGCAATATAGGGAGTAAAAATCTTTTCATTGAGTACAGGATAGTGTTTATCAGTTATTAATGTTGTCCTCTTGTCAGGCATAGTTTCGCCGGCGCAAAGATAACGAAACAGTTGGCTAAAAAGCAGCATGCCAGCTTTAGTTGGCTGGCATGCTGCAATAGACAATATAATGAAATCGCTTAATTGATCGTCATAGTAAATTTAGTTGTGGAGGCACTGGCTTCACTAAAATAAATTTCATAGTTGCCTGGCGTTTCACAATTAAACCAAAAGCGTGAGCCATCACTATACATTTTGGTGAGACGGAAAGCAGATACCTCGGTTGAATTAGAGAGCTTTCTTGCGTATGTCACACTGGATTTGGTAAGTACCCATCTCATGTTTGCTGTAACGTCCACCATCACTTCTTCCCCTACTGTGTATGTATTTTTATCAGGGCGCAGGTAGGTAGCTCTTACGGTTTCTGCAGTCACTGATCTCATGTCAAAACGTCTAAAGCTTACCGTTACAGTACGCGTGCTGCCATCTTCTGCGGTGATAGTATAAGTCACCGGAAGGTTAAAGTCTTGTGGTACCCCAGAAGCAGGGCTGATCGTTGCTTTGTCTGATACCTTAATCATAGGTACGATCTTCTTCAGACCGTCTACAGCATCGCTTGTACAGTTGAAATAAATATGATCTTCTGTCGGGTTGAATATGCCTATCACTGTATCTGCACTGGCGCCATAGTAGCTGGCAGTAAGGTTCGGGTGGTCGAGATCAAAACCAACGATATTCTTCTCGCTGCTTTTCTTAGCAGTAATCGTAATCGTATATTTTTGTTCACTACCATCTTCCGCAGTTACCGTGTAGATTACCGGATTGGTAAAATCCACAACCTCCTTAGAAGCAGGGCTGATCTTAGCTCCGTCTGAAACGTCAATATCAGGCGCCAATTTAGTAATATCAGTACCGACAGGCGTTTGCACCGTAATAGTCTTGTCGATTGTATTAATACTAGCGTAGATGTTACTAACAGTGAACCTGGTGATTTCTTTTTCAGTACGTTTGATGTTAGTAACCTTTACCGTGTATTTCCTCTCTGTACCATTTTCTGCGGTCACAGTATAGATCACCGGATTGGTGAAATCCACTTCTGTCAACGTAGCTGGTGATACAGTAGCTTTCTCGGAAACCGTTACGGATGGGAGCAGTTTAGTAAGTGCTGTGCCAGGAGGCAGGATCAGGGTGATAGTACTAATTGAATCGACGATATCGCCCTGTACATTGAGTATTTGAAAAGCCGTTATACTTTTCGCGCTACTTTTCACAGGTTCCTCTCCTCCAGGGTTTTGTGTTGGCGGTGGTTCTACTAATACAGAAGAAGATTTAGTGCATGCTAATGCAAACAGCATTGCCGTCATGGCTAATGCGACAGATGTTTTTTTCATGAGTATAGGATTGTTAAAGTACTATTTGTCCCAAAAAATAAGGGGTTGGGTTTAAGGTTAAATATCGATCGGGTTAAAATTTAGCGCAAGTTATAATTATTTTTAATACGACCAAAACTTAACAAGGTCGTCAGTTTACTGACGACCTTGTTTTTTGCGCACTGTAAAACTAAAAGGATATCCAATATTAGATTGCCGGAAATCAATTTAACCAACGCGATGACCTATTGTAAGTACGAAATTAATTTGATATTAAAATAAGGGGGCCTTGCCACTATCCGCCCACAAGCTCCATCAATGTTGAATAGTCATTAATAACATCATATTTCACCTTATCATGTGCAATTTTACTGTTAATGGCTTCAAAATACTTACGCGCACATTTTACTTTTGCATCTTCGATACCTCTCAATTCCAAAGAAGACATAGAGCCTTTGGTTTCTGCGACGAAATAAATATGCTTAACCGAGCCTTCTACAAATGAAATTGCCCAATCCGGATTATAATCTCCGACAGGTGTAGGGATTAGAAACTTGCGTGGAAGCTTCGCGTAGACGATGACTTCATTGCTCCCGTCCAGCTCTTCTACGAAGTCGCGCTCTACCTTGGAGTCAGTTACAGCAAAATCATAGATGTGCTTACTAAGCTTTTTAGTCGCTTTCGACAAATCCTTTTTTGATTTGTCGGCTGTAAATATACTTACGTCATGAGCATCCGTGATCTGGTCATAGGTCAAATGTTCAATAATAAGTGTTGCTTTTTGTTCATGAATAAGACGGGATACCTCAGAGATAAAATGCTCTGGGTTCTTTTTAAACTGGCTAAAAACCAAGGGCTCTATTCCCGTCAGAATCTCTGCCACAGTTCTGCGTGTTAACTGGACGCTTTCTGCAATCTTTCCCAGCAGATCATATTTAACTGACGAGTGCACCGAAGCACTTAAGTTACCCGTAATGACACCTTTTGCTTCAAAGCTTTCTCCCTGCTTTAATTGGGTATCAGTAATCTGGTTGCCTTGTATGCCAGCCTGTATAGTATATTGAAGTGGCGTTACACGCAGTTCCGCATTAAGTGTCCTAATACTATTGCTAATCAATTCGGATGAATCGAAGCTGACGCGGTACACGGCACGATGGTTAATGCGCTTCCAAAGCTCCTGAAATTCCTTTTTGTTAAAGTTGGTTTCGTTCAAAGGATTCACCTTAGACGTGCGATCATCTCCTACTTTAGGGAGTTGGCTTTCACTAAATACGCTATCAATGAGTTTGAAGATCTGTTCTGTGTGGGGGGCAAGTTCAACCGGTAATGACGCCAGAGTGGCTTCATTCCTTGCGGTGTAATAAACATCGGTAATTAGGTCCACGTCATCAGTATAGTCATTCTTCAGCAGATACTTATAAATCTGCTTTGCCATTGCGGCAGTAATTTCCATCATGCCGGATTCTGTCTGTATTACTTTTCCTGTAAAGTACACTTCGTCTGCTTTGCGGGGACGGGCTGAGAGGGACTCGCTAATTTCTTTTTGAAGGTTGCGAACAAACTCTTTATAGCTTTCACTGGCAATAACCGTCAACACATTTATATCGTGAACGATTGCAGGATCGTCAATGCGGTCGCCATACTGATTCACACACAAACGCAGGCCGCGTCCCACTTCCTGACGACGCGAAATTGAATTGTCGCTATGCTTCAACATACACATAACGAATACGTTCGGGTTATCCCACCCTTCTCTCAGTGCAGAATGAGAAAAGATAAAACGGACTGGCTCGTTAAAAGACAAAAGTTGCGCTTTATCCTTCAAGATGAGATCATAAGCATCCACATCGTCAGATTGGCCAGCCCCTTCGCCGCGAGTAGCCACACTCGGATCAGTCAGTCGCTTAGTTTTCTTATCAATTGAGAAATAGCCGTTATGGATACGCTTGGATTCCTGCCCATTAAGGTAACCATGATAGGCCATTTCCTGTTCGCTGTATGCAAATTCGCCGAGGAATTCATTCTTAATTATCTCGTATTCTTCTTCAAAAATACGGGCGTATTCACCTTTTTCATCAGACTGAGAATAGTCCCGATATTTGATAACTTCATCGATAAAGAACAAAGACAGGACCTTGATGCCATCCGCGAACAACTCCCTTTCCTTTTCAAGGTGAGCCTTAATTGTTTCGCGAATTTGGATACGACGAATGGCGGTTTCTGTTACGTCCCCTGTAGCTTCACCAAGCGTGAGATTGACGCCATTGATAAATTCTATTACGTTCTTATTAGCATCTATTTGCGAGACCACATAGCCTTTGTATTGGTCAAGCCCATTGGCCAGATCAAACAAATCATCCCCCCTACCCAGGCGCTTTACCACTCGTTTTATAATCCCTCCTTGCAGTTTGATCTCCATTTCCACCTTTGCAACAGGCGCCTGTTTAGAAACCTCAATTGACTCCAGATACAGATAAGCATTTGTGCCGGCCAACCCTTTTACCGTGATACCACGTACTCCTATCTTCTTCACCAGTTTTTGGTTGTAGGCATCAAGTGCATCCAAACGGTGTACTTTGTTGTAAGTCGTTTTGTGAGTAGCAGAATATCGAAGGATCATCAACGGCTTAAACTTCGGCAACGCGTCAGTAGTGGCCTTCCCTTCCATCTTTTGAGGTTCGTCAAGAATAAGTATAGGTCGATTACTTGCAATAACGTCAATTGGTTTACGCGACTGGAAATCATCCAGTTCATCATAAATGCGCCGGTTATCTGCACCTTTCGCGTTAAACGCCTGAATATTTATAATCATCACATTGATGCCAGCGTCTGACGAATAATTTTCAATATGATGAAGCTGCTTCGAATTGTAAATAAAGAATCTTACTTTTTTACCGTAATGTTCGCTGAAATGCTCTGCTGTGTTTTTAAATGATTGGTGAACGCCTTCCCTAATCGCAATGCTCGGAACCATAATGATGAATTTATTCCAGCCATAACGCTTATTCAGCTCAAATATGGTTTTGATATAGCAATAAGTTTTGCCCGTTCCCGTCTCCATCTCCACGTCAAGATTGATCCTGGCTTCCTTGTTTGAAACGAGACGATCGGAGAGCGGCAAATTTTGACGCCTTTGAACATTATGAATATTATTGACAAGCTGCACGTCTGTCAACTGAATATCAGCATTTCGAAAACCTGTCTCGAATTCCAAACTGGCTTGACTTTTCTTCCCCGGATCTATTCGAAAGCTTGCATTGGAGACAAACGGTTGTCCGGCAAAGCAATCTACAACCGATTCCACAGCGTTTGTCTGATAAGGCTGAACTTTAAATTTAAGTTTCATCGATGGGATTAAATAGATTTAACTTCAGTAGAGGGTGACAGTTGCTTAAAAATTTGATCTACGTTTATCTTCACGTCGTCTGAATCGAAACCATTATCGCGGAAAACGACACGCAGGGGCCTCATTTCGGCTAGTTCGTTGACTAAATCTTCAGAAATACCCATATCGAAACATGCAATGATCGCATTTTCGTCGACAAAGAATACATTTTTTCCGTTCAATTTTTCTTTACGAATAGGTAATGTCAAATCGACGCCCCAATCAAGCAATACCTGAAATAGCAAATCTTCGGGATTATTCCGATCCGGCTTGATATTGTTTACGATGTCAAAAAGTTTCTTCTGTTCGAGGTTGTCAGGCATATAATAGATATCCGCCATGTTTGATGTATCGACTTTTAGTACCCGGAACCCCGTATCCCCTGTAAATAACGGGTTTTCTTCTTTGACTTTTTTTGCAGACCTGCGAATGCGTTCTTTACCTACTTCTGCGATTGTTACAAGTCCTGCCTTAAAAGCCTCACTTTCTTTTGCACACTGCTCCGGTAGCTGAATACATATAAACTTTCTATTTTTACCGTCTTCAGCGTTTTGAGAAAACATCGCATGCGCAAGCGTGCAGGTTCCAGCGAAGAAATCTAAAACAACCCCGTCATCGCAACATAACTGTATGAGGAGCTTTACAAGATCAACAGGTTTAGGGGTCTCGAAGACTGACTTTCCGTCAAACAATTCTTTTAATGCATTCTTAGCCACTTCGTTAGTGCCAACTTCTGAAGCAAAAAGAATTGATTCCGGCGTTAATCCTCTCTCTTTTGCCTCAAGGTATGTTTTAACTCTTGGAACACCGTTGCCATCTTTGCCAAACCAAATACGTCCCTCACTTATTGCTTTATCCATCACTGGTTTGGTATATAGCCAACATCTACCACTCTCCAATGTATGTTCTTTCCCGTTCGGCGCTTTCAAAGTATAAAATTGAGTCTTGGTTCCATGCCCAGCCTGAGCTGTTGCTGGATCAGACTTCCAAAGTCCGCGGGGATCATTATCTGGGTTTTTGTAATTAGCCAGAGCTTTTTCTGTCATCGCTAATTGTTTAAGCGCACGTCTCTCCGGATTCTTATTCATTGCATAACAAACTATATAATCATGACGCAATGAAACGACTTTTCTGTTCTCTCTGTTCGTTCTTTTCTCCCAAATAAAATTGGCAACAAAATTGTCCCCACCAAAAATTTCATCACATAGCTTAATAAGATTACAAATCTCAACGTCATCAATCGAAATAAAAATTATTCCATCATCCGACAGTAGGTTTCTCGCCAGTTTTAATCTCGGATAAAGCATGCTCAACCAATCGGAATGAAATCGGCCATTCGCTTCAGTATTTGCTACTAAACGATTTCCAGCTTCATCTTTTTGATTAGACCGAATAAAAAACTCGTCAAGATCTTCCGCAAAGTCATCCTCATAAACAAAATCATTACCTGTATTATAAGGGGGGTCGATATAAATCATTTTTACTTTGCCGAGGTAGGCTTCCTGCAAAAGTTTTAGCGCATCCAAATTATCGCCTTCAATAAAAAGATTTTTCGTAATGTCAAACTCCACACTTTCTTCACGAACGGGCCGTAATGTTTTGGCAATGGGTGCGTTGGCTGTTAACAGGGCTTCACGCTTGCCAGGCCAGTTGAGCTGATAACGTTCCTGTGGACCTTCGATAATCTGCCCGCTCAATTCCTGCTTCAATTGGTCAAAATCAATCCTATATTTAACATGGCCTTGTGCATCTTTTGCTTCAGTGACACAAGACGGAAACAATTCGCGGATACGTGCGATGTTGTCTTGCGTCAGATCAGGCGTGTGCATTTTTAGCTTTTCCATACTTTATTTTCCCGCTTAAGCTTTTAGTGTGTCAATTTGTTGTTTTATTGTGCGGGCTTTAGCATTGATCTCAACCTTTCGGTTGAATTGTATTTCTTTTTCCAATGCTGCCTCCACCTTTACCAACTCTCTTTGCCAGTGAGAAATGGCTTCTACTCTTTCGATGCGTTGTTGCAAGCTCTCGCCCTCTCTTGATGGATAGGGTATCAATGCACCCAACAATTCACCATACAAAGCGGCTAAGTCGAGTTTGACAGGCAAGGCTCGTCTGCTTGAATTATCCAACATCCAATCTGTCCCCCAATAGCCTCCGGCACCCCATTTTTTAAAATCTAATTCACTCTGACATTTGTAGCAAGCCATGACCTTTATCCTGCCGTCATAGCTAATTTCATAGACTATGGGAAATGGTATTGCCTTGTCTATGCTCCGCAACACATCGGAATGAATTTCACCTGTTCTTAGCGAGACTGCAAATATCTGAATTTCAGGAACAATTTTAACTGCGGGGATATTGATCGTTTCTGGTGCGAGCTTGTACTTCCAGATTATTTGATCCACTTGCTGTACAAAAAGATTCTTGAGCCTAGCTGATACTTCAGCGTGCGCATAAATCTTTGTCTTTGGTACAATGCGTCCAACGTACGATTGTATCGGATAGTCAAAAAGTGTCATGCTGAGGAGCCTCCTGCACCACCAAAAAAGCAATAAGTTCAAAATCGTCTATTCCTGATATTGTATTTATCAAAGCGGACGTCTTACCTCCCGTGAAGAGGCTGTCCAGATCCTTCTCTTCTTTCACTTTTATAATCGATCGAATGGCGGAATTGAGAAGTTCGGAATATTTTCCCATCTTTCGCCCGTCGTCTGTTTCCTGATTGAAGCGGCGAAATACAGTTGCAATTGGATCACCATATCCTTTACAACTACTACGCACCAAATCGAGAAGCCTTTTTACTTCCGTGTGATTGGCGACAATTTCACCGTCGTCCGATATATAGACCAGATAGTACGGATGCAACCTGTTTTGCTGATTAATATTTATTCCACCATTGCGATTACGCAATGTAAAAATCACCCCCGGTTTAAGCCCTAACTCCGCGTGCGAAGGCACAACAGCATGCATTCCCTTGGGGATAGACTCCAGATCACCATGTTCCTTGACATAATTGATCAGATCCATGCGAAAATCATTCAGCCCCAGATCAGTAATAGATACACCTGTTTTGAGCTCTTCCAGCTCAATCACCTCTTCTTGCAAACGGCGAAGTTGTTCCTTGCGATAAGCTATATCGTTACTTTTTGCCGTCAATACATTATCATCGCCTGTTGCCGATACATCAGCAATGATCATACGGGCTTCAACACGTTCTTTCAGGCGGATATATTCATCGAGTGAAATGTCCGGCCAATAATTCACAAGCTGGATAGACGCGTTCGGCGATCCTATACGGTCAATGCGGCCAAATCGCTGGATGATACGCACTGGATTCCAGTGAATATCGTAGTTAATCAGGTAGTCGCAATCCTGTAAGTTCTGTCCTTCGGAAATACAATCTGTTCCGATCAGAATATCAATCTCACCTTCTACCTGCGGCATTACAAGTTGCTTTTCTTTTGATCGGGGTGAGAATAATGTCAGTACGGACTGAAAGTCGTAGCCGGGACCTAATGTCGATCTCGGAGTGTCTTTCCCAGTGACCATTCCAAAATGAAGGTTGTTATCCAGGAGAGTCCCCCCACCCACCAGATTTTTATACAGATAGCTGGCGGTATCGGCAAAAGCTGTGAAGATTAGAACCTTCTTGTTTCTGCCGTTAATTGGATTGTTAATTTTGTTGGTAATATGATTTTTAAGATGCTGCAGTTTGCTGTCATCTTCAGGTGTGATTTTATTCATAGAATCGAGCAGACCATCAATCAGACAAAGATCGTTCTTCAAATCACCCTTCCATCGCTCAACATCCATATCTGAAAGTTCTATCTTGATTTTTCCACCAACTGTCATACTATCAAGATCGGAGAAATCATCTTCGTCAGCTTCCAGGTTTTCTATTCCCTCGGTAAAATCACTAACATTGATATTCTGACCAGCTTCGAAGTTCACTATTGTTTGAAGCGTGGTTTGCAATTTCTCCTGCAAAGAACGAAGTGTAATACGGAACGACTCTACTGAGCTCTCCAGACGTTTCAGCAGGTTTGTCGTCATCAACGCCTGAAGACTGATTTCACGGTCTAACTGACGGAACTTTCTCCCGCCGCCTACACGAGTATCATACATTTCTTCATACTTCGGCAATCGGCTTGGTAGAATGTAACTTATTGGCGCATATACCGCGAGCTTCAGTAACGAAAGCTTATCAAATATTTCATTAAAATTCATTACGTCGGTACGCGCTGTCAACGGCGAATGGAACGATAATGGCTTCCTGCGTTCAGGAAATTTTCCGATGTCGGTGGTATCATAGAATGTTTCAATATGCCTACGGGAGCGGGCAATAGTGACACTATCCAGTACCTCAAAGAAATCAAAGTCAAGTGCGTCCAAAATGGCTCTTGCTGTCCGTTCTTCAGGTGGTAGTTTGGACCATTGATTAAATACAGACTGAGCACGACGGAATATTTCCTCGACGCTGTGCGAGGTTTTCAGTTTTTTATTCAAGTTGTCCGAGTCGCCCTCATAGGCAAGCGCGAGCTGGTTCCGAAGATCATTGAAGCGATTATTTACAGGCGTGGCTGAAAGCATTAGAACCTTCGTCTTGACACCTTCGCGAATAACCCTGTTCATAAGTTTTTGATATCGTGTTTCCCGGTCCTTGAAAGCGTCATTGTTTCTAAAATTGTGTGATTCATCAATTATTACAAGATCGTAATTGCCCCAATTCACACGATTAAGAGCTATCCCAAAAGATTCACCTGACGTCCGAGATAAATCTGTGTGGCTGAGAACGTCGTATCCAAAACGGTCTTGAGCGAAAATATTTGTCTTGAGGTTCTTATTGTAGTTGAGCCAATTATCTGCCAATTTCTTCGGACATAGTAGCAAAACCGATTTATTTCGCAGTTCATAGTATTTAATTACAGCTAGTGCGGTGAAGGTTTTACCCAATCCAACACTATCTGCCAGAATACAACCGTTATATGTTTCAAGCTTATTTATAATCCCAACAGCTGCGTCCCGCTGGTAGTTAAAAAGTTTCTTCCAAATAAGACTATCCTGATAACCTGTACGATCATTCGGCAATACGTCTTCACTAATATCTTCCAGGAACTCTTTGAAGATACTATATAGCATAAGAAAATAAATCCGTTCGGGAGAGTTCTCATGGTAAACAGACTCAATATGATCGCAAATGGCTTCCGTTACGTCCTGAACCTTTAGGGGATCGTTCCATATTTGATTGAATAGCTCTAAGTATTTCTCAGTAGATCTTTCGTCATCTAAACGGTTTATAAAATTTGAAACCGCATCTCCTTGCTGATAACCCAAATCAACCGCGGTAAAACCCTGCAACGGCAAATAGGACGTTTTCTCAGCGCCCTTCGCTAAACAAACAAATTGCTGCATTTGGGCTTTTGTCTTATTTGAACGAAAAGTTGCTTTATCTCGTATCCAGCGGGCACACTCCCTTGCAATAGCTCTTTGCGTTAGTTTATTTCGAAGCTGGATTTCAAATTCAGAACCGTAAAGACTATTTTCACGACTAGATCTAGGAATAAAAAATTCCCGACGTTCTTTTCGGACTTTGTCTGTGACCTCATTTGCGATAAATGTTGGGGAAGTGAAAATAAACTCGAACGACTCGATTTTAGAGAACTCAGCTTTTAATGCTTCATAGGCATAAATAGAAAAGCATGAAGCCGCGATTTTAACTTTGGATTGGGTCTTAATAGAAGCCTTAAGATCGTCTCCAAAAAGCTTATTTACATTGTCGATTATATCCATGTTAATTGCCAATTCCGAATCCAAATATTTACCACCCCATTTTCCACATCAATACTAAACCACATATGGGACGGCCTTAGAAGTCATTACTTTTCACAGTTATTAAAAGAAATCAACGTAGCGTTATTTACTTTTAGTGCTTTTTAAAAGCAATTCATAAACTTCCACGTCTAAACTATCGGCAACTTGACAAAGAGTCTCGACTGAGGTTGATCCCTCTTTGTATACCGTTTTGATACTACAGTTTTTGTTAACTCCAGGTGTTCAGCTAACCAGGTATTAGTCTTTTCTTTTTCGAGCAAGACAATTTATTCTATTACAACGCTTCTTCGGAGTTTCCATTACACATATTTAGAGGCCCCTAACAAAGAATGTTTTATCTGTGATATAGAAAAATACAAATAGCAACTTGAAGCTTCTTTAAGTGAATTTAAGTTTTTTTTTGATTTTTAATGCTGTTCGAATAGTTGTTTAATGGCACTCTCGAAAAGGCCACAAATATACATCTGTTTGATTTCAAGCACATTGACCATTAGTTCTCCTTATCTATCCTGCACTTTTAAGTTATACTTCAACGTTACCATAATTGTAAAATAGGTTATAAAATGCTGGAATGGCTGGTGCTGGAAAGCATGGGTACCGATGGGATTATAAAACGGGCTGTAACGCTGCATAGAACGACAAAACCCGCCATTACAGCGGGTTTCATTACTCTTGAAGTGTGGAGTCGGCGGGAATCGAACCCGCGTCCAAACATATTCGCCGAAAGCTTTCTACATGTTTATTTGCGCATTAGTGTGTCGGAACCTTGCCAGGGGCGCAACTAACCAGCCTGGTCCTTATCCGTTGTTATTTCGGTACTCACTCACAGAAACCATGAGTACCTATTCCGCTAAGGTTTTGATTTAGGCGGCGGCAGTTCTAGCAGACGGGAACTTGCGGCGGCCAAAATGGGTGCGCTAATCGCCGATTAGGCAGCCATGGCGTAGTTAGATTCGCCATTTGAAGTTTGTATATTCAGATTTACGTGCTAATTATACAACGCACGACATGCTTACACTTTCAAAGATCTATGCTGTCAAAACCAGGCGACCCCAGTTTGCTTTCGCAGCTTACAAAGATACGACATTCCCTTGAATTTCCATCATAGATACGGGTAATATATCAGAATTGACCGATATTTGTATCAATGAAGCAGATACTTATTACATGAGGTATATATGCTTTATACATGGCGTGTACATACCTTATAGCTGGACTTGATCAATACGCTTTATATACGACGCATACATGCTTTATACATGACGCATACATGCCTTATAGTTGGACTTAAGCCGTGAAGCAATTCACCACATAAAAAAAGAGGCCCTTTAGAGGCCTCTTTTCAATATAATTGATTCTCAATTATTTAAACAAACTTCTCCATATATCCAGGCCATTTGCATAAAGCAGCAACCCGAATAGTATGATCATACCTACGATCTGCGCATATTCCAGGAACTTCTCGCTAGGTTTACGGCCGGTAATGATCTCATACAGCAGGAACAGTACGTGACCACCGTCAAGGGCCGGAATCGGCAGGATATTCATAAAAGCAAGGATGATGGACAGTAAAGCTGTCATTTCCCAGAAGGCGATCCAATCCCATTGTGCGGGGAACAGGTTACCGATACTGATGAAACCACCCAGCGATTCATTTGCTTTCACTTCTTTGGAAACGAAGATCAGACGCAGCTGCTGTACATATTTAACCAGTGTGCTGATACATTTGGAAAAACCTGCTGGTATTGCTTCGAAGAAGGTATACTCGCGGGTAGCGAATTTGAAATCCTTTTCAGGATTAGCTGGTCCCATACCTAAAATAGCGGTTTCAGGCACCTGGGGGAATAACTGGATAGTATCTCCGTCACGTAACACCTGTACGGGTACCGTTTTATTTTTAAAAGGTTGTAATGCCTTTTTGAATTCATGGAAATAACTTGCCGGAGCCCCGTTAACGGTCAAGGTCTTGTCTCCTTTACGGAAACCAGCCTTCTCAGCGGCCGACTTTGATAGTACGCTATCTACAATAAAGGGAATACGTACTTCTATCAGGGTGCCTTTCCTTTTGATCATCTCCCGGATAAAGCCGGTAGGGATCTTAATATCCATCGGCTGACCATTACGGGATACCTGTATGCTGGTAGCTTCACGGAGGATTATTTCGGCAGGGATAGCTCTGAAATTCTCAACTGGTTCATGGTTAACGGACAGGATCATGTCTCCGTCGCGTAAACCAATACTTCCTGCCAGAGAGTCAACTGCAATACCATAAGTCACATTTTTCGTAGGCAGGTAGCTTTCACCCCAATGCCACAACATCATGGCGTAGATCAGGAATCCGAGGATCAGGTTTACGGTCACACCACCTATCATGATGATAAGACGCTGCCAGGCCGGTTTAGAGCGGAACTCCCAGGGCTTTGGCGGTTGAGCCATCTGCTCGCGGTCCATACTCTCGTCCACCATTCCGGATATTTTTACATATCCGCCAAGGGGCAACCAACCAATACCATATTCTGTATCGCCTTTTTTCTTCTTAAACAGGGAAAACCAGGGATCAAAGAACAGATAGAATTTCTCAACCCTTGCTTTAAAAAGCTTGGCAGGGATAAAGTGCCCAAGCTCATGTAATACTACCAGTATTGAGAGTGACAGTATTAACTGCCCGGCCTTTACCAATATTTCTTGTGTGGTCATGTAGATGAATCTGACAGTAAATATATAATGTTAATAATCTATAGATAGTCCGACAAATATAGGCGGTTCAACTGCAGCAAGGCGTTAATGTAATATTAAATTACAATTGCATTGATCATAGAATTCGCATATTCACGGGCTGCCTGATCGCTTTCATAGTAGTCATGTAAAGTAGGCTTTTCGATGAATGGCACCTTCACCATGATCTCTTCGATCACTTCCGTCATTTGCAGGAAACCGATCCTGTTTTTCAGGAAAGCATGTACTACCTCTTCGTTAGCAGCATTCATCACGCAGGCGGCGTTCCCTCCCTTGTGCATTGCCTCAATAGCAATGGCCAGGTTGCGGAAAGTCTTCGTGTCGGGTTGTTCGAATGTCAGCGTAGGATTGTTCTTAAAGGAAAATTTCGGGAAATCGTTAGCTAATCTCTCCGGAAATCCTAAAGCCAGTTGTATAGGTACTTTCATGTCGGGCACACCCAGCTGCGCTTTCAGTGATCCGTCCACAAACTCCACCATAGAGTGGATAATAGACTGCGGATGTATCACTACTTCGATCTTTTCGGGTGGCAGATTGAATAACCAGCGGGCCTCGATCATCTCCAGGCCTTTATTCATAAGGGTAGCACAGTCAATCGTGATCTTTGCGCCCATTCTCCAGTTCGGATGCTGCAGCGCATGGTCTTTCTTCACATTGATCAGGAAATTAGGTTTCTTACCGAGGAAAGGGCCACCGGAAGCGGTCAGGATCACCTTATCCACTTTGCTGATGGATTCACCCAGCAGGCACTGGAAGATGGCGGAATGCTCAGAATCCACCGGGATGATCGGCACATTTCTCTTGTTGGCAGCTGCCATAACAATATCTCCGGCTACCACCAGGGTTTCCTTGTTGGCCAGTGCGATAGGGGTACCTTGTTCAATAGCAGCCAGTGTAGGCGCTAAACCGGCAAATCCCATTACAGCAGCCAGCATCAGATCTATACTGCTCCAGGCCGCCACTTCTACCATAGCCCTGGCGCCTGCGAATACCTTAATTCCTTTATCGAATAATGCGTCCTTTACTTTATCGTATTGTGTTTCGTCGACAATCACCACCGCATTTGGACGGAACTTTAATGCCTGTTCTATTAAAAGGTCGGCGTTCTGTCCGCCGGTCAATACTTCCACACTGAACTTGTCAGGATGTGCTTCAATCACCTCCAGAGCCTGGATTCCAATAGATCCTGTGGAGCCAAATATGGCTATGTTCTTCTTACTCATTGATGCAATAATAAGGGAAATAAGAGAATTAGGAATTAGGAAATAAGAATAAGAGTACTATATCCTTATTCTTATTTCCTGATCCCTAATAATAAGTTCTCATCGCAGAAACTTGCTCAGTTCATCTGCCAATGATCTGTCATTACTTAAACGGGGTACTTTGTTTTGTCCACCTAGCTTACCTACAGACTTCATATAATCAATGAACCCATGCTTGCGCACCGGCCTGATTTTCAATGGTTGCAGGATATTCCCTGTCAACAGATCATTATAATAAATATTCTTTTCCTGCATATATCCATCCACTTTTGCTGCAAAAGCGTCCATATCTGCAGGCGGATTTTCAAATTCCACAAACCACTCGTGAAAGGGCAATTCTCCCTGTGGTGCTACCATGGGAGCTACGGTGAATTCCGTGATATGCAGGTTCTCTTCCCTCGCTGCCTTCATCAGGCTGTATTCTACTTCTTCTCCGATCACGTGCTCGCCAAAAGCTGAGATAAAGTGTTTGATACGTCCTGTCACCAGCAGACGGTAAGGATTGGTGGATACGAATTTCACTGTATCACCGATGCTGTACGACCACAGACCGGCATTAGTGCTTACCACCAACGCGTAGTTCACTCCTACCTGTACATCACGCAGGGACAGGCGGGTCGGGTTCGGATCAAATACTTCATTTGCAGGAATAAACTCATAAAAAATACCTGAGTTGGTATTGAGCAATAGTCCCTTGTGTTCCTGGGTATCCTGGAAAGCGAAGAAGCCCTCAGATGCCGGGAAAGTCTCGACTGTATTGATCGGGCGACCAATAGAAGCCAGTAGTTTTGCACGATAGGGTTCAAAGTTCACACCACCATATACCAGCACATCGAGGTTCTTGAACAGCTCTCCTACAGGCTTTCCACTTCTTTCAATCAGCCTGTCAAAATACATCTGCATCCATGGTGGAATACCACTGATCAGCGTCATATCCTGGTCGATGGTTTCATCAACGATCTTATCCAACTTGGTTTCCCAGTCTTCTATACAATTTGTTTCATATGAAGGCAGCTGGTTAGTGCGCAGATAACGGGGTACGTGATGGTTCACGATACCACTGAGACGACCGTAAGGAATACCTCCAACTCTTTCCAGCACGGGAGAGCCAGAGAGAAAAATAAGCTTGCCGCTGGCAAACTCTGTTTTTCCAGTTTCAGCCATGTAACACAGCAAGGCGTTACGGGCCGTATCTATATGATTGGAAACTGAGTCTTTTGTAATCGGTATATATTTTACACCACTCGTTGTACCAGAGGTTTTAGCCAGGTAAATAGGCTGACCTTTCCATAATACATTCTGCTTACCGTCCTTTATTTTATTGATATAGGGCTTGAACTGTTCATAATCCCTGACAGGTACTGCCTGTTTGAAGTCATTATAATTATTGATGTTATCAAAATGATGATCTTTTCCAAACTCAGTTTTCCTGCCTGTTTTAATCAACTCCTCCAGAATAGCCTCCTGGTCTTCTACTGCCCGTAGCATTTCCTTCCTGATCTTGTTGGCAATGATGGAAGCAAATGGTTTGGCAAGCAGTGATTTAAGCTTCATGCCTTTGATTTTAGGATAAGTGAAAGGACAAATGTATAAAATAAAAATTGTTATGAAAGCCCATATTGCAAGGGTTCGCAAGGCATTTGTGCGTTTACGGGAACATCTCAGCAAGGGCTATTACCAGCGAAAACAGCGGTATATATACATATTGCAACCAACTATATTAAAATAAAGTATGTATCTTTGAAAATATAAATTGTAATTCTCAGTAAAATCGGACTGTAAATAGTCTGATGGCAAAAGCTGAGAAAACTTTGTCAATTAGAAAACAAATCCTACTTTTGCAGGAAATATTTTTGGATAACTATGTTTGCAGTTGTAAAAATCGCAGGTCAGCAATTCAAAGTACAAAAAGACCAGGAA